>NZ_JACWIJ010000002.1:0-1200000 GCF_017811175.1 Melaminivora jejuensis
TGGCCTCGCTGATCATCGGCGTCGTGCAGACCTTTGCCGTGGCGCTGGACTGGTCGGCTGCCGGCGCGCTGGCCGGCATGGGCATAGAGGTGGGCGAGCAGACCTTCGGCTGGCCGCTGCTCAAGCTCACGGTCTCGCAGGTTGCGCCCATCCTGCCGTATCTGTTTCTGGTGCTGATGCTGATCGTGCGCCCCCGAGGCCTGCTGGGCACACGCGAGGATTGAGAAGACCACTGCCATGACTGCATCCACCGTTTCTTCCGCGCAGGCCACCCCGCGCAATGTCGGCCGCATCGCTGCCTGGGGCTGTTCGCCCTGGCGCTGATCGCCGCACCCTACGTCTTCACCAGCAGCCTGGCGCTGACCATGCTGTCGCAGATCGGCTACCTGATCATCATCTGCCTGTCCTACAACATCCTGCTGGGCCAGGGCGGGATGCTCAGCTTCGGCCACGCCGTCTATACCGGCCTGGGCTCGTTCATCGCCATCCATGCCATCAACATGGCAGGCCGGGTGAGCTGCCCATCCCGCTGGTGCTGATGCCCATCGTCGGCGGCCTGGCCGGCGCCTTCTTTGCCGTGTTGCTGGGCTTCGTGACCACGCGCAAATCGGGCACGACATTCGCCATGATCACCCTGGGCATCGGCGAGCTGGTGGCCTCATGGCGCTGATGTTCCCCGAGTTCTTCGGCGGCGAGGGCGGCATCACCACCGACCGCGTCTATGGCCAGGGCTTCATGGGCATCAGCTTCGGGCCGGCCATCCAGGTGTACTACCTGATTGCCGTGTATTGCTTCATTTGCACGGCGCTGATGTATGCCTTCACCGGCACGCCGCTGGGGCGCATCCTGAACGCCGTGCGCGACAACCCTGAGCGCGTCGAGTTCATTGGCTACAACACCCAGCGCGTGCGCTGGTTTGCCTTCATCATCGCCGGCTTCTTCGCTGGCGTGGGCGGGGCGCTGGCAGCCATCAACTTCGAGATCGTCACGGGCGCCGACAGCGTCAGCACCATCCGCTCGGGCGGCTATCTGCTGTTCACTTTCCTGGGCGGCGCGGGCTTTTTCTTCGGGCCCATCATCGGTGCGGTGCTGCTGGTGTTTGCCTCGGTGCTGCTGTCCGAGCTGTCCAAGGCCTGGCTGCTGTACCTGGGCCTGGTGTTCCTGCTGATGGTCATGTATGCGCCGGCGGCATCGCCAGCCTGATCATGATGAACGTGCGCGTGGTGCGCTTTGGCCTGTGGCGCCGGCTGGCGCTGCCCTATCTGGGCTGGCCGTCTCGGGCCTGGTGGCGGTGCTGGGTGCGGCGGCCATGGTCGAGATGACCTACCACCTGCAGCTCAACGCCGCCATGGGCAGCGAGCTGGATTTCCTGGGCCGGCACTTGGATGCGGCCAGCACGGCCACCTGGCTGGGCGCCGGCGCACTGCTGGCGGTCGGCGGCGTGGCGCTGGAGGCCTGCCGGCGCGTCTTCGTGCGCCGCTGGAGCACCATCCAGGAGCACATCGAGCAGCAGTTGCAACGCACGGGGGTGGCGGCATGAGCACCAGTCAACAATCCACCGGGTACGCGCTGGAGCTGCGCGAACTGCGCAAGCTTTGGCAAGACCGAAATCATCCGGGGTGCCGACCTGGCGGTGCGCGCCGGTGAGCGCGTGGCCATCATCGGCCCAACGGCGCGGGCAAATCCACGCTGTTCAATTTGATCAGCGGTCGCTTTGCGCCCACCAGCGGCCAGGTGCTGCTGCACGGCGCGCGTATCGATGGCAAGCAGCCCTTCGAGATCAACCGCATGGGGCTGTCGCGCAGCTTCCAGATCACCAACATCTTTCCGCGCCTGTCGGTCTTCGAGAACCTGCGCTGCGGCGTGCTGTGGAGCCTGGGCTACCGCTACGCCTTCTGGCGCTTCCTGTCGCGCCTGAGGGATGCCAACGAGCAGGCCGAGCAACTCATGGTGCGCATCGGCCTGGCCCACAAGCGCGACGTGCTGGCCATGAACCTGACCTACGCCGAGCAGCGCGCGCTGGAGATCGGCATCACCATCGCCGGCGGCGCCAGCGTCATCTTGCTGGACGAACCCACCGCTGGCATGAGCACGACCGAGACGGCGCGCTTCATCGCCCTGATCCGCGAGGTCACCGAGGGGCGCACGCTGCTGACCGTGGAGCACGACATGGGCGTGGTCTTCGGCCTGGCCGACCGGATTGCGGTAGTGGTCTATGGCGAGGTCATCGCCTTCGACACACCCGAGAACGTGCGCGCCAATGCGCGCGTGCAGGAGGCCTACCTGGGTTCGGTGATTGCCGACCAGCAGGCGGAGGGGCATTGACATGCTGAAGATCGAGAACCTGCACGCCTACTACGGCAAGAGCCATGTGCTGCATGGCGTGAACTTCGAGGTGCGGCCCGGCGAGATCGTGGCCCTGCTGGGGCGCAACGGCTCGGGCCGCTCCACCGCCGCCAAGGCCATCATGGGCCTGGTGGACTGGCAGGGCCGGATCGACTGGAAGGGCGCCAACCTAGCCGGCAAGAAGGCTACGAGATTGCCCACCTGGGCCTGGGCTACGTGCCCGAGAGCCGCGATGTCTTCCCGAACCTGACGGTGCATCAAAACTGCTGCTGGGCCAGAAGGGCAATGGGCGCGGCAGCCGCTGGAGCGAGGACGACATGTTCGCCATGTTCCCGCGCCTGGGCGAGCGGCGCAACGTGCCGGCAGGCGTCATGTCCGGCGGCGAGCAGCAGATGCTGACCCTGTGCCGCACGCTCATGGGCGACCCCGACCTCATCATCATCGACGAGCCCACCGAAGGCCTGGCGCCGAAGATCGTCGAGCTGGTGGGCGAGTACCTGACCACGCTCAAGGCCAAGGGCATCTCGGTGCTGCTGATCGAGCAGAAACTCACCATTGCCATGACCATTTCCGACCGGGCGCTGGTCATGGGCCACGGCAGCATCGTCTTCGACGGCACGCCGCAGGAGCTGCGCGCCAACGCAGCCGTGCGCAAGGAGTGGCTGGAGGTCTGAACGCAGCCGCTTCAGGCGGGCCGCCCGGAGCCTTGCAGGCGCTGTTGCAGAAACTCCAGAAAGCCCTGGGCAGCCGGCGACAGCGAGCGCGCGCGCCGGGTGAAGATCCAGAAAGAGCGCTCGACCACCGGCTCGCCGACGGGCCGCATGACCAGCCCGTACTGCTCGACCAGCGTGCGCGCATAGGGCATGCACAGCGTCAGACCCAGGCCGGCGCGCACCAGGGCCAGCGCCGTGGTCATGAAGGTGACCTGGGTGAAGGCCTCCTTGTTCAGGTCGCGCGCGGCCTCGCCCACGTCGCTGACCAGCAGCTCGGTGAACTGGCCCTGCAGCGTGATCATGGGCTGGCCGCTCAGGTCGCTCCAGAGCAGGCGCCGGCGCCGGGCCAGCGGGTGCCCGGGCGGCAGCCCGCCATGAAGGGCAGGCGGAACAGCTGCTCGGCCTGGATGTCGGAATTGGTCTGGCGCTCCGGCCCCAGGCCGATGTCCACCTCGCCCGAGAACACCCGCGCATGACGCTTTCCACGGCGCAGTCCACCACGCGCAGATGCACGCTCGGGTGCTGCGCGTGAAAGTCCGCCATGACCTCGGGCAGCAGCGTGCAGGCCAGCAATTGCGGCACGGCCACGCGCACGCTGCCGCGCGCCAGCGCTTGAGGTTGCCGACCTCGCTGATCACGCCCTCCAGGTCGTGCAGGATCTTCTCGATCTGCGGGTATAGCTCGCGCCCGGTCTCGGACAGGCGCAGGCGCCGCGTGCTGCGGTCGAACAGGCGCAGGCCCAGCTGCCCCTCCAGCTCCTTGATCAGCGAGCTGAGCGCCGACTGCGTGAGAAACAGCCGTTCGGCGGCCAGCGTGAAGCTGCCGGTGTCAGCCACGGCGACGAAGGCATGGAGCTGGCGCAAGGTGACATTCATAAGGTAATTCTATAAATCGATCATTAAAAAGCGTTTGCCTGATAAATGCAAAGGCGGTTTAATTCCGACCAATCAGTCGTTTTTACCTTTGCTACAGGAGTACCGCGTTGTGAGCGAGAAGAAATTTGCCTCCCATGCCGATCTGGAAGAGAAAAAAATCAGCTGGGAAAAACTCAGCGACAACGCCTATGCCTATACCGCCGAGGGCGACCCAACACCGGCGTCATCATCGGCGACGACGGCTGCATGATCATCGACGCCACGGCCACCCCGTGGCCGCCCAGGGTGTCATCGCCAAAGTACGCGAGATCACCGACAAGCCCATCAAGTACGTGGTGCTGACGCACTACCCACGCCGTGCGCGTGCTGGGCGCGTCGGGCTATACGGACGAAGGCCTGGAGCAGATCATCGCCAGCCGCGACACCTACGACCTGATCGTCGAGCGCGGCCAGCAGGACATGGACTCGGAGATCGGGCGCTTCCGCGCCTGTTCCAGGCGGTGGAGAGCGTGCCCGGCTGACCTGGCCGACCATGACGTTCGAGGGTGAGATGGCCGTCTGGCTGGGCAAGCTGGAGGTGCGCATCAAGCAGATCGGCCGTGGCCACACCAAGGGCGACGCCATCGTCTATATCCCCCAGCCAGAACATCTGCTTCTCGGGCGACCT
The DNA here is from genome assembly GCF_017811175.1 of Melaminivora jejuensis. NCBI lineage: Bacteria > Pseudomonadati > Pseudomonadota > Betaproteobacteria > Burkholderiales > Comamonadaceae > Melaminivora > Melaminivora jejuensis. Next base: position 4,602 of record NZ_JACWIJ010000002.1, read on the forward strand.
GGTCGAGGCCGACGCCGCCTGCTATACCGGTGACGCCTACCTGGCCGACTGGCCGCAGACGCTGGACAACTTGACGGCCATGAACTTCGACAAACTGGTGCCTGGCCGTGGCCCGGCGCTGCTGACGCCCGATGCCGTGAAAAAGGCCTGGCCTACACGCGCGATTTCGTCTCGACGCTGTACACCAGCGCCCAGGAGGCCGTGGCCCAGGGCATGGATCTCAAGGCCACCATGGCGCACACGCGCAAGAACATGGATCCGAAGTTTGGCCATGTCTTCATCTACGAGCACTGCCTGCCTTTCGACGTGACGCGCGCGCATGACGAGGCCAGCGGTATCCGCGACCCGCGCATCTGGACGGCTGAGCGCGACCAGCAGATGTGGCACGCCCTGCAACAGGATTGATCATTCAAAATCATAGCTGCTACCGCTTGCTGGTAAAGGGTTTCAGCCTGTTTTGACCAAAATGGAGGAGACGCCATGCTCAGTACCTACACCTATCCCAAGTTCGAGTACACCTGCCCGCCGGAGCTGCAAGGGCAGGGCGACGGCCACCATCCGGTGATCGTGATCGGCGCCGGCCCGGTCGGCCTGTCCATGGCCATCGACCTGGCGGCGCAGGGCCAGCGCGTGCTGCTGCTGGACAACGACGACACCGTGTCCATCGGCTCGCGTGGCGTGTGCTATGCCAAGCGCGCGCTGGAGGTGCTCGACCGCATGGGCTGCGGCAACCCCTGCGTGGACAAGGGCGTGTCCTGGAACGTGGGCCGCACCTTCTTTCGCGAGGGCGAGGTGTTCAACTTCAACCTGCGCCCGCAGGAGGGCCACCAGCGCCCGGGCATGGTCAACCTGCAGCAGTACTACCTGGAGCAGTACCTGGTCGAGCGCGCGCGCCAGTTGCCCAATCTGGAGCTGCGCTTCAAGAACAACGTTATCGGCGTCAGCCAGGACGAGCACAAGGCCACGCTGCGCGTGGAGACACCCGACGGCGCCTACACCCTGACCTGCGACTGGCTGGTGGCCGCCGACGGCGCGCGCTCGCCTGTTCGCCAGATGCTGGGCCTGGACATCGAGGGCAAGATCTTCATGGATCGTTTCCTGATCGCCGATGTGGTCATGGCCGCCGACTACCGGCAGAGCGCTGGTTCTGGTTCGACCCGCCCTTCCACCCCAACCAGTCGGTGCTGCTGCACAAGCAGGCCGACAATGTCTGGCGCATCGACTTCCAGCTTGGCTGGGACGCCGACCCCGAAGCCGAGAAAAAACCCGAGCGCGTCATCCCGCGCATCAAGGCCATGCTGGGCGACGAGCGCGAGTTCGAGCTGGAGTGGGTCAGCGTCTATACCTTCCAGTGCCGGCGCATGGGACAGTTCAACCATAACCGCGTGCTGTTCGTGGGCGACGCCGCCCACCAGGTCTCGCCCTTCGGCGCGCGTGGCGCCAACAGCGGCATCCAGGACACGGACAACTTGGCCTGGAAACTCAAGCTGGTCATCGACGGCAAGGCGCCGGCGGCGCTGCTGGACAGCTATAGCAGCGAGCGCTGCTACGCCGCCGACGAGAACATCCAGAACTCCACGCGCTCGACCGACTTCATCACGCCCAAGAGCGCTGTGAGCAAGGCTTTCCGCAACGCCGTGCTGGAGCTGGCGCAGGACTACCCCTTCGCCCGCGCGCTGGTCAACTCGGGCCGGCTGTCAGTGCCGTCGTGGCTGGTGGACTCGCCTCTGAACACACCCGACACCGACACCTTCGCCGGCGACATGGTGCCCGGCGCGCCCATGGACGACGCGCCGGTGGCCGGTGGCCGCACCGACTGGCTGCTGGGCCATGTGGGCGGACAGTTCCAGCTGCTGTACTACGTGGACGACGCCAGCGCGCTGGACGCCGCCCAGGCGCAGGAGCTCGCCGCGCTGGCGCACGACACCATCGGCGTGCAGGCCATCGTTGTCGCCCAGCGCGGCACGGCACCCGCACCGCTGGCCACGCTGCTGGACGCGCAGGACGCCATCCGCCAGCGCTACGACCTGCAGCCGGGCAGCTGCTACCTGCTGCGCCCGGATCAGCACGTGGCCGCGCGCTGGCGCAACTTCGATGCCGCGCAGGTGCGCGCCGCCGTCGCCCGTGCCACTGCCAATGTCCCGGCCACTGCCGCCGCCTGAGAGCAAGAGGTTTCGCCATGCAAAGAGATGCCATGCCCTGATCACCCAGCCAACCTGTACGAGAGCGGCCAGCGCTATTTCCAGGCCTATACGCCCGGCGACGATTTCTACGAGGCCCTGATCGAGACCCACCAGGGCTTGACGGACGAGCAGAGCACGGCGGTGAACGCCCGCCTGATCCTGCTGCTGTCCAACCACATCGGCGACATCGGCGTGCTGCGCGAGGCCATGCGCATCGCCCGGGGCAATTTCTGAATTCCCGACCCGCAGACAACACCCAAGGAGACCATCATGTCCATCGTTCGTGGCGTCCACCATGTCGCCTACCGCTGCAAGAATGCCAAGGAGACCGTCGAGTGGTACAAGAAGTACCTCGACATGGATTTCATCCTGGCCATTGCCGAGGATGAAGTGCCCTCGACCAAGGATCCGGATCCGTACATGCACATCTTCCTGGATCTGGGCGGCGGCAACATCCTGGCCTTCTTCGAGCTGCCCACCAAGGACGAGATGATTGCGCCGTCCGACGCCAACACGCCGTCGTGGACGCAGCACCTGCGCTCAAGGTCGATTCGGTCGAGGCCATGATGGCCGCCAAGGCGCGCATGGAGGCCGATGGCGTGGAAGTGCTCGGCCCCACGGATCACACGCTGTTCCAGTCCATCTACTTCCGCGACCCCTCGGGCCACCGCTGGAGCTGGCCGCCGACACCACCACGCCCGAGATGGCCCAGGCGCTGGACAAGGTCAAGTGGGAGATGCTCGACGAGTGGGATCGCACCAAGAAAGCCCCGCAGCACGCCCGCTGGATGCACGACGGCACCGGCAAGCCCAGCTGAGCAGAGCTCCCGCAGTCCAATTACCCCCGACCCTCTGCAGCGCCCGCTGCAGGGGCACCAGTTTTTTCGAGAAAGACGCTCTTCCATGAAACTCGCCACTCTCCAGCAAGGCGGCCGCGACGGCACCCTGGTCGTCGTCAGCCGTGACCTCACGCGCCAGCGTGCCGTTCCTGCCATCGCCCGCACCATGCTTGCCGCGCTGGACGATTGGCACAACGTCGAGCCGCAGTTGCGCCAGGTCTATGAGGCCTTGAGCAGCGGCGCCATCGAGGGCGAGGCTTTCGACGAGGCCGCCTGCCACTCGCCGCTGCCGCGCACCTGGCAGTGGGCCGATGGCTCGGCCTACATCAACCACGTCGAGCTGGTGCGCCGCGCGCGCAATGCCGAAGTGCCCGAGAGTTTCTATTCCGACCCGCTGATGTACCAGGGTGGCAGCGACGGTTTCATCCCGCCGCGCGGCGATGTGGTGGCGCGCCCGGAGTGGGGCATCGACTTCGAGGCCGAGGTCACCGTGGTCACCGGCGACGTGCCCATGGGCGCCAGTCCTGCCGAAGCGGCCAGGCCATCCGCCTGGTCATGCTGGTCAACGATGTGTCGCTGCGCGGCCTGATCCGGCGGAGCTGGCCAAGGGCTTTGGCTTCTTCCAGTCCAAGCCGGCCAGCGCCTTCAGCCCCGTGGCCGTCACGCCCGATGAGCTGGGCGAGGCCTGGAGGGACGCCAAGGTGCATCTGCCGCTGCTCGTGCATCTGAACGGCGAGCTGTTCGGCAAGCCCAATGCCGGCGTGGACATGACGTTCGACTTCGGCCAGCTCGTGGCCCACGTGGCCAAGACGCGCAGCCTGTGCGCCGGCTCCATCGTCGGCTCGGGCACGGTGTCGAACAAGCAGGGCAACCTGTGGGGCTCGTCGATCGCCAATGGCGGCGTGGGCTACTGCTGCCTGGCCGAAGTACGCACCTACGAAACCATCGAGCAGGGCAAGCCCAGCACACCCTTCATGCAGCATGGCGATGTGGTGCGCATCGAAATGTTTGACGCCAGCGGCCAGAACATCTTCGGCACCATCGAGAACCGCGTGGATACGGCCAAGGCGCCCTGAATCCCCATTTTCCGGAAAGATCCCCATGAGCAAGCATTTCCTGACCGCCCTCGCCCTGGCCGCCGCCAGCCTGGCCGCCCATGCCCAGCAGCCTGTTGTGCTGAAGGTGGCGCATTTCTGGCCGCCCACCGCTATGAGCCAGCAAAAGGTGCTGGAGCCCTGGTGCGCAAAAATAGCCAAGGAATCCAATAACGAGTTGCAGTGCCAGATCTACCCGGCCATGCAGCTGGGTGGCACGCCGGCACAGCTGATTCAGCAGGCCATCGACGGCGTGGCCGACATCGTCTGGACGCTGCCCGGCTATACGGCAGGGCGCTTCCCGTCCATGGAGGTCATGGAACTGCCCTTCCTGACCAAGGACGCCGAGGGCGGCAGCCGCGCCGCCTGGGAGATCTATGAAAAATACGGCCAGAAGGACTTCGCCGGCGTCAAGCCCCTGGCCTTCAACGTACACGACCGTGGCCAGATCCACAACAACAAGCGCCCCATCACCAAGGTGGCGGACTTCCGTGGGCTGAAGATGCGTGCGCCCACGCGCCTGACCAACAAGATGGTCGCCGCCCTGGGCGCCACCCCGGTGGCCATGCCCATGCCGCAGACGCCCGATGCCGTCTCCAAGGGCGTGGTCGATGGCTACGTGCTGCCCTGGGAAGTCATCCCGACCATGAAGCTGCATGAGATGACCAAGTACCACTCGGAGATCAGCGCGCCGCAGCCGGGCCTGTACACCACGCTGTTCACCATTGCCATGAACCAGGCCAAGTACGACAGCCTGCCGGCCCACTTGAAGAAGGTGATCGACGCCAATTCTGGTGCCGATTTCTCGGCTTCCATCGGCAAGGCCTGGGACGAGTCGGCGCCGCCGGCGCGCAAGCAGGCGCAGGAGCGCGGCAACCAGTTCAACACCATCGGTGCCGCCGAGGTCGAAGGCTTCCAGAAGGCCACGGCGCGCGTGACCGAGGACTGGATCAAGGAAGTCACACCCAAGGGCTACGACGGCAAGGCCATGGTCGAGATGGCGCGCAGCCTGTCGGCCAAGTACGCCAAGTAAGCCGCTCGCTGCAGCGCAGCAACAGCGCAGCGCACCGCCCGTGGCAGGTGTGCGCCAGCGGTGCCTGCCGGCCGGGCGCCGCCTTTTCTCCTTTCACTCACCCATAGGCTGAAACCATGGCCGAAGTCTTCACCGCGCCCGACGAAGGCGTGCCGCCGCCGGCTGCGCCGCAGGATGCGCTGGGCCGCTTCCTGCTGGCCTGGGCCCAACTGTCGGCCCTGGGCGGCGTCGTGCTGCTCGCGCTCGTATGCTTGCTGTCCACCTGGAGCGTCCTGGGCCGCGCGCTGTTCGATTCGCCCCTGATGGGCGACGTGGAAATGGTGCAGGTCGCCTGCTCGCTGGCCATCTCGTCCTTCCTGCCCTACGCGCAGATGAAGAACGCCCATGTCATCGTGGATTTTTTCACGCACAACGCTGGCCCGCGCCTGCGCGCCGTGCTCGATCTGCTGGCCGCCCTGCTGCTGGCTGTGGTCGCAGCCTGGCTGACCTGGCGCAGTGCCGTCGGCGCCTGGGATACCTATCTGTCGGGCGAGACCTCCATGATCCTGGGCTGGCCCCAGTGGTGGGCGCACCTGACCATCGCGCCGGGCTTTGCGCTGCTGTCGCTGTGCGCGCTCTACACCGCCTGGGGCCGTCAGCAGATCCTGCGGGGGCTGGCATGAGCGGGGTGACGATTGGCTTCCTGATGGGCGCGCTGGTGCTGGTGCTGCTGGTGCTGCGCGTACACATCGCCATGGCCATGCTGGTGGCTGGCGGCCTGGGCTATGCCATGGTGTCGGGCTGGGGCCGCTGGGCAGCTACGTCAAGACGATGGCTTTTGCGCGCTACTCGGTCTATGACCTGTCGGTCGTGCCACTGTTTCTGCTGATGGGCAATATCGCCTCGCGCGGGGGCTGTCGCGTCGCTTGTTCCAGGCGACCAACGCCTTTCTGGGCCACTGGCGTGGCGGCGTGGCCATGAGCGCCGTGGGCGCCTGCGCCGGCTTTGGCGCGATCTGCGGTTCGTCGCTGGCCACGGCGGCCACCATGGGCCAGGTGGCGCTGCCCGAACTGCGCCGCTACCAGTATTCGCCGGCCCTGGCCACGGGTGCCCTAGCCGCCGGCGGCACTCTGGGCATCCTGATTCCGCCCTCGGTGGTGCTGGTCATCTACGCTGTGCTGGCCGAGCAAAACGTAGCTGCCATGTTCATGGCCGCACTGCTGCCGGGCTTGCTGGCCATGGCCGGCTACATGGTGGCCATTGCCATCTATGTGCGCGTGGTGCCCGGCAGTGGCCCGGCAGCGCCACGCATGAGCTGGCCCGAGCGCTGGAAGACGGTGCGCCAGGTCTGGCCCATCGTGGCGGTGTTCGTCACCGTGATCGGCGGCATCTACGGCGGCATCTTTACGCCCACCGAGGCGGCGGCCATCGGCACCATGGCTACCGGCGCGCTGGCTGTCATTACCCGCGAGCTGACCTGGAAGGGCCTGACACAGGCGGCTTTCGATACCGCCTCTGCCACGGCCATGATCTTCCTGATCCTGCTGGGTGCCGACCTGCTCAATGCCTTCTTTGCCCTGTCGCAGATGCCCACGGCAGTGGCGCAGTGGGTCTTGACCGCCGGCCTGTCGCCCATGCTGGTGCTGCTGGCCATTATCGTGATCTACCTGGTGCTGGGCTGCGTGATGGACAGCCTGTCCATGATCCTGCTGACCATCCCGATTTTTCTGCCCATCGTCATGGGCATGGACTACTGGGGCCTGAACCCCACCGACAAGGCCATTTGGTTCGGCGTGCTGGCGCTGATGGTGGTGGAGATCGGCCTGATCACGCCGCCCGTGGGCATGAATCTGTTCATCATCAACAGCCTGGCGCGCGACGTGCCCATGAAGGAAACCTACCGCGGCACCGTGCCCTTCATCGTGTCCGACCTGCTGCGCACCGCAGTGCTGGTGCTGGTGCCCGGCCTGTCGCTGTGGCTGGTGCATTTACTCAACTGACGCAAGCGCTCCTGTCATGCTCAAGCTTTATTCCTATTTCCGCAGCTCCGCCGCCTACCGGTGCGCATCGCGCTGGCGCTCAAGGGCCTGCCCTATGAGACCGTGCCGGTGCATCTGCTCGCAGGCGGTGGCCAGCAGCACGCTCCGGCCTACCGCGCCACCAACCCGCAGAGCCTGGTGCCGGCATTGCAGGACGGCCAAGGCGGGGCGGTGCTCACGCAGTCGCTGGCCATCATCGAATATCTGGACGAGGCCCACGGCGGCGCGCCGCTGCTGCCTGCCGACTCCCTGGGCCGGGCGCGCGTGCGGGCATTGGCCCAGGCCGTGGCCTGCGACCTGCATCCGCTGAACAATCTGCGCGTGCTGCGCTACCTCAAGCACGAACTGGGCGTGAGCGACGCGCAAAAGGACGCCTGGTACGCGCACTGGGTGGGCCTTGGCCTGTCGGCCATCGAGGACATGCTGGCCGCCAGTCCGGCCACTGGGCGCTTTTGCCATGGCGACGCGCCCGGCCTGGCCGACTGCTGCCTGGTGCCGCAGGTCTTCAATGCCCGGCGCTTCAATTGCCGGGTGGAGGACTATCCGACCATCGCACGCATCACCGCAGCCTGCGAGGAGCTGCCGGCATTCCAGGCGGCAGCGCCAGACAGGCAGCCGGATGCGCAGTGAGGCTGGCGCGCTGGCCGGCTGAAATGACGGAGGGCGCCGGTGGCGCTCTTTTTTGTTGCACCCCGGCAGCTTTGTCCCACTTGGGACAAACGCCTCTGGCGCCGTGTCGGCCTCTGCCTACAATGGAAAATCGCACGATCGTACTTTTCCAACTCTGACAAAGGAAGACCCGCATGAGCGCTGACTACCAGGTACACGGCGATGTTGCCGTGATCACGCTGAACAATCCGCCTGTCAACGGCCTGGGGCTGTCCACCCGCCGGGCCGTCGTGCAGGGGCTGGAAAAAGCCCAGGCCGACGAGCAGGTCAAGGCCATTGTCATCACCGGAGCCGGCGGCGCCTTCTCCGGCGGTGCCGACATCACCGAGTTCGGCACCGACCGGGCCCTTGCCGAGCCCAATCTGCACTCCGTCATCGCCGCCGTCGAGCAGTCCGCCAAGCCGGTGGTGGCCGCCATCCACAGCGTGTGCATGGGCGGCGGGCTGGAGCTGGCCCTGGCCTGCCATTACCGCGTGGCCGCGCCCGGCTGCAACGTGGCGCTGCCCGAGGTCAAGCTGGGCCTGCTGCCCGGCGCCGGCGGCACGCAGCGCCTGCCGCGCGTGCTCGGCGTGGAGGCCGCGCTGAACATGATCGTCAGCGGCGAGGCCGTCAAGAGCGAGTTCATCGCCTCCGTGCCCGGCCAGAAGCTGTTCGACAAACTGGTCGATTCGCCCGAAGGACTGGCCGAGGGCGCGCTGTCGTTTGCGCGCGGCGTGGCCGATGAACATGCCAAGGGTGGCCCGCTGCCGCTGGTGCGCGATCTGCCGTGCAAGCACCCGCAGGGCGAGGCCTATTTCCAGTTCGCCCGCAACATGGCCCGAGGTATGGCCAAGAACTTTCCCGCGCCGGCCAAGTGCGTCGATGCCGTGGAAGCCGCCACCAAGAGCAGGAAATTCGACGACGGCCTCAAGGCCGAGCGCGACCTGTTCCTGCAGCTGATGTGGACGCCCGAGTCGCGCGCGCTGCGCCACCTGTTCTTTGCCGAGCGCGCCGCCAGCAAGATCCCGGACGTGCCCGCCGATACCCCGAAGCGCGACGTGAAGAAGGTGGCCATCATCGGCGCCGGCACCATGGGCGGCGGCATCGCCATGAATTTCCTGAATGCCGGCATCCCGGTGGTCATGCTGGAGATGAAGCAGGACGCGCTCGATCGCGGCGTGGGCATCATGCGCAAGAACTACGAAGCGCAGGTGGCCAAGAAGAAGTTGAAGCAGGACAAGTACGAGCAGCGCATGGCCCTGCTGTCCACCACGCTGGACTACGCCGACCTCAAGGACGCCGACCTGGTCATCGAGGCCGTGTTCGAGGACATGGGCGTCAAGGAGCAGGTCTTCAAGAAGCTCGACGAGGTCATGAAGCCGGGTGCCATCCTGGCCTCCAACACCTCCACGCTGGACTTGAACCAGATCGCCAACTTCACCCGCCGCCCGCAGGACGTGGTGGGCCTGCACTTCTTCAGCCCGGCCAACGTCATGAAGCTGCTGGAAGTGGTGCGTGGCGACGCCACCGCCAAGGATGTGCTGGCCACCGTGATGGCCGTGGCCAAGAAGATCCGCAAGACGGCCGTGGTCTCGGGCGTGTGCGATGGCTTCATCGGCAACCGCATGATCGAGCAATATGGCCGCCAGGCGGGCTTTTTGCTTGACGAGGGCTGCACGCCGCAACAGGTGGACAAGGCCATCGAGAAGTTCGGCTTTGCCATGGGGCCGTTCCGCATGGGCGACCTGGCCGGCAACGACATCGGCTGGGCGATCAGGAAGCGCCGCGCCGTGGAAAAGCCCGGCATGAAATACAGCAAGACGGCCGACCTGCTGTGCGAGATGGGCCGCTTCGGCCAGAAGGTGGGCAAGGGCTGGTACGACTACGTGCCCGGCAAGCGCGACGCCATCCCCAACGCCGAGGTCGAACAGATGGTCGCCAAGCACCGCGAGAGCCTGGGGCTTGCGCCGCGCAAGATCAGCGACGAGGAAATCGTGCAGCGCCTGGTGTATTCGCTGGTCAACGAGGCCGCGCACATCCTGGAGGAAGGCATCGCCAACAAGGCCAGCGATATCGACGTGGTCTACATCTTTGGCTACGGCTTCCCGGTGCATCGCGGCGGCCCTTTGAGCTACGCCAACGAGGTCGGCCTGTTCAACGTCGTGCAGGCGATGAAGCGCTTTGCCCAGAACCCGCAGGACGACGCCGCCTTCTGGCAGCCTGCGCCGCTGCTGCAAAAGCTGGTGGGCGAGGGCAAGCAATTTTGAGGTTGAGCGTTTGGCGTTGAGCGTTCAGCGCTCGACGCCAACCTGCGAAACGCACAACCCACAACGCACAACAGGAATTTGAAATGACCTCTGCAGTGATCGTCTCCACCGCCCGCACCCCCCTTGCCAAGAGCTGGAAGGGCGCTTTCAACATGACCCACGGCGCCACGCTGGGCGGCCACGCCGTGCGCGCTGCCGTCGAGCGCGCCGGCATCGAGCCGGCCCTGGTCGATGACGTCATCATGGGCTGCGCCAACCCGAGGGCGCCACTGGCATGAACATCGCGCGCCAGATTGCGCTGATGGCCGACCTGCCGGTGACCACCTCGGGCATGACCATCAACCGCTTTTGCTCCTCGGGCCTGCAGACCATCGCCACCGCCAGCCAGCGCATCATCGCCGGCGAGGGCGACGTGTATGTCGCTGGCGGCGTGGAGAGCATCTCCTGCGTGCAGCAGGAGATGAACATGCACATGATCTTCGACCCGGCGCTGAAGAAGAAAAAGCCCGAGATCTACTGGTCTATGTTGCAGACCGCCGAGCAGGTAGCCCAGCGCTACGGCATTGGCCGCGACGCCATGGACGAGTACGGCGCCGCCAGCCAGCAAAAGGCCTGCGCCGCGCAGGCTGCCGGCTTGTTTCAAGATGAGATTGCGCCCATCGAAGTCACCATGGGCGTGGCTGACAAGACGCTGGGCCTGATCACCAAAAAGGTGACCGTCTCCAAGGACGAGGGCACGCGCGAGGGCACGACCTTCGAGGGCATCCACGGCCTGCGCTCGGCGCTGCCGGGCGGCCTGGTGTCTGCCGGCAACGCCAGCCAGTTCTCCGACGGCGCCGGTGCCTGCGTGGTGGTGAGTGAGGAGTTCGCACAGAAAAATGGCCTCAAGCCCCTGGGCCGCTTCCTGGGCTTTGCCGTGGCCGGCTGCGAACCCGACGAGATGGGCATCGGCCCGGTCTTTGCGGTGCCCAAGGTGCTCAAGAAGCTCGGCCTGAGAGTTGAGGACATCGACCTGTGGGAACTCAACGAAGCCTTTGCCGTGCAGGTCATCTACTGCCGCGACAAGCTGGGCATCCCGCTGACCGCCTGAACGTCAACGGCGGCGCCATCGCTCTGGGCCACCCCTACGGCGTGTCCGGCCAGCGCCTGACCGGCCACGCGCTGATCGAGGGCAAGCGCCGGGGTGCCAAGCGCGTGTGCGTGACCATGTGCATCGGCGGCGGCATGGGCGCGGCCGGGGTGTTCGAGGTGCTGTAAGCACAAGCACGCTGGGCCTCCTGGACACTGGGCGCAACAGGCCCCGGTGTCCTCCACGCCCCGCGCAGGCTCAACGCCTGCGCGGGTGTTTCGCTTTAAGTTTCGCTTTAATTTTGATAGCTATCAGCGCTTGACTGGCAAGGGTTGGGGCCACTTTTCATCATGATTGGGCGGCGCCTGCAGGCTTTAGGCGCCGGTGATGTCAGGTGCGGGTGCGTGGATGCGCCTGGAATCGCCAGCCGGCCACGCCGCCCATGACCACCACTGCGCTGCAAAAGCACGCCAGCGCCACGTTCATGCCCCAGCGGTCGGCGATCCAGCCGATGCCCAGCATGGGCGCCATCGAGCCCAGGTAGCCCACGACCAGGTAGGTCGACAACAGGCCCGAGCGGTTGTGCGGCGTGGCGATGCGGTTGATCATGGTCATGCCGGTCAACATGCACAGCGCATGGCCTAGCGCCGTCAGCAGCACGCCGCTGAAAAACAGCACGGTGCTGGCCGCCAGCAGGTTGAGCAGCAGCAGGGCGTTGCTCGCGGCCAGCGCCGCCATGCCGGCAAAGCCCGCCCAGCGCACCGGCATGTGCCGCGCCAGCAACTGAAGGCCCGAGGAGGCGAACAGAATCAGCGCCACGGCCGTGCCGCTCACCACCGGGCCATGCCAGGGGATCATCTGATCCAGGAACAGCGGGAGCATGGACGCATACAGGCCAAACACCCCAAAGGCCACGAAGGGCAGGGCGCAGGTCAGCACGAACACGCCCGAGTCCGCAGCCGCAGGCCAAGTCAGCCGGGGAACGATGTCGGCCCACACCGCCCGGCGCTGGGGCGTGCCGCCCTCGTGGACATGCTCGCGCACTTGGCGCAGGCCCACGATGCCCAGCACGGCCAGCACCAGCGTGGGCAGGTAGGCGGTCACCAGCGGCGCCGGCGCCCACTGCCCCAGGATGCCGCCCATCAGCGGCCCGACCCCGAAGCCGAAGGCGATGAGGATGCTGCTGAGCATGGCCATGCGGTGGCGTTTTTCCGGTGGCGCCACCTGCAAAAAGCCCAGCGACGCGCTCGTGGTGACCATGCTGGAGGCCGCCCCGACGATGAAGCGCCCCACAGACAGCGACACGGCGTTCCACGCCAGCAGGGACACCAGCGTGCCCAGCCAGATCGCCGCCAGGGCCCAGGCCATCGTCGTCTTGAAGCCCAGCACATCCGGCAGCCGCCCGAACAGCAGCAGGGCGCACAGCGCGCCGCCCATGTAGATCACGTAGATCAGCGAGACCTGCACGGTCTGCAGGTGCCAGGCCTCCTGGTACAGGCCGTACAGCGGGCTGATCAGCGCCGTGCCCATCACCCCCACGACCATGGCGAAGCTGAGCAGGCAAAGAGACCGGAAACCAGGGGACATGCAAGAAACACCAAGAGCAGCAGCGGCGCTGCAGGAAGGGAAAAGGACAGGGCGGGGCCACGGAGCCAGGCGGGGCGCGGCGGATGAACGGGCAAGACGCGTATTGTGCTCATGGCTTGACCCAGGCCGGCCCTTGCCCTGCTGGCCCTCGCCGGGGCTGCACTGGCTGGCGTCACCCAGCGGACAGCCACTGGCGCTGGCGGCCTCCCATAATTTCCTGCATGACCACCCCTTTGCGCACCACCCTCGACTTCCTGCTGCACGACTGGCTGCAGGCCTGCAGCCTCACTGACCGTGAACGCTTCGCCGACCATTCGCGCGAGACGTTCGACGCCGTGCTCGATACCTGCGAGCGCATCGCGCGCGAGAAATACGCGCCCTTCAACCGCACCGTGGACACGCAGGAGCCGCAGTTCGACGGCGAGAAAGTCATCCTGCCGCAATGCACCCATGACGCCCGGCGCGCCTATGCGGACAGCGGAATGCTCAGCGCCGCGCAGGACTATGCCCTGGGCGGCATGCAGCTGCCCTACGTGGTCGAGTCGGCGGCCAATGCGTTCTTCGGCGTCGCCTCCATCAGCATCGGCTCCAACTTGCTGACCACCGGCAACGCCAACGCCATTTTGGTGCATGGCACGCCGGCGCAGCAGCAGGTCTTTGCCGCCAATGAATTCAATGGCCGCTGGGCCGGCACCATGTGCCTGTCCGAGCCGCAGGCCGGCTCGTCGCTGTCGGACATCGCCACGCGCGCCGAGCCCGATGGCGCCGATTTTGCCGATGACCCGCTGGGCCCGCGCTACCGCCTCACCGGCAACAAGATGTGGATCAGCTCGGGCGAGCATGAGCTGACGGAAAACATCGTGCATCTGGTGCTGGCCAAGATCCCCGGCCCGGATGGCCGCCTGGTGGCGGGCACGCGGGGCATTTCGCTGTTCATCGTGCCCAAGCAGCTGGTCGATACCGAGGGCCAGCTCACCGGCGAGCGCAACGACGTGGCCCTGGCCGGCCTGAACCACAAGCTGGGTTGGCGCGGCACGACCAATACGCTGCTGAACTTCGGTGAGGGCAGATACCCGGTGCGCGGCGGCGCGGGCGCCATCGGCTACCTGGTAGGCCAGCCGGGCGAGGGCCTCAAGTGCATGTTCCACATGATGAACGAGGCGCGCATCGCCATCGGCATGGCCGCGACCATGCTGGGCCTGGCGGGCTATTACGCCAGCCTGGACTATGCCAAGACCCGCCTGCAAGGCCGCCCGGTCGGCGCCGGCGGCAAGGATGCGACCCAGCCCCAGGTGCCGCTGATAGCGCACGCCGACATCAAGCGCATGTTGCTGGCGCAAAAGAGCTGGTGCGAGGGCGCCCTGGCGCTGAACCTGTACTGTGCGCGCCTGGTCGATGAGGGCCGCACGGGCGAAACCCAGGCCGCCGCCAACGCCCGGCTGCTGCTGGAGGTGCTGACCCCGATTGCCAAGAGCTGGCCCAGCGAAAACTGCCTGGAGGCCAACAGCCTGGCCATCCAGATCCACGGCGGCTACGGTTACACGCGCGACTTTCCCGTCGAGCAGTACTGGCGCGACAACCGCCTGAACATGATTCACGAGGGCACGCACGGCATCCAGGCGGCCGACCTGCTGGGGCGCAAGGTGGTCATGCAGGGCGGCGCCGGCCTGACGCTGCTGGCCGAGACCATCAGCGCCACCATGGAGCGCTCGCGCCAGCACAAGGCGCTGGCCCCGTGGGCCGACCAGCTGGCCGTGGCGCTGCAGGACGTGCTGGCGGCCACGCAGGCGGCCTGGGCGTCGGGTGATCCGCAGGAGGCGCTGGCCAACGCCGTGCCCTACATGCAGGCCTTTGGCCATATGGTGCTGGCCTGGGTCTGGCTGGACGTGGCCGCCAGCGTGCTGGAGCGCGACCCGGCGCTCCACGATGCCGCCAATGCTGGTCGCATGGGCGCAGCGCGCTACTTCTTCGGCTACGAGCTACCGCGCATCACGCCCTGGCTGGCCGTGGCGGCGCGGCGCGACATGACCTGCGCGCAGATGGCGCCGGACATGTTCTGATGCTGGGTGGCCGTCTTTCTACAATCGTCCGATGGCCCGCAAGCAACTCCCCATCGGCATCCAGACCCTGGCCAAGATCCGTGCCAAGGACTGCTACTACGTGGACAAGACGCCGATTGCGCTGCGGCTGATAGCGCAAGGCTCGTACTTTTTCCTGTCGCGCCCGCGGCGCTTTGGCAAGAGCCTGTTCCTGGACACGCTCAAGGAGCTGTTCGAGGGCAACCGGGCGCTGTTCGAGGGGCTGCACGCCGAGCAGCACTGGGATTGGTCAGTCAAGTACCCGGTGCTGCGCTTCAGCTTTGGCGGTGGCTTGCTGGGCAGCGTGGAGGACTTGCGCGCCAGCCTGGACGAGCAACTGGGCACCTTCGAGGCGCGCCACGGCCTGCCCGCCGAATACCCCGATGCGCGCAGCCGCTTCAAGCGCCTGATCCTGCGCCTGGCCGAGCAGACCGGCCAACGCGTGGTGGTGCTGATCGACGAATACGACAAGCCCATCCTCGACCGCATCGAAGACCAGGACGTGGCGCTGCAGCTGCGCGAGGTGCTCAAGGACTTTTATTGCGTCATCAAGGACAGCGATGCGCACATCCGCTTTGCCTTTCTCACGGGCGTATCCAAGTTCAGCAAGGTCAGCATTTTCTCGGGCCTGAACAACCTGGAAGACATCACCATCAGCCCCGAGTACAGCAGCATCTGCGGCTACACCGATCATGATGTGGACACCGTGTTCGCGCCCGAGCTGCCGGGTCTGGATCGAGGCGAGATCCGGCGCTGGTACAACGGCTACAGCTGGCGCGGCGAGTCGGTCTACAACCCCTTCGATGTGCTGCTGCTGTTTCGCAACCGCCAGTTCCAGCCCTACTGGTTCGAGACCGGCACGCCCACCTTTTTGGTCAAGCTGCTCACGCGGCGGCGCCAGTTCACGCCCGCGCTGGAAAACGTCTTCGAGTCGGCCACGCTGCTGTCGAGCTTCGAGGTGGACAACATCGCCACCGAAGCGCTGCTGTTCCAGGCCGGCTACCTCACCATCACCGGCGAGCGCTACCGCCCCGGGCGGCTGGCGCTGCAGCTGTCCTATCCCAACCTGGAAGTCAAGACCAGCCTGAACAACAGCCTGCTGGGCGCACTGTGCGGCGCCACCGAAGTGCCCGAGCGCTACATCAACCCGGTCTATGACCTGCTCGAAGCGGGCGACCTCGCGGGGCTGCAGCAACTGCTGCACAGCTTCTTTGCCAGCATCCCGCACGACTGGTACCGGGGCAACCCCATCGCCCAATACGAGGGCTACTGGGCCAGCGTCTTCTACAGCTACTTTGCTGCGCTGGGGCTGGACATGGTGCTGGAGGACGCCACCAACCAAGACCGCATCGACATGGCGCTGCGCTGGCTGGGGCAGACCTGGCTGTTCGAGTTCAAGGTCGTGGAGCTGGTGCCTGAAGGGCGGGCCATCGAGCAGCTGCAACAGAAAAACTACGCCGACAAATACCGCGCCAGCGGGCCGGTGCATCTGGTGGGCGTGGAGTTCAGCCGCGAGAGCCGCAACATCGTGGCATTCGATACGCTGACCGTGGGTAGCTGAGGCGCTTGCTTCCTCTGCCTCTTGAGGGTGCGTCTTCACCCCTCATCCTTTGAGGAGCACCTCTTCCCCCCTCCCCCCTGGGGGAGGGCTGGGGTGGGGGCCAGCGACGCTGGCCGCACGGCATGGCGCGCCAGAACCAGCCGGCCCCCATCCCGGCCTTCCCCAGCGGGGAAGGAGCCAGGACAGCGCACGCCTGCATCGGGCGCGGCGCACGGCATCACACCGCCTGCATCAGCCCCGCAAAACTCCTGTTTTGATAGCTGCCAGCGCTTGACCAGCAAGGGTTTGCAGCCGATTTGACCTGAAGAATCAGCAAAAAAACACTGCAAAACCCCGCCTCCAGACCCCAGGCCGCCCCAAAACCGTCCGAAGCAGCCTGTTTCCGCCCTGTTTTAACAATCAAATCAGCCTGAAAGCCCGTCTGGCAAGCGATAGGAGCTATGATTTTTGATGTTCCCCAACAACGGAAGCACATCCAGCATGGATCAGGCCGACCCAACCTCCGCAACTGACAGCACTCAAACGTGCCGCGCCGCCACCGGCATCTGCCAGTCGCGCACGCCCAGGCTGCGCGCTCGCACGCGGATGACCGGGGCCAGTTGCTGGCGCTTGAACTGGCTGCGCGCCAGCAGGCCTTGCACCCGCTGCACCAGGGCGCGGCCCTCCTCGCTGCGCTGCTGCTGTACTACGAAGTCGCGTGCGGCGGCGTATTGCTCGGCGGGCAGCAGCGGGCCTTCTATGAGGAATTTCAGCACCTCGTCGAGCACCGGGTACGGCGGCAGGCTGTCGTCGTCGCGCTGCCCCGGCGCCAGTTCTGCCGAGGGCGGCTTGTCGATCACGACCTGCGGCACCAGCTCGCGTCCGGCGTGGGCGTTCAGGTGGCGGGCCAGCGCGAAGACCTCGGTCTTGTACAGATCGCCCAGCAGGCTCAGGCCACCGTTGGTGTCGCCGTACAGCGTGCAGTAGCCGACGGCGACTTCGGACTTGTTGCCGGTGGTCAGCAGCAGATGGCCGAAGGCGTTGGAATACTCCATCAGTGCCGTGCCACGGATGCGCGCCTGCAGGTTTTCCAGCGTCAGGCCGGCCAGCGGCTGGCCGAAACTGGCCGCAAACTGCTGGCCATAGGCAGCTACCAGATCGGCAATCGGGTGGCTGATCAGTTCGATGCCCAGGTTGCGGCACAGCGCCACCGAGTCATCCACCGAGCCGGTCGTGGAAAAGCGCGAGGGCATGGTGATGCCGACGACCTTGTCCGGCCCCAGCGCCTCGGCGGCCAGGGCCAGGGTCAGGGCGCTGTCCAGCCCGCCCGAGCTGCCGACCACGACGCGCGCAAAGCCGCAGCGGCGCGCATAGTCCCGCAGGCCCAGGATGAGCTGGCGGCGATAGAACTCCATCACAGGCAGGCCCTCGCCAGGCACTGGCGCCAGCGCCTCGCCCTGCGCGCCGTGCAGGCCGCCAGCAGCGTTCAGTACCAGCGCAGGCTCGTCCTGCTCGAAGCGCCGGGCCTCGAAGACCACGCCGGCGCCGGGCAGGGCAGCCAGCGAGCCGCCGTCATAGACCAGCCCGTCGTGCCCGCCCACTTGGTTGACGCTGATGAGCGCCGCCGCGCACTGCTGCGCCACCCGTGCCAGGGCAGCATGGCGCTGGCTGCGCCGGCACAGGTGGCTGCTGCGTGCGTCGAGGTGCAGTACCAGATCGGGCGCGGCGGCGGCCACGCGGGCCAGGGGAGAGGCGGGATCGGCTGGCTCGGCAATGTCGCCAATGCCGGCCTCGGCGCCGATCAACAGGCCAATGCGGGTCTGGCCTATCTGCAGCAGCCGTGTGCCATCCGGCCCGGATGCAAGGTGGCGGCGCTCGTCGAAATCGCCGCTGGTCAGCACCTGCCGGCTGCAGGCCAGGCGCAGTTCGCCGCCGTGCAGCACCAGCAGGCTGTCGTGCAGCAGGGTGCCGGCCTGGCTGGCGTGGTCGATGCGGGTGGGCGTGCCCAGCACCCAGTGCAGCCCGGGCAGGGCGGCGCTTTCGCGGCGCAGCGCATCCAGCGCCGCCTCGACCCGATCCATGAAGCCGGCTTGGCCCAGCAGGTCGGCTGGGTAGTAGCCGGTCAGCGCCATCTGCGAAAAAACGATCAGCCCGCTGCCCTGGGCAGCGGCCCGCCGGGCAGCTTCGGCCATGCGGGCGGCGTTGCCTTCGAGGTCGCCCAGGGTCGGATTGAGCTGGGCCAGGGTGATGCGGAGCATGGGGCAATCCTTGGTGTTTGCTAGTTTTTCAGTAGCTGGAAGCGCTGATCAGCAAAGGGTTTGGGTGCTATTTTCCATGTTTTGCCAAACAAAAAAGGCAGGTGTTGCAGCACCTGCCTTTCGCTTATGGCTGCGCGCCAAGCTATCTGCTATCTGAGCGCCTTGCGTGCCGCCCCCACACCCAGCAGGGCCAGCACCACGAACAGCACCGCCAGCGCCACGAAGACGAAGAACAGCAGCTTGGCGATGCCTGCCGAGCCGGCGGCAATGCCGGTGAAGCCGAACGCTCCAGCGATCAGCGAGATGATGGCAAAAATGATGGCGTATTTCAGCATGGCGAGGCTCCTTGCAGCGTGGCGGTGAACTGGGCTTTTGGGGTGGAAAAAGCCTGCAGCCACGATAGCAAGAGGCCTCTGCGCAGCGGCGTCGGCGCACTCTCAGGCCAGGCGTAGGAGAAGAGCGCCGCTCCAGATGGCTATGCGCCACCTCCCCAGGCCGTTACAGACCCGCTGCCTGGCGCAGCGCCGCAGCGCGATCCGTGCGCTCCCAGGTGAACTCGGGCTCCTCGCGGCCGAAGTGGCCGTAGGCGGCAGTCTTGGCGTAGATCGGGCGCAGCAGATCGAGCATCTGGATGATGCCCTTGGGGCGCAGGTCGAAGTGCTCGTGTACCAGCGCGGCGATCTGCTCGTCGGGGATGACGCCCGTGCCTTCCGTATAGACCGTGATGTTCATGGGCCGCGCCACGCCGATGGCATAGGCCACCTGGATCTCGCACTGGCGCGCCAGGCCGGCAGCGACGATGTTCTTGGCCACGTAGCGCGCGGCATACGCTGCCGAGCGATCGACCTTGGTCGGATCCTTGCCCGAGAACGCGCCGCCGCCGTGCGGGCAGGCGCCGCCGTAGGTGTCCACGATGATCTTGCGCCCGGTGAGGCCGCAGTCGCCCTGCGGGCCGCCGATGACGAAGCGCCCCGTCGGGTTGATCAGGTATTTGGTGTCCTGCAGCCACTCCTGGGGCAGCACCGGCTTGATGATCTCCTCGACCACGGCTTCGATGAAGCTGGCCTTCATGGTCGTGGCGTTTTCGCTCTGATCCGGACTGTGCTGGGTGGACAGCACCACGGTGTCGATGGAGTGCGGCTTGCCATCGACGTAGCGCATGGTCACCTGGCTCTTGGCGTCGGGGCGCAGGAAGGGCAGGCGGCCGTCCTTGCGCAGTTGCGCCTGGCGCTCGACCAGGCGGTGCGCGTAGTAGATGGGCGCAGGCATCAGCTCGGGCGTCTCGTCGCAGGCATAGCCGAACATCAGACCCTGGTCGCCGGCGCCGGTGTTCAGGTGGTCGTCGCTGGCGTGATCGACGCCCTGGGCGATGTCGTTGCTTTGCTTGTCATAGGCCACCAGCACCGCGCAGCCCTTGTAATCGATGCCGTACTCGGTGTTGTCGTAGCCGATGCGCCGGATGGTGTCGCGCGCCACCTGGATGTAGTCCACGTGGGCGTTGGTGGTGATCTCGCCGGCCAGCACGACGAGGCCGGTGTTGGTCAGCGTCTCGGCGGCCACGCGCGAGCGCGGGTCTTGCGCAAGGATTGCGTCCAGGATGGCGTCCGAGATCTGGTCGGCCACCTTGTCGGGGTGGCCTTCGGAGACCGATTCGGACGTGAAGAGGAAGTCGTTCGCCATTTGAATAAACTCCGGTGTTTGGCAGCAGCTTTCTTGGGCGTTGCCCAAGGCCTTTGCGGGAGCCTCGTGGCGAACGCTTTAGCAGTTGTGTTTAACGTCGCCCTGCAAGTTGCTCATTTAACTCGGCGACAGCCCGCCATTTTAATGCCATCCGTCTTCCGCCTTCTCGCGAGGCTGCCCTTGCCCCTGCTGCACGCGCTGGGCGCCGTCCTGGGGTGGCTGGTCTTTGCCGCTTCGCCGACCTACCGGCGCCGCTTTGTGGCCAATGCCCGGCAGGCCGGCTATGGCCTGGCCCAAGTCCATGCCGCCGTAGCGCACGCCGGGCAGATGCTGGCCGAGACACCCCGGCTGTGGCTGCACCCGCGCCTGCCGCGCTGCGACATGCGCGGCAGCCAGGTCGTCGAGCAGGCCTATGGCGAGGGGCGCGGCATCGTCTTTCTGACGCCGCACATCGGCTGCTTCGAGTTGTCGGTGCAGCACGCGGCGCGCCAGTGGTCGGCGCAGCACGGCCCCATCACCGTCCTGTACCGCCCGGCGCGCCAGGCCTGGTTGGCGCAGCTCATGCAGACCGTGCGCAACCGCCCGGGCATCGCCGCCGTGCCCACCAGCCTGCAGGGTGTGCGCCAGATGATCAAAGCGCTGCGCCGCGGTGAGGCCGTAGGCCTGCTGCCCGACCAGGTGCCGCCCGAGGGCCAGGGCCTGTGGTCGCCCTTCTTTGGCCGGCCCGCCTACACCATGACGCTGGCCGCACGCCTGGTGCAGCAGACCGGCGCGGCGGTGGTGTTGGCGCGCTGCGAGCGCCTGGGCTGGGCGCGCGGCTATCGGCTGCACCTGCAGGGCCTGGGCGAGCCGCTGTCTGCCGATCTGCCCCAGGCGGTGCGTCAGAT
The DNA here is from genome assembly GCF_017811175.1 of Melaminivora jejuensis. Lineage (NCBI taxonomy): Bacteria > Pseudomonadati > Pseudomonadota > Betaproteobacteria > Burkholderiales > Comamonadaceae > Melaminivora > Melaminivora jejuensis. Next base: position 25,782 of record NZ_JACWIJ010000002.1, read on the forward strand.
CAACGCCGCCATGGAGCAGCAGATCCGCGCCTGCCCGCAGCAGTATCTGTGGGGTTACGCGCGCTACAAGCAGCCGCGCGCCGAGGCGCCGCCGCTGGCGCAGGCGGGCGCATGATGGCGCGCCTGGGCATTGCCCTCCTGAACCTGCTCGGGCGCCTGCCGCTGCCCGTGCTGCGCGCGCTGGGCGCGGGCATTGGCCGGGCGCTGTTCGTGCTGGCCGCACCGCGCCGGCGGGTGGCGCTGCGCAACCTGCAGCTGTGCTTTCCCGAAGTGCCTGCACACCAGCGCCGGCTCTGGGCGCGCCAGTCCTTCGAGGTGTTTTGCCAGACCTTCCTGGATCGCGGCTGGCTGTGGTCAGGCTCCGAGGCGCTGGTCAGGAGCCGTGTGAAGCTGAGCGGTGCGCTGCACGAACTCGATGGCGATACGCCAACCATCGTCTTCGCGCCGCACTTCTACAGCATGGACGCCGGCGGCCTGGCGCTGCCGCTGCACACCACGCGCGAGTTCACCTCCATCTTTGCCACGCATCCCAATCCGGTGTTGGATCAGTGGTTCATGGCCGGGCGCCAGCGCTTTGGCAAGGTGCGGATGCTCAACCGCGCCGATGGCGTCAAGCCCATCATCAACTGCGTGCGCAAGGGCGGCCTGCTGTATCTGCTGCCCGACATGGACTACGGGCCGGACGACTCGGTCTTCGTGCCTTTTTTTGCCGTGCCGGACGCGGCGACCATCCCGTCGCTGTCGCGCTTTGCCCGGCTGGGCCGCGCCAAGGTGGTCGCCCTGTACAGCCGCATGACGCCGCAGGGCTACGAGGCGGTGCTGACCCCGGCCTGGGAGCACTTCCCGACCGACGACCCCATTGCCGACACGGCGCGCATGAACCGCGAGCTGGAGGCGGCGATCCGCACCATGCCGGCGCAGTATTACTGGGTACATCGGCGCTTCAAGACCCGGCCCCAGGGGCAGGCGCCGCTGTATTGAAATTCAGGTCAAATCGGCTTCAAACCCTTGTTGGGCAAGCGCTGGCAGCTATCAAAAAAGAGTGGGGTATCACTCCTGCAACAGGCCGGCCAGCGCCTGGCGCACCAGCTCGGGCTGCTCATGCACAAGCCAGTGGCTGGCGCCCGGCACGGGCTGTACCTGCAGGCGCGGCACCCAGGCGTCCAGGCCATCGAGCAGGGCCGGCAGCAGGGCCGGGTCTTCCAGGCCCCACAGCACCCGCGTCGGCACGCGCACCGTGAGCAGTTCGGGCGGCAGTTGCAGCGGCGGCGCATCCGTTGCCGGCGGGCGCAGCGGGCTGGCGCGGTAGTAGTTGCACGGGCCACTCAGGCCGGCGCTCCACAGGGCGTGGTAGCGCTGGCGCAGCGCCGGCGTCAGCCACTCGGGCCGGCTGCCGTCGGGGCGGGCCAGAAAGCCCTCCAGCCGGCGAAAGCCGTCCTCGGCCAGCAGCGCCTCGGCGTCCGGGCGGCACAGAAAGTGCATGTAGCGGCTGGCCTGCTGCTGCGCCGGGTTGGTCTGCAGCTCGCGCGCAAAGGCGCCCGGGTGGGGCGCGTTCACGATCATCAGGCGCTGCAGCAGCTCGGGCTGTAGGGCGGCCAGGTTCCAGGCCAGCGCGCCGCCCCAGTCGTGGGCGATCACGGCGGCGGCGCTGCCACCGGCGCCGGTCTCGGCCCGGATCAGCGCGGCGATGTCCTGCACCAGCAGCCGGGCGCGGTAGTCGGCCACCTCGGGCGGGGCGCTGGAGGGCGCATAGCCGCGCAGGAACGGCGCCACGCAGCGCCAGCCGCCGTGGGCCGCTTCGGCAAAGTGCGCCAGCAACTCGTCCCAGATGAAGGCACCCTCGGGAAAGCCGTGCAGGAACAGCAGCAAGGGCTGGCCGGCCTCGCCGGCGCTGCGGTAGTGCAGCTCGATGCCGTGCGGCAGGTGGTGGACGAGTTGCCGGATCTCCATGGCTGGCCTTTCGTTTTGCTACGTTTTAGATAGCTGATGGCGCTTGCTGGGCAAGGCTTCAGGGCTGATTTGTCTCTGAGTCCCGGCCCTCTGCCCCGGGTGCTGCCGCAGCTGTATCCGCCCCCACTGCGCCAGATTGGGGCGACGGCTCGGGATGCGCCCACTGCCACAGCAGTTGCGCCACCTCGTCCACGCCTTGGCGCTTGAGGGCCGAGAACATGCGCACCTCGCCGCCGCCGGCCTGCAGCCGGGCGATGGACAGCGCCTTGGCCTGCTCGGCGCGCGTGAGCTTGTCGGCCTTGGTCAGCAGCACCAGGAATTTCAGGCCGTCCTCGACGCGCGGGCGCACGGCGTCGAGCAGCGCCTCGTCCAGCTCGGTCAGGCCCAGGCGCGGGTCGCACAGCAGCACGATGGCCGTCAGGCTGCTGCGCTGCATCAGATAGTTCAGCATCACGCGCTGCCAGCGCAGCTTGTCCTCGCGCGAGACGGCGGCGTAGCCGTAGCCGGGCAGGTCGGCCAGCACGGCATCCATCTGGCCCTGGCGGCCCAGGGCGAACAGGTTGATGTGCTGCGTGCGCCCGGGCTTCTTGGAGGCAAAGGCCAACTGGCGCTGCTGTGTCAGCGTGTTGATGCAGGTGGACTTGCCGGCGTTGGAGCGGCCCACAAAGGCGATCTCGGGCACGTCGATGGCCGGCAACTGGTGCAATTGGGCAGCGGTGGTCAGAAAGCGCGCCGTGTGCATCCAGCCCAGGGCGGCTTTGGCATCGGGCAGGGGCGCGGCGGGCGCGGCGTGGGGATGGGTCATCAGGGGCGGGGCAGGTCTCGGGCCGGAAGGCGGGCCAGGGCGGCGGCGCAGGGCTGCGCCAGCGTGCATTGTAGAATCGTGGGGTTTTGCGCCCTTCTCCACAAGAATCAGTCCACGATATGAAGTTGCTCGCCTCCCTGCTGACGGCTGCCGCGCTTGCAGTCCCCGCCCTCTCGGCCGTTGCTGCGGACGCAGCGCCCAAGGCACCGGCCAAGCCCGATCTGGTCCAGGGTGAGACCAAGTACAGCACGGTGTGCGTAGCCTGCCACGCCGAAGACGGCAACTCCACCATTGCCGCCAATCCCAAGCTGGCCCAGCAGCACCCCGAATACCTGGTCAAGCAGCTGCAGGAGTTCAAGTCCGGCAAGCGCGCCGACGCCGTGATGCAGGGCTTTGCCTCCATGCTCAGCGACGACGAGATGCGCAACATCGCCTGGTGGCTGGCCTCCAAGCCGGCCAAGGAAGGCTTTGCCAAGGACAAGGACTCGGTCGCCCTGGGCGAGCGCATCTACCGCGGCGGCATCCAGGAGCGCGGCATCGCCGCCTGCGCCGGCTGCCACAGCCCCAACGGCGCCGGCATCCCGGCGCAGTACCCGCGCCTGTCGGGCCAGCACGCCGACTACACCATCAAGCAGCTCAATGATTTCCGCGACGCCAAGCGCGGCAACAGCGCGCAGATGATCGACGTGGCTGCCAAGATGAACGACCGCGAGATCCGCGCGGTATCCGACTACATCTCCGGCCTGCGCTGAACACTGCGGCGCCCGGCCAGCCGCTGGATTCTCGCCAGCCGAGTAGGGCTGCAGCCCCCGGCGGCGGGAACCTCCGGCCGATAATCCGACCCAAGACGGGCGGGCCCATCTGACACGGATGGCCCGCCCTTTTTGCACGTCGGCAGCCCTTTCCCTGCAGCCCGCCCTTTCTTCCTGTGTCCATGCCCGACTCTTCCATCGCAGCGCCCGCCCCGCCGCGTGCGCCGCGCGCGCAGGCCCTGCGCCCCCTGACCGAGCTGCTGGCCTCGATGCGCTTTGCCATCGCGCTCCTGACGGTGATCTGCATCGCCTCGGTCATCGGCACGGTGATGAAGCAGCACGAGCCGGTCAACAACTACGTCAACCAGTTCGGCCCGTTCTGGGCCGAGCTGTTCCTGGCGCTCAAGCTCAACGCCGTCTATAGCGCCTGGTGGTTCCTGCTGATCCTGGCCTTCCTGGTCATCAGCACCTCGCTGTGCATCGCCCGGCACACGCCCAAGTACCTGGCCGACATCCGCAACTACAAGGAAAACATCCGCGAGAAAAGCCTGCAGGCCTTCGGCATGAAGGCCAGCGGCGCGCTGGCCGGCGAGGCGCCGCAGGCCGCCGCCCAGCGCATCGGCGAGCTGCTGGTGCGCCGGGGCTGGAAGGTGCGCGTGCAGGAGCGCCCGGGCGCTGCCGGCGCCGGCTTCATGGTGGCCGCCAAGGCCGGCGCGGCCAACAAGATCGGCTACATCGCCGCGCACAGCGCCATCGTGCTGATCTGCCTGGGCGGCCTGCTCGACGGCGACCTGATCGTGCGCGCGCAGATGCTGCTGGGCGGCAAGACGCCCTACACCGGCGGCGGCCTGATCTCCGAAGTCGCGCCCGAGCACTGGCTGTCGCCCAATAACCCGACGTTTCGCGGCAACCTGGTGGTCAGCGAGGGCACGCAGTCCAGCACGGCGGTGCTGAGCCAGTCCGACGGCCTGCTGTTGCAGGAGCTGCCCTTCACGGTGGAGCTGAAGAAATTCATCGTCGAGCACTACTCCACCGGGATGCCCAAGCTGTTTGCCAGCGAGATCGTGGTACACGACAAGGAAACCGGCGCCGCCACGCCGGCGCGCATCGAGGTCAACCACCCGTTCAACTACCGGGGCGTGGAGATCTACCAGTCCAGCTTCGACGATGGCGGCTCGCAGGTGCGCCTGCGTGCGCGGCCTCTGGTGCCGGGCGCCGCGCCCTTCGACATCGAGGGCGTGATCGGCGGCTCGGCGCAGCTGGCCGCCGGCAAGCTGCCCGAGGCCATGACGCTGGAGTTCTCCGCCTTGCGCGTGCTCAACGTGGAAAACATGGGCGAGGAGGGCAACACTTCCGGCGCCGACGTGCGCCGCGTCGATCTGCGCGGCTCCATCGAGTCGCGCCTGGGCGCGGGCAACAAGACGGTGACCCGCCGCGAGTTGCGCAACGTCGGCCCCAGCATCAGCTACAAGCTGCGCGACGCCGCCGGCCAGGCGCGCGAGTTCAACAACTACATGCTGCCCATCGACATGGGCGACGGCCAGTTGCCGGTGTATCTGCTGGGCGTGCGCGAGACGCCGGCCGAGCCCTTCCGCTACCTGCGCGTGCCCATCGACAGCGAGGGCGGCATGGAAGGCTTTTTGCGCCTGCGCCTGGCGCTGGCCGATCCGCTGCTGCGCGAAGCCGCCGTGCGCCGCTACGCCGCCATGGCCGTCGATGCCAGCCGGCCCGACCTGGCCGAGCAACTGGCGATCTCGGCCACGCGCGCGCTGGCGCTGTTTGCCGGCACCGAGGTCGATGCCCGGGGCCGGGGCAACGGCGGTCTGCAGGCGGTGTCGCAATTCATCGAAAGCAATGTGCCCGAGGCCGAGCGCGAGCGTGCCGGCGAGGTGCTGGTGCGCATCCTCAACGGCGCGCTGTTCGAGCTGGCCCAGCTCACGCGCACCCAGGCCGGCCTGGCGCCCCTGCCGCTGGACGAGGGCACACGCAGCTTCATGGCGCAGGCCGTGCTGTCCCTGAGCGACGCCCAGGCCTATCCAGCGCCGGTGGTGCTGGAGCTGGCGGACTTCAACCAGGTGCAGGCCAGCGTCTTCCAGGTGGCCAGAGCACCCGGCAAGAACGTGGTCTATCTGGGCTGCGCCCTGCTGATCCTGGGCGTGTTCGCCATGCTGTACGTGCGCGACCGGCGCCTGTGGGTCTGGCTGGCACCGCAAGGCGGCGGCGCGCAGGCCACCATGGCCATGTCCAGCAACCGCAAGGCGCTGGACAACGGCCGCGAATTTGCCCAACTGACCACGCACATCCTTGGCACACCCGTTGACGGAGGCTCCCCGCGATGAACACCGCCACCACCACGACCACCACCCCGGCCACTGCCTACACCCTGGGCGGGGGCTATTTCGCGCGGCGCAACTGGCTGGACTGGCTGTTCGCCCTGGCCGTGGCCGTCGGCGGCCTGTTCGCCCTGCAGCGCTACGGCGTACACATGGATGTCTATGAGAAAGGCATCTTGCTGGCCTCCATCCCGTCGCTGGTCTGGCTGGGCTGGTTCTGGCGGCCACTGCTGTGGCTGATGCTGGCCGTGGCCGGGCTGTCGCTGGCGGCCATCGGGCTGTACCAGGGCGATGCCGGCGGCGATCTGGCGCGCGCCGACAGCGTTTTCCTGCTGAAATATTTCCTGTCCAGCCAATCGGCCATCTTGTGGATGAGCGTGCTGTTCTTCATGAGCACGGTTTTTTACTGGATCGGCATGTTCGCCGGCGGCGAGCGTCAGACCATGATGCGCATCGGCTCGCGCGTGGCCTGGGTGGCCATCGGCCTGGCGCTGATCGGCACCATGGTGCGCTGGTACGAGAGCTACCAGATCGCGCCCGACATCGGCCACATCCCGGTCAGCAACCTGTACGAAGTCTTCATCATGTTCTGCTGGATGACGGCGATCTTTTACCTGTACTACGAGGAGCAGTACGCCACGCGCGCGCTGGGCGCCTTCGTAATGCTGGTGGTGAGCGCCGCCGTGGGCTTTCTGCTGTGGTACACGGTGGTGCGCGAGGCGCACGAGATCCAGCCGCTGGTGCCGGCCCTCAAGAGCTGGTGGATGAAGCTGCACGTGCCGGCCAACTTCATTGGCTATGGCACCTTTGCGCTGGCCGCCATGGTGGCCTTTGCCTACCTGATCAAGCAGCAGGCCGCCGAGACGCGTTGGTACAAGCTCGCGCCGCTGTGGCTGCTGGGCATCGTGTTGTGCTTCGAGCCGCTGGCTTTTCGCCAGGAGGTGGACGGGCGCAGCAGCTACTGGATGGTGTACTTCGGCATCTCGGCGCTGATCGTGGGCGCCATCCTCTTTGGCCGCCGGCGCATCGCCGCACAGCTGCCGGCGCTGGAAGTGCTGGACGACGTGATGTACAAGTCCATCGCCGTGGGCTTTGCCTTCTTCACCATCGCCACCGTGCTGGGCGCGCTGTGGGCCGCCGAGGCCTGGGGCGGCTACTGGAGCTGGGATCCCAAGGAGACCTGGGCGCTGATCGTCTGGCTGAACTACGCCGCCTGGCTGCACATGCGCCTGATGAAGGGCCTGCGCGGCACCATGTCGGCCTGGTGGGCGCTGGGCGGGCTGGCGGTGACGACCTTTGCCTTCCTGGGCGTGAACATGTTCCTGTCGGGCCTGCACAGCTACGGCACACTCTGAATTTGATAGCTGTTAGCGCTTGCCTGGCAAGGCTTTGAGGCCGATTTCATTCAAAAAAGGAGTCTGCGCCATGAGTTTTCGCATCCGCACTGGCGCCGACGGCTTCGTCCATCCCCGCAGCAGCGACATCACGCCGCGCGCCCTGCAGGCCGACCGGCGTGCGCTGCTGCGGCACCTGGCCAGTGGCGCTGCCGGCGCCGCGCTGGCCGCCTGGGCCGGGCGCAGCGCCCTGGCCGAGCAGGCGCTGTATCCGGCCCCTGGGCGGCAGTCGGCGCTGCCGGCGCACCGCAGCGCCGTGGCTGGCGCGGCGACCATGGAAAAAGTCACCAGCTACCGCGACGCCACGACCTACAACAATTTCTACGAGTTCGGCACCGGCAAGGGTGACCCGGCGCAGAACGCTGCCACGCTCAAGACCCGGCCCTGGACGGTGGCCGTCGAAGGCCTGGTCAACAAGCCGCGCAGCTTCGACATCGACGAGCTGCTCAAGCTCGCGCCGCAGCAAGAGCGCATCTACCGCCTGCGCTGCGTCGAGGGCTGGTCGATGGTCATCCCCTGGGTCGGCTATTCGCTGGCCGAGCTGATCCGCCGCGTCGAGCCGCAGGGCAGCGCCAGATATGTCGAATTCGTCACCCTGGCCGACAAGGCCGTGATGCCCGGCGTCAACTCGCGCATCCTGGACTGGCCCTACACCGAGGGCCTGCGCCTGGACGAAGCCCTGCACCCGCTGACCCTGCTGGCCTTTGGCATGTATGGCGAAGTGCTGCCGCAGCAAAACGGCGCGCCGGTGCGCCTGGTCGTGCCCTGGAAGTACGGCTTCAAGAGTGCCAAGAGCATCGTGAAGATCCGCTTCACCGAGCACGAGCCGGCCACCGCCTGGAACAAGGCGGCGAAGAATGAATACGGCTTTTATTCCAACGTCAACCCGGACGTGCCGCACCCGCGCTGGAGCCAGGCCAGCGAGCGGCGCATCGGCGAGGACGGCCTGTTCGCCAAAAAGCGCAGGACGCTGCCGTTCAACGGCTACGAGGCGCAGGTCGGCCAGCTCTATGCCGGCATGGATCTGAAGAAGTTCTACTGATGGCCACGGCGCGCCAGGCTGCCGCCCGCTCCTGGCTGCTGCGCCCGTGGGTCAAGCCGCTGGCGTTCGCGCTATGCCTGCTGCCGCTGGCTTGGCTGCTGTTTGCCGCTGCCACTGATCGCCTGGGCGCCAACCCGGCCGAGGCGCTGATCCGCGCCCTGGGCGACTGGACGCTGCGCCTGCTGTGCCTGACGCTGGCCATCACGCCGCTGCGCCTGGCGCTGGGCCAGCCGGCGCTGGCGCGCTTTCGGCGCATGTTGGGGCTGTTCACCTTCTTCTATGCCGCGCTGCACCTGCTGGCCTATGCCGGCTTCGACATGGGGCTGGACATGGACGAGATGGCCCGCGACATCGGCCAGCGCCCCTTCATCGTGGTCGGCCTCAAGGCCTTTGCCTTGCTGCTGGTGCTGGCTGCGACATCGACCGCCGCCGCCATGCGCTGGCTGGGCGGGCGGCGCTGGCAGCTGCTGCACCGCAGCGTCTATCTGGCAGCGGTGCTGGCGCTGCTGCACTTGTGGCTGATGCGCGCTGGCAAGAACGATTTTGCCGAAGTGCTGGCCTATGGCGCCATCGTGGCCGCCCTGCTGCTGGCGCGCTGGCCCCTCAGGCGCCGACCGCCTTCAGGGCCGGGCGCAGCTGGCGCGTCTGCGGGTCGATCATGCCCGTAGGCACCTGGTAGGCGCGCTCGTCGAACAGATCGACGCCGCAGGCCAGGCCATCGAGCCAGTCGTAGAAGTCGCTGATGGCCTTGGCGCCCAGGATGGGTGCGCCGTGCTGCGGCACGATCATGGCCACGTCGAGCTTGCGCACCATGCGCGTCCACAGCCGCAGGATCTTGTTGGACACCATGTAGCGCTTGTGAAAGCCTTCCATGCGCGCGATGTGCGGCCCCAGCTCGGTCACCGGCACGCGCGCCTCGGCGCCGTTGGTCATGGACACGCCCAGGTCGCCCGTGAACAGGATGCGGCTGACCGGGTCGTAGAAGTGGAAGTTGCCCTCCGAGTGCATGAAGTGCGCCGGCAGCAGCACCAGCTCATGGCGCCCCAGCGGCAGGCGCCCGCCGCCGTCGGGTACGGCGATCATGCGGTTGTCCGTCTTGCCGACCTTGGTGAAGTGCGGCACGAAGCGCTCCCAGATGCGCGAGATGACCAGTTGCGCCGAGGTGCTGGTCAGCCAGCGATCCAGCGAAGCGATGATGTCCGGGTCGGCGTGCGAGGCGATCAGGTACGAGAGCTTGTGCGGCGAGAAGTGCCGCGACATGCCCATGAACAGCTCGTTGAAGGCCAGTATCCCGCCCGGGTCGATGATGGCGCCAGTGCCGTCATCGACGATCAGGAACTGGTTGGCCTGCACGGCCACGCCATCCTCGTCAATCAGATCGGAGAACATCAGGCAGGCGTGGTTGCTGTCTCGGTACAGTTCCAGGGGGGGCGTGGACATGGGCGTCTTCCGGGAGCCAAAAGGGCAATAGTAGCTTTGCGGGGATGGTTATTGCTTGAGAGGCGTCAAGTCTATAGGCCCCCCGCCTGGGCCGGCAGTTGCTCGTTGCGCAGCAGATCGCTGATGCTCTCGCGCCGGCGCACCACCTGCGCGGTGCCGGCAGACACCAGCACTTCCGCCGGGCGCGGACGGCTGTTGTAGGTGCTGCCCATGGCGCTGCAATAGGCCCCGGCGGACAGCACCGCCAGCAGGTCGCCCGGCTGCACGGCGAGCTGGCGCTCGCGCCCCAGCCAGTCGCCGCTCTCGCACACCGGGCCGACCACGTCGTAGGTGACGCCCTGGCGGCCCTCGGCAGCACAGTCCAGCGGCACGATGGCGTGGTACGCCTGGTACATGGCCGGGCGCGGCAGGTCGTTCATGGCGGCATCGACGATGCAGAAATTCTTGTCCTCGCCAGGCTTGAGGTACAGCACCTCGGTCAGGCACACGCCGGCATTGCCCACCAGCGAGCGGCCCGGCTCGATCATCAGCAGCCGATCGCCGTGGCCGCGCGCATCCAGGCGCTGCAGCAGGCGTTGCCACAGCGCATCGGCCGCCGGCGGGGTGTCGCCGTTGTAGTCGATGCCCAGGCCGCCGCCGAAGTCGATGTGCTGGATGGCGATGCCGGCGGCCTCGATGGCGTCCACCAGGTCGAGCATCCGCTCCAGCGCGTCCATGAAGGGCGCCTCCTCGGTAATCTGCGAGCCGATATGGCAGTCGATGCCGACCACGCGCAGGCCGGGCAGCGCCGCAGCGCGCTGGTAGGTGGCCAGCGTGCGCTCGTGGGCGATGCCGAACTTGTTGCCCTTGAGGCCGGTGGAGATGTAGGGGTGTGTCTTGGCGTCCACGTTGGGATTGACGCGGATGCTGACCGGTGCGCGCAGGCCCATGCTGCTTGCGACTTCGCTGAGCACTTCCAGCTCGGCCTCGCTCTCGACGTTGAAGCACTGGATGCCGGCCTCCAGCGCCTGGCGCATCTCGGCGCGCGTCTTGCCCACGCCCGAGAAGATGACGCGGGCCGGGTTGCCGCCGGCAGCCAGCACGCGCGCCAGCTCGCCGCCGGAGACGATGTCGAAGCCGCAGCCCTGGGCGGCGAACAACTGCAGCACGGCCAGCGAGGAGTTGGCCTTCATGGCGTAGCAGATCTGCACGCGCCGCCCGGCAAAGCCGCGTTGGTAGGCGGCGAGTGCTGCCAGCATGTGGGCGCTGGAGTAGACGTACAGCGGCGTGCCGTGCTCGCGCGCCAAGTCGGCCAGGCGGCAGTCCTCCAGGTACAGGGACTGGTTGCGGTAGTGCAGTTGCGGTTGGCCGGGCAGGGGGGAGGGGATCATGGTCGGGAGCGGGAAGGAGAAACCAGGGACGGATCGGAGGCCGGATCGACAGGGGCAGCAGGCGTGGCCGGCTGGGCGATGGAGGCGGCTGCCGGCGGGGCGGCGGCACCCTGCTCGGGCAGATACAGCGGGCCGCGCTGGCCGCAGCCCGCAAGGGCGGCCAGGACTGCCAGGGCAGCGAGGGCGGCAGGGAACGAGGTGCTGACTAGAATGCGGCGGCCTGTAAACATCTGCAAATTGTATTGATGACCGACCTGGAATATATGGATCGCGCCGAGGCCCTGCTGCTGGCGCTGGAGCAGGGCTGCGACCGCATCAACGAGGAGACCGATTGCGACCTGGACAGCCAGCGTTCGGGCGGCATGGTCACCATCGCCTTCGAGGGCGGCAGCCAGATCATCGTGAACTTGCAAAAGCCGCTGCAGGAGGTCTGGCTGGCGGCGCGCTCGGGCGGCTACCACTACCGCTTCGATGCGGCCAGCGGGTGCTGGCTCGACACCAAGGCCGGCAGCGAGTTCTTTGCCGATCTGGCGCGCTGCGCCAGCGAGCAGGCCGGGCAGGCGCTGCGTTTCGTACCTGTCTGACAGCCGGTGTCAACTACTTTTTTGATAGCTGACAGCGCTTGTTGGACAAGGGTTTGAGGGCAAAAAGACCTCAAACCCAGTCACGTCGCAGGATCAGTTGCGAAACAAATCCAGGATGCGGCTGCGCTCCTCCGGTGCGGGCGGGGCGACCGGGGCCGGCGCGCCGGCATCCGGCTCGGAGCTTGCGGACTCCAGGCCGACGCTGGCCACGCCGCCGCTACGCGCGTACTCGTTGTAGTACCACTCGCCGCCGATGTTGGTCACGCCCTCGGGCACGGGCGGCTCGGTCACCGGCACGCCCTTGAGTGCCTTGTCCATGAAGTTGATCCACACCGGCAGGGATAGGCCGCCGCCGGTCTCGCGGCTGCCCAGGTTGCGCGGCGTGTCGTAGCCGATCCAGGTCACGGCCGCGATGCTCGGCTGAAAGCCGGCGAACCAGGCATCGACCGAGTCGTTGGTAGTGCCCGTCTTGCCGTACAGGTCAGGCCGCTTGAGCGTGGCCTGGGCGCGCGCTGCCGTGCCCGAGCGGGTGATCTCCTGCAGCAGACTGTCCATGATGAAGGCGTTGCGCGCGTCGATGGCGCGCGGGTTGTGCTCCAGCGGCGGCGGCTGGAAGTTGGACAGCACCCGGCCCTTGTGATCCGACACGCGCGTGATCAGGTAGGGATTGACGCGCCAGCCGCCATTGGCAAACACCGAGTAGGCGGTGGCCATCTGCATGGGCGTGACCGAGCCGGCGCCCAGCGCCATGGTCAGATAGGCCGGATGCTTGTCGGCGTCGAAGCCAAAGCGCGTGACCCATTGCTGCGCCGTCTTCGGCCCGACAGCCTGCAGCACGCGGATCGACACCAGGTTCTTGGAGCGCGCCAGGCCGGAGCGCATGGTCATGGGGCCGTCGTACTTGCCGTCGTAGTTCTTGGGCTCCCAGGGCTGGCCGCCGGTCACGCCGGAGCCGAAGAACAGCGGTGCGTCGTTGATCACGGTGGCCGGGGTGAAGCCCTTTTCCAGCGCCGCCGAGTAGATGAAGGGCTTGAAGGCCGAGCCCGGCTGGCGCCAGGCCTGGGTGACGTGGTTGAACTTGTTCTTGTCGAAGTCGAAGCCGCCCACCAGCGCGCGGATGGCGCCGGAGCGCGGGTCGATGGCGACGAAGGCCCCCTCGACCTCGGGCAGCTGGGTGATCTCCCAGGTCTTCTTGGGCGTCTGCACCACGCGAATCACGGCGCCGCGGCGCAGCCGGATGTTGGGCGGCGCCTTGTCGGACAGGCCGGACTGGGCCGGCTTCAAGCCTTCGCCGGTGATCTCCAGCTTCTCGCCGTCGGCGCGCGCGGCGACGATCTTTTTCGGCCCGGCCTCCAGCACCACGGCGGCGCGCACGTCGCCGTTGTCGGGGTGCGCGGCCAGGGCGTCGTCGATGGCGTCCTCCAGCTCGGCGGCGCTGCGGGGCAGCTCCACGAAGCGCTCCGGGCCACGGTAGTGCTGGCGCCGCTCGTAGTCCATGATGCCCTGGCGCAGGGCGCGGTAGGCCGCTTCCTGCTCGCCGGCATTGAGCGTTGTATAGACGTTCAGGCCGCGTGTGTAGGCCTCGTTGCCGTACTGGGCAAAGATCAGCTGGCGCGCCATCTCGGCCACGTATTCGGCATGGATGCGCGTGCTGTCGCCCGGCGAGCGCAGCCGGATGGGTTCGCGCTTGGCCTCGGCGGCCTCGGCGGCGCTGATGAAGCCGTTGTCGTACATGCGCTCGATGATGTAGAGCTGGCGGCTGCGCGCGCGCTTGGGATTGCTGATGGGGTTGTAGGCCGACGGGGCCTTGGGCAGGCCGGCCAGCATGGCGGCTTCGGCAATGGTGATGGATTTGAGTGGCTTGCCGAAATAGGTCTCTGCCGCTGCGGCAAAGCCATAGGCGCGGTTGCCCAGATAGATCTGGTTCATGTAGATCTCGAGGATCTGATTCTTGCTCAATAGATGCTCAAGCTTGAAGGTCAACAGGATTTCGTAAATCTTGCGTGTAAATGTTTTCTCTGATGAGAGATAGACGTTGCGCGCCACCTGCATGGTGATGGTCGATGCGCCCTGGCTCTTGACGCGGCCCAGGTTGGCCAGCGCGGCGCGCAGCACGCCCTTGTAGTCCACCCCGCCGTGCTCGAAAAAGCGCGCGTCCTCGATGGCCAGCACGGCGTCCGTCATGACCTTGGGGATGTCCTCGATGGGTGTCAGGTTGCGCCGCTCCTCACCGAACTCGCCCAGCAGCGCGCCCTCGACCGAATAGACCCGCATGGGCAGCTTGGGCTTGTAGTCGGCCAGCTCCGAAATGTCGGGCAGGTTGGGGTAGGCCACGGCCAGGCCCAGCGCCACGGCCAGGACGACGCCCAGCACGCCGGCGACGGCCAGGCCCAGCAACCAGGCCAGGGCCAGCAGCGGCAGGCGCAGCCACGGGGGCAGGCGGCGGGCGGGCTGGCGATCCGGTTTTTTTCCCGGCTTTTTTTCCGGTTGCGCAACCGGCTCTTGATCGGTGGAGGAAGTCATCTGGCTCGTTCTGCGGGGAACCGGCCATTATAAAAATCGTGCCTGTGACCAGTTGTGCCCCGGGCCGGCGCAGCGTTTTCGGGTCGGTTTCGGCGCGCACGATGCGTCTGCTTTTGACAACGACCAAGGGCAGTGCGCCGGTGCGGCAAGTTGTTGACGCAACAATCTTGCTGCTAGCATCGCCCGGCAACCTCGATTGCAGCGTTTGCCAAAATAGTTACACAGGGGGCGTCTTGGTCTCAGTGGGATCGTTATTTCGTCGCAAGGCCGCCCCTCTTCTGGGGGTGGACATCAGCTCATCGAGCATCAAGCTGGTGGAGCTCGGACAGGCCGGCGATGGTCGGCTGACGCTGGAGCATTGCGCGATGGAGCCGCTCGAACGCGGCTGGATCAGCGACGGCAACATCGAGAAATTCGATGAGGTGGCCGAAGCCATGCGTCGCCTGGTCAAGAAAAGCGGCAGCCGCACGCGCAACGTCGCCCTGGCCCTGCCACCTTCGGCCGTCATCACCAAGCGCATCGCCCTGCCCGGTGGCATGAGCGAGCAGGAGCTGGAGGTGCAGGTCGAGTCCGAGGCCAGCCAGTACATCCCGTTCTCGCTCGATGAGGTCAGCCTGGATTTTTGCGTCATCGGCCCGGCCAAGAACTCCCCGGGCGACGATGAGGTGCTGATCGCCGCCTCGCGCAAGGAGAAGGTGCAGGATCGCCAGGGCCTGGCCGAGGCCGCCGGGCTCAGGCCGGTCATCGTCGATATCGAATCCCACGCCGCGCGCCTGGCGGCGGCCCGCCTGATCCAGGCGCTGCCCGGCGGCAGCCAGGATGCCGTCATTGCCCTGTTCGAGGTCGGCGCGCTTACCACCAGCTTGCAGGTCATCCGCAACGACGATGTGCTGTACGAGCGCGACCAAGCCTTCGGCGGCGCCCAGCTGACCCAGCTGCTCATGCGCCAGTATGGCTTTTCGCAGGAAGAGGCGGAAGACAAGAAGCGCAGCGGCGAGCTGCCCGAAGACTATGGCTCGGCTGTGCTGCGTCCCTTCGTGGACAGCCTGGCGCAGGAATTCGCCCGGGCGCTGCAGTTCTTCTTCACCAGCACGCCCTTTCACCGGGTCGATCACATCCTGCTGGCCGGCGGCTCGGCGGCCCTGCACGGCCTGCCCGAGCAGGTCATCCAGACCACCGGCTCGGCCTGCAGCGTGGTCAATCCCTTCGACGACATGGAAATCGGCGGCTCCATCCGCCTGAAGAAACTCATGCGCGAAGCGCCCTCCTACCTGACTGCCTGCGGTCTGGCCATGCGGAGGTTCCTGCAGTGATCCTGATCAACCTGCTGCCGCATCGCGAGGCAGCACGCAAACGCCGCCGCGAGACCTTCCAGGTTGTCATGTTCGCCTCCGCCCTGGGCGGCCTGGCGATCGCCGCACTGATCTACCTGTGGTTCCAGGCCCACATCGCCGAGCAGCAAGGGCGCAACGAACTGCTGCGCAGCGAGATCAAGCTGCTGGAAGGGCAGATCAAGGAGATCGCCAGCATCGAGGAGGAAATCACCGCCCTGCAGGCGCGCCAGAAGGCGGTGGAAGACCTGCAGGCCGACCGCAACCTGCCAGTCCACATGCTCAACGAACTGGTGGCCCAGCTGCCCGATGGCGTGTACATCACCAGTCTCAAGCAGGGCAACGAGGTCGTGACCATGCAGGGCATGGCCCAGTCCAACGAGCGCGTGTCGGAGATGCTGCGCAACTTCTCCGACAACACGCCCTGGTTCACCAAGCCCGAGCTGGTGGAGATCGTTGCCGCCAACGTGTCCCTGACCCCCAAGGATCAGCGCCGCGTGGCTTCCTTCAACCTGCGCTTCAGGCTGGTGCGCAGCGCCAGCAAGCAGGACGCTGCCGGCCAGCCAGCGGCCGGCGGCAAGCCGGCTGCCGGTGGCAAGCCGGCCAGCAAGTGAGTGACCAGACAGATGGCGACACGCACCGTTCCCAAGCTGGACTTTGCCGATCTGCAGGATCGCCTGCAGCGGCAGTTCCAGAACCTCGACTCCAAGGATCCCTCCCTGTGGCCCATCGTGCCGCGCGTGTTGCTGTGCCTGTTCATCGCAGCCGGCGTGGCCACTTTCTCCTGGTTCTTCAAGCTGACCGACTACGAAGAGGAACTGGCCGCCGAGCGCGCCACCGAGCAGACCCTGCGCACGGACTACCAGAAGAAGCTGGTCAAGGCCGTCAGCCTGGACATGCTCAAGAAGCAGCGCGAGCAGGTGCAGCAGTACGTGATCCAGCTGGAAAAGCAGTTGCCCAGCAAGGCCGAGATGTCGGCGCTGCTGTCCGACATCAACCAGGCCGGCCTGGGCCGCAACCTGCAGTTCGAGCTGTTCCGCCCGGATCAGATCGTGGTCAAGGACTACTACGCCGAGCTGCCCATCTCGATCCGCATCATCGGGCGCTACCACGACATCGGCGCCTTCGCCGCCGACGTGGCCAACCTCTCGCGCATCGTCACGCTGAACAACATTTCGCTAGTGCCGGTGGCCAAGGAGGGCGGCGGCAACCTGACGCTGGAGGCCACGGCGCGCACCTTCCGCTACCTCGATCCCGAAGAGATCCAGGCCCAGAAGGACGCCACCAAGAAAAAGAAGGCGGGCGCCAAATGACGGGCGGCAAGAACCGGATGCTGCCGCTGGCAGCCCTGCCGCTGGCGTTGCTGCTGGCGGGTTGCAGCAGTGACGGCCAGGACGACCTGCGCGGCTGGATGCGGCAGTTGCGCAGCACCACCAAGCCACGCACCCTGGAGCTCACCGAGCCCAAGCAGTTCGTGCCCAGCGACTACGGGGCCGAGGGCAGCTCCGACCCCTTCAACCCGCAGAAGCTGACCCAGGCACTGCGCCGGGACTCCTCGCAGTCGGTGGCCAACGTGTCGCTGATAGCGCCCGAGATGGCGCGGCGCAAGCAGCCGCTGGAGGCCTATCCGCTGGATGCCATCAAGATGGTCGGCAGCCTGAACAAGGAAGGCACGCCGACAGCCCTGGTCAGCGTGGACAAGCTGCTGTACCAGGTGCGCGTAGGCAATTACCTGGGGCAGAACTACGGAAAAATCATGGCCATCAACGAAACCTCGATGGATCTGCGCGAGGTGGTGCAGGACTCATCGGGCGACTGGATCGAGCGCCCGACCAAGATCGAACTGCAAGAGGCAAGTGGGGAGAAGAAACAATGATCGGCTCGACAACACGTCTGCATCAGCGCCTGCGGCTTGCCGCCGTCGCCCTGGCCGCCGTCCTGGGGGCTGCGGGGGTGCAGGCCCGGCCCAGCATCGAATCGGTCACGGCTTATCTGCAGGGCGGGACGGAGGTGCTGCGCATCGAACTCACCGAGCCCCTGACGGAAGCCCCGGCAGGCTTCGCCACCCAAAGTCCGGCGCGCATCGCACTCGACTTCCCCGGCGTGGGCAATGCCACCGGGCGCTCGCTGGTGGAGGTCAACCAGGGCAACATCCGGACAGCCAACATCGTGCAGACCGAGGAGCGCGCCCGGGTGGTGCTCAACCTCAGGCAGACCGCGACCTACAGCACCCAGATGCAGGGGCGCACGGTGCTGGTGACGCTGGACGCCGTGGCCGGCACCTCGGCAGCGGCCTCGCCCAGCGCCGAGCGCACGGTGTTTGCCGAAGGGCACAACGCCGATGTGCTGGCGCTGCGCGATCTGGACTTCAGGCGCAGCCCCGATGGCGCGGGCCGGGTGGTGGTGGCGCTGGCCAACAACCAGGTCGGCGTCGATCTGCAGCAGCAGGGCAAGGGGCTGGTGGTGGAATTCCTGCGCTCCTCGCTGCCCGAAGGGCTGCGCCGCCGCCTCGATGTGTCCGACTTCGGCACGCCCGTGCAGACCATCAGCGCCACGCAGCAGGGCGAGCGTGTGCGCGTGCTCATCGAGCCGACGGGGGAATGGGAGCACAGTGCCTACCAAAGCGACAACCAGTTCGTGGTCGAGGTGCGGCCCAAGAAGATTGACCTGAACAAACTCAGCCAAGGCCCGCGCTACACCGGCGAGAAGCTGTCGCTGAACTTCCAGAACATCGACGTGCGCTCGCTCCTGCAGGTCATTGCCGACTTCACCAACTTCAACATCGTCACCTCCGACACCGTGACCGGCGCGCTGACGCTGCGCCTGAAGGACGTGCCCTGGGATCAGGCGCTGCAGATCATCATGGAGGCCAAGGGCCTGGGGATGCGCAAGTCGGGCACCGTGCTGTGGATCGCCCCCAAGGACGAGATCGACGAGCGCACCAAGAAGGACTACGAGGCCACCCAGGCCCTGCAGCGGCTCGAACCCCTGCGCACCCAGGCCTTCCAGCTCAACTACGCCAAGGCGTCGGACATCGCGCCGCGCCTGACGGCCACTTCCGGCGGCAGCGGCGGCGGTGGTGGTGCCACTAGCGCAGCGGGCACTTCGCCGACAGCCTCCACGCCGGGCGCACGCTTTTTGTCGCCACGCGGCAGCGCCATCGACGAGCCGCGCACCAACCAGATCTTCGTGACCGACACCGCTGCCAAGCTCGAAGAAGTGCGCCTGCTGCTGCAGACCCTGGACGTGCCGGTGCGCCAGGTCATGATCGAGGCGCGCATCGTCGAGGCGCGCGACACCTTTGGGCGCTCGCTGGGGGTGCGGCTGGGCGGCGGCGACCTGCGTGCCCAAAGGGGTGGCGACGGCGGCTACAGCATCGGCGGGGGCAACCGCCTGGCAATTGGCACCGGCTACGACAACGCGACTGGCTCCACTGGCTTCCAGTCCGGGGCGGGTATGAACATCAGCGGCGTGAAGCCGGGCGGCAAGGAGGGGGAAGGTCCCAGCACCACTGGCACTTTCCTGAACCTGCCGGCAGCCTTGTCCGGAGTGGGCGGGATCGGCTCCTTTGCCCTGTCGATCTTCAGCCCGGCAGCCAATCGCTTCCTGACCCTGGAGTTGTCTGCCATGGAGGCCGATGGCCAGGGCAAGATCGTCTCCAGCCCGCGCCTGGTGACGGCCGACCAGGTCAAGGCACTGATCGAGCAGGGCACCGAATATCCGTATGTGGTGATATCCGACAGGGGTGCCAATACGGTCTGGAGGAAGGCGGTGCTCAAGCTGGAGGTGACCCCGCAGATCACCCCCGAGGGCAACATCATCATGGACCTGGACATCAGCAAGGACGCCCGGGGCGAGCGCACCGAGCAGGGCCTGGCCATCGATACCAAGCATGTCATCACCCAGGTGCTGGTGGAAAACGGTGGTACCGTGGTGATTGGCGGCATCTTCGAAATGGAAGAAACCTCGCAGGAAGAGAAAATCCCGCTGCTGGGTGATGTTCCGGTAGTGGGCAATCTCTTCAAATCCCGCACCAAGGAATCCACCAAGCGGGAAATGCTGGTCTTCATCACCCCCAAGGTGATTACTGATCGTGGATCTGTGCGTTAATTCATAAGGTGAGAACAATGAAAATCATAGGAAAAATTGCAGCGTGCTTATCCTTCACGTTGTTGGCCGCTTGTGGTGGCGGCGGCGGAGATCCGGGAGGGTCTGGAAATTCTAGTGGTGAGGGAGGTACGTCAGTCAATGCCATCGTCAATGTCCAGACTTTCAAGGGAGAGGGTCAGGGCGCAGCTCCTGTAAATTCCTTTTCTTCTTCAGAACTGGACGCCCATGTCAAGGCTACGGTCAAGGACAGGGCTGGCAATCCGATCCCGGGGACGGTCGTTACCTTCTCTCAAGAAGGCTCTGCATTGCTGGAGTTCATCCCGGAATCTGCCACTGCCTTGACGAACAAGGATGGGGTTGCCGAGGTTGATGTCAAAGCCAAGGATGCACAGGCTCTAGGCGCAACCCAAATTGTCGCCACTGTGAAAGTCGTGGATAGAACTGGCCAGGAAAAGGTGGCAACAGGACGGCAAAGCGTATCAGTTTCCCCTACAGTGGTTGCTGATCCACAAGCTGCCGCTGCGGCCATCAATTTCAGCAAGGCTAATCCCTCCGACAGCTCCATCGTCATTGCCGGCTCTGGCGGGAATGGCAGGTCGGAGACCGCATTGCTCACCTTTACCGTGGTCGATGGGCAAGGCTCGCCTCTCAAGGGAGTAGTGGTTGACTTCAATGTTGTGCCTGCAGGCAGCGTCAACCTACTTACCACGCAAGGTACTACAAACTCTGCTGGAGAAATTACGGTATCCGTATCTTCGAAGGAAAATCCGGTTTCTGTCATTGTCAATGCTAGGGTGCGAGAACGCAATATCAGCACGCAATCTGACACCTTGACTGTCACTACGGATATCGCCACACAACGCGGTTTCGATCTTTCGGCTTCCAAATACAATATGGATTTCGATTTGTCTGGCGATAGTTCGACCATCAATGTGATGGTAGTGGACAGGAACGGAAACCCTGTTGCCGACGGCTTGGCTGTTGTCGCGCAAGCTGATTACGGACGCGTTGGCACCTCTGGGCGTGGTGGCTGCACCACGGTGAATGGTAAATGTTCGGTGCAGTATGAAGTGCAGAATCCACGGCCACTTGACGGTGTGCCCGTGAATGTGCTGTTTTCTACGCAAACAGGGCAGGGAGAAAGGATCACCGATTCTCTAAGACTGTGGGTGACTTCGGTGGGTTGGCTCGATTTTTATGCGGATCGCAACAGCACTACTCCCATTACAGCTCCTATCAACTTGAGTCTGGTTGATGCAAAGACATGTAAATTCAGCGGTTTTGTACTGTGGCTGGGAACGGAAAAAGGTTTTCCAGCTCCTGCAGGTACAGTTATCACTGCCAGGTCACGTAGCGAATTGGCCAATCCAGCCGTTGTGGCAGGCTCTCCGACGCTTGATTCCCCTGGGATTAGAAATTTGGTGGAATTTTCTGCAACCGGCAAGCCTGACAATCCTGCAGGTGTTGACAATTGGGTGGTGCAATTCACGGCAGGCCCCAGCAAAACTGTGTATGCAGTAAATCTGGCAGTTAGCGTCCCTGCCTGCCCCAAAGTGGATTGATTTAATATTTGATAAAAAAGGCCCGGATTTTCCGGGCCTTTTTCAATAAAGAAAATTCAATGATGTTGAGTTCTTCTGGAAAAATAACGATCGACCTTGGGCGGCGTAGTTATGCAATAAATGTAGGGAGTGAACTGCTCGCCTATTTGGCAAAAAAAGCGGATCAAGTCTTCCCCCCCGCCACCTCCGCCCTCATCGTCACCAACACCACCATCGCCCCCCTGTACGGCCAGGCCCTGGCCGACGCCCTCGCCCCTACTACCCGCACGTCCACACCGTCACCCTCCCCGATGGCGAGGAGCACAAGACCTGGCAGACCCTGAACCTGATCTTCGACGCCCTGTTGACCCACGGCTGCGACCGCAAGGTGGTTTTGTACGCCCTGGGCGGCGGCGTGATCGGCGACATGACCGGCTTTGCCGCCGCCTGCTACATGCGCGGGGTGGATTTCGTGCAGGTGCCCACGACGCTGCTGGCGCAGGTGGACTCCAGCGTCGGCGGCAAGACCGGCATCAACCACCCGCTGGGCAAGAACATGGTCGGCGCCTTCCACCAGCCGCGCTTGGTGATCTGCGATCTGTCCACCCTGAACACCCTGCCCACGCGCGAGCTGGCTGCCGGCATTGCCGAGGTCATCAAGTACGGCCCGATTGCCGACATGGCCTTCTTCGCCTGGCTGGAGGAGCACATGGACGCCCTGCTGGCGCGCGAGCCGCAGGCGCTGGCCCACGCCGTGCAGCGCAGTTGCGAGATCAAGGCCGAGGTGGTGGGCGCCGACGAGCGCGAGGCCGGCCTGCGCGCCATCCTGAACTTCGGCCACACCTTCGGCCACGCCATCGAGGCCGGCCTGGGCTACGGCCAGTGGCTGCATGGCGAGGGCGTGGCCGCCGGGATGGTCATGGCGGCCGAGCTGTCGCAGCGCCTGGGCCTGGTCGATGCCGCCTTCGTGCAGCGCTTGCGCCGCCTGA
The DNA here is from genome assembly GCF_017811175.1 of Melaminivora jejuensis. Taxonomy (NCBI): domain Bacteria; kingdom Pseudomonadati; phylum Pseudomonadota; class Betaproteobacteria; order Burkholderiales; family Comamonadaceae; genus Melaminivora; species Melaminivora jejuensis. Next base: position 47,946 of record NZ_JACWIJ010000002.1, read on the forward strand.
TCGAGCGCGCCGGCCTGCCCGTGCGCGGCCCGGTGCTCGACGCCCGGGACAACGCCGCCCGCTACCTGGAGCTGATGCGCGTGGACAAGAAGGCCGAGGCCGGCGCCATCCGCTTCGTGCTGATCGAGCAGCCGGGCCGCGCCGTGCTGCGCCCGGCGCCCGATGCGCTGGTGCGCGAAGTCATCGACACCTGCTGCGCTGGCTGATCGGGGCCGGGCTGCCTGGGTGCGGTGCGGCTGCGCTACGTCGAAAGTCAAAAGCTGTTTTGCTATTGTTAAAGTAGCTGTTAGCGCTTGCTGGGTAAGGGTTTGAGGCCAAAATGACCAAAAATTCAGGGCTTTTGGCCCCCTATGCCTGCGATCCGGCCCATACCCGTGGGCGGCGCCATCCGCAGCCGCCTGCGCCCACGCGCACCGAATACCAGCGCGACCGCGACCGCATCGTCCACTCCTCGGCCTTCCGGCGCCTGGTCTATAAAACCCAGGTCTTCGTCAACCACGAGGGCGATCTGTACCGCACCCGGCTGACGCACTCGCTGGAGGTGGCGCAACTGGCGCGCTCCATCGCCCGCTCGCTGCGTCTCAACGAGGATCTGGTCGAGGCCATCAGCCTGGCGCACGACCTGGGCCACACGCCCTTCGGCCATGCCGGCCAGGACGCGCTCAACGCCTGTATGCAGGGCTTTGGCGGCTTCGAGCACAACCTGCAAAGCCTGCGCGTGGTGGACTGGCTGGAGGAGCGCTACCCCGAATTCGACGGCTTGAACCTGACGTTCGAGACGCGCGAGGGCATCTTGAAGCACTGCTCGCGGCGCAACGCCGAGCTGCTGGAGTCGCGCGAGCCGCACGGCGTGGCCTGGCGCTTCCTGCACGGCGGCCAGCCCAGCCTGGAGGCGCAGCTGTGCAACCTGGCCGACGAGATCGCCTACAACGCGCACGACATCGACGACGGCGTGCGCGCCGGCCTGGTGACGCTGGCGCAGTTGCGCGAGGTGCCGCTGTTCGACCGCTACCGCGCAGCGGTGCAGAGCCAATACCCGCAGCTGGCCGAGCCGGCTGGCCAGCGCCGGCTGCTGCACGAGGCCATCCGGCGGATGCTCAGCGACCAGGTCTATGACGTGATCGACAGCACGCGCGCCGCCCTGGCACGCCACCACCCGGACAGCGTGCAGGCGGTGCGGGCGCTGCCGGCGCTGGTGTGTTTTTCGGCTGCCATGCGCGCGCAGTCGCTGCAGCTCAAGCAGTTTCTGATGCGCGCGCTGTACCGCCATCCGCAGGTGGCGCAGACCATGGATGCAGCCCAGCAGATCGTGCGTGAGCTGTTCGCCGCCTACCTGGCCGCGCCGCACGAGCTGCCCGTCGCCCAGGCGCAGCAGGCCCGGCAGGCGCTGGCGGCGGGCGCGCCGGCGCAAGGCGCCCGCGTCGTGGCCGATTTCATCGCCGGCATGACCGACCGCTTTGCCGCACGCGAGCACGAGCGGCTGACGGGGCTGCGGCTGCTGGTTTGAGAGGGTTTGGGCGCGCTTCCTAGAATCGCGGCTTTCCCTTTTCGCCACACCAGCCACGGAACGCCCCATGCCCCAGCACCCAGCCAACCCGCAAAGCCCGAGCGACACCGGCCCTGGCACCGATGCCAGCACCCCGGACGCCATCGTCATCGAGGACATGGTGCGCTGGCTGGAGCGCGCCGTGATCGACCTGAACCTGTGCCCCTTTGCCAAGGGCGTCCACGCCAAGGGGCAGATCCACTACGTCGTCAGCCAGGCCACTGATGCGCGCGGGCTGCTGCAGGAGCTGGCTGATGAGCTGGAGGCACTGGCCGAGGCCTCGCCCGAGCGGCGCGACACCACGCTGCTGATGGCGCCGCACTGCATGGCGGATTTTCTGGATTTCAACGATTTCCTGGAGCTGGCCGACGAGCTGGTCGAGACGCTGGAGCTGGCCGGCATCCTGCAGGTGGCATCGTTCCATCCGCAGTTCCAGTTCGCCGGCACGCAGGCGGATGACGTCAGCAACTGCACCAACCGCGCGCCGTACCCGACGCTGCACCTGTTGCGCGAGGACAGCATCGACCGCGCGGTCGAGGCCTTCCCCGAGGCCGAGGCCATTTTCGAGCGCAACATCGAAGTGCTGGAGGGGTTGGGGGCCGAGGGCTGGACGGCGCTGAACGTCGGCCCGCGCTGCCCGCTGCATGGCGGCCTGCCCGAGCCGGCTCCTGGGCGCGGCCCTGGCAATGCCGCTGCCGATGGCCAGTCCGGCGGCAAGGCTGGCGCCGGCGGGCAGCAGCCATGAGCGGCGCAGCGCAGGCACGCCCGGGCGGCAGGCCGGGCAAGGGCGGCAAGAACAGGCCAGAGGGAGCCGGGCAGGGCAGGGGTGCGGCGCAGGACGCCGCCGTGCTGGCCGAGCTGCGCCCCGGCCAGTCCATCGAGCTGCTCAAGGAGTTGCACATCCTGACGCGCGAGGGCCGGCTGAACCAGGACTCGCGGCGCAAGCTCAAGCAGGTCTATCACCTGTACCAGTTCATCGAGCCGCTGCTGGCCGAGGCCGCGCAGGACGGCCACGCGCCGCTGCTGGCTGACCACGGTGCGGGCAAGTCCTACCTGGGCTTCATCCTGTATGACCTGTTTTTCAAGCAGCTCGGGCGCGGCGAGATCTACGGCATCGAGTGGCGCGCGGAACTCGTGCAGCGTTCGCGCGAGCTGGCGGCACGCCTGGGCTTCGAGCGGATGCACTTTCTGGACATGGCAGTGGCCGATGCCGCAGGCGCGGCGCAGCTGCCCGAGGGCTTCGACATCGTGACCGCGCTGCACGCCTGCGACACCGCCACCGACGACGCTATTCGCTTCGGCCTGGCCAAGCAGGCGCGCGCCATGGTGCTGGTGCCGTGCTGCCAGGCCGAGGTCGCGGCCAGTCTGCGCCAGGGCAAGGCGCTCGCCCTGTCGCGCACGCCGCTGGCCGAGCTGTGGCGCCACCCCATCCACACGCGCGAGCTGGGCAGCCAGATCACCAACGTGCTGCGCTGCCTGCATCTGGAGGCCTCGGGCTACCAGGTTACGGTGACCGAGCTGGTCGGCTGGGAGCACAGCCTGAAGAACGAGCTGATCCTGGCGCGTTTCACCGGCCAGAAAAAGCGCAGTGCCGCCGAGCGCCTGGCCGCCATCCTGGACGAGTTTGGCCTGCGCGCCGCGCTGGGGGCGCGCTTCGGGCTGGCCTGAGGAGGTTGCCCGGCGGGTATTGCACTGCGGGAAAGCCCCCGCTACTCCTGCCACGCCGAGTCCGGTAGTGTGCGGCGCTGCCGGCTGCCTCAGCCGCTTGGAACAACAGGAGACTCCCACCATGCCCTTGAACGGCTTTTTCTCGCGTCGCACTCTGGTGCGCTCCATGGCTGGCCTGGCCGCTGCCGACGCCTTGGGCGTGCAGGCCCAGGCAGGTGCCGGCTACCCCAGCAAGCCGGTGCGCATCGTCGTCGGCTTCTCGGCGGGCGGTACCACCGACATCGTCGCGCGCCTGATGGCGCAGGAGCTGACCGAGGCGCTGGGCCAGTCCTTCGTCGTGGACAACAAGCCCGGCGGCGGCAGCAACATCGCCACCGACCTGGTGCGCCAGGCGCCTGCCGATGGCTACACGCTGCTGTTCGTGGCCGTGACCAGCACCATCAACCAGACGCTGTACCCGAACATCAAGTTCGACCTGATGCGCGACTTTGAGGCCGTGGCGCTGGGTGCCAAGGTGCCCAACATCCTGGTGGTGCATCCCAGCGTGCCGGCCAAAACGGTGCCCGAGCTGATTGCCTGGGCGCGCGCCAACAACGACACGGCCTCCTATGCCTCCTCGGGCAGCGGCACGTCCATCCACATGGCCGGCGAGATGTTCAAGGTGCGCACCGGTCTGCAGACCCAGCACGTGCCCTACAAGGGCAGCGCCCCGGCCATGACCGACCTGATCGGCGGCCAGGTGCAGTTCATGTTCGACAACATGCCCTCGGCCTGGCCGCACGTGCAGTCGGGCAAGCTGCGCGCGCTGGCCGTGACGACCAAGAAGCGCTCGCCCTCGGCGCCGGACGTGCCGACCATGGAGGAAAGCGGCGTGGCGCCGTTCGATGTCACCTCCTGGTTCGGCCTGCTGGCGCCCAAGGGCACGCCGCCCGAGATCGTCGCCCGGCTCAACAAGGTCATGAACGACGCCTTCGACAAGCCCAACATCCAGCAGTCCTACGCCAAGCTGGGCGCCATGGCCGAGAAGAACAGCCCGCAGGACTTCGCGCGCTTCATCGACAGCGAGGTCAAGGGCTGGGCGCCCATCGTCAAGGCCTCGGGCGCACGGGTGGACTGACGCCGGCGCCGGGCGATACGGCAAAGATGGGACAATTGCGGGTTTTCCTGGGCGCCAGCGCCCGGGACGACGCTTTTTGCTTCGCCTGCTTTCCCTCAACTCCCCACCTTTGCCAAACCCATGAAGAAGTTCGCCGCTGTCGCCCTGTTGACCCTCACCGCCGTGCTTGCCGGCTGCTCCAAGCAGGAAAGCGCCGCCCCGCTGCTGCCGCACCCACGCCCGAGCCTGCGGCCATCACCAAGATCGTGGTCGGCCTGGACGACAACTTCCCGCCCATGGGCTTTCGTGACGACAAGAACGAGCTGGTCGGCTTCGACATCGACATGGCCAGGGAAGCCGCCAAGCGCCTGGGCCTGGAGGTCGAGTTCAAGCCCATCGACTGGAGCGCCAAGGAGGCCGAGCTGTCGGGCAAGCGCGTCGATGCGCTGTGGAACGGCCTGACCATCACCGAAGAGCGCAAGCAAAACATCGCCTTCACCGCGCCCTACATGGAAAACCACCAGATCATCGTGGTGCCCGCCAACTCCGAGATCAAGGCCAAGGCCGATCTGGCCGGCAAGGTGGTCGGCGCGCAGGAAGGCTCCAGCGCGGTGGACGCCATCAAGAAGGAAGCCGCCGTCTTCGAATCCTTCAAGGAGCTCAAGACCTTTGGCGACAACGTGACCGCGCTGATGGACTTGAGCACGGGCCGCCTGGAGGCCGTGGTGGTCGATGAGGTCGTGGGCCGCTACTACGTGGCCAAGAAGCCCGACCAGTACGCCGTGCTGGACGAGAACTTCGGCACCGAGGAGTACGGCGTGGGTGTGCGCAAGGACGACACCGACCTGCAAGGCAAGCTGGACAAGGCCCTGAACGAGATGAAGGGCGACGGCGCCGCCGCCAAGATTGCCGAGCAGTGGTTCGGCAAGAACATCATCAAGTGATTGCGCTATTGCGTTATTGCGCTATCGGTCAATCATCAATTTTGATAGCTGGCTGCGCTTGACTGGTGCGGCTTTGAGCCACTTTTCATTCATTTTTTGACCCCCTTCCCCGATGGGGGAGGGCTGGGGAGGGGGCTACTCCCGCCCACGCATGGATTACGTTCTCTCCCTCATCGCGCCGCTGGCGCAGGGCGCTGCGGTCACGCTCAAGCTGTTTGCCATCACGCTGGCGCTGGCCCTGCCGCTGGGCCTGGCGCTGGCGCTGGCGCGGCTGTCGCCCCTCAAGCCCCTGTCGGGGGCCGTGAATGGCTACATCTGGCTGATGCGCGGCACGCCGCTGATGCTGCAGATGCTGTTCATCTACTTTGCGCTGCCCTTCGTGCCGGTGGTGGGCGTGCGCCTGCCGGACTTCCCGGCGGCGGTGGCGGCCTTTGCGCTGAACTACGCCGCCTACTTTGCCGAGATCTTCCGCGCCGGCATCCAGTCCGTCGATCGCGGCCAGTACGAGGCCGCCAAGGTGCTGGGCATGAGCTACCCGCAGACCATGCGCCGCATCGTGCTGCCGCAGATGGTGCGCACCATCTTGCCGCCCATGAGCAACGAGACCATCACCCTGGTCAAGGACACGTCGCTGATCTATGTGCTGGCGCTCAACGACCTGCTGCGCGCCGCGCGCGGCATCGTGCAGCGCGACTTCACCACCACGCCCTTCATCGTCGCCGCCGCGTTCTATCTGCTCATGACGCTGGTGCTGACCTGGGGCTTCCAGCGCCTGGAGCAACGCTATGCCAAGTTCGACCAGTGATGCTGGCGCCGTGGGCGCGCCCCCGATGATCGAGGCGCGCGACGTGCGCAAGCGCTTTGGCAGCCACGAGGTGCTGCGCGGCGTCTCGCTGTCCGTGCGCGCCGGCGAGGTGGTGGCCATCATCGGCCCCTCTGGCTCGGGCAAGAGCACTTTCCTGCGCTGCCTGAACCACCTGGAGACCATCGACAGCGGCCACATCGCCATTGCCGGCGACACCCTGGCCACCACCGACGCCGAGGGCCGCTGCGTCTATGTGCCCGATCCGCACCTGCGCCGCATCTGCGCGCGCACCGGCATGGTGTTCCAGCACTTCAACCTGTTTCCGCATCTCACGGTGCTGCAGAACCTGATCGAAGCGCCCATGGTGGTGCAGGGCCTGGCGCGCGATGCGGCGATTGCGCGCGCCGAAGGCCTGCTGGCCAAAGTCGGCCTGACACAAAAGCGCGACAACTACCCGGCGCGCCTGTCGGGCGGGCAAAAGCAGCGCGTGGCGATTGCCCGGGCGCTGGCCATGCAGCCCGAGGTCATGCTGTTCGACGAGCCGACCTCGGCACTCGATCCCGAGCTCACGGGCGAGGTGCTGCGCACCATGCGCGAGCTGGCCGACGGGCGCATGACCATGCTGGTAGTCACGCACGAGATGGGTTTTGCGCGCGAAGTGGCCAACACCGTGGCCTTCATGGATCAGGGCGAGCTGATCGCGGCCCGCCCGGCGCGCGAGTTCTTTGCCGATCCGGGCAACGAGCGGGCGCGGGCGTTTTTGAACCATATGCTCTGATACGAGTTTGCGTTCGGCGAGATGGGCTCGGCCCACGAGAACCCTGTCGATGGCTGGGCGCAGGTGCGATGAGGGTCGCAGAGGCAGCAACAGACCCGATTGCATGCTCTGCAGCACCGCGCCCTAGGCCAGTCGTGGCGTTTGGGGCGTTGCCGCGCCGCCCTCACCGCAGCGAGAATTTCTCCCCGGCCGCACGAATGCCCCAGATCAGTTCGACAAAGGCCGTGTTGTTGATCAGCGGCTCGTCGCCCAGGATCAACCAGTAACCCACGCCATCCACCCAAAACAGCATGAAACTGGTGGTGGGCATGACCATGTCGATGCTCTCGAAGAACGATACCGCCCGGCCTGTGCCGGTCCAGCCGCGCTGCTTCTGGCGCGCGGCGAAAGTGAAAAACTCGGCAGCCGCGGCGCACAAGGTGTCGGCCTCGTCCTCTGAATAGCCCACGCGAGCCAGGCAAAAGCCGTCGTCGGAGGCCAGCGCTGCCAGCCGCGCGCCGGACAGGCCGGCGATGGCGTGCGGCAGATAGTTGTCCAGCCGCACGTCGGGCGCCCTGAGTTCGCGCTGCACTTCGTGCGCCCAGCCCTCGCGCAGCGCGCGCGCCAGCAGCTCCTGATGAGCCGGATGCTGCGCCAGCCATGCGCGTCGCGTCGGCGCCGCGCCGCGCGGCAACAGGGTTTGCAGCAGGGCGCTGTCCTCGTCCGGCTGGCGCTCGGCGAACACGCGCAGGGCGCCTGCTGGCGTCAGCATCAGCCAGGGGCCAGCGGCCGGGGCGTTGGCGCTCGGGTCCTGCTCGGCCGTCATGACGCGGCGCCCGCGAATGGGTCGATGTCGTAGATCAGCGCCGTAACCAGCGCCGCCATGTGGGCGCGGCTGCGCGCGTCGGTGTCCATGACGGTCGGCGGCAGACCCAGCGACACCAGCTCGCGCGCCACCTCCTGGCGCGCCTGCCAGCCGGCCGCCTCGGCATGGGTGATGCCGACCACCAGCGTCGTGCGGACGATGAAGTCGCGCAGAGCCGTCACGTAGGTGCGCAGATCGGCTACCGGATTGCTCGCTTGACCATTCAGCAGCAGCACCAGGCCCAGGGCGTTTTCCGACAAGATGTCCCACATGAAATCAAAGCGCTTCTGGCCGGGCGCGCCGTACAGCCGCACCTGGTCGCCATTGGCTAGGCGCATCAGGCCGTAGTCCATGGCCACGGTGGTGGTTTCCTTGAGCAGGCGCACGTCGTCTGACGCCTTGGCCTCGGTGCTGACCACTTCGATATCCGACAGGCTCTGGATGGCCGTCGTCTTGCCCGCCCCGACGGGGCCGGCGAACAGAAGCTTGTAGATCTGTGCCATAGTCTGGACTGCGTTAGAAGAGCTTTTCCAGGAAGGACTTGAAGAAGCCGCGCCGCTGCGCCGACGGTCGTGCGCGCTCCGGCGCGGCGTCGGCGGCGGACTTCGACCGGGCTGTGGGCGCGGCTGGCGCGGGCTCGTTGTGCGTCATATTCGCCGGCGCTTCGGCGGCGGGCGACACGCGTGCCAGATCCGACAGGACGCTCAGCACCACGAAGCGCAGCACCTCCTGCTCATGGCTGGCGAAGCTGCGCTGCAGATTGCGCAGCGAGCGCGGCGCGCGCGCACAGATGGCGGCCAGCTGCACGTCCAGCGGCCCGACCTGCTCCAGCAGCGTGAAGTTGGGAAAGCGCAGCAGCTGCAGCGTCAGGTCTGCCTGCACTTGCAGCGTAATGCCCTTGAGTGCCTGACTGGCGAGTTCCCAGACCAGCAGGTCGAGCGGCTTGCGTGCGGCGTGCATCCTGCCGCCCAGGTGCTGCTGCGCGGCCTGCTCCAGCGCATCGTCTGGCAGTGGGTGCACCATGAGGCTGCGCACCGCTTCGGGCGTATTGAGCAGGCGCAACAGCGCCGAGACCGGCAGACGCGAGGCCACCCAGCCGTTCGTCATATCGACCACGAAGCTGGCCGGACTTACGTGCAGCACATGCACGCCGCCTTGGGCCAGCAGGTCGATCAAGGCGCTGATGAAGGGGCTTTGTCGCAGGGCGGGCATGGCGGCCGCGAGCTGTGCCAGCGCATCGCGACGCTCTTGATGAGCCTGTGCAGTGCCCGGGAGTGGGGGCTGATGTGCGGGGCTTTGGCGCGGCCGCGCAGACGAGGCTACGCCGACTGCCGCGGTGCTGGCATCAGGTGCTGGCGCTGAGGTAGAGGCCGAGCTTGACGTCGGGGCTGGCGCTGGCGCAGCACTGGCTGTTCGCGCGGCGGTGATCTCTGCGGTGGCGGTGCGTTCTCTGTTCAGGCGCTCGGCCAACTGCAGTGCTCGCTGCCAGGCGGGTAGTTTGCTGCTGGCGGCGCTGAGTGCCGCTGTGGTGCCATCAGCGCCCCGCGCCTGGGTTGCGTCCGCAGCTGCCCCGACACGGAGGGTGCGTGCGCCGACGGTTTCGGGCGCGTCGCTTCCTGCCAGCGGAGCAGTTGTAGGCGTTGCACCGCTAGCGGATTCGACTCTCGTGCTTTCGATGTCGTGCAACGCCGCCTGCAGCTCGGCGCTGCCGTAGGGCCGCAGCACCCAGTGCAGGCGCTGGCCGGCGCGAAGCGTCAACGCGGCCTGTGGCCATAGGCTGTCGGTGCCAGCAACCAGCACCGCCGGGCGCCCTGCCAGGTAGTCCAGCAGCTGCGCTGCGTTATCCGGCGTGCACTTGGCGAGACCCAGGCCTGACAAGTCAAGCACAGCACCGACGCACGCCCTGGCGCGCATGTCTTGCTCCACCAGCGCCGGCGCAGCTGCTCGCTTGAGCCACACGCACTGGCGTTCGCGCCAGCGCAGGGCGATCATGATCTCGATGGCGGCAGCTTCGCGATCCGAGAAGCCGGCCAGCAAAATAGTCTTCATGGCTGCACCTCGCTTTGTAACTGCTCCATGGCATGGTCCCAGCGCGCATCCAGCACCCAGCCTTGGCGCTGCAGCGTGCGGCGCGCCAGCATGAAGGCCAGTACGTCGCGCGCGCCCAAGCAGTGCGCCAGAAAGTCCGTCTCGGTGCCAGTGCTGCCGGCGGCGATACATGCCACAGCTGCGGCGGCGATGGCACGCGAGTCGTCCACGCCGCACAGCACGGCGCGCGAGGGCACGTCTAGCGACGGCGACACCAGTAGACACCAGCGCGTGGCCAGCGTCGTGATGCGCGTCAGCCGTACTCCGCTGTGCGATTGGGCAAGCAGTGCTGCGCCGATGAAGGGCGAAAGGCGCTCGCGCACCGCCGGTGCGGCGAGTACCGAGCTGGCCAGCGCCGGGGCGGGCGCGCAGCCATACCAAAAATCGGCCAGCGCACCCTGCAATGGTTCGGTGCCCATGAGCGCACAGGCCGCCGCGATGCGCAGCTGGTGCGCAGCGCGCTCGGCCGGTGTGCGCAGCACGTGTCGCCCAGCCAACCGGAAGCGCTCGCGCGCACGCAACTGCTGCATGTCCTAGTCCAGCAGGGTGTCCATCAGGTCGATCATGAACTCGGCGTCCTCGGCCTCCATGGCCGCAAAGCCGCCGGTGATGCCCAGCTCGTCCAGCACTGGCTGCCCCTCGGGCGTGCCGGTCAGGCCCAGCAGGGCCTGCTGGAACTGTGGCGTCTGTGCGGCCATGCGCGGGTGCGTCAGCAGCACGTGCGTGATGTCGGCCAGGTGGCTTTCGATCAGCACCTTCATCTGGCCCTGCGTCAGGCGCGACAGCGAATGAAACGCCTCGGCCAGGAAGAAACTCGCGTCTACCTCGCCCTTGATGGCCATGCGCGCGGCGGCCTGGTAGGTGTCCACGGCGCGCCACTGGATGTCGGACTCGGCCAGGTCGGCGGCCTCCAGCAGGCGCAGGCCGATCAGCTTCACATCCCGGTTGTCGGTCAGGGCGATGGAGCAGCCGGCGCGCAGGTCTTCGATCGCGGCCAGCGGCGAGCCGGCGGCGGTGGCGATGAGCATCTCGTTGGATTTGCCCACCGGTCGCGCGATGGCGGCAAAGCCCCGCTCGCGGATCATCTCGGCGGCATCGAAGGGGTTGGCGTAGATCGCATCCACTTGGCCGGCGGCGATCAGTTGTGCCTGCTCGGCGGCGCTGGCCGGCGTGAGCAGGCGCAGGTGCAGCCCGGAGCGTTTTTGCAGCAGTGTGTTGAGCATGTGCCAGCCGGCAAAGCGCTCGGGCGCGAAATCGGGGGCGATCAGCAGTGTCAGTGTCGTGCTCATGGAGCGTCTCCTTCGGTGGCCCGCCACTGCCGGTACAGGGCCGCCATCTCACTGACTTTGCGCCGCGAGGGCTTGCGGCGCACCGAGGTGTAGCCGACTACCTGCCCGCCGCGCCGATTCGGGATCGCCGTGGCATAAACCCAGTAGTGCGAGCCGTCCTTGCACAGGTTCTTGATGTAGCCGTGCCACTTGTTGCCGGCCTGCAGGGTCTGCCACAAGTCCTGGAAGGTCGAGCGGGGCATGTCGGGGTGGCGCAGGATGTACTGCGGCTGACCGATCAACTCCTCACGGGCGTAGCCAGACAGCTCGACAAAGGCCTCGTTGGCGTGGGTGATGATACCGGCGAGGTCGGTGCGCGAGATGATCAGCCGACCGTCTGGGTAGGCGATCTCGCGCTCGCTCATGCGTGCCACGCGGCTGTTGCCGTCGTGAAAGCTCTGGGGTGCGGCGCGGGTGGCGTCCGCCGCCGGTTGCATGTCGGGTAGAGCCATGGTCGCGCCCCTCAGATCAGCTTGCTGAGAGCTTCGGCTGCGCGTCTGATGTCCAGGAACAGCAAGCCCAGCTTGGCGTTGTGCTTGGCCAGCACAGTGAGGACGGCCTCCGTGCCTGCGGAACTCATGATGACGTAGCCGCGCTCGCCCTGCAGTAGCACGCGTTCCAGCGTGCCGCGCGCCAACTCGCGTGCCGCACGATCGCCCAGCGACAAGAGTGCCGCCGACATGGCGCCGACTCGATCCTCGTCCATGCCCTGGGGCAGGGCCGAGGCAATCATCAGGCCGTCGGTGGAGATCAGCGCTGAGGCTTCGACATCGGTCGATGAGCTCTTCAATTCCTCCAGCACCTGCTGGAACATGTCTGTGCGCATAGGCCCTCATCTTTCAGATTGGATGTGGTTGGTTGACTGCCGCCAGGGCTGCGTTGGGGCGTCGCTTGGCGCTCATCAACGCAGCCTGAATCATGCAGGGGCTGGAGACGTCTGAAAAAGAATTAATCTACTGTTTGCGCAAGTCCCATTGATTTGTTCGTGAGCGAACTCTGGTAAGCGCCAGCGGGTCGATCGACCCTACCAGCGAGGCAGTACCGCTTGCGCAAGCCACCCGCGTGCGCGCTCGACCCGGCGCGGCCGCCCTACGCGGCAGACTGGTGCGCGGTGGCATGATGGCCCGCATGCCTGCCTGGATAGACACCCACGTCCACCTCGACGAATTCCTCCACCACGGCGGCGCCGCGCACGCCGATGCCGAGCGAGCGCGCGCCGCGCAGGCCGGCGTGGCGCACTGCGTGCTGCCGGCGGTGGAGTGCGCCAACTTTGCCGCCGTGCGCCAGCTGGCCGAGCGCCACGGCGACAGCTACGCCCTGGGCATTCACCCGCTGTTCACACGCCGGGCGGGCGATGCCGACTTGCAGGTGCTGGCGGGCGAGCTGGAGCAGCGCGCCGATGACCCGCGCCTGGTGGCCGTGGGCGAGATCGGCCTGGACTACTTCGACAGGACGCTGGACGACGAACGCCAGCAGCACATCTGGCGCGAGCAGCTGCGCCTGGCGCGCCGGCATGATCTGCCGGTCATCGTGCATTCGCGCCGCTCGGTCGATCAGGTGCTCAAGGGCCTGCGCGAGCTGCCGGTGCGCGGCGGCATCGCCCACGCCTTCAACGGCAGCGAGCAGCAGGCGCGCATCCTGATCGACATGGGCTTCAAGCTGGGTTTCGGCGGCGCGGCAACGTTCGAGCGCGCGCACCAGATCCGCCGCCTGGCGGCCAGCGTGCCGCTGTCGGCGATCGTCGTGGAGACCGATGCGCCCGACATCCCGCCGCACTGGCTCTACGTCACCGCCGCCGAGCGCGCGGCCGGCCAGCCCCAGGCGCGCAACAGCCCCGCCGAGCTGCCGCGCATCGGCGCTGTGCTTGCCGGGCTGCGCGGCCTGGCACCCGAGGAGCTGGCGCGCGCCAGCAGGGACAATGCCTGCGCTGCGCTGCCCCGGCTGGCAGCCCTGCTGGAGCGGTGATTTCAGGTGTTTTTGCCTTGAAACCCTTGCCAGGCAAGCGCTAAAAGCTATTAAAATGATAGTAAACCGACGTTCACCCATGCCCCTGACCGGGACGTTTGACTTGAGCCGCAAGAAAAAAACCACCACCGAGCTGCCCGAAGTCAGCATTTCCGAGGACGGCGACGTGCGCCATCTGCACCTGGGCACGCCCTGGATTCAAGGCTCGATGCGCATCGACGACCCGTTTGCCATCGAGCTGGAATACGTGCAGCGCATGATGGCCTGGCTGCTGTTCGTGCCGCCCGAGGAGGTGGCGCGCCGGCGCGCCCTGCAGCTGGGCCTGGGGCCGGGGCCATCACCAAGTTCTGCCATAAGCTGCTGCGCATGGACACCACCGCCATCGAGCTGAACCCGCAGGTGCTGCAGGTGTGCCGCACCTGGTTCAAGCTGCCGCCCGAGGGGCCGCGCCTGTCGGTGCGGCTGGCCGATGCGGCGCAGGAGATCCGTCGCCCCGAGCTGACCGGCACCATCGACGCCCTGGCCGTCGATCTGTACGACCACCAGGCCGCCGCGCCGGTGCTCGACAGCGCCGATTTCTACGCCGACTGCCGCGCCCTGTTGACCGACGACGGCTGCCTGACGGTGAACCTGTTCGGCCGCGCCAGCAGCTACGACCACAGCGTCGCCAGCCTGGCCGTGGCCTTTGGCGAGCAGGCCCTGTGGGCCTTCAAGCCCACGCGCGAGGGCAACACCGTGATGCTGGCGCAGCGCACGCCCACGCGGCCCAAGCGCGCCGAGCTGCAGGCGCGCGCCGAAGCCATCCAGGCGCGCTGGGGCCTGCCCGCACCCAAGTGGCTGCGCGTGTTCAAGCCCGTCGCCCTTGCCTGAGCCTTCCAGGCGCCCAGCTCCAAGCCCGCACTGCACTCCCGACATGGCCACTGCCCGACCGCCCGCCACCATCCCCGCGCCCGATTCGCTGCCCGCCGGCGCCGCTGCTGCCGCCGGCGCTGCGGCCATGCACCTGCCTCCGGTCGGCCCGCTGCACTGGCGCCAGATCGTGGACTGGCTGCGTGCCGATGGCGTCATCACGGCGGCGGAGGCGCAGCGCGTCATCAGCCGCTGCCAGCACGCCGAGAGCAGCCAGCATCCGCTGGTGCGCCTGGGCGCGGTGGCAGTGCAGCGCGCCAGCGACGGCAAGCCGCTGGATGCCGAGGCGCTGACCGAATACGTCGCCGGGCGCACCGGCCTGCAATACCTGCGCATCGACCCGCTCAAGGTGGACGTGGGCCGCGTGGCCGACGCCATGAGCGCCGGCTACGCCGAGCGCCACAAGGTGCTGCCGGTGCAGGTCACGCCGCATGAGGTGGTGGTGGCCACGGCCGAGCCCTTCATCGACGACTGGGTGGCCGAGGTCGAGCGCCAGGCCAAGCGCAGCGTGCGCCGGGTGCTGGCCAACCCGCAGGACATCACGCGCTACATGGCCGAGTTCTTCGCCCTGGCCAAATCGGTGCGTGCGGCGCAGAAGGCCGGCGGCAGCAGCGCCGGCAGCAACTTCGAGCAACTGGTCGAACTGGGCAAGACAGGCCGGCAGCTCGACGCCAACGACCAGGGCGTGATCCGCGTGGTGGACTGGCTGTGGCAGTACGCCTTCGACCAGCGCGCCAGCGACATCCACCTGGAGCCACGGCGCGAGCAGGGCGTGATCCGCTTTCGCATCGATGGCGTGCTGCACCCGGTCTATCAGATGCCCATGGGCGTGCTCAACGCCATGGTGGCGCGCGTGAAGCTGCTCGGGCGCATGGACGTGGTGGAGCGCCGCCGCCCGCAGGACGGGCGCATCAAGACGCGCAACCCGCACGGCGACGAGGTGGAAATGCGCTTGTCCACCCTGCCCACGGCCTTTGGCGAGAAGCTGGTCATGCGCATCTTCGACCCGGACAACACCCTCAAGGATCTGGACGCGCTGGGCTTTGTGCCGCACGACGCGGCGCGCTGGGAGCAACTGGTCAAGCGTCCGCACGGCATCATCCTGGTCACCGGCCCGACCGGCTCGGGCAAGACCACCACGCTGTACTCCACGCTCAAGCGCGTGGCCACTGAGGAGGTCAACGTCAGCACGGTGGAAGACCCCATCGAGATGATCGAGCCCAGCTTCAACCAGACGCAGGTGCAGCCGCAACTGGACTTCAACTTCACCGAAGGCCTGCGCGCGCTGATGCGCCAGGATCCGGACATCATCATGGTCGGCGAGATCCGCGACCTGGCCACCGCCGACATGGCGGTGCAGGCGGCGCTGACCGGGCACCTGGTGTTTTCCACGCTGCACACCAACGACGCGCCCAGCGCCGTCACGCGGCTGATGGAGCTGGGCGTGCCGCCCTACCTGATCAACGCGACGCTCCTGGGCGTGCTGGCGCAGCGCTTGGTGCGCACGCTGTGCAAGCAGTGCCGCCAGCGCGACCCCGAGGCCGACCCGCAGGTGCTGGCCGATCTGATCCGGCCCTGGAAGCTCTCGGGCGGCTACCGGGCCTACAAGCCCGTGGGCTGCGTGGACTGCCGCATGACCGGCTTTCGCGGCCGCATGGGGCTGTACGAGCTGCTCACGGTGACCGAAGCGCTCAAGGGCGAGATCCACAGCTCGCCGTCCATCGACGCCCTGCGCCGCCAGGCCACACGCGACGGAATGCGCCCGCTGCGCCTGGCCGGCGCGCTGCGCGCCGCCGAGGGCCTGACCACGCTGGACGAGGTGATCGCCACGACTCCGCCTCTGGAGTGAGACTCCGCCTATCCGGGGAAACCTGCAGCTCCCGGTAGGTGGAATCCACATCCCCCCGCAGCGGGGCGCCGCCCACAATCGCGCGGTCATTCGTCCATCGTGGGAGGCATCCATGCTCATCAAAAGTCAGAAGGACTTCTTCTCCGGTCTGCTCTATCTGGCCGTGGGTGGGGCTTTCGCCTGGGGCTCCACCAGCTACAGCATAGGCACGGGCGCGCGCATGGGGCCGGGCTACTTTCCGCTGATGCTGGGCATCCTGCTGGCGCTGATCGGCGCCGTGATCATGTTCAAGGCCACCGTGACCGTGACCGAGACCGAGGGCGGCGATCCGGTGGGCCAGTGGGCCTGGAAGCAGATCTTCTTCATCATCGGCGCCAACTTGCTGTTCGGCGTGCTGCTGGTCGGCCTGCCCAGCTTCGGCGTGCCGCCCATGGGCCTGATCGTGGCCATCTACGGCCTGACTTTCGTGGCCAGCCTGGCGGGTGAGCACTTTCGCGTCAAAGAGGTCTTCATCCTGGCCACGGTGCTGGCCGCCGGCAGCTATGCGGCCTTCGTCTGGGCGCTGAAGCTGCAGTTTCCCGTCTGGCCCAGCTTCATCGTGGGCTGAGCAGGCCCGCAAAAGAGATCCGATCATGGAATTGTTCGACCACCTCTCCATGGGTTTTGGCGTGGCCTTCACGTTCCAGAACCTGGTGTATTGCTTCATCGGCTGCCTGCTGGGCACCCTGATCGGCGTGCTGCCGGGTGTGGGGCCGGTGGCCACCATCGCCATGCTGCTGCCGGCCACCTACGCGCTGCCGCCGGTGGCGGCGCTGATCATGCTGGCCGGCATCTACTACGGCGCCCAGTACGGCGGCTCCACGACAGCCATTTTGGTCAACCTGCCGGGTGAATCGTCGTCTGTCGTCACCGTGATCGACGGCTACCAGATGGCGCGCAAGGGCCGGGCCGGGCCGGCGCTGGCGGCTGCCGGCATCGGCTCGTTCTTTGCCGGCTGCGTGGGCACCGTCATCCTGGCCGCCTTTGCGCCGCCGCTGACCGAGATTGCCTTCAAGTTCGGCCCGGCGGAGTATTTCTCGCTCATGGTGCTGGGCCTGATCGGCGCCGTGGTGCTGGCTTCGGGCTCGCTGCTCAAGGCCGTGGGCATGATCGTGCTGGGCCTGCTGCTGGGCCTGGTCGGCACGGACGTGAACTCGGGCGTGGCGCGCTTTGCCTTCGATGTGCCCGAGCTGACCGATGGCATCGACTTCGTGGTCATCGCCATGGGCGTGTTCGGCTACGGCGAGATCATCGCCAACCTCTCGCGCCCCGAGGACGAGCGCGAGGTATTCGCCGCCAAGGTCACCGGTCTGATGCCCACGCGCGAGGATTTCAAGCGCATGTTCCCGGCCATGCTGCGCGGCACCGGCCTGGGCTGCGCCCTGGGCATCCTGCCCGGCGGCGGCGCGTTGCTGTCGTCGTTCGCCGCCTACACGGTGGAAAAAAAGACCAGGCTCAAGCCCGGCGAAGTGCCCTTCGGCCAGGGCAACATCCGTGGCGTCGCGGCGCCCGAGTCGGCCAACAATGCCGGCTCGCAGACCTCGTTCATCCCGCTCTTGACCCTGGGCATCCCGCCCAACGCCGTGATGGCGCTGATGGTCGGCGCCATGACCATCCACAACATCCAGCCCGGCCCGCAGGTCATGACCAGCAACCCCGAGTTGTTCTGGGGCCTGATCGCCTCGATGTGGATCGGCAACCTGATGCTGATCGTGCTGAACCTGCCGCTGATTGGCATCTGGATCAAGCTGCTCACGGTGCCGTATCGCTGGCTGTTCCCGTCCATCGTGCTGTTTTGCGCCATCGGCGTGTATTCGACCAACAACAATTCGTTCGACGTGTGGATGGTGGGCCTGTTCGGCTTCGTCGGCTACCTGTTCTACAAGCTGGGCATGGAGCCGGCGCCGCTGCTGCTGGGCTTCATCCTGGGGCCGATGATGGAAGAAAACCTGCGCCGCGCGCTGCTGCTGTCGCGCGGCGACTGGAGCGTGCTGGCCACGCGGCCCATCTCCGCCGGCCTGCTGGCCGCCGCCGCGCTGCTGCTGGTCATCGTGCTGCTGCCCGCGGTGAGCAAGAAGCGCGAGGAGGCGTTTGTCGAGGAGTGAGACTTGCGGACAGCCTGCCTTGGCTCAGGGGCTGCCCTGCATGTATTCGCTGATCAGGATGGAGGCAGGAATGCCCAGCCCGACGTGCAGGCGGCGGATCATGCCCAGCGTCAGTGGCCGCTTGTGGGTCAGTACTTCATAGACCCGATTGGCCTGCCCGATCATGGGCACCAGGTCCTTGGCGCTCAGGCCCTCTTGCTCCATGCGGTACTTGATCGCCTCGATCGGGTCAGGCGGATCGATGGCGTGGTGCTTGCCTTCATAGGCTTCGATCAGCGTCAGGAGGGCGTCGAACATGGCCCCTTCCTCGCTGTCCGGGTCGGGCTCCTGGGGGGCATCGAAGAACGCTTCAGCCATCTTCAGGGCAGCCTGATAGTCGGCTTCGGTGCGGATGGGCTTGAGTTGCAGGGTCATGCCTTGTGCTCCACGGTTTCCACGTTGATCTGCTCATGGTCTTCGTGCGTACTGACGAATTTGATGAACAGGGCGCCGGCCTTGTACACAACAGCGACTACGAGGCGATAGTCGTTGCCCTTGATGTTGAACGCCACCCGGTTGTGGCCGACGAAGCTTGCGTTGCGGTATTGGGCCTTGATGTCGGCAGGTGTTCGCCACTGTGCACGCAGAGCCTCGAAGTACCAGCTTTGCAAGGGCAGTCTGGCTTGTGGATGCCTTTCCCAGAAGCTACGCAATGTGGACAGGGCGATGATTCGCATTGCCTGACTTTAGTCCCACAATGGGACTGATGCTTTGTTTTACTCCTCCGTCCCCTCCACCACGAACTGCACGCGCCGCTGGCCGCCCCATTCGTTGACATCCAGCCGGAAGGCCAGCAGCGCCTCGCGCGGCAGCAGCTCGGTGCGGCCGAACCAGATGCCGTCCACCGGCTGGCCGTGGTGCAGCAGCTTGAGCGACAGGTGCTTGCCGCCGTCGCCCACCAGGCGCTGGTTCACGACGGCCAGTTTTTCGCTGAAGGTGGGCGGGGCAAAGCCCTGGCCCCAGACTTCGCGCGCCAGCGCATCGACCAGATCCGGGCGGCGCCATTCGGGCGCCAGCGGGCCGTCGGTCTCCAGCCGGCGCGTGAGCGTGGCGGCGTCCAGCCACTCGCGCGCCACTTCGGCAAAGGCGCGCTCGAAGGTCTCGAAGTGCTCCTCGGCCACGGTGCAGCCGGCGGCCATGGCGTGGCCGCCGAACTTCAGGATCACGCCGGGATGGCGCTTGGCCACCAGATCGAGCGCATCGCGCAGGTGAAAACCGGGGATGGAGCGGCCCGAGCCCTTGAGCTCGTGCTCCCTGCCCGGCGCGGCGCTGGCGGCGAAGACGAAGGTCGGGCGGTGGTGGATGTCCTTCAGGCGCGAGGCGACGATGCCGACCACGCCCTCATGGAAATCCGCATCGAACACGCTGATGGCCGGCGGCGGCGCGTCGCCCTCCTCGAACAGCTGCTCGGCCAGGATCAGGGCCTGCTCGCGCATCCCGCCCTCCAGCTCGCGGCGCTCGCGGTTGATGGCGTCGAGCTGGCGCGCCAGCTCGTCGGCGCGGCTGGCGTCCTCGGTCAGCAGGCATTCGATGCCCAGCGTCATGTCGGCCAGGCGCCCGGCGGCGTTGATGCGCGGGCCCAGGGCGAAGCCGAAGTCGAAGGTGGTGGCCACCTCGGGCTTGCGCCCGGCGGCGGCGAACAGCGCCCGGATGCCCGGCTGCATCTGCCCGGCGCGGATGCGCTTCAAGCCCTGCGCCACCAAGCGGCGGTTGTTGCTGTCCAGGCGCACCACGTCGGCCACCGTGCCCAGGGCGACCAGGGGCAGCAGCGGCTCCAGGCGCGGCTGGCTGGCGGCGTCGAATACGCCGCGTGCGCGCAGCTCGGCGCGCAGCGCCAGCAGCACGTAGAACATGACGCCCACGCCGGCCATGTGCTTGCTCTCGAATGTGCAGCCGGGCTGGTTGGGGTTGACGATGGCGTCGGCCTCGGGCAGCTCGGGGCCGGGCAGGTGGTGGTCGGTCACGACCACGGCCAGGCCCAGCGCGCGGGCCTCGGCCACGCCGGCGCAGCTGGCGATGCCGTTGTCCACGGTGATCAAGACGTCGGCGCCGCGCTCGTGTACGCGCCGGGCAATGGGGGGCGTGAGGCCGTAGCCATCGACCACGCGGTCGGGCACCAGGTAGTCCACGTGCGCGGCGCCCAGCAGGCGCAGACCGCGTACGGCCACGGCGCAGGCGGTGGCGCCGTCGCAGTCGTAGTCGGCCACGATCAGCAGGCGCTGGCCGGCGGCCATGGCGTCGGCCAGCACGCGCGCCGCGCTGTCGATGCCGCGCAGCTGCTGCGGGCGCAGCAGGTGGGCCAGGCCGTCGTCGAGCTCTTCCTTGCTGGATACGCCGCGTGCTGCATACAGGCGCGCCAGCAGCGGGTGGATGCCGGTCTGCTCCAGCGTCCAGGCTGCGCGGGGGTGGATATCTCGTACTATTATTTTCATAGCTGCTCGCGCAGGCTGGATAAGGGTTTTTGCCCAAAAAGACTGTTAATTCGAGTAAAAAATCCGCGCCGTGCCGCCTGCCATTGCAGGAACGAGCGCTCGCCGCACAGCGTCAGGCGCACCGGTGCGCCGGCAGCGGCCTGCGCGGCCAGGCGGGCCACCGGGCCGGCGTCGATGTCCTGCCAGGCGGCGGCCCAGGCCGGCCAGTCCTCGTGCAATGCAGCGTCGCGCAGGGCCGAGGGCTGCTCGGGCAGCTCGGCCCGGGTGGCGGTCGAGGCCGCATCCAGTGCGCCGGCGCCGTGAAGCCAAAAGGCGTTGATGGCCGGCAGGCCCCGGCTGGCGCGTGCGTCGTTGAAGGGGTGGGTGTAGAGCAGCATCTGCATCTCGCTGTGCAGGCGGTGCAGGGCGCGGGCGCTGGTGATGTCCGGCAGCCAGGCACGCACGTCGCGGCCGATCACGCGATCCAGCGAAGCGCAGGCCAGGCCTTCCAGCACCGCGCCGCGCGCCAGC
Organism: Melaminivora jejuensis; assembly: GCF_017811175.1. Taxonomy (NCBI): domain Bacteria; kingdom Pseudomonadati; phylum Pseudomonadota; class Betaproteobacteria; order Burkholderiales; family Comamonadaceae; genus Melaminivora; species Melaminivora jejuensis. The sequence goes on from NZ_JACWIJ010000002.1 coordinate 68,891, forward strand.
CAGCGCATGGGCGCGTGGTAGTGCAGCTCGATGCCGTCCTGGGCGAACCAGGGTGCCAGGATGTCCAGCAGCGCGCGCGAGTCGGCCTCATCCAGCTGCAGCTGCTGCGGGTCGGCCATGCGTACCTGGTCGGCGCCGATCAGCCACTGGCTGGGCGTGACCCAGGCGCAGGCCGTGCCGGGCGCGGCGCCCGACTGCCAGGCGGCCCAGGGCGTGCGGCCCTGCGGGCCGGCGGGCAGGCCCAGGTGGCGCGCCAGCGCGCGCTCGTGCGGGGGGGAGAAATCGGTCTCGCTGCCGGTGTCAGTATCGGTATCGGCTGCAAGGACGGGTTGCAGCCGCGCCAGCAGCCGCTCCAGGTGAGGCAGGCGCAGGGTATCGAGAACTTGCTGGCAGCCCGGCGCGTGGCTGCTGGCCAGCGCGATGAGCAAATGGGAGTTGTCCGGCATGGCGGCGATTGTCCGGGATGCCACAATGCGCCCGCTTGCGCGCTGCGGCTTAGCCCCTACGGTAGGGCCAGACAAGCGCGGCGGCTCTCTTATCCCTCTCCATGCAGATTCCCTACGAACTGGCGCTGGGCTGGCGCTACACCCGGGCCGGGCGCGCCACGCGGCGCAATGGCTTCATCTCCTTCATCTCGGGCGTGTCCATGCTGGGCATCGCCCTGGGCGTGGCGGCGCTGATCATCGTGCTGTCGGTGATGAACGGCTTTCAGAAGGAGGTGCGCGACCGCATGTTGTCGGTGGTCTCGCACATCGAGATCTTTGCTCCCGGCGGCGCGGCCCTGGGCGATGTGCAGCGCACGCTGGCCGAGGTGCGCGCCAACCCGAATGTCGTCGGCGCAGCGCCTTTCGTGGCGGCGCAGGCGCTGCTGGCGCGCGGCGAGGACATGCGCGGCGTGCTGGTGCGCGGCATCGACCCGCAGCTCGAAGCCCAGGTGACCGACCTAGCGGCAGAAAACGTCGAGGGCCTCAAGGCGCTGCTGCCCGATGAGTTCGGCGTCATCCTGGGGCTGGATCTGGCGCAGCAACTGGGCGTGCGCGTGGGCGATGCGGTGACGCTGATCGCGCCCTCGGGCCAGATCACGCCGGCGGGCATCGTGCCGCGCCTCAAGCAGATGCGCGTGGTGGGCACCTTCAGCTCGGGCCACTACGAGTACGACTCGGCGCTGGCGCTGCTGCATCACCGCAGCGCCGAGCGGATTTTTCGTCTGGAAGGGCCGACCGGCGTGCGCCTGAAGCTCAAGGATCTGCACCAGGCGCCGCAGGTGGCGCGCCAGCTGGCCGACACGCTGTCCGGGCATTTGCTGATCCGCGACTGGACGCAGCAGAACAAGACCTGGTTTGCCGCCGTGCAGCTGGAAAAACGCATGATGTTCATCATCCTGACGCTGATCGTCGCCGTGGCGGCGTTCAATCTGGTGTCCACCCTGGTCATGACGGTGCAGGACAAGCGTGCCGACATCGCCATCCTGCGCACCCTGGGCGCCAGCCCGGCCAGCATCATGGGCACCTTCGTGGTGCAGGGCGCGATGGTCGGCGTGATCGGCACGCTGGCCGGCCTCGGCCTGGGGCTAGTCGTGGCCTTCAATATCGACGTCATCGTGCCGGCCATCGAGCGCGCGCTGCAAACGAGCTTTCTGCCGCGCGACATCTACCTCATCAGCCGTATGCCCAGCGAGCCGCAATCGAGCGACATCGTGCCGATCGCGCTGATCTCGCTGGTGCTGGCCTTTGTCGCCACCCTGTACCCGAGCTGGCGCGCCAGCCGCGTCAATCCGGCGGAGGCGCTGCGCTATGAGTGAGTCGTTGGCACGGGGTTCGCAGGTCGTCCTGCAGGCACGTGGCCTGAGCAAGCGCTTTACCGAGGGGCGGCTGGATGTCACGGTGCTGCGCGGTGTCGATCTGGAGGTGCGCGCCGGCGAGACGCTGGCCATCGTCGGCGCATCAGGCTCGGGCAAGAGCACGCTGTTGCACCTGCTGGGCGGGCTGGATGCGCCGAGCAGCGGCAGCGTGCTGCTGGGCGGTCAGGACTTGGCGGCGCTGGCCCCGGCGGCGCAGGGCCGGCTGCGCAACGAGCGGCTGGGTTTCATCTACCAGTTCCACCACCTGCTGCCCGAGTTCAGCGCCCAGGACAACGTGGCCATGCCGCTGCGCATCCGCCGCCAGCCCTACGCGCAGTGCATAGCGCAGGCGGTGCAGATGCTGGACGCCGTGGGCCTGAAGGAGCGCGTGCTGCACCGCCCTGCCGAGCTGTCGGGCGGCGAGCGCCAGCGCGTGGCCATCGCCCGGGCGCTGGTCACGCAGCCGGCCTGCGTGCTGGCCGACGAGCCGACGGGCAACCTCGATCGCGGCACGGCGGATGGCGTGTTCGCGCTGATGCTGGGCCTGGCGCGCCAGCAGGGCACGGCGTTTGTCATGGTCACGCACGACGAGCAGCTGGCTGCGCGCTGCGACCGCGTGGTGCGCCTGGTGGCCGGGACGCTGGATACGGCCTAAGAGCTATCAAAATTGATAGCTGTCAGCGCTTGCCAGACAAGGCAAAGGGGCCAATTTGGCCCCTTTTTCGTCTTGCCGGTGGCTGTTTTCAGCCCGCCGTGATGTGGATGTCCGGCAGTTCGGACGGGTCGCGCACCTCGTCGATGCTGTCGCCGCTGTGCAGCGGCTGCGCCGGCTGCGCCAGGATGGCCTGCAGGAAGTTGGGCTGGGCCAGCAGCGCCTGGTGCATGGCGCCGTTGTACAGCTGCAGCTCGCCAATGCCGCGCGCGGCGATGCGCTCGTCCACCTGCGCTGCCGTGAGCAGCGCCGGATCGGTCGAATCCGACGCCATGCCCATGCACCACAGCGTGCCGTACAGCGGCACATACTGCAGATAGGGCCGAAACACCGGGAACACCGCCCTGACCGACGCCGCGATGCGCGCAATGCTGCCCGGCAGGTGTACGGGCGAGCCCAGGTGCAGCGAGACCACGCCGCCCGGGTTCAGCGCACGCCTGCACGATTCGTAGAACTCCACGGTGTACAGCTCCACCGCCGGGCCGAAGGGGTCGGTCAGGTCTAGGATGATCTGGTCGAAGCGCTCCTCGGTCTGGCCCAGGAACAGCCGCGCATCGCCCAGGCGCACTTCCAGCCGTGCATCGTCGAAGGCGCCGCGATGGATCTCGCCCAGCCACTGGCGCGCCATGGCGATGACTTGGCCGTCGAGCTCGGCCAGCACCACGCGCTCCATGCCCGGCAGTTTCAGCAGCTCCTCGGCTGCGCCGCCGTCGCCGCCGCCCACCACCAGGGCGCTCCTGACGCCCGGGTGCGCGATGGCCGGCAGATGCACCATGGGCTCGTGGTAGAAGAATTCATCGCGTTCGCTGGTCATGAACACGTCGTCGATGCGCATCACGCGCCCGAACTGCGGGTTGTCGAAGACCTCGATGCGCTGCCACTCGGATTGCGCCTGCGCCAGTGGCGCGCTGGCGGACAGATACAGGCCGAAGTCGGCGTTCAGGCGCTCGGCAAGGTAGCGCTGCTGGCTCATGCGCGATCGACGGCGTGCAGATGCGGGTCGTTCGGGTTGAACGCGGCCTGCAGGTCGTCAAAGAGCTTTTGCGCCTTGGGGCGGTTGTTCTCGGTGTAGTTGCACACGTACACGTCCAGCGTCACATAGCCGGACTCAGGCCAGGTGTGGATGGCCAGGTGCGATTCGGCCAGCACCACTGCGCCGGTGACGCCGCCGTCCTCGCCAAAACTGTGGAACAGCGAGCCGACGGTGGTCAGGCCGGCCTCGGCCACGCGCTCCTTGCAGAAATTTTCCAGATACTCGGCGTCCAGCATCAGGCGGCTGTCGCACAGGCAGCCGTAGAGGTCGCCGATCAAATGCAGCCCCGTGGCCTGGCGCTGCGGGGCAGGCGGGCGGATGGGGACGACGGACTGATAGTTCTTCATGGAGCAAACCCTTTCTTCGCTCAGGTTGAGCGTGGCAAACAACGGCTGGGCCAACAAGGGTCTGCCCCTCGCGGCGGTCGCCGACCGGCGCACTGCTCCAGCGTCCACGCACGAGGAAATGGGGGGGTGGGAAATGTCGATGAAGAGCCTGCTGGCCCTCTCGTCATTGCCGCGCCTTTGGTTTCCTGCAATGCGCCTGGGATGGACGCCTGACAGCGCTGACAGCAATCCGCTCGCAAGGCGAGCGTGACATTTTTGCAAACCCGCGATTATAGCAAAACGTCATATGCTTACGACAATTGTTACCGTGCCGTCGGCGCCCATCGGGGTTTGCCCCTATCATGGCCGGCTTGCCTGCGCGCCTGACAGGCCTTGCCATGCCCGCCGGGGTGGCCTGCGCGCCGGCGTCGCCCTCATCCCTTCCCATGTCCATCGCCGCGCCTGCCGATCCTGCCGCCTGCCGCCCCGTCGTGGAGCTGCGCAACGTCACCTTCGGGTATGGCGAGCGGGTGGTGCTGCGCGATCTGTCGCTCACGGTGCCGCGCGGCAAGGTCACGGCCATCATGGGCGCCTCGGGCGGCGGCAAGACCACGGTGCTGCGCCTGATCGGCGGCCAGCACCGCGCACAAGGCGGCCAGGTGCTGGTCGAGGGGCAGGATGTGGGCGCCATGAACGAAGCCCAGCTCTACGCCATGCGCCGGCGCATGGGCATGTTGTTCCAGATGGGCGCGCTGTTCACCGACATGAGCGTGTTCGACAACGTGGCCTTCCCGCTGCGCGAGCACACCGACCTGCCCGAAGCGCTGATCCGCGACGTGGTGCTGATGAAGCTCCACGCCGTGGGCCTGCGCGGCGCGCGCGACCTGACGCCGGGGCAGATCTCCGGCGGCATGGCGCGGCGCGTGGCGCTGGCGCGCTCGATTGCGCTGGATCCCGAGCTGGTCATGTTCGATGAACCCTTTGCCGGCCTTGATCCCATCTCGCTGGGCACGGCGGCGCAGCTGATCCGCCGCCTGAGCGCCAGCCTGGGCCTGACCAGCATCGTGGTCTCGCACGACCTGGACGAGACCTTCAAGCTGGCCGACCAGGTCATCATCCTCGGCCCGGGCAACGTGGCCGCGCAGGGCACGCCCGATGAAGTGCGTGCCAGCCAGGATCCGTTGGTGCATCAATTCGTGCGCGCCCTGCCCAGTGGGCCGGTGCCGTTTCACTACCCGGCCCCGGGCGTGGCCGAGGACTTCGGGGGCGCGCCATGAGCGGCTGGCAGCCGGCGCAGGGCGCACGCAAGCTGGGGCGCGCCGTGCGCCACAAGCTGGCCGACATCGGTGCCGGCGCGCGGCTGCTGGCGCGCCTGCTGCTGGCCAGCGGCCCGGCCCTGCGCCGCCCGGCGCTGGTGCGCGACCAGGTGCATTTCCTGGGCAACCATTCGCTGTCCATCATCGCTACCTCGGGCCTGTTCGTCGGCTTCGTGCTGGCGCTGCAAGGCTACAACGTGCTGCAGCTGTATGGCTCGGCCGATTCGCTGGGCCTGGTGGTCACGCTGGGCCTGGTACGCGAGCTGGGGCCGGTCATCACGGCGCTGCTGTTTGCCGGGCGCGCCGGCACCTCGCTCACCGCCGAGATCGGCCTGATGCGCGCCGGCGAGCAACTCGCTGCCATGGAGATGATGGCCGTTGATCCGCTGCGCCGCATCCTGGCGCCGCGCTTCATCGCCGGGCTGCTGGCCATGCCGCTGCTGGCGGCCGTCTTCAGCGCCGTGGGCGTGCTGGGCGGCTGGCTGGTCGGCGTGGTGCTGCTGGGCGTCGATGCCGGCGCCTTCTGGGGCCAGATGCAGGCCGGCGTCGATGTGCTGCAGGATGTGGGCAACGGCGTGGTCAAGAGCCTGGTGTTCGGCCTGGCCGTGACCTTCGTGGCGCTGCTGCAGGGCTGGGCGGCCCGGCCCACGCCCGAGGGTGTGTCGCGCGCCACCACGCGCACCGTGGTCGTGGCCTCGCTGGCGGTGCTGGCGCTGGACTTCATCCTCACGGCGCTGATGTTTCGCATCTGACCAGGCAGGCAGCAGCGCGCGGACAACGACAGGAAAATCCAAATGCAACACTCCAAGAACGATCTGTGGGTCGGCCTCTTCGTCGTGCTGGGCGCGGCGGCGCTGGTGTTTCTGGCGCTGCAGTCGGCCAACTTGCTGCAGCTGGACTGGCGCAGCGGCTACCAGCTCACGGCACGCTTCGACAACATCGGCGGCCTCAAGCCCAAGGCGGCCGTGCGCAGCGCCGGCGTAGTCGTCGGGCGCGTGCAGACCATCCAGTTTGACGACAAGACCTATCAGGCACAGGTGACGCTGGACATGGACAAACGCTACGTCTTCCCACGCGACAGCTCGCTGAAAATCCTGACCAGCGGCCTGCTGGGCGACCAGTACATCGGCATCGAGGCCGGCTACGAGGAAGCCCCGCTGGCCGATGGCGACACCATCACCGCTACCCAGTCGGCGGTGGTACTGGAAAACCTGATCGGCCAGTTCCTCTACGGCAAGGCCGAGGAAGGCGCCGCCTCCACCGCAAGCAAACCATGAACCACTCTGCAACCCTGGCCCCACCCGCTGCACGGCGCGGCCTGCGCCTGGCCACAGCCACCCTGGCGCTGGGCGCCCTGGCCGGCTGCGCCAGCGCCCCCGGCGTCCATCCGGCCCATCCGACCGACCCGCTGGAGCCCTACAACCGGGCCATGACCCGCTTCAACGACCGGCTCGACGACGCCGTGCTCAAGCCCGTGGCCACGCTGTACCGCGACGTGACGCCGCAGCCCGTGCGCACCGGCGTGGACAACTTCTTCGGCAACCTGGGCGATGCCTGGTCGTTCGTCAACAACGCGCTGCAACTGCGCGGGCGCGAAGCGCTGGAGAGCCTGGTGCGCTTCAACCTGAACACCGTGTTCGGCCTGGGCGGCGTGCTGGACATCGCCAGCGAGGCCGGCATCAGCCGCCACAAGCAGGACTTCGGCCTGACCCTGGGCCGCTGGGGCGTGCCCACCGGGCCTTATCTGGTGCTGCCGCTGCTGGGGCCATCGACGCTGCGCGACACCGCTGCGCTGCCGGTGGACTGGTGGGGCGATGCGCTGCGCCAGGTCGATCCAGTCTCGGCGCGCAACTCGCTGTATGCCTTCCGCATCGTCGAGCGCCGGGCCAATTTGCTGCGCGCCGAGGAGGTGCTCGACAGCATCGCCTTCGACCCCTACATCTTCACGCGCGACATCTACCTGGGCCTGCGCAGCGACCCCGACGCGCCGGCCCTGCGCTGGCGCAGCCGCCCGCTGGACGAGGATGCCGGCAAGCTGCCCGAAGACTATTGACACCACCGTGCGCCATGCGCGCATCCAGGAGCCCTGCCATGCTGCAACGCCGCCCCTTCATCACCGCCACGCTGGCCGCTGCCGCCTGGCTGAGCCTGCCGGCGCTGGCCCGCGCCGCCGCCGCCGAAGCCCCGGACGTCCTGATCCGGCGCCTGTCGGGCGAGGTGCTGGATGCCGTGCGTGCCGACTCGTCCATCAAGGCGGGCGACACCGCCCGCATCACCGAGCTGGTCAACCGCACCATCTTGCCGCACGTGAACTTCCGCCGCATGACGGCGGCCGCCGTCGGCCCGGCCTGGCGCGGCGCCACGCCCGAGCAGCAGTCCCGCTTGCAGGATGAGTTCAAGCAGCTGCTGGTGCGCACCTATGCCGGTGCGCTGGTGCAGGTCACCGACCAGAGCATCGTGGTGCGCCCGCTGCGTGCCGCCTCGGGCGACCGCGACGTGCTGGTGCGCACCGAGATCCAGGGCCGGGGCGACCCGGTGCAGCTGGACTACCGGCTGGAAAAGACCCCGGCAGGCGCCTGGCAGATCTACAACTTCAACGTGCTGGGCGTGTGGCTGGTCGATACCTACCGCAGCCAGTTCGCCCAGGAGGTGAACGCACGCGGCGTCGATGGCCTGATCGCCGCGCTGGCCGCGCGCAACCAGGGCGGCGGCAAGTGAGCGCAGGAGAGCGCAGGGGCGCGTCGTGCTGACGCTGCCCGCCGAGCTGACCTTCACCCAGGCGCGCGCCTGCGCGCAGCAGCTGGTGCAGGCGCTGCGCCAGTCCGGGCTGCCGGGGCAGGAGGGAGCGCCCCACGTTGTGCTGGACGCCAGCGCGCTGCAGGTGTTCGACTCATCGGCGCTGGCCGTGCTGCTGGAATGCCGCCGCGCCGCTCTGGCCCAGGGCCGGGCCTTGACCGTGCAGGCTATGCCCGAGGGCCTGCACAACCTGGCCGAGTTGTATGGGGTGCAGGAGTTGCTGACCCGGCGCTGACCTGGCCGGGCCTGTCGGAATTTTGCAAGAACGGCGCTTTCTCGGCGAAATGGCAGGTGCGCGTCGCGTTCGAGCAGGACGTGCCCATGCCCGGCAAACGCCCGGCGCCCGCCCACCCGGGCGCGCCTCCCAAGGTCAAAAATCCTGCCGGCTAGAATGCCCGGTTCACATGGCTGCAGTCTCTTTCCAATCCGTCTCCAAGATCTATCCCACGCCCAAGGGCCAGTTTCAGGCGCTCGACGACGTGAGCTTCCAGATCGAGGAGGGCGAATTCTTCGGCCTGCTCGGCCCCAATGGCGCGGGCAAGACCACGCTCATCAGCATCCTGGCCGGCCTGGCGCGCGCCTCCAGCGGCAGCGTCTCGGTGCTGGGCCATGACGTGCAGTCGCAGTTCGCTGCTGCGCGCCGCCAGCTTGGCGTGGTGCCGCAGGAGCTGGTGTTCGACCCCTTCTTCAACGTGCGCGAGACGCTGCGCCTGCAGTCCGGCTACTTCGGCGTGAAGAACAACGACGCCTGGATCGACGAGCTGCTGGACAACCTGGGCCTGGCCGACAAGGCCGGCGCCAACATGCGCCAGCTGTCGGGCGGCATGAAGCGGCGCGTGCTGGTGGCGCAGGCGCTGGTACACAAGCCGCCCATCATCGTGCTGGACGAGCCCACCGCCGGCGTCGATGTCGAGCTGCGCCAGACGCTGTGGCAGTTCGTCGCCCGCCTGAACCGCGAGGGCCACACGGTGCTGCTGACCACGCATTACCTGGAGGAGGCCGAGGCGCTGTGTACCCGCCTGGCCATGCTCAAGCGCGGGCGCGTGGTGGCGCTGGCACGCACCTCCGAGCTGCTGGGCGCGGCGTCCAGCAACGTGCTGCGCTTCAAGACCGACGACACGCTGCCGCTGCCGCTGGCCGGGCTGGCGCGCGTGACGGGCCGCGTGGCGCAATTGCCTGCCGCCGATGCCCAGGAGATCGAGCAGCACCTGTCGGCCCTGCGCGCCGCCGGCGTGCGCGTGGAGGACGTGGAAATCCGCAAGGCCGACCTGGAGGATGTGTTTCTGAACGTCATGGCGCAGGCCGCCGGCCAGGGCGGGGAGGGCAGGCCATGAGCGGCTGGCAGACGCTTTTTTACAAGGAAGTGCTGCGCTTTTGGAAGGTGAGCTTCCAGACCGTGGCCGCGCCGGTACTGACCTCGCTGCTGTATCTGCTGATCTTCGGCCATGTGCTGGAGGGGCGCGTGCTGGTCTATGACCGCCTGTCCTACACCGCCTTCCTGGTGCCGGGCCTGGTCATGATGGGCCTGTTGCAAAACGCCTTTGCCAACAGCTCGTCCAGCCTCATCCAGAGCAAGATCATGGGCAGCCTGGTGTTCATCTTGCTCACCCCGCTGTCGCACCGCGCCTGGTTTGCCGCCTACGTCGGCGCATCGGTGCTGCGCGGGCTGATGGTGGGTCTGGGCGTATTTCTCGCCACGCTGTTCTTTGCCGCGCCGCAGTTTGCCGCGCCGTGGTGGATCATCATCTTCGCCCTGCTGGGCGCGGCGCTGATGGGCACGCTGGGCGTGATCGCCGGCCTGTGGGCCGACAAGTTCGACCAGATGGCGGCCTTCCAGAACTTCATCATCATGCCCATGACGTTTTTGTCGGGCGTGTTCTATTCCATCCAGTCGCTGCCACCGTTCTGGCAGGCGGTGAGCCACCTGAACCCGTTTTTCTACATGATCGACGGCTTTCGCTACGGCTTCTTTGGCGTGAGCGACGTCTCGCCCTGGCTGAGTTTCGGCGTCGTCGGCCTGGCCTGGGCGCTGGTCAGCCTGCTGGCGCTGCAGCTGCTGCGCAGCGGCTACAAGATCCGCAACTGAGCCCCGCCTCGGCACCCGTTTCCCCGTTACTCCGTTACTCCGAAGGAGCCTGTCATGACCATGAATGCCGCCCAACTCAAGGACATCATTGCCGCCGGCCTGGAGTGCGAATACATCGAGCTGGACGGCGATGGCCGCCACTGGTTTGCCACCATCGTCTCGCCCGAGTTCGAGGGCAAGCGCCAAATCCAGCGCCACCAGCGCGTCTATGCCACCCTGGGCAGCCGCATGGCGACCGACGAGGTACACGCCCTGTCCATGAAGACGCTGACGCCGCAGGAGTGGCGCAGCGAGCAGACGCAGGCCTGATCCGGGGCTTGATCCAGGATTCCTGAAACTATTGTTTTGATAGCTGAAAGCGCTTGTCCAGCAAGGGCTACAGCCGTTTTTCGCCACAAATGACCCCGCACATCACCCTGGCCCTGTCCAAAGGCCGCATCTTCGAGGAAACGCTGCCGCTGCTGGCCGCTGCCGGCATCGAGGTGCTGGAAGACCCGGAAAAATCGCGCAAGCTGATCCTGCCCACCAACCGGCCCGAGGTGCGCGTGGTGCTGGTGCGCGCCACCGACGTGCCGACCTACGTGCAGTACGGCGGCGCCGACATCGGCGTGGCCGGCAAGGACTCGCTGATCGAGCACGGCGGCCAGGGGCTGTTTCGGCCACTGGATTTGCAGATCGCCAAATGCCGCGTCAGCGTCGCCGTGCGCGCCGACTTCGACTACGCGCAGGCCGTGCGCCAGGGCGCGCGCCTGAAGGTGGCGACCAAGTACACGGCCATCGCGCGCGACTTCTTCTCGGCCAAGGGCGTACACGTCGATCTGATCAAGCTCTACGGCAGCATGGAGCTGGCGCCGCTCACCGGCCTGGCCGACGCCATCGTCGATCTGGTCTCCACCGGCAACACCCTCAAGGCCAACCACCTGGTCGAGGTCGAGCAGATCATGGACATCAGCTCGCACCTGGTGGTCAACCAGGCGGCGCTGAAGCTCAAGCAGCAGCCCTTGAAGCGCATCATCGACGCCTTTGCCGCTGCCATCGCCGACACCGGCGCCGCCCGCTCGAATGGAGTTGCATGACTATGAAATTGCTAGCTGCTCCCGCACGCCTGTCAACGGTTTCAAGCACTTTTGATGCTGATCTTGCAGCGCGCCTGCACTGGTCTGCCGAGCAGGACGCGGCCATCGAGCAGCGCGTGGCGGACATCCTGGCCGACGTGCGTGCGCGCGGCGACGGGGCGCTGCTGGAGTACACCCAGCGCTTCGACGGCCTGCACGCGGGCAGCGTGGCCGAGCTGGCCCTGCAGCCCGATGAGCTGCGCGCCGCTTATCGCGGCCTGCCGCCCGAGCAGCAGCACGCCCTGACGAGCGCCGCCGAGCGCGTGCGCCGCTACCACGAGGCGCAAAAGCGCGCCAGCGGCGAGAGCTGGAGCTACCGCGATGCGGACGGCACGCTGCTGGGGCAGAAAGTCACGCCGCTCGATCGTGTCGGCATCTACGTGCCCGGCGGCAAGGCGGCGTATCCCAGCAGCGTGCTGATGAACGCCATCCCCGCGCAGGTCGCGGGCGTGGCCGAGATCGTCATGGTCGTGCCCACGCCGCAGGGCGCGAAAAATGCCCTGGTGCTGGCCGCCGCGCACATCGCCGGCGTGACGCGCGCCTACACCATCGGCGGCGCGCAGGCCGTGGCCGCGCTGGCCTATGGCACCGAAACCGTGCCCAGGGTGGACAAGATCACCGGCCCGGGCAATGCCTACGTAGCCAGCGCCAAGAAGCGCGTGTTCGGCCAGGTCGGCATCGACATGATTGCCGGCCCCAGCGAAATCCTGGTGCTGGCCGACGGCTCGACGCCGCCGGACTGGGTGGCGATGGACTTGTTTTCGCAGGCCGAGCACGACGAGCTGGCCCAATCCATCCTGCTGTGCCCGGACGCGGCCTACATCGACCAAGTCCAGGCCGCCATCGAGCGCCTGCTGCCCGAGATGCCGCGCGCGGCCATCATCGCCAGGAGCCTGTCCGACCGCGGCGCGCTGATCCACACGCGCAGCATGGAAGAAGCCTGCGAGATCTCCAACCGCATCGCGCCCGAGCACCTGGAAGTCGCCAGCCGCGAGCCGCACCGCTGGGAGCCGCTGCTGCGCCACGCCGGCGCCATCTTCCTGGGCGCCTACACCAGCGAATCCCTGGGCGACTACTGCGCCGGCCCCAACCACGTGCTGCCGACCAGCGGCACGGCGCGCTTTTCCTCGCCGCTGGGGGTGTATGACTTCCAGAAGCGCTCCAGCCTCATCGAAGTCAGCGAGCAGGGCGCCCAGACCCTGGGCCGCATCGCCAGCGTGCTGGCGCACGGCGAGGGCCTGCAGGGGCACGCGCGGGCGGCGGAGATGCGGCTGACGCAGCCGGCCAGCCGCTGAACCGGCCCTTGCCCGCCTGACTTGCCGTACAGGGTCTCCCATGTCCACCACTCAGCCCCCTCAGCCCACTGCCACAGTCCCCACCACCACGGCCGCCCTGCAGCGCATTCGCGCCGATGTGCGCGCCATGCAGGCCTACCACGTCGCGCCATCCGACGGCCTGCTCAAGATGGATGCCATGGAAAACCCATTCGCCCTGCCGCCCGAGCTGCAGCAGGCGCTGGGCGAGCGTCTGGGGCGGCTGGAGCTCAACCGCTACCCCGGTGCGCGCCAAGAAGACCTGAAGGCCGCCCTGGCGCAGCACGCCGGCGCGCCAGCGGGCAGCGCCCTGATCCTGGGCAACGGCTCGGACGAGCTGATCACGCTGCTGGCCCTGGCCTGCGCCCAGCCGGCGCACGGCAGCCGCGCCAAGGTGCTGGCGCCCATGCCGGGTTTTGTCATGTACCCCATGAGCGCGCAGCTGCAGGGGCTGGACTTCGTCGGCGTGCCGCTGACCGAGGACTTTGCGCTCGACGAGGCCGCCATGCTGGCCGCCATCGAAGAGCACCGCCCGGCCATCACCTACCTCGCCTACCCCAACAACCCCACGGCCACGCTGTGGGACGAGGCCGTGGTGCAGCGCATCATCGACGCCGCCGGCGCCCAGGGCGGCCTGGTGGTCATGGACGAGGCTTACCAGCCCTTTGCCAGCCGCTCGTGGATCGAGAACCTGCGCGGGCAGCCCGAGCGCAACGGCCATGTGCTGCTGATGCGCACGCTGTCCAAGTTCGGCCTGGCCGGCGTGCGCCTGGGCTATCTGATCGGCCCGGCGGCGCTGGTGGCCGAGATCGACAAGGTGCGTCCGCCCTATAACGTCAGCGTGCTCAACTGCGAGGCGGCGCTGTTCGCCCTGGAGCACGCCGAGGTCTTCGCCCGGCAGGCCGCCGAGCTGCGCACCCAGCGCGAGCTGCTGATCGAACGCCTGCGCGCCATGCCCGGCGTTGCGCGCGTGTGGGACAGCCAGGCCAACATGGTGCTGATCCGCGTGGCGGATGCCGCCCGCACCTTTGCCGACATGCGCGCGCGCAAAGTCCTTGTCAAGAACGTTTCTACAATGCACCCGCTGCTGGCCGGCTGCCTGCGCCTCACGGTGGGCAGCGCTGCGGAAAATGACCAGATGCTGGCAGCGCTTGAGGCTTCGCTATGACTTCTTCTGCTCTCGTTCCTTCCACATCCCCTGACCCGTTTGCCGAACGCACCGCCGAGGTGGCGCGCAGCACCGCCGAGACGCGCATCCGCGTGCGCATCAACCTGGACGGCACGGGCAAGTCGCGCCTGGCCACGGGCATCGGCTTCTTCGACCACATGCTCGAGCAGATCGCCCGCCATGGCCTGATCGACCTGGACATCGAGTGCGAGGGCGACCTGCACATCGACGGCCATCACACTGTGGAGGATGTCGGCATCACCCTGGGCCAGGCGTTTGCGCGCGCGCTGGGCGACAAGAAGGGCATCAGCCGCTACGGCCATGCCTACGTGCCGCTCGATGAGGCGCTGACGCGTGTGGTCATCGACTTTTCCGGTCGGCCGGGCCTGCATCTGCACATCCCGTTCACGGCAGCCAGCATCGGCGGCTTCGACACGCAGCTGACCTACGAATTCTTCCAGGGCTTTGCCAACCACGCCCAGGCCACGCTGCACATCGACAACCTCAAGGGCATCAACGCGCACCACCAGTGCGAGACGGTGTTCAAGGCCTTTGCCCGCGCGCTGCGCACGGCACTGGAGCGCGACGCACGCATGGCTGGCATCATCCCCTCGACCAAGGGCGCCCTCTGAAAATATAGGCAAAATAGCCTGAAACCCTTGTCCAGCCTGCGCTAGCAGCTATGAAAAAACAAGCAAACACCGTCGCCGTGGTCGATTACGGCATGGGCAATCTGCGCTCGGTGGCGCAGGCCGTGCAGGCGGCGGCGCAGGGGCTGGAGTGCCATGTGCTCATCACCTCGCGCCCCGAGGACGTGGCCGCCGCCGAGCGCCTGGTGCTGCCCGGCCAGGGCGCCATGCCCGACTGCATGGCCGAGCTGCGCGCCAGCGGCTTGCTGCAGGCGCTGCTGGAGGCGGCGCAGCACAAGCCGCTGTTCGGCGTGTGCGTGGGGATGCAGATGCTGCTGGAGCACAGCGCCGAGGGCGATACGCCCGGCCTCGCCCTGATCCCCGGCGAGGTGGTCAAGTTCGACCTGGCCGGCCGCACCCAGCCCGACGGCAGCCGCTGCAAGGTGCCGCAGATGGGCTGGAACCGCGTGCGCCAGGCGCGCCACACGGGCCAGGCGCACCCGCTGTGGGCCGGCGTGCCGGACAACAGTTTTTTCTATTTCGTACACAGCTTCTATGCCCGCCCGCGCGACAGCGCACATGTCGCCGGCGAGGCCGACTATGGCGGGCCGTTCGCTGCCGCCATCGCACGCGATAATGTTTTTGCCACCCAGTTCCACCCGGAAAAGAGCGCGGCCCACGGCCTGCAGCTCTATCGCAATTTCTTGACCTGGAAACCCTGACCCTTGTCCTGTCCGCTCCGGCCCGCCGGCGCCTTCTCTCCACGACCATGCTGCTCATTCCCGCCATCGACCTCAAGGACGGCCACTGCGTTCGCCTCAAGCAAGGCGACATGGACCAATCGACCACCTTCGGCGAAGACCCTGCCGCCATGGCCCGGCGCTGGCTCGATGCCGGCGCGCGCCGCCTGCATCTGGTTGATCTCAATGGCGCCTTTGCCGGCCAGCCCAAGAACAAGGCGGCCATCAAGTCCATCCTGGCCGAGGTCGGCGAGGACATCCCCGTGCAGCTGGGTGGCGGCATCCGCGACCTGGACACCATCGAGCGCTACATCGACGCCGGCATCTCCTACGTCATCATCGGCACCGCCGCCGTGAAGAACCCCGGCTTTCTGAAGGACGCCTGCAGCGCCTTTGCCGGCCACATCATCGTCGGCCTGGACGCCAAGGACGGCAAGGTGGCCACCGACGGCTGGAGCAAGCTCACCGGCCACGAGGTGGTCGATCTGGCCCGGAAATTCCAGGACTGGGGCGTCGAGTCCATCATCTACACCGACATTGGCCGCGACGGGATGCTCAGCGGCATCAACATCGAGGCCACGGTGCGGCTGGCGCAGGCGCTCACGATTCCCGTGATCGCCTCGGGCGGCCTGGCCGGCCTGGCCGACATCGAGCGCCTGTGCGCGGTCGAAGGCGAGGGCGTCGAGGGCGTGATCTGCGGGCGCGCCATCTACTCGGGCGACCTGGACTTTGCCGCCGCCCAGCAGCGTGCCGACGAGCTGACGGCCTGAGCGGCCCCGGCCCGCCGCGCCTTTTCCCCTCCCGTCCGGGCCTTGCGCGCCCGGGCCGTTTTCACCCCATCGGAGCCGCCTGCCCATGCTGGCCAAACGCATCATCCCCTGCCTGGACGTGACCGGAGGCCGGGTCGTCAAGGGCGTCAATTTCGTCGAACTGCGCGACGCCGGCGACCCGGTGGAGATCGCCGCGCGCTACAACGAGCAGGGCGCCGACGAGCTCACCTTCCTGGACATCACCGCCACCAGCGACGGGCGCGACCTGATCCTGCCCATCATCGAGGCCGTGGCCAGCCAGGTCTTCATCCCGCTCACCGTGGGCGGCGGCGTGCGCAGCGTGGCCGACGTGCGCCGGCTGCTCAATGCCGGTGCCGACAAGGTCAGCTTCAACTCGGCCGCCATCCAGACGCCCGAGGTCATCGACGAGGCCAGCGGCAAGTACGGCGCGCAGTGCATCGTCGTGGCCATCGATGCCAAGCGCCGCCAGGGCGGCGAGGTGGCCGAGCGCGGCGAAGGCTGGGATGTCTATAGCCACGGCGGGCGCAGGAACACCGGCATGGATGCCGTGCAATGGGCTGCCGAGATGGCGCGGCGCGGCGCCGGCGAAATCCTGCTGACCAGCATGGATCGCGACGGCACCAAGAGCGGCTTCGACCTGCAGCTCACGCGCGCCGTGAGCGATGCGGTGGAGGTGCCGGTCATCGCCTCGGGCGGCGTGGGCAATCTGGATCACCTGGCCGATGGCGTGAGCGAGGGCGGGGCGGACGCCGTGCTGGCGGCCAGCATCTTCCACTACGGCGAGTTCACCGTGCGCCAGGCCAAGGAGCATCTGCGCGCGCGCGGCATCCCGGTGCGGCTGTGACTGCAAGCGGATTGCCGGCCGTGTTTCAAGCCGTATTTCAAGCCAAATCGGCTGCAAACCCTTGTCTGGCAAGCGGTGGCAGCTATCATTTTTGATGATGAACAGGATTCCATGAACGCTGCTGATGACACCTGTGCCTGGCTGGATCGGGTGCGCTGGGACGAGCGCGGCCTGGTGCCGGCCATCGCTCAGGAGGCCGGCAGCGGCGACGTGCTGATGCTGGCCTGGATGAACCGCGAGGCGCTGCAAAAGACCGCCGAGCTGGGCCGCGCCGTGTACTTCAGCCGCTCGCGTGGCAAGCTGTGGTTCAAGGGCGAGGAGTCGGGCCACGTGCAGACGGTGCATGAGATCCGCCTGGACTGCGACGCCGACGTGGTGCTGCTGCGCGTGACCCAGCAAGGCCATGATCCGGCAATAGCCTGCCACACCGGGCGGCACAGCTGCTTCTTCAGTGTCCTGCGGGACGGGCAGTGGCAGGCCGTCGATCCGGTCTTGAAAGACCCGGCCAGCATCTACAACTGACACCCCATGTCCACCAGCAGCAACGATTCCCTGGCCCGCCTGGCCGCCATCATCGACAGCCGCAAGCCCGAGCGCGGCGGCGACGCCACGAGCAGCTACGTCGCGCGCCTGCTGCACAAGGGGCCGGATGCCTTTCTGAAGAAGATCGGCGAGGAGGCCACCGAGGTCGTCATGGCCGCCAAGGACGTGCAGCACGGCAGCGCCGAGGCGGCCACACTGGTCTATGAAGTGGCCGACCTGTGGTTCCACAGCATGATCGCGTTGGCGCACTTCGGCCTGCAGCCGGCCGATGTGATCGCCGAGCTGGAGCGCCGCGAAGGCACCAGCGGCATCGAGGAAAAGGCGCTGCGCAAGGTGCAATCGCGCGAGCGCGAGGACGCAGGAGGTGCCACGCCGTGAACCGCGACATCATCGATATCGAGCCCGACCAGCGCGCCAATTCGCTCAAGGCCATCGGCTGGGTCAGCTATGTGCTGCACCTGATCGTCGCCCTGGGTGCAGTGCTGCCGGGTACGCAGCCGGGTGCGGCGCTGCTGATCGTGGCGCTGATCATCGACCTGGTGAAAAAGAGCGACGCCGAGGGCACCTGGCAGGCCAGCCATTTCTCCTGGCGCATCCGCACCGTGATCTGGGCCGGTGTGCTGTACGTGCTGACGGCGCCGCTGTGGCTGCTGATCTTCCCGGGCTGGATTGCCTGGGGCCTGATCTCCATCTGGTTTCTGTATCGCATCGTGCTGGGCATGGTGGCCATGAACAAGAACCAGGTCGTTCGTCCCTGAGGTAGGGTGTCGTCTAGGCGCGGCGCGCTGGATGCCGGTTGTGCGATGAGCGTCGGGCGTTCGGCGCAAGCAGCCGCAAGGGCCGCCGACGCACAACGCATGACGCTCAACCTCACCTTCTCTTCCCGCCATCATGAAACACGACCCCGATTGCCTGTTCTGCAAGATCGCCGCCGGCCAGATCCCGTCCAGGAAGGTCTATGAGGACGAGCAGGTCTTCGCCTTCCACGACATCGCCCCCTGGGCGCCGGTGCATTTCCTGGTCATCCCCAAGCAGCACATCCCGTCCATGGCAGCGGTGACGCCCGAACACTCGGCGCTGCTGGGCCACATGCTGACCCTGGCACCCAGGCTGGCGCAGCAAGAAGGCTGCAACCCTTATCCCGAGGGCGGCTTTCGCCTGGTCATCAACACCGGCGAGGAGGGCGGGCAGGAGATCCACCACCTGCACCTGCACGTCATCGGCGGCCCGCGGCCCTGGAAGAAGGGCTGAGCGCATGGGCATCGCCAGGGCCGTGGCCGGCCCGGCGTCTAAAATGGCCTGGATTCGTGGCACCCGTCAGCCGGCAGCGGCGTCCGGGTTGAAGCGAGCGAGCAAACATTAGGAGATTTTCATGGGTACGTTTTCCATCTGGCACTGGCTGGTGGTGCTCTTGATCGTGGTGCTGGTCTTCGGCACCAAGAAGCTCAAGAACATCGGCTCCGATCTGGGCGGCGCCGTCAAGGGCTTCAAGGACGGTATGCGCGACGGCTCTGCCGAGGCCGATGCTGCGGCCCAGCCGCCAGTGGGCCAGGTGACGGGCAATGCCCCGTCCGCCGACCGCTCCACCATCGATGTCGAAGCCCGGCGCAAGGGCTGAAGTGCCTGATGCTGCCTGCATCTGCCCCCTGCACCGTCCGCTGAAGCCCGCATGATCGACATCGGCCTGTCCAAGATGGCATTGATCGGCGCCGTGGCGCTGGTCGTCATCGGCCCGGAGAAACTGCCGCGCGTGGCGCGCACCGTGGGCACGCTGCTGGGCAAGGCGCAGCGCTACGTCGCCGACGTCAAGGCCGAGGTCAACCGCTCCATGGAGCTCGACGAGCTGCGCAAGATGAAGAGCGACATCGAGGGCGCGGCGCGCGATGTCGAGCACAGCATCCGCACCGAGGCCGGCAATTTCGAGAAGGACTGGAATCAGGCCGTCGCCGGGCTGGAGTCCTCCGCCGACGGCAGTGCCGGTGCGGCGTCCGGCTTTGCCGATGCGTCGGCAGTGGTGCCCAGCTATCGCCATCCGGGCAAGAACTGGCGCCTCAAGCGCGCCGCCGTGCCGCGCTGGTACAAGGCGCGCGCCGGCGTGCGCACCCATGTGCAATCGGGTGCGGCGCGCGTGGCGCGCTTTCGGCCCCGCAAGTTCCGCTGAGAGGCCTGGGCCTTTCCCCTTGAACCCTGGCACCGGCAGCCCGCTTGACGACCGCCGGTGCAGCGGCGCCCCGCTGCCGGTGGCAGCGCGCCGCCACCTGAAGCCATGTCTGAACCCACCAAATCCCAAGACGAGCTGGCCGGCACCGAGCAGCCTTTTGTCGAGCACCTGATGGAGCTGCGCGACCGGCTGGTGCGCGCGCTGATCGCCGTGGGCCTCGTGGCCGCCGTGTTGTTTTTCTGGCCCGGGCCGGGGCGGCTGTACGACCTGCTGGCCGCGCCGCTGGTGTCGCATCTGCCCCAGGGCGCGACCATGATCGCCACCTCGGTCATCTCGCCCTTCATGGTGCCGCTCAAGATTTTGCTGCTGTCGGCCTTCCTGATCGCGCTGCCCTTCGTGCTGTACCAGGTCTGGGCCTTTGTCGCGCCGGGGCTGTACTCGCACGAAAAACGCCTGGTGCTGCCGCTGGTGGTGTCCAGCACGCTGCTGTTCTTTCTGGGCGTGGCGTTCTGCTACTTTTTCGTCTTCGGCCAGGTGTTCAGCTTCATCCAGGGCTTTGCCCCCAAGAGCATCACCGCCGCGCCCGACATCGAGGCCTATCTGGGCTTCGTCATGACCATGTTCCTGGCCTTCGGCCTGGCCTTCGAGGTGCCGATCGCCGTGGTCGTGCTGGCGCGCCTGGAGGTGGTGAGCGTGGACAAGCTCAAGAGCATCCGTGGCTATTTCGTGGTCGGCGCTTTCATCGTGGCGGCCATCGTCACGCCGCCGGACGTGGTCTCGCAACTGGCGCTGGCCATCCCGATGTGCCTGCTGTACGAGCTGGGCATCTGGGCGGCGCAGCTGTTCATCCGCCACACCAAGGCGCCCGAGGACGGCACCGAGTCGGCCCGCTGAGCGCGCCTTCGGCGGTCTTCACCGCCGGGTTTGTAGCCGAAACGGCTGCCAGGGCTTGTGGGACAAGCGTTGGCAGCTATTTTTTGATAGTTCTCTATTGATGCTCAACGGCGCTGCTGCAGGGCGCGCGGGCGGGTGCCGGGCACGACGGCCAGCTCGATGCGCTCGTCGCCGCGCTGCACCTGGAAGGGCGCACTCGCGCCGGGTTTCAGCGCCGCCACGGCGGTGAGCAGCTGCGGCACGGTGTTGGTCGGCTTGCCGCCCACCTGCAGGATGACGTCGCCCGGACGCACGCCGGCCTGCGCCGCCGGGCCGCCCTGCAGCACGCCGGTGATGATCACGCCCTCGGTGGCGCGCACGCCAAAAGTCTGCGCCAGCTCGGGCGAGAGTTCATTGGGCTCCACGCCGATCCAGCCGCGCGTGACCTGGCCGTCGCGCACGATGCCATCGAGCACCAGCCGCGCCGTGGACACGGGGATGGCAAAGCCTATGCCCATGCTGCCGCCCGAGCGTGAATAGATGGCCGTGTTGATGCCCATCAGATTGCCGTTGACATCGACCAGCGCGCCGCCCGAGTTGCCGGGGTTGATGGCGGCATCCGTCTGGATGAAGTTCTCGAAGGTGTTGATGCCCAGCTGGCTGCGCCCCAGTGCCGAGACGATGCCGCTGGTCACCGTCTGGCCGACGCCAAAGGGGTTGCCAATGGCCAGCACCTGGTCGCCTACGGCCAGCTGATCGGAGTCGCCCAGCACGATCACGGGCAGCTTGTCCAGCTGCACGCGCAGCACGGCCAGATCGGTCTCGGGGTCGGTGCCGATCACGCTGGCGCGCACGCGGCGGCTGTCCGAGAGCGTCACCTCGATCTCGTCGGCGCCCTCGACCACGTGGTTGTTGGTCAGGATGTAGCCCTCGGGGCTGATGATGACGCCGCTGCCCAGGCCCATTTGCGCCTGCGTGCCCTGGTCGCCGAAGAAGAACTGGAACCACGGGTCGTTGCTGCGCGGGTGGCGCACCGCCTTGCTGGTGTTGATGCTGACCACCGCCGGCGAGGCCTTGCGCGCTGCCGCGCTGAAGCTGCCGGCCACCGGCTGGCCGCCCGGCACCTCGGGCGCCTCGATGACTGAGATGCCGGCGCGCGTGGTGGCCACGCCGCGCTGCAGCCAGGTGGGTTGCAGTGTGGCAACGACGAAGTAGGCGGCGACGAGTACCGTCACGGCCTGGGAAAACAGCAACCAGTAGCGCTTCATGGCAGGTGGGGCGTGGGGGCAAAGGCCCTGATTGTCGCGCCTGCACGGGTAGCCCCGGCGTCGGACGGGCGCGGCACAATGAATACATGAGCATTGCAAGACAAGATCTCCTGGCCCGCCTGGATGCGCTGCTGGAGCCGGCGCGCTTCAAGGACTACGGCCCCAATGGCCTGCAGATTGAGGGCAGGCCGCATATCCGCCGCATCGTCAGCGGCGTAACGGCCAGCCGGGCGCTGATCGACGCGGCCATAGCGGCGCATGCCGACGCGCTGTTCGTTCATCACGGCCTGTTCTGGCGCGGCATGGACGGGCGCATCACCGGCTGGCTCAAAGAGCGCATCCAGCGCCTGCTGGCGCACGACATCAACCTGATCGCCTACCACCTGCCGCTGGACGCGCACCCGACACTGGGCAACAACGCGCAGCTGGGCGCCCGCCTGGGCTGGCAGTGGGACGCGCGCTTTGGCGAATATGACCTGGGCTTTGCCGCGCCTTGCGAGGTGGCCAGCGCCCAGGTGCTGGCGCAGCTGGTGCAGCAGGCGCTGGGCCGGGCGGTGACGCTGGTGGCACCGGACGGCACGCCACGGCCCATCCGGCGCGTCGCCTGGTGCTCGGGCGGGGCGCAGGACTGGTTCGAGGCGGCGATTGCCGCCGGGGCCGATGCTTTCATCACCGGCGAGATGTCCGAGCCGCAGCCGCACCTGGCGCGCGAGAGTGGCGTGGCCTTCATCGCCGCCGGCCACCATGCGACCGAGCGCTACGGCGCACCGGCCGTGGCCGCCTACGTGGCCGCCGAGCTGGGCCTGGAGCATGAATTCATCGACATCGACAATCCGGCTTGACTATGATTTCAATAGCTGTCAACGCTTGTCCAGCAAGGGCTGGAGGTCGATTTGACTGATATTTCCCAGGCCTTTTCGGCATATTCCAAACCCCTGGCCATCACCCAGGGCGACCCGGCAGGCATAGGCCCGGAGATCGTCGCGCAGGCCTTTTGCACGGCGCCCGAGCTGCTGCAGGGCTGCTTCGCGGTCGGCGACACGGCCACGCTGGCGCGCGCCCTGGCGCTGGTGCAGCCGCCTGGCCGCCCGGCGCTGGCAGTGCAGCGCATCGAGCATCTGGATACGCTGGCCGATCTGCCGCCGCACATCCTGCCGGTGTGGCAGCTGCCGGGCCTGCCGCAATCCGTGCCGCTGGGCGTGGTCAGCGCCGAGGCGGGTCGCGCCGCTGCCGACTGCGTGCTCTGGGCCACGCGCGCCACGCTGGCCGGGCAGGTGGCCGGCCTGGTCACGGCGCCGCTGCACAAGGAGGCGCTGGCCGCCGCCGGCGTGCCCTATCCGGGCCATACCGAGCTGCTGCAGGCCGAGGCCGCGCGCCACGCCGGCGTGCCGATTGCGCAGATGCCGGTGCGCATGATGCTGGCCAGCGACGAGCTGCGCACCGTGCTGGTCAGCATCCACATGGCGCTGCGCGAGGCGATTGCTGCCGTGACGCTGGACAACGTGCTGCAGACGCTGCACATCACCCATGCAGCACTGGGCCGCAGCCTGGGCCGGGCGCCGCGCATGGCCGTGGCCGGGCTGAATCCGCACGCTGGCGAGGGCGGCCTGTTTGGGCGCGAGGAGCTCGACATCATCGCGCCGGCCATTGCGGCGGCGCGCGCGGCGGGGCTGGACGCGCATGGCCCGTACGCGCCGGACACGGTCTTCATGCGCGCCCGGCACACTCCGCAGCGGCCAGGCGAGTTCGACGTGGTGCTGGCCATGTACCACGACCAGGGCCTGATCCCGGTGAAGTACCTGGGCGTGGACAAGGGCGTCAACGTGACCCTGGGCCTGCCGCTGGTGCGCACCAGCCCGGATCACGGCACGGCCTTCGACATCGCCGGGCGCGGCGTGGCCGATGCGGCCAGCCTGATCGAGGCCGTGCGCATGGCACGCGCACTCAGTTCTGCGGGCGCTTGAGACTGTCGCGGATCTCGCGCAGCAGCACGATGTCCTCGGGCGGCGGCGGAGGCGGCTCGTCTTTCTTCGGCTCCTCGGCGTGGTGCGGAAACTCGCGCTTCAAGCGGTTGATCTGCTTGACCATCATGAAAATGATGAAGGCCAGGATGAAGAAGTTCAGGCCCACGGTGATGAAGTGGCCATAGGCGAACACTGGTACGCCGGCTTTGCGCACCGCCTCCAGTGTGTGCGGCGTGTCCGGCGGAATGTGCGCCAGCGGTATGAACAGGTTGGAAAAATCCAGCTTGCCAAAGACCAGGCCGACCACCGGCATGATCAGATCGTTGACCACCGAGTCCACGATCTTGCCGAAGGCGCCGCCGATGATCACGCCTACGGCCAGATCGATGACGTTGCCCTTGACGGCAAATTCGCGAAATTCCTGTGCAATGCTCATGTGCAGCCTTTCGTGTGTTGGAACAAGGCCGGCAGTATTGCCGAGCATGGCGCGGCGCGGCGCGGCCGGGGAACTTTTTCGCTCCGCTACAATTTGCCGTTGACCTTTTATAACGATGCATACCGAGGATCCCCATGAGTGATACTCCGATCGACTCCAGCAAGCGGACGTGGCTGATCGCGTCCGGCTGCGCTGGCGCGGCGGGCGGCGTGGCAGTTGCCGTTCCCTTTGTCAGCACGTTCCAGCCGTCCGAGAAGGCCAAGGCGGCCGGCGCTGCGGTCGAGGTGGATATCTCCCAGCTCAAGCCGGGCGAGAAGATTACCGTCGAGTGGCGCGGCAAGCCGGTGTGGATCATCCGCCGCACGCCCGAGCAGTTGGCCGATCTGCCTAAGCTCGATGGCCAGCTGGCCGATCCGCAGTCCCAGCGCAACCCGGCAGAGTTCACACCGCCCTACGCGCAAAACGAGCACCGCTCCATCAAGCCGGAAATCCTGGTGGCCGTGGGCATCTGCCCGCACCTGGGCTGCTCCCCTTCGGACAAATTCGCCACCGGCCCGCAGCCCTCGCTGCCCAATGACTGGCACGGCGGCTTCCTGTGCCCCTGCCACGGCTCGACTTTCGACATGGCGGGCCGGGTGTTCAAGAACAAGCCTTCGCCCGACAACCTGCCGGTGCCGCCGCACATGTACCTGTCGGACACCAGGCTGCTCATCGGCGAAGACAAGAAAGCCTGAGGGAGGCACTGACAGATGGCTGCTTACCGCGAATTCAAGGAGCTTTCGCCCAATGCCTCGGCGGGTGCGAAGACGATGAACTGGCTGGAGAACCGTTTTCCGACGGCCTTCGATGCCTACAAGGTTCACATGTCGGAGTACTACGCTCCGAAGAACTTCAACTTCTGGTACATCTTCGGCTCGCTGGCGCTGCTGGTGCTGGTGATCCAGATCGTCACCGGCATTTTTCTGGTGATGCACTACAAGCCCGACGCTGCCAAGGCGTTCGAGTCGGTCGAGTACATCATGCGCGACGTGCCCTGGGGCTGGCTGATCCGCTACATGCACTCCACGGGCGCCTCGGCGTTCTTCGTCGTGGTCTATCTGCACATGTTCCGTGGCCTCTTGTACGGCAGCTACCGCAAGCCGCGCGAGCTGGTCTGGATCTTCGGCTGCGCCATCTTCCTGGCGCTGATGGCCGAAGCCTTCATGGGCTATCTGCTGCCCTGGGGCCAGATGTCGTACTGGGGCGCGCAGGTGATCGTGAACCTGTTCTCGGCTATTCCCTTCATCGGCCCCGACCTGGCGCTGCTGATCCGTGGTGACTACGTGGTGGGCGATGCAACGCTGAACCGCTTCTTCAGCTTCCACGTCATCGCCGTGCCGCTGGTGCTGCTGGGCCTGGTCGTGGCGCACCTGCTGGCGCTGCACGACGTGGGCTCCAACAACCCCGACGGCATCGAGATCAAGGGCCCGGGCAAGCCAGTGGACGCCAACGGCCATCCGCTGGACGGCGTGCCCTTCCATCCGTATTACACGGTGCATGACATCTTCGGCGTGGCCATCTTCCTGTTCATCTTCTCGGCCATCATCTTCTTTGCGCCCGAGTTCGGCGGCTATTTCCTGGAGTACAACAACTTCATCCCGGCCGATCCGCTGAAGACGCCCGCGCACATCGCCCCGGTCTGGTACTTCACGCCGTTCTATTCGATGCTGCGTGCCATCACCAGCGAGATGATGTATGCGCTGATCGCCTGCGTGGTGCTGGGTGCCGGCTTTGGCGTGCTCAAGGCCCGCCTGCCCGGCATCATGAAGGCCATCGTGCTGGGCGCCGCCGTGGTGGGCATCGCCCTGATGCTGGCCATCGACGCCAAGTTCTGGGGCGTGGTGGTCATGGGCGGTGCCGTGGTGATCCTGTTCTTCCTGCCCTGGCTAGATCAGAGCCCGGCGCGCTCCATCCGCTACCGTCCCGACTGGCACAAGTGGGTCTATGCCGTGTTCGTGGTCAACTTCGTGATCCTGGCCTATCTGGGCGTGCAGCCGCCGTCGCCCATCGGCGAGCGCGTCTCGCAGGTCGGCACGCTGTTCTATTTCGGCTTCTTCCTGCTCATGCCCTGGTGGAGCCGCCTGGGCACACCCAAGCCCGTGCCCGAGCGCGTGACCTTTGCCGCCCACTGAGCCCGAGCTGGAGAACATCAACATGAAGAAGATGCTTTTTGCGTTGCTCACCGCCGTGGGCTTGATGGCCGGTGCCCACGCTGCCGAGGGCGGCGTGGCCTGGGACAAGGCGCCCGTGAACGTCAGCGATACCGCATCGCTGCAAAACGGCGCCAAGCTGTTCGTCAACTACTGCCTGAACTGCCACTCGGCAGCCTTCATGCGCTTCAACCGCCTGAAGGACATCGGCCTGACCGACGAGCAGATCAAGGACAACCTGCTGTTCACCACCGACAAGGTCGGCGAGACCATGAAGGCGGCCATTGACCCGCTCAAGGCCAAGGAATGGTTCGGCGCCAACCCGCCCGACCTGACGGTGATTGCCCGCTCTCGCGCCGGCTCCGGCGGCTCAGGTGCCGACTACCTCTACACCTTCCTGCGCACCTTCTATCGCGACGACACCAAGGCCACGGGCTGGAACAATCTGGCCTTCCCCAGCGTCGGTATGCCGCACGCGCTGTGGCAGCTGCAAGGCGAGCGCCGTCCGGTGTTCGAGGAGCGCACCGTGGGCGACAGCACCGAGCATGTGTTCCGCAGCTGGGAGCAGATCTCGCCGGGCAGCATGAGCGAGCAGCAGTACGACCAGGCCGTGGGCGATCTGGTCAATTACCTGCAGTGGATGGGCGAGCCGGCGCAGAACACCCGCGTGCGCATCGGCGTCTGGGTGCTGGCCTTCCTGGCCGTGTTCACCTTCATCGCCTGGAGGCTGAATGCCGCCTTCTGGAAGGACGTCAAGTAAGCGTTGCAACCCAGGCCGGGCAGCAGGTGCAGGCCTGCTGTCCGGCCGGATTCCAGAGTGGTCGCGCCGGCGCGTCCACTCTTTTTGATTTTCAGGAGCCACACACCATGATGGTGCTTTACTCGGGCACGACCTGCCCCTTCTCCCACCGCTGCCGCTTCGTGCTGTTCGAAAAAGGCATGGATTTCGAGATCCGGGACGTCGATCTGTACAACAAGCCCGAGGACATCAGCGTGATGAATCCCTACGGCCAGGTGCCCATCCTGGTCGAGCGCGACCTCATCCTGTACGAGTCCAACATCATCAACGAGTACATCGACGAGCGCTTCCCGCACCCGCAGCTGATGCCGGGCGACCCGGTGGATCGCGCGCGCGTGCGCCTGTTCCTGCTGAATTTCGAGAAAGAGCTGTTCGTCCACGTGAACACGCTGGAGTCGCGCGCCACCAAGGGCAACGAAAAGGCCCAGGAGGCCGCGCGCGCCCACATCCGCGAGCGTCTGACGCAACTCGCCCCGGTGTTTCTCAAGCAAAAATACATGATGGGCGAGGGCTTTTCCATGCTGGACGTGGCCATTGCCCCACTGCTGTGGCGCCTGGACTACTACGGCATCGAGCTGTCCAAGAACGCCGCACCGCTGCTCAAATACGCCGAGCGCATCTTCTCGCGCCCGGCCTACATCGAAGCGCTGACGCCATCCGAAAAAGTCATGCGCAAGTGACTGCCACCGCCTGACCTGAGCCTGCCCGCATGACGACCAACGACGATTCCCTGGCCTTTCCGTCCACCCGGCCCTACCTGATCCGGGCGCTGCACGAGTGGTGTACGGACAACGCTTTCACGCCCTATCTGGTCGTGCGGGTCAACGAGTCGGTGCGCGTGCCGCGCGAGTACGTCAATAACGGCGAGATCGTGCTCAACGTCAGCTATGACGCCACGGGCGGGTTGCAGCTTGGCAATGACTTCGTCGAGTTCAAGGCGCGCTTCGGCGGTCGGCCACACGACATCATCGTGCCGATGCGCCGCGTGATCGCCATCTATGCACGTGAGAATGGCCAGGGCATGGCCTTCCCGCTGGACGATGAACCCGAAGTCCAGACCGCCGGGGCGCTCCTGGGCGCAGCGCCTGCCGAAGGCAGCGGGCGCGGCCCCCGGGCGCTGCAATCGGTGGGCAGCCTGGCGCCGGAAGAGGAGGGCGAGGGGAGCGACCAGCACGATGGCGACGAGCCGCGCCCGCCCCAGCCTCCGGGCGGCGGCGTTTCCCGGCCTTCCCTTAAGCGTGTGAAGTAGCCCCAGCCTGCCCAGGCAGGATGCCGACCGGATGGCATGATCAGTTTTGCATGTCGTGGGCGGTTTTGGCGGCTACAATGCCGCCTTCACCCAGATGCCCAGATGCCGGTTTAGCTCAGTTGGTAGAGCACCCGCCTTGTAAGCGGTAGGTCGTCAGTTCGAATCCGACAACCGGCACCATCTCCCCACCCCCTCTTTTTTCATTCGCCGCGCCACACAGGCATTGTGCGGGCCTTGCTGCCCCGGCCTTCAGCTGTGGATCTTCAGGCGGATCGAGTTCACTTCCCAGCCCCGACTGCGCAAATGTGCCTGCAGCGCCGGCAGCAATTGCCGCAGCTTGGCGGCGGCAGCATTGCCGCGCACCAGCAGGCACCAGCTATCGCCCTCGATCGGGCCGGCCTGCAGGGCCGGACGCAGCAGCGGCGGAATCAGGACTTCCACGGCCCGCAGGCGTTCGCTGGACTCGCGCGTGAGTGCCGTCAGGCGCGCCAGCGTGGGCGCTTCCTGGCTGGCCTGCTGGACGGTGATGGCGTGGTGGCGGCGGTTCATGGAGGCGACAGGGCAGGGGCGACGGACGGGGCGGCAATTATCGACCAGCTCGGCAGGCGGCCATTCGAGGCAGCAAAAGCGCAAATGTAGAATGCCCTGTTTTGCTGCTCCTGTGCCTTGTGTTGTCCACAGGCATCCGGGGCGGCAAGTCGGACACCTCTCATCTAGGAAACGCGCCCGCCTAGGCGCCGCCCAGTCGGCGCGCTCCGGCGGTCCTGCACGCATGGCCACCAACTTCCTCACCAAGATCTTCGGCAGCCGCAATGACCGGCTGCTCAAGCAATACCGCAAAACCGTCGCGCGCATTAACGCCATGGAAGCGGAGTACGAAAAACTGAGCGACGAAGCACTGCGCGGCAAGACGCAGGAGTTCAAGGAGCGCATCGCCCGCGGCGAAACCCTGGACGCGCTACTGCCCGAGGCCTTCGCCGTGGTGCGCGAAGGCTCCAAGCGCGTCATGAAGATGCGCCACTTCGACGTGCAGCTGATCGGTGGCATGGCGCTGCACCACGGCAAGATCGCCGAGATGCGCACCGGCGAGGGCAAGACGCTCACGGCCACGCTGCCGGTCTATCTGAATGCCCTGTCGGGCCAGGGCGTGCATGTTGTCACGGTGAACGACTACCTGGCCAGCCGCGACGCGCAATGGATGGGCCGGCTGTACAACTTCCTGGGCCTGTCGGTGGGCATCAACCTGCCGCAGATGCCGCGCGAGGAAAAGCAGGCAGCCTATGCTAGCGACATCACCTACGGCACCAACAACGAATACGGCTTCGACTACCTGCGCGACAACATGGTCTATGACGCGCGCGAGCGCGTGCAGCGGCCGCTGAACTACGCCATCGTCGATGAGGTGGACTCCATCTTGATCGACGAGGCGCGCACGCCGCTGATCATCAGCGGCCAGGCCGATGACCACACGGCCATGTACGTGGCCATCAACAAGATCGTGCCGCTGCTCACGCGCCAGGAGGGCGAGGCCGACCCGCGCACTGGCGAGGGCGTGACCAAGCCGGGCGACTTCACCGTCGATGAAAAGACACACCAGGTCTTCCTGACCGAGCAGGGCCACGAGAACGCCGAGCGCATCCTGGCCAGCCACGGCCTGATTGCCGAAGGCGCGACGCTGTACGACCCGGCCAACATCGCCCTGGTACACCACCTGTACGCGGCGCTGCGCGCGCACCACCTGTACCACCGCGACCAGCATTACGTGGTGCAGGGCGGCGAGATCGTCATCGTCGATGAGTTCACCGGTCGCCTGATGTCGGGCCGGCGCTGGAGCGAGGGGCTGCACCAGGCGGTGGAGGCCAAGGAGGGCGTGACCATCCAGGCCGAGAACCAGACGCTGGCTTCGATCACCTTCCAGAACTACTTCCGCCTGTACGCCAAGCTGTCGGGCATGACCGGCACGGCGGACACCGAGGCCTACGAATTCCAGGAAATCTACGGCCTGGAGACCGTGGTCATCCCCCCCAATCGGCCCAGCCGGCGCGATGACCAGCTCGACCGCGTGTACAAGACCACGCGCGAGAAATACGACGCGGCGATTGCCGACATCCGCGAGTGCCACGAGCGCGGCCAGCCGGTGCTGGTAGGCACGAGTTCGATCGAGAACTCGGAAATCATCGCCCAGCTGCTGACGCAGGCCAACTTGCCGCATCAGGTGCTCAACGCCAAGCAGCACGCCCGCGAGGCCGACATCGTCGCCCAGGCGGGCCGCCCCGGCATGATCACGATTGCCACCAACATGGCCGGGCGCGGCACCGACATCGTGCTGGGCGGCAACGTGGAAAAGGCCATCGCCGCACTGGATGAGGACGAGAGTCTGACGCCCGAACAGCGCGCCGCCCGCGCCGAAGAACTGCGCGCCCAGTGGAAGGAAGACAACGCCCGGGTGTCGGCCCTGGGCGGCCTGCGCATCATCGCCACCGAGCGGCATGAGTCGCGGCGCATCGACAACCAGCTGCGCGGTCGCTCGGGCCGCCAGGGCGATCCGGGCTCCTCGCGCTTTTACCTGAGCCTGGACGACCAGCTCATGCGCATCTTTGCCGGCGACCGCGTCAAGGCCATCATGGATCGCCTGAAGATGCCCGAGGGCGAGGCCATCGAGGCCGGCATCGTCACGCGCAGCATCGAGAGCGCCCAGCGCAAGGTCGAGGCGCGCAACTTCGACATCCGCAAGCAGCTGCTCGAATACGACGACGTGGCCAATGACCAGCGCAAGGTCATCTACCAGCAGCGCAACGAAATCCTGGACACCACCGAGCTGGCCCAGCTGATCGACGTCATGCGCGACGATTGCCTGGCCGATGTCGTGCATCAGTACGTGCCGCCCGAGTCAGTGGAGGAGCAATGGAATCTGCCGGCGCTGGAAAAGGCCCTGGCCACGGACTGGCAGATTGAGCTGTCGCTGCAAAAGCTGGTCGAGGGCTCGGAGGCCATCACCGACGAGGACATCCTGGAGCTGGTGCAGAAGGCCGGTCGCGAGGCCTTCGAGGCCAAGGTGGCGCAGGTCGGGCAGGAGAACTTCACCCAGTTCGAGCGCATGGTGCTGCTGCAGAGCTTCGACACCAACTGGCGTGACCACTTGGCGGCGCTGGACTATCTGCGCCAGGGCATCCACCTGCGCGGCTACGCGCAAAAGCAGCCCAAGCAGGAATACAAGCGCGAGGCCTTCGAGCTGTTCCGCCAGCTGATCGACCAGGTCAAGAACGAAGTCACCCGCGTCATGATGACGGTGCAGGTGCAGTCGCCCACCCAACTGGACGAGGCCGCCCAGGCCATGGAGCAGCGCGGCGAGGGCAGCATTGCCAACGTGACCTACACCGCGCCGGGCGAGGACGGCAACCCGCAGGTGAACGAGGGCGCTGCCCAGGCCGGCACTGCAGCCCTGGCGACACCTGGCGTGCGTGTGGGCCGCAACGACCCCTGCCCGTGTGGCAGCGGCAAGAAGTACAAGCAGTGCCACGGCAAGCTGACCTGAAGCACTGAGCCGCCACAGTCCGGCGCACGCATCCAGGGCGGCGCCGGCTTTTTCATTTCATCGCCACTTGTCAAGGATGAGGCCATGCCCGTGAATCTGTCCGCCCCCGATGTCCGCAGTCTGCACCCCGTCGCCGGTGTCCGCATCGGCGTCGCCGAAGCCGGCGTGCGCAAGGCCAATCGCAAGGATTTGACGGTGTTCCTGCTGGACGAGGGCGCCAGCGTGGCCGGTGTCTTCACCAGCAACCGCTTCTGCGCTGCGCCGGTGCAGGTCTGCCGCGAGCACCTGCATGGCGGCAGCGCCATCCGCGCCATGGTCGTTAACACCGGCAACGCCAATGCCGGCACCGGCGCCGCCGGGCTGCAGGCGGCGCGGGACACCTGCGCGGCGCTGGCGCAGCAACTGGGCATCGAAACCAGTCAGGTGCTGCCGTTTTCCACCGGCGTCATCATGGAGCCGCTGCCCGTGGAGCGCATCGTCGCCGGCCTGCCGGCCGCGCTGACCGACGCGCAGCCGGCGCACTGGGGCCGCGCTGCCGAGGGCATCATGACCACCGATACCCTGCCCAAGGCCGCCAGCCGGCGGGTGGAGATCGAAGGGCGCACGGTCAGCATCACTGGCATTAGCAAGGGCGCCGGCATGATCCGGCCCAACATGGCCACCATGCTGGGCTTTGTCGCCACCGATGCCTGCATCGCGCCCGAGTTGCTGCAGCCGCTGGTGTGCGAGCTGGCCGATGCGTCCTTCAACCGCATCACCATCGACGGCGACACCTCGACCAACGACTCCTTCATGCTGGTGGCTACACACCAGGCCGGCCACGCGCCCATCACGCAGCTGGGCAGCGAAGCGGGCCAGCAACTCAAGGCTGCCCTGCTGGCCGTGGCGCAGGAGCTGGCGCAGGCCATCGTGCGCGACGGCGAGGGTGCGACCAAGTTCATCACCGTGCGCGTCGAGGGCGGCAGGACAGGCGAGGAGTGCCGCCAGGTGGCCTATGCCATCGCGCACTCGCCACTGGTCAAGACGGCCTTCTTCGCCAGCGACCCGAACCTGGGCCGCATCCTGGCTGCTGTCGGCTACGCCGGTATTGCCGATCTGGATCAGACGCTGATCGACCTGTACCTGGACGATGTGCATGTGGCCGTGCAGGGCGGGCGCAACCCGGCCTACCGCGAGGAGGACGGCCAGCGCGTCATGCGCCAGAGCGAGATCACGGTGCGCGTGCTGCTGGGCCGGGGCGAGGCGGCGGACACCGTCTGGACGTGTGATCTGAGCCATGACTACGTGACCATCAACGCGGACTACCGCTCCTGATATCACTTTGATTTACTACTAAAATAATAGCTGACACCGCTTGTCCAGCAAGGCATTGAAGCCAAAATGACCATAAATTTTCAACAATTGATGGAACGTGCCGAGCGCCTCATGGCGCGCATCGAGGCTGTCCTGCCCGGGCCGCTGGCCGCGCCCGACTGGTCGGCAGCCGTAGCCTGGCGCTACCGCAAGCGCGCCAGCGGCCACGGCGCGCTGGAGCCGGTGCGCCAGGTGGCGGTGATGCGGCTGGAGGATCTCAAGGAGATTGATGCCCAGAAGGAAAAGGTGCAGCGCAACACCGAGCAGTTCGTGCATGGGCGCAGCGCCAACAACCTGCTGCTGACCGGCGCGCGCGGTACCGGCAAGTCCTCGCTGATCCGTGCCTGCCTGCAGGCCTACGCCGCCGATGGCCTGCGCCTGATCGAGGTGGACAAGGCCGACCTGACCGATCTTCCCGACATCGTCGAGGTCGTGGCCGGGCGGCCCGAGAAATTCATCATCTACTGCGACGACCTGAGCTTCGAGGAAGGCGAGGGCGGCTACAAGGCGCTCAAGTCCATCCTGGACGGCTCGGTGGCGGCAAGCACGCCCAACGTGCTGGTCTATGCCACCAGCAACCGCCGCCACCTGCTGCCCGAGCAGATGAAGGACAACCTGAGCTACACCACCAGCGCCGATGGCGAAATCCATCCGGGCGAGGTGGTGGAGGAAAAGATCTCCCTGTCCGAGCGCTTCGGCCTGTGGGTCAGCTTCTACCCCTTCAGCCAGGACGAGTATCTGACCATCGTGGCGCAGTGGCTGTCGGCCTTTGGCGTGGCGCAGGAAGCCATCGAGGCGGCGCGCCCCGAGGCGCTGGTCTGGGCGCTGGAGCGCGGCTCGCGCAGTGGCCGGGTCGCCTGGCAGTTCGCCCGCGACTACGCAGGGCGGCAGCCGGCGTGATCCAGGCCGACCAAGCCCGCCCGCGCACCGAAGTGGTAGTCGCCATCGTGCTGCGTGCCGATGGCCGCTTCCTGCTGGCCACCCGTCCGCCGGGCAAGCCCTACGCGGGCTATTGGGAGTTTCCGGGCGGCAAGGTCGAGGCTGGCGAGACGATCGAGCAGGCGCTGCGGCGCGAGTTGCACGAAGAGCTGGGCATGGACGCCCAGCGCATCCAGACCTGGCAGGTCACCGAGCACGACTATCCCCATGCCCGGGTGCGCCTGCACTGGTGCCTCGTCGAACATTGGCAAGGCGCCCTGCAGGCGCGCGAGGGGCAGGAGCTGAGCTGGCAAGCCTGCCCGCCCGATGTTGCGCCCGTACTGCCGGGGGCCTATCCCATCCTGGACTTGCTGGCTGCCCGCCCGGGTATCGCACGCCAGCCTTCCTGAAGCTGCCCCGGGCTTTCCGACCGCCGCCGGTCGGGCCTGTGTGCAAGTTTCAATAAATCCCAAACCTTACAAAACGCTGACTCTCTTGCTTCTGGCGGAAAGTGCCACGGCCATCGGTGGTGCCGGCACCCTGTTCGGCCCGCTACTGGGCGCGGCTACCTGGCTGTATCTGAGCGATCTGTTCCAAGTCACCTTCAAGCTGGGCACGACCTGGAAGCTGATTCTGGGCCTGGTCTTTGTGCTGCTGGTGGTTTTCCTGCGGCGCAGCATTGCCGGCGGCCTGGCCGATCTGTACATGCTGATCACGCGCGGGCGCCAGCCGGCGCAGACGGCTCCGGCCAGCGCCACGGTACCGGCGGCGCAACGCATGGGTGCAGTGACGCTCAAGCAGCGACAAAGCCCGGCTGGGCGGCAAAGCGGCCCCATCCTGCAGGTCAAGGGCCTGAGCAAGCGCTATGGCGGCCTGCTGGCCAACAAGGACATCGACTTCAGCGTCGATCACGGCGAGATTCGCGGCATCATCGGCCCCAATGGCGCCGGCAAGAGCACCTTCTTCAAGATGCTGACCTGCGAGGTCGAGCCGACCACGGGGGCTATCACCTTCGAGGGTCGCGACATCACCGGCATGGGCGTGGTCGACGCCTGCCAGCTTGGCCTGACCAAGA
Source organism: Melaminivora jejuensis (assembly GCF_017811175.1). Taxonomy (NCBI): domain Bacteria; kingdom Pseudomonadati; phylum Pseudomonadota; class Betaproteobacteria; order Burkholderiales; family Comamonadaceae; genus Melaminivora; species Melaminivora jejuensis. The sequence goes on from NZ_JACWIJ010000002.1 coordinate 103,963, forward strand.
GCTACCAGATCAACCAGCTGTTCGAGCGCCTGACGGTGCGGCAGAACCTGCAGATCTCGGCACTGGCGGAAATCCGTGGCAAGTTCAAGCTGGATTTTCTCAAGAGCATGAATCGCGTGCCCGGCCTGACCGAGCAGGTCGAGGGCACGGCAGCCCTGGTGCATCTGACGCGCCGCCTGGATGCTCCGGTATCCGAGCTGGCCTACGGCGAGAAGCGCCGCCTGGAGATCGGCCTGGCGCTGGCTTCCTCGCCCTCGCTGCTGCTGCTCGATGAACCCCTGGCCGGCATGAGCCACGAGGAACGTGTCGAGACCGTAGCGCTGCTCAAGTCCATCGCCCAGGGCCGAACTCTGGTGGTCATCGACCACGACATGGACTCGCTGTTCGAGCTGGTGGAGCGCATCACAGTGCTGCAAGAGGGCAGTCTGCTGGTGGAAGGCACGCCGGAAGAAATCAAATCCAATGCCAAGGTGCAGGAAGCCTACCTTGGTGGTGTCTATGAGGAGATGGCATGAGCCTGCTCGAAGTCAGTGGACTGAACAGCTACTACGGCGACAGCCACATCCTGTTCGACGTGGCGATGCGCGTCGAGAAGAACGAAGTCGTGGCGCTGCTGGGGCGCAACGGCGCCGGCAAATCCACCACGTTCAAGAGCCTGATGGGCGTGGTCAAGCCGCGCAGCGGCAGCGTCAGGCTCGATGGCGTGGAGCTGGCCGGCCAGAAGGCCCATGCCATCGCGCGCCACGGTATGTAGCTGGTGCATGAGGAGCGGCGCATCTTCGGCAGCCTGACGGTTGAGGAGAACATCATCCTGGCCGGGCTGACTGCCAGCAACAAGTGGCCGCTGGCGCGCATCTACGAGATGTTCCCGCGCCTGCGCGACCGCTGCCGCAGCCGGGGCACCGACCTGTCGGGTGGCGAGCAGCAGATGTTGGCCATTGCCCGCGCCCTGGTGCGCGACCCCAAGATCATCCTGCTCGACGAGCCTTTCGAGGGGCTGGCGCCAGTCATCGTCAAGGATCTGGTGCGCATCTGCCGCGAACTGGCCCAGGCCGGGCAGACCATCTTGTTGATCGAGCAGAACCTGGCGGCAACGCTGTCGCTGGCCAAGCGGGTCTATATCCTGAACAATGGCCACATTGCCCATGAAGGCACAGCCGCAGAGTTGAAGGCCCAGCCCGAGATCATCCAGCGCTATCTCGGCGTATGACGTCTGACGCGGCAAGGAGCGGCGAGCCATGAGCCAGGCCCAAGTCATCGGTCGCATCACCGTGCTGGACGAGCGGCTGTGGGCCGAGTACCGCAGCCGGGTTGGCCAGACGCTGCTGCCCTGGCAAGGCGAGATGCTAATGCGTGGCACGCGGGCCGATCGGCTCTCGGGTCATGAGTCGCATGAGGATGTGGTCGTGATCGGCTTTCCCGATCTGGTTGCGGCACGCGGCTGGTTCGCCTCGGCGCAGTACCAGGCCCTCATCGCGCTGCGACAGCGTGCCGCCGATGTGGTCTTGTCAATCTACGAGGCCTGATCGCCATCCGGCGGCAGACCTGCATCCGGCTCCGCATCGGGTACGCGAAACTCCTCGGCTGCCCAGGCACCCAGGTCGATGTCGCGGCAGCGCCTGCTGCAAAAGGGTCGGTATGGGTTGGCCGCGCTGTACAGGCTGGGGCCGCCGCAGGTCGGGCAGGCGACCTGCTTCGAGGCTGGAAAGGGTGTGGTGTCACTGGTCATGGAGAGGCCTCCTCAGGCACACAGGGTGAGCTCGAACGAGGCATCTTCATGACTGGCCACCAGGCGGCCACCAGGCTCCTGGCGCATCAGGCGCACCGAGACAATCAGGCGGTTGCCGCTGATTTCAGGAATCAGGCCCAGCGTGGGATCGATGCGCAGGCGCAGCAGCTGAAAGCTGCGGCCCTGCGGCAGGTTCTGCTGGAACTGCCCGTTCTGGGCGGCGACCTTTTGCGGCAGACCGGCGTCGCGCAGCAGGCGCAGCAGCAGCAGGACGGCATCGGCCAGAGGAGCCAGAGTGGCCGACCAGCGCTGCAGATCCTGCTGGCGTCGCTCGGGCGGGAGCTGCTGCCAGGCGTAGTAGGCCGGCAGGTCGAAGCCACAGGTGCCACCGGGGATGCCGATGCGGCTGCGGATGCTCATCAGCCACTCGTTTTCGGTCAGAGAGTGACCAGCCTTGCCGTTTTGGGCGTTGAGCTGGGCAAAACACTCGTCGAGCTGTCCGATCACGCTCTCCAGAGCGCTTTCGGAAATTGACGGATTGCCCCTGTAGCCTTCGAACTGGTGCCTGTGGCGCTCCAGATCCTTGAGCACGTCGGCCTTCAGGTCGGCCCGCGCGGCCACGTCCATGACCTCGAAAATGCTGACCAGAGCATAGTGATGATCCAGCGAGTGGGCGCGTCCCATGAGCTCGCCCAGGCGACGAAACAACTGCTCCAGGCGCAAATAGGTTCTCAGTCGTTCGTTGAAAGGGTATTCGTAGAGGATCACGCTGCGGGGTTGTTGGGGCGGCGGGCGCATGGCGGCAAGACCGGCTTTTGCTTTTGGATCATAGCCCGAAGTGTGACGCGACTTTGTGCGCCAGCGCCTGCAGTTGCTGCAGTGACAGCCCATCGTTGAAAATTACCCAGTCGGCTGTGGCCCGGCGCCTGGCACGGCTGCTTTGCGTCGCCATGATGGCTTCGATGGCCGCCACGTCCAGCCCGCTGCGCGCCTGTACGCGCCTGATCTGCGTCGCCTCCAGGCAGTCCACGACCACTACGGCATCGAGCTGACGTGGCCAGTGGGCCGATTCGGTCAGCAAGGGGATGTCCAGCACCACCAACTCGTAGCCAGCAGCCGACGCCGCTTCTTCGGCCTGGGCAATGGCCTGGCCTACCAGCGGATGCACGATGGCCTCCAGGCGGGCGCGGGCTGCCGGGTCGGCAAAGGCCAGGGCGCGCATCCGGGCTCGATCCAGCGCGCCTGAGGCGTCGATGAATTCAGCGCCGAACTGGCGCTGGATCTCCTCAATGGCCGAGCCGCCAGGCAGCGTGACCCCACGGGCCAGCTGATCCGCATCGACCAGAGCCGCGCCGCAGCCTCGCAGCATGGCAGCGAAAGTGCTCTTGCCGCTGCCGATGCCGCCGGTGACGCCCAGTCGGATGTGGGAGCGAATGGTCATGCCAACCCCAGCACGGACAGCACGGCCTGCATGATGCGCTGCGGCCCCCATAGCAGCGCGGCCAGACCACCGCCGGCCAGAAAGGGGCCGAAGGGGACATATTTGCCCTCGCGCAGATTGCTGGCCAGCTTCAGGGCAATGCCGACGATGGCGCCGATGACCGAGGCTAGCAGGATGATGGGCACCAGGGCTTGCCAGCCGAACCACGCCCCCAGGGCAGCGAACAGCTTGAAGTCGCCATAGCCCATGCCCTCCTTGCCAGTGGCCAACCTGAAGGCCCAGTACACCGCCCACAGGGACAGATAGCCGCCTGTTGCGCCGATGATGGCGTCCGCTGGCGACACCCCGGTCAGGCCGGCCACGGCAGCCAGCAGCCCGCCCCACAGCAGCGGCAGCGTGATGTCGTCGGGCAGCAAAGTGGTGTCCCAGTCGATGGCCGTCAGGGTCACCAGGGTCGCACAGAAGGCGCACCATAGCGCTGTGACTGGCGTCCAGCCCCAGCGCAAGGCACAGGCAAGAAACAGTGCGCCGGTGGCCAACTCGACCAGCGGGTAGCGCAGGCCGATAGGAGCCTGGCAGGCCGAGCAGCGTCCGCGCAGGAACAGCCAGCTCAGCACTGGAATATTCTCGAACCAACGCACTCCATGGCCGCAGGAAGGGCAGCGCGAGCGCGGTGTCCACAGATTGAAGGGTGCGGCATCTGCAGCATTGACGGCGTTGGCTGGCCCGCCCGTCTGCACCGGCAACCCGCTTTCCTGCGCGTACTGAGCATATTCGGCAGCCCACTGGCGCTCCATCATTTGTGGCAGGCGATGGATGACCACATTCAGGAAGCTGCCCACCAGCAGACCCAGGATGCCGACGACCAGCGCATCGACCAGCAGTGTGCCGAACATCAGACCACCTGACCGAGCTTGAAGATGGGCAGGTACATCGACACCACGATGCCGCCGATCAGCGAGCCCAGAAAGACGATGATGATGGGCTCCATCAGGCTGGACAGGCCGGCCACCATTTCATCGACCTCGGCTTCGTAGAAATCGGCAGCCTTGCCCAGCATGTGATCCAGCGCGCCGGACTCCTCGCCGATGGCTGTCATCTGCAACACCATGGACGGAAAGACGTTGGCGTTGCCCATGGCAGCGGTCAGGCTGGTGCCGATGGAGACTTCCTGCTGGATCCTTTCCGTCGCTGATGCGTACACGTAGTTGCCGCTGGCGCCCGCCACCGAGTCCAGGGCCTCCACCAGAGGCACGCCGGCAGCAAACATGGTGGACAGGGTGCGCGTCCAACGCGCCACGGCGGATTTGTCGATGAGCACGCCAAAAATCGGCAGCTTGAGCAGCGCCCTATCCATGACCTGCTGCATACGCTCGCTGCGCTTCCAGGCCTGCATAAAGAAATAGAAGCTGCCGCCGATCACGCCGAAGATCAACCACCAATAGCTGACGAAGAACTCGCTGATGCCCATGACAAGCAGGGTTGGCGCGGGCAGGTCGGCGCCGAAGGAAGTGAAGACCTCCTTGAACGCCGGAATCACGAAAATCATGATGATGGTGACCACGATGAAAGCCACCACGATTACCGAAATCGGATACATCAGGGCCGAGCGGATCTTGGATTTGATGGCCTCGGTCTTTTCCATGTACAGGGCCAGTCGATCCAGCAGCGCCTCCAGAATGCCCGCCGCCTCGCCGGCCTCGACCAGATTGCAGTACAGCGCATCGAAATACATCGGGTATTTGCGGAACGCGGTATTGAGCGACGTGCCGGTTTCCACATCCGAGCGGATGTCGTTGAGCAGTTTGGTGACACTGGGATTGGCGTTGCCGCGCCCGACGATGTCAAAGGATTGCAGCAGGGGCACGCCGGCCTTCATCATGGTGGCCATCTGGCGCGTGAACAGGGCAATGTCCTTGGGCTTGATCTTCTTGCCCGAGCGCATGCGCCGCTTCTTGATCCGGGTGGGCAGCACGCCCTGGCGCCGCAGCGTGGCCTTGACCTGGTTTTCTCCAGATGCGCGCAGTTCGCCGCGAACGATCTTGCCGCTGCGATCTTTGCCTTCCCATTCATAGACGACATCCTTGATGTCGCGCGCTGCAGTCGTGGCCATGTCGTCAATCCCTCGTCATTGTTTTTTCTGCACCGCTTGCATCACTCATTGGTGACCGCCAGCACTTCGTCCAGCGATGTCACGCCCAACTTAGCCTTGTGCAGAGCCGATTCGCGCAGGGAACGCACGCCTTCGCGCCTGGCCTGGGCAGCGATGTCCAGCGCACTGCCGTCGCGCAGGATAATCTGCTGCATCTCCTCGCTGATGGGCATGACTTGGTAGATGCCGACTCGGCCCTTGTAGCCGTTGTTGCAGGCCGAGCAGCCCACTGCCCGATAAGGCACCCACGAGCCATCGAGCTCATCGTCTGGATAGCCGGCGTCCAGCAGGGCTTCGTGCGGGATGTCTGCCGGCTCCTTGCAGTTAGGGCACAGCCGGCGCGCCAGGCGCTGGGCAGTGATCAGGATGACGCTGGAGGCGATGTTGAATGGCGCAATGCCCATGTTGCGCATCCGGGTCAGCGTGGTGGGTGCGTCGTTGGTGTGCAGCGTAGACAGCACTAGGTGACCGGTCTGGGCGGCCTTGATGGCGATGTCGGCAGTTTCCAGGTCGCGAATTTCACCGACCATGATGATGTCCGGATCCTGGCGCAGGAAAGCCTTGAGGGCAGCAGCGAACGTCAGCCCGGCCTTGTCGTTGACGTTGACCTGATTGACCCCCGGCAGGTTGATTTCCGAGGGGTCTTCCGCCGTGGCGATGTTGACCCCGGGTTTGTTGAGCAGGTTCAGACAGGTGTAGAGCGAAACCGTCTTGCCCGAACCCGTCGGCCCGGTGACCAGGATCATGCCGTAGGGTCGGCCAATGGCGCTGAGCAGGCGCTCCTTTTCGACTGGCTCATAGCCCAGCGCCTCGATGCCCAGCTTGGCGCTACTGGGATCGAGGATACGGATCACGATCTTTTCGCCAAACAGCGTAGGCAAGGTGCTGACACGAAAGTCGATCACCCGATCGGGACCCACCTTGAGCTTCATCCGACCGTCTTGGGGTATGCGTTTTTCGGAAATGTCCAGGCGTGAAATCACCTTGATGCGCGAAGCCAGCTTGTCCTTGATGGCGATCGGCGGGGAGGCGATCTCGCGCAGCTCGCCATCGATGCGAAAGCGCACCCGGTACTGGTGCTCGTAGGGCTCGAAATGCAAGTCCGATGCACGCATATTGAAGGCATCAAGCAGCATCTTGTGCAGGAATTTGACGATGGGTGCGTCTTCGACCTCACTGGCGGCGCTCTCGTCCTCGCTTTGCTCCGCTTCGGGCTGGATGTCGTCGAAATTGAAGTCGTCCAGTCCGGCGCTTGCCTGCAGTGCCTCGTCGCCCTTGACGGCGGCGTCGATCAGCCGCAGCAGCTTGTCGTGCTCGGCAACTACCCAATCCACACCCAGCTGGGTGGTGAACTTGATTTTTTCTGCTGCTTCCTGTTGGGTCGGGTCTGCCGTGGCCACGATCAGGCGATTGCCGCGCTTGGCCAGGGCCATCACGCCGTATGCCTGGCACAGCTTGATGTCCAGCAGGTCGCGGGAAGTGCGCAGCGGATCGAGCGCATCCAGGTCGAGCAGGGGTGCGCCGAAGATGGAGGAGACGGTATGCGCCAGCTCGGCGCTGGTGATGGACGTGGCAGACGTCAGCGTGGTGATGAAGTGCGTGCGCGTTGCCTGGGACTTGCGAAAGAGCTCTTCGGCCGTCTGCTGATCCAGCTTGCCCACGGACATCAGGGCGCGGGCAAGGCCCGGCAGGGCGACGGGCTGGGCCTGTTTCTGGGCGGGATTGGCGGTGACCATGTAACCAGCAAGGTATTTGACGACAATGGGTCATCCTATCATCGACGGAGCCGGACGCTGCGGCTGCCGATGGAGACGCAGAAACGACAAAGCCCCGGCGTGCGGGGCTTTGCGAGTTCTCGATGTGCGGGAAAGATCTGGTCGGGGTGAGAGGATTCGAACCTCCGGCCTCTACGTCCCGAACGTAGCGCTCTACCAGGCTAAGCTACACCCCGATGTGCTTGTGCATTGCGCGCCCTTGGCTTCAGGTGCGCCGCTCAAGCAGCTGAGCCGCCAATTGTAGCAAAGCTTCGGTGTAGGAATTGGCTGGCAGCGCACGAATTGCATCCATGGCCAACCGTGCCTGGCCAGCGGCGGCTTTGTGTGTGGCGGCCAGTGCGCCCGTTTCGCGGATGATGGCCATCACCGGCGTCAAATCTTCGACCGTGCCGCTTTCGATCACGCCGCGCAGCAGTTCACGCTGCTGCGGCGTGCAGCGCTGCATGGCAATGATGAGCGGCAGCGTGACCTTGCCCTCGCGCAGGTCGTCGCCCAGGTTCTTGCCCATCTCGTGCGCGTCGCCGTCGTAGTCGAGCACGTCGTCGATGACCTGGAAGGCAGTGCCCAGTGCCTGGCCGTATTCGGCGCAGGCCTGCTCGACCTCGGGTGTGCAGCCGGCCAGGATGGCGGCCAGGCGGGCGCTGGCCTCGAACAGCTTGGCGGTCTTGGAGCGTATGACATGCAGATAGCCTGCTTCGTCGAGCGAGGCATCGTGCGTGTTCATCAGTTGCTGCACCTCGCCTTCGGCAATGACGTTGGTGGCATCGGCCAGCACCGCCATCACGCGCATGTTGCCCGTGTCCACCATCATCTGGAAAGCGCGCGAGTACAGGAAGTCGCCCACCAGCACGCTGGCCGGGTTGCCGAAGCTCTCGTTGGCAGTGGCGCGGCCCCGGCGCAGCGTGGACTCGTCCACCACATCGTCGTGCAGGAGCGTTGCGGTGTGGATGAACTCGACCACGGCAGCCAGGTTGAAGCGCTGTGCGCCCCGGTAGCCCAGCGCGCCGGCCATCAGCAGCAGCAGGGCCGGGCGCAGACGTTTGCCGCCAGCGGAGATGATGTAGCGCGCCACCTGGCCGACCAGTGGAACGCCCGAGTGCAGACGCTCGGCGATGACGTTGTCCACCTCGCGCATGTCCGGCTGGATCAGCGCAAGGGCGGCGGCGGTGCTGGGGGATGAGGCGGCCAAGGTGAGGTGAGGCGGTTGATGCAAAACCGTCAATTATAGGAAGCGCATCCGGCGCCTTCCTGCACCCGGGATCCGGGTGCGCTTTGCGGTTTTTGCTGCAGCGCAGTACAATTACCGGTTCTGCAGAAATTCGTTTGCAGAACTTCAACTCTACAAAGAGGTTTACATGTACGCGGTCATAAAAACCGGCGGCAAGCAGTATCGCGTTGCTGTTGGCGAAAAAATCAAGGTAGAACAGATTGCTGCGGATGTGGGCCAGGAGTATGTGATCGACCAGGTTCTGGCTGTCGGCAACGGCACCGAACTCAAGGTGGGCACGCCCCTGGTATCCGGCGCCAGCGTCAAGGCCACCGTCGTGGCCCACGGCAAGCACGACAAGGTGCGTATCTTCAAGCTGCGCCGTCGCAAGCACTACCAGAAACACCAGGGCCATCGCCAGCAGTTCACCGAACTGCAGATCGAGGCGATTGCCGCTTGATGACTTGAGCACCAGGAGAAACTCTCATGGCACAGAAAAAAGGCGGCGGCTCTACGCGAAACGGGCGCGATTCCAAGCCCAAGATGCTCGGTGTGAAGGCCTACGGCGGTGAGCTGATCAGCGCCGGCTCCATCATCGTGCGCCAGCGCGGCACGCGCATGCACCCCGGCGACAACGTCGGCATCGGCAAGGATCACACGCTGTTTGCGCTGGTCGATGGCCGTGTGTCGTTCGCCACCAAGGGCGCGCTGTCCAAGCATACGGTCAGCATCACCCCGGCCTGATCGGCCAGCCCCTCAAGCCTGGCGACAGGCCTGATCCGCAAAGCCCCGTGACGCAGCCGTGCTGCCCCGGGGCTTTGCTGTTTGCGCGGCCTGCTGCCGCGCTTTTGTAAACTGCACCCCCATGAAATTTGTCGACGAAGCCTTCATCGACGTCGCCGCCGGCGACGGTGGCAATGGCTGCGTGTCCTTTCGCCACGAGAAATACAAGGAATTCGGCGGGCCGGACGGCGGCGATGGCGGGCGCGGCGGCCACGTCTTCGCGCTGGCCGACCCGAATCTGAACACCCTGGTGGACTACCGCTACTCGCGCCGGCATGAGGCCAGGCGCGGCGGCCACGGCATGGGCTCGGACATGTTCGGTGCCGCCGGCAGCGACATCACGCTGAAGATGCCCGTGGGCACCATCATCAGCGACGCCAATACCGGTCAGGTGCTGCATGAATTGCTCAACCCGGGCGAGGTCATCACCATTGCCAAGGGCGGCGACGGGGGCTTCGGCAACCTGCGCTTCAAGAGCTCCATCAACCGCGCGCCGCGCCAGAAGACGCCCGGCTGGCCGGGCGAGCGCAAGAACCTGAAGCTCGAACTCAAGGTGCTGGCCGACGTCGGCCTGCTGGGTATGCCCAATGCCGGCAAGTCCACTTTCATCGCGGCCGTGTCCAACGCGCGACCGAAGATCGCCGACTACCCTTTCACCACGCTGCACCCCAACCTGGGCGTGGTGCGCGTGGGGCCGGAGCAGAGCTTCGTCGTTGCCGACATCCCCGGCCTGATCGAGGGGGCTTCCGAGGGCGCCGGGCTGGGACACCAGTTCCTGCGACACCTGCAGCGCACCCGGCTGCTGCTGCACATCGTCGATCTGGCGCCCTTTGACGAAGGTGTGGATCCGGTGGCGCAGGCCCGCGCCATCGTCGCCGAGCTCAAGAAATACGACCCCGCGCTGCACGCCAAGCCGCGCTGGCTGGTGCTCAACAAGCTGGACATGGTGCCCGCCGAGGAGCGCGCCGCGCGGGTGCAGGATTTCGTCAAGCGCTCCAAGTGGCAGGGGCCGGTGTTCCAGATTTCGGCACTGACGCGCGAGGGCTGCGAGCCGCTGATCAAGACCATCTACCAGCACGTCCAGGCCCAGCAGCAGGCGGAAAACGCCCCCGCCGGCGAAGTCGATCCGCGCTTCGACCGCTCCTTGGACGACGACTACCAGTCTTGACAGGCCGCTCTCAAGGGCCGGCTGTAGCCAGCTTAAACTATCAAATCAATAGCTGTCAGCGCTTGTACAGCAAGGCTTTCAGCCCGTTTTCATCCAAAATATGACTTCCAGCGTGTTGCGTGATGCCCGGCGCATCGTGGTCAAGGTTGGCTCCAGCCTGGTGACCAATGAAGGGCGGGGCCTGGACGAGGCGGCCATCGGTGAGTGGAGCCGCCAGCTGGCCGCCCTGGTGCAAGGCAGCAGCGACGGCGTGACGCGCGAGGTCATCATGGTCTCCAGCGGCGCCATCGCCGAGGGCATGAAGCGCCTGGGCTGGGCCAAGCGCCCGCGTGCCGTCAACGAGCTGCAGGCGGCCGCAGCCGTCGGCCAGATGGGTCTGGCGCAGATGTACGAGACCAAGCTGCGCGAGCAGGGCATGGGCAGCGCCCAGGTGCTGCTCACGCACGCCGACCTGGCCGACCGCGAGCGCTATCTGAATGCCCGCTCGACGCTGCTGACACTGTTGCGCCTGGGCGTAGTCCCGGTCATCAACGAAAACGACACCGTGGTCACCGATGAGATCAAGGTCGGCGACAACGACACCCTGGGTGCATTGGTCGCCAATCTGGTCGAGGCCGATGTGCTGGTCATTCTGACCGACCAAAAGGGCCTCTATACCGCCGACCCCCGGCGCGACCCTGCGGCGCAGTTCGTGCATGTGGCGCAGGCGGGCGATCCGGCGCTGGAGGCCATGGCCGGCGGCGCCGGATCAAGCATCGGCAAGGGCGGCATGTTGACCAAGATCATCGCTGCCAGGCGCGCTGCCGGCTCGGGCGCCTCGACGGTGATCGCCTGGGGGCGCGAGCGCGATGTGCTGCTGCGCCTGACGCAGGGCGAGGCCATCGGCACGCTGCTGGTGGCGCAGACGGCCAAGAACCATGCGCGCAAGCAGTGGATGGTCGATCACCTGCAGCTGCGCGGCTCGGTCACCGTGGATGCCGGTGCCGTGGCCAAGCTGCGCGGCGAGGGCAAGAGCCTGCTGCCCATCGGCATGGTGGCGGTGGAAGGCGATTTCGTGCGCGGGGATGTGATTGCGGTGCGCGATGCGGCAGGCGGGGAGGTTGCCCGGGGCCTGGCCAATTACGCCAGCGCCGAGGCGCGCCTGCTGTGCCGCAAGCCCTCGTGCGAGTTCGAGCGGCTGCTGGGCTACGCCGCCGAGCCGGAGATGGTGCATCGCGACAACATGGTGCTGACGCAGCGCTGAGGCGTTGAAGGCAGCAGCCAGGCAGTGCCGCCGCCTGGGTTCTCAGGACTTGCCGGAGGGTGCCGCCGGGGCCGGGCCGGCCTGCTGGGCGGGTGCTGCCTCCTGGGCTGGCGCTGCGCCCGGATGATCCGGCAAACCGCTTTGCGGGTCTGGGTCGAAGCTGGCACCAGGCGGCAGCTCCACCCCCGGCTTGACCAGCATCCCGCTGCCGCCGCGATGCTGGGCCGGCACCAGGCCGCTCAGATCGCGCACGCGCATTCCGCTGCGCAGGTAGCGATTGCGCTGCTCGTGGCGGGGCACGAAGCGCGACAGCTCGGTCAGGGCCATTTCATAGACGCCGCGCTTGAACTCGACCACCACGTCCAGCGGCACCCAGTATTCGTTCCAGCGCCAGGCGTCGAACTCCGGGTGGTTGGTGGCGCGCAGGTTCAAGTCCCAGTCGTAGCCGGTCAACTGCAGCAGATACCAGATCTGCTTCTGGCCCCGGTAGTGGCCGCGCGCATCGCGGCGGATATATCGGTCTGGCACCTCGTAGCGCAACCAGTCGCGGGTGCGGGCAATGATGCGTACGTGGTTGGGCTGCAGTCCGACTTCTTCGTGAAGCTCGCGGAACATGGCCTGTTCCGGAGTTTCTCCTCGGTCGATGCCCCCTTGCGGGAACTGCCAGCTGTGGGTGCGTATGCGCTTGCCCCAGAACACCTGGTTCTTCTGGTTGAGCAGGATGATGCCGACGTTAGGGCGAAATCCGTCCCTGTCGAGCATAATCTGACCCCAAATTTTTCAAACTGCAGGCATTATGCACGCGCCCTTGCGTGCGGCAAGCACAGCCCCTGCGCTGTCCGGGTTCGTTCGATGAAAGCCTCCCAATTCTTCATTTCCACCCTCAAAGAGGCACCCGCCGACGCCGAGGTCGTCAGCCACCGGCTGATGATGCGCGCCGGCCTGATCAAGCGGCTGGGCGCTGGGATCTACACCTACATGCCCATGGGCCTGCGCGTGATCCGCAAGGTCGAGGCCATCGTGCGCGAGGAGATGAACCGCGCCGGCGCTGTCGAATGCACCATGCCCGTGGTGCAGCCCGCCGAGCTGTGGGAAGAAACCGGGCGTTTCGACAAGATGGGGCCGGAGCTGCTGCGCATCCAGGACAGGCACGGGCGCGATTTCATCGTGCAGCCGACCAGCGAGGAGGTGGTCACCGACATCGCCCGCCAGGAACTGCGCAGCTACAAGCAGCTGCCCAAGAATCTCTACCAGATCCAGACCAAGTTCCGCGACGAGCGCCGCCCGCGCTTTGGCCTGATGCGCGGGCGCGAGTTCATCATGAAGGACGCCTACTCCTTCGACCGTGACCAGGCCGGCGCGCAGGCCAGCTACCAAGCCATGGCGCAGGCCTACCGGCGCATCTTCGACCGCTTCGGCCTGAAATACCGCGCCGTGGCTGCCGACTCGGGCGCCATCGGCGGCGATCTGAGCGAGGAATTTCAGGTCATCGCCGCCACCGGCGAGGATGCCATCGTCTATTGTCCGACCAGCGACTATGCGGCCAACATGGAAAAGGCGGAAAGCGCGCCTCCTGCCGGCCCGCGCCCGGCTGCCAGCCAGCCGCGCACGCTGACCCCCACCCCGGGCAAGGCGACCTGCGCCGATGTAGCCGAACTGCTTGGCGTGCCGCTGGCCACCACCGTCAAATCCCTGGTGCTGGCCACCGACGAGCTCAACGAGGCCGGCGAGCCGACCGGCGTGCAGGTCTGGCTGCTGCTGCTGCGCGGCGACCATGACATGAACGAGATCAAAGTCTCCAAGGTGCCGGGTCTGGACAAGGGCTTTCGCTTTGCCAGCGTGGCCGAGATCGAGGAGCATTTCGGCGCCAAGCCCGGCTACCTGGGGCCGCTGGATTTGAAGAAACCCGTGCGCATCGTTGCCGACCGCGAGGTCGCCGTCATGGCTGACTGGATCTGCGGCGCCAACAAGGAAGACCACCACATCACCGGCGTGAACTGGGGCCGCGACCTGCCCGAGCCTGACGCCGTGGCCGACCTGCGCAACGTCGTGGCTGGCGACCCCTCGCCCGACGGCCAGGGGGAACTCGCCATTGAGCGCGGCATCGAAGTCGGCCATGTCTTCTACCTGGGCACCAAGTATTCCAGGGCCATGAACGCCACCTTCCTGAACGAGGACGGCAAGCCGGCGCACTTCGAGATGGGCTGCTACGGCATCGGCGTGACGCGCCTGCCGGCGGCGGCCATCGAGCAAAACCATGACGAGCGCGGCATCATCTGGCCCGATGCCATCGCGCCCTTCACCGTGGTGCTGTGCCCCATCGGCATGGATCGCAGCGCGGCGGTCAAGGAGGCTGCCGAGAAGCTGCACGACGAGCTGCAGGCCGCCGGCGTCGATGTGCTGCTCGATGATCGCGGCGAGCGCCCGGGCGCCATGTTTGCCGACTGGGAGCTGATCGGCGTGCCGCACCGCGTGGTGCTGTCCGAGCGCGGCCTCAAGGAAGGCCAGGTGGAATACCAGCACCGCCGTGCCATCAGCGCCACCCAGGTGCCGGTGGCGGATATTTTCTCCTTCGTGAAGGAACAACTCGCAGCATGAGCATCCAGGGCAAGACTGCACAGCCTGGCGCCCTGTCGCGCCGCGCCTGCCTGGCATCGCTGGCCGCAGGGCCGGGCGCTTGGCTGGCCGCTCCGGCGGCGCACGCCGGCGGGCAACTGGAGGAGCCACTGATCGACTCGGTGCGCGGCGCGCTGGCCTCGGCCGTGGGCGACCTGGCACCACCCGAGCCGCTGTTTGCCAGCACCGAGGCGCGCCTGTCCTACCTGCGCTGGCTGGCTGCCATGAGCGAGCGCTTGCGCAACCGCAAGCCGCAGTGGGAAGTGCGGCGCGACTTCCTGCAGACCGCCTGGTATGAGTCCAAGCGCGCCGGTCTGGATGTCTCGCTGGTGCTGGGCCTGATCCAGGTGGAGAGCGCCTTTCGCAAGTTCGCCATTTCGTCGGTGGGCGCGCGCGGCTACATGCAGGTCATGCCGTTCTGGACGCGCGTCATCGGCGACGGCGATCCGGCCAAGCTGTTTCACGTGCAGACCAATCTGCGCTTTGGCTGCGTCATCCTGCGCCACTATCTCGATCGCGAGCAGGGCGACCTGTACCTGGCGCTGGGCCGCTACAACGGCAGCCGGGGCAAGGCGCCGTACCCCAATGCGGTGTTTGCCGCGCAGCGCAACTGGTTCTTTCAGGAGCGCACGTCGGGCGCCTGAGAGGACAGCAAGGCCGGCGCATTGCTTACTTCGCCCGCGCTGGCCGGGCGCAGCGATGCCAGGCGCGAGACCAGCACCTGGTCGATGCGGTAGCTGTCCACGTCGATGACCTCGAACTTGTAGCCGCCCCAGTCCACGCTGTCGGTGCGCCGGGGCACGCGGCGCAGCATGACCATCAGAAAACCCGCCAGGGTTTCATAGTCGCCCTCGTGCGGCAGCTCGTCCAGGCCCAGGGCGTGCAGCACGTCAGCCACCGGCGTGATGCCGTCGATCAGCCAAGAGTCCTCGTCGCGGCGCACGATCTGCTCCTCGTCCGCCGGCCCGACCAGATCGCCCATCACGGTGCTCATGACATCGTTGAGCGTGACTACGCCGACCACCAGGCTGTACTCATTCACGATGACGGCAAAGTCCTCGTGTACCTGGCGAAACTGCTCCAGCACCTCGGCCAGCGACAGGCGATCGGGCACGATCAGCACCTTGCGCACCAGGCCTTCCTCGGACAGCGAGATGGGCTGGTTGTTCAGCGCGCGCTGGAACAAATCCTTGGCATCGACATAGCCGACCACGTGGTCGATGTCGCCCACGCACACGGGATAGGTGGAAAACGGCTCATTGGCGATGCGTGCGCGGATGACCGTGTCCGGGTCGTCGCGCAAAAAATAGGCGATGCGCTCGCGCGAGGACATGCTGCTGACCACGCTGCGCGAGTCCAGCTCGAACAGGTTCTCGATGACCTGCTGCTCGCGCGCCGCCAGCACGCCCGAGCGCGCGCCGGCCTCCATCATGGCCAGGATGTCGTCGGAGGTGACGCGCTCGTCGCGCTGCACCGGCAGGCCCGACAGGCGCAGCAGCACATCGGCTGCGCGGCTGTACAGCCAGATCAGCGGTTTGAACAGCCTCATGCACCACTGCATCGGCCCGACCACGGCCACGGCCACGCGCTCCGAGTTGGCCATGCCCAGGCGCTTGGGCAGCAGGTCGGCAAACAGGATGAACAGCGAGGTGACGAGCAAAAAAGACGCCAGAAAGCCGGCCGTCTGCGCCTGCCTCTGCGGCAGCCACAGCTCCAGCAGGGCGGAAAAATACGGACTCAGCGCACCTTCGCCCACGACGCCGCCCAGGATTGCCACGGCATTCAGCCCGACCTGCACCACAGTGAAGTAGTCGCCCGGCTGCTCCTGCATCAGCAGCACGCGCGCGGCGCGCGCATCGCCCTCGTCGGCCATCTGGCGCAGGCGCAGGCGGCGCGAGGCGGCCAGCGACAGCTCGGCCACCGAGAAGAAGGCGCTGGTGGCAATCAGGGCGGCGATGACGAGCAGGCTCTGGAGCAGGGTCATGAAGGAGTGGAGGGCGGCGAAAGGGCCGCCTGAGTGTAGCGGGGCGCTACCGTCCGGCCAGGGGCTGCGCCAGAACGAAAAAACCGCTCCTGAGAGCGGTTTCGAGAGAGGGGGAGGGGGAAAAAGGGGCTGGGCTGGCGGGCGCTTCAGCCCGCAGCCTGCTGGCCGCTCACGACCTGCTGCAGCTCGCCCGACTCGTACATCTCCATCATGATGTCCGAGCCGCCGATGAACTCGCCGCGCACGTAGAGCTGCGGAATGGTCGGCCACTGGCTGAAGTCCTTGATGCCCTGGCGGATTTCCTGGTCGTCGAGCACGTTGACGGCGGCAATGTCCTTGGCTTCCACGCCGCAGGCCTTGAGGATTTGCACGGCGCGACCGGAAAAGCCGCACATGGGGAAGCTGGCATTGCCCTTCATGAACAGCACGATGTCGTTGTTCTTGACGAGTTGCTCGATGCGTTGCTGGACGTCGCTCATAAAAATGATGCTCCTGGTGTGTATGGGTAGCCCCGGATGGGGTGATGGGCGCGATTATCCGATGCGTCGTAAAACCTCGGCGTTCAGGCCGGGGATATAAGACGCGAACTGCGCAGCAGTTCTGGCCCGTAGGGCTTGTCTGCCATGCAGAACCTGTATATAATCACAGTATATGAAGCGCTTGCAGGCCTTTAAGTACGAGCTGATGCCGAGCGGCCAGCAGGAGCGGCAGATGCGCCGCTTTGCGGGCGCCTGCCGGTTCGTCTACAACAAGGCGCTGGCGCAGCAAAAGGCCTGGTACGAGGCAGATAACACCAGCAAATTCAGCTACACCAAACTTGCCAATTTGCTGCCCGACTGGAAGAAGGATCTGTCATGGCTGAGTGATTCACCCAGCCAGGCCTTGCAGCAGTCACTCAAAGACCTGCAGCGGGCATACAAGAACTTCTTTGCCAAACGCGCAGCCTTCCCGAAGTTCAAGAAAAAGGGGCGAGGCGCGAGTTTGAGGTTTCCCCAGGGCTTCAAGCTCGATGCGGGCAACGCTCGCATCTCCTGCCCAAGCTGGGCTGGATGCGGCTGAGGCTATCGCGCCCGGTGCTGGGCAAGCCGTGCAATGCCACCGTCAGCCTGTCCAGCGGCAAATGGTTCGTCAGCCTCCAGACTGAGCGAGAGGTAGAGCCGCCCATCCCCCAGGCCAGCAGCGCCGTTGGCATAGACGTAGGGGTGGCGCGCTTTGCCACCTTCAGCGACGGAACATACCTGGAGCCGCTAGCCTGTTTCAAGAAGCACGAAGCCCGCTTGTGTAGATACCAGCGGGCCATGATGTCAGCCGTGCAAGGCCCGCAAGGGCCAAGCGTGCAGCCTCGGTGAAGCAGGAACCCACTGAGGCGACTTGTTCAGGCGTTGCGCCTGCAATGGGCGCGGTAGGAATCCCACGCTTTTAGGCGGGGGAGGATGTCAATTCATTGAGGCTGCATCTTCGCCGGCCATTGTCCCGCCGCTGCATCGGGCTATGCCGGCCAGGTCATGCCGACTGTGTACCTGGGCAAAGCCTGCCGCGCGCAGCAGTGCCTGCACCGCTTCAGCCTGATCCCAGCCGTGCTCCAGCAGCAGCCAGCCGCCGGGGGCGAGGTGGGCCGGGGCCTGGGCGACGATGGCGCGGATGTCATCCAGCCCGTCGGCGCCGCTGGCAAGCGCCATGCGCGGCTCGTGGCGCAGGGCGGGCAGGTGCGGGTCGTCCTCGGCGATGTAGGGCGGGTTGCTGACGACGGCGTCGAAGCGCCCCGGCGGCACGTCCTGCAGCCAGAGGCTGTGGGCGAACTGCACCGGCAGCCGCAGGCGCTGGGCATTGGCGCGCGCCACGGCCAGGGCGTCGGCGCTGGCATCGATGGCCAGCACCTGCGCATCCGGGCGGGCGTGCGCCAGCGCCAGGGCAATGGCGCCGCTGCCCGTGCCCAGGTCGATGATGCGCGGCGCGGGCCGCTCGGCCAGCAGCTCCAGCGCCCAGTCCACCAGGGTTTCGGTATCGGGCCGAGGGTCGAGCACACGGGCGTCGATGGCCAGGCGCAGGCCGTGGAATTCCTTGCTGCCAACCAGGTAGGCGACCGGCTCGCCCGCCAGGCGGCGCTGGCACAGGGCGTCGAAGGTGGCCGCAGTGGCCGCCGGCAGCGCCTCGTCGCCATGCGCGATCAGCCAGGCGCGGTCGTGCAGCGCATGGCCCAGCGCGTGCAGCAGCAGCATGGTGGCGTCGATGCGCGCCAAGCCGCTGCGCTGTGCCTGGGCCAGGGCCTGGGTGATCGTCGATGCCATGTCTTTCACTACTTTTTCAATAGCTGCCAGCGCTTGTTGGACAAGCCTTTGAGGCGGATTTGATGCAAAAAATTGTTCAGGCGTTGATTTCCAGCTCGGCCAGCAGCTCGGCTTCGCGGGCGTGCTGCAGGGCGTCCAGCACCTCGTCCAGGTCGCCCTCCATGACGGCCAGCAGCTTGTACAGCGTCAGGTTGATGCGGTGATCGGTCAGCCGGCCCTGCGGGAAGTTGTAGGTGCGGATGCGATCCGAGCGGTCGCCCGAGCCGATCAGCCCCTTGCGGGTGGCGGCTTCGCGCGCGCTGCGCTCGCTGCGCTCCTTGTCCTCCAGGCGTGCCTGCAGCACGGCCAGGGCGCGGGCCTTGTTGGCGTGCTGGCTGCGCCCGTCCTGGCACTCGGCGACGATGCCGGTGGGCAAATGCACCACGCGCACGGCGGAGTCGGTCTTGTTGATGTGCTGGCCGCCGGCGCCGCTGGCGCGGAAGGTGTCGATGCGCAGCTCTGCCGGGTTCAGCGTGATGGCCTGGCTCTCGTCGGGTTCGGGCATCACGGCCACGGTGCAGGCGCTGGTGTGGATGCGGCCCTGGGTCTCGGTCACCGGCACGCGCTGCACGCGGTGGCCGCCGGACTCGAAGCGCAGCCGGCCATAGGCGCGCTCGCCCTCGATGCGCAGCACCACTTCCTTGTAGCCGCCCAGCTCGGCCTCGTGCGCGCTCATGATCTCCACGCGCCAGCCGGCGCTGGCGGCGTGGCGGGTGTACATGCGCGCCAGGTCGCCGGCGAACAGGGCCGATTCGTCGCCGCCGGTGCCGGCGCGGATTTCGATGAAGGCGTTGCGCTCGTCATCGGGATCCTTGGGCAGCAGCAGGCGCTGCAGCTCGGCGTCCAGCGTGGCCAGCTCGGCCTGCGCGGCATCGATTTCTTCCTGCGCCAGCTCGGCCATGTCGGGGTCGGCCAGCATGTCCTGCGCGCCGGCCAGGTCGGCCTCGCGCTGGCGAAAGCGCGCCCAGCGGCTGGCCACGGCGCTGACTTCGGCGTGCTCGCGCGACAGGCTGCGGTATTGCTGCATGTCGGCCATGATGTCCTCGCGCGACAGCAGGAAGTCCAGCTCGGCCAGGCGCTGCGTGTGGCGCTCCAGCTGGCTGCGGAGAAAAGCTTGCATGGGTGATGGGATGAAAGGTTGTGCTACTTTTTCAGTAGCTGTCAGCGCTTGCTTGACAAGGCTTTGCGGCTGATTTGACTTGAAATTTCAAGCCGGTGGGCGGCAGGGTGGAGGGGCGGGGGATGAGCAGCAGGCCAGTGCCGCTACAGCGCGCCCTTGCCGTGCGCGCGCAAAAACAGCCGCTCAATGGTCTGCGCCGTCTGCTCGCGCGCGGCGGCGTCGCCCGAGCGCAGCTCGGCCAGGCTGCCGTGCAGCATCTTCTGCGTCAGGCCGCGCGAGAGGGCTTCGAGCACGGTGTCGATGTCCTCGCCCCGGGCCAGCAGCTTCTTGGCACGGGCGATCTCGGCGGCGCGCCAGGCATCGGTCTGGCGGTTGAGCTGCTGGATCAGCGGCACCACGGCAGCGCCCTGGCCGGCAGGCTGGCGCAAGTCCAGCCAGTGCAGAAAGCTTTGCACGCCGGCGTCGATGATGGCCTCGGCCTGTGCCACGGCGGCCTGGCGGCTGGCCTGCGCGGTCTGCACCACGCCGGCCAGGTCGTCCACGGTGTAGAGGTACACGTCGCCCAGTTGCTTGACCTCTGGCTCGATGTCGCGCGGCACGGCCAGATCGACCATGAACATGGGCCGATGCCGGCGGCGGCGGATGGCGCGCTCGATGGCACCCAGGCCGATGATGGGCAGCTGGCTGGCGGTGCAGCTGACCACGGCGTCGAACTCGTGCAGGTGCTCGGGCAGGTCGGCCAGGCGCATGACGCTGCCGCCCAGGCGTGTGGCGAGCTTTTCGCCGCGCTCCAGCGTGCGGTTGGCAATGGCGATCTGCCGGGGGTTGCGTGCGGCAAAGTGCGTGGCGCACAGCTCGATCATCTCGCCGGCGCCGACGAACAGCACGCGGATCTGCGACAAATCCTCGAACAGCTGCCCGGCCAGGCGCACGGCGGCGGCGGCCATGCTGATGCTGTGCGCGCCGATGTCGGTGCTGGAGCGCACCTCCTTGGCCACGGCGAAGCTGCGCTGGAACAGTTGGTTGAGCGTGCTGCCCAGAGCGCCCGCGCCTTCGGCGGCGCGCACGGCGTTCTTCATCTGGCCCAGGATCTGCGCCTCGCCCAGCACCATGGAGTCGAGCCCGCTGGCGACGCGGAAGGCGTGGCGCGCGGCCAGGCCGTTTTCCAGGTGGTAGGAGTGTGCGTGCAGCAGTTCGGCGCTGACGCCGCCGGACTGCGCCAGCCAGCGCAGCGTGTGCTCGGGCGCGGCGGTGGGCGCGGCGCAGTAGATCTCGGTGCGGTTGCAGGTGGACAGGATGGCTGTTTCCACCTGCGGATGGCGGCTGCCACCGGCCAGCGATGCGCGCAGGCCGTGCAGCGTGGGCGCGATCTGGTCGAGCGCAAACGCAAAACGGCCCCGCAGATCGAGCGGGGCAGTGGTGTGGTTGATGCCGAGTGCCCAGACTGCCATGGGGGCGGATTATAAAATTTGTGCCGCCACCGGCTAGTCTGCTGGGTATCGGCCTTGATTTGCGTCATTTGCGGCCTGTCTGTGCGCGCTGTCTGCATGAGCTTTGCCATCCTTGTGAATCACCTCCTGAACTTCGCCGCGCCGGCCCTGGCCGTGGCTGTGCTGCTGGTGCTGGCCAGCCATGTTTTCATGAGAAATCTGGCCAAAAACGCCGGCTGGCTTGCGCCGCTAGCTATCAATTTTGCAGTCGGTTGCGGCGTGCTGGTGGCTGGCCTGGTGCTGGGCGGACATGACGGGCTGATGCTGACCCATGCCGCGCTGGTGCTGGCCTGTGCTAGCAGTCAGTGGCTATGGTTGCGGGCCTGGCGGTAGGGCCGCTGGGCGCCGACGACCGCGAAACGCGTCGCGCAAAACGCACAACGCCGAAGGACACGGCGCTCACGCCCCCGAGGCCGGGCGGCGCTCCCCATCGTCGTCTGCACCCTCCACTGATTGCCCTTGCGCCACCAGGGTGGTGGCCGGCGGCGACAGGTACAGCCCTTCGGCGCGCAGCGCATCCAGGATGGCGAACAGCACGTCGCTGCGCGTGCCGCCGGCGCTGCGCGGGTTGGCCACCCAGCCAGTGGCGATGAAGGTCAGCGTGCCGTTGTGGATGCCGTCCAGCGTCACGCTGGGGGCCGGCTCGTCCAGGATGAGCTCGTGCGCCTGGAAGGCTTGCAGGATCAGCTCGCGCATTCGGCGCGCATCGGTATCCAGGGGCGCGGGCAGGCTCAGCTGTACCCGGCCCTGGGCGCCGGTCAGCGTCATGTTGCGCACCGTCTTGGTGATGAACTCCGAGTTGGGCACGATCACGGTGGAGCGGTCGCCGACCTGGATTTCGGTGGCGCGCACGTTGACGCGGCGCACGTCGCCCTCGGTGTCGCCCAGTTTGACCCAGTCGCCCACGCGCACCGGGCGCTCGGCCAGCAGGATCAGGCCGGAGATGAAGTTCTGCACGATGGCCTGCAGGCCAAAGCCTATGCCCACCGACAGCGCACTGGCCACCCAGGCGATGCGCTCGACGCTGATGCCCAGCCCGGCCAGCGCGATGGCGATGACCACCACGCCGCCGATGTAGCCCAGCAGCGTGGTGATGGAGCTGCGCATTCCAGGGTCGAGCGCGGTGCTGGGGAAGTAGGCGTCGCTGAGCCAGCGCTTGAACACGCGAATGGCCATGAAGCCGGCCAGCAGCACTGCCACGGCGGTGGCCAGCGCCTTGGGGGCCAGCACGAAGTCGCCGATCCTGAGCGTGCCCTGCAGGATGCTGCCACGGCGAAACAGCTCGTCCGGCCCGGTGCCAAAGGGCGCCATCAGGGCAATCGCCATATAGAACAGCAGCAGCACGCGCAGCAGGCCACTGGAGAGCACCGACAGCTGATCGAGCAGCCGTGGCTCCAGCCCCAGCGCGCTGTGCAGATGCCGCCCGACCAGGCCTTGCGAGGACAGCAGCGTCTCGCTCAGGTCTTCGGCCAGCATGAACAGCAGATAGGTAGTCGCAAAGACCACGCCCGACCACACACTCTGGCGCGCCAACAGGCCGGCCAGGGCCACGTAGCCCAACGCCAGGGCCACCCAGGATGCCAGCACCGCCAGGCCGGCAGCGGCCAGCACCACGGCCAGCCACAGCGGGCGCACCTCGACCTGCGGCTCAGGCTGCGGCTCGGCTGGCGGTGCGGCCTGCTGCGCCGCAGCCGGCGCCTGGCTGACGCGCACCACGCGCCGGCGCGTGCGCGCCAGCAGCAGCGCCATGGCCAGCGACAGCGCCAAGGCCACCAGTGCGTGCGTGAACACCTCCGCCGACAGGCTGACGCCGATGATGGCGTTCAGATCGACAGCCAGCGTGCCGGCAGCCGACAGCAGGGCAATCCACCAGGGGTAGGGCGCCAGGCGGCGCGCCTGCTCGTCGGACAGCGCCAGCAGACGCCAGCTTGGGCGCCGGCGCGACAGCAGGGCCTGGCCCAGGCTGATGACGAAGGCGGCATAGGCGGCGGCGCGCACGCTGGCGCGCTCCAGGGCGCGCAGCGGCTCGGGCAGTTCGCCGCCCACGGCCAGCGCGCCCCACAGCAGCTGCACCGCCATGGCCACCAGCAGCACCTGCACGGCAATCGCCACCGTGGCCAGCAGCGTGCGGCGCAGCCGGTTCGAGGGCAGGCGCCGGGGCAGCAGTCGCAGCAGCAGGAGATGCGCGCCCCAGGTGCCGGCGCTGCCCAGCAGCAGGGCCAGCAGTCCCATGCCGTAGAAGGCGCCCCGGTGCGGCGACTGCGCGGCGCTGGTGAGGGCGCTGCGCAAGTCCAGGCCCAGCGACTGCAGGCGGGCGCGGTCGCCGGGCGAGGCGTTGCGCAGGTTGCGCCAGAAGGCGGCGCTCAGGGGTGAATCGGTGCGCGAACTGAGCGCTGCCTGGAATTGGGCATGGCGCTGGCGCGTGAGTTCATTGGCGCGCTGGCCGGCATCGACGCTGACCAGGCGTGCCAGCTTCAACTCGCTGTCCAGCGCTGCGCGCTGGCGCGTGAGCGTGCTGCGCTGGCGCACCACGTCCGGCGTGTCGGCGGGCGAGCCTTTTTCAGGCGCCGGCCCCAGGCCCTGCAGCCGCGCATCGACATCGGCCAGATCGGCGCTGCGCTGCGCGGCCAGGCGATCGGCGGCTGCGCCGATGGCGTTGGCCTCGGCCACCAGGCGGCGGCCGTCGTCCTCTGTGGAGAGTTTTTGCGGCAGTGCATCCAGGCGCAGGCGCAGCTCCTCCACGCTGGACAGGGGCGTGCCGTCGCTGCTGGCCGGGGCAGTGGCGGGTGCTGGCTGGGCGTGCGCCGGTTGAAGGGTGAGGGCCAAGGCGCCGATGCAGCACAGCAGCAGGCACAGCAGCCAGCGCGTCAGGCCGGTGGCGCAGGGCTGGCTGGCAGATGCAGCAATGAGGCGATGCAGGGGCGAGAGCGGGGCGGGGCGCGGCATGGGCGCGATTGTCCGGCGGCGTGGCCGTGCCCGCGTGCAGGAAAGAGCCGCCATTGCGGCCCAGGCAAGCGGCGCGGCGCGCCTTGCTCCACTGCGGCAGGGGCAGCGGCCCGAGCGGGCCTGCGCCGGCGTGGCGACGGTGCGCCTGTCAGCCCGCCGGGCTGAACAGCTCCACCCGGTCGCTGATGATGCCGTCCGTGCCCAGCGCCAGCAGGCGCTCGGCAGCCCATTCGTCGTTGACGGTGTAGCTGAGTGCGCGCAGGCCGGCGCCGTGTACCGCCTCGACCTGCTCGCGGCTCCACAGCGCATGGTTGCAGACCACGGCCACGCAGCCCAATTGCTGCGCGGCATCCAGCCAGCCGTCATGCAGCTTGTCCAGCAGCAGGCCGCGCGGCAGTTGCGGGGCAGCGTCGCGCGCGCCGGCCAGGGCCCGGGGCTGGAAGGAGGTCAGCAGCGGCGGCACGGCCTGCCCGTGCCACAGGCGCGCCGCCAGGCTGGCCACGGCGCGGCCCGTGGCCTCTTCGGTGCCGGGCGTGGGCTTGATCTCGATGTTCAGGTGCAGGTGGTTGGCGATGCACCAGCGCGCCACGTTCTCCAGCGTCGGGATGGACTCGCCGGCGTACTGGCGCGAGTGCCAGGCGCCGGCGTCGAGCTGCGCCAGGTCGCTCCAGGGCAGCTCGCCAGCCGTGCCGTGGCCGTTGGTGGTGCGCGAAAGCGTCGCGTCGTGCAGCAGAAAGACCACGCCATCGGCACTGAGCTTGGCGTCGCACTCGAACATGCGCCAGCCGTGCGCCGCGCCCAGGCGGAAGGCGGCCAGGGTGTTTTCCGGCGCCAGGCGGCCAGCGCCCCGGTGGGCGATCCAGCGCGGGTAGGGCCAGGCTGGCAGGGTGTCGGTAGTGCTCATGGCGGTGCTCGGTTCAGATGCGCTTGCCGGTCTTGGCGTCGAAGGCGTGCAAGCGTTCGGGCCGGGGCTGGACGTGCAGCGTGGCGCCCAGTTGCGGCGCATGGCTGCCTTCCTCGATGCGCACGACGATCTGCTCGCTGTTCAGGCGCCCATAGATCAGGCGCTCGGCGCCCAGCATTTCCACGGTCTCGACCAGCACCGGCCAGCCGTCCGGCCCCACGTCCAGATGCTCGGGGCGTATGCCCAGGATCTGCCCGGGCACGGCACCCGGAGCGTTGTGCAGCAGGTTCATGGGCGGCGAGCCGATGAAGCTGGCCACGAAGGTGGAGGCCGGCGTGTGATAGACCTCCTCGGGCGTGCCGAACTGCTCCATGCGGCCGGCGTTCATGACGATGATGCGCTCGGCCAGCGTCATGGCCTCGACCTGGTCGTGGGTGACGAACAGGCTGGTGATGCCCAGCTCGCGGTGCAGTTTCTGGATCTCCAGGCGCGTTTGCACGCGCAGCTTGGCGTCCAGGTTGGACAGCGGCTCGTCGAACAGAAAGACCTGCGGCTGGCGCACGATGGCCCGGCCCATGGCCACGCGCTGGCGCTGGCCGCCCGAGAGCTGGCGCGGCTTCCTGTCGAGCAGGTGCGACAGCTCCAGAATTTTGGCCGCCTTGTCCACGCGCGTGCGGATCTCGTCCTTGGCCACCCGGGCGATCTTCAGGCCGTAGGCCATGTTGTCGAACACGCTCATGTGCGGGTACAGGGCGTAGTTCTGGAACACCATGGCGATGTCGCGCTTGGCCGGCTCCAGGTTGTTGACCACGCGCGGGCCGATGTGCAGCTCGCCGCCGGTGATCTCCTCCAGCCCCGCGACCATGCGCAGGAGCGTGGACTTGCCGCAGCCCGACGGCCCGACGATGACGATGAATTCGCCATCCTGGATTTCAGCGTTGACGCCGTGGATGACGGGCACGGCAGCCTTGCCGCTGCCATAGGTCTTGGTGATGTTCTTCAGGGAAATGGAAGCCATTTTGCTATTTAATCAGTAGCTGTCAGCGCTTGCTGGGCAAGGGTTTGAGCGGTATTTGATGTGTATTTTTGTTATTTTTCCGTGTCCACCAGGCCCTTGACGAACCACTTTTGCATCAGCATGACCACCAGCGTGGGCGGCAGCATGGCGATGATGGCCGTGGCCATGACGATGTTCCAGTCCACGGCGGCCTCGCCGCCGGCCAACATGCGCTTGATGCCGATGACCACCGGGTACATGTCCTCGCTGGTGGTCATCAAAAGCGGCCACAGGTACTGGTTCCAGCCGTAGATGAACTGGATCACGAACAGCGCCGCAATCGAGGTGCGCGACAGCGGCACCAGCACGTCCACGAAAAACCGCATCGGCCCGGCGCCGTCGATGCGCGCCGCCTCGACCAGCTCATCGGGCACCGTGAGGAAGAACTGGCGGAACAGAAAGGTCGCCGTGGCCGAGGCGATCAGCGGCAGCGTCAGGCCGCCGTAGCTGTTCAAAAGGCCCAGGTCGGCCACCACCTTGTAGGTCGGCAGGATGCGCACTTCCACGGGCAGCATCAGCGTCAGGAAGATGGCCCAGAAAGTGAGCATCTTGAACGGGAAGCGGAAGTACACGATGGCGAACGCCGACAGCAGCGAGATCGCGATCTTGCCTACCGTGATGATCATGGCCACCACGAAGCTGACCCACATCATGCGTACCACGTTGGTGTTGGAGCCCAGCTTGCCCGAGCCGAACAGGGCGGCCTGGTAGTTCTCCCACATCTGTGAGCCGGGCAAGAGCGGCATGGGCGACTGCACGATGGCGTCCGCCGTGTGCGTGGAGGCGACGAGCGCCAGGTACAGCGGAAAGGCGACGATGGCCACGCCGAGGATCAGCACGGCGTGCGAGACAAAGGTCAGCCAGGGGTTGCGGTCGATCATGTCAGTACTGCACCTTCTTTTCGACGTAGCGGAACTGCACTACGGTGAGCGCCACCACGATCAGCATCAGGATGACGGACTGCGCGGCCGAGCCGCCCAGGTCGAGCGCCTTGAAGCCGTCCTGATAGACCTTGTAGACCAGGATGGAGGTGGACTGGCCAGGGCCGCCCTGCGTGGCCGCGTCGATGATGCCGAAGGTGTCGAAGAAGGCATAGACGATGTTGATGACCAGCAGGAAGAACGTGGTCGGCGATAAGAGCGGCAGCTGGATGTTCCAAAAGCGCCGCCAGGCGCCGGCGCCGTCGATGGAGGCGGCCTCGATCAGCGCCTTGGGAATGGATTGCAGCCCGGCCAGGAAGAACAGGAAGTTGTAGGAGATCTGCTTCCAGACCGAGGCGATGACGATCAGCGCCATGGCCTGGCCGTCGTTCATCATGTGGTTCCAGCTGTAGCCCAGACGCCCCAGGTAGTAGGTGATGACGCCGATTGACGGCGAGAACAGGAACACCCACAGCACGCCGGCGATGACCGGTGCCACGGCGTAGGGCACGATGAGCAGCGTCTTGTAGAGCATGGCCGCGCGCACGATGCGGTCGGCAAAGATGGCCAGGATCAGCGCCAGCACGATGCCGATGCCCGCCACCAAAATGGAAAACAGCGCCGTGCGCTTGAAGGAGTTCAGGTAGGACGGGTCATCGAGCAACTGCTGGAAGTTCTGCAGGCCAACCCATTCCGTGCTCATGCCGAAGGCGTCCTCCATCTGGAAGGACTGCACCACGGCCTGCCCGGCGGGCCAGAAGAAGAAGATCAGGATGATGAGCAGCTGCGGCGCAATCAGCACCCAGGGCAACCATGCCGAGCGGAAAAGTACACGTTTTTCCATGACGGTCCAAAAAACAGAAAACCGCCGGGGCGCCAGGCGCCGCCGTCGGGGAGCAAGCGGCCCGCGCCAGGGGCGGGCGGGCGCTGCGTTTCACGTTGAGCGTCTTGCGTTGGGCGTGAATACCGCGAAACGCCTAATCCTCAACGCAAAACGCTCGGCAGCGCAGCAGGCGAGCGCAAGGTATGCGCCCGCTGCCACGCTGCCGAGGGATGCCCCTTACTTCTTGTAGGAGCGCTCGAAGCGCGTCAGCAGTTCGTTGCCGCGCTGGACGATGGTGTCGAGCGCCTCCTTGGCGCTCTTCTTGCCGGCCCAGACCTGCTCCATCTCCTCGTCCTCGATGGTGCGGATCTGCACGTAGTTGCCCAGGCGGATGCCGCGCGAGTTGTCGGTCACCTTGCGCACCATCTGGTTCACGGCCACGTCGGTGCCGGGGTGCTTCTGATAGAAGCCGGACTTGTCGGTCAGGTCATAGGCTGCCATGGTGATGGGCAGGTAGCCGGTGCGCTGGTGGCTGTCGGCCTGCACCTTGGTCTGCGACAGGAACTCGAAGAACTTGGCCACGCCCTTGTACTCCTCGGGCTTCTTGCCGGCCATGACCCACAGCGAGGCGCCGCCGATCACGGTGTTCTGCGGTGCACCCTTCACGTCCGGGTAATAGGGCAGGGGAGCTATGGCGTAGGCGAACTTGGCGTTCTTGGCCACGTCGCCGTAGTAGCCCGAGGAGGTCTGGATCATGGCGCACTCGCCCGAGGTGAACGAGGCCTGCGCTGCAGAACCCCGGCCCTTGTAGACGAACTCGCCGGCCTTGGCGGCTTGCGCCAGGTTGTCGATGTGGCGGGCGTGCAGCGGCGAGTTGAGTTTCAGGCGCGCCTTGTAGCCGTTGGGCGACAGGCCGTTCTTCTCGGTGGCGAACTCGACGTTGTGCCAGGCCGAGAAGGATTCGAGCTGCGTCCAGCCCATCCAGGCCAGCGTCATGGGGCAGCTGTGGCCGCTGGCCTTGAGCTTCTTGGCGGCGTCGAAGACCTCGGGCCAGGTCGCCGGGGGCTTGTCGCCGTCCAGGCCGGCCTTCTTGAAGGCGTCCTTGTTGATGTAGAAGACCGTGGTCGAGCTGTTGAACGGCATGCTCAGCATCTCGCCGTTGGGGGCCGTGTAGTAGGCAGCGACGGCGGGGATGTAGCCGCTCGGGTTGAAGTCGGCGCCAGCGTCCTTCATGACCTTGGCCACGGGCACGGTGGCGCCCTTGCTGGCCATCATGGTGGCCGTGCCCACCTCGAACACCTGCAGCACGTGCGGCGCATTGCCCGAGCGGAAGGCGGCAATCGCCGCCGTCATGCTTTCGTCATAGCTGCCCTTGAAGGTGGGCACGATCTTGTAATCCTTCTGGCTTTCGTTGAACTGCCGGGCCAGGTCGTTGACCCACTCGTTGTTGACGGCGGTCATCGAATGCCACCACTGGATCTCGGTCTGTGCCTGGGCGCCCAGGCTGGCAGCGAACATGGAGGCGGCCAGCGCCAGATGTCTGATTTGCATGGAAAAGGTTCTCCTCGGAGTGGAAGAAAGAGTGGCGGAAGGCGCCATGGTGACGCAGCCACATGACAGGTGCGTGACGTTGTCGCACAGCAAAAAACGGGCATCAATCGGGATAACCCGTCAGGCGGCAACGATCTCGTCGTCTGACGAAGGGGCAAATTGTGACACTTTCATTACGGCTTGCTGACAAGCGAGGGCCTTTGTCCTGTAGCGCAGCAGGCCGCCGGGCAATCGCCCGCCGCCCAGCAAGGCTTTGTGCGCTGCACAATGATGACCGCCTTGTTCCACTTCTGACTGCAAATTCCCCATGCCCAAGACATCCCTGGACAAGAGCAAGATCAAGTTTCTGCTGTTCGAAGGCATCCACCAAAGTGCCGTCGATGCGCTGGCCGCCGCCGGCTATATCAACGTGGAGCGGCTGCCCGGCGCGCTGGAGGGGCAGGAGTTGCACGACAAGATTGCCGATGCGCACTTTGTCGGCCTGCGCTCGCGCACCCAGCTCACTGCCGAGGTGCTGGCGCACGCCTCCAAGCTGGTTGCCGTGGGGGCGTTTTGCATCGGCACCAACCAGATCGACCTGAAGGCGGCGCGCGAGCGCGGCATCGCCGTGTTCAACGCGCCGTATTCCAACACCCGCTCGGTGGCCGAGCTGGTGCTGGCGCAAAGCATTCTGCTGCTGCGCGGCATCCCCGAAAAGAACGCTGTGGCGCATCGGGGCGGCTGGCTCAAGAGTGCTGAAGGCGCGTTCGAGGCGCGCGGCAAGACGCTGGGCATCGTTGGCTATGGCGCCATCGGCTCGCAGTTGTCGGTACTGGCCGAGAGCCTGGGGATGCACGTCATCTTCCATGACGTGGTGGCCAAGCTGCCCCTGGGCAACGCCCACCAGGCGGCGTCGCTGCAGGCGCTGCTGGCCGAATCCGACATCGTCAGCCTGCATGTGCCTGAGCTGGCCTCGACCCAGTGGATGATCGGCGCGGCGCAGATCGCCGCCATGAAGCGCGGCGCCATCCTGATCAATGCCTCGCGCGGCACGGTGGTGGAGATCGACCCGCTGGCCGAGGCCATCAGGAGCGGCCACTTGGCGGGCGCCGCCATCGACGTCTTCCCCAAGGAGCCCAAGAGCAACAAGGACGAGTTCGTCTCGCCCTTGCGCGGGCTGGACAACGTGATCCTGACGCCGCACATCGGCGGCTCGACCATGGAAGCGCAGGCCAACATCGGCGTCGAGGTGGCGGCCAAGCTGATCCGCTACAGCGACAACGGCACCAGCACCTCGTCGGTCAACTTCCCCGAGGTTGCGCTGCCGGCGCACGAGGGCAAGCACCGCCTGCTGCACGTGCATCAGAACGTGCCGGGCGTGCTCTCGCAGATCAACCGCATCCTGTCGGACAACGACATCAACATCTCGGCCCAGTACCTGCAGACGCGCGAGGACATCGGCTACGTGGTCATCGACCTGGATGCCCGCTCGTCCGATGTGGCGCTGGAAAAGCTCGCCCAGGTGCCGGGCACGCTGCGCACGCGCGTACTGTTCTGACCCCGACCGGGATGGGTGCGCGATTGCTGGCGGGCAGATTTTTGCTGCTACAATCGCGCGCTTCGACACACAGGAGAGGTGGCAGAGTGGTCGAATGTACCTGACTCGAAATCAGGCGTACGTGCAAGCGTACCGTGGGTTCGAATCCCACCCTCTCCGCCAATGTACAAGCCGCTTGGTAGCTATTGAAAAAATAGCATCAAGCGGCTTTTTTTGCCTGCGGCGGGGCGCCTGCCGATGGCGATGGCCGGACTGCCCGCCCGGCAAGGGATGAAAGGACGCCACCATGAGCATCGATGCACTGATCTCTGGCAAGCTGCACGCACGGCCTGAATCACGCACCAGCAAGAACGGCAAGCCCTTTGCGACGGCCAAGCTGCGCGCGGCAGCTGGGGATGGCGACAGCCTGTTCGTGAACGTCATCGCCTTCGAGCAGGCTGCCGTAGCAGCGCTGTTGGCACTGGACGCCGGCGACAGTCTGGCCGTGGCCGGCAGCGTGACCCCAAGGTCTGGACGGACAGGGAGGGCGTGGCGCGCCCGGCGCTGGATGTCGTGGCCCATCAGGTACTGACTGCCTACCACGTCACCCGCAAGCGCCGTGCCATGCAGCCCGAGGACGGAGGCAGCGTCCGCTCTGGCGAGCAATCGGGCGAGGCCTGGCGCCCGGCGCGGCCATCTCCAGGTCTTCATGAGGCGCTGGACGATGGTGGGCAGATACCGTTCTGATCAGTTTCAGGGTTTGGCTGAGGCTCGCACAACAAGCGGACAAGAAAAAAGCACTTGTGCGTTGCCGCTGCAAGTGCTTGATTCGTAATGTATTTTTGGTGGGCCCTGTAGGATTCGAACCTACGACCAACGGATTAAGAGTCCGCTGCTCTACCAACTGAGCTAAGAGCCCCATCTCTTTTCAGAGAATCGCTGCAGTGCAGCGAAGTCCGCAATTATGCACGAATTCTTGCCCTGTCAACGCTTGCTGGGCAAAAAAATCGTGCGAATCACATCAGCAGGTGCTCGCCGGCGTTGTCGCCGCCCAGGATCACGTAGTTCACCTTGCGGATGTCCATCAGCCTGGTGCCGCCCGAGTAGCTGATCGAGCTTTGCACGTCCTGCTCCATCTCGATGAGCGTGTCGGCCAGGCGGCCCTTGATGGGCTCCAGGATGCGCTTGCCCTCGACGTGGCGATATTCGCCCTTGTTGAAGTCCGAGGCCGAGCCGTAGTACTCCTTGAAGCGCTCGCCGCCTTCCTCCACCGTCTCGCCGGGCGACTCTTCGTGGCCGGCAAACAGCGAGCCAACCATGATCATGGTGGCGCCGAAGCGGATGCTCTTGGCGATGTCGCCGTGGCTTCTGATGCCACCGTCAGCAATGAGGGGCTTGGTAGCCACGCGGGCGCACCATTTGACTGCCGACAACTGCCAGCCGCCTGTGCCGAAGCCGGTCTTGAGCTTGGTGATGCAGACCTTGCCCGGGCCGATGCCGACCTTGGTGGCGTCCGCGCCCCAGTTTTCCAGGTCGATCACCGCCTCGGGCGTGCCGACGTTGCCGGCAATCACGAAGGCGCCGGGCAGCTTGGCCTTGAGGTAGCCGATCATGTCCTTCACCGTGTCGGCGTGGCCGTGGGCGATGTCGATGGTGATGTACTCGGGGCACAGGCCCTGCGCGACAAATTGATCCACCGTGTCGTAATCGGGTTTTTTCACGCCCAGCGAGATTGAGGCGAAGCAGCCCTTGGCCTGCATGTCGCGCACAAACTGCACGTTGTCCAGATCGAAACGGTGCATGACGTAGAAGTAGCCGTTCTGCGCCAGCCAGGTACAGATTTTTTCGTCCACCACGGTTTTCATGTTGGACGGCACCACGGGCAGCTTGAAGCGGCGCCCGCCGAGTTCCACGCTGGCGTCGCACTCGGCGCGGCTTTGCACGCGGCACTTGCGCGGCAGCAGCAGGATGTTGTCGTAGTCGAAGATTTCCATGAGGTTCCAAGCTCCTGTAGAGGGTCGCGCGGCGAGGGATTTCGCGGCACGAGAAGGGCGCTTGGCTCACGCTCCGGTTTCCTGCGTTGCCCGACGTGCAGGCATAAAAAAACCGGGCGCAAGAAACTTGGGCCCGGTGCTTGATTGTACCGGCCCCGGGCAAACCCGGACATGCAGGGGCTTTCTACAATCGCCGCCATGCTCCCTCATGACCCGACCGCCGGCGCTGCAGCGCCTTTTGGCGTTGGCGGCCCCGGCACCCTGCCGCTGCTGCAAAACCTCAACCCCGAGCAACTCGCCGCCGTCACGCTGCCCGCCGGCCACGCGCTGATCCTGGCCGGTGCCGGCTCGGGCAAGACGCGCGTACTTACCACCCGCATCGCCTGGCTCTTGCAGACCGGCCAGGCCTCGCCCGGCGGCATCCTGGCCGTCACCTTCACCAACAAGGCCGCCAAGGAGATGGTGGCGCGCCTGTCGGCCATGCTGCCCGTCAACGTGCGCGGCATGTGGATTGGCACCTTCCACGGCCTGTGCAACCGCCTGCTGCGCGCGCACCACAGATTGGTCGGCCTGCCCAGCACCTTCCAGATCCTGGACACGCAGGATCAGCTCTCGGCCGTCAAGCGCTTGTGCAAGCAGCACGGCGTGGACGGAGAGCGCTTCCCGCCCAAGCAACTGGCCTGGTTCATCGCCGGCTGCAAGGAAGAAGGCCTGCGCCCCAGGATGTGCCGGTGCGCGACCCGGACACGCAGAAAAAAGTCGAGTTCTACCAGCTCTACGAGCAGCAATGCCAGCGCGAAGGCGTGGTGGACTTTGGCGAGTTGCTGCTGCGCTCCTACGAGCTTTTGCAGGGCAACGATGCCGTGCGCGCCCACTACCAGCGGCGCTTTTCGCACATCCTGGTCGATGAGTTCCAGGACACCAACCGGCTGCAGTACGCCTGGCTCAAGCAGCTGGCCGGGGACGTCGAGGGCGGGCGGCTGGCCACGCACGGCAGCGTGATCGCCGTGGGTGACGACGACCAGAGCATCTATGCCTTTCGCGGCGCGCGCGTGGGCAACATGCAGGACTTCGTGCGCGAGTTCGGCGTGCAGCAGACGATCAAGCTGGAGGAGAACTACCGCAGCTACAGCAACATCCTGGACTGCGCCAACGCCCTGATCGCCCACAACCAGGGCCGGCTGGGCAAGAACCTGCGCACGCAGCAAGGCCCGGGCGAGCCGGTGCGCATCCATGAGGCGCCGACCGATCTGGCCGAGGCTCAGTGGCTGGTCGACGAGATCAAGAGCCTGGTGAAGAACGGCGAGATAGCGCGGCGCGAAATCGCCGTGCTGTACCGCAGCAACGCGCAAAGCCGGGTCATCGAGTCGCAGCTGTTCAACGCCGGCGTGCCCTACCGTGTCTATGGCGGCCTGCGGTTTTTCGAGCGGGCGGAAATCAAGCACGCCCTGGCCTATCTGCGCCTGCTGGAGAACCCGCACGAGGACACCAGCTTCATGCGCGTGGTCAACTTTCCGGCGCGCGGCATCGGCGCGCGCACGCTGGAGCAACTGCAGGACGCCGCGCGCGAGGCTGGCTGCTCGCTGCATGATGCGGTGAGTGCCGTGCCAGGCCGCGCCGGCGCCAACCTGGGCGCTTTTGTCGCGCGTATCGACGTGCTGCGCGAGGCCACGCAGGGCGCCAGCCTGCGCACCATCATTGGCCAGATGCTCGACGCCAGCGGCCTGATCGAGCACTACCGCAATGACAAGGACGGCGCCGATCGGCTGGAGAACCTGGATGAACTCATCAACGCCGCCGAGAGCTTCGTGACGCAGGAAGGCTTTGGCCGCGACGCCGTGGCGCTACCGCTCGATGAGCAGCGCGGCGCGCCGCTGCTCACGCAAAGCCCGGCCAGCCAGGGCATCGATGCCAGCCTGCCGCTGGCCGAGCCGGGCGCGCTGATCGACCAGGACACCGGCGAGACGCTGTCGCCGCTGGCGGCCTTCCTCACGCACGCCGCGCTGGAGGCCGGCGACAACCAGGCCCAGGCCGGACAGGACGCTGTGCAGCTCATGACCGTCCACGCCAGCAAGGGGCTGGAGTTCGATTGCGTGTTCATCGGCGGGCTGGAGGATGGGCTGTTCCCGCACGAGAACGCCATGAGCGACCGCGCCGGGCTGGAGGAGGAGCGCCGCCTGATGTATGTCGCCATCACCCGCGCCAGGAAGCGTCTGTACCTCAGCCACGCGCAGACGCGCTTGCTGCACGGCCAGACGCGCTACAACGTCAGGAGCCGCTTCTTCGACGAGCTGCCCGAGGGCGCGCTCAAATGGCTCACGCCGCGCCAGCCGGGCTTTGGCAATTTTGCTGGTTTTGCTTCTGTTTCAGGAGCTGTCAACGCAGGCTGGACGGGCGCTGAAGGCCGATTTGGCTCTAAAACTGAAATCTTCGCCAGCCCGCCCGTGCCGCCGCGCAAGGCTGAGCCTGGCCACGGCCTGCGCCCGGGGCTGGCGGTGTTTCACAACAAATTCGGCGAGGGCAAGGTGTTGGCCGTCGAGGGCGCGGGCGACGATGCGCGCGCGCAGATCCACTTCCCGCGCCACGGCACCAAGTGGCTGGCGCTGTCGGTGGCCAAGCTGACGGTGGTGGAGTAGGCGCCAGGCCCGGCACACAGCTTTCACGTTTGCTTACCGCAGTCTGTTGCAGCGGTGGCCAACAATCCAGACGCCGCCTGCAGGGCGGCGTTTTTTTGCCAGTGCCTGCTGCAAAAGCAAAAGGCCGGGTGCTGCGACCGAACAACCCGAGGAGAAGCCCTGATGTCCACTTCCTTCGTCCAGCCCGCTGCTGCGCGCAGTGCTGCCCTGTTGGTGTCCTGCGCGCTCGCTGTGCTGTCGGTCGCTTGCCAGGAGCAGCCAGGCACCGCCGTCCAGGCCGGGGCACCCGCAATCCCCGCGCCTGCTCCCGCGATTGCTGCGTCCCCGCCGCAAGCTGGTGCCCCCGCCACCTCTGTAGTGCAGCCGTCCGCGCCGCGCAGGCTGCCGCTGGGCGTGCAGGGTGTTGCGCCAGCCGGCGTCACGGTGCGCGTCAAGAGCATCGAGGTGGGCGGCGATGCCACGGTGCTGGATGTCAGCATCTCGTTTGCCAACCGAATCACCGACAGCACCATGCTGGCCCTGGCCGACACCTTTCTGGAGGATGAAAACGGCGCCCGGCTGCACATCAAGCGCCCCGAGGACAACCGCGACCTCACCATCCGCGAAGGCCAGACGCTGGATGGGCAACTGGTCTTCCTGGGCAGCGTGTCCGTCGCAGCGCAACGGGTACGGCTGGTGTTCAACGAGGGCAACGACGGCGACAACATCGTCGCGCCCGGGCTGGCCATGGAACTGCCGCTGTCATGAAGCGGCGGCCTGATGCCCTGGCGCCGGCGCTCGCGCTGGTTGCGCTGGCCGCTGGCGCAGCGCCTGCCCTGGCTGAACCGGCGGCGGATGTGCTGCGCAGCGACCGGTCTCTGGCTCGGCAGGCCACCAGGCTCACGCCCGCCGAGGCGCCTGCCACCGCACTGCAGCCCCGGGATGCCGCTGGCGCGCTGGCAGTGCAGGGCGGCGCAACCCGGCTCGCGCCTATTGCTGGCCCGGTCACGCTGCTGCGCGCCGCCGAAGTGCCGCCTATCCGCCTGGAGCGCACGCGTGCGCTGCTGGCCGCACTGCACGCGCACGCCACGCCGCAGCAAGCCATTGCCTTCGACTTGCCAGCCGACGTGCTGTTCGACTTCGACCGGGCGCAATTGCGTGCCGATGCGGCACTTGTGCTGGAGCGCGCGGCGCAATTGATCCAAAGCTATCCCCGAGCGCCGCTGCGGGTGGTGGGGCATACCGATGCGAAGGGTGGTGATGCCTACAACGATGCCTTGTCGCTGCGCCGCG
The DNA here is from genome assembly GCF_017811175.1 of Melaminivora jejuensis. Taxonomy (NCBI): domain Bacteria; kingdom Pseudomonadati; phylum Pseudomonadota; class Betaproteobacteria; order Burkholderiales; family Comamonadaceae; genus Melaminivora; species Melaminivora jejuensis. Next base: position 140,617 of record NZ_JACWIJ010000002.1, read on the forward strand.
CCCAGGCGGTCGCCGAGGCGCTGCGCGAGCGTACCGGGCGGCAGGCGCACGTCCAGGGCCGGGGCCGGAGCGAGCCGGTGGCAGCCAATACCCTGCCGGATGGGAGCGACGACCCACAGGGCCGCCAGCGCAACCGGCGCGTGCAGATCCTGATCGAGCCGCTCGGGCATGCGAGCAGCCGAGCCGGGCTGGACGGCTGATCCGCCGGCACCGCAGCCGCCAGCAAAATGTTCAGGCTGCTGCGTCGTCCTGGGGCGGCGGCTCGGCTGCCTCGGGCGCCTCGAAGCTGTCGCGGAAGGTGAAGACCACCGAGGTGAAGAACATCGACGCCAGCATCATGGCCGTGCCCACCATGACGCCGCCGGCCACGCCGACGCCCAGGCCCAGGCCGGACAGCAGCGCCACCGCCAGGCTGACCACCATGCCGGCGATCATGAACACGCCCAGCCAGGCCAGGCCATAGACCATGAATGCGCCCAGATTGCGCACGCAGGCGACGATGCTGAAAAACAGCGCCTTGACCGGCGGCACGCCGTGCCAATGCACCAGGCCCGGCGCGTGCCAGAACAGCAGCGACAGCGGGACATAAAGCAACAGCGCCAGCCACATGGCGGCCTGGAAGCTGCCCGACTCGGCCAACTCGCGCGTCAGCGGTGCGCCGCCCATATAGACGCGTGCAAAGTCGCCGCCATCGACCAGCGCCGACAGGCCCATGATCAGCAGAAAGCCCCCGGCGTACAGCGCACCCAGGATCAGCATGGCGTTCATGCGCTGGCGCCCGGTGCGAAAGGCCACCAGCAGCAGCTGCGGCGTGGGCGTCTGGCCACGGTAGGCCTCGGCGGCGGCGACCATCATGACCAACGTGGCCGAGGGCAGCAGCGCCAGGGCGATGGCCGGGCCGACCAGCGGCAGCGCCGTGGCCAGCGAGATCGCCGCCATGGACAAAAAGAACAGCGCCGCCAGCGCCATGGGCTGGCGCCAGAACACGCGCACGCCCAGGCGCGTCCACTCCAGGCCGGTGCGTGCGGGGACGATGCGCAGCTTCATGGCGACAGCAGCCAGGCCGGCGGATGCTGCACCCGCTGGCGCAGCACGCGCTCGAAGTGGGCCGGGTCGTGCGGTTTGAGCAAGCTGGCCTCGCGCGGCAGGTAAAAGTCCCACAGCCGCGAGATCCAAAAGCGCAGCGCCCCGGCGCGCAGCAGGGCTGGCAGCAGTTCGCGCTCGGCGGCGGTGAGCGGGCGTACGCCCTGGTAGGCGGCCAGCATGGCGGCGGCGCGCTCGCTGTCGTGCTGGCCGGTGGGCAGGTCGATGGCCCAGTCGTTGAGGCTCACGGCCAGGTCGAACAGCCAGGTGTCCACGCCGGCGAAGTAGAAGTCGAAAAAGCCCGTCAGCTCCTCGCCTTCGAACATCACGTTGTCGCGAAACAGGTCGGCATGGATGGGTCCGCGCGGCAGGGCGGCGTAGCTGCTGCCTGCGGCGATGTGGTTCTGGTAGGCCAGCTCGGACTGCAGCAGCGCTGCCTGCTCGCTCGTGAGGTAGGGCAGTACCACCGGCACGGTCTCGTTCCACCAGGGCAGGCCGCGCAGGTTGGGCTGGCTGCGCGCGTAGTCCTGCCCGGCCAGATGCATACGCGCCAGCATGGCGCCCACGGCGGCGCAGTGGCTGGCCTGGGGCGTCAGCTGGCTCTTGCCGCGCAGCCGGGTGGCCAGGGCGGCGGGCTTGCCGGCTACGGTGTGCAGGATGGCGCCGCGCTTGTCGGCCTGCGGGTCGGGCACCGGGATGCCGGCGTGCGCCAGGTGGTGCATCAGGTGCAGGTAGAACGGCAGCTGCTCGTGCGTCAGGCGCTCGAACAGGGTCAGCACGTACTCGCCCGCCTCGGCGGTGACGAAATAGTTGGTGTTCTCGATGCCGCCCTCTATGCCCTGGAGGGCGAGCAGCTTGCCCAGTTGCAGGCGGCGCAGCAACTCGCGCGCGTCCTTGCTGGAGACTTCGGTATAGACGGCCATCGTGGATCAGGAAAGGGGGTGGTCGCCGGTTGCGCCTGCCGGGGCCGACCAGCCGGGTCGGGCGGGCAGGGCGTGGGAAGGAAATGGCGTGCGGGTCAGGCTGTGCCGGGCCGCAGCCGCATCAGAAGCGCCCCAGGTTCCACACGCGCGGCGCGGTCATGGTGTCCGAGGCGTCCAGGTTGCCGGGCCGGGCGCGGGCGCCGTCGTGGGCCTTGACCTCGTACGAGGGCAGGGCCGCGCCGGTCTTGGGCTGCACGGTGATGCTGTGCGTCTGCCCGCCCACGCGCAGCTCATCCACGCGGCTGCCCGAGTCCTCGACCACGATGCGCTGTACGCGCTGGTTGCGCCGGCCATCCAGGGTTTCTGATTGCTCTTGATTTGATAGCTGTTCACGCTTGCCAGTATTGGGTGAAACGCTGTTTTGATCAGAATTCTGAGCCAGGGCCGGGACGCTGGCTAGGGCCAGCAGCAGGGAGGAGAGAAGCAAAGGGGCGCGCATGGCGGCGATTGTAGGGGGCAGGGCCGGCGGCCCCGGGCTTACTGCTGCGGCTGCGCAGCGCGCGCCGCCTCCTGGTCGATGGCCTGCTGCACCGTGCGGTAGAACTCCTCGCGTGCCGGCAGCGCCTGCGGATCGCGCGCCCCGCCGGCCCAGTTGGCATTGGTCACGATGACCAGCTGGCGCTGCGGGTCGATGAAGATGCCCTGGCCGAAGATGCCGCGCGCGCTGTAGCTGCCGTCGTCATACGTCCACCACTGGTAGCCATAGCCCCGCCCCGGCACATCGATGTCGGCGTGCTTGCGCGTGGCCTCCTGCAGCCAGCCGTCCGGCAGAATGCTGGTACCGGCAGCACCACCGGCGCGCGCGCCTTCCAGGATGAACTGGCCAAAGCGCGCATAGTCGCGCGCCGCCGCCTGGATGCAGCAGCCGCTGATCTCCTGCCCGCTCTTGCTCAAAAGCCACGTGCCGTCCTGCTGCATCCCTGCCGGGCGCCAGACTTTTTCTTCCAGATAGTCGGCCAGGGTGCGGCCTGTGGCGCGGTTGATCAGCACGCCGACCAGGTTGGTCTCGCCGGTGCTGTAGTTCCAGCGCTCGCCCGCCGGCGCGGCGCGCGGCAGGCGGCGCAGGTAGCTGACCAGCGCGTCCACGCCTGCTTCAGGCTGGTGGTTGTTGAAGCGCGCTACGTCCGAGCTGGGGTCGGCGTAGTCCTCGTTCCAGGCCACGCCCGAGGTCATGGTCAGCAGCTGGCGTACGCTCACGTCGTCGTATGCCGAGCCTTTCATCTCGGGGATGTACTGGCTGACCTTGTCATCCAGGCTCTTGATGAAACCGTCCTTGACGGCTGCGCCGGCCAGCGTCGAGGTGAAGGACTTGGCCACGGAAAAGCTCGTCCAGCGCCCGTGCTGGTCAAAGCCCAGGCCGTAGCGCTCCAGGCGCAGTTTGCCCCCTTGCACGATCAGCAAATTGGCGCTGCGCTGCCCGGCCATGAAGGCATCGACGTCGATGGGCAGCACCAGCGGCTCGCCTGCCGGCAGCTCGCGCGGCGTGGCGCCGGCGTGCATGGTGCGCCACTTGGCCAGCAGCGAGATCCTGTCCATGGCACGAAAGGCCGCGTCGCGCTGCGGCACACTCCAGAACAGGATGTCGCGGTTGGTCGGCAGTGCCTGGAGCAGGCCGCGCGTTTCCCGATCCAGGCTGGCCCAGCCGGCAGCGCCGGCCAGCACCAGTACGGCCAGCGCCCCCAGGGCGATGCGGGTGGCGCGCCTCATGGCTGCGCCGGGCACTGCCCGCTGCTGCACACCGCCGTGCGCTGCTGTATCACGCTGCGGTAGTTCTGCCCCATCTGGCCCATGCGCTGGCAGATGTCGCCGCGCGCATCGAAGGCAAAGCCCTGCTGGGCGCTCGCCTCCAGCAGCTGCACCCGGGCGAGCTGCCAGCGGGCGAACTCGTCGGGGTGGCGCCACTGCTGCGCGCAGATGGTGTGAAACACGAAACTGGCAAAGGTCAGCTCGCTGATGACGGGCTTTTCGCTCACCAGGTGCAGCACGCCCCGGCTGTCGAGCTGTGCGCTCTTGAGGGCGTTGCCCTGCAGCACCTTTTGCATGTCGGGCGGGATGTCGGAGAACTGGGGCGCGGCTGTGGCCGTGGCCGCCAGGGCGCAGGCCGCTAGGAGCAGGGTGAGGGTTTTCTTCATGGCGTGGCGCTTTCGCTGACGCAGGACTGCAAAGCGGCCATTGTGCCGCTGCACAGCCCGGTCATCGCGTACAAAATGCCGCCATGACCGACAACGACGAACGCCAGACCCTGCTGCTGGTCGATGGCTCCAGCTACCTGTACCGGGCCTTCCACGCCATGCCCGACCTGCGCGCTGTGCCGGGCGACCCGGCTAGCCCGGCCACCGGCGCCATTCGCGGCATGGTCAACATGCTGAGCGCCCTGCAAAAGGACGTGCCAGCCGAGTACGCCGCCTGTGTGTTCGATGCCAGCGGCCCCACCTTCCGCGACGAGCTGTATCCCGACTACAAGGCCAATCGCAGCGCCATGCCCGACGACCTGCGCGCGCAGATTGCGCCCATCCATGAGGTCGTGCAGTTGCTGGGCTGGCCGCTCCTGTGCATCCCGGGCGTGGAGGCCGACGACGTGATCGGCACCCTGGCCAGGCACGCCGCCGCACGCGGCCTGCGCGTCATCATCGCCAGCGGCGACAAGGACTTGGCGCAGCTGGTCGATGAGCGCATCACCATCATCGACACCATGAGCGGCAAGCGCCGCGATGTGGCCGGGGTGAGCGAGGAGTTCGGCGTGCCGCCCGGGCTGATGGTGGACTTTCAGGCCCTGGTGGGGGACGCCGTGGACAACGTGCCGGGCGTGGCCAAGGTTGGCCCCAAGACGGCTGCCAAGTGGCTGGCCGAGCACGGCTCGCTGGACGCGCTGATGGCCCGCGCCGACACCATCAAGGGCGTGGCCGGGCAGAACCTGCGCGCCGCGCTGGACTGGCTGCCCACCGGGCGCAAGCTGCTGACCATCAAGACCGACTGCGCGCTGGACGAGTACCTGCCGGGCTATCCTGATGCTATTGATTCAATAGCTGTTAGCGCAAACCAGACAAGGGAATTGGCCGATTTTTATGAAAAATACGGCTTTCGCTCCCTGGCCCGCGCCCTGCAGGGTGGCAGCGCCGAAAGTGCCGTGGGCGATGTCGCCAGTGCCGGTGCCACCGAGCTGGCCGAGGCTGCCCAGCAGCGCGAAGTGGCCTACGACATCATCCTGGACTGGCCGGACTTCGAGCGCTGGCTGGTGCGCCTGCAGGCCGCGCCGCTGGTGGCGCTGGACACCGAAACCACCTCGCTCGACGAGCTGCGTGCGCGCATCGTCGGCCTGAGCTTCAGCGTCGAGCCGGGCAGTGCCGCCTACATCCCGCTGGCGCACGACGGCCCGGACGTGCCTGAGCAACTGCCGCTGGACGAGGTGCTGGCGCGCCTCAAGCCCTGGCTGGAGGATGCGGCAGCGCCAAAATTAGGCCAGCACATCAAATACGACCGCCACGTGCTGGCCAACCACGGCATCCAGGTGCGCGGCTACGTCCACGACACCATGCTGCAAAGCTACGTGCTGGAAGTCCACAGGCCGCACGGCCTGGCCAGCCTGGCCGAGCGCCATACGGGCCGCACCGGGCTGTCCTATGAAGACCTGTGCGGCAAGGGCGCCAAGCAAATCCCGTTCTCGCAGGTGGCGGTGGAGCAGGCAGCGGCCTATGCCTGCGAGGACTCGGATCAGACGCTGGATGTCCACCGCGTGCTGTGGCCGCAGTTGCAGGCCGACGAAAAGCTGCGCGCCATCTACGAGCTGGAGATCGCCTGCAGCGAGACGCTGTTTCGCATCGAAAGGAATGGCGTGCTGATCGACGCCGACTTGCTGGCCGCGCAAAGCCGCGACCTGGGCCAGCGCATCGTGGCGCTGGAGCAGCAGGCCTACGAGATCGCCGGTCAGCCCTTCAACCTGGGCAGCCCGAAGCAGCTGGGCGAGATCTTTTTCGACAAGCTGGGTATGCCGGTCATCAAGAAGACCGCCACCGGCGCGCGCTCCACCGATGAGGAAGTGCTGGAAAAACTGGCCGAGAACTACCCGCTGCCGGCCAGGCTGCTGGAGCACCGCAGCTTGTGCAAGCTCAAGGGGACGTACACCGACAAACTGGGCCAGCTGGCCGACCCGCGCACCGGGCGCGTACACACGCACTACGCGCAGGCCGTGGCGGTCACGGGCCGGCTGTCGAGCAACGAACCCAATCTGCAGAACATCCCCATCCGCACGGCGGAGGGCCGGCGCATCCGCGAGGCCTTCATCGCCCCGCCGGGCCGCCTGATCGCCAGCTGCGACTACAGCCAGATCGAGCTGCGCATCATGGCGCACATCAGCGGCGATGCGGCCCTGCTGGCCGCCTTCAGCCAGGGGCTGGACGTACACCGCGCCACGGCGGCGGAAGTCTTCGGCGTGGCGCTGGAGCAGGTCACCAGCGAGCAGCGCCGCTATGCCAAGACCATCAACTTCGGGCTGATCTACGGCATGAGCAGCTTCGGCCTGGCCAAAGCCCTGGGCATCAGCAACGGCGCGGCGAAGAACTACATCGACCGCTACTTCGAGCGCTACCCCGGCGTGAAACGCTACATGGACAACACCCGGCTGGAGGCCAAGGAGCGCGGCTATGTGGAGACCGTCTTTGGCCGGCGCCTGTACCTGCCCGAGATCAACTCGCCCAACGGCCCGCGCAGGAGCGGCGCCGAGCGCGCCGCCATCAACGCGCCCATGCAGGGCACGGCGGCAGACCTGATCAAGATGGCCATGGTGCAGGTGCAGGCGCTGCTGGACAGCGACAGGCCCGAGGTGCTGATGGTCATGCAGGTACACGACGAGCTGGTCTTCGAGCTGCCCGAGGGCGAGCTGCAATGGCTGCAAGAATCGATACCTCGGGTGATGGCCGGCGTGGCGCAGTTGAAAGTGCCGCTGGTGGCCGAGGTGGGCGCGGGAGGCAACTGGGAAGAGGCGCATTGACATGGGTAAAACAGGCAGGCAGGCAGACATGACACCCCTGGGGCGGCAGCACCCGCAAGCGGCGGCTGCCCTGGTCTCACGGCGCGCTGCGCTGCCCCTGCTGGCCACATCGCTGCTGGCCGCCTGCTCCACCACCCCGGCCCCGACCCCCGGGGCAAGGTCAAAGGCCCGCAAGCCACCGGGCAGGAGCTGCTGCAGTCGGACATCAACCGCGTGGCCACCATCGCCATGCGCGAGAACCTGGATGCGCTGTACCGCCTGGCCGACAAGCTGTACCGGCGCAACCCGGCGGAGTGGCGCAAGGGCAATGCGCCCAACCGCACGGAGGCGGTGAATTTGCTGCGCAGCTGCGTCGAGCAGCGCTTTGGCTGGCCGCCCCTGCAGGAGCGTCGTGACATCGACGCCCTGGCGCTGGCGCTGTCGCCCGAATTCGCCGACGACCGCGTCGGCAGCTTCATCTATGCCGTGGCCGACACCATGATCGTCGCGCACGGCGACCGCACGCAGTTCTTCCTGATCGACAGCCTGGACGCGCAGCACCTGTACAACGCGGCGCGCAACGTCGAAGTCGCCATCTGGATCCTGGCCCAGCGGCGCAACGCCCTGGGCCGCCCGCTGCTGTTGGCCGACGAGATCAACCCCGCCGAGCGCAACCTGAGCTACGAGCGCGAGTTCGGCAAGATCATTGCCCGGCTGGACTTGCTGGCGCAGGTCATGACGGAGAAATACCGCCGGGCCGTGATCAGCTATGTGCAGACGCTGGTGGGCGGACAGCTTCTGCAATTTCTGCCGGTGCGCTGAAGCCGGCCCAAGCGCCAGCCCAGGCGTGCGCGGGCGCGCGTGCCCTCAAGCCTTCAGCCGGTGCCGGTCTTGGGGTTGGGGCCGTAGGCATTGCTGCCGGGCTGGCTGTCCTGTACGGCAAAGACGAGCAGGACGAAAGCGCCGACCAAGGGAATCAGCCCGATGAGCAGCCACCAGCCACTGCGCCCGATATCGTGCAGACGACGCACCGCCACGGCCAGTGACGGGATGAACAGCGCGAGGCTGAACAAGCCGCTGAGCAAGCCGACACCGCCTTCTCTGTCGAACGTGCCGGTGAAGGCATCGACGATCGACAGGACAAGGACGATGAGCAAGTAAAACAGCACGAAATACCAATACTCCGCCCGCTGCGCGCGGCCGGAGAAAGTGGCGTATTTCTGGAGGGCGGCGAGGAACCAGCTCATGGGTGCTTCCTGTCAGTTGGTTGGAAGGGGGCAGACGCACGAAGGCCAACTAGGCCTCAGCCCGCGTAAACCTTCAGATTGCCCGTCCGCCAGAGTACTCCATCCCAGCATATGACGTCGTGCAGATCTGAATAGATTGACAGTTGATTGAAGCGCGGCGAGCCGTCGCGCCTGAGCCACTGCGAAATAATGACGGTAGGGCGCGGAGGCTGAATTCTTTTGCGTTCATTCAAGTTTGGCTGCCAGAAATAGACAATGATTGCTTCGGCGAGCTCCAGATGAGTGCGCGTCACCTGTTCCGGATAAACGACCTGGCCGAGCCAGATCCTGAGGTCTTTCTTGATCTGTGGGAGCTTGTGATGCTGTTTGAGTCGTGACCTGAAAAACCCTTCGGTGATGCCGCAGTATTGAATCTGTTCATTGCGCTCGTACGGACGTTTTCCCGTCAGCAAATAGAGTCCGCCGCCGAGATCGGTTTCGCACACCTCTTCCAGGGAAAAAGGGCCGCGCCAGTTCACTCGAATTGTCAGATTGTCCATTCGATTATTGACCCGCTGAAATTGTGCGGGCGTCCTCTGCTCTTTTTCTCAGCCCCGGTGCCTCGCAGTCGAGAAGGGGCCGAGAAGACGAGCCGATCCGGTCAGACGACGCGATCAGGCCGGAACTACCTCAATCCCCCTGAACTCCCCACTCGCAATGCGCTTTTGCCACTCGGCCGGCCCGGTGATGTGCGCGCTGGTACCTCCTGCATCGACCGCCACCGTGACCGGCATGTCCACCACGTCGAATTCGTAGATGGCCTCCATGCCCAGATCCTCGAAGCCGACCACGCGCGCCTGCTTGATGGCCTTGCTGACCAGGTAGGCCGCGCCGCCCACGGCCATGAGGTAGGCGCTGCGGTGGCGCTTGATGGCCTCAATCGCCACCGGACCGCGCTCGGCCTTGCCGATCATGGCGATCAGGCCGGTTTGCTCCAGCATCATGTCGGTGAACTTGTCCATGCGCGTGGCCGTGGTCGGGCCAGCCGGGCCGACCGCTTCATCCCCCACCGGATCGACCGGGCCGACGTAATAGATGACGCGGTTGGTGAAGTCCACCGGCAGTTTCTCGCCCCGCGCCAGCATGTCCTGGATGCGCTTGTGCGCGGCGTCGCGGCCCGTCAGCATCTTGCCGTTCAAGAGCAGTGTCTGGCCGGGCTTCCAGCTGGCGACTTCCTCGCGGGTCAGGGTGTTGAGATCGACGCGCTTGCTGGTCTCGGTGTTGGGTGCCCAGTCCACCTGCGGCCACAGGTCGATGCTGGGGGCCTCCAGATAGACCGGGCCGCTGCCGTCCATGACGAAATGCGCGTGCCGCGTGGCCGCGCAGTTGGGGATCATGGCCACGGGCTTGCTGGCGGCGTGCGTGGGGTACATCCTGATCTTCACGTCCAGCACGGTGGACAGGCCGCCCAGGCCCTGCGCGCCAATGCCCAGGGCGTTGACCTTCTCGTACAGCTCCAGGCGCCGCTCATCGACCTGGGTCAGCTTCTCGCCGCGCGCATTCCTGGCCTGCAGTTCGTGCATGTCCAGGTCGTCCATCAGGCTTTCCTTGGCCAGCAGCACGGCCTTTTCCGCCGTGCCGCCGATGCCGATGCCCAGCATCCCCGGCGGGCACCAGCCGGCGCCCATCTCGGGCACGGTCTTGAGCACCCAGTCCACCAGGCTGTCGCTGGGGTTCATCATGACCATCTTGGACTTGTTCTCGCTGCCGCCGCCCTTGGCCGCGACGGTGATGTCCAGCTTGTCGCCCGGCACCAGTTGAACGTTGATGACGGCGGGCGTGTTGTCGCGGGTGTTCTTGCGCGCAAAGTGCGGGTCGGCCACGACGCTGGCGCGCAGCGTATTGTCCGGGTGGTTGTAGCCGCGGCGCACGCCTTCGTTGATGGCGTCCTCCAGGCTCTGGTCGGCGGCAAAGCCCTCGAAGCGCACATCCATGCCCAGCTTCAGAAAGACGTTGACGATGCCCGTGTCCTGGCAGATCGGGCGGTGGCCGTAGGCGGCCATTTTGCTGTTGGTCAGGATTTGCGCCATCGCATCCTTGGCCGCCGGGGATTGCTCGCGCTCCCAGGCGCGCGCCAGGTGCTGGATGTAGTCTGCCGGGTGGTAGTAGCTGATGTATTGCAGCGCGCCGGCAATGGATTCGACCAGGTCGTGGTAGCGGATGGTGGTGGTCATGGCCTCGGTAAGTCCTTGTGCTTGGTGGTACGTGGATGACACGTGGATGAGGTGTAACAAAAATGCCTGCAGGATTATCCCCATCCGACCTTGCGCGGGGCTGGCGAGGCTGCCTGCGCTGCGGGCGCCGGCACCGGCACTGCGGACACATTCGCGGCCCTGGCCGACTGCACGGCAGCCCGGCCTTGCGCTGAAATGCCAGGGTCTGGCCGTGCCACCACCGTTTTTTTGCAAGGAGTTTTCTGCGCCATGAATCAGCACCATTCCGATAGCCCATCCGCCACGCGCACCGAGCGCGACACCTTCGGCCCTATCGAGGTGCCGGCCAATCGCCTGTGGGGCGCGCAGACCCAGCGCTCGCTGCTGAACTTCGACATCTCCGGCGAGCAGCAGCCGCCCGAGCTGATCCGCGCGCTGGTGCAGGTCAAGCGTGCCTCGGCCAAGGTCAACCACGACCTGGGCCTGCTGCAGGATGACCGCACGCGCGCCATCCTGGCTGCTGCCGACGAGGTGCTCGATGGCCGGCACGACGGCGAGTTTCCGCTGGTGGTCTGGCAGACCGGCTCGGGCACGCAGACCAATATGAACGTCAACGAGGTGCTGGCCAACCGCGCCAGCGAGATCCTGGGCGGCGCGCGCGGCGAGGGCCGGCTGGTGCACCCCAACGACGACGTGAACAAGAGCCAGTCGAGCAACGACGTCTTCCCCACGGCCATGCACGTGTCGGCGGTGCTGGCCATCGTGCATCGGCTGCTGCCGGCGCTGGACGAGCTACGCGGCACGCTGCAGGAAAAATCACGCCAGTTCGCCGACGTGGTCAAGATCGGCCGCACGCACCTGCAGGATGCGACGCCCTTGACGCTGGGGCAGGAGATCTCCGGCTGGGTGGCGCAGCTGCACCACGGCGAGGCCCATGTGCGTGCGGCGCTGCCGCATCTGTACGAGCTGGCGCTGGGCGGCACGGCCGTGGGCACGGGCCTGAATGCGCCGGCAGGTTATGCCGAGGCGGTGGCGCAGGAAATCGCTCGCCTGACCGGCCAGCCCTTCGTCACCGCGCCCAGCAAGTTCGAGGCGCTGGCCAGTTGCGACGCACTGGTCGCGGCGCATGGCGCGCTGAAAACCCTGGCGGCCAGCCTGATGAAGATCGCCAACGACGTGCGCTGGCTGGCCAGCGGGCCCAGGAGCGGCATCGGCGAGATCAGCATCCCGGAAAACGAGCCCGGCTCGTCCATCATGCCGGGCAAAGTGAATCCGACGCAGTGCGAGGCGCTGACCATGCTGTGCGCGCAGGTCATGGGCAACGACGTGGCCATCAACATCGGCGGCGCCAGCGGCAACTTCGAGCTGAACGTGTTCCGGCCCATGGTCAGCTACAACTTCCTGCAGAGCGTGCGCCTGCTGGCCGATGGCATGGTCAGCTTCAACGACCATTGCGCCGTGGGCATTGAGCCGCAGCGCGAGCGCATTGCCGAGCTGCTGGATCGCTCGCTGATGCTGGTCACGGCGCTCAACACCCACATCGGCTACGACAAGGCCGCCGAGATCGCCAAGAAGGCGCACCGCGAAGGCACGACGCTACGCGCGGCGGCCCTCGCCCTGGGCCATGTCACCGAAGCGCAGTTCGATGAATGGGTCGTGCCGGGCAAGATGGTGGGCGGCTGAGGTGGGTGCCACGCTTGAAAATAATGGTGTTTTTGGCCTCCAGGCCTTGCCAGACAAGCGATGGCAGCTATCAAAACAGAAGTTGAATTCCGGGGTGGTGATGAGCGTTGCGCTTGGGCTGCCCCCTCACCCCAGCCCTCTCCCCCTGAGGGGGAGAGGGGGTGAAGAGAGGCTCGCCGGGCTTAGTTCGCCGCAGCGCGCGCCTGCTGCAGCCAGCCGTCGAAGGTCTTCTGGTGCGCGCGGATCCAGGCGTCGGCGTGGCGCTCGATGTCGGCGGCGCTCTTCTCGCCCTGGTGGATCAGGCGGTTTTGCGCGCTGATGTCGGCCAGCGGGATCTGCATGACCTCGAACAGCTTGCCGGCAGCCGGGTTCTTCGCCACCCACTCCTTGTTGGCGACGATGTACTCGTTGTTCAGCGGAAAGCCGTAGTTCCTGCCGTTGGGCAGCTTGGTGTCGGTGCCGGCCTGCACGCCAGGCATGGCCGAGTAGGGCACCTGCAGCCACACGACATCCTTGCCGGTTTTCAGCACGTTGCTCAGCCAGTGCGGCGTCCAGGCGTAGAACAGCACCGGCTTGCCCGATTCATAGCGCGCCAGCGTCTCGGTGATCAGCGCCGGGTAGTTGCCCTGCACGTAGTTGACCGTGCCGCGCAGGCCGTAGGTGTCCAGATGGTGCTCGACCACCGCCTCGCCGCCCCAGCCGGCATTCGGCCCGACCAGGTCGGCGCGGCCATCGCCGCTCATGTCGAACAGCTTGGCCAGCTTCGGGTCTTTGAGCTGGTCGATGTGCGTGATGTTGTATTGATCGGCGGTCTTCTTGTCGATCATGTAGCCCTGCGCGGCGCCGGCGGAATACACGCCCTTGCGCGAGAGCCTGGCGTCGCCGCCGGCGGCCTTGTAGAACTCGGAGTGGTGCGGGTTCCAGTGGTTGGCGATCAGCGTGGCGTCGCCGCTGGCCACGGCCATGTGCGCCAGCGGGTATTCGACTTCCTTGTACGGCGCCACGTCATAGCCCAGCGCCTGCAGCGCGCGCATGGCGACCACGGTCTGGAAGGATTCTTCGGCCAGCGAGCTCTTGAGGATGGTCACCTTGACGCCCTGGCCGGGCTGGGCGGCAGGTGCGGTGTTGGCCAGGGCCGGGCCGGCGGCTGCCGCCGCCAGCGAAAAGGCGGCCAGCGCTGCGCTGCGGCGCAGCAGGGAAGAGAGGGAAAAGAGAGAGGTTTGCTGGATGGTGTGCATGTGTCTTTCTGAAGTGGATGAAGCGTGTGCAATGGTTTTGATAGCGCGCCACGCTTGATGGGAGCCGGTGTCAGCCCCCTCTCCCGCGTGCGGGAGAAGGAGTGAAGAGCGCGGAGCGTGCGAAGGTTTATTTCGCCGCCGCGCGCGCCTGCGCCAGCCAGCCGTCGAAGGTCTGCTGGTGCGCGCGGATCCAGCCGTTCACGTGCCGCTCGATGTCGGCGGGCTTGTTCTGGCCCTGGCTCATCATGTGGTTTTGCGCGTTGATGTCGGCCACAGGCAGCTGCATGACCTCAAACAGCTTGGCAGCGGCCGGGTTGGCCTCGGCCCAGGCCTTGTTGGCCAGGATTTGCTGGTTGTTCACCACGAAGCCATAGTTCTTGCCATTGGGCAGCTTGGTGTCCAGGCCCTTTTGCTCGCCGGGCAGCGAGGAAAACGGCACCTCCAGCCACACGACATCCTTGCCGGGCTTGAGCTCGTTGCTCACCCAGTAGGGCGTCCAGGTGTAGTACAGCACCGGCTTGCCTTCGCGAAAGCGCGTGATGGTGTCGGCGATCAGCGCCGAGTACGAACCCTGGTTGTGCGTCACCGTGCCGCGCAGGCCGTAGGCGTCCAGGTGGTGCTCGATCACGCCCTCGCAGCCCCAGCCGGGGTTGCAGCCGGTGAGATCCGCCTTGCCGTCGCCGTTTGTGTCGAACAGCTTGGCGATCTCGGGTTTTTTCAGCTGCTCGATGTTGGTGATCTTGTGCTGGTCGGCAGTCTTCTTGTCGATCAGGTAGCCCTGTGCGGCGTTGCCCGAGAAGATGCCCTTGCGGTACAGCTTGGCCTCGCCGCCGGCGTTCTTGTAGTAGTCGGCGTGCAGCGGGTTCCAGTGATCAGCCAGAAACGTGGCGTCGCCATTGGCAATGGCGATGTGCGCTGTCGGGTACTCGACTTCCTTGATGGGCTTGACGTCGTAGCCCAGCTGCTCCAGGCCCTTCATGACCAGCAGTGTCTGGAAGGTTTCCTCGGCAATCGAGCTCTTGAGCGGCTGCACGCTGACGCCCTTGCCGGGCTGGTCGGCGGCAAAGGCGCTGCCGGCAAGGGCCAGCGCCAGGCCGGCAGCCACGGTGGACAGGCGGGTGCGCAGGGTATGCACAGGCGCGGGGGGCAGGGTGGTGGTTGTCATCCTTGGGATTTCCTTTCGTGGGTGGGATAAATGATTTGCCGGGGGTTCGGCTCCCCCTCTGGAGGGGGGGCGATTTCGCTCCCTCCCTCTCTGGGGGAGGGTTGGGGTGGGGGCCAGCGACGGTGGCTGCACGACACGGCGCGCCAGAGCCAGCCGGCCCCCATCCCAGCCTTCCCCCACAGGGGGAAGGAGCAAGGGCAGGGGGTCAGACCGCTGGCTGGCGGCCCATGGCGGGCAGGTCGGACGTGGCTGGCTTGCCGGCTGGGGCCTGGGGCGCGGCGGCGGCAGCGGGCGTGGCCGGCTGGGCGGCGGCCTGCGCCGGGGCGGTTGCCGGGCGCTGGCGCAGAGTGCGCGTCAGCAGCCCAGCAGGGCCGGTGTGCCACCAGCGCTCGCCGCCACGGCGCGGCTCGCCCATGGCCTGGGTCAGCCGATCCAGCACGATGGCCAGCAGCACGATGCCCAGGCCGCCCACGGTGGCCAGGCCCATGTCCAGGCGGCCAATGCCGCGCAGCACCATCTGGCCCAGGCCGCCCACGGCGATCATGGAGGCAATGACCACCATGGACAGCGAGAGCATCAGCGCCTGGTTGATGCCGGCCATGATGCTGGGCATGGCCAGCGGCAGCTGCACCTTCCACAGCAGCTGCCAGGGCGAGGCGCCATAGGCGCGGCTGGCCTCGATCAAATCTGGGCGCACCTGGCGGATGCCCAGGTTGGTGAGGCGAATGAGCGGAGGCAGGGCAAAGACAATGGTCACGATCACTCCCGGCACGTTGCCGATGCCGAACAGCATGACCACCGGCACCAGATAGACGAAGGCCGGCGTGGTCTGCATGGCGTCCAGCAGCGGGCGGGTGATGCGCTGGGCGCGGTCGCTGGCGGCCAGCAGCACGCCGGCGGGCAGGCCAAGCAGCACGCAAAACAGCAGCGAGGTCAGCACCAGCGCCAGGGTGACCATGGCGTCGGGCCAGATGCCCAGCAGCATGACCAGCGCCAGCGATACCGCTGTGCCAATGGCCATGGCGCGGCCGGCGAACTGCCAGGCCAGCAGGGCGGCCAGCACGATCATGGCCGGCGTGGGCACGACCAGCAGGGCGTCGGTCACGCCGGTCAGCGTGGCGTCGATGGGTGCGCGCACGGCCTGGAAGAACGGGCGGAAGTTCTCCACCACCCAATGCAGGCCGTCGTTGATCCAGCCCTGGATGGGCAGGCCGTCGTTCTGGATCTGCTGCCACAGCGCGGCCAGACCGCCAGTGCTGCCGTCAGCGGTGCTGCTGGCCTGGGCGGCGCTGTCCAGCCAATCGGCGCCGGCTGCCGGGTCGGCGGCGCTGGCGGCAGCGTCGCCGCCGCCCCAGGGGTCGCCGGCAGGGGCATCGGCAGCCGTGCCGGCGGCGTCGCCACTCCATGGGTCGCTGGCCGTGGCCTGGGCGTTGCCGCTCCACGGGTCGGACGGGGCGGCGGTGCCGGCGGCTGCGCCATCGCTCCAGGGGGCGGCAGCAGCGGCGGCGGGCTGCTCCAGGGGCGCTGCGGCGGACGTTGCCTCGCCCGTCCAGGGGTTGCCGTCAGGGCGTTCAGGAATGTCGCTCAGGGTCTGGGCTTGGGCTTGTTGCATGTTCTTTTCTCCTCCTCGGGGTCAATGCGCGGCCAGCGTCGGGGCCACGGGGCTGGCGGCCTGCGGGAAATGCGGGTTCAGGTGCAGCGGGGCGCGCTCCTCCTGCTGCGGCGGCAGGGGCGGCGTGTCGCGATCCAGGAAGCGCATCAGGCCGGTGCGGCTGACCACGCCCAGGTAACGCCCGGCCTCATCGACCACCGGCAGCGGGCATGGCGCGCTGGACAGCGGCCCATACAGGTCGGCCACCGGCGTGGCGGCCTCGATGGCCGGGGCGTCGCCCAGGAAGGCGTGGCGCAGGCCCAGCGGCCCCTGGTGGCCGTGCAGCGCCTGGCGCAGCGACTGCGAGGACACCACGCCCAGAAAGCGCTGGTCGCTGGTCAGCACATAGGCGTGCTCGCGATCCGAGTCCTCCAGGATGCGCAGCGTGGCGCGGCAGCCCCGGTCGGACTGCGCCGAGACCACGGTGAGCGCCTGGCGCGCGATGTCGGCGGCCTTGAATACGGCGGCGGCATCCACCCCGCGCACAAAGCTGCGCACGTAGTCGTTGGCCGGGCAGCGCAGGATCTCGTCGGGCGTGCCGACCTGCACCACCTGGCCGTCCTTCATGATGGCGATGCGGTCGCCGATGCGCATGGCCTCGTCCAGGTCGTGCGAGATGAAGACGATGGTGCGCCGCTGCTTTTCCTGCAGGCGCAGCAGCTCGGACTGCATTTCGGTGCGGATGATGGGGTCGAGCGCGGAGAACGCCTCGTCCATCAGCAAGATGGCCGGATCGGACGCCAGCGCCCGCGCCAGGCCGACGCGCTGCTGCATCCCGCCCGAGAGCTCATCCGGATAGCTCGCGCCCCAGCCGGCCAGGCCGACCTGGGCCAGCGCCTGCTCGGCCGCCTGCTGGCGCTCCTGGCGGCCCACGCCGGCCAGCTCCAGGCCGAAGGCGGTGTTGTCCAGCACCGTGAGGTGGGGCATCAGCGCGAACGACTGGAACACCATGGAGATGTCCTTGCGCCGCAGCGCGCGCAGGGCCGGCTCGCTGAGCTGCCCGATGTCCTGGCCATCGACCATGATGCGCCCGCTGGTGGGCGCGATCAGGCGGTTGAGCATCCGCACCAGGGTCGATTTGCCCGAGCCGGACAGGCCCATGACGACGAAGATCTCGCCGGCCTCGATGGTGAACGTGGCGTCGAAGACGCCGATGGACTGGCCGGTGCGCTCCAGGATGTCCTGCTTGGACGCGCCCTGGCGCACCAGCTCCAGCGCCTGCTGGGGTTGCTCGCCAAAGACCTTGAAGACGTGGTCGATGATGATTTGCTTGGCCATGAATGGATTTCCTCCCTCTTGTCACTCGAATCGAGTCGAACGGATGCCAAACCCCGCCAGCGCTCTGAGAGAGAGCCGCAGGGACTGCGAAGGCCGAAGCAAGGCAGACTGGGCAACCAAGAACCCTGATGCGCCGGAACCACGATGGCGGCGCGCACCGCAGGCGGTGGGCGCAGCAGACGAATGCCGGAGAGCGGACACGGGAAGAACAGACAACCAGTGACCTGGTCGGCCCGAATGGCACGCGAAGCAGTACGCAAGGGCCTGTATGGCAAGCAGGACGCGCGTGGCAAAAGAGGCCGGGCTGGGGACTTTTGCTCAAACAGCGCGGGTGCGGTGCGCTGCGCAGGAGCAACGGCATCGACACCAGGGGGGCATCAGGGCCGAGTCTTCGGCCTGGACGCCGGGCGCTGCCTCATCGCTGTCGTATGAGAAAACGCGCCGCCGCCGTGAACAACAACCTTTGGTTCAGCACTCGGAAATGGGCTGCCCAAAGATCGATTACCTGCATGGCAGGTTGTAAAACATCGATCTAGTATATTGATTGCCTATGTTTGAGTCAAAACAAAGGTTATCAAATGTGTGTTAGCAAGCGAGTTGTTTCGGTTGCAGTTTTTTCTGTTTTGATAGCTGCCTGCGCTTGCCTGCAAAGGGTTTGGAGCCGATTTGACCAAAAACCGGCCTACCGGCGCAGAGCGTCCCGCCTGGCCGCGTCCGGGCGCAGGGGCCGCGTCAGTGGGTTGTAAGTCCCGCAGATGACATTTGCACGCCGAAATTTCTACTGTTCCGTCCGTCTTGCAGGAGACAAATCCATGAGTGCATCCCCGTCCGCGATCCAATCCGTACTGGTCGAAAACCGTGTCATCCAGCCGCCCGAAAACGTCGTCCAGGGCGCCAACATCTCGGGCATGTCGGCCTACCAGGCGCTGCGCGCCGAGGCCGACCAGGATTTCCAGGGCTTCTGGGGCCGCCAGGCACGCGAGAACCTGCAGTGGATCAAACCCTTCACCCGCGTGCTCGACGAGAGCAATGCGCCGTTTTACCAGTGGTTCGATGACGGCGAGCTCAACGCCAGCGCCAACTGCCTGGATCGCCACATGGGCACGCCGGTCGAGAACAAGACGGCCATCATTTTCGAGGCCGACGACGGCAAGGTCACCAAGTACACCTACCGCGAACTGCTCGCGCGCGTGAGCCAGTTCGCCAACGCGCTCAAGAGCCACGGCGTCGCGAAGGGCGACCGGGTGCTGATCTACATGCCCATGGGCGTGGAGGGCGTGGTGGCCATGCAGGCCTGCGCGCGCATCGGCGCCACGCACAGCGTGGTGTTCGGCGGCTTTTCCGCCAAGGCGGTGCAAGAGCGCATCGTGGACGCGCAGGCCGTGGCCGTGATCACCGCCAACTACCAGGTGCGCGGCGGCAAGGAGCTGCCGCTCAAGGGCATCGTCGATGACGGCCTGGCCCTGGGCGGCTGCGAGACGGTCAAGAACGTGTTCGTGTTCCAGCGCACCGCCACCGCCTGCAACATGGTGGAAGGCCGCGACAAGACCTTCGAGCAGGCCCTGGAAGGCCAGAGCAGCGAGTGCGAGCCGACGCCGGTGGGCGCCGAGCATCCGCTGTTCATCCTCTACACCAGCGGCTCCACCGGCAAGCCCAAGGGCGTGCAGCACAGCACCGGCGGCTACCTGCTGTGGGCCAAGCGCACCATGGAGTGGAGCTTCGACCTCCAGCCCTCGGACGTGTTCTGGTGTACGGCCGACATCGGCTGGGTCACCGGCCACAGCTACGTCGCCTATGGCCCGCTGGCTGCCGGCGGCACGCAGATCATCTTCGAGGGCATCCCGACCTATCCCAACGCCGGACGCTTCTGGCAGATGATCGAGCGCCACAAGTGCACCATCTTCTACACCGCGCCCACCGCCATCCGCTCGCTGATCAAGGCTGCCGACTCGGACGAGTCCGTGCATCCGAAGAACTGGGATCTGTCCAGCCTGCGCGTGCTGGGCAGCGTGGGCGAACCCATCAACCCCGAGGCCTGGATGTGGTATTACAAGCACGTCGGCGGCGAGCGCTGCCCGGTGGTGGATACCTGGTGGCAGACTGAGACCGGCGGGCACATCATCAACCCGCTGCCGGGCGCCACGCCCATGGTGCCGGGCTCGTGTACGCTGCCGCTGCCGGGCATTTACACGGCGGTGGTCGATGAGACCGGTACCGAGATGCCCGATGGCTCGGGCGGCATGCTGGTCATCAAACGCCCCTGGCCGAGCATGATCCGCACCATCTGGAACGACCCCGAGCGCTTCAAGAAGACCTACTTCCCCGAGGAGATGCGCGGCGCCTACCTGGCCGGCGACGGCGCGGTGCGCGACAAGGACAACGGCTACTTCCGCGTCACCGGGCGCATCGACGACGTGCTCAACGTCTCGGGCCACCGCATGGGCACCATGGAGATCGAGTCCGCCCTGGTGGCCAAGTCCGACCTCGTGGCCGAGGCGGCGGTGGTAGGCCGCCCCGACGACCTGACGGGCGAGGCCATCTGCGCCTTCGTGGTACTCAAGCGCCCGCGCCCCACCGGCGACGAGGCCAAGCAGATCGCCAAGGAGCTGCGCGACTGGGTGGCCAAGGAGATCGGCCCGATTGCCAAGCCCAAGGACATCCGCTTCGGCGAGAACCTGCCCAAGACCCGCTCGGGCAAGATCATGCGCCGCCTGCTGCGCTCGCTGGCCAAGGGCGAGTCCATCACCCAGGACACCAGCACCCTGGAGAACCCCGCAATCCTGGAGCAGTTGGCGCAGAACAACTGATCCAGAGCGGCCACCGCCAGTGGCCGGCGCGCTGGTCGCAGCGCGCCAAACGCACAACGCAAAAGCCGCCCCGCCTGTGCCGGGCGGCTTTTTCTTGCGCGCAAAAGCGCCACGAGGGCGCCGGGGAGCAGGCCCGACTGGGTTACAACAGCGGCTGCGAATTTCCCAAGGAGCGATCCCATGAACCTGCGAACCCTGATCCTGCTGCTCATCATGGCGGCGATTGCCGCGCTGGCGGTGCTGAACTGGCCGCTGCTGGCCACGCCGACCATCATGTCGCTGGGCCTGACCACCATCGAAGCGCCGCTGGGGCTGATCATGCTGGCGCTCACGGCCCTCATGGCGGTGATGTTCCTGGCCTACGTGCTGGGCCTGCATGGCTCGGTGCTGCTGGAGGCGCGCCGCCATACCAAGGAGATGGCCGCCCAGCGCGAACTGGCCGACAAGGCCGAGGCCTCGCGCTTCACCGAACTGCGCAATTTCCTCGATGCCCAGCACAGCGCCATGCTGGCGCGCATGGATGCGCTGGAGGCACGCATGAGCAGCCGCCTGAAGGAGTCCGACAACACCACGGCGGCCTACGTCGGGCAACTGGAGGATCAATTGCACCGCCAGGGCGGGCAGGGCGGGGTGACGGAGCTGCGCATCGAGCCGGGCCTGCGCCCCTGAAGCCCGGGCGCTGGCGCCGGGCAGGGCCAGACAGCAAAAAAGCCGCAGCGCCTGGCAGCGCTGCGGCTTGTTGCGTCCCGCCGGCCCTGGAGCCGATGGACGGAGGCGGTGGCTTACTTGAGCGACAGCACCCAGTTGGCCAGCTTCTTGGCATCGTCGGCATTGACCTGGGCGTTGGCCGGCATGGGCACCGGGCCCCAGACGCCGGAGCTGCCCTTGATGATCTTCTCGGCCAGCTTGTCGGCAGCGCCGGCCTGGCCGGCGTACTTGGCAGCAACGTCCTTGTAGGAGGGGCCGACCAGCTTCTTGTCCACGGAGTGGCAGGCCATGCAGTTCTTGGACTTGGCCAGGGCCTCGTCGGCCATGACGGGGGCGGCTGCAGTCAGGGCCACGGCGAGGGTGATGAGAGTGCGCTTCATGGTGGGGTTCCTCTGATGGGGTGAAGTACAGTTGTCTTCCAACGCGATTGTAGTGTTCGCTGTTGACCGGAATGCCGCCATGTCCGGACGGCGGCAAAGGACGTGATATGTACACCCTGGTGCTGGGCCTGCTGCTGATTTTCCTCAAATACTTCCAGGTTGCCCCGGTTGCCGACTGGGCCTGGTGGTGGGTGCTGTCGCCCCTGGCCGTCACTGCCGTCTGGTGGGCCTGGGCCGATGCTTCGGGCTACACCAAGCGCAAGGCCATGGAAAAGATCGACCAGCGCAAGCTCGACCGCATCAATCGGCAAAAGCAGGCCATGGGCACAGCCGCACGCAAGCGGCGCTGAGTGCCACCCCCGCAATGCCTCGAAGGTGTCGCCAAGGACCTGAACACGCCGCCGAGGCAGCAGACAGAACTCCTGATTCAATAGCTGGAAGCGCTTGCCTGGCTTGGGTTTGAGCCGCTTTTTCTTGTAAAAACAGCTTGCTGCTGGCGCTGGCGTTGGCGGCAGGCGTTCGTGCCTGTCAATCCTGGCTCAGCGCCGCCTGCTTCCAGGCCTGGGCGGCGGCGCTGTCGTCGCCCTGCTGCTCGGCCAGCGCGGCCAGCGCGCGCCAGGCGTTGGCGCGCAGGGCCGGATCGGCCAGCTGCGGCGCTGCCTGGGCCAGCAACTGCCGGGCCTTGCCCCACAGCTCACGGTGCATACAGGCCAGGGCCGACAGGTACAGCAGCCGGGCATCGCCGGGCTGTGCCCGGCTGGCGGCTTCGATGCGCGCCAGCCAGGGGGCATCCAGGCCGTGCAGGCTGGTCTGCAGCACGGTGACCAGCCGGGCGCCTTCGTCACTTTGCAGGTTGGGCACGGCGCCGGCTCCCGCTCCTGCGGAGCCTGCCGCCATGCGCTCCCACACCGGCAGCAGCCAGGCGCGCACCTGCGCCGGCTCGCCGCCCAGCTCCTGCAGGCGGCGCGCGGCACGCACGGCGATGTCGGGCGTGGTGCGCTCGGCTGCGTCCAGGCTGGCCCAGACACGCTCCAGCTGGGCCGTGTCGCGGGCGTCGTTGATCAGCTCCAGCACCAGGCTGCGCACCAGGCTGGCAGCGGCTGCCGGGGCAAAGGCGCGGTGCTTGGCCAGCAGGCGGGCGGTGTCCAGCGCTTCTGCCGTGCGGTGCTGCAGCCGGGCCGCCTTCAGGCGCACGCGCTGCGCCAGGGTGCGCCGTGCCGCGCCGCTGGACAGCTCGCCCAGCCGCTCCAGCGCCGTGGCGGCGTCGCGCTCGTCGAGCGCCCAGCGCGCTGCGCGCAGCTGGGCGCCGTCGCGCAGCTCGGCGTCCAGCGCCGTGTCGGGCTGGCCCAGGCCATCCAGGGCCTGCTGCAGATGGGCGTCGCGCTGCTCGCCGTCCTGCAGCGCGTGCGCGGCCTCGGCGGCCAGCAGGTGCGCCAGGGTGCGCAGCTGGCGCCCGTGGCCCAGTTGCTCGCCGCTCTGCGCCAGGCGGCGCTCCTGCTGCACGGCGGATTCGGCAGCGCGGCGCGAGCGCAGAAAGCGCCCCGACAGCAGTTGCGTCAGCGCCTCCAGCAGCGCGCCGTGCATGGCGCGCTCCTTTTGCAGCCGGCGCCAGCGGCGCGCGCGCCCGGGTAGCTCCAGCAGCGTCGCCGTGCCGCGCAGCGCGGCATACAGCAGGGCAAAGCCGGCAAACAACAGCACCAGCACCATGTTGAGCGACAGATCGACCCGGTAGGGCGGCCAGAACACGGTGATCGTGCCCTGGTTGTTGCCGGCGAACAGGGCCACGGCGACGGCAGCGCCGAACAGGGCCAGCAACCACAGGGCGGCGCGCATGGTGTCAGCGCCCCGCCGCTGCCGTGGCCAGTGCGGCCATGGAGTGGTCGAGCTGGGGCAGCTCGGCCGATCGGATGTGGCCCTGCAGCTGATCCAGCGAGGACGCCATGGTCTGGACGCGGCGCGAGGCCGGGTCGAAGTACTTGCCCACCGCTGCGCTGGCCATCTGCAGGTCGGCGCGCGCCGTGTCCATGCGCCGTGCCAGCAGCGCCAGGCGGGCATTGAGCAGCTTGAGCTTGAGGTTCTCGCGCAGGAAGAAAGCCTGCTCGGGCGCCAGCAGCATGGCCTCGGGCTGGTCGATGCGGCTCACGCGCAGCAGGCCGCGCGCCTGTTCGCGCGCGCCTTCCCAGGCACGGCCCAGCAGGCGCTGCCACTGCGGCTCGGGGGCGGCGGCGGTTTTGGCGGTTTCGGCAGTGTCGGCAGGGGGGTGGCCGGCGCGGCTGCAGCGGGAGCTGCAGCGCCAGCGCGGCCCGGGCGCGGCTGGCGCATGGCGGCGGCGCTGGCCACGTCGGCCAGCAGCGGCAACTCGTCAGCCTGGCGCACCAGGTCGTCGATGCGGCCCAGCAGGCCGGCGGTGTCGGTCACGCTGGCGCGCTCCAGGCGCTCCAGATCCTGCGCCAGAGCGCGCTGCACGGGCGCCAGGCGCGGCTGGGCGGCGCGCTCGATGCGCTGCTCGGCACTCCTGAGGGCGGCGATCAGCGGCTGCAGGCTGCCGGTGAGCTGGGCTTGCTGTTGGGCCAGGCGCAGCGCGGCCTCGATGTCGGCCACCAGGTTTTCATCACGCGTGCGCGACAGGCTGTGCATCAGCTCTTCGAGCTGGCCGCGCTGCAGCGCCACTTCGCCGACGCGGGTTTCGGCCACGGCCAGGCGTGCGGCGGTCTCGCGTGCCAGATCCTGCGCCTCGCGCGCCACGGTGCGCGCCTCGATGGCCTGGGCGCCGGAGTCGGCGCTTTGGCGCGCCAGCTGCTCCTGAATGGCCGACAGGCGCTGCCACAGCAGCAGCGAACTGGCCAGGCCGGCGATGGCCAACATGCCCAGCAGCCACAGGCCGGCGCGCGTGGCGGCTGCCGTGCCGGACAGCGGGGCTGCGGGAGCGGCGACCGGCTCAGGAGGAGTCTCGATGGGCATGGAGCGATTTTATCGATGCGGCCACATCCGCCAGGGCCGGGCGGCACTCGTGTACGGCGCCAAAACCGGCCTCGCGTGCCGTCTGGGCAATGCGTGCGTGGGTGGCCAGCGCCCGGGCGTGCTGCCAGTCCTGGCCGGGCAGAAGGGTCTGCAGATGCATCAGGGCCTCGGAGCTGCTGAGCAGCCACAGCGTGCCGTCGTGCGCCGCAGCCCGGGCCAGGGCCTGCTGGGCGGCAGTCCACTGCGGCGCGCAGCGCTCGTAGGCGGCGACGAAATGCACTTCGGCCCCGGCAGCGGCCAGTTGCGCGCCCAGCCAGGGCCGGCCCTGGCCGCCTTCGACCGCCGGGCCGCCGCTGCCGCGCACGATCAGGATGCGGTCGCCGGGGCGCACCTGCGTTGCCACGCAAGGCCACAAGGCCTCGGAGTCGAACTGCGCGCTGGTGGCTGGCGGGGCGTCGATGCGGGCCGCCGGCACGCCAGCGGCCTGCAGGGCGCGCAGCGTGCCCGGGCCGGGCGCCCATGCTCTTGTATCGATAGCTGTCAGCGCTTGTCTGGTAAGGGTTTGCGCCAGATTTGACTCTGAATCTTCAGCGGTATCGGCAAGAAAATGCGCCACCGCATTCGGGCTGACGAACATGGCCGCACGGTACTGGCCCAGCGCGCGGCGCGCCTGCTCCAGTGCCTGCAGCAGTACCGGATCCCGCAGCGCGCGGATGTCAATCAGCGGCAGCGCCTGGGCGGCCATGCCGTGTGTCTGCAGGCCCTGCACCCACGGCATGGCCTCGCGCGCCGGGCGGGTGACGAGCACGCGCGCTGCGCCGGGCATGGCTTCGGGCATGGCAGGCAACTCAGGCATTCGCTGCCCGGGCGCCATGGGCGCGCAGCCGCGCCGCCACGGCCAGGCCCAGGGCGTCGGCCTCGCCCAGGGTGTGGACGCGGGCCGTGTCCTCGGCGCGCACCAGCGCGGCGCCGGTTTCCAGGTCGCCCCAGGCGGCGCGCAGCTGCAGCGTGCCGTCGGCCAGCCACTGGCCGTGCGCCGCCAGCGGCATGGAGCAACTGCCGCCCATGGCGCGGCTGACGGCACGCTCGGCGGTCACCGTCAGCCAGGTCGGCTGGTGCGCCAGCGGGGCCAGCGCGGCGATCAGATCGGTGCGCTCGGCACGCACCTCGATGCCCAGGGCGCCCTGGCCGGCGGCGGGCAGCATCTGTTCGGGCGTGAAGATGGCGCGGATGCGCCCCTGCAGGCCCAGGCGCTTGAGGCCGGCGGCGGCCAGCACGATGGCGTCGTACTGGCCTTCGTCGAGCTTGCGCAGCCGGGTGTTGACGTTGCCGCGCAGCGGCTCGATGCGCAGGTCGGGCCGCAGTGCCTGCAGCAGCACCTGGCGGCGCAGGCTGGAGGTGCCGACCACACCGCCCCGGGGTACCTCGTCCAGGCTGGCCCAGCACGGCGAGACGAAGGCGTCGCGCGGATCCTCGCGCTGCATGACGCAGCCCAGCGCAAAGCCCGGCGGCAGCTCCATGGGCACGTCCTTGAGCGAATGCACGGCGATGTCGGCGCGGCCTTCCTCCAGCGCCACTTCGAGTTCTTTGACGAACAGCCCTTTGCCGCCGACCTTGGACAGCGTGCGATCCAGGATCTGGTCGCCGCGCGTGGTCATGCCCAGTAGCTGCACGCTGTGCCCGCGCGCGGCCAGCAGCTGCTGCACGTGCTCGGCCTGCCACAGGGCCAGCTGGCTCTCGCGCGTGGCGATGACGATGGAGAGGGGGGAGTGGAGGCGGGGGAATTCATCGGCGAAGTGCTCGGTCACGGCCCCTGCCGGCACGGCAGCAGGGGCTGCGCGGGATGCTAGCATGTTGCGCTGCAGCATGAGTCAACGCGAACCGGCGCCCATTCTCGCGTCCACGGCGCTTTGGCAAGAGCCTGTTTCTGGACACGCTGAAGGAGCTGTTCGAGAGCAACCGGGCGCTGTTCGAGGGGCTGCACGCCGAGCAGCACTGGGACTGGTCGGTGAAATAGCCGGTGCTGCGCTTCAGCTTTGGCGGCGGCCTGCTGGGCAGTGTGGAGGACTTGCGCGCCAGCCTGGCCGAGCAACTGGGCACCTTTGAGGCGCGCCACGGCCTGCCCGCCGAATACCCCGACGCGCACATCCGCTTTGCGCTCCTGACCGGTGTATCCAAGTTCAGCAAGGTGAGCATCTTTTCCGACCTGAACAACCTCAACGACATCACGCTGGATGCGCCGTACTCAGCCATTTGCGGCTACACCGAGCACGACATCGACACCGTGTTCGCGCCCGAGCTGCCCGGGCTGGATCGTGAGGTGGCGCCCGAGACACTGCTGTCGTCCTTCGACGTGGATCACATCGCCACCGAAGCCCTGCTGTTCCAGGCCGGCCACCTGACCATCGACCGGGTCGAGGAAATCCCCGGCCTGGCCCAGGTGGCGCTGCGCTACCCCAACCTGAAGGTGCGCACCGCGCTCAACGGCGCGCTGCTGCCAGCCCTCACCGGGCACGACAGCCATTACGCCGTGCAGATGGGCCGGCTGTACCGGCTGCTGCAGGCAGGCGATGTGGCCGGGCTGCGCGAAGTCTTCCATGCCTTCTTTGCCACCGTCCCGCACGACTGGCATCGCGCCAACCCGATCGCCCGCTACGAGGGCTACTGGGCCAGCGTGTGCTACAGCCACTTTGCCGCCCTGGGGTTGGACATCGTGCTCGAAGACGTGACCAGCCACGGGCGCATGGACATGGCGGTGCGGCTGGCGCAGCGCGTCTATCTGTTCGAGTTCAAGGTGGTCGAGCTGGTGCCTGAGGGCCGGGCGCTGCAGCAGTTGCAGGACAGGGGCTATGCCGACAAATACCGCGCCACTGGCCAGGCCGTGCATCTGGTCGGCATCGAGTTCAGCCGCGACGAGCGCAACATCGTCGGCTTCGAGACGCTGGCGCTCTGAGCCTGCGCTAGGATGCTGCGCCGCAACAATCAAGCCAGCATCCTGCCGTGCATCCCGCCTGCAGGGCATGGCCTCAGGAGACTTCGCGCATGTCCGCCACCGATTCCAGCGCCGCCCCCGAGGCATCGGCCCCCTCAGCTGCCCCGGCTCCTGCCGCCCGCCCGGCGCGGCGCACCGACAAGGATCAGCCTTTGACGCAGGACATCCGCCTGCTGGGCCGCATCCTGGGCGACGTGATCCGCGAGCACGAGGGCACGGCGGCCTATGAGCTGGTCGAGCAGGTGCGCAAGCTCTCGGTGGCCTTCCGGCGCGATGCCGACCAGGAGGCCGACCGGGCGCTGAAAAAACTCCTCAAGTCGCTGACTGGCGACCAGACGGTGAGCGTGATCCGCGCCTTCACCTATTTCAGCCATCTGGCCAATCTGGCCGAGGATCGCCACCACATCCGCCGCCGCGCCGTACACGAGCGCGCCGGCAGCACGCAGGAGGGCAGTGTCGAAGTCGCCCTGGCGCGCCTGCGCTGGGCCGGCATCGCCCCGCGTGCCGTGGCCGAGATGCTGGCCAGCGCCTATGTGGCGCCGGTGCTCACGGCCCACCCGACCGAAGTGCAGCGCAAGAGCATCCTGGATGCCGAGCGCGAGATCGCCCAGCTGCTGGCCCGCAGGGACGACATCGCCACCCGTGCCCAGCTCTACAAGGCGGCGCGCGACACTTTGAGTCCGCGCGAGCTGGCGGCCAACGAGGCGCAATTGCGCGCCCGTGTGGCGCAGCTGTGGCAAACGCGCCTCTTGCGCTACTCCAGGCTCACCGTGGCCGACGAGATCGAAAACGCCCTGTCCTACTACGAAGCCACCTTTCTGAGCGAAATCCCCAAGCTCTATGCACAACTGGAGCGCGAACTGGGCGCGCAGCAGCCGGTGGCCAGCTTCCTGCGCATGGGCCAGTGGATCGGCGGCGACCGCGACGGCAACCCCAACGTCAGCGCCGCCACGCTGTCGCTGGCCTTGGGCCGGCAGGCCGAAGTCGCCCTGCGCCACTACCTGACCGAAGTACACCTGCTGGGCGGCGAGCTGTCGCTGTCAGCGAAGCTGGTGCCGGTCACGCCCGAGATGCAGCTGCTGGCCGAGCGCTCGCCCGACACCAGCGAGCACCGCTCGGACGAGCCCTACCGGCGCGCGCTGACCGGCATCTACGCCCGCCTGGCAGCCACCCTGAAAAACCTGACCGGCGCGGAGGCCGCGCGCCACGCCGTCGCACCGCAGCATCCCTACGACAGCGCCGAGGAATTCCTGGCCGATCTGCACACCATCGACGCCTCGCTGCGCACCCACCGCAGCGAACTGCTGACCGCCGAGCGCCTGGCGCCGCTGCTGCGCGCGGTGGAAGTGTTCGGCTTTCATCTGGCTACCGTGGATCTGCGGCAAAGCTCGGATCAGCATGAGCGCGTGATCGCCGAGCTGCTGGCCACGGCACGCATCGAGCCCGACTATGCCGCCCTGCCCGAGCAGGCGCGCCGTGCGTTGCTGATGCGGCTGCTGTGCGATGCCCGGCCCCTGCGTGTGGTCGGTGCGCGCTACAGCGAGCACACCAGCGGCGAGCTGGCCATCTTCGAGACGGCGCTGGCGGCGCTGCGCCGCTTTGGCCGCGAGGCGATTCGCCACTACATCATCAGCCACACCGAGACGGTGAGCGATCTGCTGGAAGTGCTGCTGCTGCAAAAGGAAGTCGGCCTGATGCAGGGCACGCTGGACACGGTCGAGGCGCGCGTGCAGCTCATCGTGGTGCCGCTGTTCGAGACCATTGAAGACCTGCGCAATGCCGCGCCCATCATGCGCGAGTTCTACGCCCTGCCCGGCGTGGCCGAGCTGGTGCGCCAAAGCGGTGCGCTGCAGGACATCATGCTGGGCTACAGCGACAGCAACAAGGACGGCGGCATCTTCACCAGCAACTGGGAGCTGTACCGCGCCGAGATCGCGCTGGTGCAGCTCTTTGACGAGATGAACGCTGCCGCCCGGCCGGCGCCGCCGGTGGCGCTGCGCATGTTCCACGGGCGCGGCGGCACCGTGGGGCGCGGCGGCGGGCCGAGCTACCAGGCCATCCTGGCGCAGCCGCCGGGCACGGTGCGCGGACAGATCCGCCTGACCGAGCAGGGCGAGGTGATTGCCTCCAAATACGCCAACCCGGAAATTGGCCGGCGCAACCTGGAAACCCTGGTCGCCGCGACGCTGGAGGCGACGCTCTTGCAGCCCACCAAGCCGGCTACCGAAGCCTTTCTGGCGGCAGCCGAGGAGCTGTCGTGCGCCAGCATGGCGGCCTACCGCGCGCTGGTCTATGAAACGCCCGGCTTCACGCAGTATTTTTTCAACGCCACGCCGATCCGCGAGATTGCCGAGTTGAACATCGGCTCGCGCCCGGCCTCGCGCAAGGCCAGCCAGAAGATCGAGGACTTGCGCGCCATCCCCTGGGGCTTCAGCTGGGGCCAGTGCCGCCTCACCTTGCCGGGCTGGTACGGCTTTGGCGCGGCGGTGGAGGCTTTCGTCAAAGCCCCTGGCGAAGACGCCAAGGCGCGGCTGCAACTGCTGCAGAAGATGTACCGCCAGTGGCCGTTCTTCCACACCCTGCTGTCCAACATGGACATGGTGCTGGCCAAGAGCGACCTGGCGCTGGCCTCGCGCTACAGCGAGCTGGTGCCCGATGCGCGCCTGCGCCGGCGCGTGTTTACGGCCATCGAGGCCGAGTGGCAGCGCACGGCGGAGGCACTCGCGCGCATCACCGGCGAGCGCCAGCGCCTGGCCGGCAACACGGCGCTGGCGCGCTCCATCCGCCACCGCTTCCCCTACATCGACCCGCTGCACCACCTGCAAGTCGAGCTGATCCGCCGCTGGCGCGCCGGGCAGGGCGACGAGCGGGTGCAGACCGGCATCCACATCTGCATCAACGGCATCGCCGCCGGGCTGCGCAACACCGGCTGACGCGCGCCAGGGCAGCGCCACCATGGAAGCCTTCACCGCGCAGTGGCTGCAGCGCCTGAGCGCCGACATCGCCTGGGCCTACGCATTGCGGCTGGCCCTGGCCCTGAGCGGCGTGCTGGCGCTGGGCCTGCACGGCGGCTGGGACGCCTACCTGGTGCCGCTGCTGCTGGGCGTGTTCGCCAGCGCCCTGGCCGAGCTGGCACGCCAGCCGCTGGCGCTGCTGGCCGCCCTGCTGGCGTGCAGCTTCGTCTTCACGCTGCTGGGGGCTGTGGGCGGGCGCTACCGCGCCATTGCCGCAGCCACCATCATCTTGGCGTTGTACGCCGCCATCAGCGAGCCGGCGCAGGGGCCATCAGCGCTGCCTGCGGCGCTGGTGGCGGCGCTGCTGCTGGCCGGCGCCGCCTGGTACGGCCTGCTGTCGGTGCTGTGGAGCGCCGCCGCACCGCTGCCGCCGGTGCGCCGCGCCCTGGCCGCGCTGTGGCTGGCGCTGGGCGAGCACCTGCGCCTGAAGGCGGCCATGTTCGAGCCGGTGCGCGGAGTCGATCTGCGTGCGCGCCGGCTGCAGCTGGCGCGCTCCAATGCGCGCGTGGTGGCGGCACTCAACGCTGCCAAGGAAGCCATCGTGGCGCGCAGCGTGCCGGGCAGCGCGCCGCAGGGAGCGCTGGCGCAGCTGCTGCAGCTGTACTTCATCGCCCAGGACATCCACGAGCGCGCCAGCGCTTCGCACTACCCCTATGCCGACTGGACGCAGGAGCTGTTTCACAGCGACGTGCTGTACCGCTGCCAGCGCGTGCTGCTGCTGCAGGGCGATGCCTGTAGTGCGCTGGGCCGGGCGTTGCCGCGCCGCCGCGCCCGACCAGCGCTGCCGCCGCATGGCCAGGCGCTGGCGGATCTGCAGGACTCGCTGGCCTGGCTGGCGCGCCAGGGCCAGCCCAAGTGGCGCCAGCCGCTGCAGCCGCTGCGCGCCGTGGCGCGCAACCTGCAGCGCCTGGACGCGCAACTGAGCCTGGCCGCCGGCCCGCTGGATGGGCCGCTGCGCGGCGACATTGCATTGCTGGATCAGGCGCCGCACTCGCTGGCCGAGGCCTGGGCGCGCGTGCGCGCGCAACTGCACGTGCGCTCGGCACTGTTTCGCCATGCCGTGCGCCTGTCGCTGGCGCTGGCCGCAGCCTGGGGCGCCATGCAGTGGGCCGACCCGGCGCACGGCTACTGGATCATGATGACCACGCTCATCGTCTGCCAGCCCACCTATGGCGCCACCGTGGCGCGGCTGGCGCAGCGCGTGGGCGGCACGGTGGCCGGGCTGGTGCTGGGCTGGGCGCTGATGCGGCTGTTTCCGCAACCCGCCGTGCAGGCGCTGCTGGCGGTGGGCGGCGGCGTAGTCTTTTTCGTGGTGCGCGCGCAGCGCTACGTCAGCGCCACGGCGGCGGTGACGCTGATGGTGCTGATGCTGTTCAACCACGGCACGGGCACCGGCTTTGCGCTCATCGTGCCGCGCCTGCTCGATACCCTGGTGGGCGCGGCCATTGCCGCTGCTGCGCTGCTGCTGGTGCTGCCTGACTGGCAGGGCCGGCGCCTGGGGGCCGCCGCCGCCGATACGCTGGCCGCCAGCGCTGCCTACCTGCGCCAGATCGTGGCGCAATACGTCAGCGGACGCAGCGACGACCTGGCCTACCGCATCGCGCGCCGGCACGCCCACGACACCGACGCGGCGCTGTCGCTGGCGCTGTCGCACATGCTGCGCGAGCCGCCCTGGGTGCGCCGCCATGCACGAGCCGGGCAGGAGCTGCTGGCCAGCACGCACACCCTGCTGGGCTATCTGTCGGCGCTGGGAGCGCACCGCGACCTGCGCGCTGCCGCCCAGCCGGGCGCGGCTGCCGATGCACAAGCCGAGGCTCTGGCAGAACGCGCCGCCCAGGCGCTGGCCGCAGAGATCGAGACGCTGGCACAGGCGCTGCGCAGCCACCGCCTGCCGCCGTCAGGCGGGCTGGAGGGCGGCGACGCCTGCTTTTGGCTGCAGCAGCTGCAGGGTGCAGCCGGCCAGGACGGCGATGCGCCGGTGCTGCACGCGCAGCTGGCCCAGGTCGCGCGCCAATTGCTGGAACTGCGCACCGCTGCGCAGCAGCTGGTTCAGGTGGCCCCGGCACCGCTCCATGCAGCCTGAACACAAGCCCTGTGAGCACAAGCCCGATTTGGTTCAAAAATAATAGCTGTCAGCGCTTGCTGGACAAGGCTTTCAGCCGTTTTTTACCATTGAATCAACAGGCAGGTGCGGCAGGGCCGGGCCGGGCCTGCTGGCCGATCAGCTCAGCCGGTGCGCCGCGCCGCCGTGCTGGCCACGGCCAGGGCCGTCATGTTCAGCACCCGGCGCATGGTGGCCGCCGGCGTCAGGATGTAGGCCGTGGCAGCCGTGCCCATCAGGATAGGGCCGACAGTGACACCGCCGCTGGTCGTGGTCTTGAGCACGTTGTAGAGGATGTTGGCCGCATCCAGGTTGGGGCACACCAGCACGTTGGCCGCACCGCTGAGCGTGGAGTCCGGCAGATAGGTGCTCCTGATGCGCGGCTCCAGCGCGGCGTCGCCGTGCAACTCGCCATCGCACTCGATCTCCGGGTGCTGCTCGACGAACAGGTCGCGCGCCGCGCGCATCTTGCGCGCCGAGGCGCGCCTGGACGAGCCGAAGCTGGAGTTGGACAGAAACGCCACCTTGGGCGGGATGCCGAAGCGCTGCACCTCCTGCACCGCCGCCCAGGCGATTTCGGCCAGCTCCTCGGCGCCGGGGTCTTCGTTGACATAAGTGTCGGTGATGAACAGCGTGCCATGCGTGCTGGTCATGACGGCGTTGAGCGCGGCGTACTGGCGCACGCCTGGCGCGCGGCCCAGGATGTGGTCGATACGCTCCAGGTGTGTCTCGTAGGTGCCGGCCAGGCCGCAGATCAGCGCGTCGGCGTCGCCCAGCTTGACCATCAGCGAGCCGATGATGGTGTTGGAGCGGCGCACGGCGGCCTTGGCGACCTCGGCGGTAGCGCCATCCCTTTTCATCAGCTGGTGATAGGTTTCCCAGTAGGTGCGAAAGCGCGGGTCGTCCGCCGGGTTGACGATTTCCACGTCAACGCCCGGCTGCATCCGCAGGCCGGCCTTGGCGATGCGCGCGGCAATGACCTCGGGGCGGCCGATCAGGATGGGCCGGGCGATCTGGTCGTCAATCGCCACCTGTGCGGCGCGCAGCACGCGCTCGTCCTCGCCGTCGGCGTAGGCCACGCGCTTTTGGCTCTCGGGCAGGTGCTTGGCGGCATTGATGACCGGGCGCATCAACATGCCGGTCTGGAAGATGTGGCGCGACAGGTGCTCGCGATAGGCCTCCATGTCTTCGATGGGCCGCGTGGCCACGCCCGAATCCGCCGCCGCCTGCGCCACCGCCGGCGCGATCTTCATGATCAGGCGCGAATCAAATGGCGTCGGGATCAGGTAGTCGGGGCCAAAGGCCAGTTCGGTTCCGGAATACGCTGCCGCCACTTCCTCGCTGACGTTTTCCTTGGCCAGCGCGGCGATCTGGCGCACGCAGGCCAGCTTCATGGCTTCGGTGATCTTGGTGGCGCCGCAGTCCAGCGCGCCGCGGAAGATGTAGGGGAAGCACAGGACGTTGTTGACCTGGTTGGGATAGTCCGAGCGGCCCGTGGCGATGATGCAGTCCGGGCGAACCGCGCGGGCGAGTTCCGGGCGGATTTCCGGCTCGGGGTTGGCCAGCGCCAGGATGATGGGGCGCGCCGCCATGGTTTTCACCATCTCGGCCGTCAGCACGCCCGGCGCCGAGCAGCCCAGGAACACGTCGGCGCCATTGACCACATCGGCCAGCGTGCGTGCCTGCGTGTCCTGCGCGTAGCGCGCCTTGGACTCGTCCAGGCCGCCCCGGCCCTGGTAGATCACGCCCTTGGAGTCCACCATATAGACGTTGCTGCGCTGCACGCCCAGGCCGACCATGACATCCACGCAGGCGATGGCCGCCGCGCCCGCGCCCGAGACGGCGACCTTGACGGCGCCGATGTCCTTGCCGACCAGCTCCAGCCCGTTGAGCAGCGCAGCGCTGGAGATGATGGCCGTGCCGTGCTGGTCGTCGTGGAACACCGGGATGTTCATGCGCCGGGACAGTTCGCGCTCGATGTAGAAGCACTCGGGCGCCTTGATGTCTTCCAGGTTGATGCCGCCCAGCGTCGGCTCCAGCGCCGCGATGATCTCGATCAGCTTGTCCGGGTCGCGTTCGGCTAGCTCGATGTCGAACACGTCCACGCCGGCGAACTTCTTGAACAGGCAGCCCTTGCCCTCCATGACCGGCTTGCCGGCCAGCGGGCCGATGTCGCCCAGGCCCAGCACGGCGGTGCCGTTGGTGACCACACCGACCAGATTGCCGCGCGCGGTGTAGTCGAAGGCCTTGCTCGGGTCGGCCTGGATATCCAGGCACGGGTAGGCCACGCCCGGCGAGTAGGCCAGCGACAGGTCACGCTGGTTGGACAGGGGCTTGGTCGGGGTGACGGAGACCTTGCCGCGCACGGGGCTGCGGTGGTATTCGAGCGCTGCTTCGCGCAGCGCGGCTTCGGCGGCGGACAGTTGCTGGGTCATGGCTGAGGCAAAAAAAGAGGGCAAAAAAAGCGGCAAGCCGCCGCACTAGCTTAAGGCATGGCCGGCGCGCCGGGCGCGGTGCGGGCCGCAAAAAAGCCCCGTCGGCCAGGGGCAGGCGGGGCTGGGGGAGGCCGGGGGCGCAGCCGGGGCCTTCAATGTGCGTCGGCCTCGCGCGCCGCCAGCACGGCAGCCGAGGTGTCGTGGCTGGCGCCGTTGAAGAACACGTTCAGCGCCACGGCCATGAGCGAGGACAGCAAGATGCCCGACTCGATCAGCGGGTGGATGGCGTGCGGCATCCACTGGCGGAAGTTGGGCGCTACCAGCGGGATCATGCCCACGCCGATGGATACGGCGACGATCATGGCGTTGTTGCGGTTGTGCTGGAAATCCACCTTGGACAGGATGCGGATGCCGGTGGCCGCCACCATGCCGAACATGACCAGCCCGGCGCCGCCCAGCACCACGGTGGGCAGCGACTCGACCAGGGCCGCCATCTTGGGCAGCACGCCCAGCACGATCAGGATGAAGCCGCCGGCCACGCAGACCCAGCGGCTCCTGACGCCGGTCACGGCCACCAGGCCGACGTTTTGCGAGAAGCTGGTGTAGGGGAAGGTGTTGAAGATGCCGCCGATGAGGGTGCCCAGGCCGTCGGTGCGCAGGCCGCGCGTGAGGTCTTCGCGCGAGATCTCCTTGCCGGTCATGTCGCCCAGAGCCAGGAACATGCCGGTGGACTCAATCATGACCACGATCATCACCAGCGTCATGGTCAGGATCAGGATGGGGTCGAATACCGGCGCTGCTATCTGAAACGGCAGCACGATGTCGAACCAGGCGGCCTGGCTCACTTTCTGAAAGCTCATCAGGCCCATGGCAGCGGTGATGACGCCGCCGACGATGATGCCCAGCAGCACCGAGATGTTGGCCAGGAAACCCCGGCCAAAGCGTGCGATCAGGAGGATGGTCAGCAGCACGATGCCCGAGATGCCCACGCCGGTGAGGTCGGCGTACTTGGGGTTGGGGATGGTCGGTACCACGGCAAAGCCCTTGGGCACGGGCGGCAGCGACGAGCCGGGCGCGCCGGCGGCGGACTGGGCGTCGGCCAGCCATTTCAGGTGCTCGGGGTTGGGCACGGTGGGCGCGGTGGGGCCGACCGGGTTGCCGAAGATCCAGTTGATGCCCACGCGCATCAGGCTGATGCCGATCACGGCAATGATGGTGCCGGTGACCACCGGCGGGAAAAAGCGCAGCATCCCGCTGATGGCCGGCGCGATCAAGAGCGAGATCACGCCCGCGCCGATCACCGCACCGAAGATCAGCCCGGCGCCGGCCTCGCCGCCGGTGGTCTGCGCCATGGACACCATGGGAGCGACGGCAGCAAAAGTGACGCCCATCATGACCGGCAGCTTGATGCCGAACCAGCGCGTGGCGCCCCAGGCCTGGATCAACGTGACCAGGCCGCAGACGAACAGGTCGGCGGAGATCAGATGCGCCACCTGGTCGGGCGGCAGGTTCAGCGCCCGGCCCACGATCAGCGGCACGGCCACGGCACCGGCATACATGACCAGCACGTGCTGCAGCCCCAGGGCCGTGAGCTGCCCCAGCGGCAGGGTTTCGTCAACGGGATGGACGGAGGTTGACATGGGTCTTCCTTGATGGACTTGCCGCAGCGCCGGCCAGGGACGCCTGCGGACAGTGGATTGCAAACAGCGCCCGTCGCGTGCGTACAGGCATCCATACAAAAAGTGTATACAAATCACCTGGGCCACGGCAGCGGGAAAACGACCCTGCAATGGCGTTTTGCCTCGGGGTTTGCCCGGGGTTGGGCGCCGCTGCGGGGTGGACCGGGCGATGTGTTTTTGCTGGGCAGCAACGCAGTTTGCGATGCGAAAAATCCTGCCGCTCTTTCAGGCAACAAAAAACCCGGCCAGGCCGGGTTTGCGGATGGGGTGGTGGGCGCAGCGCCCTCAGTCCAGCAGATCGACCAGACTGCGCGCCACGACCTTGGTGGCGCGGCGCAAATCCTCCAGCTCGACGCGCTCGTCGGCGCGCTTGGCGTGGCTCTCCAGCACGCTGCGCGGGCCGGCGCCGTAGATCACGCCGGGGATGCCGCGCTCGACATACAGGCGCACGTCGGTGTACAGCGGCGTGCCCACTGCCGGGGGCTTGGCGCCAAAGATGGCCTCGCCGTGCTTCTGGATGGCCTCCACCAGCGGCGCGTTGCCGGCCAGGGGCGTCATGGCGTTGGCCAGCAGGATGCGGCGGATGTCCACGCGCACGGCGTCGTCGCCCGCATGGCCGCTGTCCTGGTTGAATTGCTGCACGGCCTGCGCGATCACGGCGCGGATGCTGGCCTCGACCTCGGCGGGGTTTTCCTCGGGGATCATGCGCCGGTCGATTTTCAGCACCACCTTGCCGGGGAGGACGTTGGTGTTGGTGCCGCCCTCGATGCGACCGATGTTCAGGTAGGGGTGGTTGATGCCCGCCACCTGCGAGCGCACGCTGCGGTACTTGGCGTTCTCGGCGTACAGCGCGGCCATGATGGCGGTGGCCGCCTGCAGCGCGTCCACGCCGGTATGCGGCACGGCGGCATGGGCCATCTTGCCGTGGACGGTGATCTCCATCTGCAGGCAGCCGTTGTGCGCCGTGACCACCTCATACGAAAAGCCGGCAGCGATCATCAGGTCGGGCTTGGTCAGGCCTTGCGCGAGCAGCCAGCCGGGGCCGAGCAGGCCGCCGAACTCCTCGTCGTAGGTGAAGTGCAGCTCCACCGCGCCCCGGGCTGGCCGGGCCACGGCTTCGAGCGCGCGCACGGCGTAGGTGAAGGTGGAAAAGTCGCTCTTGCTCACGGCGCTGGCGCGGCCATACATGCGGCCATCGACAATCTCGGCGCCGTAGGGGTCGCGCGTCCAGCCCTCGCCGGGCGGCACCACGTCGCCGTGGGCGTTCAGGGCGATGGTCTTGCCACCGCTGCCGTAGGGGCGGCGCACGATCAGGTTGGTGATCGTCTGCATACCGTAGTCGCGCACCTGGCTGTCAGGCACGGCGTGGCGCTCGGCCTCGAAGCCCAGGGGCGCGAGCAACTCGGCGGTGCGCTCGGCGTGCGGCGCGTTGTTGCCCGGCGGGGTGTCGGTGGGCACGCGCACCAGGGCCTGCAGAAACTGCACCTGCTCGTCGAAGTGCTGGTCGATCCACGCATCCAGCGCGGCGTAGGTGGCTTGGGTGTCGGGGTTCATGTTTTTCCTTGGAGGGCGGGTATTCAGGCCTGCTCGGCGGCGAGCTGCGCCAGTAGGTGGCTGAAGGCATCGACGGCCAGCTGCATGTCGTCGCTGGTGGTGGATTCCAGCGGGTTGTGGCTGATGCCGCTGTTTTGCCCGCGCACGAACAGCATGGCCTGGGGCATCAGCTCGTGCAGCTTCATGGCGTCGTGGCCGGCGCCGCTGGGCAGGCGGTAAAGCGGCACACCCAGGGCCTGCACGGCAGTCTCCCAGCGCTGCTGCCAGGCCGGGTCGCTGGGCGCGGCGGATGCCTGCATGGCCAAGTCGGTGGTGTATTGCAGGCCACGGCGCTGGGCGATGCTGTGCAGCGCGGCCAGCACGTCGGCCACCAGCGCATCGCGCTGCGCGTCGGTGGGTGCGCGCATGTCCAGGCTGAAGCTGCAGCGCCCCGGCACCACGTTGACCGAGCCAGCCGGCACGTTGAGCATCCCCATGGTGGCCACGCTGCCTGCGTCCTGGCTGGCGCGCTGCTCCAGGTACAGCGCCAGCTCCGCCACACCCAGGGCGGCGTCGCGGCGGCGATCCATGGGTGTGGTGCCGGCGTGGCTGGCCATGCCCACCATCTCGCCCAGATAGCGCGCGCAGCCGTTGATGCTGGTGACCACGCCCAGCGGGATGTCCAGCTCGGTCAGCACCGGCCCCTGCTCGATGTGGACTTCGACAAAGCCCAGGTAGCGCGCCGTATCGCGCTTGAGCCTGGGGATGTCGTCCAGGCACAGGCCGGCGTGCTGCATGGCCTCGCGCAGGCTGATGCCGTCGGCATCGCGCTGCTCCAGCCAGGCGTTGTCGAAATGCCCGATCAGCGCGCCCGAGCCTAAAAAAGTGGCCTTGTAGCGCTGGCCTTCTTCCTCGGCAAAGGCCACGACCTCGATGCCCAAGGGCAGGCGCCGGCCCGCGCGGTGCAACTCGCGCACCGCCGCCATGGGCACGAAGATGCCCAGCCGGCCGTCGTACTTGCCGCCGTTGCGCACGGTGTCGTAGTGGCTGCCGGTCAGCAGGTATTTGCCGTCGGGCTGCGCGGGCCGGTAGCGCCCGACCACGTTGCCCACGGCGTCGATCTCCACGTCGTCGAAGCCGCAGTCGCGCATCCAGTGGCTGATGCGCTGGGCGCAGGCGCGGTGCGCGTCGGTCAGGTAGGTCACGGTGAGCTGGCCGCGCTCGGCGTAGCCGGGGTCGCTGTGCTGCGCCAGGCGCTCGTGCCAGTCCCACACGTCGTGGCCCAGGGTGGGCTCGGCGCCGAACTTGTCGGCGAGGCGGATCTCGGCGATGCGGTGGATGTTGCGCAGCGCCTCGGCGCGCTCGAAGTCCACCGGGTTGGCCAGGCGGCGGGCAAAGGTCTCGATGATCTCCGCGCGCGCAAGGCCGGTGCCGCGCGGGCCGCGCACGGCCAGGATGAAGGGGAAGCCAAAGCGCGTGTTGTAGTCGCGGTTGAGCTGCTGGATGTGCTCGAACTCTGCCGGCGTGCAGTCGGTAAGACCGGCCTTGCTTTGCTCGTTGGTGGACTCGGCCGTGAGCTGGCGCGCCACGGCGGCCTTGCCGGCCAGCTCCGGGTGGGCGCGGATCAAGGCCAGCTGCGCGTCCTCGCCGGCCTCCTGCAGCACCTGCACCATGGCGTGCTTGAGGTGCGCCAGCGATTTGAAAGGCCGCTGGGCCAGGGCGGCCTCGGCAATCCAGGGCGAGTGCTCGTACACGCCGTCCAGCAGGGCCACGGCCTCGGCTGCGGAGGCGGCGTTGAGTTGTTCCAGGGTCAGGGCCACGGTGTCTCCCATTTCAAAAAAGATAGCTGTCAGCGCTTGTCCCATAAGGGTTTAAGGCTGATTTCATGCAAATTTCAGGCGCTTTGTGTTCAAGGGTTGCGTTCACATTTCCGGGGCGGGGTGCTGCTGCGCCCAGTGCCGCGCCAGGTCGATGCGCCGGCAGACCCAGACCTGTGGGTGCTGCTGGATGTGATCCAGGAAACGCTGCAGCGCCGTGATGCGCCCGGGCCGGCCCAGCAGGCGGCAGTGCATCCCGATGCTCATCATCTTGGGCGCGTTGTCGCCCGCCGGGTCGCCCTCGGCGTAGAGCACGTCGAAGCTGTCTTTGAGGTACTGGAAGAACGGGTCGGCGTGCGAATAGCCCTGGGGCAGGGCAAAGCGCATGTCATTGGCGTCCAGCGTGTAGGGCACAACCAGCTGGGTGTGGGCGCTGCCGTCGGTGCGGGCCACGCGCATCCACAGCGGCAGGTCGTCGCCGTAGTAGTCACTCTCATAAACGAAGCGCCCGGCATCGGCCACCAGGCGGCGCGTGTTGGGGCTGTCGCGGCCGGTGTACCAGCCCAGGGCGTGGTCGCCCCCCTGGCCGTACAGCTCGTCGAAGATGGCCAGGCATTCGTGCATGTGGGCGCGCTCGACGTCCTCGGGCACGTTCTGGTAGTGGATCCACTTCAGGCCGTGGCAGGCGACTTCGTGGCCCAGTTCGTCGAAGGCCTGGGCGACCTCGCGGTGGCGCTTGAGCGCCGTGGCCACGCCGAACACGGTGAGCGGCAGGCTGCGGCGTTCGAACTCGCGCAAGAGGCGCCACACACCCGCGCGCGCGCCGTATTCGTAGATGCCGTCCATGCTCATGTGCCGCGCCGGATAGGCCGCCGGGTTGAACAGCTCGGACAGGAACTGCTCGCTGGCCGGGTCGCCGTGCAGCACGCTGTTTTCGCCGCCTTCCTCGTAGTTCAGCACGAACTGCACGGCCACCCGGGCGCCGCCGGGCCAGTGCGGGTGCGGCGGCGTGCGGCCATGGCCGACCAGGTCGCGGGGTAGGGGGCGAGGGTGTCGTACAGGGTGCTCATGGCGGTCGGTGCGGGTGATGGGGGCCGGACGGGTCAGGTGGACAGGGCCATGGACAGGTCGCTGGTGGGCAGCTCGCGGTCGAACTGCAGGCCGGCCTGCACGTTGTCCAGGTGCTTGTGCATCAGGCGCACGGCGGCCTCGGCATCGCGCTGGGCCAGGGCGGCGACGATTTGCTCGTGCTCCTCGTGCGAGTGCTCGGCGGCGCTGGTGGACTGGTACATCAGCGTGATCAGCGCGCAGCGCGAGATCAACTCGCCCAGCAGCTGCGCCAGCACCTGGTTGCCCATCAGCTCGGCCAGGCGCACGTGAAAGTCGCCCAGCAGCTCGGTGCGCTGGCCGACGTCGCCGCCGTCCATGGCCTTTTTCTCGGCGGCGATGTGGGCTTTCAGGGCGCGCAGCTGCGCCGGCGTGCTCTGGGCGACGAAGGCGCGCACCATGGCGCCCTCCAGCATCCGGCGCACGGCAAAGACCTGGCGCGCCTCATCGACCGAGGGCGTGGCGACGAAGGCGCCGCGCGCCGGCTCCAGGCGGATCAGCCGGTTTTGCGACAGTTGGAACAGCGCCTGGCGCACCAGCGTGCGCGAGACGCCG
Organism: Melaminivora jejuensis; assembly: GCF_017811175.1. Lineage (NCBI taxonomy): Bacteria > Pseudomonadati > Pseudomonadota > Betaproteobacteria > Burkholderiales > Comamonadaceae > Melaminivora > Melaminivora jejuensis. The sequence continues at coordinate 182,192 of NZ_JACWIJ010000002.1, forward strand.
AAGTGATCCGCCAGCTTTTGCTCGGCCAGCTTGGTGCCGGGCAGCAGGCGGTGCTCGACGATGGCGCGCGTCAGGCTCTCGACAATCTGGCCAGTGGTGGAGGTTTCCATCCGGCCATCATATCTGCGGAACACAAATTTTGTATGCAATTTCTGTGAACCAGGGAAAACGCTTGCCCTGCATCAAGGCGGGGCAGGCCAGCCGCTGCCTGCCTCCGCCTGCCCGGACTGGCGGTGCGGGCGCCCTGGCGCACACTTGCCGCCATGCCCGACCTGATGCCAGACCCCGTACCAGTTCCCGCCGCCAGCGTGCGGGCCGACCCGCCAGCCGATCCACGGGCCGATCCGCAAGGCTTTCTGCTCCGGCTGTTCCAGGCAGCCGTGCGCAGCGCCCAGCCGCGCCACTGCCTGGCGGCCCACCTGCCCCCGCCGCCGCCCCGGGGCCGCACCCTGGTGCTGGGTGCGGGCAAGGCCAGCGCCGCCATGGCGCAGGCGCTGGAGGCGCTGTGGCCGGCGCAGGCGCCGCTGTCCGGCCTGGTGGTCACGCGCTACGGCCATGTGCCGCCGCGCCCGCCGGGCCTGGCGCAGCGCATCGAGGTGGCCGAGGCCGCGCACCCCGTGCCCGATGCCGCCGGCCTGGCCGCTGCCGCGCGCATGTTGGCGCTCACCCAAGGCCTGAGCGCGGATGATCTGGTGCTGTGCCTGATCTCGGGCGGTGGTTCGGCGCTGCTGACCCTGCCGGCGCATGGCCTGACGCTTGAGGACAAGCAGCGTATCAACCGCCAGCTGCTGGCCAGCGGCGCGGCCATTGGCGACATCAACTGCGTGCGCAAGCACCTCTCGCGCATCAAGGGCGGGCGCCTGGGGGCGGCCTGCGCGCCGGCGCGCGTGCTGACCCTGGCCATCAGCGACGTGCCGGGCGACGACCCCTCGACCATCGCCAGCGGCCCTACCGTGCCCGACGCCAGCAGCTGCGCCGATGCGCTGGCCATCCTGGCGCGCCACCACATCGCGCTGCCGCCCGCCGTGCGCCGGGCGCTGGAGGACGGCACGCTGGAGACGCCCAAGCCGGGCGATGCGCGTTTTGCCGATGCGCTGCGCCTGGTGGCCACGCCCGCTCAGGCGCTGCAGGCTGCGGCCCAGGCAGCGCGCGCGGCGGGGCTGGCGGCGTACATCCTGTCCGACGAGATCGAGGGCGAGTCGCGCGAGGTGGCCAAGGTACACGCCGCCCTGGCGCGCAGCGTGGCGCGTCAGGGCCAGCCGTTTGCCCGGCCCTGCGTCCTGCTGTCGGGCGGCGAGACCACGGTGACGCTGCAGCCGCCCGCAGCCGGCCAGCCGAGCGGCAGCGGCGGGCGCGCCGGCGAGTTCTGCCTCGCCCTGGCGCAGGCGCTGCAGGGCCAGCCGGGGGTGTGGGCGCTGGCCGCCGACACCGACGGCATCGACGGTGTGGGCGACAGTGCCGGCGCCCGCGTTGGCCCCGACACCCTGGCGCGCGCGGCGGCGCTGGGCCTGGCGCTGCCCGTGCATCTGGAGCGCCATGATTCCCATGGGTTTTTTCAGGCGCTGGGCGATCTGGTCGTTACCGGGCCGACGCACACCAATGTGAATGACTTCCGTGCGCTACTTATTTTATAGCTGCCAGCGCTTGTCCAGCAAGGGTTTCAGGCCAAAAAGGCTTGAAAAAGCCGCGCTGGCCAGGCTCTTCAATAGCCCAGCGTCTGCCCGTCCGGATTGCGCGGGTCGGACGCGCCGTACAGCAGGCCGTCCCGGATCTGGATGGTCTGCGTGCGGCCCATGGAGGGCTTGACGGCCACCTTGTGGCCCCACTGGCGCAGGAGCGCCAGGGTGTCGGGCGAGAAGCCCTTTTCGATGCGCAGCTCATCGGGCGTCCACTGGTGGTGAAAGCGCGGCGTGGCGGCAGCTTCTGCCGGGTTCATGCCGTAGTCGATGGTGTTGACCACGGTCTGCAGCACCGTGGTGATGATGCGCGCGCCGCCCGGGCTGCCGGTGACCAGCACCGGCTTGCCGTCCTTGAGCACCAGGGTCGGCATCATGGACGACAGCGGGCGCTTGCCGGGCGCCACGGCGTTGGCGTCGCCGCCCACCAGGCCATAGGCGTTGGCCACGCCCGGCTTGGCCGAGAAGTCGTCCATCTCGTTGTTCAGCAGGATGCCGGTGCCCTTGGCCACGATGCCGCTGCCGAAGTTGGTGTTCAGCGTATAGGTCACGCCCACGGCGTTGCCGGCCTTGTCCACCACCGAGAAGTGCGTGGTCTGGTCGCCCTCATAGGGCTGCGGCTGGCCGGGCTTGATGGCCTTGGCGTCGCGCGCCTGCGTGGGCGAGATGCCGGCGGCCAGCTGCTCGGCGTAGCGCTTGGAGGTCAGGCCCTTGAGCGGCACGCGGACGAAATCCGGGTCGCCCAGGTACTCGGAGCGGTCGGCGTAGGCCAGCTTCATGCTCTCGGCCATGTAGTGGACGCTGCGCGCGCTGCCCGCGCCCCACTCCTTCATGGGCCAGCGCTCCATCATGTTCAGGATCTGGATCAGGTGTGCGCCGCCCGAGGACGGCGGCGGCATACTGACGATCTGGTAGCCCCGGTAGCTGCCCGCAACTGGCTCGCGCTCGGCGACACGGTAGTTCTTCAGGTCGGCCAGCGTCAGCGCGCCGGCGTGCGGGGCCATTTCGGCGGCGATTTTTTGCGCGATCTCGCCCTCGTAGAAGGCCCGCGCGCCCTGCTGGCCGATCAGGCGCAGCGACTGCGCCAAATCCTTTTGCACCAGCAGATCGCCGCGCTGCAGGGGCGCGCCGTTCTTCCAGAAGATGGCCGTGGTAGCAGGCCACTTGCCCATGTTCTTTTGTTCCTGCTGCAGGATCTTGGCCAGGGTCTCGCTGACCGGGTAGCCGCGCTCGGCCAGTGCGGCGGCGGGCGCCACGACCGTGGAGAGCGGCAGCGTGCCCCATTTCTTCAGCGCATGTTCCAGCCCCGCCACCGTGCCCGGCACGCCCACGGCGTAATGGGTGTAGAGCGACTTGCCGTCGATGACATTGCCCTTGGTGTCCAGATAGATGTCGCGCGTGAATGCGGCGGGGGCTACCTCGCGGAAATCCAGCGCCACGTTGCGGCCGGTGCGCGCGTCATGCACCATCATGAAGCCGCCGCCGCCCAGGTTGCCGGCGTTGGGCAGGGCCACAGCCAGCGCAAAGCCCATGGCCACGGCGGCATCCACCGCGTTGCCGCCGGCCTTCAGAATATCCAGGCCGATGCGCGAGGCCAGCTCCTGCTCGCTGGCCACCATGCCATTGGCTGCCACCACCGGATGGAAGACATCCATGTCGAAGTCGTAGGCCGCAGCGGCGGCCTGCGCGGCGCTGGGCTGGCTGGCCGCCTGGACTGCCGGCGCGGTGACCACCGCCTGGGGCGCGGCAGACGGCGGCGTGCTGCTGCAGGCCACCAGGCTGGACAGCGCCAGGGCGAGGCTGGCGGCCAGCAGGGATGTGCGCAAGTTCATGGGATGTCTCCTTGGGTTGTCGGTAGCGCGACAGGGTATATGCAGCGCTGTCGGATAGCAAGAGAATACAAAAATTGTATACACTTGAGCCGATAGCTTACCGCCAGCGCCGTTGACCCTGCCCGGTCAGCTGCCCCATCAAGAGAAAGACAAGGAGATTCCCATGGGCCTGAGCACCCACGTTCTGGACACCATGCACGGCTGCCCGGCGGCCGGCATGGAGGTTGCGCTGTACGCCACCCAGGGCGACCAGGCCACGCTGGTCAAGCGCCTGACGCTGAACCACGATGGCCGCACCGATGCCCCGCTGTTCGACAACGACAGCCTGCGCGTGGGCACCTACCGCCTGAGCTTCGAGGTGGCGCAGTATTTCAGGGCGCGCGGCGTGCAGCTGCCCGAGCCGAACTTCCTCGACCGCGTCAGCCTGGACTTTGGCGTGGCCCATGCCGAGCAGCACTACCACGTGCCGCTGCTGGTCAGTCCGTGGAGCTATTCGACCTATCGCGGCTCCTGAGCGCTGGCGCTGCCGAGCCTGCCGGCATCGCCCTTGTCATCGCCTGCCCCTTCATCCTCGTCCTCGCTGCCCAGCTGGCCTTCGGTCAGCGTGTCGAGCTGGAAGCGCCCGGACTCGTCCCATAGCCAGGTGTCGGTATAGGTGACCTGGCCCAGGTGCAGCGGCGCCGGCCAGGGCGCGGCGGCGCGCACCGTGCGCTCGATCTCCAGCACCACTTCGGGCGCGTGGCGTGGCCGGCGCAGCCAGTCCAGGCCCAGCACCCGGCCCTGGGCGTCGAGCTGCACGTCGAGCACGCCGATGGCGTGCAGCAGCGGCGGCAGCGGCCCCGGGTAGATGCGGGCGGCGTTGCGGGCATAGATGTGGCGGGCGGCGTCCTGGCGGTAGTCCAGGGCGGTGCGGGCCAGCGATGGAGCCGGGAGCGCCGCCCGGACGCTGCCTGCCTGAAGCGCGGCAGGGGCTGGCGATGCGCCATCGGTCTGCGCCGGCACGGCGCCCGATGCGGTGCGCCGCCACAGGCGCCGCAGCAGGGCCGCCAGCCAGGCGCCCGGCCCGCTGCGGCGGCCCGGAGCATCAGAGTGGGGGCAGGGGAGGGGGAAGAGGAGGGCATCGGACGCAGAACGTGGCGGTGGCTATGCTGAGAGCGTATTCACGATCCCCGCGCGGGTGCGCGGGCGCGGCCTCGGGCGGTCTGCGGCGTTGCAAATCCTCGCGATAGCACGGGCTATCGCTGCGGTTTGCGCCTGGCAGCCCATCCCGATCCGCACTCGCGCCCCTGCGCGCGGAGATCGTGGACACGCTCTGACAGCCACGCCAGTGGGCGCAGCCAGCCCGCAGTGTCCAGCATCCGGAAGAAGCCAGAAAGCAGAAGGGACGATCTCATGACAGGCGCGCACCATATCCCCGCCATCGCCCATCCCGCCTTGCCTGCCAGCCCCACCACTCCCGCTGGCGCCAGCCCTGCGCTGGCAGCCACCAGCGCCGTCGCCCCCCTGCGGCAACTGCTGCACAGCTTGCAGGCCGGCCCGGCCTGCCTGGTGACGGTGGAGGCCACCCAAGGCTCGGTGCCGCGCGAGGCCGGCACCTGGATGGCACTGGCTGGCGCTGTGCCGGGCGCGCCGGGGGCGCCCGAGCTTCTCATGGGCACCATAGGCGGCGGGCACCTGGAGTTTGCCGCGCTGGCGCAGGCGCGCCGGCTGCTGCAGCTGCACCTGGCGGGCGAGGCGCCGCCGGCCATCGCGCTGCGCCAGGCGCTGGGGCCAAGCCTGGGCCAGTGCTGCGGCGGCGTGGTGCAGTTGCGCCTGGAGTGTGTCACCCAGGCCGACGCGCCGGCGCTGCGCGAGCGCCTGGCGCCCGAGCTGCAGCCGGTGGCGCTGTTCGGCGGCGGCCACGTCGGCCATGCGCTGGCGCGGGCGCTGGCGCCGCTGCCCTTTGCCCTGCACTGGATAGACAGCCGCGACGGCGTATTCGACGCCGCCGGCGCGCCCGAGGCGCTGTGCGAGCACTCCGAGCCGGTGCAGGCTGCCGTGCCCACGCTGCGCCCGCAGTCGCTGGTGCTGATCATGAGCTTCAGCCATGCGGAAGACCTGGACATCGTCGCCGCCTGCCTGCTGCGCCAGCGCGCCCGGGGCGATCTGCCCTTCATCGGCCTGATCGGCAGCCGCACCAAGTGGGCCACCTTCCGCCATCGGCTGGAAGCACGCGGCTTCAGCGAGGCCGAGCTGGCCCAGGTGACTTGCCCCATCGGCCTGCCCGGCATCACCGGCAAGCAGCCCGAGGTCATCGCCGTTGCCGTGGCGGCGCAGCTGCTGCAGCACTGGAGCGCCCTGCAGATGCCGGCAGCGGCGGCATCCGGGTGACTACCAAGCCGGTAGCCTCCAAAAATTGCATACACTTCGTGTCCACAAAAACCGGTCGCAGCGGTGCCGGGCGTCCAGCCCTGGTGCGCGGCCTGCCATGTCCTGCTCAGAGCGCCCGCAGTGGTGAGCAGTCGAAGGAATGCCATGGAAAGCTATCTCCTGGACTGGGCCAACCTGCTGCTGCGCTGGTTGCACGTCATCACCGCCATCGCCTGGGTGGGCTCGTCGTTCTATTTCGTCTTCCTGGACAGCAGCCTGACGCCGCCGGTCGATGAGCACCTGAAACGCCAGGGCGTGAACGGCGAACTGTGGGCCGTACACGGCGGGGGCTTTTATCACCCCGTCAAATACAACGTCTCGCCGCCCAAGCTGCCCGAGCACCTGCACTGGTTCTTCTGGGAGAGCTACACCACCTGGCTGTCGGGCTTTGCGCTGCTGTCGGTGTCGTACCTGTGGAATGCCGGCATCTACTTGGTCAACCCGGCCAACCCGCTGATGTCGCCGACCATGGCCATCATCGCGGCGCTGGCCTTTCTGGTGGTGTTCTGGCTGTTGTACGACGCCATCTGCCGCGTCTTCGGCCAGCGCGAGGGGGGCGATGCCACTGTCGGCGCGCTGGTGCTGGTACTGGTGTGCATCGCCGCCTATCTGGCCTGCCACATCTTCCCTGGCCAGGCGGCGTTTTTGCTGATGGGCGCCATGCTGGCCACCTCCATGAGCGCCAACGTGTTCTTCTGGATCATCCCCGGCCAGCGCAAGGTGGTGGCCTCGCTCAAGGCCGGCCAGCCGGTTGACCCGATCCACGGCAAGCGCGGCAAGCAGCGCAGCGTACACAACACCTACTTCACGCTGCCGGTGCTGTTTGCCATGCTGTCGAACCACTATGGCTGGCTCTACAACCACGAGCTGAACTGGCTGGTGCTGATCCTGATGATGTTCGCTGGCGCCGCCATCCGCCAGTTCTTCGTCATGCGCCACGGCTTCAAGCTGGGCCGCAACCCGCACCCCTGGCCCTACGCTGCCGTGGGTGTGGCAGTGCTGTTGGGTGTGCTGGCCTGGCTCAAGCCGGCGCCGGCTGCCCCTGCCGCCGCTGCGGCCACGGCTGCCACCAACGCAGCGCCAGCCGCCGAGGGCGCGGGCTTTGCCGCCGTCAACGCCCTGATCACCCAGCACTGCGTGGTCTGCCACGGCAGCGCCATCGCGCAGAAGAACGTGCGCCTGGACTCGGCGCCCGAGGTCAAGGCGCACGCGCAGCAGATCTACCAGCAGGTGGTGCAGCTGAAGAAGATGCCGTTTGGCAACCCCGGCGCGCTGAGCGAGGAGGAGCGCGGCGTGTTCAAGCGCTGGTTCGAGGGCGGCGCGCCCACGGCCCAGTAGGGCCGGGTGGCCGGCAGCAGGTGGCTGGGCCGCGCCGAGCGTATGGCCTCCATCACCCGATTGGCATGACGCCGGCGCCCGCGCCCCGTACAGTCGGCTGCCATGCACCTCTACCGATCTGCCCTGCTGCGCTTTGCCGATGATGGCCGCGCCCTGTATGACGAGGACGGCCTGCTGGCCACCGCGCCCGACGCGCGCGGCGTGCAGCGCATCGTCGCCGCCGGCCCCTGGTCGGCGCTGGCTGCCGGGTACGCCGGCAGCGGCGCGGCGCTGACGCACTGGCCGGGCCGCGTCATCGCGCCGGGCTTCGTCGATCTGCACATCCACTTTCCGCAGACCGACGTGATCGGCTCGCCCGCTGCAGGCCTGCTGCCCTGGCTGGAGCACTACACCTTCCCGCACGAGTCGCGCTTTGCCGATCCGCAGCACGCCGCCGAGGTGGCGGATTTCTTCCTCGACGAGCTGGCGCGCAACGGCGTGACCACGGCGCTCACTTTTGCCACTTCGCACCCGCAGGCTGTCGATGCGCTGATGCGCCAGGCCCAGGCGCGCCGCCTGCGCCTGATCGCCGGCAAGGTGCTGCAGGATCGGCATTCACCGGATGGCGTGCGCGACGCGACCGAGCAAAGCCTGCTGGACACCGAGGCGCTGATCGCGCGCTGGCACGGCACGGGTCGCCTGGGCTACGCCATCACGCCGCGCTTTGCGCCCACCAGCACGCCGGCGCAATTGGCCGGCGCGGGCGAGATCGCGGCACGCCACCCCGGCGTCTGGATCCAGTCGCATGTGGCGGAAAACCTCGACGAAGTGCGCTGGGCGCGCGAGTTGTTCCCGGCGTCCCGCAGCTATCTGGGCGTCTATGGCGACTTCGGCCTGCTGCGCGAACGCGCCATCTACGCCCACTGCATCCATCTGGACGACGCCGACCGGGCGCTGATGCGCGAAACCGGCGCGGCAGCAGCCGTCAGCCCCACCAGCAACCTGTTCCTGGGCAGCGGCTTTTTCGACTACGTGGCCGCCGAGCGCGCCGGGATGCGCTACGGCCTGGCCAGCGACGTGGGCGGGGGTACCAGTTTCAGCCCGTTTCGCACCATGCTGGCCGCCTATTGCGTGGGGCGCGAGGGGCAGACCAAGGCTGGCGTATCGCTCACGCCCGAACAGCTGTGGTGGCAGCACACGGCGGGCGCGGCGCAGGCGCTGGGCCTGGCCGGCGTGGTCGGCAATCTGCAGCCGGGCTGCGAGGCCGATTTCATCGTGCTGAACCCCGCCGCCACGCCGCTGCTGGCGCGGCGCACGCAGGCCGCGCAAAACCTGGCCGAGCTGCTGTTTGCCATGATCGTGCTGGGCGATGATCGGCTGATAGAGCGCACCGTCATTGCCTGAGCTGGTGTCTGAATCGGGCTGGGATTTTTGGTCAAAACAGCCTCTTTCCCTTACCAGGCAAGCGCAAACAGCTATCATTCTGATAGTTTTATACCCATCTTTTTATCCCATCCGCGCCAGGAGTTGAGCCCGCTATGAGCATCAAGAGCGACAAATGGATCCGCCGCATGGCCGAGCAGCACGGCATGATCGAGCCTTTCGAGCCTGGCCAGATCCGCGAGCAGGGCGGCCGCAAGGTCATCAGCTACGGCACCAGCAGCTACGGCTACGACATCCGCTGCGCGCGTGAATTCAAGGTCTTCACCAACATCCACAGCACGGTCGTCGATCCCAAGCATTTCGACGAAAAGAGCTTCGTCGATTTCGAGGGCGACCACTGCATCATCCCGCCCAACAGCTTCGCCCTGGCGCGCACGGTGGAGTACTTTCGCATCCCGCGCGACGTGCTGACCATCTGCCTGGGCAAGAGCACCTATGCGCGCTGCGGCATCATCGTCAACGTCACGCCCTTCGAGCCGGAGTGGGAGGGCTATGTGACGCTGGAGTTTTCCAACACCACGCCGCTGCCGGCCAAGATCTACGCCGGCGAGGGCTGCGCGCAGGTGCTGTTCTTCCAGGGCGACGAGGAGTGCGAGGTCAGCTACCGCGACCGCAACGGCAAGTACCAGGGCCAGCACGGCGTGACACTGCCGCGCGCCTGAGTCCTGCCTGAGCAATAGGCTGACGCCGCACAGTCCCTGCCTGGACGTAGCATGGCGGCTTCGCGCCGCGTGCGCTGCATGAAAGAGACTCGCCATGAGATGGGAAGGCAACCGCGAATCTGACAACGTCGAAGACCGCCGCAGCGGCGGCGGGGGCGGCCTGATCGGCGGGCGCAGCATCGGCATCGGCACAGTGGTCGTGGCGCTGATCGGCTGGGGCGTGTTCGGCATCAATCCGCTCACCACCATCAGCGTGCTGTCGGGCGCTGGCGGCGGCGCGCCGCAGGTGCAGCAAGGCCCGGCGCAGCGCCCGCCCGAGGGCGACCGGCAGGCAGCCTTCGTCTCCACCGTGCTGGCCTCGACCGAGGACGTGTGGGCGCAGGTCTTCAGCCAGGGCGGGGCGCGCTACCAGGCGCCCAAGCTGGTGCTGTTTCGCGGCGCCACGCCCACGGCCTGCGGCACCGGCCAAAGCGCCATGGGGCCGTTTTACTGCCCGGGCGACCACAAGGTCTATCTGGACATGGATTTCTTCGACACCATGAGCCGCCAGCTCGGCGCGCCGGGCGAGTTTGCCCGCGCCTATGTGGTGGCGCACGAGGTCGGCCACCACGTGCAGACCCTGCTGGGCACGACAGCCAAGGTGGATGGCCTGCGCGGGCGCGTCAGCCAGCGCGAGCAAAACGCCATGTCGGTGCGCCTGGAGCTGCAGGCCGACTGCTACGCCGGCCTGTGGGCGCGGCACTCGCAACAGGCGCGCAACTGGCTGGAGGCGGGCGACATCGAGTCCGCCATCAACGCCGCCCAGCAGATCGGCGACGACACGCTGCAGCGCAAGCAGACCGGCGCCGTGCGCCCGGACGCCTTCACGCACGGCTCCAGCGCCCAGCGCGTGCGCTGGTTCGAGCAGGGCTACAAGAGCGGCAGTGTGCAGTCCTGCGACACTTTCAACACCTCTGCCCTTTGACACTGGCCGTTTTTTGTTGCAATGCGACAATAGCGGCTTGATGACACAAGCATATTCAAGCCTCGCGCTGGCTGAACCCCTCAAGCGCGCCGTGGCCGACATGGGCTACGAGAACATGACCCCATCCAGGCCCAGGCCATCCCGGTCGTGCTGACCGGCCAGGACGTGATGGGCGCCGCGCAGACCGGCACCGGCAAGACGGCGGCCTTCTCCCTGCCGCTGCTGCAGCGCCTGCTCAAGCACGAAAACGCCTCGGCCTCGCCGGCGCGCCACCCGGTGCGCGCCCTGGTGCTGCTGCCCACGCGCGAGCTGGCCGACCAGGTGGCCCAGCAGATCGCCCAGTACGCCAAGTACACCAGGCTGCGCAGCACCGTGGTCTTCGGCGGCATGGACATGAAGCCGCAGACGCTGGAGCTGAAAAAAGGCGTCGAAGTCCTGGTGGCCACGCCCGGGCGGCTGCTCGACCACATCGAGGCCAAGAACGCCGTCCTCAACCAGGTCGAGTATGTGGTGCTGGACGAGGCCGACCGGATGCTGGACATCGGCTTTCTGCCCGACCTGCAGCGCATCCTGTCCTACCTGCCCAAGCAGCGCACGACGCTGCTGTTCTCCGCCACCTTCTCGCCCGAGATCAAGCGCCTGGCTGGCAGCTACCTGCAAAACCCGGTGGTCATCGAGGTGGCCCGGCCCAACGAGACCGCTTCGACGGTGGAGCAGCGCTTTTTCAGTGCCGACGGCGATGACAAGCGCCGCGCCATCCGCAAGGTGCTGAAAGAGCGCGACCTGCGCCAGGCCTTCGTCTTCGTCAACAGCAAGCTGGGCTGCGCGCGCCTGGCGCGGGCGCTGGAGCGCGACGGCCTGAAGACCGCCGCCCTGCACGGCGACAAGAGCCAGGACGAGCGCCTGAAGGCCCTGGACGCCTTCAAGGCCGGCGAGGTCGATCTGCTGGTGTGTACCGACGTGGCCGCGCGCGGCCTGGACATCAAGGACGTGCCGGCGGTCTTCAACTACGACGTGCCCTTCAACGCCGAGGATTACGTACACCGCATCGGTCGCACCGGCCGTGCTGGCGCCTCGGGCCTGGCGGTCACGCTGGTGGCGGGCAGCGATGCGCGCCTGGTGGCCGACATCGAAAAGCTCATCAAGAAGAAGATCGAGGTCGAACCCATTGCGCTGGAGGGCGAGCGCCCGCGTGGCCGCTTCGGCGAGGGCCGCCATGAGAGCCGACACGAAGGCCGCCCCGAGGGCCGCCGCTCCTGGCGCGAGAGCGAGGATTGCGCCGCGCATGGCGCGCCGCGCAGCACGCGCCACGGCGGCTACCGGCCGCCCGCTGCGGCGCGCGACCCCTTCTTCGAGCGGCCCTATGAACCCAGCGCAGTCACCGACTCCCCGGCCAGCTGGGAGGCGACGACGCGCAGCAATCCGGGGCGCGGCAACATCTCGGCCAACATCAAGCCCCGGCGCAAGGTGGCGGCGCTGTTCAAGGCGCCAATGCAAGTGCCGGTGGAGGCTCCGGTCGAGGTGCCGCAGGACTGAAGGCCTGAGTTTCAATCGTCAAATAAGCTGCCAGCCCTTGCCAGTCAAGCGCTGACAGCTATATTTTCAGTAGCGAACATGGTCTTCGGTTTCAGTGTGCGCCGTGCCCGCCACTGCCGGCCAGAGCAGCAATGACGGCGCCATCGACCTGCCCATAGGCCAGCACCCGGCCACCGCGCCGCCGGGCAAAGGCCTGAGCCGCCGCGCGCGTGGCAAAGGCCGGCAGGTTGCCCGCACGCATCGGGCCGCGCGCGTCCGAGCCATGCACGTACAGGCGCAGCGCCTGTACCGCAGGGCTGGCCAGCAGCAGCATGATGCCGTGGTCGGAATTGCCCCAGGCGCGGTTGCCGCGCACCTCCTGGTGGCGCACCTCCATCAGTGCAGGCCGCCGCGGTTGTAGTAGCTGTCGTTGTCCTCCCACAGGTTGTAGTAGGAGTTCATGTAGTGCGTGCCGTAGCGGCTGTGGTGCAGCTTGTTGCCTTTGAACAGGGCGTTGTGCGAGACGTCCACGTACAGCGCGTCGCGCACGAAGCTGATCTCGTTGTTGAGAATCCTGGCGCGCCTGGTGTTGTACAGCTGCACGCCGTTGCCGCGCTGGGGCGAGGCGTACTCGCGCTTGCCGGTGATGTTGTTGTGCTCGATCAGCACGTCGTCGGCTTTTTCTATCCACAGGCCGAACAGGTTGTAGGCCAGGTCGCAGCGGCGCACGATGGCGCGGTGCGCGCCGGGGTAGATATAGATGCCGGCGTTCTGATCCTTGAGGTCGTCGCCCGAGTCGCGCACGATCAGGCCCTCGATGAGCACGTCGGTCGCCGTCACGCGGATGGTGTCGCCCTGGTTGCCGCCGCTGATGGTGGGGCGATCCAGGCCGCGCAGGGTCAGCGGCTTGTCGATCAGCAAATTGGCGCGGTAGTGGCCGCGCTCGATCTGCACCACGTCGCCGGGCTGGGCCGCCTGTACGGCGGCGGTCAGGTCGTCGCCCGGGCGCACCGTCAGGGTGGCGGCCTGCGCGGCCCCGGCGATCCACAGCGCCAGGGCGGCGATCCAGGTGGACTTGGCTCTCATGCAATCAGCCAGCCCAGCGCCTTGAGGGCCAGGAACAATGCCGCACCAATCATCAGATTCTTGAAGCCCACGTAGCTGATCATGTCGAAGACGCCGGAAACCCGGTAATTGTCGCGCCACCACGGGCCGTCCTTGACGTAGCGCCGGCCCGACAGGCGGATCAGCACCTCATAGACGCTCCAGCCGAACCACCAGCCGATGATGGCGCCCGAGGACAGGTGGCCCATGGCGGTGAGCACCCAGGCCAGCGTGGCCGCCACAGCCAGCGACAGGCCGGCGATCTGCAGCGCGCGCTGGCTGCGCCAGCCCTCGGCACTCCAGGGCCACAGGTGGTCGCGCAGCTCCAGCATCAGCCACTGGAGGAGGCCCGCGCCCTGCTTGTGCGCCGGCAGGGTGGGGTTGGTCGGCATACGTGGATCGACGCCGTCCCGGGCCTTGGGCAGGATTTGATCCTCGGCCCTGGCTGGGTAGATCGGGATGAAGTAGCCGTTCTTGCCGATGGGGGTCAGCTCCAGGCCGTCCTTTTCGCGGCGCTTGCGCTCGCGCGCCAGGGGCGGGCAGCCCTTGGTGTCGGTGTACAAAATCATGCAGTCCAGGCAGTGCAGGCACTCGCGGTGGTCGATGCGGCCATCTTCGTCGATGGCCTGGGCGCCGCAGCCCACGGCGCAGGCCTTGCAGCTGTTGCAGTCCTGCTTGCGCTTCAAGCCAAACCAGCGGAAGGTGCTGGGCATGGCCAGCGAGGCGCCCAGCGGGCACAGGTATTTGCAAAATGGCCGCTCGATAAAGATCGAGATGCCCAGCAGCACCGCCACGAACAGGCTGTAGGGCCAGGCGCGGTTGGTGACGCCCACCAGGAAGGTGGTCTTGAAGGACTCGACCTCGGCCAGCTTCTCGGCCAGGCCCATGGAGAACATGGACACCGTCAGCAGCGCGAAGAAGATGGTGTACTTGAGCCACTTTCCGGGCGCGCGCAGTGGACGCGCCGCAGCTTTGCGCTGGCGCTGCCGCTGCTGGCTGGCGCCCCCAGCTGGCGCTGGCAGCGCCCGCCGGTGCGCCCGCCGTTGCCCGGCAGTCGCGCGAGTTGATGGGAACGCGCGTGGACATTGCCATACCGCTGGCGGGTGCTGCCTTGCAGCGGGACGCAGACGCGGCCATGGCGCGCGCCTTTGCCGAGATGCAGCGCCTGGAGGCGCTGATGAGCCGCTATCGCCCGGACAGTGAGGTGGCGCGCATCGGCGCTGCTGCTGGCCGCGCTCCCGTGCGCGTGTCGCCCGAAGTGATGGCTGTCCTGCGCACCGCGCAGCAGTTGCACCGTGCAAGTGCCGGTGCCTCCGACCCGACGATCGGTGCCCTGCAGGGCTGGCGCTTCGAGCCCGGCGCGCAGGCCGTGCCGCAGGCGCGGGAAATCAATCGTGCTGGCCAACCGAGCGGGTGCATGGCGTGGCCCTGGTGGCCCGCAGCGTGGCCGATGTCAACGGCTGGGGCGCTGCCCTCATGGTGCAGGGGCCGAGCGCAGGGGCCGCCTGGTCTGCGCGTCACCCTGAGATCGGCATCCTGCTGGTGGACGCCCAGGGGCGCCGCTTCATGTCAACAGGCATGGCGGCCCGTCTGAAGCAGAATATCTGACGGCTCATCCGGGAGCCTGCGCCTGGGGGCAGCGCACCTGAAAGAACTCCCGCTCATCAAGAGTTGCCCCCAGGCGGACTGCGCTCAGCGCACCGCCCCACACACAGCCTGTATCCAGCCCCAGAAGATGCGGGCGATCGAGCAGGCCCAGGGTTGACCAGTGGCCGAATGCAATCAGCGTGTCGGCACTGCGGCGCCCAGGTGCCTCGAACCAGGGCACCAGGCCGGCTGGGGCCTGCTGTGCGCTCTCGGCGCTGTCGAAGTCCATGTGGCCCTGCGGCGTGCAAAAGCGCAGCCGCGTCAAGGCGTTGACGATGACGCGCAGACGCCCGGCACCGGCCAGCCCATCGCTCCAGACTGCCGGCTCGTTGCCGTACATCTGCGCCAGAAAATCGGGCAGTTGTGCGCTCTGCAGCACCTGCTGCACCTGCCCGGCCAGCTCCAGCACCAGGGCGGCATCCCATTGCGGCAGCACTCCGGCGTGCAGGGTGAGAAACGCGCCGCCGCCGTGTTCCACCCGCCGCGCCAAGGGCTGGCGGCGCAGCCATTGCAGCAGCTCGGCGCAGTCCGGCGCCTGCAGGATGCTCTCCAGCGTGTCGCGCCGCGAGGGTTTGCGCGCGCCGTGCGCCACGGCCAGCAAATGCAGGTCGTGATTGCCCAGCACCGGAAAGACGCTGTCCTCCAGGGTGCGGCAGTGGCGCAGCACCTGGGCTGACTGCGGCCCCCGATTGACCAGATCGCCCAGCAGATAAAGCCTGTCGCGGCTGGGCGAAAAACCGATTTCCGCCAGCATCCGCTCGAATGCGTCATGGCAGCCCTGCAAGTCGCCCATGCAATAGACACTCATATCGTTCCTTGGTATCGGTTATCCGGGAATCACGCCAGGTGGCAGGTCAATGCCCGATCCGCCCCTGGCGTGATTATTCATCTGGCTGCCTCCGGGAATGCCTTGAAGGCAGGCATGGAAGAATTTCATTTCGATGCGCTTTTGAATGGCTATAATCGGCTCGCCAAATCACTTTAACCAACACTTGTGAGTGCCATCATGAATGAAGAAGTCAGCTACCGCGAATTGCTCAAGGAGCGCGAGGCGCTGGAGCAGCGAATCAAGGAAGCGCATCGACGCGAAGTCAGCGCTGCCGTTGCCCGCGTGCGTGAAATAGTGACGGAATTCAACCTGACTGCCCAGGATGTATTCCCCGCAGGCAAGCCCTCGGTGCGCTCTGCTGCAGCTGATAGCCCCAAGGTGGCGCCCAAATACCGCGATCCGGCCACTGGCAAGACCTGGACGGGCCGGGGCAAGCCGCCGCGCTGGATCCAGAACCAGGATCGCGAGCAATTCGCCATTTGAGCACAAGGCATTGCGCCTGCGCCGGCAACCTCTGCACCCAAGCCCGCCATGCGCGGGCTTTTGTGTATGCGCTGCCTTTGCATTCCTGCTGTGGCCAATAGGCTTATCACAACTGCAGTGCTGGGGTTTGCGGCTTCTACGTAGGCCTGGGGCCTGTACCCAGGTCGGATGCCGGCGGCTTTCCCGCCGATACGCACAGGCAGGCGCAGGGCGTTCATTGGCTTTGCAGGGCGAGGCTGCCAGAATGTCGGCTCCTGACAACGAACCGGAGACCCGCATATGTCCTCATCCCCGCAAGACAGAACCCAGGATCTGGGCGGCCACGCCTTTGCTGTCACGCTCGATACCTTCACCACTGCGTCGGGAAAGCAGGGCCGGTTCTTCTCATTGCCCGCATTGGCAAGGCAGTTTCCCTCGGTCAGCCGGCTGCCGGTTTCCATCCGCATCGTGCTCGAATCGGTACTGCGCAATTGCGATGGCCGCAAGGTCACGCCCGAGCACGTGGCGCAATTGGCTCAATGGCAGCCCACGGCGCCGCGCAAGGATGAAATCCCCTTCATCGTCTCGCGCGTGGTATTGCAGGATTTCACCGGCGTGCCGCTGCTGGTCGATCTGGCCGCCATGCGCAGCGCCGCGCAGCGCCTGGGCAAGGAGCCGCGCCGCATCGAACCCCTGGTGCCCGTCGATCTGGTGGTCGATCACTCCATCATGGTCGATCATTACGGCACGCGCGATGCGCTCGATCTGAACATGAAACTCGAATTCCATCGCAACCGCGAGCGCTACGAATTCATGAAATGGGGGATGCAGGCCTTTGAAACCTTTGGCGTGGTGCCGCCCGGCTTTGGCATCGTGCACCAGGTCAACCTGGAATATCTGGCGCCCGGGGTGCATCAGGGCAAGAACGGCATTCATTACCCCGACACCCTGGTCGGCACCGACAGCCACACCACCATGATCAATGGCATCGGCGTGGTCGGCTGGGGCGTGGGCGGTATCGAGGCCGAGGCTGCCATGCTGGGCCAGCCGGTGTATTTCCTCACCCCTGACGTCGTGGGCTTCGAGCTGACGGGCGAACTGCGCGAGGGCGTCACCGCCACCGACCTGGTATTGACGGTGACGGAGATGCTGCGCCAGGCCAAGGTGGTCGGCAAGTTCGTCGAATTCTTCGGCGAGGGCACGCGCTCGCTGTCGCTGCCCGACCGGGCCACCATCGGCAACATGGCGCCCGAATACGGCGCGACCATGGGCTTTTTCCCGGTCGATGAAAAGACCCTGGACTATTTCCGTGGCACGGGCCGCAGCGACGAGGCCATCGAGGCGCTGGAGGCCTACTTCCGCGCCCAGGGCCTGTTCGGCGTGCCCAAGGCCGGCGACATTGAATATTCGCAGGTCGTGCGTTTGGATCTGGCCAACGTCACGCCCAGCCTGGCCGGCCCCAAGCGTCCGCAGGACAGGATCGAGCTGGAAAACGTCTGCCGCCAGTTCACTTCGCTGTTTTCCAAGCCCATGTCCGAGGGTGGCTTCAACCTGCCCGCCGAGCTGCTGAAAACCCGTCACCACGTGCGCCACGGCGATGTCACCAGCAACCTGCCGCGCGAATCGCCGCCCACCCCTCCAGGCGCGCCGCGCTTCCTGGAGGAGATGCAGAACAACAAGCCCAACCCCAAGATCATGCACGACGAGGCCAGCGATGCCTCGGCCCTGCCGGCCGAGGAGGCCGACTTCAGCCTGGGCAATGGCGACGTGCTGATCGCTGCCATCACCAGCTGCACCAACACCTCCAACCCTAGCGTGCTGCTGGCTGCCGGCCTGCTGGCGAAAAAAGCCGTGGAGGCGGGCCTGACGGTGCAGCCGCACATCAAGACCTCGCTGGCGCCCGGCTCGCGCGTGGTGACCGAATACCTGACGCAGACCGGCCTGCTGCCGTATCTGGAAAAGCTCGGCTTCGCCCTGGCCGGCTACGGCTGCACGACCTGCATCGGCAACGCCGGCGACTTGGCGCCCGAGATCAACGACGTCATCACGCGCAATGACCTGGTGTGTGCGGCGGTGCTGTCGGGCAACCGCAACTTCGAGGCGCGCATCCATCCCAACATCAAGGCCAACTTCCTGGCCAGTCCGCCGCTGGTGGTGGCCTACGCCATTGCCGGCACCATGCTGCGCGACCTGACCACCGAATGCCTGGGTCGCGGCCATGACGGGCGCGAGGTGCATCTGCGCGACATCTGGCCCAAGGCCGAGGAAATCCACGCCCTCATGCACTACGCCATGAACGGCAAGGCTTTCCGCGAGAACTACGCCCGCGTCAAGACCGAGCCTGGCCAGCTGTGGGAGAGCATCCACGGCGTGACCGGCGACGTGTACTCCTGGCCGCAGAGCACCTACATCGCCGAGCCGCCGTACTTCGATGAGTTCACTCTCGAAAACGTAGCTGGCAGCGCTGACCAGCAAAGGGCTGGAGGCCAAAAAGATGCTGAATCCGTGCAGGGTGCGCGCATCATGGCGCTGTTTGCCGACTCCATCACCACCGACCACATCTCGCCGGCCGGCTCGATCAAGGACAGCTCGCCCGCCGGGCGCTGGCTGACCGGGCACGGCGTGGCGCGGCTGGACTTCAACAGCTACGGCTCGCGCCGGGGTCACCACGACGTGATGATGCGCGGCACCTTTGCCAACGTGCGCATCAAGAACCTGATGATCCCGCCGCTGGAGGACGGCTCGCGCGAGGAGGGCGGCTACACCCTGTTCCAGGGCGACGGCCCGCAGCGGGGCGAGCGCATGTCCATCTTCGACGCCGCCATGGGCTACATCGAGCAGGGCACGCCCACGGTGGTCTTTGCCGGCGAGGAGTACGGCACGGGGTCGAGCCGCGACTGGGCCGCCAAGGGCACGCAACTGCTGGGCATCAAGGCCGTGGTGGCCAGGAGCTTCGAGCGCATCCACCGCTCCAACCTGGTCGGCATGGGCGTGCTGCCGCTGCAATTCCGTGGCAACGACTCCTGGCAGACCCTGGGCCTCAAGGGCGACGAGCTGATCGACATCGAGGCCGACGCCCAACTCACGCCGCAAAGCGAAGCCTTGCTGCGCATCCGCCGCGCCGATGGCAGCGTGGTGCAGGAAGTAAAGCTCACCCTGCGCATCGACACGCCCATCGAAGTGGACTACTACCGCGCCGGCGGCATCCTGCCGTATGTGCTGCGCCAGCTGCTGACGCAGTGATGCCGGCGCGTGTGCCGTGACGCTTCAGGGCAGGCCGGGCATGGCGTGACAATCGCGCCATGCTGAAGAAACAGATCCTGATCGCCGGCGGCGGCATCGGTGGCCTGGCCGCCGCCCTGGGCAGCGCCCGCGCCGGCTGGGACGTGCGCCTGTACGAGCGCGCACCGGCCTTCACCGAGGTCGGCGCCGGCGTGCAGCTCGGCCCCAACGTCGTGCGCTGCTTGCAGGCCTGGGGCCTGCGGGACGCCCTGCAGGCTGTGGCTGCCTTCCCCGAGCGCATCGCGGTGCGCAGCGCGCGCAGCGGCGCCGAGCTGGCCCACATGCGCCTGGGTGCCGACATCGCGCAGCGCTACGGCGCAGCCTACGCCGCTATCCACCGCGCCGACCTGCAGGGTCTGCTGCTGGACGCCGCCCGGCAGCAAGCCAATGTCCACCTGAGCCTGAACCATACGGCGCTGGACTGCCGCCAGGAGGGCGGGGTGGTCACGCTGCGCCTGTCCTGCCCGGCGGACGAGGCCGGGCGGGGGGACAAAAGCATCGAAGTCGAGGGCGATGCGCTGCTGGGCGCCGACGGCTTGCGCAGCCGCATCCGCACGCAGCTGCTGGCCAGGAGCCGATGCGCTCGTCCGGCCACCTGGCCTATCGCGCCGTGGTGGCGCAGCAGGACTTGCCGGCGGCGCTGCGCTCCATGCAGGTCACGGCCTGGCTGGGGCCGCGCCTGCACGTGGTGCATTACCCGGTGCGCCGGGGCGAGTTGCTCAACATCATCGCCATCCGGCACGGCCAGGCGCCGGCCGATCTAGACAGCTGGGATCACGGCGCCAACGCCGCCGAGCTGGAGGCAGCGCTGGCGCAGACCTGCGCGCCGCTGCAGGACTTGATCCGCGCCGTGCCACATGCCGGCAGCGGTTGGCGCCTGTGGCCGCTGCTCGATCGCCCGCCCGTGGCCGGCGCGCACCAGATGGCGCAGGGCCTGGTGGCGCTGCTGGGCGATGCCGCCCACCCCATGCGTCCCTACCTGGCCCAGGGCGCCGGCATGGCCATTGAGGACGCCACGCAACTGCAGCACTCCCTGGCCATGAGCGAGCTGGAGGTGGTGCTGCGCCTGCGCCGCTACGCCCTCAACCGCTGGCAGCGCAACGCCCGGGTGCAGGAGCGCGCCCGGCGCAACGGCGTCATCTTCCACGCGCGCGGGCCGGTACGCTGGGGGCGCGATACGGCCATGCGGCTGCTGGGTGCGCGGCTGCTGGACGTGCCGTGGCTGTACCGGGGCGGCAGCGCTGCCGAATGATTGCTATTTTTTATATAGCTGTCAGCGCTTGACTGGCAAGGGTTTGAGCTGGTTTTTATGCTTTTTCAGGGCTGGGCAGGCGGCTTGGGCAGCCAGGCAAAGGCGGCAGCGGCCAGCGCCAGCAGCGCGGCAATGGCCAGCATGACCGGCACGAAGACATCGGCCACCCGGCCCGCCGCCAGCGACGCCACCAGCCCGGTGAACCACTGCATGGCCGCCACGCCCAGGAACATGGCCATGGTGAACACCGCCATGGCCCGGCCCGTGAGGTCTGCCGGATAGGCGGTGCGCACATCGGCGTACTGCAGCACGATGAAGCCCGACAGCAGGCCCACGGCCAGCATCAGCGCCACGTCCAGCCAGGGCGACAGCCCCAGCGCCAAGCCGACGAACAGCGCCGCCATGGCCAGCGTGCAGGCCACCAGCCAGCGCCGGCGCCGCGCCGGCCCGGGGTCGAGGCGGCCAAACAATATCGGCCCGGCCAGCGCCACCAGCGACAGCGCCAGCGCCACGTTGCCGCCGGCCACCAGCGACCAGTCGTGGCGCGCCACCAGCAGCGGCCCCAGCCACAGGCCGCGCAGCGCGATCAGCGCGGCATAGGTCACCGCCCCCAGGGCCACGATGCCCCAGGTGTGCGCCAGGGTGAACAGCGTGCCGAAGCGCCGGATCGCCTGGCCCACGGATTCGCGTGCGGCAGCGCCCTGCGCGGGGGCGCCGACGGGCTCGTGTACGCCGCGCCACATCCACAGCCAGGCGCACACGGCCAGCAGCGCCAGCACGGCAAAGCCGGCGCGCCACGACCACTGCTCGACCAGCCAGGCCAGCGGCGTGCCGGTGAACAGCATTCCCAGAGTGCCCACGGCCATGGCCGTGCCCGAGACCGAGGCAAAGCGCTGCGGCGCGAAGTGCCGGGCGATGAACACCGTGCAGACCAGAAAGGCCGGTGCGCAGCCCACGCCGATCAGCACCTGCGCCAGCATCAGCCAGCCGAAGCTGGGCGCCAGCGCCGACAACACAGCCCCGGCTATGGCCAGCGGAAAGGCCGTCAGGATGGTGCGGCGCACGCCGTACAGGTCTATGCCTATGCCCATGAAGATCTGCATGGCGCCAAAGGCGAAGTGGAAGGCGCCGGCAAACAGGCCCAGCTCCTGCGGCGACAGGGCGTACTGCGCCTGCAGCGGCGTGGCCAGGATGGCGGCCACGGTGCGAAAGGCATTGCTCAGGGCAAAGCCCGAGGTCAGCGCCAGCAGCATCCGCAGGGCCAGGCGTTCGCTGGGGGTCGATGCGCTGCGGCTCGGGGCTGGGGGCGAGGAGGTGTCGGGCATGGCGGCGCAGCCTACACGCGAAACGCCGGCTGGCCTGTCGCGCCCGTCGTGGCGGCGTCCCTGCCGGGGGCTGGGGATAATGCCGAGGCGTGGCGCCGGGCCGGGGGACATCATTCGCCCCTGCGCGGCTGCGGCTGCTGCCCTGCCGCCAGCGAAAGGACTGCCTTGAAGCTCCATGCCTACTTCGTCAACAGCGTGCGCTACAGCACCCTGGCCCTGTGCATCCTGCTGGCGCTGGCCAGCGTGCTGTGGCTGGCGCTGATGCCGGCCAGCCGCGCAGCGCTGGCGCTGGCGCTGGCCTCGGGAGCGCTCACGCTGGTGGGCCTGCGCGACCTGCGCCAGACGCGCCACGCCATCCTGCGCAACTATCCCATCCTGGGGCACATGCGCTTTTGGCTGGAATTCATCCGTCCGGAGATCCGCCAGTACTTCATCGAGGGCGATGTGGACAAGGGCGAGCCCTTCACGCGCGCCCAGCGCTCGGTGGTCTATCAGCGCTCCAAGGGCGAGCCCGACGTGCGGCCCTTCGGCACCAAGCTGGACGTGGGCGCCAAGGGCTACGAGTGGATCAACCACTCCATGCAGACCACGCACATCGACTCGCACGACTTCCGCATCTGGATCGGCGGCCAGCCGGGCGAGAGGCAGGACGGGGTTTCGCCCTGTACCCAGCCCTACAACGCCAGCGTCTTCAACATCTCGGCCATGAGCTTTGGCTCCATGTCGGCCAACGCCGTGCTGGCGCTGAACAAGGGCGCCAAGATGGACGGCTTTGCCCACGACACCGGCGAGGGCGGCATCAGCCGCTACCACCGCGAGCACGGCGGCGACCTGATCTGGGAGATCGGCTCGGGCTACTTCGGCTGCCGCAACGACGACGGCAGCTTCAACGCCGAGCGCTTCGCGCAACAGGCGCGCGAGCCGCAGGTCAAGATGATCGAGATCAAGATCAGCCAGGGCGCCAAGCCGGGCCACGGCGGCATGTTGCCGGGCGCCAAGGTCACGCCCGAGATTGCGGCGGCGCGCGGCATCCCGGTGGGCGTGGACTGCGTCTCGCCGTCGTCGCACAGCGCGTTTTCCACGCCCATCGAGCTGATGCACTTCATCGTGCAGCTGCGCGAGCTGTCGGGCGGCAAGCCGGTGGGCTTCAAGCTGTGCATCGGCCACATCTGGGAGTGGTTCGCCATCGTGAAAGCCATGCTGGAGACCGACATCACGCCCGACTACATCGTGGTCGATGGCGCCGAGGGCGGCACGGGCGCGGCGCCCATCGAGTTCGCCGACCACATGGGCGCACCGGTGCAGGAGGGCCTGCACCTGGTCAACAACACGCTGATCGGCGTGAACCTGCGGCATCGCATCAAGATCGGCGCAGCTGGGAAAGTCATCAACTCGTTCGACCTGGCGCGCATGTTTGCCCTGGGCGCCGACTGGTGCAACTCCGGGCGCGGCTTCATGATGGCGCTGGGCTGCATCCAGGCGCAGGTCTGCCACACGGGGCTGTGCCCCACGGGCATCACCACGCAGGACGCGCTGCGCGAGCGCGCGCTGGTGGTGCCGGACAAGGCCACGCGCGTGGCGCAATACCACGCCAACACGCTGCACGCACTGAAAGAGCTGCTGCAGGCCGCCGGCCTGCAGCACCCCGACCAGCTCACGCCGCACCACATCGTGCGGCGCATCGACAGCTCGCGCATCCGCCTCCTGTCGGCCGTCATGCCGACCATCCGCTTCGGCGCCATCCTGGACGACCTGGACAACCAGCACAGCGTCTACAAGCTGTACTGGCCGCTGGCCGACGCGCACAGCTTTTTGCCGCGCACGCCCAGCGCCGAAGAGTTGCAGGCCAGCCCCGGCATCCGCCCGACCATTGCCGGGCGGCCCGCCTCTGCCGTGCAGATCGCGCAGGAGCTCAACCGCAAGCGCCCGCAGCGCCCGGCGCCGGTGAGCGCGCTGGTGCCTGATCAGGCGCGGCGCTTCAACCCGGCCACCACCCAGCCCTCGCAGGTGCCGCCGCAGTGGACTGGCTCGGGCGCCGACCAGCGGGCGCCGGGTGATCCGCTGGCCGCCGCCGAGGATGGCGTGATGGCTACGCGCAAGCGCGAGCCGGGGGAGTCGTAAACACGCTCTAAGGGCGCACTTGCGCTTTTGGTGACAGATCCAGGGCATTGCAGACGGCGGCCCTGGTGCCGGGTTACGCACAAATCTCCAGAACAACGCTCCCCTGTCGCCCCGTCGGCCCTGGCCCCGCCCGGTTGGCGTGGCTGGCCCCCTGCGCTTCACATGGCCTTGAACAGCGAGGCGTGCAGCCGGCTCACGGCCAGCCGTTCGGGCCGGCCATGCAGGTGCAGGTAGGTGCGGCCCGCCGCGTCGCGCTCGGCGCGCGCAATGCGTGCTGCGCGTACCAGCGTGCCACGGTGGATCTGCCAGAACTCGCCTGCATCCAGCCGTGCCGCCAGCTCCTTGAGCGGGGTGCGGATCAGGTACTCGCGTGCGGCGGTGACCACGCGCACGTACTTGTCGGCAGCCTCGAAATAAACCACTTCGGCCAACGGCACCAGCTCGATCTGACTGCCGCTGCCGGCCTGGATCACGCTCAGGGGCGTGGCGGCGCTGGCGCGCCCGTCGGCCTGCTGCCGCGCTGCCAGCAGGGCGCGCAACTGGCTCAGGGTTGAATCAAGATTGATAGCTGTCAGCGCTTGGCTGGCAAGGGTTTGCTGGAGTTTTTGCACAGTTTTTCGCAAGCGTGCGGGCTGCACCGGCTTGAGCACATAGTCCAGCGCCTGCGCCTCGAAGGCCTGCACCGCGTACTGGTCGTAGGCGGTGACGAAGACCAGCAGCGGAAAAGGCGGGCCGTCGGCGGGCCAGGCGTCAGCCAGCGCGGCGGCGGTCTCCAGGCCGCTCTGGCCGGGCATCCGGATGTCCAGGAACAGCACGTCGGGGCGCAGCGCCAGTGCCGTGTGCTCGGCAGCCAGGCCATCGCCGACGCTGGCGACGATGGCCAGTCCGGGCCAGGCGGCGGCCAACTCGCGTGCCAAGGCGGCGGCCAGCAGCGGCTCGTCCTCGGCAATCAATGCACGCGCTGTGCTGGTAGCGGTCATGCTTGTCCTGCCAGGTCGGTGTTTTTGATGGGAAATATGACTCTAGCCCTTGTACCACCAGCGTCTCCAGCTATCAATTCGAGAGTTCCGGCAGGGCCGTACAGGGCGGTCAGGCGCTGGCGCACCTGGCTCAGGCCGAAGTGACTGGTGCTGCTGTCGGCCTTGGCCGGCAGCGCGGCGGACAGGCCGGCGCCATCGTCGTGCACGCTCAGGCACAGCAATGCGCCGGGCAGCAGTTCGGCGCGCACCTGCAGCGTGCCGCCCGCCAGTTGCGGCTCCAGGCCGTGGCGGATGGCGTTTTCCACCAGCGGCTGCAGCACCAGCGCCGGCACGGGCAGGGTGGCCAGCGCCGGCGGCAGCTCCAGGCGGTAGGCCAGGCGCGGCCCCAGGCGCACGGCGATCAGTGCCAGGTAGTCCTGCAGGAGCGCGAACTCATCGGCCAGCGGATGCAGCGCAGTGCGCGAGGCCCCCAGCGTGGCGCGCAGCCAGGCGTTCAGGTGATCCAGCATGTCCAGCGCACGCGGCGTGTCGCTGGCGATCAGCGCGCGCAGGTTGGCCAGGGTGTTGAACAGCATGTGCGGCTCCAGCTGCGCCTGCAGCAGGCTCAGGCGGGCCTGCACGGCGTCGCGCTGGGCCTGTGCGGCTTCGAGCGCCAGGCGCCGGGCATGGGCACGGCTGTACATGAAGAACGACACCGCCACCGCCGCCAGCACGGTGATGACCAGCGTCGAGGCCAGCCAGGGGCTGCGCCAGATGGGCTGCGGCTGGCCGCTGTAGCGGTCGCCCAGCGCCGAGCCCAGCAGCAGGCCGACCAGGCTGCCAGCGGCCACCAGCGCTGCGCCGCGCCAGCCGTGCGGCCAGGAACCATCTGCGGCAAAGGCCAGCCGCCCGGCCTCGATGACCAGCCAGGCGACGCCGCCGATGGCCAGCGAATACACCAGTTGCTCGTCCCAGGCGCCGTGCCCGCCCACGGTGAGCGCCAGGGCGATGACGCAGCAGAACGCTGCGGTGACGAGGCCGTCGCGCAGCAGCTGGCGCAGGGGGGCGGGCTGACGGGCATGGGGCGATTGTGCGTTGTGCGTTGCGTGCTGGACGAGCTGTCCGCGAACCCTTGGCGCACAACGCACGTGCGTTTGCCGGCACGTGAAAGGCTTGTTTGCCGCAATGCTGTTGAAAGGGCCGGCGCTCAAGGCCGGCGCCTGCCGTGCAGCGCAGCGCGCTCGCGCTCCAGCAATTGGCTGTACAGGGCGCCGCCCGGGGCGCCCAGCCAGACGCCTGCGCCGTGCAGCAGCAAGCCCAGGCCCCAGCCCAGGGCCGGGTACACGGCCCAGGGATAGCTGCTGCGTGCGCACAGGAAGGCCAGCAGCAGATTGACCAGCACATAGACGCTGGCGTGCGAATACCAGCCCAGCTTGGCGCGGGCGCGCCGCTGCGCCAGGCGCTCCAGATCGGCTGCGAGGGGTGGGCTGGGGGCTGCGGGGTCGTGGTTCATGGTCGTGCAGGGTGAGGTGGGCGGGATCAGGCCGGCGTTGCGGTGCTGGAAGTGCTGGCTGCTCCCCGCGGCATCTGCGGTGGGTGCATGGCAATCTGCATCCGCATGTCAGGCTCCTGGTGTGGTGGGCCGCACGGGCAAAAGTGCGATGCGCGCACTGTGCCGGGCAGGATGGCGGTGCGCCACGGCCATGCGACGGATGGCCGCCAGGGGGGCGCCAGTTGCGCCAGGGGCGGCGTGGAAGGCGGCAGGAATGCGCTGGCGGCAGGCGGCGCTGCACGGGGACGCGCCAGGGTGGGGCCGATAATCCGCCGTTTTTTCCCGCCGCCCGGCGGGCTTCACCATTCAGGACGAGGAAAGCGCGTGGATACCGTATTGCTGCTCAAGGCCGCCATCATGGGTGTGGTCGAGGGCTTGACCGAGTTTTTGCCCATCTCCTCCACCGGGCACCTGATCCTGGCAGGCAGCCTGCTGGGCTTCGACGACGCCAAGGCCAAGGTCTTCGACATCGCCATCCAGACTGGCGCCATCTTTGCCGTGATCCTGGTCTATTGGCAGCGCATCCACGCGACGCTGGTGCAGCTGCCCAGCCAGCGCCAGGCGCAGCGCTTCGCGCTCAACGTGCTGATCGGCTTCTTCCCCGCCGTGGTGCTGGGCCTGCTGTTTGGCCGCGCCATCAAGGAGCACCTGTTCACGCCCGTCGTCGTGGCCAGCACCTTCATCGTGGGCGGTTTCATCATCCTGTGGGCCGAGCGGCGCCAGCAGGTGGCCGTGCGTATCCAGAGCGTGGACGACATGGGGCCGCTGGACGCGCTCAAGGTCGGCCTGGTGCAGTGCTTGGCCATGGTGCCGGGCACCAGCAGGAGCGGCGCGACCATCATCGGCGGCATGTTGCTGGGCCTGTCGCGCAAGGCCGCCACGGACTATTCGTTCTTCCTGGCCATCCCCACGCTGATCGGCGCCGGCGCCTACAGCCTGTACAAGGAGCGCGCGCTGCTGTCCGCCGCCGACATCCCGCTGTTCGCCGTGGGGCTGGTGTTTTCTTTTCTGAGTGCCTGGCTGTGCGTGCGCTGGCTGCTGCGCTACATCAGCTCGCACAGCTTCGTGCCGTTTGCGTATTACCGCATCGCCTTCGGCCTGGTGGTGCTGGCCACGGCCTGGTCGGGGCTGGTGACCTGGGCAGACTGAAGATTTTTCAGTGTTTTCCGGCTCAAAGCCTTATCAGGCAAGCGCTGGGGGCTATCTTTTTTGAGTGATTCAATAAAAACCCGGTTTCGCTTGACGATAGAGCGAAACCGGGCTGGAGCAATGTTGGCCTGTGGGCGTGTGAGTCGCCCGGTGCGCTGCTTATTTGCTCAGGCCACGCATCAGGCTCATGTCTTCGGCACGGCCAAACTGCGGTGCGGCCAACTCGACAGCACCCTTGTCGCCAGAGCGAACCTGGCCAGAACCGACATTGTTCATGACTGAATCGACAGGTGCCATGCTGACGGCGCCGTTGCTGTTGACGGTCAGCTCAAATACCGTCCACACATCGTTTCTGCCCAGGTAATTGGACAACGCTGGGGGAGTGAAGCGGTATTGCTGGCCATTGGCGAATTCCAGGCGTACCGACGCTCCTGATGCGCCGATGTTGGTCAGGCCCGAGTAGTGATGTACAGAGTAGCGGTACACCCCGGGGCGCAGCGTGCCGGTGGAGCCAGTGCTGGGGCAGGTGACGGTTTCGGGGCCGAAGGAAGTCACATCGTCCACATCCAGGCCGCAGACGCCGCCATTTGTCTTGTTGGCGTAAAACACGTGGAAGCGGCTATCGGCTGTGGTTCCAGGCCCTGTCAGGTGCGAGTCCAGATCGGCTGGGTCTTGGCCCCAAGTGAGGATGATGCGGAACTGCCCTGCTCCCAGCCCTCCTTGGTTGGGATTGGAGGGAGACAGTGCAATGGCCGTACTGGCCGGCGTGTCGCATGACAGGGCAATGGCTTGGCTGGCTGGGACGTAATCGCTTGCTGCTGCGTTGATGGTAAAGGTGCTGGCAGGCAGTCCGGAGAAAGAAACCTGTCCTTGAGCGTTGGTCTGGAGGGTCTGATTGCCCAAAGTGACCGAGGCGTTGGCGATGGGGGCAGCCGCGCCGCGCACGGCATCGAATACCGAGACGGTGGCTGATGCACAGGCTTGCTGCGGATCAGTCTGGTCTATGCCGATGGGCACCAGATGCAGGGTCGTGGGATCGAAGCGAAAGCGTACGTTGTAGCTGTTCTCGACCGTGGTGCTGGATCCGGGATCAAAGGGGTTAGGGACTGGAACCCGGATGCGGATGTTTTCCATCATCACATCGGATTGGGAAATGCCCGCTCCGCGCGATGACGAGAAATCGATCACCTGGGCTTGCGCCGTACTGCATGCCAAGCTTACTGCAAACAAAAGTGCTGGCCGAAGCAAGGGAATGCCGAATGTTGTGCTATGCATGGTGAACTCCTCCTGGGGGCTTGCCCCTGTTGATGAAAACTAACGAAATTATTGTCAGATGGTTCAAAACTTGTTGCAAGCTGGTTGGGCAATGATGCAGGAGAGTTTTTCGCCTCTGACGCTCATTTTTTTTTGCTGTGCTTGTGGCTGATGGCTTGCAAATTCAGCAATGCGGCCTCGATCGCTGCCGCCGTGGTCAGCGGCTGCTCCATCGGGAACAGGTGGCTGCCGTCCAGCATCGTGATGCGGCCCTGAGTGATGCGCTCGGTCAGCGTCATGCCGACCTGGCGCATCTCTACCGACGAGCGCCCGCCGATGAAGGCCGCCGGGCAGCGCAGCGGGTGGCGGCGCAGGAGCGCGTCCAGGTTGTGCGGCAGGGTGTTGTAGATGGCGGTCTCCACCTCGCGCTCGAAGGCCAGCACGCGCTTGCCGTCCTGATCGAGCAGGCCGTGCTCCACATAGTCGCGCAGCACCTGGGGATCCCAGCGGGCAAATATTTTCTTGCGCTGGAAGTGCTCCAGAGCTTCTTCGCTGCTGGCCCAGGTGTTGCGCCGCGCGCGGCTGATGCGTCCGGGCGATAGCGCGCCCAGCAGTGGCGTGCGCTTGGCCACGCCCACGGCGCTGGCGCGCCAGCCGCCCACCAGGGGCGAGTCGATCAGCAGCACGCCGCGTGCCAGTTCGGGGTGGCGCGCAGCCGCCATGGCGCTCAGGATGCCGCCCAGCGAGTGCCCGACCAGAAAGACCGGCTCGCCACTGGCGCGTTGCTGCTCGGCGGCGAAGTCGGCCAGTTGCTGTACCAGGTGCGGCCAATTGCTGGTGACCGGATAGCGTGGGTCGTGGCCGAAGCGCTGCGGGCCGGCCACGGTGAAGCCGCGTGCGCGCAGGTGCTCGAACAGCACCCGGTAGGTACCCAGGGGGAAGCTGTTGGCGTGGGAAAAGACGATGGTCGCCATGGCTGCAACGGAAAAGGACGCGCCTGGACAGCGCGACCGGGGTTTTTGGCAAGGGCGCAAGTGTAGGGCGGGCGCGACGCCGGCGAGGCGCTGGCCGGGCGCAGTTTTGGGACAATCCGCGCGATGACCGATGACGCCCGACCGCTGCACGCCGACTACGCGCCGGCAGCCCCGCCCGCTGCCCTGCCCAGGCCGGCGCTGCGCCTGAGCTGCGTGGTGCCGGCCTACAACGAGGAGGCCAATTTGCAGCCCTTCGTCCATGCCCTGGCGCAGGCGGTGGGGCAGTTGACGGCGCAGTTCGAGATCATCGTCGTCAACGACGGCAGCCGCGACGGGACGCACGATGCGGCACTGGCGCTGGCGCAGGCGGGCCTGCCGGTGCGCTACCTGGCGCTGTCGCGCAATTTCGGCAAGGAGGCGGCGCTGTCGGCCGGCATCGACCACGCGCGCGGCAATGCCGTGCTGCTGATCGATGCCGACTTCCAGCATCCATTGGCCATGTTGCCCGAGATGCACAGCCTGTGGCTGCTGGGCTACGACATGGTCTATGGAGTGATCGCCGACCGCTCGGCGGAAGGCAGCGCCAAGCGCCTGGGCACGGAGCTGTTCTATCACCTGCTCAACAGCGGCAATCGCGTCAAGGTGCCGCCGCACGCGGGTGACTTTCGCTGGATGGACAGGCGCGTGGCCGAGGCGCTCAAGAGCCTGCCCGAGCATCACCGCTTCATGAAGGGCCTGTACGCCTGGGTCGGCTTCAAGACGGCGGCGCTGCCCTTCGTGCCGCAGGATCGCGCCGCCGGGCAGTCC
Source organism: Melaminivora jejuensis (assembly GCF_017811175.1). Taxonomy (NCBI): domain Bacteria; kingdom Pseudomonadati; phylum Pseudomonadota; class Betaproteobacteria; order Burkholderiales; family Comamonadaceae; genus Melaminivora; species Melaminivora jejuensis. Next base: position 212,727 of record NZ_JACWIJ010000002.1, read on the forward strand.
AGCTTCAACCTGCGCCGCCTGGGCTCGCTGGCGCTGCTGGGCTTGACCTCGTTCACCACTATCCCGCTGCGCGTGTGGAGCTTCATCGGCACGGCGGTGGCGCTCATCGCGCTGGGCTATGGCGCCTGGATCACCGTGGAGACGCTCATGTTCGGCAACGACCTGGACGGCTGGCCGACGCTGGCCGCCGGCATGATGCTGTTTGCCGGCGTGCAGCTGATGTCGATCGGCGTGCTGGGCGAGTACATCGGGCGCATCTACGATGAGGTCAAGCACCGGCCCAGCTATCTGCTGGCGCGCGACGACGACCACAGTCCGCTGCGCGGCGACGGCAGCCGGGAGAGCTGACTTGCCACCCATGCTGGCGCGCGCCGTGCAGGCGCTGCGGGGCTTGCCGCAGGCCCTGCAGTTCATCGTCGTGGGCGCAGCAGCGGCCAGCACGCACCTGCTGGCCGTGGCGCTGTGGGTGGCGCTGGCCCAGGTGCCGCCGCTGCTGGCTAATGTGCTGGCTTTTTTTGTCGCCTTCGGCGTGAGCTACTGCGGCCACGCCTGGCTGACCTTTGCCGATGCCCAGGCACGCCACTGGCGGGCGGCGCTGCGCTATTTCCTGGTGGCCAGCGTGTCCTTTGCCGCCAACGAGCTGCTGTACGCCCTGGCCCTGCGCTGGCTGCCCTGGCATTACCTGGTCAGTTTGCTGGCGGTGTTGCTGCTGGTGGCGGTGGGGACGTTCGTGTTCAGCAAGTTCTGGGCCTTCCGGGCCACCGGGCCGGCATGAGCGGGCGGCGCGGGGAAGGCGGCAAGGGCGGCCCGCCGCTGCGCCGGCTGGTGCTGTGTGCGGATGACTATGCGCTGCATCCGCTGGTCGATCAGGCTGTGCAGGCGCTGGCACGCGCCGGGCGGCTGTCAGCCACCAGCTGCATGACCACGGCGCCGCACTGGCCGGCTGCAGCAGCGGCGCTGCGCGAGCTGAGGCCAGCGCTGGCGCTAGGCCTGCATTTCAATTTGACCGAGGGCCACGGCGGCCACGATGGCCATGTGCAGGGCGGCGCGCTGACCCTGGGCCAGGTGCTGCGCCGCGCCTACGCCGGCGGCCTGCGCGTGCCGGCGCTGCGTGCGCAGTGGGCCGTACAGCTCGACGCCTTCGAGCGCGCGCTGGGCACGCCGCCGGACTTCATCGACGGCCATCAGCACGTGCATCAACTGCCCGGCGTGCGCCAGGCGCTGTTGCAGGAGCTGCAAGCGCGCTATGGGGCGCACGAGATGCCCTGGGTGCGCTCGACCTGGCCGGCGGGCAGCCTGTGGCGCAGCCCCAAGGCGGCGGCCATTGCGCTGCTGGGCGGCTGGACGGCCCGGCGCCAGCTGCGCCGTGCCGGTGTGGTCATGAACCGGGGATTTGGCGGCGTCTATGCCTTTGATGCGCCGGATGTGGCAGCCTATCGCGCCCACATGCGCCGCTGGCTGTCGCAGCTGCCTGATGGCGGCCTGCTGATGTGCCACCCGGCGGCTGCGCCAGTGCCGCGCGACGGGCTGGCCGGGCAGCGGGTGGTGGAGTGGGACTATCTGCGCTCGCAGGCCTTTGCCCGCGACCTGGCGCAGGCTGGCTGCCGCCTGCACCAGGGGCCGATGCGCGGCTGAGCCTGCCCTTCAGGCAATCCGGCCGAGCAAAAGGTACTCCATGAGTGCCTTTTGCACGTGCATTCGTTGTGGCTTCGGCCCGTGACCTGCGGCCACTTCACGTCCGCTGGCGCGGACATGAGCCTGCGCCGGAATCGAATGCCGGCGCTGGCGCGCCGCCGTCTTGCCCTTCAGGCAATCCGGCCGAGCAAAAGGTACTCCATGAGTGCCTTTTGCACGTGCATTCGTTGTGGCTTCGGCCCGTGACCTGCGGCCACTTCACGTCCGCTGGCGCGGACATGAGCCTGCGCCGGAATCGAATGCCGGCGCTGGCGCGCCGCCGTCTTGCCCTTCAGGCAATCCGGCCGAGCAAAAGGTACTCCATGAGTGCCTTTTGCACGTGCATTCGATTCTCTGCCTCGTCCCAGACGACGGACTGGGGGCCGTCGATCACGCCGGCGGTGACTTCCTCGCCCCGGTGCGCCGGCAGGCAGTGCATGAACAGCGCGTCCGGGCGGGCCTCGGCCATCATGGCTTCATCGACGCACCAGTCGGCAAAGGCGCGTCGGCGCTCCTCGTTCTCGGCCTCGAAGCCCATGCTGGTCCACACGTCCGTCGTGACCAGATCGGCGCTGCGGCAGGCATCGTGCGGGTTGCTGAAAAATTGATAGCTGCCAGCGCTTGCCCCACTTGCCCCAACGGCCAATTTCTCATCGATTTCATAGCCGCGCGGCGTGCTCACATGTACCCGAAAGCCCAGCAGTTCGGCAGCCTGCAGCCAGGTGTTGGCCATGTTGTTGCCATCGCCCACCCAGGCCACGGTCTTGCCTTGGATGGAGCCGCGTTGCTCGATGAAGGTGAAGATGTCGGCCAGGATCTGGCAGGGGTGGAACTCGTTGGTCAGGCCATTGATGACCGGCACGCGCGAGTGGGCGGCAAAGGCTTCGATCTTGGTTTGCTCGAAGGTGCGGATCATGACCAGATCGACCATGCGGCTGATGACCCGGGCCGAGTCCTCGATGGGCTCGGCGCGGCCCAGCTGGCTGTCGCCCGTGGTCAGATGCACCACGCTGCCGCCGAGCTGGTACATGCCGGCCTCGAAGCTGACGCGGGTGCGCGTGCTGGCTTTCTCGAAGATCATGGCCAGCGTGCGGTCGGTGAGTGGGTGGTATTTCTCGTAGCCCTTGAACTTGGCCTTGATGGCCGCCGCGCGCTGGAACAGGTAGTGGTATTCGTCAGCCGTGAAATCGCTGAACTGCAGGTAATGCCGGATCGCCATGGTGCTCACGCCCCTTCGGCCAGGAAGGCCTGCACCAGCGGCGCCAGCAGGGCCACGATCTCGTCGGCCTCGGCGCGCGTCAGGATCAGCGAGGGCACCAGGCGGATCACGTTGTCGGCGGTGACCGAGATCAAGAGGCCGGCGTCGGCGGCGCGCTGCACCAGGGCGCCGCAGGGTCGCGCCAGCTCCACGCCCAGCATCAGGCCCTGGCCACGTACCTCGACCACGCCGTCCAGGCCGGCCAAGGCCTGCACCAGCGCTGCCTTGAGGTGCTCGCCCACGGCGGCGGCGTTGGCCAGCAGGCCATCCTCTTCCATGATGCGGATGGTCTCCACGCCGGCGCGCATGGCCAGCGGGTTGCCGCCAAAGGTCGTGCCGTGGTTGCCCGGGCCGAAGATGCTGGCGGCCTTGGGGCCGGCGACCACGGCGCCGATCGGCACGCCCGAGCCCAGGCCCTTGGCCAGCGGCATCACGTCGGGCAGGATGCCGGCCCACTGGTGGGCAAACCATTTGCCGGTGCGGCCCATGCCGCACTGCACCTCGTCGATCATCATCAGCCAGCCGCGCTCGTCGCACAGGGCGCGCAGCTGGCGCAGGTATTCGGCGCGCATGGGGTTGACGCCGCCCTCGCCCTGGATGGTCTCGAAGAACACTGCGACCACATCCGGATTCCCCTCGGTGGCGGCGCGGATGGCCTCGATATCGTTCATGGGCACGCGGATGAAGCCTTCCACCAGCGGGCCAAAGCCGGCCTGCACCTTGGCGTTGCCGGTGGCCGACAGCGTGGCGATGGAGCGGCCATGAAAGGCCTTGTCATAGACCACGATCTGCGGGCGCTCGATGCCGCGGTCGTGGCCGTACTTGCGCGCGAGCTTCAGGGCTGCCTCGTTGGCCTCCAGGCCGGAGTTGCAGAAAAACGCATTGGTCAGGCCCGAGCGCTCGACCAGCAGGCGTGCCAGTTCTTCCTGCAGCGGCACGTGGTAGTAGTTGGAGGTGTGGATCAGCTTGGCCAGCTGATCCTGCAGCGCCGGCACCAGCTTTGGGTGGTTGTGGCCCAGGGTGTTGACGGCGATGCCGGCCAGTGCATCCAGATACTGCTTGCCGCGCGCGTCCCACAGACGCACGCCCTGGCCTCGCTCCAGCGCGATCGGCACGCGGGCGTAGGTGTTCATCACGTGGGGCGAGGCAGCCGGGGCAAAAGCGGTCATGCGGAAATCTCCTGATTCCAAGGGAGCAAGGGGCCGTGAGGCAAAAGCCGCCGCTGCGCTGCGCGGGAGGGCGGCGCTGGCGGCGAAGCGAAAAGCGATTCTAGGGGCCGCCTGCTGCTGCGCTGGCGAGGCTGCTGCAATGTTGATGTCCGGCAGAGGTTCGGGCAGCGGCGGTGACTGTCGGGCGGGGGGTGGGGGCTGGATGGGGTCAGTCTTGTATAAGAGTTAGAATCGCCTGTTGCAGCGCACAACGCTGCCTTCCTGTTTTGCCCCATACCGATGGCTGCACCTGCATCTTCTTCCAAGGAAGTCTTCATCCAAGGCGTGACCCACCAGGGCAAGACCTTCCGGCCCAGCGACTGGGCCGAGCGCCTGGCCGGGGTGATGAGCCAGTTCCGCCCGGGCGGGGCGCGCTCCACGCCGGGCGCGCACCTGAGCTACTCGCCCTGGTGCATCCCGACCACGCTGGGCGGCGTCAAGTGCGTGGTCGTGCATTCCGACCTGCGCGAGCACGAGCCCATGGCCTGGGATTTCGTCATGAACTTCGCCCGCGACAACGATCTGCAGGTGGCCGACGCCTGCTTGCTGCCTGACGCCAAGGGGTAAGAGCGGTCGGCACAACGTCCCGCACAACGCCCAAACGACGGGCACAAAAAAACCGCCCGAAGGCGGTTTTCTTGTTTTGCTGGCAGCGCACCCGTTACAAACGGCGGGTGGCAGGCCACCCGGGCTGTTTGCCTGAAAGCGTCAGGCGGCGGCGGGAGCTGCCAGGGCCTTGACCTTGGCGGACAGGCGGCTCTTGTCGCGAGCAGCCTTGTTCTTGTGGAAGATGCCCTTGTCGGCAATGGTGTCCAGCACCGACTGCGCCTTGGCAAACAGTTCGGTCGCCTTCGGCTTGTCGCCGGCCAGCACGGCCTTTTCGACGTTCTTCACCGCAGTGCGGTACTTGGAGCGCAGCGAGGTGTTGGCTGCGTTGAGCTTGACGCCCTGGCGGGTGCGCTTGCGGCCCGACGCCAGGCGCGGGTTCTTCTTCTTGGGCTTGTTGGATGCCATTGTGTGTTCCTAAGTTGTCTGTGGATGTTGCCAGCAAAGCCGGCGATTATAGCGTGGCGGCCTTTTTGCCCGGCAGCGCATGGCGCGCGCATACACTCGCTGCGGTGTCCCTGTTCAAAGCCGCATCCACCGTTTCGCTACTGACCCTGGCCTCGCGCGTGACGGGCCTGGCACGCGACCTGCTCATGGCGTCCATCTTCGGCGCCACGGCGCTGACCGACGCCTTCAACGTCGCCTTTCGCATCCCCAACCTGTTTCGCCGCCTGTTTGCCGAGGGCGCTTTCAGCCAGGCCTTCGTGCCGGTGCTGGCGGCGCACCGGGCGCAGCATGGCGATGCGGCCACGCGCGGCCTGATCGACGCCGTGGCCACGGCGCTGCTGTGGGTGCTGGTGCTGGTGTGCCTGGCCGGGATGCTGGGCGCGCCGGCGCTGGTGTGGCTGCTGGCCAGCGGCCTGCGCCAAAGCGGCGAAGGCTTCGAGGCCGCCGTCTTCATGACGCGCTGGATGTTCCCCTACATCGGCTTCATGTCGCTGGTGGCACTGTCCGCCGGTGTGCTCAACACCTGGAAGCGTTTTGCCGTGCCCGCCGCCACCCCCGTGCTGCTCAACGTCTCGATGATCGCCGCCGCCTGGGCCGGCGCGCCGGCGCTGGCCGCGCGCGGCATCGAGCCGATCTACGCCATGGTCGGCGGTGTCATGGCCGGCGGCGCGCTGCAGTTGGGTGCCCAGCTGCCGGCCCTCTTGCGCCTGGGTTTGATGCCACGCATCGCGCTGACGCCGGCGCGCATCCGCGCCGCCTGGCAGGACGCCGGCGTGCGCCGCATCCTGGGCCTGATGGCGCCCGCCGTGCTGGGCGTGGGTGTGGCGCAGCTGTCCTTGATGATCAACACGCAGATCGCCTCCTGGCTGGCGCCGGGCAGCGTGACCTGGCTGTTCTATGCCGACCGGCTGATGGAGTTTCCGACCGCGCTGCTGGGCGTGGCGCTAGGCGTGGTGCTGACGCCGCAACTGGCTGCCGCGCGCGCCGCCGGCGATACCGAGCGCTACAGCGCCATGCTGGACTGGGGCCTGCGCATCGTCGTCGTGCTGGCGCTGCCCTGCGCCGTGGGCCTGCTGGTCTTCGGCCTGCCGCTGGTGGCCACGCTGTTCCACCACGGCGCCCTGGGTGCGCAGGATGTGCAGCAAATCACGCTGGCGCTGGCTGGCTATGGCGCCGGGCTGCTGGGCCTGGTGGCCGTCAAGGTGCTGGCGCCGGGCTACTACGCCAGCCAGGACATCCGCACGCCGGTGCGCATCGCCATCGTGGTGCTGGTGGCCACGCAGCTCATGAACCTCGCCTTCGTGCCCTGGCTGGCGCACGCCGGGCTGGCGCTGTCGATTGGCCTGGGGGCGCTGCTCAACGCTGGCTGGCTGCTGGCCGGCCTGATCCGCCGGGGCAGCTTTGCGCCGCGCGCCGGCTGGCTGCGGCTGGCCGTCCAGGTGCTGCTGGCCAATGCGCTGCTGGCGGCCTTTCTGTGGTGGGCCAGGGGCCAGTTCGACTGGCTGGCGCTGCAAGAGCGCAGCGTGCAGCGCGCAGCCCTGCTGGCGGCGCTGCTGGTGGCCTCGGCGCTGCTGTACTTTGGTGCATTGACGGCAGCCGGCCTGAAGTTGCGCCAGCTGCTGCGCCGCTGATGCTGGAAAACCGAGCGAGCGCATGAGCCTGCACTACACCGTTCCGACCGCGCTGGAGTATTTCGCCGCCCTGGTCACGCCCCGGGATGCTGCCGTGCCCCTGCTGGAGACGGCCGCCTGCATCGCCCAGATCGAGCACCCGCAGCTGGACGTGCAGCAGGTGCTGGCCGATGTGGACGCCCTGCAGGCGCGCCTGGCGCGGCGCCTGCCGCACGATGCCGGCGCCTTGCAGCGCCTGCGCGCGCTGAACCATTTCTTCTACGGCGAGTTGGCCTTTGCCGGCAACCCCAACGACTACTACGCCCCGGGCAATAGCTACCTGCACACCGTGCTGCACACGCGCCGGGGCATCCCGATCTCGCTGGCCGTGCTGTGGCTAGAGCTGGCGCAGGGCCTGGGGCTGAATGCTGCCGGGGTGTCGTTTCCGGGGCATTTCCTGGTCAAGGTGCGCGTGGCGGGCGGGCAGGTGGTGCTGGATCCGCTGACCGGGCAATCGCTGTCGCAAGACGCACTGATCGAGCGCCTGGCGCTGCTGCACGGCCAGCCTGCAAGCGGGGCTGCGGCGCCGTCGCTGACGCTGTACCTGCAGCCGGCCACGGCGCGCGACATCGTGGCGCGCATGTTGCGCAATCTCAAGGAAGTGTTTCGCGCTGCCGACGACTGGCCGCTGCTGCTGCAGGTGCAGCAGCGCCTGGTGCTGCTGCTGCCCGAGGCCTGGGCCGAATGGCGCGACAAGGGCCTGGCCCATGCGCAACTGGATGAGGCCCAGCAGGCCATGGCCGACCTGCAACTCTATCTGGACAACGCGCATGGTGCGGCAGACACGGCGGCAGTGGCCGAGCTGCTGCGCGTGCTGCGCCAGCGGTAGCGCGCAGGCACGATCCTGGGAGGCTGTGCGGCAAGCGCCAAACATACAACCGTCCCCAGTGGCGCGCGCTGCCCGGCCAAAAGAAAAGGGCGGCACAGCAAGGCCGCCCGTGCGCGCGTTCGGTGCCGCTTCAACTGGCCTTGACGGCCAGCACCGGGCAATCCACGGTCATCAGGATTTCCTGCGCCATGCTGCCCAGCAGCAGCTTGCCCACGGCGGAGCGCTTGCGCAGGCCGATGACCAGCACCGACACCTGCAGCTGCGCGACCATCTCGTCGATCTCGTCGATGGCGCTCTTGCCGCGCACGAACTGCTTGAACTCGGCCTGGATGGGCAGGGCGGCCAGGCGCTCCTCGACGCGCTCGACCTCGTAGCCGTTGACGATGCTCGGATCCTCGCCGCGCCCGCCGGGGCCGGCGTTGACGACCACCAGGCGCTCATTGCGGCGCGTGGCGATTTCGATGGCTTTGTCCAGCGCGGCCTGGCCCTCAGGGCGGGCAACGTAGGCGACAAGAATGGTCATGCAAAGGTCTCCGTAGCGGTATTGGATGGGTGGAAGGGGGCGCCGCTGGCGCAGCGGGCAGGATAGCCCAAGCCGCTGGGCTTGGCGAGATTTGCCGTGGTGCGATGGTGACACTGCATTGCAGCCTGGAAAATCAGGCCAAAAGCGGCTCAAACCCTTTGCTGGCAAGCGGTGATAGCTATATAAAACATAGCTGAATGGAGGGCTGCCCAGCCCCTTGTTCAGACCAGCTTTTCCGCCTCCAGCTCCTTTTTCAGGTAGGCGTAGAACAGTGGCGCGGCCACCAGCCCGGCGGGGCCGAAGACGGCCTCGGCAACGAACATGACCGACAGCAGCTCCCACACGCCCATGTGCGTGCGCTGGCCGACCACCTTGGCGTTGATGACGTACTCGGCCTTGTGGATCAGGATCAGAAAGGCCAGGCAGGCCACCGCCGCCGTGGGCGAGACCGACAGGCCGACCAGCGTGATCACGGCGTTGCACAGCAAATTGCCGACGATGGGCACCAGCCCGGCGATGAAAGTGAGCGTGATCAGCGCCGGCGTGTAGGGCAGGCGCATGCCCCACAGCGGCAGCACGGCCAGCAGGAAGGTGGCGGTGAGCAAGGTGTTGAACGAGGCGATCCAGAACTGCGCGGCGACGATCTGGCGGAAGGCGTCGCCCAGGCGCGCCACGCGCAGGGTCAGCGCCTGCGCCAGCGGGCCGTGCGAGCGCCCGCGCGCACGCACGGCGGCCAGCGCGCCGATCAGCAGGCCGACATAGGCGTACAGCAGTCCGGCCAGCCAGACACGCCCGGCCACGGCCAGTGCGCCGGCCTTGGCCGCCAGGTAGCCGGCGATGGTGCGCTGGATCTCGGCGGCGCCCTCGGGCAGCTGTGCGGCGATGTCGGGCGGCAGCTTCAGGCGCAGCTCCAACACGGTGCGCGCCAGAAAATCCAGCAGCTCGCGGTACTGCGCCGGCGCAGCCAGGATGTAGCTGCGCGAGTGCGACAGCGCCAGCGCCACCAGCAGCAGCGGCGAGAGCATGACCAGCGCCGCCGCCAGGCTGCCGGCGCGGTTGCTGCCCGGGCCGCCCTGCGGCAGCCAGCTCAGCCGGGCGGCCAGCCAGCGCGTCAGCAAGAAACCCAGGCAGACGGTCAACAGGCCTGGCAACAGGCCTTGCAGCATGACCAGCACCAGTGTGCCGACCATCAGCAGATAGCTGGCCAGCTTGACGCCGCGCGTGGGTTCGTGCCATTCGGGGCCGGGGCGCTGGCCACGCTGGGCCGGCGGCGGGCCGCCCTCCAGCGGCAGCAGCGCCCCGGGGGCGCTTCAGGCGGCGGGTGCGGCCCGGCAGGCATGGAACTTCAAGAAGAAGAAAGGGGCTTCAGGCGATGGCCACGGCAGCGCCGGCGCCGCGCTCGGCGATGCGGCCAATGGTGTGTACGGACTCGCCGTGCTCGGCAAGCAGCGCGCGCACTGCCTCGGCGGCCTCGGCGGCCACCACGACCACCATGCCGATGCCGTTGTTGAAGGTGCGGTTCATCTCGATGTCATCGATGCCGGCGGTGCGCTGCAGCCAGGCGAACAGCTCGCTGCGCGGCCAGCTGCCGGCTGTGAGGTGCGCGGCCAAGCCATCCGGCAGCACGCGCGGGATGTTCTCCAGCAGGCCGCCGCCGGTGATGTGCGCCAGCGCCTTGATGCCCGGAGTCTCATCGCTGTGCGGGTGTGCGGCCAGCGCGGCCAGCACGCTCTTGACGTACAGCCGGGTGGGCGCCATGACGGCCTGGCGCAGCGGCTGGCCGTCCAGCTGCTCGGGCAGCGCGCCCTGGCCTGCGGCGCGCTCCAGGCACTTGCGCACCAGCGAAAAGCCGTTGGAATGTACGCCGCTCGACTGCAGGCCCAGCACCACGTCGCCGGCCTGCACGGCCGCGCCGTTCAGGATCTTGGATTTCTCGACCACGCCCACAGCAAAGCCGGCCAGGTCGTATTCGCCCTCGGGGTACATGCCGGGCATCTCCGCCGTCTCGCCGCCGATCAGCGCGCAGCCCGACAGCTCGCAGCCGCGCGCAATGCCGCCGACCACGGCCGCCGCCGTGTCCACATCCAGCTTGCCGCAGGCGAAGTAGTCCAGGAAGAACAGCGGCTCGGCGCCCTGCACCAGCACGTCGTTGACGCTCATGGCCACCAGGTCGATGCCCACGCTGTCGTGCATGTTCCACTCGAAGGCCAGTTTCAGCTTGGTGCCCACGCCATCGGTGCCCGACACCAGCACCGGCTCGCGGTAGCGCCTGGGTACCTCGAACAGCGCGCCGAAGCCGCCGATCCCGGCCATCACGCCCTCCCGCAGGGTCTTCCTGGCCAGCGGCTTGATGCGCTCGACCAGCGCGTCGCCGGCGTCGATGTCAACGCCGGCGTCCTTGTAGGAGATGGGGGTGGAGGTGGAGGTGCTCATGGAAAGGGAAGGAAAATCTGCCGGGCGACACGCGCGCTCCGGGGGAGCCTGGGGCGCAAACGGCGGATTTTAAGGCGCTGCCGGCGTCCCCCTTAAAATCCGCCGTCCATCGTGCCCTGGCTTTGCGCCAGCGGGCGCGGGCCTTGCGACCGGGCAGCCTCGGTCGTCCTCCACCCGGCATTCCATGCTCCTGAATCTTCCCTCACGCCTCCCACGCCCCTGCGCGCGGCGCGCCCTGTGCCGGCGATGAAGCAGCTGGCCCTGGACATCGGCCTGGCCAGCGGCCCGACGCTGGAGAACTTCCAGCCCGGCAGCAACGCCCAGGCGCTGCAGCACCTGCGCCTGGCCGCCGGCGAGGCGGCGGCGCTGCACTCGCCCGTGCCGATCTACCTGTGGGGCGCGCCGGGCACCGGCAAGTCGCACCTGCTGCGTGCCGCCTACGAGGCGCTGCGCGCCCAGGGCGCGCGCGTGGGCTGGCTCGACCCGGCCATGCGCTGGCCCAGCGCCTTCGACGAGCGCTGGAGCGCCGTGCTGCTGCACGACGTACACCGCTACAGCGAGGAGCAGCAGGCAGCGGCCTTCAACTGGTTCATCAACGCGCTCGACCCGGCGGCCGGCCCGCCGCGCTGGGTGCTGGCCGCCGGCGACCTGCCGCCCGCCGACCTGGCGCTGCGCGAGGACTTGCGCTCGCGCCTGGCCTGGGGCCATGTGTTCCAGTTGCAGCCGCTGGCCGAGGACGAACTGCGCGCCGTGCTGCACCGCCAGGCCGGCGAGCGCGGCATGGCGCTGGCCGGCGACGTGGTGGACTACATGCTGCACCACTTCTCGCGCGACCTGGGCAGCCTGACCGGGCTGCTCGACCGCCTGGACGGCTTTGCCCTGCGCACCCAGCGCGCCGTGACCATCCCGCTGCTCAAGAGCATGTTGCAAGGCGATTGAGCCGGGCGCTGCCGCGCGTTTGTCCTGCAACAGGATTTGCCTGCGTTTCGATCTGAAAGACATATGTCCACTGACCCCACCCCGCAGCGCCCGCGCCTGGCCCTGTTCGACCTGGATCACACGCTGCTGCCGCTCGACTCGGACTACGAGTGGGGCGAGTTCACCATCCGCCTGGGCTGGTGCGAGCGCGGCGAATTCGGCCGGCGCAACCAGGCCTTCTACGACGACTATGTTGCCGGGCGGCTGGATGTACACGACTACGTGCGCTTTGCCACCGAGGCCGTCTGCCAGCGCGGCCAGCAGGCCGCCGAGGCGGCGCACGCGCAGTTCATGCGCGAGGTCATACAGCCGGCCATCCGGCCCGAGGCGCTCGATCTGCTGGCGCGCCACCGCGCCGCCGGCGACGAGCTGGTCATCATCACCGCCACCAACGAATTCGTGACCCGGCCCATCGCCCGCGCCCTGGGCGTGGAGCAATTGCTGGCCGTGGAGCTGGCGCGCGGCGCGAACGGCTGGTACAGCGGCGCCATCCACGGCGTGCCCTCCATGCGCGAGGGCAAGGTGCAGCGCATGGATGCCTGGCTGGCCGCGCGCGGCCTGGCCTGGCAGGACGTGGACAGCACCTTCTACAGCGACTCCTTCAACGACGTGCCGCTGCTGGAGCGGGTCACCCGCCCGGTGGCCACCAATCCCGACGCGCGATTGCGCGCCCTGGCCACCGAACGCGGCTGGCCCATCCTGGAACTGTTTGCCCCGAAAGCACCATGATCAAGACCTTCATCGACAAGCTGCTGGGCAAGAAGGGCGGCGCTGGCGCTGGCCGCGCCGCCGCCGGCAAGAAGCGCTTCGGCAAGCGCGAGGAAGTGCCCGCCAGCGTCCACGGCATCGACCCGCAACTGGTGGACAAGCGCGCCTTCGAGGTGGTGCGCACGCTGCAGGAGGCCGGCCACGAGGCCTACATCGTCGGCGGCGCGGTGCGCGACCTGCTGCTGGGCCTCAAGCCCAAGGATTTCGACGTGGCCACCAATGCCACGCCCGAGCAGGTCAAGGCGCTGTTCCGGCGCGCCTTCATCATTGGCAAGCGCTTTCGCATCGTGCATGTGGTGCATGGCCGCGGGCGCGAGCATGACGTGGTGGAAGTCTCCACCTTCCGCGCCTACCTCGACAACAGCGCCGCCGAGCAGGTCAAGGGCAACGAAAAGACCAGCCGCGCCCAGCTGGCCGGCATGGAGCACGCCGTCGATGCCAGTGGCCGGGTGCTGCGCGACAACGTCTGGGGGCCGCAGGAGGAAGATGCCGCGCGGCGCGACTTCACCGTCAACGCCATGTACTACGACCCGCAGACGCAGATCGTGGTGGACTACCACAAGGGCATCCAGGACGCGGGCAAGCGCGTGCTGCGCATGATCGGCGACGCGGCGGCGCGCTACCGCGAAGACCCGGTGCGCATCATCCGCGCCGTGCGTTTTGCCGCCAAGCTCAGCCCGCTGGGTTTCGAGCTGGAGCCCAAGACGGCCAGGCCGCTGGTGGCCAGCGAGCATCTGCTGGCCGACGTGCCGCAAAGCCGGCTGTTCGACGAAATGCTCAAGCTTTTGCAGACCGGCCACGCGATTGCCACCATCGAGCAGCTGAAAAAACTGGGCCTGGCGCGCGGCATCTATCCGCTGCTGGATGTGGTGGTCGAGCGCGCCGAGGTGCCGCTGGTGCGCGCCGCGCTGCTGGACACCGACCGCCGCGTGGCCGAGGGCAAGGCCGTGGCGCCGAGCTTTCTGCTGGCCTGCGTGCTGTGGCAGGACGTGCAGGCCGGCTGGCAGCAGCGCCTGGAGGCGGGCGAGCACACCTTCCCGGCGCTGCAGGACGCCATCGACGCGGTGTTCGACCAGCGCATCGGCGACGTGTCCGGGCGCGGCAAGCTGGCGGCCGACATGCGCGAGATCTGGGTCATGCAGCCGCGCTTTGACAAGCGCTCGGGCAACACGCCCTTCAGCATGGTGGCGCACATCCGCTTTCGCGCCGGCTTCGACTTTCTGCGCCTGCGCGCCGACGTGGGCGAGGTGCGCGAGGGCCTGGTCGAGTGGTGGCAGGAGTTTTCCATCACCGATGACGCACGCCGCCATGACCTGCTGGCCCAGGTGCGCGAGGAGCTGCGCCAGCAGCAGCGCGCCCAGCAAAAGAAGAATCAGCCGGTGGTGCGCCGGGTGACGCCGGCAGCGCCGCCGCCAGCTGCTGCGGCTGCAGCGGGTGCCCTTGAGCCAGTTGACCCGGTTGATCCGCTTGAGGCACAGACGGCAGCGCTGGCACATGACGACGCGGCGCCGGCCAAGAAGCGCCGCCGGCGCCGGCGCAAGCCTGCTGGCGGCGGCAGCGCCGAGGGCGACGCTGGCGCTGGCGGCCCGAATGGCACGGGCGCTGCGAACGATGTGAACGGTGCAGACAGCGCCGGCAGCCAAGGCCGGCAGGGCGCCGAATGAGTGCCGCCCGGCCCGATGCCGTGTCCGCCTGGATCGGCCTGGGCGCCAACCTGGGTGATGCCCGCGCCGCACTGCGCGCCGCCGTGGCCAGCATGGATGCGCTGGCGGATACGCGCGTGCTGCAAGTGTCCTCGCTGTGGTGCAGCGCGCCGGTGGACGCGCAGGGGCCGGATTATCTGAACGCCGTGGCGCACCTGCAGACCGGCCTGCCGGCCCTGGCGCTGCTGCACGCCCTGCAGGCCATCGAAACCGGCGCAGGCCGCCAGCGGCCCTGGCGCAATGCGCCGCGCACGCTGGATCTGGACGTGCTGCTGTATGGCGCCGAGCGCCACGGCACGCCCGCGCTGACCGTGCCGCATCCGCGCCTGGCCGAGCGCGCCTTCGTGCTGCTGCCACTGGCCGAACTGGCGCCGCATCTGGTCACGCCCGAGCAGCGCGCGGCGGTGGCCGGCCAGCGCATCGAGCGTGTTGCCGATGCGCCTGCCTGGCTCGGCGGCAGCGACTGAATTTTGCTACTTGAACAATAGCTGTCAGCGCTTGCTGGGCAAGGGTTTGAGCCGGATTTGATGCTTAATCCAGGGCTTAATCGACCTTGGCGCCCGAAGCCTTGACCACCTGCTGGTACTTGGCGCGCTCGGCGGCCATGAAGGCGTTGAACTGCTCGGGCGTGGTCGGCACCGGCTCGGCCAGCAGGGCCTCGAAGCGGGTCTTGGTCTCGGGCGCTTTCAGGGCGTCGGTGAAGGCCTTGTTCAGCCGGTCGATGGCCGCCTTGGGCGTGCCTGCCGGGGCCATCAGGCCCCACCAGGTGTCGATGGCAAAGCCGGGGAAGGTGGCCGACAGCGGCGGCACGCCTGGCAGCATGGGGCTGGCCTGCTCGCTGGTCACCGCCAGCGCCTTGAGCTTGCCGGCACGGATGTTGGGCGCAGCCGCCGCCAGGTTGTCGATGTTGAAGTCCACCTCGCCGGCCATCAGCGCCAGCTGCGCCGGGCTGGCGCCGCGATACGGGATGTGCAGGGCATAGATGCCGGCCTTTTGCTTGAACATCTCGCCGGCCAGGTGGCCGGCGCTGCCGTTGCCGCCGCTGCCGTAGTTGAGCTTGGCCGGGTTGGCGCGGGCGTAGGCGATCAGGTCGGCCACGGTATTGATCTTGAGCTGCTCGGCGCGCGCGGCGTTGACCACCAGCACGTTGGGCACGCGCACCATCTGCGTGATGCCGGTGAAATCCTTGGCCGCGTCGTAGGGCATACGGCTGTACAGCCAGGGGTTGACAGCGTGCGTGGCCGTGGCGGCGATGCCGATGGTCAGGCCGTCCGGCGCGGCCTTGGCCACTGCGTCGGCGCCGATGTTGCCGCCAGCGCCGGCCTTGTTGTCCACCACCACAGTGCCCAGGCTGTCGCGCACGCGCTCGGCCAGGGCGCGGGCCGTCACGTCGATGGGGCCGCCAGGGGCGTAGGGCACGACCAGGCGGATGGGCCCCGAAGACTGGGCGTGCAGGCTGGGAGACACAGCCGCAGCGGCTGCGGCCAGGGCGAAAAGGAGGGGGTTCTGCGTTTCATAGGCCGCCGATTGTGCAAAAAATTGCAGCGGCTGCACCGGCTGCGGACTTCCGGGGCTGGCTGCGCTGTCCTACAGGTGTCTCGTCCGGGCCATTTCTAGCATGGCCCGTGGCCGGCTCGACGGCCACTTTCGTACCCCGTTCACCCGCCTGACGAAAGGATTCCGCATGACCCAGCAAGCTCCCTCCACCCTGTCCGCCTCCCGCTACGCCGACTGCATCCAGGCCTGCAATGCCTGCGCCGCTGCCTGCGACTTCTGCGCCGCCGCCTGCCTGCGCGAGGACGACGTGGCGCACATGGCGCGCTGCATCGCGCTGGATATGGACTGCGCCGCCATCTGCCGCCTGGCCGCCGCCGCCATGGCGCGCGCCAGCGACTACGCTGCCGACATCTGCGCGCTGTGCGCCCGTATCTGCGAGGCCTGCGCCAAGGAATGCCAGTCGCACCAGCACGCCCACTGCCAGGAATGCGCCAAGGCCTGCGCGCACTGCGCGCGCATGTGCCGCGAGATGGCCTCGGCCTGAGGGCGACTCCCAGGCCGCAGGCGCCGAGGTAGCTCAGGCGCCGTGCTTGTCGGCCTCGGAGGTGAAGGCGTCGGCAAAGAACTCCTCGGGCGGCAGGCCGCGCTGGGCGCTGTAGCTGTCGCGGGCGGCCTCGACCACCACCGGTGCGCCGCAGGCATAGACCTGGTGGCCCGACAGGTCGGCAAAGTCGTCCAGCACCGCCTGATGGACGAAGCCGGTGCGCCCCGTCCAGCCGTCCTCGGGCAGGGCGTCGGAGACCACCGGCACGTAGCGCAGCTGCGGCATGTCCTGCAGGCGCTCGCGCACCCAGGCGTCCAGGTACAGGTCGCGCGGGCGCCGGCCACCCCAGTACAGCACGGCAGGGCGCGTGATGCCCTTGTGCTGCATGTGCTCGATCAGTGCCTTGAGCGGCGCAAAACCCGTGCCCGAGGCCAGCAGCACCAGGGGCTTGTCGCTGTCTTCGCGCAGGAAGAAGCTGCCGAATGGCCCTTCGATGCGCAGGATGTCCTTTTCCTTGAGCGCCCCGAAGACGTGGTCGGTGAAGCGCCCGCCCGGCATGTGGCGGATGTGCAGCTCCACCGCTGGCGCGCCGGCCTGCAGGGTGTGCGGCGCGTTGGCCATCGAATAGGCGCGGCGCGCACCGTCCTTGAGGATGAACTCGATGTACTGCCCGGCGTGATAGCGGAAGGTATCGGCTGCCGGCAGTTGCAGGCGCAGCTGCATGGCGTCGTGCGACAGGCGCTGCAGTTGCGCCACGCGCACGGGCAGCTTGCGGATGGGATAGCTGCTCTCGTCGGTCACCTGCCGCGACTCGATGACCACATCGGTCAGGGGCCGGGCGCAGCAGGTCAGGATGAAGCCGGCGGCCTCCTCGGCGTCGCTCAGGGCTTTTTGCTGGTGCGGGCCGTGCTCGACCGAGCCGCTGAGCTTTCTGCACTTGCACGAGCCGCAGGCGCCGTCCTTGCAGCCGTAGGGCAGGCCGATGCCGCTGCCGATGGCCGCCGCCAGGATGGCCTGCCCGGCTGGCGTCTGGAAGCTGCGGCCGCTGGGCTGGACGGTGATCTGGTGGGCGGTGTCCGGGGCGGTGCTCTCGGCGCTACTCATGGTGGGCTATCCTCACAGTCGTTCTGGTGCATTACGAAGGCCGCGATTTTGCCCGCCCATCAAAACCCCCTCGGCGCGCTGCCGGCGCGCTTTCGCCGCCCGCGGCTGCTGATCGTCGGCTGCGGCGACGTTGGCCTGCGCGCGGCGCGCGAGCTGGGCGCGGCCAGCGGCGCGCAGCGCTGCCGGGTGCTGGCGCTGACCTCCGACCCGCAGCGCCTGCCCCTGCTGCGCGCTGCCGGCATCACGGCGCTGGTGGGTGATCTGGACAGGCCGGCCAGCCTGAGGCGCCTCGCCGGCCTGGCCACCCGGGTGCTGCACCTGGCGCCGCCGCCGGGGCTGGGCACCGCAGGGCAGGGCGGGTACAGCGGGCTGGCCGATCCGCGCACCGTGGCGCTGGTGCGCACGCTGCGCCGGGGCGCGCAGGCGCAGGCGCTGGTCTATGTCTCCACCAGCGGCGTCTATGGCGACTGCGCCGGGCAGTGGGTGAGTGAGGCGCGCCCGGTGCGGCCCATGACGGCGCGGGCGCGGCGGCGCGTCCACGCCGAGGCTAGCCTGCGCGCCCTGGGGCGCTCGGGCGTGCGCGTGAGCCTGCTGCGGGCGCCGGGCATCTACGCCAGCGACCGCGCGGGCGGCACGCCGCGCGAGCGGCTGCTCAGGGGCGCACCGGCCCTGGTGGAGGCCGAGGACGTCCACACCAACCACATCCACGCCGACGATCTGGCGCGCGCCTGCCTGCTGGCCCTGTGGCGCGGCCGGCCCCAGCGGGCCTGCAACATCAGCGATGCCAGTGGGCTGAAGCTGGGCCAGTACCTGGATCTGGCGGCTGATCTGTATGGCCTGCCGCGCCCGCCGCGCCTGACGCGGGCGCAGGCGGCGCTGCAACTTTCGCCGTTGCAGATGAGCTTTCTGGGCGAGTCGCGCCGGCTGCTCACGCAGCGCATGGAGCGCGAACTGGGGCTGCAGCTGCGCTATCCGACCGTGCTGCAGGGCCTGCAGGCCGGTCTTCAGCGTGGGTAGCTGTTGCCCTGGCGGTCGTAGCAGCGAAAGACGTTGCAGCGGGTGATTTCGGGCGGCGGCGGTGGCGGGCGCCAGTGCGGTGGTCGCCCGCCGTGGCCGGGAAGCGGATAGCCGTAGGGCGGTGCAATGATGATGGGTGCCGGTGCCGGGGTTGGATACGCTGGGTAGGCCGGCGGCGGCGCGGGGTTGCGCAGGGCCTCGATGCGCGCGGCTTCCAGCTCGGCAGCACGTTCGGCGGCGCGCTCGGCGGTTTCGCGCTGCTGGCGCTCATGCTTGCGCGCCAGGGCGGCCTCGGCCTGCTGCTGCTCACGGGCGATGTCCTCGGGGCTTTTCGGTGGCAGCACCTCCTGGACGGCCTGACCACTGGCGCAGCCGCCGTCGGTATAGGTGATGCGCCCGGTGGCCGGGTCGGTGCAGCGCACCACCTGGGCGGCGGCGGGCAGGCACAGCGCCAGCGTGAGCAGCGCCAGGGTGCGGCCCGAGGACTGGCGCAGGGGCTGGGTGCTGCGCGGCGCGCGCCTCAACGCCGCCATTGCTGAGGCGCTGGGCGCCAGCCCTTTTCCAGCGCTTCGCGCTCCAGCGGGGTCAGCGGGCGATGTGCCGGGCGCTGGGCCTGCTCTTGGCGCCGGCGCTCGGCCTGCTGCTCGCGCTCTCGCTGGCGCTCCCACTCGCGGCGCTCATGCTCGCGCCGCTGCTGCTCCAGCCGGCGCTCGCGTTCGCGCTCGCGTGCTTCCTGGCGCTGGCGCTCGCGCCAGGCTTCGGCACGCCAGCCCGGGGGCGGAGCGGTGTAGATCACGGCAGGCGGCTCATACACGGTGATGGCGGGAGATGGCGCCGAGTAGTAGCGCGGGGCGTAGCCGCCATCGCTGTAGTACGGGCTGTACGGCCCATAGGGGTCGCCAGGCACGCTGGCGCAGCCGGTGGCCAGCAGCGCCGCAGCGCTCATCGCGATGGCACGCAGGAGAGGGAGCTGGAGGGAGGGCATGGCAAGGCTCCTGTATGGTGAACCGCCGTGGGCGGGAAGGAGGAGGGCGTTTCGCTGCCGATTGTGCTGCGTGCGCCCTGATCGTGCTGCAGGTGCGCATCCGCAGGGCGTGCAAGACAGCGCTGCACCGCACCAATTCCGAAAATACAGGAAAAAGCCATCAAACCCTTGCCAGTCAAGCGCTTATAGCTATCAATATAATAGCAAAATGTCAGTTGGCAAAGGCGGCGATGCCCGTCTGCGCCCGGCCCAGGATCAGCGCGTGGACATCGTGCGTGCCCTCGTAGGTGTTGACCACCTCCAGGTTGACCAGGTGGCGCGCCACGCCGAACTCGTCGCTGATGCCGTTGCCGCCCATCATGTCGCGCGCCAGGCGGGCGATGTCCAGCGCCTTACCGCAGTTGTTGCGCTTGATGAGCGAGGTCGCCTCGATGACGTTGTGCCCTTCGTCCTTGATGCGGCCCACGCGCAGCGCTGCCTGCAGGCCCAGGGCGATCTCGGTCTGCATGTCGGCCAGCTTTTTCTGCACCAGCTGATTGGCGGCCAGCGGGCGGCCGAACTGCTGGCGATCCAGCGTGTACTGGCGCGCCGTGTGCCAGCAGAACTCGGCCGCGCCCATGGCGCCCCAGGCGATGCCGAAGCGCGCGCTGTTCAGGCAGGTGAAGGGGCCTTTGAGGCCTTGCACCTCGGGGAAGGCGTTTTCCTCGGGCACGAACACGTTGTCCATGACGATCTCGCCGGTGATGCTGGCACGCAGGCCCACCTTGCCGTGGATGGCCGGGGCCGACAGGCCTTCCATGCCCTTGTCCAGGATGAAGCCGCGGATCGGGCCGACGCTGCCGCCCTCGCTCACTTCCTTGGCCCAGACCACGAAGACGTCGGCCACCGGGCTGTTGGTGATCCACATCTTGGCGCCGGTGAGGCGATAGCCGCCGTCCACCTTGCGTGCGCGGCTGGCCATGCTGCCGGGGTCGGAGCCGTGGTCGGGCTCGGTCAGGCCAAAGCAGCCGATGAACTCGCCGCTGGCCAGTTTCGGCAGGTATTTGTGCTTTTGTGCCTCGGTGCCGAACGCGTTGATGGGCACCATGACCAGCGACGACTGCACGCTGGCCATGGAGCGGTAGCCCGAGTCCACGCGCTCGATCTCGCGCGCCACCAGGCCGTAGCTGACGTAGCTCAGGCCGGCGCCGCCGTACTCGGTGGGGATGGTCGGCCCCAGCAGGCCCAGCTCGCCCATCTCGCGAAAGATGCTGGTGTCGGTCTTTTCATGGCGGAACATGTCCAGCACGCGCGGCGCGAGGCGCTCCTGGCAGTAGGCGGCGGCGGCGTCACGGATGGCGCGCTCGTCCTCGCTCAGTTGCTGGTCGAATTGCAGGGGGTCGTCCCATTGGAAATTGCGGCTCATGCTGGTCTCCTTGCGCTAAGAAAATAAAAAAAAGCATGATAGGCAGCGCAAATCTGCGAGGCAAACGATTTGATTTCATTCAGGCATGAGGAAAACGCATGAATCAAGCTAGTGCCTCCCTACAATCGGGCGCCCGTTGTCCCTGCCTCATCCCTGTCTCCCACCTGCCTGCACGAGCGGCGCGAATGCCTACTCCCTTGCCATCCACCCAGGCGCTGGCCTGCCTCGAAGCCGCCGCGCGCCACCAGAGCTATACCCGTGCGGCGCAGGAGCTGTCGCTGACCCAGGGCGCGGTCTCGCGCCAGATCATGGCGCTGGAGGAATTGTTGGGCGTGGCGCTGTTTCGCCGCACGCGCCACGGCGTCGCGCTGACCGAGGCCGGGCGCCAGTACGCGCGCCAGGCAGGCCGCTGGCTGCTGGAGCTGCGCCAGGGCACGCTGGAGATCATGGCGCACCAGGGCGCCGGCGGCAGTGTGGCGCTGGCCGCCGTGCCCACCTTCGCCACGCGCTGGCTGCTGCCGCGCCTGCCGCAACTGGCGCGCCAGCACCCCGACATCACCGTCCATATCGACGTGCGCACGCGGCCTTTCCTGTTTGCCGACACCACCTTCGATGCCGCGCTGTTCGCCGGCACGGCCGCGCAGGTGGCCAACTGGCCCGGCGTGCAGGCGCAGTGGCTGATGCACGAGGACATCGTGCCGGTGTGCAGCCCGCAGCTGCTGGCGCGGGCCGCCCAGCGCGGGCCGGGCCGGGCCTGGCAGCCGGTGGCGCCGCAGGCCATTGCCGGGCTGCCGCTGCTGCAGCAAAGCACGCGCCCGCTGGGTTGGCAGCAGTGGTTTGCCGCTGCCGGGGTGGCGGCACAGCGTACCCTGGACGGGCCACGGCTGGAGCTGTTTTCCATGCTGGCCGAAGCTGCCGCGCAAGGCCTGGGCGTGGCGCTGATCCCGCCGCTGCTGATCGAGCAGGAGCTGGCGCGTGGCGAACTGGTCATCGCCTGCGCTCAGGCGCCGCAGCGCGAGCGCAGCTACTACCTGGTCACGCCCCAGCAGCCCGCCACCCCGGCGCTGGCGCGCTTTGCCCGCTGGCTGGGCCAGACGGCGGGGGCGGATGAGGGCGGGGCGGACGGCTCCAATTCCAATCCCAACTCCAGCCCCGAAGCGCCATGAATCGCACCACAGCGGCAACCGCAACTGCAACCATCACCGCAGCAGCCGCAGCAGCCGCAGCAGCCGCAGCAGCCGCAGCAGCCGCAGCAGCCGCAGCAGCCGCAGCAGACGCAGCAGACGCAGCAGACGCAGCAGCCGGGGGCAGCGCCGCGTTGGTCTGGTTTCGCCGCGATCTGCGCGCCGATGACCATGCGGCGCTGTACCACGCGCTGCGCAGCCATGCGCGCGTGTATTGCGCCTTCGTCTTCGACACCGACATCCTGGACGCGCTGCCCACGCGGGCCGACCGGCGCGTCGAATTCATCCATGCCAGCGTTTCCGCGCTGCACGCCGACCTGCAGGCGCTGGCAGCGGGCAGCGGTGCCCCCGGAGGCGGGCTGATCGTGCGCCATGGCCCGGCGCTGGCCTGCATCGTGCAACTGGCGCGGCAGCTGGGCGTGCGCGAGGTGCTGGCCAACCGCGACTACGAGCCGGCAGCGCGTGAGCGCGACGCGCGCGTAGCCCAGGCCCTGCGGCAGGCCGGCATTGCCTTGTCGCTGCACAAGGATCAGGCCCTGCTGGAGTGCGACGAGGTGCTCAGCCGCCAGGGCCGGCCCTACAGTGTCTTCACGCCTTACCGGCACGCCTGGCTGCAGCGCCTGGACGCCTTCCAGCTCAAGGCCTATCCGGTGGCGCGCCATGCCCGGCAACTGGCGCCGCCCCCGGCAGGTGAAGCCTTGCCGACGCTGGCGCAACTGGGTTTCGAGCGCACCAATCTGGGTGCGCTGGCCCTGCCCACTGGCAGCCGGGGTGCGCACCAGCTGCTGCAGGATTTTGCCGGCCGCATCCAGCACTACCGCGAGGCGCGCGACTATCCGGCGCACAAGGGCGTGTCCTATCTGTCGGTGCATCTGCGCTTTGGCACGCTGTCCATCCGCGCGGCGGCGGCGCTGGCGCAGGCGCGCGCCGTCCGGGGCGACGCCGGTGCGCAGGCCTGGCTGGCCGAGCTGTGCTGGCGCGATTTCTATTTCATGATCCTGTGGCACCACCCGCAGGTCGTGCAGCAGTCCTTTCGGCCCGAGTGCGACCGCGTGCAGTGGGACGAGGCACCGCAGCTGTGGCAAGCCTGGGTGCAGGGGCGCACCGGCTATCCACTGGTCGATGCCGCCATGCGCCAGCTGCACCACAGCGGCTACATGCACAACCGCCTGCGCATGGTGGTGGCCAGCTTTCTGACCAAGGATCTGGGCATCGACTGGCGCCGGGGCGAGCGCTACTTTGCCCAGCACCTGAACGACTACGACCTGGCGGCCAACAACGGTGGCTGGCAGTGGGCGGCCTCCACCGGCTGCGATGCCCAGCCTTGGTTTCGCATCTTTAACCCGGTCATGCAATCGCAAAAATTCGACCCGCAGGGGCGCTTCATCCGCCGCTACCTGCCCGAACTGGCACGGCTGCCGGATCGGCACATCCACTTTCCGGCAGCCATGCCGGCGGCGCAGCTGCAGGCCTGTGGCGTGCGCCTGGGCACGGACTATCCGCATCCAGTGGTCGAGCACGCCAGCGCCCGCCAGCGCACCCTGCAGCGCTTTCATTTCCTGAAGGGTGCTGGTTGAAGGGGGCTGGCTGTAGGCCCGGGCGCGCCTGTCTGGGGGTTGTCGGCTGATGGACAAACGGCCTGTGGCGCGCTTATTCTGGCCAAGACCCCCGCCCGGCACCTGCGCCCCGCAACGCCGCGCCCATGCACGAGGAGACGACCATGGCCACCAACACCCCTACCTACCACGCCCCGGTTTTCGAGCCCACCGTGGATGAACTCCGAACCCTCAAGCAGCTTGAGCTGGAGGCTGTCATGACCGTGCCCGAGGCGCTGCGCCAGCACCTGTCGGGCCGCTTGCTGGACTGGGGCTACATCCGCAAGACGCCCGAAGGCGGATTTGCCATTACCGGCGCCGGGCGGCAACTGGTGCAGCGCCAGGAGGGGTGAACCGTTTGCAGCGCCTTGCTGGCTGCAGCCTGCCGGACTGTCATCAGCGGGTCATGAACGTCCGCCATCATCCTACATATCGCCTAGGCATGGCCCCGTAAGGTTGCTGCCCAGGTGATCGACGCGCGGGGCCATGCAGGGCTGTGCAAGGGCCATGCCCCAGCCGCGCAGATCGACCAGCAAGGAGTTCATAACAATGACGACCAGGCAGACAACCCGCCACGGGCGCCGCTTTTCGACCCAGGTGCCGGGCACGCTTTCTGTGGCCTCGCCGCCCCTGCCGAGCAGACGACCCTGACCCGCCACGCCGCTCGCGGTGGCGTCCGGGCAAAAGGGCAGCTGCGCCAGGGCTCTATTGCAGAAACCCCCTTCGCACAACGCTCTGCCTGGCCGCCGAGGCTGGATTCGTGCTGCCCGCAGGTCTGATGGTCATACCGGCACACCTGCAGGGCAAGGAATACGGCCCCACCGCAACGGCGCCAGGGCATCAGGGAATTGACGGTGTCTGGAAAGGCCAATGCTCCTTTCCAGCCGTGCGGCCCGATTGCCGGGCTGCATCGGGCAGGCGCCAGGCGCCGCCACCGCCGCATTTGCCGAGAACCCTGCGAGACTTTCGAAAGGACAGCGCCGAGATGCCATGCTCCATGCACCGCCATCCAGGAGATCAGCCGGTTGATCCGGACATCCCGGGCAAGCCCCCCGAGCCCGCCGACACGCCGCCGCATGGGATGCGGGCTGCGCAGGCAGTCGGGGGCTGGGGCAAGGCGATGCTGGCTTGAAGCATCCATCCCGCTTCTTCATGGCCGAAGCGCAAGAAAGGCCGCGCTGTGCAACAAGCCTTTCTCGGTTTTTCTGTAGTCGGAAAATTGCACAGCTTCAATGGGTGCATGGCAGCACACTGCACAAATCCATGGCGGGTCTGTCTCCCATGCCGCCGCTCATGAGAAGAGAACAGCGTGGCTCTCCCCTGGAATATGCATCGCCCTGCCCGGCGCTGGCGGGCAATGCTGGTATGCCGATCAGCCCTCGCTGCCCTTGCGCTCACCCCGGTTGCGAAGCCCTGGTGCATGACGGCTCGGGCCGGCGCATCGATCTAGGGCGTGTCATCAATCAATCCCGAGAGCATGGCAGGGTTGCTACCGCTCACGCCAGCCACACCATGGATGCGGCCAGGTGAATGGCCCCCAGGAAGTTGTGCGCGGTCTTGTCGTAGCGCGTAGCGATGGCGCGGTACTGCTTCAAGCGTGCGAAGAAGTTTTCGATCAGATGGCGCGCCTTGTACAGGTCTCGGTCATATGCACGCGGCTGTCTGTTGGTCGCCCGAGACGGAATGACAACCGCTTTTCCCTTGTCCAGCAGCGGCCCGATCAGTCGGGCCTGGGCGTCATAGGCCTTGTCGGCGAGGATGGTCTGTGCGGGCGTGTCCTTGAGCAGGACATCGGCGCCCTTGAGGTCATGCGCCTGCCCAGGGGTGAGGACAAATCCTGTCGGGTTGCCCAGCGCATCGACCGTCGCATGGATCTTGGTGCTCAGGCCTCCTCGGCTGCGCCCAAGAGCCTGCTGATCCGGATCCCCCCTTTTGCACCAGCGCTGTGCTGATGGGCCCGCACGATGGTGGCGTCGATCATCGCGTACTCATCGTCCGCGTCCTGCGCCAAGGCCTCCAACACCCGTTGCCAAACACCTTTGTCGCTCCAGCGAGAGTGACGGGTATGCACGACACGAAAGTCGCCAAAGCGCGTCGACAGATCTCGCCAAGCAATCCCTGCTCGGTAGCGGTATAGCACCGCGTCCACGAACAGCCGGTTGTCTTTTGCCGTGGCTCCGGAATGTCCTGCCTGACCCGGTAGCAGGTCTTTGATGCGCGCCCACTGCACATCACTGAGGGCATATCTCTTACTCATCGCCTTTACTTGCATCGCCTTTACTTGCCGCCGGCGGCCGTAGCTTTCAACTGTAGCGGCGTTGATTGATGACACGCCCTAGCGGGCGCTTCAGAGAAAAAAAAGAAAAGGCCGCACGTTCTCGGAACTGTGCGGCCTTCAGTGTGGTGCAGTACTTGCCCGCCGGCTTGACCAGCAGGTACAGCCCCTGCCCGTCGGTGTGCTTGGTGCCTGCTGCCTTGCCAGCATCAGGCTTGGCGTTCTTCACGAAGGTGTCTGTCAGTGCCATGTGCGTCCCCTGTTGACGGTATCTGCCGGGCTGACGGTATCCGGTACCGTCAAAAGTACCGTCAAAGTGACGGTATGTGGTGGGTCATGGTGGCACGGTACGGGACAAAGAAAAACCCGCAGTGCCTTGTAGCACGCGGGTTTTGGAACGTCTTGGGACGGTATGAGACAGTAATGTGGTGCCCGGGGCCGGAATCGAACCGGCACGCCTTGCGGCGGGGGATTTTGAGTCCCCTGCGTCTACCAATTCCACCACCCGGGCAAACGCAAAAAAGCGAAGTCGCAAATTATGGCACAGTAGCGCCGCATGACGACCTATCCGACCATCGATGATGTCATCGGGCGCACGCCGCTCGTGGCTTTGCAGCGCATCAACGCACAGGACAACGCAGCGCGCGGCAACGTGGTGCTGGGCAAGCTGGAGGGCAACAACCCGGCAGGCTCGGTCAAGGATCGCGCGGCCTTGTCCATGATCCGCCGCGCCGAGGAGCGCGGCAGCATCCGTCCCGGCGACACGCTGATCGAAGCCACTTCGGGCAACACCGGCATTGCCCTGGCCATGGTGGCCGCCGTGCGCGGCTACCGGATGCTGCTCATCATGCCGGAAGACCTGTCCGTGGAGCGCGCCCAGACCATGCGCGCCTACGGCGCCGAGCTGATCCTGACCCCGCGCAGCGGCGGCATGGAGTACGCGCGCGACCTGGCCGAGCAGATGGTCGCCCAGGGCAAGGGCGTGGTGCTGGATCAGTTCGCCAACGAGGACAACCCGCGCATCCACTACGAAACCACCGGCCCGGAGATCTGGGAGCAGACCGGCGGGCGCATCACGCACTTCGTCAGCGCCATGGGCACCACGGGCACCATCACCGGCGTGTCGCGTTTCCTGCGCGAGAAAAACCCGGGCGTGCGCATCATCGGCGCACAGCCGGAGGAAGGCTCGCGCATCCCCGGTATCCGCAAGTGGCCCGAGGAGTACCAGCCCAAGATCTACCAGCCCAGCATGGTCGATGAGCTGGTGCTGGTCAGCCAGGACGACGCCGAGGATATGGCCCGGCGCATGGCGCGCGAGGAAGGGCTGTTCGGCGGCATCTCGGCTGCCGGCGCCTGCTGGGTGGCGCAGCAGATCGCCGCACGCGAGGAGGGCGCCACCATCGTCTTCGTGGTCTGCGACCGGGGCGACCGCTACCTGTCCACTGGAGTCTTTCCGGCTTGAGGATAAAAATCGCCCCCAGCCCTTGCTGGTCAAGCGCGAGCAGCTATTGAAAGAAGAGCAAATGGAACACGCCTACCGCTTCTGCCCGAGCTGCGCCACGCCGCTTGCGCCCCTGGTGCAGATGGAGGACAGCGGCCCCAAGGAGCGCCTGCGCTGCCCGGCCTGCCAGTGGACGCACTGGAACAACCCCACGCCGGTGCTGGCCGCCATCGTCGAGCTGGACGGCAAGGTGCTGCTGGCGCGCAATGCGCTGTGGCCGAGCAAGATGTTCGCGCTGATCACCGGCTTCATGGAGGCCGGCGAGTCGCCCCAGGACGGCATCGCGCGCGAACTCAAGGAGGAAACCAATCTGGACGCGCAGGCCATCACGCTGGTCGGCGTCTATGAGTTCCTGCGCATGAACCAGGTCATCATCGCCTTCCACGTGCGCGCCAGCGGCCAGGTGCGCCTGTCGCCCGAGCTGGCCGACTGGCGGCTGTACGAGCTGCACGAACTCAAGTGCTGGCCGGCGGGCACGGGCTATGCGCTGGCCGACTGGCTGCGCTCGCGCGGGCACGAGCCGGTATTTTTCACGCCCGAGGAAAACGCCGAGCGCCGCCGCGGCCTGGACGCGCCGCAGCCGGCCAAGGATTGAACGTCATGCAAATCGATCACGAAGTGGACGCCCGCGGGCTGAACTGCCCGCTGCCCATCCTGCGCGCCAAGAAGGCGCTGGCGGGCATGGCAAGCGGCCAGGTGCTCAAGGTGGTGGCCACCGACACCGGCTCGATGCGCGACTTCCAGGCGTTTGCCCGGCAGACTGGCAATGAGCTGCTGGAGCAGCGCAGCGAGGGCGAGGAGTTCATCCACCTGCTGCGGCGGCGCTGAAAATTCAAGCCAAATCAGCCTCCAGGGCTTATCCAGCAAGCGCTGTCAGCTATCTTTTTTGAATATCTGCCACCAGCAGCACCAGCATGTCATCGTGGTGCTTTTGCACCTGCTCGTCGCCCCAGCCCTCGCGGCGCGTGATCTCTGCCATGCGTTGCAGCTTGGGGCTTTGCGCTTCTATGCTGCCCTTGGAGTAATCGGCCTTGACTTCGGGCGGATAGTTGCTGAACTTGGAGTTGGCGCTGACACTGACCAGTGCGAGGTTGCCCAGGCAGTGCAGGTTGCCCTGCGATACCGCTGACTGCGCCCCGACCGGCTTCTGCGGGTAAAAATGCTCGATAGAGTTGCGAAACTGGAACTTGAAGTTTCTTTTTGCTTGCTCATCCAGCAGCAGGTAATCCAGGTAGGTGAACACGATGCGGGCGATGCCAAAGCCCTGCGGCTTGGGTTCAGTGTGCACAAAAGCGGATGCCACCTTGGCGCGGGCGAAGTCCTTGAGGAAATTGGCCAGGTCGGCGCTGACAATGGCCTGCGGCTCGGGCTGCCGTACCAACCATTGCAGGGTTTTGGTCATCCAGTGCATGGTGCGCGGCGAGGTGTAAGTGATGCGCAGCATGGACTGCAGCAGCAGCACGTCGCGTGTATCGGAATCGGGCTCGCTGTCCTGGGCCGTGTCCCCGTGGCGAAAGACAGGGGCATAGCCTGGCGTTGATTTGCCCTTGGACATATTCCTTTTCAGACGTTGCAACGACCAGTCTCCTTCGTCATCCTCGGCGCTGACGGCGAACTGGCGCTTCAAAATGAAGTTGTCAAAGAGGTTGCGGCAGCGCAGGAGGGTGAAGGCAAAGTGGCGCACCCATTGCGCTTCCTGGCCCGAGGGCATCGCTTTGGTGAATGACTGGATCAGACGCTTGTCATCCAGTTGCCCCTCATCTTCGTCCTCGCCGCCTTTGACGACCTTCAGGACGTGCAGCAAAAAGACCGGGAATTCGATGGTGGAGCGGAAACGCTCACTGCCTTCCTCTGCGCGGGAGGCGCTCTCGCCGCCCCTGGCGTATTTCTGCAAGGCATCGTCCAGGGACAGAGCTTGGGTGGCCATGCCAGTAGCCGCCTCAGGCTGGGCGGATGAGTGCGCGCTGACAAAAGCCAAGGCAAGGGCCGCAAAGTCAGACAGCTCTAGCCAAGACCAGTCAGGGCCGAAGATCTTCTCGCGCAGGTCTGTGCTTCCACGGGTCAACGCCATCTGCACGTACACATCCATGTCGGCGCAGGCATCCCAGATCCACGCGAAGGTCGCGCGTTCGGATTCGGGCAGCTGGCTCATCAGGCGCGCCTTGACGATGTCCACGGGTTGGAGCTGCTCGCCGCGCGTGTTCATGATCTCGAAGTAGCGGTTCAGATCGGTCTTGGGCGGCAGCGCTGCACGCACGAGCGTCACGCGCGTGCGCAGGAAATCTGCAAAAGCGTGCCGCTCAGCCGGATGGCGCAGCCTTGCGTGCCCCTGCAGGTACTGGCGAATGATGTGCAAGCCCTCGCGGATGGCGCCATCCTCATCGGTCGCCGCATCCCGCGCCTGTCCCAGCGGCGCAGACCATGGCTCTCGTGCGCGCCGCAGTGCTTCAGAGGCCCGCGCGCGGGAGGCATATTGCAGGCAGCCCTGGTGGCAGGCGCCGGAGCTGCTGCCATCGCCTTGCAAGAGTGTCAGCAGCAAGTAGAGCGTGGTCAGTCGCTGCTGCCCATCGATGACCTCGAAGTTGTTGCCGCTTTTATCCCTGGGCGTGACGACGAGATTGCCCAGGAAGTAGCCGCTCTCCTGACCGCTTTCCTGGCGCGCCACCGCGTCCTGAATGTCGCTGATGAGTTGCTCGATCTGCGCAGCTCCCCATGCGTAGTTGCGCTGGTAGATGGGCACGGTGTAGACGGTGTCACCGTCGAACAATCCGCTGACCGTGAGCAATTGGGGATGCAGTTGGTTGGGGTTCATGGTGTACACAGGGGTTGGATGAGGGCCAGGAGTTCTTTTTCGTGTTCCGCGCGCTCTTCTGGTGTGGGCGGCTTGACGGCCAACCGTTGGATGGCCTGCGCTGTGAGGGCGTTGCGCATCAGGACAAAGGGCGAGCTGGCCGGGTTGTCCTTGCCGCGCGCCCGGTTGTCGATGGAGGCAAACTGCACGCGGATCATCTCCACCCGCAGCGCGTAGGCCCAGGCAAAGAGTTTGTCGCGCGCTTGTGGCAGGCCGGCACTGCCGAATTTGTTGGTGTAGTAGAGCAAGGCAGCGGTGAAAAGCTCATGGGTGTAGCGGTAGCGCCCTTGCGACGAGCCGAAGCGGCCAACGCGCTCGGCGGCTTGCTGCTCCACCCATTCCAGCTCCTTCAGCAAAAAGGACACCCTCTCGAAAAAAGGCCGCCCGGCGATCAGCGGTGCATCCAGCTGGAATCGGCTGCGTGCTGCGTCGTGGTCGTGCAGCGTCACGGGTGCCAGCCAGGACGTCAGCAAAGGCATGGCAGTCTGCGCCGCCAGGTGATAGCGCTCGCAAGGCATGAGCGCGCGAGCGTGGGCTGCCGGCGCAATGCCCTTGAACATGCCGATGTCGTGAATGGAAAAGCCCGGCGCGCTTTCGCCGCGCGACCAGCGGGCAATGCGGTAGAGAAAAGTGGCAAAAAGCCGGTGCAGCGTCTTGTCCGGCGTCGACTCCCAGGCCTCGACCACGGCGGTCTGCATGGCAGCCGATTCATTCCGCATTTCCCGCAGGTGGTGGGCCTTGAGCAGATCATGGGGAGCCAGCGGCTTGCCCCGGTAGTTCTGTGAATCGAACACTCGAAAGGCCTCGTCCACGTCGTCGGTCACCACGCGCACCAGTTGGCACCGGTTGCTGATGAAGTCGAGCAGGCTTTCTTTCTCAGCGTCCTCCAGCGCAGCCAGCCGATGCTGCAAGGCTTGCCAAACCAGGCACACCGGTGCCTTGTTCTGGCGATCGGGCAACAGGTTGTGGCACTGGAGCACCGCCATCACCATGCGCAGCGTCAGCAGCCGCTGTTGGCCATCCACCACATCCAGCCAGCCATCGCATTCGTGGAGAATGACTGCGCCCAGCACATACGGGACATCTTCGTCGCGGGCTTGCGCCTGCCTGAGATCGTCCACTAGTTGCAAGGCTGTTTCGGGCTGCCAGCGATAGGGGCGCTGGTATTCGGGAATGCGCAGCTTTTGCGCCAGCAGCGCGCCCACGCTGACGGCGCTGACCCCGGCTTCCTTGATTGCCATGTGCTGCCTTTCATGTGTTGTTGTCAGGGTGCCCTGGTGGAGCCAGCCCGCGCGGGTCACGCATTGGCCGTGCTGCCGTCAAGGCGTAGGCTGTGCGTGCTGCGCGCAGCGTGGGGTGCGATAGCCGCGGATGGATGCCATCTGACTGGGCTTGCCGCACGACTCGCACAGGCGTGCGGACAAGGCTTCGGCCAGGTCGATCATGGCTTGCTGGCGTTCGGTGGCGGGTTCCAGGACAAAGCGCAGCCGGCCCCATTTCTGCTTGATCTGCATGGCTGCTGCCTGTGGCGCGTCGTCCTGTTCGGTTTCCTGTTGCAGGCGCTCGCACAGCGTGTCGATCAGGGTGAACCAGCCATCGCCGCATTGCACTCCCCAGCCCATGGCGCAGGTCTGCCGGTCGGCGTGGCGGTGTTGCAATAGCTGCGGGTGGCGCTGGCACAGCAGGGCATCAAGTTCTGGACTCATGGTGTCGGTCTGCCTGGGTGTGATGAAAGGTCTCGTCCCTGGAGGCGCGCCGCTATTCCTTCCAGCGCCTGCCTGGCCCCCAGTGCCAGTTCGATCGCCTGGGGGTTGTGGATGTTTGCCTCGTGCGGGTTGATGCGAATCAGCTTGCTGCCGCGCTGCTGCAGGCGCCGGGTGAAGTGGCGCACCGTGGCGATGGCGTTGCTGGCGCCGATCTCCAGCACCAGCGGGGCGGGGCTTTGATCCAGCCATCTGTCGAGCAATGCGCGCTGCTGGTCGCTGCGCTCGTGGTTCCAGTGCCAGTCCTCGAACATCAGGATGTTGGGCCGCGCCAGAGCGCCGCAGTGCGGGCACAGCGGCAGCGGCCCCTGCCACTGGCAGCTGGCCTCGTCCACCTGCGGGCGAAGGCCTGCCGTGCCCCAGAGGCTGCCCGTGCAGTTGGCCGAGCACTGCAGCCGGTGGATGGTGCCGTGGCATTCGTACACGCGGGCCGGCGTGAAGCCCGCTTTCTGGAAATGCCCATCGACGTTGCTGGTGAAGACGAAGCTGCCCTGCGCCATGCGCTGGCTCCAGCCGTGCAGGATGCCGAAGCCGGCGTGGGGCGCGGTGGCGCGGTACAGCTTCAGCCGGTGGCCATAGAAGCCCCAGGCGGTGGCCGGGCGCTCCTGGAAGGCACGGGGTGATGCAATGCTCTCGAACGGCAGCCGGGCCTGGGCCAGCGCCGGATAGGCGCGCCAGAAACCCTCCTCGCCCCGAAAGTCGGGCAGGCCGGAGTCGATGCCCATGCCGGCGCCGGCGGCCACGACCATGCTGTGCGCGTTGCTAATCCAGTCGGCGGCCTGGGCCAGCTTGTCCTGCAGCAACAGATCCGGCCCTGCACAGGCCCCGTCCGTGATGCGCCAGTGCTGGCCTTGCTCATCCCAGTCCAGGATGTCGCCGCGCATGGCCGCGCGCAGCTGTCTGGCGTGCTGGTAGCCGATGCGCAGCGCGCGCTGCAGGGCGGCGATGCCGGGGTCGCGACGAAAAAGCACGCTCTGGCGGGCGCGCGGGTACAGCGGGTCGTCGCGACCGGTGGGGGGTGTGTCGGTGGCCATGGCTGCCATCATGCGCCGAGGGTGCGACAAGTTGTGTCGCAGGCCGGTAGGGATGGCGTTGGATGGCCAAATCGGCCTGCAACCCTTGCCAGGCAAGCGCTGACAGCTATCAAAAAAGGAGTTTCACAGCTCCAGCGTTTTCAGATACCCGCGGAAATACTCGCCCACTTGCGGATGCCGCAGCGCCAGCTCGACGGAGGCCTCCAGGAAACCTTCCTTGCTGCCGCAGTCGTAGCGCTTGCCGGTGTATTGATAGGCATAGACCGCTTCATGCTGGATCAGCCGGGCGATGGCATCGGTGAGCTGGATCTCGCCGCCCACGCCGCGTGGCTGGCTGCGGATCTCGTCGAAGATGCGCGGGTCAGCACATAGCGCCCGGCCACGCCCATGCGCGAGGGGGCTTTTTCCGGCGCGGGCTTTTCCACGATCTCCTCGACGCGCAAGAGCGGCCCGCCGGCGCCTTCGCCGCGCACGATGCCGTAGCGGCGCGTGTGCTCAGGGGGCACTTCCTGTACGGCGATCAAGGAGCGGCCCTGCTTTTCAAAAGCCGCCGTCATCTGCGCCATCACGCCCGGGCCGCCGTTGTTGCCCACCATCAGGTCGTCGGCCAGGATGACGGCGAAGGCTTCGCTGCCCACCAGCGGCTCGGCGCACAGCACGGCGTGGCCCAGGCCCAGCGAACGCGGCTGTCGCACGAACAGGCAGTGCATGTCCGAGGGACTGACGCTGCGCACCAACGCCAGCATTTCCTGCTTGCCAGCCGCCTCCAGCTCCGACTCCAGCTCGTAGGAGGTGTCGAAATGGTCTTCGATGGCGCGCTTGCTGCGCCCGGTCACGAAGATCATGTCGCGGATGCCGGCCTCGTAGGCTTCCTCGACGGCGTACTGGATCAGCGGCTTGTCCACCACCGGCAGCATCTCCTTGGGAGATGCCTTGGTCGCCGGCAGAAAGCGCGTGCCGAGGCCGGCTACGGGGAAGACGGCTTTGCGGATGCGGGTCGGAATGCTCAAGTGTTGCCTCGCTGGGTGATTGGAATCGTTGCAGCGCAGGGGGCCGGCGCGCTGGCCTGCCCCTATGCCCCTCTCGGCAACGATGTTAGCCCAGCCGCGTGAGCTGCTCGGCCAGACGCGCGAGCGTCGCGCCGAAGTCGGCCATGCGCTTTTTCTCCTGCTCGATAACGGCGGGCGGCGCCTTGGCGACGAAGGCCTCGTTGGCCAGCTTGGCGCGGGCCTTGGCGACTTCGCCCTCCAGACGGGTGATTTCCTTGCCCAGGCGGGCTTTTTCTGCCGCCACATCGATCTCGACGAACAGCGCCAGGCGCGCCTCGCCTGCCACGGCCACCGGCGCGGCCTGCGCAGCCTGCGCCCAGGCGGCTTCGTCGTCGAAGAGCTGGACTTCGGACAGCTTGGCCAGGTTTTGCAGCACCGGCGCGATGGCGCGCATGAACTGCACGGTCTCGGCGCTGCCCGTGACCAGCAGCGGCAGGCGCTGCGCGGGCGAGAGCTGCATCTCGCCGCGCAGCTGGCGGCAGGCGTCCACCAGTTGCTTGATGCGCTCGACGTGGGCTATTGAAGCCTCGTCGATCTTGGCCGGCTGCGCCTGCGGGTAGGGCGCGATCGCCACCGACTCGCCCGCGACGCCGGCCACCGGCGCGACCTTTTGCCACAGCTCCTCGGTCACGAAGGGGATGATGGGATGCGCCAGGCGCAGGATGGCTTCGAGCACGCGGATCAGCGTGCGCCGCGTGGCGCGGGCCTGCGCCGCGCTGCCGGTCTGGATCTGCACCTTGGCAATTTCCAGGTACCAGTCGCAGAACTCGTTCCAGACGAAGTCGTAGAGCGCATTGGCCACATTGTCCAGGCGGTAGTCGGCAAAGCCCTTGGCAATGTCGGCCTCCACCTTTTGCAGCTGCGAGACGATCCAGCGATCGGCCTGGCTGAAGTGCAGGTAGGCCTCGGTGCAGCCCTGCGCGCTGTCCAGGCCGCAGTCGTAGCCCTCGCAGTTCATCAGCACGAAGCGGCTGGCGTTCCACAGCTTGTTGCAGAAATTGCGATAGCCCTCGCAGCGCTTGCTGTCGAAGTTGATGCTGCGGCCCAGGGACGCCAGCGCCGCGAAGGTGAAGCGCAGCGCGTCGGCGCCGTAGGCCGGGATGCCCTCGGGGAATTCCTTTTGCGTGTTCTTCTTCACCTGCGGCGCGGTCTCGGGGCGGCGCAGGCCCTGGGTGCGCTTGTCCAGCAGGGGAGCCAGGTCGATGCCGTCGATCAGATCGACCGGATCGAGCACGTTGCCCTCGGACTTGCTCATTTTCTTGCCGTGCGCGTCCAGCACCAGGCCGTGGATATAGACGTCGCGAAACGGCACGCGGCCCGTGAAGTGGCTGCACATCATGATCATCCGGGCGACCCAGAAGAAGATGATGTCGTAGCCCGTGACCAGCACGCTGCTGGGCAGGTACAGGTTGTAGTCGTCGGTGGCCGTGTCGCTCTGCTCGGGCCAGCCCATGGTGGAAAACGGCACCAGCGCCGACGAGTACCAGGTGTCGAGCACGTCCGGGTCGCGCGTGAGCCTGGCGCCTGCGCCGGCGCGCGCCTGCGCCTCGGCCTCGCTGCGTGCCACATAGACGCGGCCATCCTCGTCATACCAGGCCGGGATCTGATGCCCCCACCACAGCTGGCGCGAGATGCACCAGTCCTGGATGTTGTTCATCCATTGGTTGTAGGTGTTGACCCAGTTCTCGGGCACGAAGCGCACTTGGCCGCTGGCCACGGCATCGATGGCTTTTTGCGCGATGGATTTGCCGCTGGCGTCGCCCGTGCCCTCGCGCGCCACCTGGTTCATGGCGACGAACCATTGATCCGTCAGCATGGGCTCGATGACCTGGCCGGTGCGGGTGCAGATCGGCACCATCAGCTTGTGCTTTTTCGTCTCGACCAGCAGGCCCAGGGCTTCGAGGTCGGCCACCACGGCCTTGCGTGCGGCAAAGCGATCCAGGCCCCGGTATTTTTCCGGGGCGTTGTCGTTGATGGTGGCGGCCAGCGTCAGCACGCCAATCATGGGCAGGCCGTGGCGCTGGCCGACGGCGTAGTCGTTGCTGTCGTGCGCGGGTGTCACCTTGACCACGCCGGTGCCGAATTCGCGATCCACGTACTCGTCGGCAATGATGGGGATGTCACGCTCGCACAGCGGCAGGCGCACGCTCTGGCCGATCAGGTGCGCATAGCGCTCGTCGTCCGGATGCACCATGACGGCCACGTCGCCCAGCATGGTCTCGGGCCGGGTGGTGGCCACCACCAGCTGGCCGCTGCCGTCGGTGAGCGGGTAGGCGATGTGCCACAGTGAGCCGTCCTTTTCCTCGCTCTCCACCTCCAGGTCGGACACGGCCGACTGCAGCACCGGATCCCAGTTGACCAGGCGCTTGCCACGGTAGATCAGGCCCTGCTCGTACAGGCGCACAAAGGTCTCGGTCACCACCTTGGAGAGTTTCTCGTCCATGGTGAAGTACTCGCGGCTCCAGTCCACGCTGTCGCCCAGGCGGCGCATCTGCGTGGTGATGGTGTTGCCCGAGTGTTCCTTCCACTCCCAGACGCGGGCGACGAAGTTCTTGCGGCCCAGGTCGTGGCGGCTCACGCCCTGGCCCTGCAATTGGCGCTCGACGACGATTTGCGTGGCAATGCCGGCGTGATCCGTGCCCGGCACCCAGACGGTGTTGTGGCCCAACATGCGGTGGTAGCGCGTCAGGCTGTCCATGATGGTCTGGTTGAAGGCGTGGCCCATGTGCAGCGTGCCGGTCACGTTGGGCGGCGGCAGCTGGATGGCAAAGGACGGCTGGGCGGCGTCAGGCTGGCCGCTGCCGCGCACGCCGGCGCGGCCATAGCCGCGCTGCTCCCACTGCGGCCCCCAGTGCGCCTCCAGCGGCGCGGGCTCGAAAGACTTGGACAGGCTGGCAAGGCCGGGTTGCTGCGGGGTGTGGGAGTCGCTCATGGGAATGCAAAACGGCATCCCGCGGGATGCCGCCAAAGGCAGAGGGTTGGCAGGGATTGGACGATGGGCGGGATTTTATGCGCTGCATCCATGCTACTTATATAGTAGCTATCAGCGCTTGCCTGGCAATGGTTTGCGGCTGATTTCATTCTTGAGATAGTGGCTGACAGGCGTCTGGCGGCTTTGGGCACAATGCGGCGCTGGTCTTTTCCGACGCCCGCCGTACCCGAAGTGAATTCCTTTTTCCGCTCCATCGCCGGCGCTGCCCTGCTGCTGGCCGGCGCGCTGCCCACCGGGGCGCAGCCGGCGGGCGACGCTGCGCCTACCGTGCGGCCTGTCGTGTCGCCAGCCATGCCGCCTGCCGCCGGCATCAGCTTTGCCCAGGCGCGCCAATGGCTGCTGGAGCGCTCCGACCGCCTGGGCGCCGCCGCCAGCGCATTGGACAGCGCCCGCCTGCGCCGCCAGGCCATGCAGGGACTGGGCGGGCCGTCGATCGCCGTGACCGGCATGGCGTATCACTACTCGGCCCATGCCGACATCAGCCTCGACCCGGCGCGGCGCAGCCTGAACGACATCCTGAGCCTGCTGCCGCCGCAATTGGGCGGCGCCATCGGCGGGCAGTTGCCGCCCCTGCCGGACAGCCTGAACCTGCAGCGCGAGTCCAGCCGCGCCTCGGCTAGCGTGTCGCTGCTGTGGCCGATCTACCTGGGCGGCCTGGCGGACGCCGTGCGCGGCGAACTCGACGCCCTGGCCGACGAGGCGCGCGCCGATGCCGACGCCACCCAGCACAGCCAGGACACGCTGCTGGTGCAGCGCTACTTCGGCGCGCAGCTGGCGGCGCGCGCGGCGCAGCTGCGCCAGCAGGCGCTGGCCGGCGTGCGCGAACACGCCGACGCCGCTGATCGCATGTTGCAGGCGGGCGTGATCTCCGAGCTGGAGCGGCTGCAGGCGCGCGCCGCGCTGGCCGACGCCGAGCAGCAGGCGCGCAAGGCCGAAGACGACGCCCGGCTGGCCGCCACGGCGCTGGGGCGCACCCTGAAATTTGCCGCGCCGGTGCAGCCGGGCAGTGCGCTGTTCCTGCACAGCCAGCCGCTGGCACCGCTGCAGGACTTCATCGACGCCGCGCAACGCCACCACCCCGGCCTGGCCAAGGTGCAGGCCAAGCGCCGCCAGGCCGGCGCCCTGCACGATGCGCAGGAGGCCTTGCGCCGCCCGCAGGTGCTGGGCTTTGGCACGCACCAGCTGGCCACGCAGGGCAAGCCCAACTGGGTTGCTGGCCTGGCCGTGCGCTACACCCTGTGGGACAGCGTGGATCGCGACCTGCTGGCCGCCGCCACGCAGAAAAAAATCGACCAGGCTGAGCAAACCGAGCAGCAGGCCCTGTCCGACATCGCCCTGCTGGTGGAAAAGAACTGGCTGGCCGTCGAGCAGGCACGCAGCCAATACCTGGCCCAGCAGGCCCAGGAAGACCTGGCGCACGAGCTGCTGCGCCTGCGCACCGCCGCGCTGAAAGAGGGTACCGGCACACCGCTGGAGCTGATCGACGCACGCCTGAACCTGGCCCGCGTGCAGACCGAGCGCGCCCAGACCGCCAACCAGTACGTGCAGGCCCTGGCCGCGCTCTTGGAGGCCACCGGCCAGGCCGAGGACTTCGAGCGCCACATGGCGCAGGCCGACATCCAGATCCCGATGCAAGCACCATGAACACCACGCCTCCCGAGCCGGCAGCTCCGACCCCACCGCCCGCTGCGGCTGTGCCCGTACCGCCCGCCGTGCCGTCAACGCCATCAGCTCCCCCGTCCGCGCCATCCGCCAGGGCGCCCGCCGTGCCGCCGCCCCTGGCCCCGCGCCGCGCCCGCCCTGGCTGGCGCTGCTGGTCGGCGCGCTGCTGCTGGCCTTCGTCGCCTGGGGTTTCTGGCGTGCTGCGCAGCCGCCGCAGCCCTACTTCCAGGGCCAGATGGAGGCGCGCGAGACCGATGTGGCAGGCAAAGTGCCGGCGCGCATCGCCCAGGTGCATGTGCGCGAGGGCCAGCAGATCGAGGCCGGCGCGCTGCTGGTCGAACTCGACAGCCCCGAAGTGCGCGCCAAGCTGGCCCAGGCCGAGGCGGCGCGCGACGCCGCCCAGGCACAGGCCGACAAGGCCGCGCGCGGCGCCCGGCCCGAGGAAGTGCAGATGGCGCGCCTGGCCTGGCAGCGCGCCCAGGCCGCCGCCGAGCTGGCCGAGACCTCCTGGCAGCGCGTGCAAAGCCTGTACGCGCAAGGGCTGGTGGCGGCGCAAAAGCGCGACGAGGCGCAGACCAACGCCCGCGCTGCGCGCGCTCAGGCGCAGGCCGCGCGCGCCCAGTACGAGCTGGCCGCCAGCGGCGCGCGCGTCGAGGATCGCTCCGCCGCCGATGCCCAGACACGCCGCGCTGCTGGCGCCATCGCCGAGGTCGAGGCCGCGCAGGCCGAAACCCAGCTGCGCAGCCCGGTGGCCGGCGAGGTCGCCAAGGTGCTGGCGCGCGTGGGCGAGCTGGCCCCGCAGGGCGTGGCTGTGGTGACGGTGGTCGATCTGCAGGATCAGTGGCTGGTGCTCAACGTGCGCGAGGACGATTTGCCGCGCTTTGCCAAGGGCCAGCGCTTCACTGCCCGCCTGCCGGCGCTGGCCGATCGCAGGGCCGAGTTCGAGGTGTACTGGCAGGGCGTGCTGCCCGACTTCGCCACCTGGCGCGCCACACGCGGCAGCCAGGGTTTTGACGCCCGCACCTTTGAAGTGCGCGCCCGGCCCCTGGCGCCCATTGAGGGCGCGCGCCCGGGCATGAGCGCCATCGTCGAGGGCGCGGTGTGAGCGCCTGGCGCGCCAGCCTGCTGCGCGAAGCGCTCCTGCTGCGCCAGCGCCCGCGCGATCTGGCCATACTGACCTGGGTGCCGCTGCTCGCCGTGGCCCTGCTGTGCTGGATCTTTGCCGCCGGCCAGCCCTACGGCCTGCCGATCGCCGTGTGGAGCGAGGACGGCTCCAGCCTGTCGCGCCAACTGGTGCGCATGTTGCAGGCCACGCCCGGCCTGTCGGTGCGCACCCAAGTGCTCAGCCGCGCCGAGGCGCAGGACTTGCTGCAGCGCATGGAGGTCTATGGCGTAGTCCACATCCCGCCGCACTTTGCGCGCGACGTGCAGCGCGGCGGCGCGGCCAGCGTCACGCTCTTGCACAACGCGCAATTGGCTACGGCCTCCAGCCTGGTGCAGCGCGACCTGCGCCAGGTGGTGGGCACGCTGTCGGCGGGCGTGCAGATGCAGGCCGCTGCCAGGCGCGGCACGCCGGCGCAGGTGCTGCAGGTGCGCCAGGAGCCGATCCGCACGCAGCTCATCTCGCTGTTCAACGTCTCGACCAATTACGAGCAGTTCCTGGCCGCCACGCTGCTGCCGGCGCTCTTGCACATCCTGGCCATGACGGCGGGCGCCTGGAGCGTGGGCCGCGAGTTGCGCGACCGCACGCTGGGCCAATGGCTGGGCGCGGTCACCACGACTGCCCCGGGGCCGGGCGCTGCGCCGCTGCCGGCTGCGCCCGGGCCGGCTGCCGGCTCGCATGGCCGGCGCCAGCCAGCCGGTGCCGCGCTGGCTGGCCTGCGCCGGCCCGCACTTGGGCAGGTGCTGGGGGCGCTGCTGGGCAAGCTGGCCTGGCCGCTGCTGTCGCTGTGGCTGTGCGGCATGGCCGGGCTGGTCTATCTGTCGCAATTGCGCGGCTGGGCCGTGGCCGGTTCGCTGGCCTGGATCGCGCTGGGCCTGCTGCTGCTGATCGCCGTCAGCCTGGCCGCCGGGGCGCTGCTGGCCGGGGCGCTGCGCTCGCTGCGCCAGGCGCTGTCGGGGGCGGGGCTGCTGTCGGCGCCGGCCTTTGCCTTCAGCGGCGTGGGCTTTCCGCTGCTGGCCATGAGCGGCAGCGCGCGCACCTGGGCCGAGGCCATGCCCTATACCCACTACGCCCGGCTGCAGATCGAGCAGTGGCAAATCGGCGCGCCGGTGCAGCAAAGCCTGCCGGTGGTGGCCGGCCTGCTGCTGGCTACGCTGGTGCTGCTGGCCCTGGCCACGGTGGCGCTGCTGCGTGCCTGGGCACGGCCACAGGACTGGGGGGTGCGCTGACATGGCCGTGCAGCACCAACCATTGCCGCAGCCGCCGCTGCAGGAGGCGCGCCGCCCGGGCCTGCTGGCACTGTGGCTGGCGCACCTGGGCAGCATCCTGCACGACAAGGGCGTGGCCCTGCTGCTGCTGGGCGCGCCGCTGCTCTACGGCTTTTTCTACCCCTGGTTCTATGCGCCCGAGGTGGTGCAGCGCGTGCCGGTGGCGCTGGTGCTGCAGGACGCCTCCGGCCTGTCGCGCCAGGTGCAGCGCTTTGCCCAGGCCAGCCCGCGCATCGACCCGGTGCTGGTCACCGCCGACGAGGGCCGGGCGCGCGCGGCCTTGGCGCGCGGCCAGGTGCAGGGCTATGCCCTGGTGCCGCCGCACTTCAAGCGCGATGTGCTGCGCGCCGCCGAGGTGGTGGTGCCGGTCTATGCCAACGGCGCCTACCCGCTGGCTGCCAAGCAGGTGCAGTACGGCTTTGCCGAGGTCTTCGGCACTGTGTCGGCGGGTGTGCAGATCCGGCGCCTGCAGGCCGGCGGGCAAAGTGCCGGGCAGGCGGCGGCCAGCCGCGCGCCAGTCCAGCTGCAGGCCGTGGCGCTGTTCAACCCGACGGAGGGCTATGGCAGCTTCGTCGTCGCCGCCGTGGCCATCCTGATCCTGCAGCAGACGCTGCTCATGGGCAGCGCCATGCTGGTGGGCACTTGGCGCGAGCTGGGGCAGGAGCACGCCGGCACGCGCCAATGGCTGGCACGCCTGCTGGCGCTGTGTACGCCGGGCTGGCTGGCCGGGCTGTTCTACTTTGGCTGGGTCTTCGTGCTGCAGGACTATCCGCGCGGCGGCAATCCGCTGGGGGCGCTGGCGCTGCTGGCCGTCTTCACGCCGGCGGTGGCCGGCCTGGGTTGCCTGGTCGGCTGGTGGCTGGCCGACCGCGAGGGCGCGCCGCAGGTGCTGCTGTTCACCTCCATCCCGCTGGCCTTCCTGGGCGGCTTCACCTGGCCGGAGCAGGCGCTGCCCGACCTGCTGCAGTGGCTGCGCTGGCTCTCGCCCAGCACGGCGGGCATTGCCGCCTCGCTGCGGCTGAACCAGGCCGGCGCGCCGCTGCACGCCGTGCTGCCGCATCTGCTGTGGCTGGCCGCCCTGGCCGTGGCCAGCTGGCTGGCCGTGCTCTGGCTGGGCCGCACGCGCAGCGCAGAATATGGATCAAATCAGCCGCAAAGCCTTGTCTGACAAGCGCAGACAGCTATCAATTTTGAGTTTTATGAGATGCGGTTGATGTGCTCTTGGCACCCCCTTAATACGCCAGCCGCTCGGGTCGCACCTCCTGCAAGATGGTGGTGGCGATTTCCTCGATGCTCTTGGTGGTGGACGACAGCCAGCGAATGCCTGAGCGGCGCATCATGGCCTCGGCCTCGCTGATCTCGTAGCGGCAGTTGGCCAGGTCGGCGTATTTCGAGCCGGGGCGGCGCTCGTTGCGGATCTCGGCCAGGCGCTGCGGATCGATGGTCAGGCCGAAGATCTTCTTGCGATGCGCCGCCAGCGCGGGCGGCAGCTGGCGGCGCTCGAAGTCTTCCGGGATCAGCGGGTAGTTGGCCACCTTCAGGCCGTGCTGCATGGCCAGGTACAGGCTGGTGGGCGTCTTGCCGCTGCGCGAGACGCCCACCAGGATGACATCGGCGCCCTCCAGGTCGCGGTGGCTCTGGCCGTCGTCGTGATCCAGGCTGAAGTTGATGGCCTCGATGCGGTCGCTGTACTCCTTGGACATGCTGATGTCGGAAAACCGCCCGACGCGGTGGTGCGAGGTCACGCCCAGCTCGGCCTCCAGCGGGCGGATGAAGGTGCCGAACATGTCCAGCAACATGCCCTTGCAGCCCTGTTCGATGATGGCCAGCACGCTGGGGTTGACCAGCGTGGTGAAGACGATGGGCTTGCTGCCCTCCAGCTCGGCTGTGTGGTTGACCTGGCGCACCACCTGATGCGCCTTGTCCTCGGTGTCGATGAAGGGCAGGCGCACGTGGCGCGGGCGCACGTCGAACTGCGCCAGGATGGCGTTGCCGAAGGTCTCGGCGGTGATGCCGGTGCCGTCGGAGATGTAGAACGCGGTGCGTGTGTGCGGAGGCAGCATGGTGAGCAAAAGGCGGGCGGGCGTTGCAAAAAAGCGGTTGGCGCGGGTGGGGCAGCGGGCCGGCTCGCCCACTCAGGGCCTGCAGGGCCGACTACTACAATGGCGCGCATTATTCCAACCCCGCCTGGCTTTTCCGCACAACTTCCCTCATGCACCGCGCAGGCCCACAAGCATTACAAGAAAGCCGCAGCCGCTGCATGGGGGCGGCGCTGCCGCGCTGGCAGTGCCACCACCGGTTTCAACTTCTGGAGCATTCCCATGTCTGCACGCTTTGAGGCGACCGCCCTGGTCGTACCGTTTGAAAACCTGAGGATGGAGGACGTCGAGGCTGTCGGCGGCAAGAACGCCAGCCTCGGCGAGATGATTTCGCAGCTGCCCGGCGGCGTGCGCGTGCCCACCGGCTTTGCCACCACGGCGCACGCCTTCCGCCAGTTCCTGGCCCACGAGGGCCTGGCCGAGCGCATCAGCGCCCGCCTGGCCACGCTGGATACCGACGATGTGCGCGCCCTGGCCGCTGCCGGCGCCGAGATCCGGGGCTGGGTCGAGGCCCAGCCCTTCCCGGCAGAGCTCGAAGCCGCCGTGCGCGGCGCCTTCAAGACCCTGTGCGCCGGCAACGAGCAGGCCAGCTTTGCCGTGCGCTCGTCGGCCACCGCCGAAGACTTGCCCGACGCCTCGTTTGCCGGCCAGCAGGAGACGTTCCTGAACGTGGTCGGCATCGACGACGTGCTGCACAAGATGAAGGAGGTCTTTGCCAGCCTCTACAACGACCGGGCGATTAGCTACCGCGTCCACAAGGGCTTCGCGCATGACGTGGTGGCGCTGTCGGCGGGCGTGCAGCGCATGGTGCGCTCCGACCTGGGCGCGGCCGGCGTCATGTTCACCATCGACACGGAAAGCGGCTTCGAGGAGGTGGTGTTCATCACCGCCAGCTACGGCCTGGGCGAGACGGTGGTGCAGGGGGCCGTGAACCCCGACGAGTTCTACGTCCACAAGCCCATGCTGCGCGCCGGCAAGCAGGCCGTAATCCGCCGCAACCTGGGCAGCAAGCTGGTGCAGATGGTCTTTGCTTCGGCCGAGGAAAAGGCCGCATCGGGCAAGCTGGTCACGACGCTGGACGTGCCTACCGAGCAGCGCAACCGCTACAGCCTGAGCGACGCGGACGTGCAGCAGCTGGCGCACTACGCCCTCATCATCGAGCAGCACTATGGCCGGCCCATGGACATCGAGTGGGGCAAGGACGGCCAGGATGGCCAGCTGTACATCCTGCAGGCGCGCCCCGAGACGGTGAAGAGCCAGGCCAAGGGCCAGGCCGAGCAGCGCTTCAAGCTGAAAGGGACGGGCACGGTGCTGGCCGAGGGCCGCGCCATCGGCCAGAAGATCGGCACCGGCCCGGTGCGGCTGGTCTCGGACATCGCCGAGATGGACAAGGTGCAGCCCGGCGACGTGCTGGTGACCGACATGACCGACCCCAACTGGGAGCCGGTCATGAAGCGCGCCTCGGCCATCGTCACCAACCGAGGCGGGCGCACCTGCCACGCGGCCATCATCGCGCGCGAGCTGGGCATCCCGGCGGTGGTCGGCTGCGGCCACGCGACCAGCAGCCTGAAGGACGGCACGCTGGTCACGGTGAGCTGCGCTGAGGGCGATACAGGGCGCATCTACGACGGCCTGCTGGAGACCGAGGTGACCGAGGTGCAGCGCGGCGAGATGCCGCACATCGCCACCAAGATCATGATGAACGTCGGCAATCCGCAACTGGCCTTCGACTTTGCCCAGCTGCCCAACGAGGGCGTGGGC
Source organism: Melaminivora jejuensis (assembly GCF_017811175.1). Taxonomy (NCBI): domain Bacteria; kingdom Pseudomonadati; phylum Pseudomonadota; class Betaproteobacteria; order Burkholderiales; family Comamonadaceae; genus Melaminivora; species Melaminivora jejuensis. The sequence goes on from NZ_JACWIJ010000002.1 coordinate 257,572, forward strand.
CTGGCGCGCCTGGAGTTCATCATCAACAACAACATCGGCGTCCACCCCAAGGCCATCCTGGACTATCCCAATGTCGATGCCGACCTGAAGAAAGCGGTGGAGAGCGTGGCGCGTGGCCACGCCAGCCCGCGCGCCTTCTATGTGGACAAAGTGACCGAGGGCGTGGCGACCATCGCTGCAGCCTTCTGGCCCAAGCCCGTGATCGTGCGCCTGTCCGACTTCAAGAGCAACGAGTACCGCAAGCTGATCGGCGGCAGCCGCTACGAGCCCGAGGAAGAAAACCCCATGCTGGGCTTTCGGGGCGCGGCGCGCTACATCAGCCAGGATTTCGGCCAGGCCTTTGCCATGGAGTGCGAGGCGCTCAAGCGCGTGCGCGGCGAGATGGGCCTTGTCAACGTGCAGATCATGGTGCCCTTCGTGCGCACCTTGAAGCAGGCCGAGCGCGTCACGCAGCTGCTGGCCGAGCATGGCCTCCAGCGCGGCGAGGACGGCCTCAAGCTGATCATGATGTGCGAAGTGCCCAGCAACGCCGTGCTGGCCGAGGAGTTCCTGGAGTACTTCGACGGCTTCTCGGTCGGCTCCAACGACCTGACGCAGCTGACCCTGGGCCTGGATCGGGACTCGGGCCTGGAGCTGCTTGCCGCAGACTTCGACGAGCGCGACCCGGCGGTGCAAAAGCTGCTCAAGGGCGTCATCGCCACCTGCCGCGCCCAAGGCAAATACGTCGGCATCTGCGGCCAGGGCCCCAGCGACCACCCGGACTTTGCCCAGTGGCTGGCGGGCGAGGGCATCTCCTCGATCTCGCTCAACCCCGACAGCGTGATCGCCACCTGGCAGCAACTGGCCGGCTGACGCCGGCGCCGGACGCAGCGCATGGCCTACCACAGCCGCCTGGACATGGAGCCCGAGCATGGCGAGGCGCTGTTCGCGCCCGACCTGCACGATGTGCGCCACCTATGGCTCAAGGCCGTGCTGCTGGCGCTGTGGGTGCTGGTGTCCTTCGTGGGCAGCTATTTCGCCCGCGAGCTGCAGTTCGGCGTGGCCGGCTGGTCGTTCAGCTACTGGCTGGCCTCGCAGGGAGCGGTGCTGATCTTCATCGCCATCGTCTGGGTCTATTGCCTGGCCATGAACCGCTTCGAGCGCCAGGACAGCGCAGCAGGTCAGGGCGCAGCGCGGCCAGATGCCTGAGCAGCGCGCGCAGCAGGCCTACGTCCGGCGCCTGAACCGGGCGTTGCTGCTGTACGTGCTGGGTCTGCTGGGCTTCATCGGCGCCATGGCCTGGGCCGAGCAAAACGGCCTGTCGCGCCAGTGGATCGGGCCGATCTTCCTGTTCCTGACAGTGATGGCCTATGCCGTGATCGGCGTCTATGGCCGCACCAGCGACCCCGACGAGTACTACGTCGCCGGGCGGCGCATCCCGCCCATCTACAACGGCATGGCCGCCGCTGCCGACTGGATGAGCGCGGCCTCCTTCATCAGCCTGTCCGGCGCGCTGTACCTGCAGGGTTTCGCCGGCACGCCCGGGCAGCCCGGCGGCCTGGCCTACCTGCTGGGCTGGACGGGCGGCTTCGTGCTGGTGGCCATGCTGATTGCGCCGCACCTGCGGGCGATGAACCTGTACACCGTGCCGGACTTCTTCCAGGTGCGCTTTGGCGGGCGCTGGCCGCGCATCATCGCCGCCCTGTCTGCCGTGCTGTGCTCGTTCACCTATGTGGTGGCGCAGATCTACGCCGTGGGCCTGATCGCCTCGCGCCTGACTGGCGTGCAGTTCGAGATCGGCATCATGCTGGGCCTGGGTGGGGTGCTGCTGTGCTCCTTCCTGGGCGGGATGCGCGCCATTACCTGGACGCAGGTGGCGCAGTACGTGGTCATCTTGCTGGCCTTTCTGATCCCGGTGTCCTGGCTGGCCTACAAGCAGCTGGGCAACCCGGCGGCACCGCTGGTGGCCAAGCAGCAGATCGGCAAGATCGCCGAGCTGGAAGCCGCGCTGCTGCACGAGCCGGCCGAGCACGAGGTGGTGGCCGCCTATATGCAGCGCGCGCGCGAGTTCGAGCGGCGCCTGGCCGACGTGCCGGCGGCGCTGGCGCGCGAGCGGCAGACCGCTGCCGAGCGCATCCAGCGCCTGCGCGCGCAGAACGCCGATGTCGGCCTGATCGTCGCTGCCAGCCGCGAGCTGGCCAACATGCCGCGCGACGAGGCCGCCGCGCGCGAGCGCTGGACGCGCGAGATGCAGGCCAACAGCGAGCGCGCGCAGCTGCTGGGCGGCCTGCCGCGCCACAGCCAGGCCTTCGTCGGCGACCCGCGCGGCACGGCCGAGCAGCAACAGGCGTTCGATCTGGCGCGGCGCAACTTCCTGGCGCTGATGTTTTGCCTGATGGTTGGCACTGCCGGCCTGCCGCACCTGCTCACGCGCTACTACACGGCGCCTTCGGTGGCCGCCGCACGCACTTCGGTGGCCTGGTCGCTGGTGTTCATTGCGCTGCTGTACCTGAGCGCGCCGGCGCTGGCGACGCTGGTCAAGTTCGAGGTCATGAACAACTTGGTGGGCAGCCGCTTCGACGAGCTGCCGACCTGGCTGGCGCAGTGGTCGCGCGTCGATGCGGCGCTGCTGTCGGTCGAGGACGTGAACGGCGACAGCATCGTGCAGTTCGGCGAGATCCGCCTGGGGGCCGATCTGATCGTGCTGGCCACGCCGGAGATCGGCGGCCTGCCCTATGTGATTGCCGGCCTGGTGGCCGCCGGCGGGCTGGCGGCAGCCCTGTCCACCGCTGATGGCCTGCTGCTGACCATCAGCAACGCCCTGGTGCGCGACCTGTATTTCCAGGAAACGCGCAAGCGCGCCTCGCCCGAGCAGCGCGTCATCATGACCAAGTTCACCCTGTTGACGGTGGCGCTGTCGGCAGCCTTCGTGGCCGCGCTCAAGCCCTCGGAGATATTGCCCATGGTGTCGGCGTCGTTCTCGATCGCCGCCTCGGCCTTCGTGCCGGCCATGGTGCTGGGCATCTTCTGGCGCGGCACGACGCGCGCCGGGGCCGTCTGGGGGATGCTGGCCGGCCTGGTGGTCACGCTGTACTACCTGCTGTCGCAGGTGGATGCGGTGCGCGAGGCCGTGCCGCACGCGCTGCTGGTCGATGGCCTGTGGCTGGGCATACAGCCGATTTCAGCCGGCGTCTTTGGCGTGCCTGCGGGCTTGCTGACTACCTGGCTGGTCAGCCTGTGGACGCGCCCGGGCCGGCTGCAGCGCGTGGTGCCCGATGGGCTGTGAGCGCCACATATCTTCGTGGGTGCTGTGGGGCAGCAGCCTTTCGTGCCCCTTCGAGTGGTCATGTGTTGCGCCTCTTGGGCGTTGCGGCTCTTGCGCGGCTCTTGCGGGTTCGGCCCCATTCACAGCGCCTGGGTTCGGTGCCAGTTTTGTCCCGTCCCGGGCCTCGCTGCCTGCTGGTGCAGACGGAATTTTTGGAGTTTTGCCATGATGATCCTGACCAAGACGCCAGCCGGCCAGCAGGCGCTCAAGGAGCGGCACGCTGCCGCCCTGGCGCCGCGCCAGCGCCCGGCCTTCATTTTGTTCGACGGGCGGCGCAGCGTCGATGAAGTCCTGGCCGCCACGGCCAGCATGGGCATCACCATGGCCGACGTGCAGGCCATGCTCGACCAGGGTCTGCTGGCCGTCGCCGAAGGCCTGGCGCCCGGCCCGGACGTGAAGCCGGCGCCCCCGGCGCCCGAGCCGGCCAGCGTGCGTTCGCCGATGCAGCGCTACCAAAGCGCCTACCCGGTGGCCATCGAGCTGACGGCAGCGCTGGGCCTGCGCGGCTTTCGGCTGAACCTGGCGGTGGAGGGCACCACCAGCTACGAGCAGCTGGCGCAGCTGGCGCCGCGCATCCAGGAGGCCGTGGGCGATGCCCGCTATACGCGCCTGGCCAGCGCGCTGTTCGATTGAGCCGAAAGAGGCTGCCTCAGCGGCCTGCGTCCAGCAGTTCCACGTCGAATTTCAGCGTGGCATTGGGCGGGATGACGCCGCCGGCGCCGCGCGCGCCGTAGCCCAGCGCAGCCGGGATGATCAGGGTGCGCTGGCCGCCCACCTTCATGCCCTGCACGCCCTCGTCCCAGCCCTGGATGACCATGCCGGCGCCCAGTGCGAACTCGAACGGCTGGCCCCGGTCGCGGCTGGAGTCGAACTTGGCGCCCTGCTGCCCGTCCTGCCAGAGCCAGCCGGTGTAGTGCACGCGCACCGACTGCCCGGCGCGCGCCTCGGCACCCTCGCCGATCTTGCCGTCTTCGTATTGCAGGCCGGAGGCCGTGGTGGTGAAAGCCATGTGGATTCCTTTTACTGTGGGGTTTGACTACTGTATTGATAGCTGCCAGCGCTTGCCTGCATTGGGTTTGCGCCGAAAAACACTGTATTTTTGCCTGATGTCACTTCTTGGCGCGGGCAGCCGACCAGCGGGTGGCGAAGGCCTGCACGTCCGACAGGCGCTTGAGCAAGTCCTGGCCGCTGGGGGTGACGATATAGCCGTCGCTGCCGTGGTCGAGCAGGCCGACTTCGCGCAGTTCCTTGATGCGGGTGTTGAGCGTGTTCGGCGTGATGCCGCCGACGCTGTCCTGCAGCAGCCGGAAGGTCTGCGGATGGCCGTCGCGCAGCGCCCACAGCACACGCAGTGCGTAGCGGCACTCCAGCCGCTCGAAGAGCTGGTTGACGGCGGCGTTTTCCTTGGAGCTCATAAATGCTTCTCCTTGCGCAGGGTTGGATGACTGGAGGCGGCAGCCCGGCCAAAGCAGTCGGGGGCGTCGCCATGAAAAAAACGATAGCAATATAACGCGGAAAGCCAGGCGCTACAAGTTTAGTAGCTTCAAGCCGGCGCCACAGTTGCCGTTCACCCGAAAAGCATGGTTGCTTTTATGCCCTGTCCAGACGCAAAAAAACCCGGACGGGGCCGGGGTGTCGCAGGCTTGCAGCGGCCCGGCGCGCAGGGCGCCGGGCGAGCGCGCTTACAGTGAATCGATGAAGCTGCGCAGCTTGTCCGAGCGGCTGGGGTGCTTCAACTTCCTCAGCGCCTTGGCCTCGATCTGGCGGATGCGCTCGCGCGTCACGTCGAACTGTTTGCCGACTTCTTCGAGTGTGTGGTCGGTGCTCATTTCGATGCCAAAGCGCATCCGCAGCACCTTGGCCTCGCGCGGGGTCAGGCCATCGAGGATGTCCTTGACCACATCGCGCAGGCCGGCCTGCATGGCGGCGTCCACCGGCGCGGTGTTGTTCTGATCCTCGATGAAGTCGCCCAGGTGGCTGTCGTCGTCGTCGCCGATGGGCGTTTCCATGGAGATCGGCTCCTTGGCGATCTTCATGATCTTTCTGATCTTGTCCTCGGGGATTTCCATCTTCTCGGCCAGGATGGAGGCGTCGGGCTCGAAGCCGAACTCCTGCAGGTGCTGGCGCGAGATGCGGTTCATCTTGTTGATGGTCTCGATCATGTGAACCGGGATGCGGATGGTGCGCGCCTGGTCGGCGATCGAGCGCGTGATGGCCTGGCGGATCCACCACGTGGCATAGGTCGAGAACTTGTAGCCCCGGCGGTATTCGAACTTGTCCACCGCCTTCATCAGGCCGATGTTGCCCTCCTGGATCAAGTCCAGGAACTGCAGGCCGCGGTTGGTGTACTTCTTGGCGATCGAGATGACCAGGCGCAGGTTGGCCTCGATCATCTCCTTCTTGGCGTGGCGCGAGTTGGCCTCGCCCGCGTTCATGCGCTTGTTGATGGCCTTGAGCTCGGCCAGCGGCACGACCACGCGCGTCTGCAAGTCCAGCAGGTGCTGCTGCAGCTCCTGCACCGGCGGGATGTTGCGCTCCAGCACGGCGCTCCAGGGCTTGCCGGCGCCTGCCTGCTGCTCGACCCACGCAAGGTTCAGCAAATTGGGCGGGAACTCCTTGATGAAGGTCTCCTGCGGCATACCGCACTTGTCCACGATGATGCGGCGCAGCTCGCGCTCCTTCTTGCGCACGTCGTCCACCTGCGCGCGCACCATGTCCGAGAGCTTCTCGATGGTCTTGGCGGTGAAGCGAATCGTCATCAGCTTGGCCGAGATCTCGCGCTGCACCTTCATGTACGCCGGGCTGCCGTAGCCCTCCTTGTCGTAGATCTTGTGCATCTTCTCGAAGAGGGCGCGCAGCTCGTCGAAGCGTGCCAGCGCATCGTTCTTGAGCTTCTCCAGCAGGCGCGTCATGGCTTTGGAGCCGCCCTTGCCGTCGTCGTCGTCCTCGTCGTCGTACTCGTCGAAGTCCTCCTCGGCCACGTAGTCATCGGCCTCGTCGGGGTCGGCGAAGCCGTCGACCACGGTGTTGATGACGACCTTGCCCTCGCGGATTTCCTCGGCCATGTTGAGGATCTCGGCAATCGTCGCCGGCGAGGCGCTGATGGCCTCCATCATGTCCTGCAGGCCGCCCTCGATGCGCTTGGCGATCTCGATCTCGCCCTCGCGCGTGAGCAGCTCCACCGTGCCCATCTCGCGCATGTACATGCGCACCGGGTCGGTGGTGCGGCCGAACTCGCTGTCCACGGTGGACAGCGCGGCTTCGGCTTCCTCCTCGGCTTCCTCGACGGTGGTGGCGGTGGGCGTGACGTTGTTCTGGAACAGCGTCTCGGCGTCCGGCGTCTGCTCATAGACGGCAATGCCCATGTCGCTGAGCATGGCGACCACGACTTCCATGGTCTCGGCGTCCACCAGCTTGTCGGGCAGGTGGTCGGAGATCTCGCCCTGCGTCAGGTAGCCGCGCGTCTTGCCCAGGGTGATGAGCTTTTTCAGCTGCGCCCGGCGCTTGGCCATGTCTTCCTCGGACAGGACGGTCTCGTCCAGGCCGAATTCCTTCATCAAGGCGCGCTCCTTGGCCTTGCTGATCTTCATGCGCAGCGGCTTGACCTTCTCGACCGGACTGTCGGTGGCGGCCGCCTCGGGCTCGGCCTCGGGCTCGCCCTCCAGGTCGGCTTCGATGTCGGACAGGTCGGCGTCGTCGTCGAGCTCGTCCTTGGCCTTGCCGGCCTTGCGCCCGCGCTTGGCGGCAGGAGCCTTGGCAGCGGCGGTCTTGGCTGGCGCCTTGGCAGCAGCCTTGGCGCGGGTGGCCTTCTTCTTGGCCGGCTCGGCAGCGTCGCCCTCGGCGCTGGCGGCGGGGGTGGCAGGAGCGGTCTTGGCCGCTGCCTTGGCGGTGGCGGTCTTGGCAGTGGTCTTGGCAGCGCGGGCGGGCTTTTGCTTGAGCAGCTCGTCAGCGGCTTTCTTCAGTTCGGCGGCAGTTCTTGGAGTGGTGGACACGGCAATCTCGACATTGAATGTGGCCCGCAGCGCAGCGCGGCGCTGCCCGCTGGCAGGACAGCGACATGCGCCTGGGGCGCGACAAGGAAGGGCCTGGGGTGGTGAGGTGAGGGGCAAAGCCCTCAGAGGCAAGATGTCCGGGCGAACATTTGGGGTGCAGTCCTTGCGGTAAATAGGGCGGTCGTGGGCGCTGCTGCGCTGCTGGTGTCACGGTTGCCTGGCCCGGAGGTGCTGCTGTCGCTCTTGCCGACAAACCCTAAATTATACCGATGGGCACGAAATCAAGAGTCCAAAACATGAAAAAGTCAAGCCGCCGGGCGCTGCGTCCTTTGCAAGGCCAGGCGGCGCTCCTGCAGCTGGCGGTAGCGCTCCAGTGCCTCGGGGTCATGCGCGGCGCGGGCGATAAGGGCGTTTTGTTCATGCTGGATGGCCTCGGCCAGCATCCGGCCCAGCAGGTCGCGCAGCTCCCAGCGCAATTCGGCCTCGTCGCCCTCGGTCTGCGCGTGCGAGCCGGTCATCAGGTGCTCGGCCAGGCGCTGGCAGTCGTGGCCGGCCAGGGCCTCGCGCAGCACTGCCCAGGGCTGGGGGCCGTGCTCGTGCAGGCGCGACTCCAGCCAGACGATGAGCGCACCATGCGGTGCCGGCTGCTCGCGCAGCAGCGCCAGCTCCTCATGCGTCAAATCCTCCAGGAACTGCATGTGCGACAGCAGCAGGCGTGCGGCATGGTCAATGCGCCGTGCCGACTGCGGCGCCAGCGGGGGCTGGGGTGGGGGGGCTGCGCCTCGGCGCTGCCAGGCGCGGCGCCCTGGCCCTTCCGGCCTGCCAGCGCCCGGGCCGGGGTGGCCGGCGCTGCTGGCCGGCAGCTGCTGCGCCCACAGGGCGGCCAGCTCCGCCACTGGTAGATGGCCCAGCGTGGCCAGTTCGCCCAGCATCTGGCGGCGCAGTGCGCCCTGGGGCAAGGCGTCCCACAGCTCGCGGGCGTTGCTCAGCATGTGCGCCCGGCCCTCGGGCGTGGCCAGGTCGCAATCCTCGCTGGCCGCCTCGACCAGAAAGCGTGACAGCGGCATGGCCTCCTGCACGGCCTGTGCAAAGGCTTCCTGGCCATGCTCGCGGATGAAGCTGTCGGGGTCGTGCTCGGGCGGCAGGAACAGGAACCGGACACTGCGCGTGTCGCCGGCGTGGGGCAGGGCAGCGGCCAGCGCCTTGCGTGCCGCGCGTCGCCCGGCAGCGTCGCCGTCGAAGCTGAAGACCACCGCATCGGTGAAGCGAAACAGCTTGTGGACGTGCTCTGCCGTGCAGGCCGTGCCCAGGGTGGCCACGGCGTTGGCAAAGCCGCGCTGCGCCAGCGCCACCACGTCCATGTAGCCCTCGGTCACCAGCGCGTAGCCCAGCGCGCGGATGTCGGTGCGCGCCTCATGCAGGCCGTACAGCTCCTGGCCCTTGTGAAAAATCGGCGTCTCGGGCGAATTCAGGTATTTGGGCCTGTCGTCGCCCAGCACACGCCCGCCGAAGGCGATGCACTCGCCGCGCACATTGCGTATCGGGAACATGATGCGGTCGCGGAAGCGGTCGTAGCGCCTGCCGTCCTCCTCGCCCACGATGACCAGGCCGGCCTGCTCCAGCAGCGGACTGTCGTACTCGGCAAACACGCTGGCCAGGCCGTGCCAGCCCTCGGGGGCGTAGCCCAGGCCGAAGCGCAGGGCGATCTGCCCGGACACATCCCGGCCCTTGAAGTATTCGATGGCGCGCGGCGACTCGCGTAGGCGCTGCTGCCAGGCGCGCGCGGCCTGCTCCAGCACGTCGGTGAGCGTGGCCTGCTGGCGCCGCTGGGCAGCGGCCTGGGCGCGCTCGGCGGGCGAGGCGCGCTCGTCAGGCACCGCCAGGCCGCAGCCCTGCGCCAGATCCTGCACCGCCTCGACGAAGCCCATGCCGGCGTGCTCCATTAGAAAGCCGATGGCATTGCCGCTCTTGCCGCAGCCGAAGCAGTGGAAGAACTGCTTGGACGGGCTGACCGAGAACGAGGGTGATTTTTCCCCATGAAACGGACATAGCCCCATGTAGTTGGCGCCGCTTTTCTTGAGCTGCACATGGCGGGCGACGACCTCGACCACGTCCACGCGGGCGAGCAGCTCCTGGATGAAAGACTGGGGTATGGACACGGGCGGCATTTTCGCGCAGGCGTGTGCGGCACTCAGTCCTGCGTCAGCACGGTCTGCTGTAATCAGGCGTCAGGCGCGACAAACGCCAGTTCACCTGTTTGCCAACTCTCTCATTCATGCCCATGACCAGCATCTTCGACCAACATCTGCCGCGTACCGAAGCCAACTTCGCCCCGCTCACGCCGCTGTCCTTCATTGAACGCACCGCCGAGGTCTATCCCGAGCGCCTGGCCATCGTGCATGGCCAGCTGCGCCAGAACTGGGGCCAGACCTACGCCCGCTGCCGCCGCCTGGCCAGCAGCCTGCGCGCTGCTGGCATCGGCAAGAACGACACCGTGGCGGTGATGTTGCCCAACACCCCGCCCATGGTCGAGGCGCACTTTGGCGTGCCCATGGCTGGCGCCGTGCTCAACACGCTCAACACCCGGCTCGACCCGGAGACCGTGGCCTTCATGCTGGATCACGGCGAGGCCCGCGCCGTCATCGTCGATCCGGAATTCACCCCGGTCATGGCGCGCGCCCTGGCGCTGAGGAAGAGCGCGACGCCGCTGCTGGTCATTGAGGTCGAGGATGCGCTGTACGGCCCCGCCGCGCAAAGCCTGGGTGGCACGCGCTACGAGGATTTCATCGCTGCAGGCGATCCGCACTTCGCCTGGGAGCTGCCCGGCGATGAATGGGACGCCATCGCGCTGAACTACACCAGCGGCACCACCGGCAACCCCAAGGGCGTGGTCTATCACCACCGGGGCGCGCACATCAACGCCGTGAGCAACGTGCTGGAGTGGGACATGCCCAAGCACGCCGTCTATCTGTGGACGCTGCCCATGTTCCACTGCAACGGCTGGTGCTTTCCGTGGACGGTGGCAGCGCGCGCCGGTGTCAACGTCTGCCTGCGCCGCGTCGAGGCCCAGGCCATCATCGGGGCCATCAAGGAGCATGGCGTGACGCACTATTGCGGCGCGCCCATCGTCCACAGCCTGCTGGTCAATGCGCCGGCGGCGATGAAGGAAGGCCTGCCCGCCGGCGTCAAGGCCATGGTCGCCGGCGCCGCGCCACCGGCGGCCATGATCGAGGGCATGGAGCAGCTGGGCATCGACCTGACGCATGTCTATGGGCTGACCGAGGTCTATGGCCCGGCCACGGTCTGTGCCAAACACGACAGCTGGGAGCGGCTCGACATCGGCGAGCGCGCCCGGCTCAACGCCCGCCAGGGCGTGCGCTACCACCTGCAGCGCAGCGCGGCGGTGCTCGATCCCGAGACCATGCAGCCCGTGCCGCACGACGGCGAGACCATGGGCGAGATCATGTTTCGCGGCAACATCGCCATGAAGGGCTACCTGAAGAACCCCAAGGCCACTGCAGAAGCCTTTGCCGGCGGCTGGTTCCACTCGGGCGATCTGGCGGTGCAGTACCCGGACGGCTACATCCGAATCCGCGATCGCAGCAAGGACATCATCATCTCCGGCGGCGAGAACATTTCCTCCATCGAGGTCGAGGACGTGCTGTACCGCCACCCGGCCGTGCTGGCCGCCGCCGTGGTGGCGCGCCCCGACCCGAAATGGGGCGAGACGCCCTGCGCCTTCGTCGAGCTGAAAGCCGGCGCCGAAGTGAGCGCCGAGGACATCGTGGCGCACTGCAAGCAGCACCTGGCCGGTTTCAAGGTGCCGCGCGCCATCGTCTTTGGCGAACTGCCCAAGACCAGCACCGGCAAGATCCAGAAGTTCGAGCTGCGCCGCCAGGCGGGCTCGGCGTCTGCCATCGATGGCTGAAATGGCTGAATGAGTGGCTGGTTGCTGTTGCTATTGTTTAAATAGCTGTCAACGCTTGATGGATAAGGGTTTCAGGCAGATTTTGCTTGATTTTTCTAGTTGTCCGCATGGCCTGCCAGGCGCTGCAGCTCCCGCCACGCATCGCGCGCCAGCGGCACGCCATGTGCCAGCGAATCGGCCCGTTGGTGCTGGCGCTGCTGGCCTGGGCGGCGCGTCTGGCCGGCGTCGGCCATGGCCTGCACCAGAGCGCTGCAGCGCTGGGCAAAGGCCTGGCCCGAGGTCTTGCCCGGGTCGATGGCGATGATCAGCTCCCCGGTGCGCGGCGTCTGCGCGCCGGGATGGCCGCTCCAGTCGAAGCCGAAGGAGAAGTTGCCGCCGGTGAGCGCCGCCGCCAGCAGCTCGACCATCATCGACAGGGCCGAGCCCTTGTGCCCGCCCGCCGCGCCGCCAAAGGGCAGCAGCGCGCCGCCGTCCAGCACGGCGCGCGCATCGCGCGTGGGCTGGCCCCCGGCATCGACGCCGCAATGCTCGGGCAGCAACCGGCCCGCGCGGGCGGCGAGCTGCACGTCGCCGTGCGCCATGCTGCTGGTGGCCAGATCGAACACCAGCGGCGGGCCATCGGCACACGGCGCAGCAAAGGCGATGGGGTTGGTGCCAAACAGCGCCTGCTGCCCGCCGTGCGGCACCACGCAGGCCATGCTGTTGACCAGGGCCAGCGCCACCAGGCCTTGCTCGGCCAGCGGCTCGACATCCGGCCATAGCGCGGCAAAGTGGTGCGAGTCGCGAATCGCCAGCAGGGCGATGCCGTTGGCGCGGGCCTTGGCGATCAGCAGCTCGCGCGCGGCGGCATAGGCCGGCTGGGCAAAGCCATTGCGCGCATCGACGGCAATGGCGCCCGGCGCCAGATCCTGCACCTGCGGCACGGCCCGGCCATCGACCCAGCCGCTGGCCAGCGTGCTCAGGTAGCCGGGGATGCGGAACACCCCGTGGCTGTGCGCGCCATCGCGCTCGGCTGCCGCGCAGTTGTCGGCCAGCACGGCGGCGACCTCGGCGCTGGTGCCGTGGCGCTCGAAGATGCGCGCCAGCGTGGCGCGCAGCTGCTCGAACGGGATGCGCTCGGTTGGGGGCATGGGGGCGGTGGTGTCAGGCATGGGGCGAAGGATGTGCTACTTAAAATATAGCTGTCAGCGCTTGCCCATCAAGGGCTGGAGCCGTTTTTGACTGATATTTTCTGGGGCATCCCGCCGTCCAGCCCGGGGCTTCAGAAGGGGGCGCTGTCCGCGCCGGGCTTGCCGGCTGCCGGCTGCTCGGCTGCTGGGGTGGGCGCGTCGCCGCTGTCCTCGGCGGTTGGGTCTGCAGCTGGCCCTTCGCTGACTTCCCCGGCCCCCTCGGTTTCCCCGGCTTTCTCGTCTTTCTCGCTGGCCGGGGCGGTGTCGCCTATGGCCTGGCGGATGGCCGCCTTGTCGCCGGCGCCGGCAAACTTGCTGTACTTGCCCAGCAGTTGCACCAGTTGGCCATAGATGCGCGGGCTGGCGGCCAGGCACTCGGCCTGCTCCAGGAAATCCGCCTCGCCCGTGAAGTTGCCGACCAGGCCGCCAGCTTCGGTCACCAGCAGGCTGCCGGCGGCCACGTCCCAGATGGACAGGCCGGACTCGAAGAAGCCATCGGTGAAGCCCGCTGCCACATAGGCCAGATCGAGCGCCGCCGCACCCGGGCGGCGCACGCCGGCGGTGCGCGGCATGACCTCGGCCATCATGAGTTGGTAGGCCTGGAAGTTGTCGCCCGGACGGAACGGAAAGCCCGTGGCCAGCAGGCAGTCGGCCAGCCGGATGCGCTTGGACACGCGCAGGCGCCGGTCGTTCATGTAGGCGCCGCGCCCGCGCGTGGCGGTGAACAGGTCGTTGCGCGTCGGGTCATAGACCACGGCGTGCTCGATGCGGCCCTTGACGGCCAGGGCGATGCTCACGCAATACACCGGAAAGCCGTGGATGAAGTTGGTCGTGCCGTCCAGCGGATCGATGATCCAGATGAAGTCCGAGTTCTGGTTGCCATGCTGTCGCCCCGATTCTTCGGCCAGGATGCCGTGGCCCCGGTAGGCGGTGAGCAGCGTCTCGATGATGACTTGCTCGCTGGCCTGATCGACTTCGGTCACGAAGTCGTTGATCTGCTTTTGCGAGATGCGCACGGCTTCGACATCGAGCGCGGCGCGGTTGATGATGGCGCCGGCGGCGCGGGCGGCCTTGATGGCCACGTTGAGCATGGGGTGCAGGTTGGACGACATGGGCTGGCAGGGACAAGGAGCGGCAACGACGGCGCGCCCGGCGATGCGGGCGCGAAAGGTGCGGATTCTAGGGCCTGCCCGCCTTCGGGGCCGGGGGCGGGGTCAAGCGTGGCTCGACCCCCAGTCACCCGCGTCACAGGCCGACCTGATCCCAGCCGTAGCGCACGGCAGGTTCGGCGCGGCTCCAGTTGCCCTGCGGGTAGCGCTTGACATAGTCGCGCTGCAGGTCGGCCTGGGCGGCAGTCCAGTCGCGCTGGGCGTAGGCCGGGTCGCGCCGGATGCTGGAGCCGTACTGGTAGGCCGGCTCGAAGTCCTCGTAGCGGCCCTGCTGCACCAGGTGCTGGTCGTAGTGGCTGCGCCACTTGGCCGAAACCACCGGATCGACCTGGCGCGTGCCGCCCTGCTTGTCCACCTCGACCACGTTGGAGCGCACGGTGTCCTTGATCTGCTCGGTCTTGGCGGTCTGCTCGGCGCCGACCACCACCTCCTCGACCACGCGGGCGGTCTTTTGCACCACGGCCTGCTCGGTGCTTTCGTGGACTTCGACCGAGGCGCCCTTTTGCATGGCGTTCAGGTCGGCAGCCGAGGCTGGGCGGTTCACCGGGCGGCGCTCGACGGTGGCGCGCTGCGTGGTCAGCTCGACCTGTTCGGTCACGGGCTTTTCCACCACGCGCGAGACCACGCGCACAGTGCCCAGATCGACGTCGCGCTTGCCCACGGCCAGCGACTCCTGCACCACCGGGATGACGCGCTTGCGCTCGCGCTGGACTTCGTCGGTGGTGTAGGCGGCGGCAGCGGGCTGGTAGCCCTGGTAGCCCTCGCGGCGCCACTGCTCGGCGCGGCTCTTGATGTCGATGGCGCCAGCGCCGGCCAGCGCCTGGCGCGCAGCGTCGATGCGGCCCTCCTCGGCGGTCACGGAGACGGCGGTGGCGCCGCGGCGCACGGCCTCGGCGTAGTTGCCGGCGTCGTCGGCGCCGAACAGGTCATGGAAGAACTGGCTCACGCCGGCCATGAAGCCGCTGTCGGCCTGGCGCGTGGGCAGGCGCTCGGAGGTGCCGGCGCCGGAGTGGGCGTCCACGCGGATGCTGCTCTCGGCAAAGCCGGCGGCGCGCAGCGCGTCGTGGGCGCGCTCGGCCTGCTGCAGGGTGTCGAAAATGCCAATGATGGTCTGTGCCATGGGAATGCTCCTTCTGCTGGGGTGGGAAATGGATGGATGGGTTGGTGGATGGGCGACCCGGGGGGCGGGCCAATAAGGGGCCTGGCCTACCGGGGGTGCGGCGCCCGTGATCGGGCCTGGGGCGATGTCTGGCGGCGCGTCCTGTGCAGGCTGGGGCTGCCATTGGCCGGTGGCCGGATCGAGGCGCTCGATGACCACGCGCTCGCGCAGCAGCGTCACGCTCTCCTGGCGCTCGTGCGACTCGCGCACGGCGGCGATGCGCAGCTCCTCGCGCAGGTACAGCTGCTTGACCATGACCCAGCGCTCTTCATAGATCGGCACGACCCAGACTTCGCCCTCACCCTCGCTCTCAAGGCGCGGGGGCTGCACGCGCTCGGCAGGCTGGTCGATGGCGATGCGCTCGATGTGGGCGCGCTGCGTCCAGCCGGGCAGCCGCACCGTCTCGACGCGGCTGTCCAGCTCCTTGCGCACACGCACGGCGCCGGTGTCGTGGCGCTCGGTGCGGATGTCGAGCTGCTCCTCCAGCATGGGTACGACCTGCGTCTGGCCCGGCTGCAGCACCTGGGCCTGGGCTGCGGCGGCAGCCTTTGAAGACGGGTGGGGCGGGTGGGTGGAGCGGTCAGGATTCATGCGGCGAAGGGCAGGGGGATGAGGTGCTGGCGAGGACTGGCTTTCAGTCTGGGATGCCGTCGATGGGTGGTATGTCGTCGCCCGGGCTTGTCCGGGGTAGGCCCAGGCCCACGCGCAGGCGGTGGCCGATTTACCGCCGCTGTCCGCCTGCGCCGCAGCCCGCGTCGGACAGGGCGGGGCGCGGTGCCGGCCAGAGCTGCGCCGGGCAGGTGCGCGACAATCCAGCCCTTTTCCCTGCGGCGCGTGCCGCTGCGTACACCGTGAATACCCGCTTCGTCCTGATCCACACCAGCCATGCCGGCAACGTGGGCGCCACCGCCCGCGCCATGAAAACCATGGGCTTCGACGATCTGGTGCTGGTCGCCCCGCGCTGGGCCAACGTGCTGCGGCGCGAGGAAACCATCCAGCGCGCCAGCGGAGCGCTGGACGTGCTGGCCAGGGCGCGCATCGTCGCCACGCTGGACGAGGCGCTCGATGGCATGGCCCACCTGTGCGCCACGGCCATGACGCCGCGCGACTTCGGCCCGCCCACGCGGGCGCCGCGCCAGCATTTCGAGATGCTATTGAAAGGCGAGCTGTCAGCGCTTGCTGGTCAAGGGTTTGAGCCTGATTTGATGCCTGAAACTGGGGCTGCAGCCAGGCCAGGGCGGCAGATGGCGGGCGGCATCGCCTTCCTGTTCGGCAGCGAGCGCTTCGGCATGGCCAACGAGGATGTCTATCGCTGCCACGTGGCGTTGTCCATTCCCACCCATCCCCGGTTCGGCTCGCTCAACCTGGGTGCGGCGGTGCAGCTCATCGCCTACGAGTGGCGCCAGGCACTGGGCGGCTTTGCCGTGCCCGCCGGCGCCGCGCCGGGCCAGGCGGCCGACGCGGCGCAACTGGCCGGAATGCTGGCGCACTGGCAGCAGGCGCTCACCGCCATCGGCTTTCTCGACCCGGCGGCGCCCAAGAAACTCATGCCGCGCCTCAATCAACTGTTCAACCGCGCCCAGCCCACGCAGGAGGAAATCCACATCCTGCGCGGCATTGCCAAGGCCATGCTGCAGGCGTCGGCGTCCAGGCCGCTAGACTGACCCGCCCGACCCCTGGCCCCCGCGCCCGCATCCGTCCCACCCACCCATGCTCTCTCGCCTGCGCTCCGACATCCAGTGCATCCTCGACCGCGATCCGGCGGCGCGCAGCCGCTGGGAGGTCGTCACCTGCTACCCCGGCCTGCACGCCATCTGGCTGCACCAGCCCGCGCACTGGTGCTGGACGCATGGCCTGCGCTGGGCCGGGCGCTTCATCTCGCACGTCTCGCGCTGGCTCACGGGCATCGAAATCCACCCCGGCGCGCAGATTGGCCGCCAGGTCTTCATCGACCACGGCATGGGCGTGGTGATCGGCGAGACGGCGGTGGTGGGCGACGGCTGCACCATCTACCACGGCGTGACGCTGGGTGGCACCTCGCTGTACAAGGGCGCCAAGCGCCATCCGACGCTGGGGCGCGACGTGGTGGTGGCGGCGGGGGCCAAGGTGCTGGGCGGCTTCGAGGTGGGCGACGGCGCCAAGATCGGCAGCAACGCGGTGGTCATCAAGCCGGTGCCGGCGGGGGCCACGGCGGTGGGCATTCCGGCACGCATCATCCCCAGCAAGCAGGGCCAGAGCGCCGACGTGACCGACGCGCAGGACAGCGGCGAGCGCGGGGCGGCGGCGGCCAAGTTCAGCGCCTACGGCGTGGCGCCGCAGCAGGAAGACCCCTTGATGCAGGCCATGCGCGGCCTGATCGACTCGGCCAGCACGCAGGAGCACCAGATCGCCCTGCTGTGGCGCGCCATCGAGAAACTCTCCGCCGGCCAGCAGGTCGGCGACTGCGTGCCCCAGGACGCCGCCACGCGCGAGCAGTTCGAGGCCGGACGACTCAACGACATCATCGGCAAGTGATGGCTGGCTGTGATGGCTGGCAATCCATGGCCAATGCTGTGCAGCTGCTCAGGCAGGCGTGCGGCCATCAGGGCCGGCTGCTTCGACATCCGGAACCGTCGCCAATGCAGCGTCAAAACTGCTGCGGCTGCCGCGTGCAGCGCGTTGTTCCAGATATTCCAGTGCTGCCAGGGATGCCAGCTTTTCTGCCAGGGCTGTGCTGATGAGTTGATCGAGCGAAATGCCCTCCTGTTGTGCGAACAGACGGGCGTTCTTGTGCAGTGAGTGCGGCAGGCGAATGCTGAGTGTGCTCATGGCTGAACCTCTGGCAGCTGTTGCAGGAAGCGGGCTGGATCCGTCACTTTGATGGCAAATCGGCGTGCTGGTACGAAATCACGCACATTCCACGTCACGATACAGGTGCAGCGGCCATTGACCGCAGCTTCCAGAACCATGTCGTCCTTGGCATCCGGCAATTGCGGGCGCCACAGAAAATGCACGGGCTGCAGCTGGGCCGTGACGCATAGATAGTCCAATACATCATGCACTGCAGCAGCGGTTATGGGCACCATGTCCGGGCGCAGCAGGACGTCTTCATACTCCATGAGCAGGGGGACGGTCAGCACATGCTCAAAGTGTCCTCGACCTGCCTGAGACAGCAACTTGAACGACCAACCACGGCGCGAGCGCAGCGCTGCAACCAGCACGTTGGTATCGATGATGATGCGGGGAAACTGCTGCATGGCACTGCCCGCCCTCTGAGCCCAGCCCGAGGTTGCTGCCCCATCAGTCCTGCGGGCGCACGTGCCGCAGCGCCGCCTTGGGCCGAAAGGCCGCGCAGACGCTGGCGCGCGTCTCCAGGTACGGCCCGCCGATCAGGTCGATGCAGTAGGGCACGGCGGCGAAGATGCCGGGCACGAGCTGCGCGCCATCGGCGTCCTTGAGGCCTTCCAGCGTCTCGGCGATGGACTTGGGCTGGCCGGGCAGGTTGAGGATCAGCGCCTGGCCCCGGATGACCGCCGTCTGGCGCGACAGGATGGCCGTGGGCACGAAGCGCAGGCTGATCTGGCGCATCTGCTCGCCAAAGCCGGGCATCTCGCGGTCGGCCACGGCCAGGGTGGCTTCGGGCGTGACGTCGCGCGGTGCCGGGCCGGTGCCGCCGGTGGTCAGCACCAGGCTGCAGTGCTGCCGGTCAACCAGCTCGATCAGCGCGGCGGCGATGGCCTCAGGCTCGTCGGGGATCAGCCGCGCCTCGAAGTGAATGGGGTTGTGCAGCGCGCGCGCCAGCCAGTCCTGCAGCGCCGGCAGGCCCTTGTCCTCGTAGGCGCCGCTGCTGGCGCGGTCGCTGACCGAGACGATGCCGATGCGCACGGCCTCGGGCGCGGGCAGGGCGCCGTCCTGGCTGGAGGTGGGGAGGGCAGTGTCGGCAGTGGTCATGGCGTTCAGGGCGTTCAGGGCGTTCAGGGGCTGTGACGAGGGGGCTCAGGCGTCGCGTGAGCGCTGCTCCTCGACGGCGTACTCGGCAGCTTCGCTCATGTGCTGGCGGATCAGCTGGTACAGATCGCGGTAGGCGCGGCTCTTGCGCGGTGCCAGGCCCTGCGCCTCGGCAGCGGCGATGCTGTCCTGCGCCGGCGCGTCCTTGCGCGCCTGGCGGATCAGCGCGCGGATCTGCTGCGTGTCGGTGCGCGGAAACTGCGTCAGCCACCGGGCCAGTGCCTCATCGTCGGCAATCAGCGTGTCACGCCAGTGCTCGGCCTGGTGCAGCAGCAGCTTTTCTGCCGCGCTGCCGGTGCGCTGCTCCTCCAGCGCGGCGCGGATGGCCGCCACCTGCTCGTCATCGAGCTGGCGCATGAGCTTGCCGACGTATTGCATCTGCCGGCGACGGCCCTCGAAGTTGCTGATGCGCGCGGCTTCGGCCAGGGCGTCCTGCAGCACGCCCGGCAGCTCCAGGCGCGCGAACAGGTCGGCGCGCAGCGTCATGAGTTCGGCCCCCAAATCCTGCAGCGCGTCGCTTTCGCGCTTCATCTCGGTCTTGGTGGCGCCGGTCGTGCCTTTGAGCTCGGCTTTGAGCTGCAAGTCCAACTCGCTGCCTTCGGCAACGAACTGGCCTCGCACGAAGTAGCCTTTTTTGGGTTTGCGTGACATGGGCGGCGGCGCTGGCGTGAAAAAACAAAAAAACCGCGCCAGCGCTGCTGTACGGGCAAGGCCGGCCTGCAGCGCCAGCACGGGGCGGCAAGTATCATAGCCGCCGCTATGACCCAAGCCCGTCCAGGCGCCAAGCGCGCCGCCTCCACCGCCCGCTCTCCATCCTCCTCCTCTTCCACTTGTGCAGCGCCGCAAGACGGCTTTGCCTACAGCCGCGAGTTCTTTGCCGATCTGGTCGATCACGCCCTGGCGCACGCCAGGAAACTCGGCGCCACGGACGCCGGCGCCGACGCCTCCGAGGGCTGCGGCCTGTCGGTGAGCGTGCGCAAGGGCGAGCTGGAGACGGTGGAGCGCAACCGCGACAAGTCGCTGGGCGTGACGGTCTATGTCGGCCAGCGCCGGGGCAACGCCAGCACCTCGGACTTCTCGCCCGCTGCCGTGGAGCGCACCGTGCAGGCGGCCTACGACATCGCCCGCTTCACCTCCGAAGACCCGGCCGCCGGCCTGCCCGATGCCGCCGACGTGGCGCCGCAGGAATCGCACCGCGACCTGGAGCTGTTCCACCCCTGGGCCATCGACAGCGAGCAGGCCGCGCAGCTGGCGCTGCAGTGCGAGGCGGCAGCGCTGGGCACGCACCGGCGCATCACCAACAGCGAGGGCGCGGGCGTATCGGCGCAGCAGTCGCATTTCTTCAGCGCGCACACGCGTGGCTTTCGCGGCGGCTACGCCAGCTCGCGCCACAGCATTTCGGTGGCGCCGATCGCCAGCCTGCCCGGGCGGGGCGGCGAGATGCAGCGCGACTCCTGGTACAGCTCCATGCGCGACGCGCGCGAGCTGGCTGCACCCGAGGTGGTGGGCCGCTACGCCGCGGAGCGTGCGCTGTCGCGCCTGGGCAGCAGGAAGATCAGCACGCGCGAATGCCCGGTGCTGTTCGAGTCGCCCCTGGCCGCCGGGCTGCTGGGCGGCTTCGTGCAGGCCGTCAGCGGCGGCGCGCTGTATCGCAAGAGCACGTTCTTGCTCGATTCGCTGGGCCAGCAGGTCTTTCCCGAGCACATCAGCGTGGCGGAAGACCCTTTCATCGTCGGCGGCAAGGGCAGCTCGCCCTTTGACAACGAGGGCGTGCGCGTGGCGCCGCGCCAGGTGGTCGAGGACGGGCGGGTGCAGGGCTACTTCCTGTCCACCTACTCGGCGCGCAAGCTGGGTATGAAGACCACGGGCAATGCCGGCGGCTCGCACAACCTGCAGCTCACCTCGCGCCTGACGCGCCCGGATGACGACCTGCGCGCCATGCTGCAAAAGCTGGGCACGGGCCTGTTCGTCATTGAACTGATGGGCCAGGGCGTGAACTATGTGACCGGCGACTACTCGCGCGGCGCCAGCGGTTTCTGGGTGGAAAACGGCGAGATCGCCTACCCGGTCGATGAAATCACCATCGCCGGCAACCTGCGCGACATGCTGCTGGGCATAGCAGCCGTGGGGGCCGATGCCTACACCTATGGCGCCAAGACGGTGGGTTCGGTGCTGGTCAACCGCATGAAGGTGGCAGGGAGCTGATCCTGGCAGGGGTTTGAG
Source organism: Melaminivora jejuensis (assembly GCF_017811175.1). Taxonomy (NCBI): domain Bacteria; kingdom Pseudomonadati; phylum Pseudomonadota; class Betaproteobacteria; order Burkholderiales; family Comamonadaceae; genus Melaminivora; species Melaminivora jejuensis. Next base: position 278,503 of record NZ_JACWIJ010000002.1, read on the forward strand.
GTCAAAACCGGCTCAAACCCTTACCTGGCAAGCGCTGACAGCTATCAATTTTGTTAATTGAACATGACCGCCGCGCACGACGCCTCCTACAAGCTGCTGTTTTCCGCCCCCGAGTTGGTGCGCGACCTGATCCTGGGCTTCGTGCCCGACGAGTGGCTGCACAGCCTGGACTACTCAACAACGTCCGAATAACCTGGCAATTTCCTGCTGACAGCGGGCGGTCAAAGCCTGGACAGGCCCGGCCCGCTCCACCCTGAGTGGCTCATGCCCGCACGCAGGGCATTCAGTGGGCAATTCGCCGCCGTGCAATGCATCGCTGAGAGGCTGGAGGGTGCGACTCCAGCGGCAAGAGGGGCAGGAGCAGTGCAGGGGCGGGGGGCGGATGGGCATGGCAGCAGTCTCCGAGGATGGCAGTTGGTCAGGGGCAGATCATGCTTTCCACATCTCCAACGCCTCCCGCAGCCCGCGCAGCAGCTCCTCATGCCACTCCACCGGGCGCACGATGCGCACGTGGGGCAGCCAGTAGCGCACCACGGGCAGGAGCTGGTTGATGTGGTTGATGCGGCTGCTGACCAGCAGCGAGCCGTCGCCTTGCGGGCGGTGCTGCTGCTGCGGCAGTTGGGCGCGGCGGCTGAAGTAGTGCGCCATCTCGGGCGACACGCGCAGCAGCACTTCGGTGGTGCTGGTGGTGAACCACACGTCGTCCTGCGCGTCGATGTAGGCCTGGTGCTCGGCCTTGCGCGCGAAGCTGCGGGCGCCGTCCACCTGCAGGCCCTGGATCAGCGCGACGCTGAAGTTCTTCAGCTTGCCGCCTTCCTCCGCCGCCAGATACCACACGCCGTTGCGGTGCAGCAGCCGGTAGGGCTGGGCCTGGCGCGGCTTGCCCTTGTAGTCGAAGCGGCATTCGTGCGTGAGTTCGATGGCCTGCTGGAGCTGGTTGAAGTTGTGCCCGCCCTCGGCCCCGGCAGCGCGCAGATCTTCCTGCGCCGTGGCCAGCACCTGGGTGCTGCGCTGCGCCTCGGGGGTTTCGAGCTGTTCCAGCAGGTAGCGCAGGCTGGCGTCGGGGAACAGGTGCTGCGTGCCCGTCAGCCGGGCGTAGTGGTGCAGGTGCTGCGCCGGGATGGTGCTGCGCGCGGCGTGGGTGAGCTGCCAGCGTCTGCCTTCGCCGCGCTCGGCAATGCCGTGCAGGCGCTCGGCCAGGTCGCGCTCGATGGTGCGCACGTCCACCTGGAAGTCCTGCGCCAGCCGGTGCTTGTCGATGGTGTCGCCCTGGTGCAGCAGCGCCAGGATGTGCGACAGGCGCTGGGCCAGCTTTTCGCCTTTGGCGGGGCTGTCCGAGGGCGGGCGTGCAGGGGTGGCTGGCGAGCGTTTCATGGCAGGTGGCTGCAAGGCGTTGATCGGCACTGTAGCGACCGGGTACGACAGGTTGTGTCGTGAGAACGGCAGGCGTTGGCTTTTTGCGCGTTACCCGGTGTAAGCGATCGTATCCACAATGCCGGTGCAGTCTCATCCCACCATGATTTTGAATGAAAACTGCCTTAAACCCTTGCAGGGCAAGCGGTGACAGCTATCAAAAATAAAGTCCCTCCAGCTCTGGGCGCTGTGTCGTCAGGCGTGTGCGGCGCGCATGGCTTGCAGCAGCCGCGCCGCTGCCGCTTCCGGCTCGGGTGCAGCGACCAGGGCGCGCACCACGGCGATCGAGCCTACGCCAGTGGCCAGCACGGCGGGGAACTGCCCCTCGTCTATGCCGCCGATGGCCACCTGCGGATAGCCGCGCATGAGGCGCGCATAGGCGGCAAGGCGCGCCAGGCCCTGCGGGGCCGTGGCCATCTTCTTCAGCGTGGTCGGGAAGACTGCCCCCATGGCGATGTAGCTGGGCCGGGCGCGGGCGGCGCGCAGCATCTCGGCGTAGCCGTGCGTGCTGACGCCCAGGCGCGCGCCGGAGGCGCGCAGGGCGTTCAGGTCGGTTGCCGGCAGTGCGTCCAGGTCTTCCTGGCCCAGGTGGACGCCATAGGCGCCGGCCTCCAGCGCTGCGCGCCAGTGGTCGTTGATGAACAGCAGCGCCTGCGTGCCCTGCACGGCGGTGACGGCGGCGCGCACTTCGCGTTCCACTGCCGCGCGGTCATCGCTCTTGAAGCGCAGTTGCACCGTGGGCACGCCGGCGCGCGCCATGCGGCCCACCCACTGGGCGTCGGGCAGCACGGCGTACAGGCCCAGGGCCGGCGGACACTCGGCAAAGGCCGGGCCGCTGGTGCGGCTGGCCAGGCCAAAATCCTGTGGCGCATCCGGCCAGTGCGCGGCATCGAACGGGCCGGTGCGCTGTGTCTGCGCGGCCCAGGCGCGGGCGATAGCCTCGGCATCGTGGGCGATGAAGCCCAGCGCGCTGGCGGCCAGCAGCGCGGCGCGGTAGGCCGGCTCGTCGCTGGTTGGTGCGGGCGGTGGTTCGGGCGCAAAGCCGGTGAAGGTGGCGGCGTGGGTGGCCAGGATGCGCTGCGCCAGCGCGCCAGCATCGCCGCTGTCGGGGAGTTGGGCGCTCATGTCGCGTGGTGCCAGAACGGCGTGCCCAGCACCGGCGTGCTGGCCTGGGCGCTGGCCTGCGGCTGCATGGCACCGGCCAGGCGGGCGGCGCGGCCAGCGGCCACGGCATCGGCAAAGGCGCCGGCCATGAGAACGGGGTCGCTGGCCTGGGCTACAGCGGTGTTCAACAGCACACCATCGAAGCCCCATTCCATGACCTGGCAGGCGTGCGAGGGCAGGCCCAGGCCGGCATCGACCAAGAGCGGCACGTCCAGCCGCTCGCGCAGCAGCTGCAGGGCGTAGGGATTCATCGGGCCGCGCCCGGTGCCAATCGGCGCCGCCCAGGGCATGACGGCCTGACAGCCCACGTCCACCAGGCGCTGGCAGACCAGCAGGTCGTCGGTGCTGTAGGGCAGGACGTGAAAGCCCTCGCGGATCAGCTCCTCGGCCGCCTGCACCAGGCCGAAGATGTCGGGCTGCAGCGTGTAGTCGTCGCCGATGACCTCCAGCTTGATCCACGGCGTGCCGAAGACCTCGCGCGCCATGTGGGCGGTGGTGATGGCTTCCTCGGCGCTGTAGCAGCCGGCGGTGTTGGGCAGGACGGGCACGCCCAGGCGCTTGAGCAGCTCCCAGAACGCCTCGCCGCCGCTGCCCGGCTGCGCCCCCTGGCGGCGCAGCGAGGCCGTGAGCATGGCGGGCCGGGCGCGCTGCACGGCAGCTTCGAGCACGGCGGGCGAGGGGTAGCGCGCCGTGCCCAGCAGCAGGCGGCTTTCGAAAGCCTGGCCGTAGAGCACCAGGGCGTCGGCCTCGGCGGACAGGGTGGCAATGTCTTGTGGTTCGGTCATGGAAGGGTGTGTGCCTTGGCTTTAGCCGCCGGTCACCGGCGCGATGATTTCCACCTGGTCGCCGTCGGCCAGGGGCTGCTCGGCGTAGCGGGTGTTGGGGATGAACTGCATGTTCACGGCCACGGCAAAGGGCGGGCGCGGCGCCAGGTGGGCCACGGCGTCGGCCACGGTGGCGCCGGCGGGCAGTTCGGTCGGGGTCTGGTTGATCAGGATGTTCATGGGTGGAGGTCGGCCAGCTGCACGCGCAGCTCGAAGCGCTGCGCCAGCGGCGATTGTCCGGTGTGCAGCAGCTCCAGCACTGCGTCGAGCAGGGCCGGGGCGATCATGAAGCCGTGGCGGTACAGGCCGTTGACCTCCAGCACGCGCGGCTCCCGCACGCGGATGGCCGGCAGGTTGTCGGGCAGGGTGGGGCGCAACTGCGTGGCCAGCTCCAGGATGCGCGCCTCGGCAAAGCCGGGGTGCACGGCGTAGGCGGCGGACAGCAGCTCCAGCGTCGAGCGCACGCTGGCGGGCGAGAGGTCGTCGGATTCGATCTCGGTGGCACCGATGACGAACACGCCATCCTGCTTGGGCGCGATGTAGATGGGGTAGCGCGGGTGTACCAGCCGCGTCGGGCGCTGCAATTGCACATCCGGCGCGTGCAGGCGCACGACCTCGCCGCGCACGCCGCGCAGCTCGCGCCAGTGCGCGCGCGCGCCCAGGCCCCGGCAGTCCAGCAGCAAGTCGGGCTGGCCGGCCTCGCCGGGGCGGAAATCCTGCACGTTGCGCGCGCTGTGCCAATGCACGGCCACGCCTAGCTCCTGCATGGTGGCGGCCAGGGCCGTGAGTAGCTGGCGGTTGTCCAGCTGGCCCTCGCCCGGCAGGTACAGGCCCTGGTGGAAGCGCCCGGCCACGGCTGGCTCCAGCGCGGCCAGGCGCGCGCTGTCCAGCGGCTGCATGGCCGGCAGATCGGCCACGGCGCCCTGTGTGCGCGCCAGGGTCTGCTGCAGCCGGGCGGCGTCGCCCGCGTCCTGGCGGTGCCACAGGATCAGTGTGCCATCTTGCTGAAAGAACACCGGCTTGGCCAGTTGCGCCAGCAGCCCGGGCCAGCGCGCCAGGCCATGCTGGCCCATGCGCACCACGCCCGGCTCGGTGATGGCCGACTCGGCCAGCGGCGCCAGCATGGCGGCAGCCACGCGAGCCGCGCTGCCCTCGGCATCCGGGCCGCCGATGCCGTGCATGGTGACGTGGTGGCCGGCGTGCGCCAGCTGCACGGCCAGCAGCCGCCCCATCAGGCCGGCGCCCAGGATGGTGACGGCCCTGGGGGTATCGAGCGAAGGAAGAAAATGGAAAGGAGTGAGGGTGTGCATCGCAGTCCTTCGGCCCCAGCGGGCCAATGGAACAAAACGGGCGGTGCCGCACCTGCCGAAAACTCCCCACGCCAGCATGACCTGGATCGGGTTGGAGGGTATTTCTCAGCCGTGGCCTGCGCATCTGCGCGGCGGTGGCACCCCTGTTTCGTTCGAAGCGCGGATTACAGCACAGCGCTTGCAACCTTGATGTTGATGTGGCGCAGGGCGCTGCAGGCCTCGAAGCGGCAAGTGGCAGGCCGGCGCTGGCCGATAATTTTTGCCATGATCCACCAGACTGCCACCCCTGCCCCTGCGGGCGCTGCCCATCCGGCCCCTGCGCCTGTCCTCCGGCGCTACGCGCGCGTGCTGACCATTGCCGGCTCGGACTCGGGCGGCGGTGCCGGCATCCAGGCCGACCTCAAGACCTTTGCCGCCCTGGGCTGCTACGGCATGACCGCCATCACCGCCATCACCGCGCAGAACACCCAGGGCGTGCGCGCCATCCACGGCGTGCCGCCCGAGATGCTGCGCGCGCAGATCGACGCCGTGGTCGAGGACATCGGCGCCGACGCCGTCAAGATCGGCATGTTGCACTCGCCCGAGGTGGTGCGCGTGGTGGCCGAGGCCATCACCCGGCATGGCCTGAAGAACGTGGTGCTCGATCCGGTCATGGTGGCTACCAGCGGCGACCGCCTGATCGCAGAAGAGACGGTGGCCGTGCTGGTGCGCGAGCTGTTCCCGCTGGCCAGCGTGGTCACGCCCAATCTGGACGAAGCCGGCTGGCTGCTGGATCGGCGCATCGACAGCGAGGCACAGCTGGCCGGCGCGGCCGATGCCCTGCTGGCCCTGGGTGCGCCGGCGGTGCTGCTCAAGGGCGGGCACCTGCCGGGCGATGCGGTGGTCGATCTGCTGGCGCTGCCGGGCGGCGCGCGCGAGCGTCTGGCCGCCGCGCGCATCGCCACGCACAACGGACACGGCACGGGCTGCACGCTGTCATCGGCCATTGCCGCGCAGTTGGCGCTGGGGCAGGAGCTGGCGCAGGCCGTGCGCTTGGCGCGGCGCTACATCCTGGCGGCCATCGCCGCCGGTGCCGACGTGCGCACCGGGCATGGCCAGGGGCCGCTGAACCACGGCTTTGCGCCGCTGGCGCAGCGCGTTATCGAGGGCGGCGCTGCGGGCTGAGCGTTTGCCAGCCCCAGGTCACCAGCCCCAGGTCAGCCGCTTGGCCACCCAGCCGGTCTGGCCGCCCTCGCGCTGCACGCGCGCCCAGGTGCCCTGGTTGCCCAGGGTGCGCACGATCTCGTGCTGCTCCAGCTTGCCGACGACGCGGTAGCTGGTGCCGGGTTTCTCGCGCAGATTGGCGTTGCGCGCCGTGACCACGCGGTGCGGCGTCTTAGCGGTCAACGGGGCGAAGACCCAGCCCAGCGTGGCTTCGTAGTCGCCCACCTTGAGCCATTTGCCGCTGCGGCCCTGCACTTTCAGCGGGTAGCCGTTGGCCAGCTCCCAGTGCGTGTCCGAGCTGGTCGTGGGCTTGGCGCGCACGTTGACCACCTTGCCCTTGATGCTGACGAATTCGGCGGCCTGCACGGCCATGGGTGCCATCAGCGGCGCGGCCAATGCCAGCGTGGCGGCAGCGGCGGTCAGCAGGCGGGCAGTGCGCGAGGCGCGGCTGGCGGGGACGGTGGAGACAAGGCGGGACAGGGGCGAGGACAGGGACAAGGACACGGGGCAGGACTCCTTTCTTGAGCTTTCTGGATTTGTCTGACTGTCACAGACAGGGGCCAAGTGTGACAGCCCCGGTGGACGCCCGCCGTGCCGTGGAAGTTCCTGCCGAAACTCCCACTCCGTCCACAGACCTGCAAAATGCTCCTGAAGAAGTAGCTGTGATCGCTTGCTGGTATTGGGTTTCAGGCAATTTTGACTATGAAAACCATCAGCCCAGCGCCGGCGCTACAGTCGCCCGGCTGCGCGTAGCCCACGACAGCAGCAGGCACAGCAGCAGCGTCGGCAGGGCTGCCCCCAGGCCCGGCAGTAGCTTCGGCGCCAGGTGATAGAAGGCGATGCCGGCCAGCCACAGCGCTACCGACGGCCAGTGGACGGCGGGTGCCCCGTCCAGCCGCACGCGCGCTGCCACGCCGCCGCCCAACCGCCCCAGCACCACGCCGAACAGCGGCACGAAGACCGAGCTGAGCGTCAGCAAAAACGGCTCCAGGCTGTGCATGGGCAGCACCAGCGCCAGCACCGTACACAGCGCGGCGATGGCGATGCCGAAGCGGCGGATGCTCCAGCGCGGCAACAGACTGTGCGCCGAGACGGCGCCCGAATAGGCATCGCCATAGGCGTTGTCCACCTCGTCGATCAGGATCAGCGACAGCGCAATCAGCCCGCCCTGGGCCAGCAGCAGCGCCGTCACCAGGTCTGCGCTGGGCAGCACCAGCGCCACCAGCACGCCCAGGCTGTAGCACCAGACATTGGCCAGCAGATAGCCGGCCCAGGTGCCGGTGAGCGCAGTGCGCCCGCTCCTGCCGTGGCGCGCGTAGTCGGCCACCAGCGGCAGCCACGACACCGGCATGGCGATCACCAGGTCGAGCGCGCCCATGACGCCCAGGCCGCCCGCGCCGGGCCGGCTCCACAGCGCCGCCAGACCCTGGGCCTGCGCCAGCGCAAGGAATTGCCAGGACAGCCAGACCAGCGACAGCACCACCAACGGCAGCGCCACGCGCGCGATGATGCGCCGCACCAGTTGCACCATGGAGCCGCTGATGAGGGCCACCACCACGCCGCCCCACAAGAGCGTCGCCGCAAGCAGCCAGCCGCTGCCGGCAAAAGCCCCCGCGCCGCCCGACTGGCGTGCAATCGCCAGGGTCGAATCGCGCATGACCACCAGCTCGAAGGTGCCCCAGCCGACCAGCTGCACGATGTTGAGCACGATGGGCAGGCTGGCAAAGCGCCGGCCATACACCGCGTGCATCAGCCCGGCGCTGGACAGGCCGCTGTCGCAGCCCAGCTTGGCCACCCAGCCCAGCAGGCCCGCGCCCAGCAGCGAGCCGCCCACGATGGCCAGCAGCGCCTCGCGCGGCGACAGCGCCGGCATCAGGTAGGCGCCGACTTGCATGACCAGCAGGCCCACGCCCAGGCTGAACCACAGCGAGGCATGGTCGTGCCAGGAAAACACGCGATCGCTGGCAGCGACCGGCGACAGCGCCTGGTTGATGGGGCTGCTGCCCGTACCAACGGGAGGCGAGGTGGTTGGACTGCTCATGGCTTGCGCTCCTTGGATGGCCGTTGCGCGCGGGACGCAGGCCTTGGCGCATCGCCGCCGCGAGGCAGCAAGGCTGCGCCGGCGTGGCGAATGTCTGGAGCGTGCTTCCCTGCGCGAGGATGATCTCAATCAGGTTCAAAGGGACTGTCTCAGCCCGTGCTGCCAGTGACCGGCAGCCGGGCACCCCCAGCGATGCAGCGCGCCAGGGCGCGCTGCGGGCGGATTCTAGGTCAGGCAAGCCACGTCAGGAGATGCACTCCGAAAGAGTCCAGGCAAGGCAAGAGGAGGACTGCGTCCTGGCAAGGTTCCTTCTTGCGAAATGGAATTCGAGAAACCGGTCGCCGGTGAATGGCAGTGCGATCTGTGACAGATGCTGGAATATCCGTCTTCAGGCCGAGCGCAGCAGGGAATTTTGCGATGTCTCCTGATGAAGCTCACGCAGTTTTTCCCGCAGCGAACTGAGGCCACCGGTGGCGTAAATCCAACTGCCATTGGCGGCTCGCACACTCTCGACCGAGGCGTGCCTGATGAAATCGGTCATGAAAATGACCGGATTGTTGGATTTGGACAGGGATCTCAACTGTTTGCTGTTGCCGGCGTCGGCAGAAACAAAGGACAGCTTGATGTGCTTGAACTCGTTCTTGATCAAATGGGCCTGCCCCGGTAGGAGGCCGACAATGGTGGCGGAGACGTTCTTGCCGCTTTTCTGTGGCGTGCGTTTTCTGTCCCTTTTCAGCTCAATCGGAGCATCGTCCGAGTATTTTTCGCTTTCCTCGGCTACAGGAGGAAATTCCACACTCTGCTCGGGTTTGGCTGCAGCAGGCGGCTGCGATTGCGGTTTTGCAGCCACTGGCACCGAGATTGGTGCCGGTGCCGGTGTTGGGGCTGCTGTGGTGGCAGGCTGTGCTGGTGCCGCTGGCTGAAGCGGCTGCACCAGGGGCTGCGCCAGCAAATTGATCGGAATCTGGATGGGCTGTATGTGGCCGATGGCAGCCGCGATTTTCTGGTGGATATCCCTGGTGGCATCGGCAATGATGCTGTTGACCCGGGATTCGATTTCCTGGCGCAGCGGCTGCTCCAGCGCCGCAACAATCGAGGCGGCTACTGACTGGGCAATGCCCTGAAAAGCGGTCTGCAGAATGGCGGATTCAGTGGTTTCCGGGGTGGGGCGGTCGGTCATGGAGGTGATGCAGAATTTGCGGCCCAATTGCCGGCAGGCATTCTGTCACGCAGCCGGGCGCGCTCCGGAAATGCCCAGCAAGCCCTGCAGCCGCTCACTGCTGGTCGTGTACTCCAGCGGCAATTTGCGCCCGGCCAGCCATTCGGCTGCGCCGAAGGCGGCCAGCGTGGCTTCGTGAAAACCGCTCAGGATCAGCTTGCGCTTGCCGGGATAGGTGATGGCGTCGCCCACGGCGTGGATGCCTGGCACGCTGGTGGCAAACGTGGCCGTGTCCACCACCAGCTGCTTGCGCTCGAGTTGCAGGCCCCAGCTGGCGATCGGCCCCAGGCGCGGCACCAGGCCCAGGCGCACCAGCAGCACATCCACCGGCAGGCGCAGGGCGGCGCCTTCGGGCGTGGTGAGTTCCAGGGCGCTCAGGCGGCCTGCGTCCTCCACGATGCCGCCCGCCATGCCGACCACCACCTCGATGCGCCCGGCGGCGCGCAGCGCCTGCAGCTCATCGAGCACCGCCGGCGCGGCGTCGAACACGTCGCGCCGGTGCTGCAGCGTGATGCGCGCCGGGCGCAGCGCCTCGGGCGCGCTGGCCAGCGCAATGGCCTGCTGCACGGCGGGCGTGTCGCCGCCATGCACCACGGCCTGCTGGCCGGCCAGGCTGGTCGTGCCGTCCCAGCGGTAGAGCACCTGGCTGCCCTCGTGCGCCGGCAGGCCCGGCAGCTTCAGCGTGCGCGGCATGAAGGCGCCCACGCCGCTGGCGATGAACACGGCGCGCGCCTGCAGCTGCGTGCCTTGCGCCGTGCCCACGAGAAAACCGCCCTCCGGCAGCACCTGCAGCGCATCCACCTGCTGGCCCAGGTGGAACGTCGTGGCAAAGGGCTCGATCTGCGCGCGCAGGCGCTGCACCAGCTCGTCGCCGGTGCAGACCTGGATACCGGGGATGTCGTAGATGGGCTTGTCGCCGTACAGCTCGGCGCACTGGCCGCCGATATGCGGCAGGGCGTCGATGACCTGTACCCGCAAGCCCTGCAGGCCGAGCTGAAAGACCTGGAATAGGCCCACCGGGCCGGCGCCGATGACCACGGCGTCGGTGCTCTGTGCAGCGGGGGGCGGGAGAGGGGGGCGGCGGTCACGCGAGGAGGGCAGGAGGGATCAGCGGAGGATGCAATCAGGCCGGCAGTGCAGCCCGGCCCATCACCACTTTTCCAGGTACTTCAGCTTGTCTTCCTTGCCGTTCCACTCGTCGGCATCGGGCAGGGCGCCCTTTCGCTTGGTGATGCTCTTGAACTTGGGCGTCAGGTCGGCGTTGATCTTGATGTAGGGCAGCTGGTCGGCGGGCAGGTCTTCCTCGGCAAAGATGGCGTTGGCCGGGCACTCGGGGATGCACACGGCGCAGTCGATGCACTCGTCCGGGTCGATCACGAGGAAGTTGGGGCCTTCGCGGAAGCAGTCCACAGGGCACACATCCACGCAATCGGTGTATTTGCACTTGATGCAGTTGTCGGTGACGACGTGAGTCATGTCTCGTCTCGCAGAGTTTTGGATATTCGGGATTGCCCGTAATTTTAGGCCGCGACCACCTGCCGGGCAGGCGCGAGGCCTTACCCGGAGGCTGGTTGTCTTGATGCTCGTCAAGCAAGGGGCTGGCTGGCCTCAGCGCACCAGCACCGCCCCTGCCGTGCGGTGGCTGGCCGTGTCCACCAGGATCAGCGAGCCGGGCACGCGCGCGCGGGCGAAGGCGCTGGCCGGGATGGGCTCCTGCAGCAGCAGCTCGACCAGGCCGATGGCGTTGGCTTCGAGCTGCTCGGCGCTTTCCTGGGCCAGGGTGTGGATGTTCAGCCGATGCACCACGCGGCGCACGCGCGCCTTGACCCAGCGGTGGCCGTGCAGCGCCCAGTACACGCGCCCGGGGGCCAGCGGCTCGTCGTCCAGCCAGGCGATGGTGGCCTGCAATTCGCGCTGGCCGGGCCAGGGGCTGTTGGTGGCAGGGGCGGGGCTGTCCCAGTCGTCGGCTGCGTCTGCCTGCGGTGCGAGTGCAGCAGCGACGAGCCAGTCGCCGCGCGAGACATCGACCTCGCGGTCGAGCACGATGCCGGCGCTGGCGCCCGTGGCGGCCCGGACGGCATCGACCGGGCGGCGCGCGTGATCGAGCACCTGGGCCACCTGCGCCCGCTGGCCGCTGGGAAAGACCTGCACCTGCGCGCCCGGCGCTACGCTGCCGGCGGCCACGCGGCCCCAGAAGACGCGCCGGCCACGCTGCGTATCCGCCGAGGCGGCGGCGGTTTTCTCCACCCACTGCACCGGCAGGGCCAGCGGCAACTGCGCGTCCGCCGGCGTGCAGGGCAATTGCTCCAGCAACTGCAGCAGGCTGGGGCCGTCGTGGCCGCACCAGCCGGGCCGGGGCTCGGCCACGTTCCAGCCCTTGAGGGCGGAGATCGGCACCACGGCGGCCACGGCAATACCGGCGTCCTGGGTGAATTGCAGCAGCGCGGCGCGGATGTGCTTGAAGGCCAGGACCGGGTCGGCCACGGCGTCCAGCTTGTTCACGGCAAAGACCAGCGAGGGCACGCGCAGCAACTGCGCCAGCAGGGCATGGCGGCGCGTCTGGGCCAGCAGTGCCGGCTGGCTTTGCTGCCAGTCCAGCTTGGTGGCGTCCACCAGCACGATGGCGCAGTCGGCCTGCGAGGCGGCGGTGACCATGTTGCGCGTGTACTGCTCGTGGCCCGGCGCGTCGCCGATGATGAACTTGCGCGCCGGTGTGGCGAAGTAGCGCCAGGCCACATCGATGGTGATGCCCTGCTCGCGCTCGGCGGCCAAGCCGTCGGTGAGCTGGGCCAGGTCTGCCTCGCCGGTGCGCGACACGCCGGCGAGTTGGTCGGCCAGCACGGCGCGGCTGTCCACCAGCAGGCGACCGATCAGCGTGCTCTTGCCGTCATCGACGCTGCCGCAGGTGATGAAGCGCAGGGCGGGCAGGGCGTCAGACGTTGCGCTTGAACCAGCCCCCTCACCCCCGCCCTCTCCCCCAGGGGGAGAGGGAGCAAGGGCGGGTGTTGCAGCTTTGGTTGTTGAAGGTCAAAAACGCCCTCAGCCCTTGTCAAATCAGCGTTGGAAGCTATGGATTCAGTAGTGCCGTGGCTTGCGGAAGTCGTTGCGGTGCTCATCAGAAATACCCATCCTTCTTGCGCTTTTCCATGGAGGCGTCGCTGGTCTTGTCGTCCATGCGCGTGGCGCCGCGCTCGCTGACCTCGCAGCTGAGCGTCTCCAGCACCACCTCGGCGGCGCTGGCGGCGGGGCTGTCCACCGGGCAGGTGCAGGTGATGTCGCCCAGGGTGCGAAAGCGCACGGCGCGCGTCTGCACCTGTTCGCCCTCGCGCGCGGGGGTGAGCGGCGTGACGGGCACCAGCAGGCCCCGGCGCTCGACCACCGCGCGCGGGTGGCTGTAGTACAGGCTGGGCAGGGCGATGGCCTCGCGCTCGATGTACTGCCACACGTCCAGCTCCGTCCAGTTGCTGATCGGGAAGACGCGAAAGTGCTCGCCCGGCGCGATGCGCGTGTTGAACAGCTGCCACAGTTCGGGCCGCTGGGCCTTGGGCTGCCATTGGCCGAAGCCGTCGCGGTGCGAAAAGATGCGCTCCTTGGCGCGCGCCTTTTCCTCGTCGCGGCGCGCGCCGCCGATCAGCGCGTCGAAGCGGTGCTCCTCGATGGCTTCGAGCAGCGTGACCGACTGGTGCGCATTGCGCGGCTCGTCGGGCCGGGCCAGGCGCACGCTGCCGCGCGCCATGGAGTCCTCGACGCTGCGCACGATCAGCTCGGCGCCCAGCTCCTGGGCGCGCTGGTCGCGAAACTGCGTGACCTCGGGGAAGTTGTGCCCGGTGTCGATCATCAATAGCGGAAACGGCAGTTGCCCCCGGCCAAAGGCTTTCTCGGCGCAGTGCAGCATGACCAGCGAATCCTTGCCGCCGGAAAACAGCAGCGCCGGGCGCTCGAAGGAGGCAGCGACTTCGCGCAGCAGGAAGATGGTTTCTTCCTCCAGCGCGTCCAGGTGGTGGTTGCCGAGCTGGCTGAGCAACTGTGGATCGACACGGGCATTCATGGGGTGGTTTCCAGTCAAATCAGGCTGTAGGGCATATGGTGCAAGCGTGGACAGCTATCGTTTTTGAATGTTGTGCGCTGTGCGCTGAGCGAAATACGGGCCGTGCTTCACGCTCGACGCAGGGCGCTTGGCTGATCGCTCAACCTCTGCTCAATGCGCCAGGTGCAGGCCGCATTCGCGCTGCGCCTCGCCCTTGGTCGGGTCGGCGTAGTCGAAGTTGTTGGGCAGGCCGTGCGCCGTGCAGTAGGCGTGCAGGTCGCGGGCTGTCCAGTGCAGCAGCGGCGCGACCTTGAGCAGGCCGTCGGGGTTGCGGCTCACCGGCTCCATCTGCGCGCGCACGGCGCTGTCGCTGGCGCGCAGCGCGGTGAACCAGACGCCGGGCGCTGTCTCGCGCAGGGCGCGGGCAAAGGGTTCGAGCTTGACTTCCTCGGTGAAGGCGGCATGGCGCGGGTCATCGAGCGCCGGCACCGGGCCGTCCAGCGCCTCGCGGTGCGCGCGCGAGCGCAGCGGCAGGTAGGTGTGCAGATTCAGCCCCAGCAGGCGCGTCACCTCGTCGGCGTGGCGGTAGGTGGCCTCGGTGTTGTAGCCGTTGTCCATCCAGATCACGGGCACGTCCTGCGCTACCCGCGTGACCAGGTGCAGGAGCACGACCTCGAAGGGGCGGAAGTTGGTGGTGACTATGGCCGGCTGACCCAAGGCCAGCGCCCAGCGCACCAGCTCCGGGGCGTCGCGGCCCAGCTCGGCATTGATGCGCGCCAGATCCAGGCCGGCGGGACGGTCGAGAACGGGCGCGTTCATGCCGCCTCCCGGGCAAACAGCGGGCGCGGCTCCAGCACGTCGCCCTGGTAGAAGGCGGCGTAGCGCTCGAACTGGCGCTGTGCGGCGCTGGCGTCCACGCCCGGGGCCAGCACGGCGCTGGTGAAGCCGCTCCTGTGCATGTGCACGAGCTGGTCGATCAGCACGTCGCCCGTGGCGCGGATGTCGCCCGCGAACTGGTAGCGCCGGCGCAGCAGCAGCGCCTGGGTATAGGCGCGGCCATCGGTGAATTTGGGGAACTGCAGCTCGATGCGCTCGATGCCGGCCAGGGCGCCGTCTGCAGCCAGCGCGGCCAGGTCGGCGTCGTTGGCGATTTGCAGGATGTTTTCGGCGATTTCTGTTGCTGGGCCAGCGGTGTTAGCTATTATTTTCATAGTTGTAGGCAAGTCTGGAAGGTTTTCATCCCCTCCCCCAGAGGGGGAGGGGGCAAGTCCGACCCTCCCGGAGGGGAGGGGCAAGGCGCTCAATCCGCCAGCGCCTTCTCCTCCACTTTCGGGTGGCGCGCGCCGTTGGCGGCGGCCTTGAAGGGTTCGTGGCCGATGCGGCGCAGGGCGTCGATGAAGGTCTCGCCGGGCTTGCGCAGCTCGCGAAAGACCTCCAGCACAGCCTCGATCACGTCCGGCAGTTCGGCAGCGTTGAAGGCCGGCCCGACCACCTTGCCGCCAATCGCTGGGCCGGACAGCTGCGAGCCGTCCGAGCCGCCCAGCGTGACCTGGTACCACTCGCGGCCGTCCTTGTCCACGCCCAGGACGCCGATGTGCCCGCTGTGGTGGTGGCCGCAGCTGTTGATGCAGCCGCTCATGTGCAGGTCGATGGGGCCGAGGTCGAACAGCTCGTCCAAGTCCTGGTAGCGCTCGGTGATGGCGTTGGCGATGTGCAGCGAGCGTGCATTGGCCAGCGAGCAGAAATCCCCGCCCGGGCAGGCGATCAGGTCGGTCAGCAAGCCGATGTTGGGCTGCGCCAGGCCCAGCTTGCGCGCTGCCTCGTACAGCGCCGGCAGGTCGCTTTGGTGTACCCAGGGCAGCAGCAGGTTTTGCTCGTGCGTCAGGCGCGCCTCGGCGGCGGAGAAGGTCTCCGCCAGTTGCGCCAGCGCCTCCAGCGTGCCGGCATCGGCGTCGCCGGGCGCAAAGCCGGGACGCTTGAAGGACAGGTTCACGGCGGCCAGGCCCGGCAGGCGGTGGCCGCGCACGTTGTTTTGTAGCCAGCGCTGGTAGAGCTGGCCGTTCGGATCGATGCGCGAGGGCAGGTTGGCCGGACGCAACTCAGGCACGGCGAAGTGGCTGGACACGCGGTCGAACTCGGCCTGGGTGATGGTGTGCGGCGCGCCGTCGCGCTGGGTGATGGCGGCGAATTCCTGCTCCACCGCGTCGATGAAGGCCTGGCCCTCGGCCTTGACCAGGATTTTGATGCGCGCCTTCCATTTGTTGTCGCGCCGGCCATAGCTGTTGTAGGTGCGCACGATGGCCTCGATGTAGTTGAGCAACTGCGGCCAGGGCAGGAACTCGCGCACCACGGTGCCGATGATGGGCGTGCGCCCCATGCCGCCGCCCACGCGCACGGTGAAACCCACGGCGCCGTCATCACCGCGCACGGCCTGCAGGCCGATGTCGTACCAGCCAATCGCCGCGCGGTCTTCCAGCGCGCCGTTGAAGGCGATCTTGAACTTGCGCGGCAGGTAGCTGAACTCGGGGTGCAGCGAACTCCACTGGCGCGCAATTTCGGCAAACGCCCGCGTGTCCACGATGCCGTCCTCGGCAATGCCCTCGTAGGCGTCGCAGGTGATGTTGCGGATGTCGTTGCCGCTGGTCTGGATGCCGTGCATGTTGACGCTGGCCAGCAAGTCCATGACGTCGGCGGCGCGGGCCAGCGGAATCCAGTTGAACTGCACGTTGGTGCGCGTGGTGAAGTGGCCGTAGCCGTATTTGAGCGGTGCGGCCGGCAGGGTCTGGCCGGGCTGGGCGGCCTCCAGCGCGTCTTGCGTGGCCTGGGCGCGGGCCAGCAGTTCGGGGTCGGGACGGTCGTACTCGCGGGCGATGTGCGCCAGCATCCGCAACTGCGTGCTGCTGATCTCGCCATAGGGCACGGCGATGCGCGCCATGGGGGCGTAGCGCTGGATGTACCAGCCGTTTTGCAGGCGCAGGGGCAAGAGCTGCTCGTCGGTCAGCTCGCCGCGCTGCCAGCGCTCCAACTGGTCGCGGAACTGCTGGGCGCGTAGCTGCACGAACTGGCGGTCGAAGGCGGTGTATTGGTACATGGAGCTGGGCAATTCGTCTCTGAATGGGGATCGCGCCATGCCGGGCCGGCCCGGGCAGCGACGCGCAACGGGCGCACTGTAGGGGTCGGCCTCTTAAAACCAAACGAATATTTAATGCTTCATATATGCCGGGTTTGGCATATATGGAAGCAGTGGGAGCGGATGCCAGCGGGCTTGCCGTGCCTGCGCTGCACCAGTGTTGCGCCAGTGCAGCACGGCAGAGGCCCTGCCGGGGCTGGATCAGGCGCGGCCCAGCCGCTCGCTGGACAGGACGCGCGCCAGCCGCGCGTCCAGCGGCAGGGGTTCGCCGTGCAGGCGCGCGGCCAGCAGCTCGCCGCACAGCAGCGCCAGGGTCAGGCCACGTGCGCCCATGGCCGTGGACAGCCACAGGCCGGGTCGGGCGGCGGCATCGACCGGGCCGACCAGGGGCAGGCGATCGGGTGCGGCGCAGCGTACGGCGGCCCAGGTGTGGGTGCTGGGAGGCGGGGCCGCAGTGCTGCTGCTGGCCATCGCCCCCTCACCCCAGCCCTCTCCCCCACGGGGGAGAGGGGGCAAGAGTGCAGCGCCGGGCGGGGTTGCCGCTCCCTCTCCCGCGCGCGGGAGAGGGTTGGGCTGAGGGCGCAAATGCTCCGCCAGGCTGTGCCCCAGCGCCGGCAGCAGTTGCATCAGCCGCGCGGCGTTCTCGGCCCGTCCGGCGGCGATGTCCTCGGGGCTGGGCGGCAGTTCGCTGCAGTCGCGCTCGAAGGTCGAGCCCAGCACCCAGCCGGGCGCGCCAGCCGGGCCGATGGGCGCGCAGGGCACCAGGTTGCCGTGGCCGTTGACCGGCTGCGGTGGCCACGGTGCAGGCAGCGGTATCTCAGCGTGCAAGCCCCAGGCGATCTGCCCGCGCAGGGCCTGCAGCGGCACAGGGGCATCAGCGACCGCACCACTGGCCGGGCCGGCGCAGACCACGGCCAGCTCGGCCTCGGCCAGCAGCTTGCCCTGTGCGTCGAGGGCGCGCCACAGGCCGCTGTCGCCACGCTCCAGCCGGGCAACGTCGGCATTGCCTTGCCAGGTAATGCCCGGCTGCTCCAGCAGGCGCTGCACCAGGCGCGGCGGGCGCACCCAGCCGCCGCGTGCGTGCCAGCAGGCGCTGGCGTCCCCGGACAGATGGCTGGCGCGCAGCTCGGCGGCGCTGGCCGGGCGGCTCCAGTCCAGGCCGGGGCTGTGCTCCTGGGCAGATGCGGCGGTTGATGCAGGGCTGTATTCCGGGGTAGGCGCAGCAGCTGATGCGAGTTTGTGCTCCGGGTTGAGTGCAGAAAGATGCCGCGTGCCACGCCCGGCGCTGCTCCCCCAGGCCAGGCGGATGGGCGCATCCACGCCGTGCTCCAGCACGCCGCCGTCGTCCCAGTCGCGGCCACGCGCATCGGGCAGCAGCGTGGCCAGGGTCTGCAGCGTCAGCCGCACGCCGGCGCGCGACAGGCGCGACAGGAGGCTGTCGTCGGGCGAGACGTGCGAGGCAAACAGCCCCGCCGGCAGGCCCGAGGCACCGGCTGCCGGGGCGGGCGCGGCATCCAGCACGACAACCTGCCAGCCGCGCCGCGCCAGGCTGGCTGCCACGGCGGCGCCGGCCAGGCCGCCGCCCACTACCAGGCAGCGCGCCGGAGCAGCCGCCGCAGCAAGGGCCACGTCCGGCAGCGCCGGCGTGCCGGCGCGCGGCTCCCAGCGCGGATCGAAGCACGCCTGCAGCCGGTGGCGTTTGGGCGCCAGGCCGGGCAGCTTGTCCACGACGAAGCCGCACTGCGCCAGCCCCTCGCGCACGCTGCGCGCCACGCTCCAGGTGGCCAGCCGGGCGCCGCGCCGGCAGCAGCGCGCCACGGCCTTGAGCAGGTGCGCACTCCACATGTCCGGGTTGCGCGCCGGGTCGAAGCCGTCCAGATAGACCGCATCGGCCACCGGTTGCTGCTGGCGCAGCATGGCCTGGGCGTCGCCCACGTACAGCGTCAGCAGCACCCGCCCGCCCTCGAAGGCCAGGCGGTGTACGCCCGGCAGCAGGCCCCAGAACTGCGCGTGCAGCTGCTGTGCCAACTCATGCAGCTCGGGCGTGTGCGGCGCAGCGCGCAGCAGATCATCAGCGGCCACCGGCCAGGCCTCGCAGGAGATGAAGTGCAGCAACTGCGGGCGCGCCGGGTCGGCCCGCCAAGTGGCCCAGGTGACCAGGAAGTTCAGCCCCATGCCAAAGCCCGTCTCCAGGATGCGCCACTGGCGCTGCTGCGCCCAAGCCTGCGGCAGGCCGCAGCCGGCGACAAACACCTGCTGCGCCTGTGCCACGCCGTCGCCCGCGCCCCGGTAGCGGTCGCCAAAGCGCGGACTCAGCGGCGTGCCGTCAGGCAGCCAGTCGATGGCCTCGGGCATGGGTTTTCAGTCCCAGCGTTCCTGGTAGGAAAACACCGGCAGCCGCCAGTGCCAGCGGATGGCCGCCAGGCGCAGCGCCAGGCCGGCGCTGAAGCACACGGCAATGCTCCAGTCCTGCCCGACCTCGGCGGCGCGCAGCGCCAGGAACATCAGGCACACGGCCAGCGAGACACTGGCGTACAGCTCGCGGCGAAACACCACCGGCACCTGGTTGCACAGCACGTCGCGCACGATGCCGCCGCTGATGCCGGTGATCATGCCGCTCATCACCACCACCACCGTGGGGTAGCCCAGCTCCAGCGCCACGCTGCAGCCGATCAGCGAAAACGCGATCAGGCCCAGCGCATCCAGCCACAGAAAGACCAGCTTGAGGTGGATCATGAAGCGCGCCACCAGCGTGGTCAGCAGGCCGGCGCCCAGCACCAGATAGACATACTCGGGGTGCTGCGTCCAGCCCAGCGGGTAGTGGCCCAGCACCATGTCGCGGATGGTGCCCCCGCCCAGGGCGGTGACGAAGGCGATGACCGAGACGCCGAAGATGTCCATGTTGCGCCGCCCGGCGGCAAGCGCCCCCGACATGGCCTCCGCCGTGATGGCTACCAGGTAGATGACCAGGATGAAGCTGATCTGCGAGGCCTGGAACGACTCCAGCAGGGAAACGGAAGGCAGCACGGTGGGCCTTGGGCGAGGGGAGGGCGAAAAAAAGAGCGCTGCAGCGCTCGGGGCGGGGATTTCCTGCGCTGGGCGTTGGGCGCAAAACGCCCAACGCCCAGCGTACCTCAGGCGCTGGGCGGCACGTAGCCGGCGGCCGCGTCGGCGCCGCTGCCGAAGAAGTGCGCCTCCATCTGCCGCGCCAGGTACTGGCGGGCGCGCGCATCGGCCAGGTTCAGGCGGTTCTCGTTGACCAGCATGGTCTGGTGCTTGAGCCAGTCGCCCCAGGCCTGCTTGCTGACGTTGTCGAAAATGCGCTTGCCCAGCTCGCCGGGGTAGGGCGCAAAGGCCAGGCCCTCGGCTTCCTGGCCAAGCTTGATGCAGTGGACGGTACGTGTCATGGGGAATCTTCCTTTGGGGGTGTGTTTCAGTTGTTTTGTAATAAAGAACTGAAATCTTATTGGTTCCAAGATATGCGGGGTGGCTTCCAGAATGCGCTGCATCCCACCAACAGCCTGGAACACACCCGTGAAAAATCGCCGCCACTTTATCAATTTTCCTCTGACCGCTGTCCTTGCCGCCACGCTCGGCGCGGTCATTGCGCTGCCGGCGCAGGCCCAGCCGGCGCAGTTCCTGAACGTGTCCTACGACCCCACACGCGAGCTGTACGCCGAATACAACCAGGCGTTCGCCCGCCACTGGAAGGCCAAGACCGGGCAGGAAGTGCAGTTCAGGCAGTCGCACGGCGGCTCGGGCAAGCAGGCGCGCTCGATCATCGACGGCATCGACGCCGACGTGGCCACGCTGGCGCTGGGCGGCGACGTGGACGCGCTGGCCCGCCACGGCCTGCTGGCCGCCGACTGGCAAAAGCGCCTGCCGCACAACTCGGCGCCCTACACCTCGACCATCGTGTTCCTGGTCAGGAAGGGCAACCCCAAGGGCCTGAAGGACTGGGACGACCTGGCTCGGCCCGGGGTGCAGGTCATCACCCCCAACCCCAAGACCAGCGGCGGCGCGCGCTGGAACTACCTGGCGGCGTGGGAGTTCGCCAGGCGCAAGTACAGCGGCCAAAACGGTGGTGATAGCCAGGCCAAGGACTTCGTGGCCAAGCTCTACAAGAACGTGCCCGTGCTCGACACCGGCGCGCGTGGCTCCACCATCACCTTCGTACAGCGCGGCGTGGGCGACGTGCTGCTGGCCTGGGAGAACGAGGCCTTCCTGGCACGGAAGGAGTTCGGCAAGGACAAGTTCGAGATCGTCGTGCCCTCGCTGTCCATCCTGGCCGAGCCCACGGTGGCCGTGGTGGACAAGGTGGTGGACAAGAAGGGCACGCGCGCCCTGGCCGAGGAATACCTCAAGCACCTGTATTCCGACGAGGGCCAGGAGATCGCCGGCAAGAACTACTACCGCCCCACGAGCGAGAAGGCCCGCGCCAAGTTCGATGCGCAGTTCCCCAAGCTCACGCTGGTGACCGTCGACCAGGCCTTCGGCGGCTGGGCCAAGGCGAACAAGGAGCACTTCGCCGACGGCGCCAGCTTCGACCAGATCTACGCCGGGCGCTAGAAATTTCAGGCAAAGAATGCTTCCAGCGCCTGCAGTGCTTGCGTGGCCTTCGATGCCGAGCGCGACCGGCACCCGCGCGCCATCGGTGTGGGCCACCTGCTCCAGGTTTACCTCACGCGCCTGGGCCTGCGCTGCGGCGCGTGCCGGGCAGTACGCATGAACTAAGCGTGTGTTCGTGCGTTGGCTGTGCAGGCGGCACTCCCCCCGATGGAACGCCGGACAAGGAATGCATTGCTTGACATCCTCCCCTCCCTAAGAACGTGTTTACGATCTTCCCCTGATCCGACAATAGGTGGGTGAAGAGAAAGAAATACGCCAGCGACATCAGCCCCGAGCAGTTTGCCGAGATCGAGCCGCTGCTGCGCAGCGTGCGCAAGGCGACCAAGCCGACGACAGTGGACTTGTACGAGGTGTTGTGCGCGGTGCTGTATCTACTGCGCACCGGCTGCCAGTGGAGGTTCCTGCCCCCGAGTTTTCCAAATGGACGACGGTCTATGCCTACTGGCGCAAGTGGAGCGAGCCCGACCAGCACGGAGTGAGCGTGCTGCAGCGGGCACTTAAAAAATCAGGTTGGCGCGGCCCGCGAGAAACTGGGGCGCAACGCCTGCAGCACGTTCTTGATCGTGGACGCGCAGAGCGTGAAGAACGCTGATACGGCGGGCTTC
Source organism: Melaminivora jejuensis (assembly GCF_017811175.1). Taxonomy (NCBI): domain Bacteria; kingdom Pseudomonadati; phylum Pseudomonadota; class Betaproteobacteria; order Burkholderiales; family Comamonadaceae; genus Melaminivora; species Melaminivora jejuensis. Next base: position 300,068 of record NZ_JACWIJ010000002.1, read on the forward strand.
AAAGGCTATGACGCAGGCAAGAAGGTCTCGGGCATCAAGCGCCATATTGCGGTGGATACGTTGGGACTGCCGCATGCGGTGGCTGTCACCACAGCGGACGTCACAGACCGCAAGGGTGCATTGCAGGCATTCAAGCGCTGCAAGAGCAGGCTGAGCAAAGTGGCAAATGTGCTGACCGACAGCGGCTACACGGGCGAGCCCTTTGCGCAGGGGGTGCGAGAGATTGTGGGCGAGCACGTCACAGTGCAGGTTGCCAAGAGGAGCGAATTGCACACCTTCAAGCTCATGCCCCAGCGCTGGGTGGTCGAGCGCAGCTTCGCGTGGTTGGAGAAGAACAGGAGGTTGTGGAAGAACTGCGAGCGCTGGCTCAACACCAGCTTGCAGTTCGTCCATCTCGCTTTCCTGGTGCTTCTACTACGGAGATCGTAAACACGCTCTTACGACGCATCGGATAAGAAAAGCCACCGCAAGGTGGCTGTTGTTCATCATGGACGGTGCCAGCCTGCCGCCTGGGCCCAGGGCCCGGGCACGAAGCATGGCGCACGGATCACATCGCCGCAGCGCGTGCCGCGGCCGCCTTGGCCTTGGCTTCGTCGGCCTTCTTTTGCAACTCGGCGGCATCGTGCTCGGCAGCCAGCGCCTCCTGTTTCTTCGCTTCCTTGGCGGCAGCTTCCTTGTCGTCATTGCCGGACAGGCTGCTCGCGATGGCATTGCCGGCCACGGCGCCGACCGCCGCTGCGCCCATGGTGCCGATCAGGCCCGGGCCGCGCGATGCGGCGCCAGGGGCTGCGACGGGAGCCGCTGCGGCTGGGGTCGCGGCCGGGGCCGGGGCTGCCGCCGGTGTTGCGGGCGTTGCCGCGCGGGGTGCGGCTGGCGCTGTGGGGGCCCCGGGGGCCTTGGCCGTGCGCGTAGCGCTCAGCCCCTTGCCCATGCGCTTGGCCTGCGCCATCGATGGAGCGAGCAGGGCTGCAGCAATCACAGCGGCAACGGCGGCAGTGGTGCGAAAAGAAAAGCTCACAGATTCATCCTTCCAATCAAGAACGTTGCAAAACCGAGTTTCCCCATCAGGACGTTGGCGACCTTGGGGATTCACGCGATACATGGGGGAGTGCTGAGCCATTCCAAGTCCCCCAGGGCGAGCCAGTGAGCGGCGCGTACGCCTGCATGGCGATTGAATGGGGCGATGGACATGAATGAAATTGCCATCCAGTGCTTTCCAGACAAGCGCTTTTAGCTATTAAAATAGTAGCAAAAGGCCGGCCTGGAACCATGCGTCCGATTGTGTCCCCTGGGCGGCCAGGACGAAATCACAGCCGAAATGCGCCCGCATGGCTCCGGGCGGAGCGCCGGGGACTTCGCGCGGATGACGGGCGCGGTGTGCCCATGCCGGCGTGCAGGCGGCCATCGTTCACAAGGCCTGAACGCTAGAAGACGCCCAGCGCTAGCCCGCTGGCCAACGCCTGGCCCAGCGCGCGGCACTGCTGCAGCTCGGCGGCGGCGATGGTCTTGGGCGCGGCGATGGCCTCGGGCGTCTGCGCGTGCGTGCAGACGATCAGCGGCTCGGCCACGCTCCTGAGCCGCCAGCCGGTGGCGATGCGCGCGATCTGGCGCGCCGCGCCCGTGCCGTCGCTGCCGGCGCAGACCAGGCTGGCGCAGGGCCGGCCCTCGATGCGCCCCAACACCGGGTAGTAGCAGCGGTCGAAGAAGTCCTTGAGCTGCCCGCTCATGGCCGCCAAGTTCTCGGGCGTGCAAAACACATAGCCGTCGGCGGCCAGCACGTCCTGCGGCCCGGCCGCGCTGGCGTGCAGCAGGCGCGCGTCGCAACCGGCCTCGCTGGCCGCGCCGGCGCGCGCCGCCTCGGCCATCTGGCGCGTGCCGCCGGTCTGGCTGTGCCAGACGATCAGCAGGGTCTTGCGCTGCGGTTGCGTCATGGCCCTGGCCCTGGCCTCACCACAGCAGCACGGCCACGACGATGGCCGTGCCCAGCAGCAAGTTGATGCCGACTATCGCCCGGATGCGCGCCAGCGCCGCGCCGCCCGCCGTCCAGTCGCCCGCTGCTACGGCGCTGTCCAGGCGCGACAGCAGCGACAGGTACAGATAGGCGTAGAGGGCCATCATCAAGATGCCCACGCCGGACATGAAAGTCCAGTCCCACGGCATGGCAAAGCCCCCGCCCATGCTGACCATGCCGATCATGGCCAGGCCCGTGGTCAGCACTATCACCACCGCCGCGCCCACGGCGGCCAGAAAGCGCTGCAGCACGCCGTGCAGCAGCGGCACGCGCTGGGCAGGTTCGAGTGCCTGCGCTGCCGGGCGCAAGAAAAAATGCGCGAACACCATGCCGCCCACCCAGACGATGATGGACAGCAGGTGCAGCAGTTTCAGGGCGTTGTAGAGCATGGCCGGAAAAGGTGGTGGACGAAATTGGCGCGCATTGTGCCCACGCTGGCAGTGTCCTCAGGGTTGGTGCGTTTAGGGTGTTGCGTCCTCCTGTGCTGCTGGCGCTGCCTGGCCTTGACCTTGAAGCGCAGTTCAAGGTTAACGTGCGGCAATCAGGACATCGCCCTAGACCATGGCCCGCAGCATCCTCCACGTAGTCACCAACGTGGCTCATTACACCGACCCCGCCGAGCCGAGCTTCACCAATGCGCTGGTCATCGACGCGCTCCGAAGCGGCAAGAAGCCCCGGGTGCCAGTACGTGACGACACGCTGCGTACGCTGATCTGGACGCAATGCGCCTGAGCCTATGGCCAGACCTGGCACCTGCCTTGCTGCGACGCCTATACGGTCATTGGCAAGTGGGCCTTGGTCGCCGCCGGCCTGTTTTCCCGGGAGGTGCGCGAGTTACGTGAACTGCTGCCCCGCTACGGGCACGACAACCTGTTCGACTCCACCAGATTCAAGCGCCGGTTTCCCCAATTCCAGGTGACCACCTATCGGGAAGGGCTCGATCTGATCTGCCTTTCAGCTTTCAGGCTAACCGCGCGCGTGGGTCATTGGTAGCGCTGCTCCAGCGCATCCCACTCCAGCTTGCCCACCAGCCGCTGGCGCTCGGCAAACGGCGCGACCAGGGCCGGGTCTTCGCGCACCTCGCGCGTATCGCGCAGCGTGGCCAGCACCTTTTGCATCCCGGCCAGCGCCCCTTGCAACGCAGCGTTGGCGTACAGCACGAAGCCGTAGCCCAGCGCGCCCAGCTCATCCGCGCCCACGATGGGTGTCTTGCCGCCGATGACCATGTTCATGAGCTGCGGCGCAGCCAGGCGCCGGGGCAGCTCGCGCACTTCGGAGGCAGAGGTCACGGCCTCGACGAACAGGATGTCAGCGCCGGCCTCGGCGTACTGCTGCGCCCGCTCCACCGCAGCGTCGAAGCCATGGACGGCGGCGGCATCGGTGCGCGCCATGATGAGCAGGTCGCCGTCGCGCCGGGCGTCGCAGGCGGCGCGGATCTTGCCGACCATCTCGCTGGCCTCCACCACGTCCTTGCCGCTGAAGTGGCCGCAGCGCTTCGGGCTGACCTGGTCTTCGAGCTGGATGCAGTCGGCGCCGGCGCGCTCCAGTACACGCACGGCGTGGTAGGTGTTGAGCGCGTTGCCAAAGCCCGTGTCGGCATCGACGATCAGCGGCAGCTCCACCGCATCGCGGATGCGCGCCGTGTGGTCGGCGATGTCGGCCAGGCCCATGAAGCCCTGGTCGGGCAGGCCCAGCCACATGTTGGTCACACCGGCGCCGGTGACGTAGATTGCCTCGAAGCCCATGTCGGCCACCACCCGGGCGGACAGGGCGTTGAAGGCGCCGGGAATGAGGACGCCGCGGCGCTGGGCCGCCAGCGCGCGCAACTGCTGCTTGGTGTTGTGCTGCTTGGTGCTCATATCGTGTCCAAAGTAATCAGAAACTGCCGGCGGGTACGCGCACCCAGCCTTCCATCAGGATGCGGGCGCTGCGGCTCATGACTGCCTTGCGCGCCTGCCACTGGCCGCCCGCGTCCTGTGCCACCTCGGCGCCCGCGCGCAGCGTGCCGCTGGGGTGGCCCAGGCGGATGTGCGTGCGCGGCGCACCGCCCGCCGCCTGGCAGACCAGCGTGCCGGGAATGGCTGCCGCAGTGGCGATGGCGACGGCCGCCGTGCCCATCATGGCGTGGTGCAGCCGGCCCATGGACAGGGCGCGCACCAGCACGTCCACGTCCTCTTGCGCGACTTGCTGGCCGCTGGAGGCGGTGTAGGCCGCAGGTGGTGCAACGAAGGCGATCTTTGGCGTGTGCTGGCGGCGCGCCGCCTCGGCCACGTGGTCGATCAGGCCCATGCGCACGGCGGCATGGGCGCGGATGGTCTCCAGGCGCGCCAGCGCTGCGGCGTCGCCATTGATGGCGGGTTGCAACTCGGTGCCGGTGTAGCCGAGGTCGTCGGCGTTCAGGAACACGGTGGGGATGCCGGCGTTGACGAAGCTGGCGGCAAAGCGCCCGATACCCGGCACGTCCAGCAGATCCTGCGCGTTGCCGGTGGGCAGCACGGCGCTGCTGGCGCCTTCCTCCTCGGGCGCGGGGTCGAGGAATTCGAGCACGATCTCGGCGGCGGGGAAGGCCACGCCGTCCAGCACGAAATCGCCCGCCTCCCGCACCTGCCCGCCATGCATGGGGACGTGGGCCATGATGGTCTTGCCAATGTTGGCCTGCCAGATACGCACGGTGCAGATGCCGTCCTGCGGCACGCGCTCGGGCGGCAGCAGGCCGGCGTACAGGGCGAAGGCGGCGGCGGCAGCCGTCAGGTTGCCGCAGTTGCCCGACCAATCGACAAAATCGTCCTCGATGGCGACCTGGCCGTAGAGGTAGTCCACGTCGTGGCCGGCTCGCGTGCTGCGGCTCACGATCACGCACTTGCTGGTGCTGGAGGTGGCGCCACCCATGCCATCCACTTGCTTGCCGTAGGGGTCGGGGCTGCCAATCACGCGCTGCAGCAAGCGGTCGCGCGCGGGGCCGGGCTGCTGGCAGGCCGGGGGCAGGTCAGTCAGGCGGAAAAAGACGCCCTTGCTGGTGCCGCCGCGCATATACGTGGCGGGGATGCGCAGTTGCGGGTTGTTGCTCATGTTTTCATAGCTGTTGACGCTGATTGGACGCCGGTTTGGCTCCCTATCCCCCGCAGGGGAGAGGGAGCCTGCGCGGCGGTGCGGCGCGGGTGGTTGCAGAGGTCACGGCAGGGCGGCGCAGTGCGCATCGGCCTGCATCGTTCCCCGCGCCGAGCGCGCCAGGAAATCCTGCGCAAAGCGTTGCAGCACGCCGCCGGCTTCATACACTGCCAGCTCATCCGCCGTATCCAGCCGGCAGCGCACCGGCACGCGCTGCACGGCGCCGCTGCGCTGGCGTACCAGCAGCTGCAGCGCGCCGCCCGGCTGCACCTCGCCCTGCACGTCGAACACCTCCGTGCCGTCCAGCCCCAGCGTGTGCCGCGTGGTGCCGGGCAGAAACTCCAGCGGCAGCACGCCCATGCCGATCAGGTTGGTGCGGTGGATGCGCTCGAAGCCCTCGGCCACGACCACCTCCACGCCGGCCAGCCGCACGCCCTTGGCCGCCCAGTCGCGGCTCGACCCCTGGCCGTAGTCGGCGCCGGCAATGACGATCAGCGGCTGGCGGCGCGAGAGATACGTCTCGATGGCCTCCCACATGCGCATGACCTGGCCGTCCGGCTCGACGCGCGCCAGCGAGCCGGCGCGCACCTTGCCGTCAGCGTCCCGCACCATTTCGTTTCTCAGGGCCGGGTTGGCGAAGGTGGCGCGCATGGCCGTCAGGTGATCGCCCCGGTGCGTGGCGTAGGAATTGAAATCCTCCTCGGGCAGGCCCATGCGCGCCAGGTATTCGCCGGCCGCGCTGTCGGCCAGGATGGCGTTGGAGGGCGACAGGTGGTCGGTGGTGATGTTGTCGGGCAGGATGGCCAGCGGGCGCAGGTTTTGCAGCGTGCGCGGATGCGCGGCCAGGGCGCCGATGCCCTCGGTGTCCCAATAGGGCGGGCGGCGGATGTAGGTGGACTGCGCTCGCCAGGCGTATTGCGGCGCGGCGCGCGGGCCGCTGTCCTGGCGCAGCGCGAACATGGGCTGGTACACCGCCCGGTAGTGCTCAGGCCGCACGGCGGCGGCCACCACGGCGTCGATGTCCTCATCGCTGGGCCACAGGTCGCGCAGGCGCACTTCGCGGCCATCCGCCACGCCCAGCACATCGCGCTCGATGTCGAAGCGGATGGTGCCGGCCAGCGCATAGGCCACGACCAGCGGCGGCGAGGCCAGGAAGGCCTGCTTCGCATACGGATGGATGCGCCCGTCGAAGTTGCGGTTGCCCGAGAGCACGGCGGTGGTGTAGAGGTCTCGGTCGATGATCTCCTGCTGGATGGCCGGATCGAGCGCCCCGCTCATGCCGTTGCACGTGGTGCAGGCAAAGCCGACGATGCCAAAGCCCAGGGCTTGCAGGTCGCCCAGCAGACCGGCTTCTTTCAGATACAGCTCGACCGCGCGCGAGCCGGGCGCCAGCGAGGTCTTCACCCACAGCTTGCGCTGCAGGCCCAGCCGCCGCGCGTTGCGCGCCAGCAGCGCGGCGGCGATCACGTTGCGCGGGTTGCTGGTGTTGGTGCAACTGGTGATGGCGGCAATGATGACGGCGCCATCGGGCATCAGGCCCTGCGCCTCGTCGGCGCGGGCCTGGTCCAGATCGATGGCGATGCCGCGCTCGGCCAGCTGCGCGGTGGGCAGGCGCCGGTGCGGGTTGGATGGCCCGGCCAGGTTGCGCTCCACGCCGGACAAATCGAACTGCAGCACGCGCTCGTACTGCACCTGCGCCAGCGCGTCCGCCCACAGGCCGGCGGCGCGGGCGTAGCTGTCCACCAGCTGCACCTGCTGCTCCTCGCGCCCGGTCAGGCGCAGATAGGCAAGCGTCTGCTCGTCGATGGCGAACAGGGCGGCGGTGGCGCCGTACTCCGGGCACATGTTGGAGATCGTTGCGCGGTCGCCGATGGTCAGGGAGCGTGCGCCGTCGCCAAAGAATTCGAGGTAGGCGCCGACCACCTTGTGCTGGCGCAGGAACTCGGTCAGCGCCAGCACGATGTCGGTGGCGGTGATGCCCGGCGGGCAGCGCCCGGTGAGCTGCACGCCGACGATCTCGGGCAGGCGCATCCACGACGGGCGGCCCAGCATGACGGCCTCGGCCTCCAGCCCGCCCACGCCGACTGCAATCACGCCCAGGGCATCGACGTGGGGCGTGTGGCTGTCGGTGCCCACGCAGGTATCGGGGAAGGCCACGCCGTCCTGCACGTACACGACGGGCGACATTTTCTCCAGATTGATCTGGTGCATGATCCCGTTGCCCGCCGGGATGACATCGACGTTGGCAAAGGCCTGCTGGCACCAGTCGATGAAGTGGAAGCGATCCTCGTTGCGCCGATCCTCGATGGCGCGGTTTCTGGCAAACGCATCCGGCTCGAAGCCGCTGCACTCCACGGCCAGCGAGTGATCCACGATCAGCTGCACCGGCACCACCGGGTTGACCTGCGCCGCATCGCCCCCCTGCGCGGCAATGGCGTCGCGCAGACCGGCCAGATCGACCAGCGCCGTCTGGCCCAGGATGTCATGGCACACGACGCGCACCGGCCACCAGGGGAAGTCGGCATCGCGGCGGCGCTCGATCAGCTGGCGCAGGTAGGCAGGCAGGTGCCGGGCATCGGCGCGGCGCACCAGGTTTTCCGCGTGGACGCGGGCGGTATAGGGCAGGCCGGCCCAGGCGTCGGGCGCCAGGTCTTCGACGGCGGCGCGGGCGTCGTAGTAGTGCAGGGCGGTGCCGGGCAGGGGTTTGCGGTAGGGGTGGGTCATCGTGTTTTGCGTGGGTTGTGGCTCCCTATCCCGCCAGCGGGAGAGGGAGAAAACAGCCGCTAGCCCTTGCCAGGCAAGGGGCAGCAGCTATCAAATTTGCATTTTCTGCACCCTCACAGGCGCTCGTCGATGGGCACAAATCGCTGATCCTGCGGCCCGACATAGTTCGCGCTCGGGCGGATGATCTTGTTGTCGATGCGCTGCTCGATGACGTGCGCTGCCCAGCCGCTGGTGCGGGCGATGACGAACAGCGGCGTGAACATGGCGGTGGGCACTTGCATCATGTGGTAGCTCACGGCGCTGAACCAGTCCAGGTTGGGGAACATGCGCTTTTCCTGCCACATGACGGCCTCCAGCCGCTCGGCGATGTCGTACATCTTCATCGAGCCGGCTTCTTCTGAAAGGCGCCGTGCCACGCCCTTGATGATGGCGTTGCGCGGGTCGCTCACCGTATAGACCGGGTGGCCGAAGCCGATCACCACCTCCTTGTTCTGCACGCGCCGGCGGATATCGGCCTCCGCCTCATCCGGGCTGTCGTAGCGCTTTTGCACCTCGAACGCCACCTCGTTGGCCCCGCCATGCTTGGGGCCGCGCAGCGCGCCGATGGCGCCGGCGATGCATGAGTACATGTCGCTGCCCGTGCCGGCGATGACCCGCGCGGCGAAGGTGGAGGCGTTGAACTCGTGCTCGGCGTACAGGTTCAGCGAGGTGTGCATGGCGCGCACCCAGCTGTCTGGCGCCCGCGTGCCGTGCAGCAGGTGCAGGAAGTGCCCGCCGATGGACTCGTCATCGGTCTCCACCTCGATGCGCCGGCCGCCATTGCTGAAGTGCCACCAGTACAGCAGCATGGAGCCCAGGCAAGCCATCAGCCGGTCGGCGATGTCGCGGCTGCCGGGCAGGTTGTGGTCGTCTTTCTCGGGCAGCGCGCAGCCCAGGGCCGATACGCCCGTGCGCATCACGTCCATGGGGTGGCTGGCGGCGGGCAGCTGCTCCAGCGCGGCCTTCACGCCCGCAGGCAGGCCGCGCAGGGCGCGCAGCTTGGCCTTGTAGGCGGCCAGCTCGGCGCGCGTGGGCAGCTTGCCGTGCACCAGCAGGTGGGCGATCTCCTCGAACTCGCAGACCTCGGCGATGTCCAGGATGTCGTAGCCGCGGTAGTGCAGGTCGTTGCCGCTGCGGCCCACGGTGCACAGGGCGGTGTTGCCGGCCGTCACGCCCGACAGGGCGACGGACTTCTTGGGCTTCGGGGCGGATGGCTGGGCGGCCTCGGGGACGGGGCTCAGGACGGCGCTCATGGGTGCAGGTTCTCCGTGTCGAAAGGCTATGGCGGGGCTTGCCACCCTTCGCAATTTACGCACAATGGCGCCCCCGCATAAGCCCTGAATTGGCGTAGCAAAGCGAAGCCTGCACCCAGGAATTGCAAATTTTGCGAACGACAGCAAAGAACCTCTGACATGAAAAAGACCTTCATGGGCGTGCGTCTGCGCCGCCTGCGCGAGGAGCGCGGCCTGACCCAGGTGGCGCTGGCGCGCGCGCTGGATCTGTCGGCCAGCTACCTGAACCAGATCGAGCAGAACCAGCGCCCGCTCACCGTGCCGGTGCTGCTGAAGATCAACGCCGTGTTCGGCGTCGATGTGCAGCAGTTTTCCGAGGGCGACGAGGCACGGCTGATCGCCGGCCTGCGCGAGGTCTGCGCCGAGCTGGCCGGCGGCGCAGCGCAGGACGCCGTGTCGCTGGCGGAAATCCGCGAGCTGGCGGCCAACATGCCCGCCGTGGCGCGCACGCTGCTGGCGCTGCACGACAGCCGGCGCGCTGCCGACGAGCGCCTGGCCGCGCTGTCGCAGCATCTGGAGGATGGCCGCGCCAACCCGGCTGCTGCCGCACAGCCGGCCCCGCCCATGGCCTTCGAGCAGGTGCGCGACTTCTTTTATTCGCGGCACAACCACATCGCGCCGCTGGACGATGCCGCCGAGGCGCTGGCCAGCGCCTGGGGCCTGCCCGAGCGCGTCAGCGACACCGCCCTGGCCCGGCGGCTGGAGGCGCAGCACGGCGTGCGCGTGGCCCTGCTGCCCGAAGCCGCGCCCGGCGCCGAGGGCGAGGCGGCGCTGCGCCGCTTCGACGCTCAGGCGCGCGTGCTGCATTTGGGAGCCAGCCTGCTGCCGGCGCAGCGCGCCTTCCAGATGGCGACGCAACTGGCCTTTCTGGAAGTCGAGGACGCGCTGGCCCAGACCGTGGCGCAGGCCGTGCAGACGGGCAGCCTGAGCGGCGCGGCGGCGCAGTCGCTGGCGCGCATCGGCCTGGCCAACTACTTTGCCGGCGCGCTGCTGCTGCCCTACACGCGCTTTGTGCGCGCGGCCGAAGAGCTGCACTACGACATCGAGCGGCTGGCGCAGCGCTTCGGCGTGGGCTTCGAGACCGTGTGCCACCGCTTGTCCACGCTGCAGCGCCCGGGCGCGCGCGGCGTGCCGTTTTTCTTCATCCGGGTGGATCGGGCCGGCAACATCAGCAAGCGCCAGTCGGCCACGCATTTCCACTTCAGCAAGATCGGCGGCACCTGCCCGCTGTGGAACGTGTACGAGGCCTTTGCCCAGCCCGGGCGCATCGTGCGCCAGCTGGCGCGGATGCCGGACGGGAGGTCTTATCTGTGGATTGCCCGCACCGTGACGCGCAGCGCCGGCGGCTGGGGCGCGCCGCAGCGGCAGTTCTCGGTGGCGCTGGGCTGCGACGTGCAGCACGCGGGCGCCCTGGTCTATGGACGCGGGCTGGATCTGGGCGATGCGGCGGCGTATGTGCCCATCGGCATGGGCTGCAAGGTCTGCGAGCGCACGGCCTGCCCGCAGCGGGCGTTTCCGCCGATCGGGCGGGCGCTGCAGGTGAGTGAGGACAGGAGCAGTCTGGTGCCGTATGAGGCGGGCTGAGGGGCGGGCCTGGGTGGGCGTGTAGATGCTACTGAATAAATAGCTGTCAGCGCTTGGTGGGCAAGGGTTTTAATTGATTTTGTACAATAATTAGTACATATTGGAGGTTGCCATGGATGCCATCACTTACTCTGCTGCCCGGGCCAATCTGGCGGCCACCATGGATCGCGTCTGCGATGACAGCGAGCCCATCATCATTACCCGCAGCGGCCAGCGGTCGGTGGTCATGCTGTCGCTGGAGGATTACAACGCACTGGAAGAAACTGCCTATTTGCTGCGCAGCCCGAAAAATGCCAAACGGCTGATGGACGCGATCGCTGAGCTGGAATCATGCAAGGGCCGTGAGCAGGCGCTGATCGAATGAAGCTGGTTTTTGCCGAACAGGCCTGGCAAGACTATCTGTACTGGCAGGAGAACGACAAAAAGCTGGTGCAGAGGATCAATGCTCTCATCAGGGAAACCAGCCGCACGCCATTTCAGGGGACGGGCAAGCCCGAACCCCTGAAGCACGCATTTTCAGGCTATTGCTCTCGGCGCATCACCGGCGAGCACCGGATGGTCTACAAGGCGAGTGAGGGGGAGCTGCTGATTGCCCAGCTGCGCTACCACTACTGATATGGATGGCTCAGGATTTGCCCGAGCCGCCGTCTCCCAGCGACGCACTCCACCTGTCTCCCCAGCCCGTGCGCAGCCTGTCCATGTCCCGCCGATCCCGCTTGGTCGGCCGTCCGCCCTGCAGGTCATCCGCCGGCTCTGGCGCCAGCCGCCGCGCCAGCATTGCCTGTTCGCGTGCCGCGATGCTTTCGGCGGTTTCGTAGTACAGCAGTTGCGCCACCGCCGCCGGCCCGCGCATGTTGCTCAAGCCGCGCACCACCACCGTGCGCGCCGTGTGGCCCTGGCGCAGCGCTACGGTATCGCCCACGCGCAACTCGCGCGCGGCCTTGGCGTTCTGGCCGTTCACGGTGACGCGGCCACGACCGATTTCCTCGACGGCCAGGCCGCGCGTCTTGTAAAAGCGCGCGCACCACAGCCATTTGTCCAGACGCATGGATTCCAGGGGTTGGGCAGTCATGGCGGTGATTCTTGCACGCCGCCCATGCCCCTGTCATGCCTGCTGGCCGGGTCTGGCTGTCAGCTAGCTGACCCATCGGCAGCTGCTGCCCAGGCCCGCATTGGCAATTGAGTTTGCAATCAAATTGATAGCTGTCAGCGCTTGATACACAAGCCTTTGGCCAGAATTTCATGCTTGCTGCTCGGGTGCTGAAACTGGCCAGCCGGCCAATTGCTGCTGCGCGATGCGCGACAGTGCGCCAATCCAGGCCGCGTCGTCGTTCAGGCAGGGGATGTAACGAAACTCCTGCCCGCCCGCCTGCAGAAAGGCTGCGCGCGCTTCCTGGTTGATCTCCTCCAGCGTCTCCAGGCAGTCGCCGGTGAAGCCGGGGCACATGACATCGACGCGCCGCGTGCCGCCCTGGGCCAGGGCCACCAGCGTGGGCTCGGTGTAGGGCTCCAGCCAGCGGGCGCGGCCAAAGCGCGACTGGAAGGTGACCTGGTATTGCTGCTCGGACAGATGCAGCGCCTGCGCCAGCAGCCGGGCCGTGGTACGGCACTCGTCGGCATAGGGGTCGCCCAAGCGCACGTTGCGCTCGGGGATGCCGTGAAAGCTCATGACCAGCCGCTCCGCCGGCCCGCCTTCGCGTGCCCAGTGCGCGCGCACGCTCCTGGCCAGGGCGGCGATGTAGTCGGGGTGGTCGTGGTAGCTGTTGACGAAACGCAGCTCGGGGTAGCGGCGTGCGCGGCGCACCCAGCGCGCCACGTCGTCGAACAGGCTGGCCGTGGTGGTGCTCGAATACTGCGGATACAGCGGCAGCACCAGCACGCGCTGCACGCCGGCGTCCTGCAGGGCCTGCAGCTGCGCGGCAATGGCCGGCTGGCCGTAGCGCATGGCCGGCAGCACCTGCACGCTGGCGCCCGCCTGGCCCAGCCAGCCGCGCAGCAGCTTGGCCTGGCGCTGCGTCCACACGGCCAGGGGCGAGCCTTCGGGCGTCCAGATGGTGGCGTACTTGGCCGCCGAGCGCCTCGGGCGGGTGCGCAGGATGATGCCGTGCAGGATGGGCAGCCACAGCAGGCGCGGGATCTCGACCACGCGCGGGTCGCTCAGGAATTGCGCCAGGTAGCGGCGCAGCGCCGGCGCGGTGGGTGCGTCGGGCGTGCCCAGGTTGCACAGCAGGACGGCGGTGGTGGGCGGTAGGGGAGGGGTGTGGGGCATGGGGCGCGATTGTGGCCGGCAACTTCGGCGGGGAGTTGCTCCCTCGTCCCTTTGGGGAGAGGGTGGGGGAGAGGGGTGGTTCAGGCGCAGCGCCCTTGCCGGGTACCCTCACCCCCGCCCTCTCCCGCACGCGGGAGAGGGAGCGAAGAGCATGGCCGTGCTATCGGCGCAGAAAATCCCGGATTGCCAGCAGCGTCTCGTGCGGCGCCTCGGTCATCTGGTTGTGGCCCACGGGCAGGTTGGCCACCTGCACCTGCCTGCCGGCAGCGCGCGCGCCGTCGATCAGCCCCTTGGCAGCGCGCGGCGGCGTCATCTGGTCGCCTGCGCCCAGCACGAACAGCACCGGGCACTGGATGCGCGCAATGGCCTGTTCGCCGCCGGCGTAGCTGTCGCAGGCGACGAAGCCACGGTGGAACACGTTGGCCGCGCGGTTGCCCTGCAGCACGCGCCGGCCCAGCGCCATGCCGGCGCCATAGACCCACATGCCCGCCCCGGTAGGCGGCGCCAGCGTGCTGCGCGAGAACACGTTGATCATCTTGAGCGCCGCCTCGGGCGTGTTCTGTGCCGACTCGATCAAGGCCGGCGAAACCTTCATCGGATAGGCCGTGCCCACCAGCACCAGGTGGCTGATGCGCTCACCCAGGCGCCCGGCCGCCTCCAGCGCGATCAGCGAGCCCCAGCTGTGGCCGATCAGCGCCGCGCGCTGCACGCCGGCCGCATCCAGCAGCGCGGCGATGAAGTCCGCCGCCTGCTCGACGCTTTGCGGCGCCTCGCCGCCGCTCCTGCCGTGGCCGGGCAGATCGACGGCCAGCACGTTCCAGCCGTGGTGCGCCAGATAGCGGCTTTGCCAGGCCCAGACGCTGTGGTCGCCCAGCACGCCGTGGATCAGCACGGCAGTGGGCTGCGCGGGGTCGAAGGGCCGTCCGCCGGTGTAGCAATAGGCGCGGGCGCCGTTGACTTCGTAGTTCATCACGCACCTGCCTTTCCAGCGTGCTTTTCCGCTGCCCTCAGGGCGCGCTTGAGGTCGTCGATCAGATCGTCGGCCTCCTCCAGTCCGATGGACAGGCGGATCGTCCCCTGGCTGATGCCGCCGGCGGCCAGCGCCTCGTCGCTCATGCGAAAGTGCGTGGTGCTGGCGGGGTGGATGACCAGGCTCTTGGCGTCGCCCACATTGGCCAGGTGGCTGAACAGCTGCAGGCTTTCGATGAACTTCTTGCCCTGCTCGCGGCTGCCTTTGATGTCGAAACTGAACACCGAGCCAGCGCCGCGCGGCAGCAGCTTTTGCGCCAATGCGTGGCTGGGGTGGGATTCGAGCATCGGATGCCCCACGCGCGAGACAAACGGGTGGCTGGCCAGGAACTGCACCACGCGTTCGGTGTTGCGCACGTGCCGCTCCATGCGCAGCGGCAGCGTCTCGATGCCTTGCAAGATAGTCCAGGCCGAGTGCGGACTCATGCAGGCGCCGAAGTCGCGCAGGCCCTCGCGCCGCGCGCGCAGCAAGAAGGCCGCGACGCTGGATTCTTCGGTGAACACCATGCCGTGAAAGCCGTCGTAAGGCTCGGTCAGCTCGGGGAACTTGCCCGCCGCTGCGCCGCCCTCCCAGTCGAAGCGCCCGCCATCGACCAGCACGCCGCCAATGACCGTGCCGTGGCCGGACAGGAACTTGGTGGCCGAGTGATAGACCAGGTGCGCGCCGTGCTCGAAGGGCTTGATCAGCCAGGGCGAGGTCAGGGTCGAGTCCACCAGCAGCGGCACGCCGGCTTCTTCGGCGATCTGGGCGATGGTGGGGATGTCCAGCACCTCCATGCCGGGGTTGCCCACGGTCTCGCCCAGCAGCAGCCGGGTATTGGGCCGGATGGCGGCGCGCCAGCCGTCGATGTCGCCGGGTTTCACGAACGTGGTCTCGATGCCGAAGCGGCGCAGCGTGTAGTGCAGCAGGTTCTGCGAGCCGCCGTACAGGGCGGTGCTGGCGACGATGTGCCCGCCCGCGCCCATCAGCGTGGCCACGGCCAGATGCAGCGCGGCCTGGCCGCTGGCGGTGGCGATCGCGCCCACGCCGCCTTCGAGGGCCGCCACGCGCTGCTCCAGCACGTCGGTGGTCGGGTTGCTCAGGCGGCTATAGACGTGGCCGGGGCGCTCCAGGTTGAACAGCGAGGCGGCGTGGTCGCTGGACTCGAACACGAACGAGGTCGTCAGGTACAGCGGCGTGGCACGCGCGCCGGTCGTGGGGTCTGGCTGACTGCCCGCGTGCAGCGCGAGCGTGTCGAAGCCAGGGTCGGAATATCCGGGCATCCGTGTCTCCAAAGTGGTCAATGCGCCGGGGATTGTGGGCTATATTTTCCCGAGCACTCCCGGCTGCGCCGGCCCCACTGCCCCTTGCGAGACACCATGAAAGTCAGCGACATCCTGCGCCTCAAAGGCAACACCCTCTACACCGTGACGCCCGATGAGCGCCTGGCGCAGGCCGTGCAGACCATGGCCGAGCGCGACATCGGCTCTCTGGTGGTCATGGAATATGGCGACCTGGTGGGGATGCTCACCTTCCGCGAGATCAACCAGGTGCTGGCGAAAAATGGCGGCAGTGTCGGCACCATGCTGGTGCGCACCGCCATGGACGACGCGCCCCTGACCTGCACGCTGGAGACCGACATGGACGAGGTGCGCCGCATGATGCTGGGCTGCCACGCGCGCTACATGCCGGTCATGGAAAACCGCATGTTGATGGGCGTGGTCAGCTTCTACGACGTGGCCAAGGCGGTGGTGGACAGCCAGAACTTCGAGAACAAGCTGCTCAAGGCCTACATCCGCGACTGGCCGGAGGAAAAGTCGCAGCCGTCCGATCAGGCGGGTTGAGTATTCCGATCAGGCGGGTATTTCACTCTCTCCCTGCAGGGGAAGGCCGTCCTTGCTCCCTCCTCCTCTGGGGAGGGCTGGGGTGGGGCCAGCGACGGTGGCCCCGCCAAGCAAGAACCCAGCGCTGGGGCCAGCGATAATCCCGCCCCACTATGAGCGGCAACACCCTAGGCACCCTGTTTTGCGTCACCAACTTCGGTGAGTCCCACGGCCCGGCCATCGGCTGCGTGATCGATGGCTGCCCGCCGGGCATGGAGCTGTCCGAGGCCGACATCCAGCGCGACCTCGATCGCCGCCGTCCCGGCACCAGCCGCCACGTCACCCAGCGCAACGAGCCCGACGCCGTGGAAATCCTCTCGGGCGTCCATGAGGGCCGCACCACCGGCACGCCTATTGCCCTCTTGATCCGCAACCAGGATCAGCGCAGCAAGGACTACGGCAACATCGCCCAGAGCTTTCGCCCCGGCCACGCCGACTACAGCTATTGGCACAAGTACGGCCTGCGCGATCCGCGCGGCGGCGGGCGCTCGTCGGCGCGCCTCACCGCCCCCACAGTGGCTGCCGGCGCCGTCGCCAGGAAGTGGCTGCAGGAAAAATTCGGCACGCAGTTCCGTGCCTGCATGACCCAGCTCGGCGAGCTGCCCATCGCCTTCGAGGGCTGGGAGCACGTGCCGCACAACCCCTTCTTCGCCCCCGTGGCCGACGTGCAGCGCTACGAGGACTACATGGACGCGCTGCGCCGCGCCGGCGACTCGTGCGGCGCGCGCATCCGCGTGCAGGCCACAGGCGTGCCCGTCGGCCTGGGCGAGCCACTGTACGACCGGCTGGACGCCGATATCGCCCACGCCCTGATGGGCCTGAACGCCGTCAAGGGCGTGGAGATTGGCGCCGGCTTTGCCAGCGCGGCGCAGCGCGGCACGGTGCATGGCGACTCGCTCACGCCGCAGGGCTTTGCCAGCAACCACGCCGGCGGCATCCTGGGCGGCATCAGCAGCGGGCAGGACATCGAGGTCAGCATCGCCATCAAGCCGACCAGCTCCATCATCAGTCCGCGCCAGTCCATCGACATCCACGGCAACAGCGTGGACGTGGTGACCAAAGGCCGCCACGATCCCTGCGTCGGTATCCGCGCCGCGCCGATCGCCGAGGCGCTGCTGGCGCTGGTGCTGATGGATCACGCGCTGCGCCAGCGCGCCCAGTGCGGCGACGTGGCCCAGGCCGTCGGGCCGATCGCCGCCAGCGCGCGCTGATGCGCGGATCCGTTTTGCGCCGATCCATTGCGACCTGAGCTTGCAAGTCTCCGCCCGATCGCGCCTGCGCCTGCTGCGCGAGCTGCCCACCCTGCTGGGCCACGCCGTCACGGTGCTGGCCGGGCAACTGGCCGTCATGGCCTTTGGCGTCACCGACACCATCGTCGCCGCTCGCCACTCGCAGGAGGCGCTGGCTGCGCTGTCGATCGGCTCGGCGGTCTTCATCAGCGTCTATGTGGCGCTGATGGGCGTGCTGCAGGCGCTGCTGCCCATCTGGGCCGAGCAGCGCGGCGCCGGGCAGGACGGCGCCATCGGCGCCAGCGTGCGCCAGTCGCTGTACCTGTGGCTGGCCGCCAGCGTGCTGGGCATGGCGCTGCTGCTGGCGCCCGGCCCCCTCCTGCGCGCCACCGACGTGCCGCCCGAGCTGCAGGGCGAGGTGCAGCGCTACCTGGGCATCCTGGCCTGGGGCCTGCCGCCGGCGCTGCTGTTTCGCATCTACAGCACGCTCAACCAGGGCCTGGGCTGGCCGCAGTTGGTGACCTGGCTGCAGGTCGGCTCGCTGGCTCTCAAGGTGCCGCTGTCGATCTGGTTCACCTTCGGCGGCGCCGGGCTGGCGGCGCAGGGCGCGGCGGGCTGCGCCTGGGGCACGCTGATCGTGAACTACGCGCTGGCGGCGCTGGGCCTGGGGATGCTGCGGCGCAGCGCCCGGTATGCGCCGCTGCGCCTGTGGCAGCGGCTGGAGGCGCCCGACCGCGCGCAACTGCTGCGCTTCGTGCGCCTGGGCCTGCCGGCGGGGCTGGCCATCCTGGTCGAGGTCACCTCCTTCACGCTGATGGCGCTGTTCATCGCCCGCCAGGGCGCGCTGGCGGCCGGGGCGCACCAGATCGCCTCCAACCTGGCCGCCGTGCTGTACATGGTGCCGCTGTCGCTGGGCATTGCCGCCAGCGCCCGCGTGAGCTTCTGGCGCGGCAGCGGCCACGAGGCGCGCGCCGCGCGCGTGGCCTGGCTGGGCCTGGGGCTGACGGTGGGTCTGGCGCTGGTGCTGGCCGCCGTACTGTTTCTGCTGCGCCAGGGCGTGGCCAGCCTCTATACCAACAGCGCCGAGGTCGCCGCGCTGACCGCCGGCCTGCTCGCCTGGGTGGCGCTGTATCACATCGCCGATGCCGTGCAGGCGCTGTGCATCTTCGTGCTGCGCAGTTGGCACGTCACGCTGGCGCCGCTGCTGATCTATGGCGTGCTGCTGTGGGGCCTGGGGCTGACGGGCGGCTATGCGCTGGCCTATCGCGGCCTGTTCGGGCTGGGGCCGCTGCATTCGCCCGTGGCCTTCTGGGCCGCCAGCGCCGGGGCGCTGGCCGTGGTGGCGCTGGCGTTCACGGCGCTGCTGGCGCTGGTGATCCGGCTGCAGCGCCAGGGCCGGCACAGGCGGGCTGGCGCACGCGCGACGCACTGAACTGGACGCTGAAGGTCGAGCCCTGGCCCGGCGTGCTGTCGATGTGCAGCAGCGCGCCGTGGCGCTGCAGCACGTGGCGCACGATGGCCAGGCCCAGGCCGGTGCCGCCGGTGTCGCGCGAGCGGCTGCGGTCGATGCGGTAGAAGCGCTCGGTCAGGCGCGGCAGGTGCTCGGGCGCGATGCCCGGGCCGCTGTCGCTGACGGCAAAGCGCGCGCCGCCGTCGGCCAGCCACTGCCACTGCACGCGGATGTGGCCGCCCGCCGGCGTGTAGAGCACGGCGTTGTGGATCAGGTTGGCCAGCGCGCTGTGCAACTCGCCCGCGCTGCCGGCGAGCTGCCCGCCGCGCAGCTCCAGCGCCGGCGGGAATTCGATGGCGTGCGCCGGCCCGCCCTGCGCGAGGCTGGCCGACAGGGCCTGCGCCTCGCTGTGGCACTGCGCCAGCAGCGCGCCGATGTCCACCCAGTCCTGCAGCCCCGGCGCGGGCTGGCCTTCCAGGCGCGAGAGTGTGAGCAAGTCCTGCACCAGTTGCTGCATCCGCTGGCCCTGGCGCGCCATCAGCGCCAGGTAGCGCGCGCGCTCGTCTTCGGACAGGGCCAGGGTCTGCAGGGTCTCGACGAAGCCGACCAGCACCGTCAGCGGTGTGCGGATCTCGTGCGAGACGTTGGCCACGAAGTCGCGCCGCATGGCCTCGGCCTGCTCCAGTTGCGTGATGTCGCGCGACAGCAGCAGGCGCCGGCCCTCGCCGTAGGGGTGCAGGCGCACGTCCAGGCGCACCGGGCGTGCCGGCGTGCTGGCGCGCCCGGCCAGCAGCACGCCGGGCGCCGGGTCGGCGCTGGCCAGGTAGGCGGTGAAGTCCGGCTCACGCACCAGGTTGGCGATGGATTGCAGCGTGTCGCGCCCGGCGTCCAGGCCGAAGTGTTCCTGCGCCACCTGGTTGCACCACTCGATGCGGCCTTGCGCGTCCAGCAGCGTCACGCCGTTGGGCGAGGCCTGCAGCGCCGCCAGGATGTCCTGCAGCCGCGCGTCGCTGGCCTGGGCGCTGCGGTGCGTGCGCCGCAGCAGGCGCTCCATGCGCCCGGCCGCCTCGCCCCAGGGGCCGGGCAGGCGCGGCAGGGCGGGGGCGGCGCTGGCGGCTTCATGGTTTTTTTCCTGGCTTTTGTCGCGCAGCCAGGACGCCAGCCGCCGGCCCTGCCAGCCGTCCCAGGCCAGCCACAGCCAAGCCCCGGCGCAGGCGCCCGCGCCGGCGCCCCAGGCACCGCCCAGCCAGCCGCCGGCACCGGCCCCAACCCCCTGGCACAGCATCAGAACGAGCAGGCGCATGGGTGCATCCTGTGTGGGGTAGCTATGAAAAAAATAGCTGGCATCGCTTGCTGGTAAACGTTTTGATGACCAATATACGGTGAAATCGTTGCCTGGCAAGCGCTACAAGCTATGCTTTTTGCTGATCTTTTGGCGCATCCGCCGGCTGCAGCGCCGTCAGCCTGTAGCCGGTGCCGCGCACCGTCTCGACCATGCAGGCGGCCTCGCCCAGGGCTTCGCGCAGGCGCTTGATGTGGACATCCACCGTGCGCTCTTCGATGAAGACGTGGTCGCCCCAGACCTTGTCGAGCAGTTGCGCGCGCGTGTGGACGCGCTCGGCGTGGCGCATCAGGTGCTGCAGCAGGCGAAATTCCGTTGGCCCCAGCCTGAGCGGCTGGCCCTGCCAATGCACGCGGTGCGCCGCGCCGTCCAGATGCAGGGCGCCGACATGCACGTCCTCGTCGCTGTGCTCGGGTGCGCGCCGGCGCAGCACGGCGCGGATGCGCGCCAGCAGCTCCTGCGTGGAAAAGGGCTTGGTGATGTAGTCGTCGGCGCCCGCGTCCAGGCCGGCCACCTTGTCGGGCTCGTCGCCGCGCGCGGTGAGCATCAGGATGGGCACGGCCTTGGTGCGCACATCGGCGCGCCAGCGCCGCGCCAGTTGCAGGCCGCTCATGCCGGGCAGCATCCAGTCCAGCAGGATAACGTCGGGCAGCACGGCGTCGAGCTCGCGCTGGGCGGATTCGCCGTCCTCGGCCCAGATGGGCGCAAAGCCGTTGTGCCGCAGGTTCACGGCCACCAGTTCGGCGATCGGTGCTTCGTCCTCGACGATGAGTACGCGGGGGGGTTTCTTCATGCAGGCAGGTGGGCAAGACGGACACAAGGCGGACAGCGGGCAGCAGGCTGCCCAGCGCGGCCTCAGGCGAGGGCGGACTCGATCTCGTGCAGCGCCCGGTGGCGCACATCGCGGCCCTCGACGAGGTAGATGATCAGCTCGGCCACGTTCTTGGAGTGGTCGCCGATGCGCTCAATGGCCTTGGCCAGGAACAGCAAGTCCAGGCTGGGCGAGATCTTGCGCGGGTCTTCCATCATGTAGGTGATGAGCTTGCGCACGAAGCCGTCGAATTCCTCGTCGATCAGGTCGTCCTCCTTGAGGATGGCCAGCGCGGCGCGGGTGTCCAGCCGGGCGAAGGCGTCCAGCGCCTTCCTCAGCAGGCCCGAGGCCAGGTCGGCGGCCACGCGCAGGTCGCTGGTGGGCAGGGCGCGGGCGGCGCCGCTGTCGATGATGGACAGGCACATGCGCGCCATGCGCGTGGCCTCGTCGCCCATGCGCTCGAGGTTGGCCGTGGCCTTGGAAAAGGCCATCAAGAGGCGCAGGTCGCGCGCCGTGGGCTGGCGCCGGGCGATGATGGTGGTGAGTTCGTGGTCGATCTCCACTTCCATGGTGTTCACCCGCTGCTCGAGCTGCTCGACCTCCTGCGCCGCCTCGGGGCTGAAGTGCGACAGCGCGTGGATGGCCTGGCGGATCTGCGACTCCACCAGCCCGCCCAGCTCCATCACGCGCGCGGAGATGGCGTTCAACTCGCTGTCGAACTGCGTGGAAAGGTGTTTCTCGGTCATTTCTTCTCCTCAGGTCTCAGTCGCCTGCAATGTTCTGTACTGGCACGCGGCAGGCCAGTGCCACCGCGCTTTGGATCCCCCGCCGCGCTGGTGGCGCCCCCTTGGGGGAAGCGGCGCAGCCGCTCAGGGGGATCACCCAAACCTTCCGGTGATGTAGTCCTCGGTTTCCTTGCGCTGGGGCTTGAAGAACATGGCCTCGGTCTCGCCGAATTCCACCAGGTCGCCCAGGTACATGTAGGCGGTGTAGTCGCTGCAGCGCGCGGCCTGTTGCATGTTGTGCGTGACGATGACCACCGTGTACTCGTTCTTGAGCTCGGCGATCAGCTCCTCGATCTTCGCGGTGGAGATCGGATCCAGCGCCGAGCAGGGCTCATCGAGCAGCAGCACCTCGGGCAGCACGGCGATGCCGCGCGCGATGCACAGGCGCTGCTGCTGCCCGCCCGAGAGGCTGGCGCCGCTTTGGTGCAGCTTGTCCTTGACCTCGCTCCACAGCGCGGCCTTGTGCAGCGCCCACTCCACGCGCTCGTCCATGTCGGCCGCGCTCAGGGCTTCGAACAGCTTCACGCCGAAGGCGATGTTGTCGTAGATGGACATCGGAAACGGCGTGGGTTTCTGGAACACCATGCCGACCTTGGCGCGGATCAGCGCCACGTCCTCGCGGCTGGTCAGCAGGTCTTGGCCGTCCAGCAGGATCTGGCCCTGCGCGCGCTGCTCGGGGTACAGCTCGAACATGCGGTTGAAGGTGCGCAGCAGCGTGGACTTGCCGCAGCCCGAGGGCCCGATGAAGGCCGTCACCTTGTGCTCGGGAATGTCCAGGTTGATGTTCTTGAGGGCATGGAAGCGCCCGTAGTAGAAGTTCAGGTCGCGCACGGTGAGCTTGGCGCGCGGGGGTGGGGCGGTGCGGGTTGAGGGCATGGGAACTTTCGCTGAGCAGGGGGTCGTTGCGTTGTTATTTCTGCCGCGCCAGCACGCGCGCCAGCACGTTCAGCGCCAGCACGGCTACCGTGATGAGCAGCACCGCGGCCCAGGCCAATTGCTGCCAGTTCTCGTAGGGGCTCATGGCGAACTTGAAGATGGTCACCGGCAGGCTGGCCATGGGCTTGGACAGGTCGCCGTTCCAGAACTGGTTGTTCAGCGCGGTGAAGAGAAGCGGCGCCGTCTCGCCGGCGATGCGCGCCACGGCCAGCAGCACGCCGGTGGTCACGCCGGCGCGCGCGGCGCGCAGCGTCACCAGGGTGATGACCTTCCACTTGGGCGTGCCCAGGGCGTAGGCCGCCTCGCGCAGGCTGGCGGGCACCAGGATCAGCATGTTCTCGGTGGTGCGGATGACCACCGGAATGACGATCAGCGCCAGGGCCATGATGCCGGCCCAGGCCGAGAAGCTCTTGAAGCGCGCCACCACCACTGCGTAGACGAACAGGCCGATCACGATGCTGGGCGCCGACAGCAGGATGTCGTTGACGAAGCGCGTGGCGCCGGCCAGCCAGCCGCGCGTGTCGTATTCGGCCAGGTACACGCCGGCCAGGATGCCCACGGGCGTGCCCACGCAGGTGGCCAGCAGCACCATCACGAAGGAGCCGAAGATGGCGTTGGCGATGCCGCCGGCCTCGTTGGGCGGGGGCGTCATCTCGGTGAACAGCGCCAGGCTGAGGCCGCCCAGGCCCAGGCGCAGCGTCTCCCACAGGATCCAGATCAGCCAGAACACGCCGAAGGCCATGGCCAGCAGCGACAGCGTGAGCGCGACGCGGTTGAGCCGCTTGCGCGCCGCGTAGCGCCGTGCGCGTACCTGCGCCAGCTCGGCGGCGGCGATCAGGTGCTGGGATGTGGTGGTGCTCATGCGCCGGCCCCCTCGCTTTTCTTCAGGCGCGCCAGCAGCAGTTTGGACAGCGACAGCACGACGAAGGTAATGAAGAACAGCACCAGGCCCAGGTAGATCAGCGAGGCCTGGTGCAGCCCTTGGCCGGCCTCGGCGAATTCATTGGCCAGGGCCGACGTGATGCTGTTGGCCGCCTCGAACACCGACAACGAATCGAGCTGGTTCATGTTGCCGATCACGAAGGTGACGGCCATGGTCTCGCCCAGGGCGCGCCCCAGGCCCAGCATGATGCCGCCCAGCACGCCCGACTTGGTGTAGGGCAGCACGACCTTCCAGACCACCTCCCAGGTGGTGGCGCCCAGACCGTAGGCGGACTCCTTGAGCAGCGCCGGCGTGACCTCGAACACGTCGCGCATGACCGAGGCGATGAACGGAATGATCATGATCGCCAGGATGATGCCGGCCGACAGGATGCCGATGCCCACCGGCGGCCCCGACACCAGCGCGCCGAAGTACGGCACGCCGGCAAGCAGCGCCTGCAGCGGCTGCTGCACCCAGGTGGACAGGATGGGGCCGAAGACCATCAGGCCCCACATGCCGTAGACGATGGAGGGCACGGCCGCCAGCAGCTCGATGGCGGTGCCCAGGGGCCGCTTGAGCCAGGCCGGCGACAGCTCGGTCAGGAACAGCGCAATGCCGAAGCTGACCGGCACTGCCACCAGCAGCGCGATGAACGAGGTGGCCAGCGTGCCGTAGATCATGACCAGGCCGCCGAAGTCGTTTTGCACCGGGTCCCAGACGCTGCTGGTCAGAAAGCCCAGGCCATAGGCCTGGATGGCCGGCCAGGCGCCCTCCAGCAGCGAGGCCATGATGCCCAGCAGCAGTGCCAGGGTGATCAGCGCCGCCCCGCGCGCCAGGGCGCCGAAGATGCGATCGGCGAGCACGCCGGAGACCAGCGAGGGACGCGATGGCGGCGAGCTTCGGGAAGCGCCGCGCGCCGCCTCGATCGGCGGCGCCTGGTGGACTGGCAGCATGGTGGACATATCCGTTGCCTTGTGGGATCGAAAAGCCGGGAAGGTCGCCAGCCGGCCCGCCGCGCTGGCGGGCCGGCGCGCAGCTTACTTCAGTGCGATGGGCTGGCCGGAGGCGTCCTTGATGTCGCCCCAGGACTTGACGATCACGCCCTTGACGCTCTCGGGCATGGCCACGTAGTCCAGCTCCGAGGCCGTCTTGTCGCCGTTCTGGTAGGCCCACTCGAAGAACTTGAGCGCCGTGGCGGCCTGCGCCGGCTTGTCCTGCGCCTTGTGCATCAGGATGAAGGTGGCCGAGGTGATGGGCCAGGCATCCTTGCCGGGCTGGTTGGTCAGGATCTGGTGAAAGCTCTTGGCCCATTCGGCACCCGCCGCAGCCGCCTTGAAGGAGGCTTCGTCAGGAGAGACGAAGTTGCCGGCGCTGTTTTGCAGTTGCGCGAAGGTCAGCTTGTTTTGCTTGACGTAGGCGTACTCCACGTAGCCGATGGAGTTGGGCAGGCGCCCCACGAAGGCGGCCACGCCCTCGTTGCCCTTGCCGCCGGCGCCCACGGGCCAGTTCACGGCCGTGCCTTCGCCCACCTTGGACTTCCACTCGGCATTGACCTTGGACAGGTAGTTGGTGAAGCCGAAGGTGGTGCCCGAGCCGTCGGCGCGGCGCACCGGCGCGATCGCTGCGTCCGGCAGGGCCAAGCCCGGGTTCAGCGCCTTGATGGCCTCGTCGTTCCACTTGGTGATCTTGCCCAGGTAGATGTCGCCCAGCACCTGGCCGCTGAGCTTGAGCTGGCCAGGCTGCAGGCCCTTGACGTTCACCACCGGCACGATGCCGCCGATGACGGTGGGGAACTGCACCAGGCCCTTGGCGGCCAGTTCGTCGTCCTTGAGCGGCGCGTCGGAGGCGCCGAAGTCCACCGTCTTGGCCTCGATCTGGCGCAGGCCGGCGCCCGAGCCGACCGACTGGTAGTTGATCTTCACCCCCGTGGCCTTGTGGTAGTCGGCGGCCCACTTGGAATACAGCGGCGCGGGGAAGCTGGCGCCGGCGCCCGTGGCTTCCTGCTGGGCCCAGGCGCCCGTGACCATACCCATCGCCATCACACCAGACACCAGAACCCGAATCGCGGAGAGTTTCATGAGAAGACCTCTTGGTTGGAAAAAAGCTATGGCGGCACTCTAGGGGCCGTTTGTGACATGCCCGTGACACGGCGGCGCAGCCGTCACACAACACCCTGGGCGCCAGCCGGCTTGCCGTGGCCGCTTTGGTGGCTGCTTCTTTCCCCCCCCCCTTGTGTCTCTCGCGTGCGCCGCTGCTGCGGCGCCCCGAGCGCGCTGGCGCGCCTGGGGCGATTGCGCCGCGGACTTGTCATACCACTGTCGCAATCGCTGCGTACTCTGGCGCCGCCGACCGCAGTCGGCCCCGTCCAATGACCGACACACTCTCTGGGAGAAGAACCATGTTCCGCCGCTCTGCCATGCACTGTGCGCTGGCGCTGTCTGCCGCCGCCGTGCTGGGCGCCTGTGCCAGCCCCGCCTCCGCCCCGCGCACCGTGGCTGCGGCCACTGCCGCCACGCCCGCGCTGTCCACCTTCCATCGCCTGGCGGCCGACTCTGGCGTACTGGCCACCCTGGAGGGCCCGGGCCCCTACACGGTGTTCGCCCCCAGCGAAGCGGCCTTCCAGGCCCTGCCCGCCAAGAGCCTGGACGCGCTCAGGGCCGACAAGGCCCAGCTCAAGGCCGTGCTGCAGCACCACGTCGTGCCCGCCCGTGTCAGCGCCGCCGAGGCCCGCGCCGGCAAGGCCAAGACGCTGCAAGGCACGGACATCGCCCTGGCGCGCGCCGGCACCTTCCTGACCGTGGACGATGCACTGGTGGAGCAGGCCGACCTGCGCGCCGGCAACGGCGTGGTGCATGTCATCGACCGCGTCCTGATGCCCCCGCGCAAGTGAGCCGCGCCCCGTCCCATGCTCCCGCAGCCGGGCTTGCGGGTGTACAACCGGCGCTGCGCCGCCGTGCGCTGCTGCGTGCCGCGGGCGTGGGCGCTGCCGCCTGCGCGTTGCCTCTGGTGCGGGCGCAGGAGCCCCAGGCGCGTCCCGTGGCGGTGGCCCAGATCGTCGACCTGTCGGCACCTCAGCAGGATGTGAGCCGCGACTTCCTGATCGGCTCGCGCGCGGCCTGGGCGGACTTCAACGCCCGCGGCGGCCTGCGTGGGCAGGCGGTGCAGCACTTGGTGCTGGAGACCGATGGCTCGCCCGAGCGCCTGCGCCAAGCCTGGCAGGCGGCACATGACGAGCCGGCCTGCGTGGCCCTGTCGGGCTGCGCCGCCGACGGCGCCGCGGCCACCATCGCCGCGCTGCAGGCCGGCGGCGGCGCCCTGGCGCTGGCCGCGCCCTGGCTGCACCGCCAGTGGCACGACGCGGGCGATACTGTCTTCAGCATCTTTGCCGACTACCAGGCGCAGATCGGGCACGCCGTGCGCTCGCTGGCGGCCATGGGCGTGCCGCAGGCCGGCGTGGTCTTCGCCCGCCCCGAACTGCAGCGGCAGTTGCAGGGATCGGTGGCGCAGGCCGGCGCGGCCATGGGCCTGCGCACCGAGGTGCTGTCCGCCGCGCACACCCGCACCGCGCCGCCGGCCATCGTGCTGTTCGTGGGCGGCACACCGGAGCTGCACGAATACGTGTCCCGCCTGGCGCTGCCCGCCGGGCGCCAGTGCTACGTGGTGGCCCTGGCCGACGTGAACCTGCAGGTGCTGGGGCAATTGGGCGGGCAGCGGCGCAACGTCTCCGTCATCGCCACGCAGCCAGTGCCGCTGGTCACCGCCAGCCTGCCCATCGTGCGCGCCTACCGCGCCGTGATGGCGCGGCTGTACGACGAGCCGCCCTCGCCCCAGGGCCTGGCCGGCTTCATCGCCGCGCGCTACACGGCCGAGGTGCTCGCCTCGGTGGCCGGGCCGCTGCAGCGCGCCAGCGTGCTGGCCGCGTTCCGGCGCCGCCAGGGCGTGCAACTGGGGGCTATGCCGTGGCCTACCAGGGCGGGCGTCCGTCGCACGCCCAGGTCACGCAAAGTATGCTCACCGCCGACGGGCGCATCGTGGGCTGAGCGGGCGCACCCGGCGGCGCGGTGCTATGCTGCGCCGCCCCGAAAACACCGCGCGGCACGCGCACATCCATGCAAGACGGAACACTGCTGGCGGCCGTGGACCTGGGGTCCAACAGCTTTCGCCTCGAGATCGGCCGCCTCGACCACGGGCTCATCCACCGCGTCGAGTACCTGAAGGAGACCGTGCGCCAGGGCGCCGGCCTGGACGAGCAGCGCAACCTTGGCGCCGACGCCATGCAGCGCGGCTGGGAGTGCCTGGCGCGCTTTGCCGAGCGCCTGGCCGGCTTCGCGCCCGGGCGCGTGCGCGCCGTGGCCACGCAGACGCTGCGCGAGGCGCGCAACCGCGAGGAATTCCTGCGCCGCGGCAGCGCCATCCTGGGCTTTCCCATCGACGTGGTCTCCGGCCCCGAGGAGGCGCGGCTGATCTACCAGGGCGTGGCGCGGCTGCTGCCGCAGTCGGACGAGCGGCGCCTGGTGGTGGACATCGGCGGGCGCTCGACCGAGCTGATCCTGGGCCAGCAGTTCACGCCCAGCGCCGTCGCGTCCTACCGCGTGGGCAGCGTGGCCTGGTCGGCGCGCTACTTTGCCGACGGCGCGTTCACGCGCGAGGCCTTCGAGGCCGCCGAGGTGGCTGCCAAGGCGGTGCTGGACGAGGCTGCCCAGACCTACTGCCCCGGGCTGTGGGAAATGGCATATGGCTCCTCCGGCACCATGGGCGCAGTGGGTACGGTGCTGACATCGGCAGGCTACGGCGAAGGCCTGATCACCCGCGAGGGCCTGGACTGGCTGCGCGAGCAATTGCTGCGCGCGCGCCACGCCGACCGCGTCCGCCTCGATGGATTGAAGGAAGACCGCCGCCCGGTCATCGGCGGCGGCGTGAGCATCGTGCGCGCGGTCTTCGATCTGCTCGACATCCGCGAGATGCGCGTGGCCCAGGGTGCGCTGCGCCAAGGCGCGCTGTACGACCTGCTCGAGCGCGAGCAGCCCGGCGCCGACCTGCGCTCGGCCACCGTGCGCGCGCTCATGCAGCGCTTTGCCGTGGATGAGGTGCATGCCGCACGTGTGGCACGACTGGCCTGCCGGCTGTTCGACGAGGCCGCCGCGCTCGGCAGCGCCGGCGCATCGCGCCAACTGCAGTGGGCCGCCTGCCTGCACGAGATCGGCTGCCGCATCTCGCACAGCAACTACCATCGCCACGGCGCCTACATCCTGGACCACGCCGAGGCCGCGGGCTTCGCGCAGCCCGAGCTGCACGCGCTCAGCCTGCTGGTGCTGGGCCACCGCGGCAAGCTGCGCAAGCTGGAGGCCGACCTGGGCGACGCGTTGCTGGCACTGCAATTGCTGTGCCTGCGCACGGCCGTGGCCCTGTGCCACGCACGCCGGGAGCCGGATGTGCAGGGCCTGGGCCTGCGGCTGCAGGGCCAGCGCTGCACGGTGCACTCGCGTGCGGGCTGGGCGGCGGCCTATCCGCAGTCGGCCCACCTGCTGCGCGAAGAAGCCGCCGCCTGGCACAAAACGCCCTGGGAATTCGTGGCCGAGCTGTCCTGAAGGCGTGGCGCGCGGCCTGCAGGCCGCGGCGTTGTCTGTATTTTCAATGAAAATGGACTGAAACCTATGTCCATCAAGCGCTGACAGCTATAATTTTAATAGCAAAACAGTGTTGTCGGTGGCACCAGCGCCACGCGCGGCGGGCGCACCTCGCCGCCGGTTCAGAGGAATTCCGGCGACTGCACTGCCAGCAGCACGGTCTGCGCCACGTCCTGGCGCTGGCGGTAGCGCAGCCACCACACGGCGCCCTTGCGGATGGCGCAGTCCGCCTCCTGCATGCCCAGCAGCCGCGCCGCCGTCTGGCCCAGCAGGGCTGGTGGCCCACGACCAGCACCGCGCCGCGGGCGCGCGGCCACTGCACCAGCTCCAGCAGCTCCTCGGGGCTGCCGCCGGGCAGCAGCTCGGCGCGCAGCTTGACCTTGCGGCCCAGCACGCGCGCGGTCTGCTCGGTGCGCCGCGCGGGGCTGGCCAGCACGCGCAGGCCATCGGGTAGTTGCCGGTCGAGCCAGGCGGCCATGCGCGCGGCCTGCTTTTCGCCGCGCTGCGTCAGCGGCCGCTCCAGGTCTTCCTGGCTGCCCTGCGGGTCTTGCGCCTCGGCGTGGCGCCAGAGGATGAGATCCATCATGGCCTTGCGTTCTTCGTGGGCGAGGCGTAGCGCGCCATCAGCGCGTTCTGTGCGCCAGCGCCGTCCAGCGCGCCCGGCGCGCGCGTGTAGCTGCCGTCGCTGTTGAGCGTCCAGGCATCGCGGTTGTCGTGCAGATAGGCCACCAGGCACTCGTCGATGATGCGCTGGCGCAGCTTGGCATCGGTGACGGGCCAGGCAATCTCCACCCGGCGCAGCATATTGCGGTTCATCCAGTCGGCGCTGGACAGGTACAAGTCCTCGTGCTCGCCGCTGCGGAAATAGAACACCCGCGTGTGCTCCAGGAAGCGCCCGATGACCGAGCGCACGCGGATGCGGTCACTCATGGCCGGGACACCGACCGGCAGCGTGCAGGCGCCGCGCACGATCAGGTCTACGCTGGCTCCGCGGCGCGCGGCGCGCTCCAGTGCCTGGATCAGTGCCTCATCGGTCAGCGCGTTCATCTTGGCCACGATGCGCCCGCCCTCGCCGCGCTCGGCCGCCAGGCCCGCCGCGTCGATCTTGTCGATCAGCCGCTGCTGCAGGTCAAAGGGTGCGAGCAGCAGGCGCTTGAGCTGCGGCACGCGGTTCTGGTTGGCCAGGTGGTCGAAGACCGCGTCCATGTCGGCGGTGGTCTGTGCATCGGCCGTGAGGTAGCTCAGGTCGGTGTACAGACGCGCGGTGCGCGGGTTGTAGTTGCCGGTGGACAGGTGCCCGTAGCGGCGCAGTCCGCGGCCCTCGCGACGGGTGACCAGCAGCATCTTGGCGTGGGTCTTCAGGCCGACCACGCCGTAGACCACCTGCGCGCCGATGGACTCCAGCGCCTCGGCCCAGTTGATGTTGGCCT
Source organism: Melaminivora jejuensis (assembly GCF_017811175.1). Classification (NCBI taxonomy): domain Bacteria; kingdom Pseudomonadati; phylum Pseudomonadota; class Betaproteobacteria; order Burkholderiales; family Comamonadaceae; genus Melaminivora; species Melaminivora jejuensis. The sequence continues at coordinate 330,519 of NZ_JACWIJ010000002.1, forward strand.
CCTCGTCAAAACGCGCCTTGAGTTCCACCACGACCATCACTTCCTTGCCCCGGCGCACCGCTTCGCACAACAAATCCATCTGCTCGGAGTCGGCGCCGGTGCGGTAGATGGTCTGCTTGATGGCCAGCACCTGCGGGTCGTTGACGGCCTCGCGCAGAAATCCCAGCACGCCCTCGAAACTCTCGAAAGGCTGGTGGATGAGTACATCGTGCCGGCGCAGGCGCGCCAGGATGGCGCCGGGCTGCGGCAGCTTGGCCGGCCACGCCGGGCGCCACGGGGGAAACAGCAGCGCCGGGTCGTTGACCAGATCCACGAGCTGGCCCAGGCGCACCAGGTTGACGGGGCCGTGCACCCGGTACAGGGCAGCCGCCGGCAGCGCGAACTGCGCCTGCAGGAAATCGGCCAGGAACTGCGAACAGCCGGCCGAGACCTCCAGGCGCACGGCCTGGCCATAGTGGCGGTGCTGCAGGCCCTGGCGCAGCGCCGTGCGCAGGTTGCGTACGTCCTCCTCGTCCACTGCCAGATCCGAGTGGCGCGTGACGCGGAACTGCGAGAACTCCACCACCTGCCGGCCGGGAAACAGCTCGGCCAGGTGGGTGCGGATGATGCTCGAGAGGCTGACGAACTGCAGGCCCGCCGGCGCCACGTGCGTGGGCAGGCGCATGAGCCGCGGCAGCGCGCGCGGCACCCGGGCGATGGCGATCTCGTTCTCGCGCCCGAAGGCGTCGCCGCCGCGCAGCCGCACGATGAAGTTCAGCGACTTGTTGGCCACCTGCGGAAAGGGGTGCGCCGGGTCCAGCCCCACGGGAATCAGCAGCGGCCGCACCTCGCGCACGAACAACTCGCGCACCCAGCGCCGCTGCGCGGGCGTGCGCTCGCTGTGGCCCACGATGCGGATGCCGCGCGCGGCGAACGCCGGCATCAGCGAGTCGTTGTACAGCGCGTACTGGCGCGCCACCAGCGCCTGCGCCTTGCGCGCCAGCACTTCGAAGGCGCCGCGGCCCACCTGGGCGCGGCCCGCGAGGGCCGCGCCCAGGTGGGCCGCGGCGCGCACCTCGAAGAACTCGTCCAGGTTGGACGACACGATGCACAGGTAGCGCAGCCGCTCCAGCAGCGGCACGTCCTCGCGCACGGCCCAGTCCAGCACCCGCTCGTTGAAGGCCAGAATGCTGTGATCGCGGTCCAGCCGGAGCACATGCCCGTCCGGAGCGGGGGCGCCGCCAGACGGCGCGAGCGCATCGACGGCATCTTCGGTGGAGGGCAGGCAAGGCAGCAGGGGCGTCATGACGGCAGCTTGATGGGCAACAGCGGCAGCAGTATCCGCAGGGCCGATGACAGCTTCGTGACACACGGGTGCGGCCTCGAGGCTGCCGCCGGGGGTGGGGCAACGGGTCGGCCAGGGGCATGAGCAGCGGCAAGGTGGTGGCGTTGAAGTCCATGTCCCACACGGGCGCGCACAGCGACCGCCTCCTGGGCGCAGGCGCACCAGCATCGGGTGCTCGTGGGCGTAGGTGGGTCTGGCGCAACTGGCTTGGCGCCAGGCGCTGGCGGGCAGGGACGCCTTGCGTGCCGGCCCCTTGTGTGCCCCAACCACTGCCGCAGGCGCGCATGACACTGGCATGTCGGCTGCATGTCGCGGTGGCGCCAGCCGGCAGCGCCAGCAAGTCCACAGACACGACGGACACACCCTGTTGCAAAAATAGCAACAATTTGGTACAAATCGCGATTTTGAATTTTTCCTTCATGGACGCCACGGCACATGTCATTTCTGCCTGACGGCCCAGCGCTGGAGCCCGGGCATCCCTCTACGCTGGCGCTGCAACGCATCCTGCGCGAGCAGCAGACGCTGCTGGACAGTGCGGGAGTGGGCATCGTTTTCATCCGTCACCGCGCGGTGGTGCGGTGCAACCAGCGCTACGCCGAGATCTTCGGGCTGGACTCTTGCGCCGAGGCCGTGGGCCGCAGCAGCGAGGCCCTGCACCCCAGCCGCGAGGCCTTCCGCGAACTGGGGCGGGCGGCCTTTCCTGTGTTGACCCAGGGCCGGGCCTACCGCACCGAGCGCCAGATGCGGCGCAGCAACGGCCAGCTCTTTTGGGCGCACCTGACGGGGCGGCTCATCACGCCCCGCGACAGCTCCGAGGGCTCGATCTGGATCATCGACGACATCGACGAGCAAAAGCTTGCCCAGGCCCAGCTCGGCGCTGCCGTGCGCGAAAAGCAGATGCTGTTCGACAACGCCATGGTGGGTATCGTGGTGCTGCGCGATCGGCACCTCAAGCGCTGCAATCGGTATTTCGAGCAGATGCTGGGCTACGAGCCGGGCGAGTTGCTGGACAGCCCGTCGCGGCGCTGGTATCTGAGCGAAAGCGACTGGCAGGCGGCAGGCGAATACTGCTATGGGCCACTGCTGCGCGGCGAGGACTTCGAGGGTCAGATGACACTGCGCGCCAAGGATGGGCGGGCCGTGATCTGCGAAGTGCGCAGCCGGGCCATCGATCCGCACGATCTGGCGCAGGGCTCGATGTGGATCGTCATGGACGTGAGCGAGCGCCTGCGCATCCAGGCCCAGTTGGCGCAGATGCACAGCGCGCTGGAGCAGCAAGTGCGCGAGCGCACTTCCCAGTTGAGCGACACCGTGGCCGATCTGCACCGCGAGATCGCCCAGCGCAAGCGCGACCAGGAGCGCATCCACTGGATGGCGCACTACGATGCCCTGACCGGGCTGCCCAACCGTGTCCTGCTGGCCGAGCGCGGGCAGGAGGCGGTGCGCCACGCCCAGGCCAGCGGCACGCCGCTATCGGTCATGTTTCTCGATCTGGACAACTTCAAGCACGTCAACGACTCGCTGGGGCACCGCCAGGGCGACACCCTGCTGGTGGAGATTGGCCGGCGCCTGCGCGGCACCGTGCGCGAGCGCGACATGGTGGCGCGGTTGGGCGGCGACGAGTTCGTGCTGCTGCTGCCCGGCGCCGATGCCCGGGGCGCGGCGCGCGTGGCCGCCAAGATGCAGGAGGCGGCGCGCCAGCCGGTGCAGCTGGGCGAGCACGAGGTGTGCATGTCGCCCTCCATGGGCATTGCGCTGTTTCCCGAGCATGGGCAGGACTTCGAGTCCTTGATCCAGGCCGCCGATACGGCCATGTACCAGGCCAAGACCGAGGGACGCAACATCTACCGGTTTTTTTCGCCGCAGATGCAGGCCCAGTCCACCCGTGCGCTCCAGTTGATTCACGCGCTGCGCCGGGCGCTCGAGCGTGAGCAGTTCACGCTGCACTACCAGCCCCAGCTCGATCTGGACAGCGGCCAAGTGTGCGGTGTGGAAGCGCTGCTGCGTTGGCACCACCCGGAACTGGGCGATGTCAGCCCAGCGGAGTTCATTCCTGTGGCCGAGGACAGTGGCCAGATCATCCCGATTGGCGAGTGGGTGTTGCGCACGGCGCTGGCGCAGCTTGCACGCTGGCGCGACCAGGGCCTGCCGCCGCTGACCATGGCGGTCAATCTGTCGGCGGCGCAGTTTCGCCATCCGCTGCTGCCCGAGTTGATCGAACAACTGCTGGCGCAGTATCAACTGCCGGCAGACCGCCTGGAACTGGAGCTGACCGAGAACGTGGCCGTGGATGACGCGGGCACGGCTGCGCAGATCATGAATCGTATGCACAGCAAGGGCGTGCGGCTGGCGATGGATGATTTCGGCACGGGCTACTCGTCGCTCAGCCAGCTCAAGCGCTTTCAGATCTTCCGGCTGAAGATCGACCGCTCCTTCGTGCGCGACCTGGGTCAGGACGGCAATGACCGGGCCATCGTCAGCGCCATCGTGCGCATGGCCCAGGCCTTGAGTATGCGCACCACGGCAGAGGGCGTGGAAACCGCCGAGCAACTGGCTTTCCTGCACGAGCAGGGCTGCGACGAAGCCCAGGGCTACCACTTCGCCCGGCCCATGCCGGCGGCGCAGTTCGAGCGCTATCTGTGCGGTGCCCTGGCTTGCGCCGGCTAGCGCACCCAGGCGCTGGCAGTCCGGCCGTGCCGTTCAAAAAATATAGCTGTCAGCGCTTGTCCCGCAAGGGCTGGAGGCCAAAAACACCATAAATATCTGGCCCCAGCGTCACGTATTTCAGCCACCCGGCAAACAAAAAGGCCAGTCCCGAAGAACTGGCCTTTTTGTTTGATTTTATTGGGGTGGCTGATGGGGCTCGAACCCACGACAACAGGAAGCGTTCCATTTCCTTGACGCCCCATGTCTGGCACTTGCTGGCTGGTCTGCCGTGCCGCAGTGAATGGGTTTCCAGCGGTGACGCTGGCGCAAAGCCGATGAGCCGCCCGCATCGCCGGCTGGCCGATGCCTGCGCCGTGGCCGGGATTGAAGAACTGACGCTGCACGGACTGTGCCGCAGCTTCCGGCCCCTGAACTTGCTGCGCCTGCACCATGAGCGGCTGGAGGCGTGGATTCTGGAACAGGCCGGGGTGGAGTTCGACCCTGCCCAGAAACCCGGCAAGCTGCGCGCCGTGGGTGTACAGCAGTACCGTTTAAGATACCTTTGTGGACATCCGAATCTACACCGATAGCAGTGGGCGAAGGCCTTTTGTGGAGTGGCTGGAGGCGTTGGAAGACAGGCAAGGCCGCGCTGCCATCAAGGCCCGACTGCTGCGCGTGGAAGCCGGCAACCTTGGTGACTGCAAGCCCCTGCGCGATGGCGTGCAAGAGTTGCGAATCGACAAAGGCCCGGGCTATCGCGTCTATCTGAGCCGGCAAGGCCCGGTGCTGGTGCTGCTGCTTTGTGCCAGCGACAAAAGCGAGCAAGAGCGCGCAATCACGCGCGCCATTGGCTATCTGAACGACTGGAAGGAAAGGGGCAGACCATGAACGCGCCGCGCGATACAAGCTACACGGCTTGGCTGACTGAATCACTTCAAGACCCGCAAGAAGCTGCCGCCTACATCGAAGCCGCCATTGAGCTGGAAGACCCGGCTGCGCTGCTGCTGGCGCTGCGCCATGTGGCGAAGGCGCACGGCATGGCTGAGGTGGCGCGCCGGGCAGAGGTAGGCGAGAAATCCCTGTTCCGCGCACTGAGCGAGAACGGCAATCCGACGATTGACACGCTGTACAAGGTTTTGCACGCCATGGGGCTGCGCCTGAGCGTGACTCCAATTCACGCCTGAACAGTTTGGTCCCGGACAGACCAGCTTCGAGGCCTGGCCGAAAAGCAGAACACCTTCACCCGCCTGCTGGGGCACCCATTGCGGAGGCTGCACTTGGAAGGGGAGCAAACGTTGAATGAAGAGCTGCAAGCCCTGCGCCGCATCGCGCAGACTGCCTTTTCGCCGCTGCCCACGGCATCGCCCGCCTGGCCTTGAATTCTATGGCAGAAAGAAAGCCATGCGCCTGAAATCCTTGCCAACAGTGCGCTGATTGCTATCAGTTTTGATGCCTGCCGTTCGGCGGCAGGACTATCCATTTCCGTCTTGCGATGGCTGGTGGCCGCCCGGCCCGGTGGGCTGCACGGATTCAAGTCTGAAGGCGTGGCTCGCGTGGCGAAATTGCCTACAGCTTGCCTACAAGCTGCCGGCAAACAAAAAGGCCAGTCCCGAAGAACTGACCTTTTTGTTTGATTTTATTGGGGTGGCTGATGGGGCTCGAACCCACGACAACAGGAATCACAATCCTGGACTCTACCAACTGAGCTACAGCCACCGTAGCCACGCATTATAGCGTGACAATTGGCGTTTTTGCCAAGGAGCCATCAGTTTGCTGTGGCCTGCAGCTCCGAAGGCTCCACCGGGCTGGGGCGTGGCACCTTGATCTGCACCTTCAGACGCTGCTTGAGCAGTTCGTAGTAGGCCAGTGCTTGCGCCGTGCTCCAGGCTTGGGCGTATTGCTGGCGCTCGGCCAGCCGGCGTGGCTCTTCCAGCCCCTCGCGCGCAACGATGCGGTTGATCTTGAGAACGGCATAACCGTCATTGCCCAGATCGACGCCGACCCAGCCGGGCAGACTGTCCACAGGGGCCTGCAGGGCAGCATCCACGATGGCGCGGCTTTGGCCCTGGGGCTGGTCGCGCGAGATGGTGATGGCCTGGCCCAGGCCGGTGACGGAGGCCGGGTCGGCCTTCCAGGCCTCCAGCCGGGACAGGCCTTGCTCGCGCGCCAGCTGTGCCGATTTATCCGCCAGGTAGAGAGTGCGGGCCTTGGCCTGCGCCTGCTCCAGGGGTAGCGTCATGGCGGGCTGGTAGGCCGTGACGCGCCCGGCGGCCAGGGTGCTGGGTGCGGTCTCGACCGCTTCCGTGTTGCGCTTGGATTGCAGCGACTCGGGCTGGAACAAAGCCTCCAGCAGGCGCGCGCTGGCCAGGGCGCCGGTTGCGCCGGGGGCCGGCAGGCGCGTCACGCCTGCCGCCGTCTGTACCTTGAGCTTGAATTTGTCGGCCACGGCGGCCAGATCGTCGGACTGCTCATAGACGGCGTTGGCAAAGGCTTCGGCCAGCTCGGCGTATTTGCGCTGGGCCTGCTGCTGCTTGAGATCGGCCTCCAGGGTGGGGCGCAGTTCTTCGAAACTGGGCGCGCGCGGCTGCTTGATGTCGGTGAGCTGGATGATGTGGTAGCCGAAGTCGCTCTCGACGACGTCGCTGATATCGCCCTTGGCCATGCCGAAGACGGCATCTTCGAAAGGCTTGACCATGGCGCCCCGGCCAAAGAAGCCCAGGTCGCCACCGCTGGGGGCCGAGCCTGGGTCTTGCGAATGCTTGCGCGCCAGCTCGGCAAAGCTGCCCGGCGCCTTGCGCGCCTGCTCCAACAGCTCCTGCGCCTGTGCCCGGGCCTTGTCGCGTTCGCCGGCAGGGGCGTCCTGGGCTGCATTGATCAGGATGTGGCTGGCGCGGCGCTCTTCCTGGCCGGCCAGGCGCGCCAGGTTTTCCTTGTAATAGGTGCGCAGGTCATCCTCGCTCAGGCTGATGCCGGCCTTGACCGCATCCAGGTCGAGCACCACGTATTCGACCGTGGCCTGCTCAGCCTGCTGGAACTGGGCAGGGTGGGCCTCGTAGTAGGCCCGCACCTCGTCATCCGTGACCTTGACCTGGCTGGCGAAGGCGGCGGGCTTGAATTGCGCTACCTGGATCTCACGGCGCTGCAGGAAGGCGTCGAGTGCCAGGCTGGCCTCGGCCGGGCTGGCCGTGGAGGAGTTGACCACGGCGCCCAGCACCTGGCTGATGGAGATGTCTTGCCGCATACGTGCCTCGAAACCTTCGGGCGACAGGCCTTGCGCCGCCACCAGGGAGCGATAGGCCTCGGTGTCCAGGCTGCCATCGGCACGCCTGAGCGCGGCGATCTGCGGGATGGATTGCAGCTCGCGCGCCAGCCGGGCGTCGCTGGTCAGCAGGTGCATTTTCTGGGCAGCGGCGGCCAGCACGCGGTCGCGCACCAGGCGCTCCAGTGTGGCGTAGCGTGCCTGGGGGGAGTCCAGCAGCTTGCCGTCGATGCCGGGCGACTGGGCACGGATGCGATCGCTTTCCATGCGGTGGGCGTTGTCCCACTCGTCCTGGGTGATGTCCTTGCCGTCCACGCGTGCCACCACCGGGCTGCCTCCGGTGAAATAGTTGCGGTCTATGCCCACCAGCACGAAGGACGGGATGATCAGCAGGAACAGCACAAGCATCACCACCTTGGAGTGCTTGCGAATGGATTCGAACATGGTCTGTCGGGCTTTCAGCGGCGGAGCAAAAGAAAAGGCGAACTCGCGTTCGCCTTGTGCATGAAGTGGCGGGCGCTGACGGGCGGGCGTCGCTTGCACCAGCTGCGGCAGTCAAGCCGACGATTTTACTGTTTACGGCAGTGCCGGCTGCACCACGCGGCGCAGCACCAGCAATCGGTCGTTGCGCTCGGTTGGGCGGCTGACGCTGGCCATCAGCTGCCAGCGCTGCGGATCGGGGCGCGGGCGGGCTGAGGCATCGGCCACCAGCCAGTCGCATGAGGCGTGCTGCCCGGCGTCGGCCATGCCCAGCCCGCCGTGGTATTGCAGGGCGGCGATCTGCGCGCGGCTCAGGCCGTGGCCAGCGACGCAGCCGGGCTGCTTGCCCAGCACGGCAGTGATGCCGGCAATCTGCGGTGCAAAGCTGCGGCCATAGTCCAGCAGCGGCAGCCACAGCGTCATGACCAGCAGCCAGCCCAGCGTGGCCCCTGACGCCGGCAGCACCAGGCTCTTCCACAGCGCCGAGCGATGCCGTCCGGTGCGCCAGCGCACCAGCGCTGCCCAGGCCAGGGTGGCGGCCAGGGCCACGGCAAAGGGCAGGGCGGAAAACTCCGCCACGTAGCCCGGTGCCAGGCGTGCAACGTTGGCCGCCGGCTTGGCCGGCACGCCGGTCTGCACGGCCAGCCAGACCACCCACACGGCAATGGCACCGATGCTGAAGAACAGCAGGGTGAACCAGTCGATCAGAGCAGCCAGGCTGCGCTGCAGGGTGGGCAGGGCAAAGGCTGCCAGCGTGGCCAGGGCCGGCAGGCCCAGCAGCAGGGCGCGGTCGGATGGCTCCGTGGCCAGGGTGGCGGCAATCGCCACCAGGGCAAACCACAGCGGCAGCCACAGGTGCCGGTGCCACTGCCGGCTGGCGATCTGCTGGCGCCAGCGCCAGCAAGTCCACAGTGCCAGCGGCCAGGCGGGCCAGGTGAACCAGGCGAGCAGGCGCAGCAGGCTGTCCCAATCCTTCATGTCCTGCCAGTCCAGAATGCGCCAACGCCACAGGTCGAGGGCAGCAGCCAGCAGCGCTGCCGCAAGCGCCAGGGCCACCAGCATGGCTGCGCCGGCAGCGCGCTGGCGCTGGCTGCCCGGCTGGGCCTGCCAGGCCAGCCAGGCGCTGCCCAGGCCCAGCAGCAAGGCGATGGCCGGGGCGCCGCTGAGCACCAGGCCGGCCATGCCGGCGGCGCCGGCCAGCGCGCTCCAGCCCAGGCGCTGGGGCACCAGCGCAGCAGCCGTGAACACCAGGGTGCTGCAGGTCAGTTGCGTGAGGTAGCTGGTGGTTTCGTGCGAATACTGCATCAGCCCCAGGCAGGCGATGAGTGCCAGCAGCGCGCTGTCGGCCATGGTGCGCGCATAGGCCGCAGGTTCGGCCTCGCCGCCGAAGGCAAAGGCCACGGGTTGGGCGCCCGGGCAACGGGCCAGGTGCTGCACGGCGTGCCAGGTAGCGACCAATGTCAGCGCCAGCAGGGCCATGAAAGGCAGGCGTGCGGCCAGGGCTGCCGGCAGCCAGCCATCGAGCGCCTGGATGGCCCAGGCGCCCAGCCAGTAGGGCAGCAGGCCGTCGGTCTCGGGTGGCAGGCCCAGCAGCAGCGGGGCGCTCCAGTCGGTGCGGCCCAGGGCCAGCTCACGCATGTAGCCGAAGGCGGTGATGTCCTCGCCGCGCCAGGGATCACGGCCCAGGTAGCCGGCCACCACATAGGCCAGGCACAGCAGCAGCAGCGCCCAGCGCGGCAGCGGGCGCATGGCGTTTTGGGCAACGATGGCAGGGGATGGACGGTTCACACAGGAAGGGGCTGGCAGGGACAAGCAGGGCTGGGGATGGGCGAAAGCCCGGGCCATCGAGGATGGCCAGTGGCGCCGGCACCGCTGCCCGGCAAGTGCTGCGGCGTAAAAAAAGGCAGCGCGGAGGGCCGGGCTGCCTTGTTCGTGCGCTGCTGACGTCCTGCGCCAGCGTGCTTTGCGTATCCAGCGGCTGAATTACTTGGCGGCTGCCGCGCTCTTGCCGAAGCGGTTGCGGAAGCGCTCTACACGACCGCCCATGTTGTCCACGGATTTCTGCGTGCCGGTGTAGAAGGGGTGCGATTCGGACGAGGTGTCCAGCTTGAACAGCGGATATTCCTTGCCCTCGAAGGTCTCGGTTTCCTTCGTGTTCACGCACGAGCGGGTCACGAATTTGAAGCCGTTGGACAGATCCACGAAGAGCACTTCGCGGTAGTTGGGGTGGATGCCTTCTTTCATGGTGTGCCTTGCGCAGTCAGATACGGCAGCCGTGCAGGATGGGAGACAACCTCTGCCTCGCCAGGACATCCCGCATACTTGCCGCGTGAAAAAGCTTGCCATTATATCCCACGGCCCCGTTGCTCTTTCAGCGGTGCCGCAAGGCTGTCACGGCTGACTCGATGACAGGGTGTCGAAAGCCTGGCCCAGCGCCGTGATGCCGTATTGCAGCACCAGGACGGCGTCGACGCCGCAGGCCTGGGACAGCTGCTCCAACTGCTCGCTGGCGTGGCTTTCGTTGGCCCGCGCCAGATTCAGCACATCGCGATAGATGCCGGGCTGGCCTAGCAGCGCCTGATGCACCGGCTCGGGCAGCCGGGTTTCCTGCAGCAGCGTGGGCAGGGGCTGGCCCGTCAGCAGGTCGAGCATGGAAAACAGGCCCAGGATGAACAGCTCGTCGCCGTTGTCCGGTACGCGCCCCTTGCCGGCCAGGCCCTCCAGGAAGAAGGCGCGCGTGAGTGCCTGCTCGGTCAGCAGCCGCTCGCGAAAGCCGCTTTGGCGGATGTCGAACAGCAGTAGCGACAGCCAGCGAAAGCAGCGCTCGCGCCCGAGCAGCTGCAGCGCCGTGTCGATGGTCAGCACCGGGTTGGGCAGGCCAATGGCGGGCGAGTTCAGGTAGCGCAGCAGCTTGAAGGTCATCACCGGGTCAGTGGTGATTTGCTGGGCGATGTTCTTCAGCTCTTCATCGCTGCGCAGCTGGTTGAGCAACTTCAGCGTCAGCACCCGGTTGGTCTCGCTCCTGGGTGGGTGCCAGTTCTCCCGGCTGGTGACGAAATCGCCCAGGAAGTGGCCGAAACCCATGCGAAAGCACAGGTCGAATTCCTCATGGACGTACAGCTCGGCAGCCATCAGCTGCAGCTTGCCCTTGCCGGACGGGCGCTGCTGTTGCAGATCGCGTAGCAGGGTCTTGATCTGCAGCCCATCCATGCCGCCGGTCAGTATCTGCACGTGGTCGCCCTGGGCGGCCAGCGCCAGCAGCGCGGGGTGCTCGTCCAGCCCCTTGGTGCCCACCACCCAGCCGATGGCAAAGCCGGCCTCGCGAAGTCCCCGCAGCCGTGGCTCAAGAGTCTCGGGCTGTAGCGGCTGGCGTCCTGGCTTGAGCATCAGCACCGTGCCCTGTGTCGGCAGCCGCTGCAGCAGCGGGTTGTCCAGCGACACTGGCGACAGCCCGACGAAGGCCAGGCGATGCCCCAGCAGGCTGTGGATGCCCAGGGTGGTCAGATTGCGCAGCAGCAGGTCGTCATAGACCTTGAGCTGCAAGTCCTGCTTGCCCTGCAGGCGCGATTGAAGGTTGTCCTGCAGATTGAAGGTATATCCGGCAATGCGCTCCTCGCGGTCGAGCACCGGCTCGCGGCGCACGAAGGTGGCGCTGATCAGCGCCTCTGTGCCTTGTCTGGCAGCCCGGATGGGCAGGTCGCTGGGAGCGGGCGGCGCGCCTTTCAAGGGGGCAATACGCTCCAGTGCCTCGAACTGTTGGCGGCTTTGCGCCTCGGGCGAAGGCGGGGCAGTCGGAGAATCGTCCGGGCGCGAGCGGCCCAGCAGGCGGCGCAGTGAATCAAGCATGTGCGTCGGGGGTGACCGGGCAGCTGGACGCTGCCTTGGCGGTGTGGGCCGATTCTAGTCAGCCGCCCCGGCGCATCGCCTCGAAGAATTCGACGTTGTTCTTCGTCTCCTTCATCTTCTTGATCATGAGCTCCATGGACTCGATCTCGTCCATGTTGTACATGAACTGGCGCAGGATGCGTGTCTTTTGCAGGATCTCGGGCGCCAGCAGCAACTCCTCTCGGCGCGTGCCGCTCTTGTTGAGCTCGATGGCTGGGAAGACGCGCTTTTCATAGAGGCGCCGGCTCAGGTGGATCTCGCTGTTGCCCGTGCCCTTGAACTCCTCGAAGATGACCTCGTCCATGCGGCTGCCGGTATCCACCAGCGCCGTGGCGATGATGGTCAGCGAGCCGCCTTCCTCGACATTGCGCGCCGCGCCGAAGAAGCGCTTGGGCCGCTGCAGGGCGTTGGAGTCCACGCCGCCCGAGAGCACCTTGCCGCTGGAGGGCACGACGTTGTTGTAGGCGCGCGCCAGGCGGGTGATGGAGTCCAGCAGGATGACCACATCCTTTTTCAGCTCGACCAGGCGCTTGGCGCGCTCGATGACCATCTCGGCCACGTGTACGTGGCGCGCCGCCGGCTCGTCGAAGGTCGAGGCGATGATCTCGCCGCGCACCGAGCGCTGCATCTCGGTCACTTCCTCGGGCCGCTCATCGACCAGCAGCACCATCATGTGGACGTCCGGGTGGTTGGCAGTGATGGAGTGGGCGATGCTTTGCATCATCATGGTCTTGCCGCTCTTGGGCGGGGCGACGATCAGCGCGCGCTGACCGCGCCCGATCGGCGAGACGATGTCGATGATGCGCCCGGTGATGTTCTCCTCGCCCTTGATGTCGCGCTCGAGCTTCATGCGCTCCTTGGGGAACAGCGGGGTCAGGTTCTCGAACATGACCTTGTGCTTGTTCTTCTCGGGCGCATCGCCGTTGACCTTGTCCAGCTTGGTCAGCGCGAAGTAGCGCTCGCCATCCTTGGGGATGCGCACCTCGCCCTCGATCATGTCGCCGGTGTGCAGGTTGAAGCGGCGCACCTGGCTGGGCGAGATGTAGATGTCGTCGGTGGACGCCGTGTAGCTGGTGTCGGGGCTTCGCAGGAAGCCGAAGCCGTCGGGCAGGATCTCCAGAACGCCATCGGCAAAGACCTGCTCGCCGGCCTTGGCGCGCTTCTTGATGATGGCGAACATCAACTCCTGCTTGCGCATACGGCCGCCGTTTTCGATCTCCAGGGCCTCGGCCTGCTTGAGCACTTCAGACACGTGCAGTGCCTTGAGTTCATTAAGGTGCATGAATGGACTCCTGCAGCGGAGTGAAAGAATTCTGGTAGGGGGAATGAGAGGGGGGCTGCGGGCCGTGGGTGCGTGCGTGGGTGGCACGCGAAAGGCAGGGGCCGAGCCGGGATCGGAACATGGCCGCGAAGGTGCTGCGGCAGGCGATCAGCGGGAAATTATGACAGGAAAATTCTGCCGCCCTGCGGATGCACCCTTGCCGCCAAAGCAAAACGGCTGCCCTGGGCAGCCGTTGCAGGAGGGTGATGGGCCGATCAGGCCAGCTGCTGGTCGATGAAGGCGGTGAGCTGGGCCTTGCTCAGGGCGCCGACCTTGGTGGCCACCAACTGGCCGTTCTTGAACAGCATCAGCGTCGGGATGCCGCGGATGCCGAACTTGGCCGGCACCTCGCGGTTGTCGTCCACGTTCATCTTGGCCACCGTCAGGCGGCCCTGGTAGGCGCTGGCGACTTCGTCCAGGATGGGAGCGATCATCCGGCACGGCCCGCACCACTCGGCCCAGTAGTCCACCAGCACCGGTGTGCTGGCCTTGAGCACATCGGCATCGAAGCTGGCGTCGGAGAGTTGTTTGATGAGTTCGCTGGCCATGGTGCGTTCCTTCGTGTCCTTCTTGGTCGAGCGCCTGTGGGGCGCGTTTACAGTCCGGGCATTGTGACAGAAACCCTCCACCCGCACAGTGCCATGGACAGGCTCCAGGACGCTATGACTGTCATAGCGGCAGACGATGATCCGGCCCAGCTTTGGGCCACAGCCTTTGCCTGGCTGCGCACGCGCGCGCAGCGGCAGGCCGTGCCCCTGTCGGCGGCGGTGGTGCTGGTGCCCTATGCCCAGCTCATGGCGCAGGCACGCCGGCACTGGCAGGCGCTGTTTGCGCAGGGCTTCGAGCCGCGCTTCGAAACCACGCGCAACTGGGCCGGGCAGTTCGCCGCGCCGCCCCTGGAGGCCGCCGAGTACACCGGCGAGCGCGCCCGCGACACCCTCGCGGCGCGCGTCCTGCTGGAGGGCGCCGGCCTGGGCGCCCATGCCGAGCTGCTGATCGGCCCGCTGCTGGACATGGCCGGGCAACTCGCCGCCGCCGTGGCTGTCGTCGAGCCGGCGCGCCGTGCCGCATGGGCCGAGCAGGCCCGCGCCCTGCTGCCAGTGGGCGAGGAGGGCAGTCCGCTGCGCCTGGAGGCGACAGCCGCCCGGGTGGCGCTGGAGTGGGTGCTGGCCTCGCGTCACAGCTGCGACGTGCTGTTCACCGCCCCGGCACGCGCCAGCGCCCGGCTGCTGCTGGTCGTCGAAGGCCTGCAGCCCGACCCGCTGGCGCAGGCGCTGCTGGCGCATTGGGGCGACGATGGCTACGCCGTGCCGCTGCGCGAGTCGGCCCCGCTGGCCCCGGCGCGCATCGCGCTGCACGCAGCCGAGGACGCCGAGGCCGAAGCCCAGCGCGCCGCCGCCTGCGTGCTGGCGCATCTGGGGCGGCAGCGCTCGCCGGTGGCGCTGGTGGCCGTCGATCGGGCGCTGACGCGGCGCGTCAGTGCGCTGCTGCAGCAGGCCGGCGTGCCGCTGCAGGACGAGTCCGGCTGGACGCTGTCCACCACCCGCGCCGCCGCCCAGCTCATGGCCTTGCTGCGCGCCGCCGCCTGGGGCGCCAGCAGCGATGAGGTGCTGGACTGGCTCAAGCATTGCCCGGCAGCCGCCCCTGCCGCAGTGCGCGCGCTGGAGCGCTGGCTGCGCCGCCACGGCGCGCACCGCTGGAAGCTGGCTGCGCACGAGCTGGCCGCCCTGGCCGGGCGCCACCCGCTCGAAGCCGCCCTGGCCGCCCAGTGCGAAGACTGGCGCACGCAACTGCACGCCCGCCGCCCGCTGGCCGACTGGCTGGCGGCGCTGCGCGCGCTGCTGCAGGCCACCCTGGCCTGGACGGCGCTGGAGGGCGACCCTGCCGGCGCAGCCGTCCTGTCTGCGCTGCACCTGCTGCCCGGGCTGGACATCGGCCTGCGCGACGCTGCCGGTGCCCAGCAGCGCCTGGATCTGGGCGAATTCACCCGCTGGGCCAGCGATGTGCTGGAGTGCGCACGCCACCGGCCCGAATACCCTGCCGGCGCACCCGTGGTGGTGCTGCCGCTGGCACAGCTGCTGGGCCGGGAGTTTGCCGCCCTGGTCATGCCCGGCTGTGATGAAAAACGCCTGCCTGCCGTGCCCGAGCCGCCTGGCGCCTGGAGCGCTGCCCAGCGCCAGGCCCTGGGTCTGCCCACGCGCGACAGCCTGTTGCAGGCGCAGCGCCTGGCCTGGGGCTGCGCCCTGAAGTCGCCCTGGGTCGATGTGCTGTGGCGCGCCGGCGAAGGGGGCGAGCCGCTGCTGCCCAGCGCGCTGGTGCAGGCGCTGCAGCTCGAAGGCCTGGCCACCGATGGCGCCGACGCCTGCACCCCGCGCGCTGTGGCGCCGACCCCCGTGGTGCGCCCGGCCATCGACGCCAGCGCCCTGCAGCTGCAGCAGCTGTCGTCCTCGGCCTATGACGACCTGCGCCAGTGCCCCTACCGCTTCTTCGTGCGCCGCCTGCTGCGCCTGCAGGACGACGATGAACTCGACGGGCAGGTGGACAAGCGCGACTTCGGCACCTGGCTGCACGCCGTGCTGCAGCACTTCCACGAAGCCCTGGCGCAAGACCCCGGCGCCGATGCCGGCCAGCGTGTCACGCTGATGGACGCTGCCGCCGAACGCGCGCAGCACCAATTGCGCCTGCAGCCGGGCGACTTCCTGCCCTACCGCAGCGGCTGGCCCGAGCTGCGCAAGGGCTATCTGGACTGGCTGGTGCAGCACGAGACGGGCCTGGCCGCGCGCTTCGAGCAGGCCGAGCGGCACGTGCGCCAGCGCCTGCCGGGCCTGGCGGTCGAGCTGGTCGGCAGCCTCGACCGTGTCGATCGGCTGCAGCCGGCGGGCGCTGGCGCGGCCAGCCACTTGCTCATCGACTACAAGACCGAGGGCGCGGACAAGACCAGCGCGCGCGTGCAGCCCGGCAGTGAGGACACGCAGCTGGCCTTCTACGCCGCCCTGATGCCGCCGGGCACGCAGTTGCGCGCGGCCTATGTCAACGTCGGCGAGCGCGGCGCAACCCGGCTGTACGAGCAGGCCGAGGTGCTGGCGCAGCGCGAGCAGCTGCTGCAGGGCATTGCCGACGACCTGCAGCGCATCGCCGGCGGCACGCCGCTGCAGGCGCTGGGTGAGGGTTCAGTCTGCGAATGGTGCAACGCACGCGGCCTGTGCCGCAGGGACTTCTGGACATGACGCAGCCGGCTGCCTCCCCCGCCTCCTACGCCTACGAATGCAACGGTGCCAGCATCGCGCGCGAGGCCTTCTACGCCATCGCCTGCGACCCGCGCCGCAGCGTGGCCGTGGAGGCCTGCGCCGGCGCCGGCAAGACCTGGATGCTGGTCTCGCGCATCCTGCGTGCCCTGCTCGACGGCTGCGCGCCGCATGAAATCCTGGCCATCACCTTCACCAAGAAAGCCGCTGGCGAGATGCGCCAGCGCCTGCAGGAATGGCTGCAGGACTTCGCCCGCCAGACCCCGCAGCGCCTGGAAGCCGAACTGATTGCAAGAGGAATCCCGCCCAAAGCCGCACGGGACAAGCGCGAGCAGCTACAAAATCTATATCGCCAGACGCTCGATGCCGGCAGGCCACTGCAGATCCGCACCTTCCATAGCTGGTTTGCCGCACTGCTGTCGAGCGCACCGCTGTCGGTGCTGGAGCAGCACGGCCTGCCCACGCGCTACGAATTGCTGGAGGACGACGAGGCCGCCATGGCCGAGGTCTGGCGCCCCTTCCTGCACACCGTGGCGCACGACGCGGCGCTGCGCGCCGACTATGAGGCCTGCATCGCCGCGCATGGCCGCCACCAGACGCACAAGGCGCTGGAGGCGGCGCTGAAAAAGCGCGTCGAATTCACCCTGGCCGACCAGGCCGGTGTGGCCGAGGCGTCCATGCCGGCGTTCGGTGTGGCCTTCCCTGCACTGGCCGGCCTGTCCGCGCCGTGCCAGGCGCTGCATGGCGAGGCCGCCAGCACCCGCTGGCACGCCCGGGCCAGGGCGCTTGGCGCAGAAAAGAACAAGACCCCGCAAAAAGCCGCCCAGGGCGTGGTCGAAGCCTTCTTGCTGGACGATCTGGAGCAGCGCCTGGCCAAGCTGCGCAAGGCGTTCCTCGTGGCCAACGCAGACCGTCTCACGGCGCATCTGCAGAGCTATCCGCTGGCGCAGGAGGCCGAAGCCGAGTTGCAGCAGCTGTGCGCCGCGCAGCGCCAGCACGCCGCCTGGCTGCACCAGCAGCGCATGATCCGCCTGACGCGCTGCCTGATCGCCGAGTTCGCCGCCCTCAAGCGCGCGCGCGGCTGGATCGACATGAACGACATCGAGCGCACGGCGCTGGCGCTGCTGTCCGACCCGGTGCTGTCGGGCTGGGTGCAAGAGCGCCTGGATGCGCGCGTGCGCCACCTGCTGATCGACGAATTCCAGGACACCAACCCGCTGCAGTGGCAGGCGCTGCACGCCTGGCTGTCGGGCTATGCCGGCGCCGGCGGCGGGCAGCACGCGCCCAGCGTGTTCATCGTCGGCGATCCCAAGCAGAGCATCTACCGCTTCCGCCGCGCCGAGCCGCAGGTCTTTCGCGCCGCGCAGGCCTTCGTGCAGGATGCCCTGGGCGGCGACCTGCTGGCCTGCGACCACACGCGGCGCAACGCCAGCGGCGTGATCGGCTGCGTCAACCGTGCCATGCAGCAGGCGCAGGACGCCGGGGACTACGGCGGCTTTCGCCCCCATACCACCGAATCGCAGCAGGCCGGCACGCTGCTGCACCTGCCCCCCATAGAGCGCATGGAGCGCGCCGCCAGGGGCCGCCGCGCCGACGGCAGCGATGGCGGCGACAGCAGCGACGACAGCACCGACAGCGCCGCCGCCCGCTGGCGCGACAGCCTGGCCGAGCCCCGGCACGAGGCTGAGGAAACCCTGCTCATGCGCGAATGCGCCCAGGCCGCGCAATGGGTGGCCGCGCAGATCGCTGCCGGCCTGGCGCCGCAGGACATCCTGGTGCTGGCGCGCAAGCACGAGCGCCTGGCGCAGATGCAGCAAGCGCTGCGCGCGCTGCACATTCCCTGCGTGCGCCCTGACAAATCCCAGTTGACCGATGCGCCCGAAGTGCAGGACGTGCTGGCGCTGCTGGATGCACTGGTCTCGCCCGGCCACGACCTGGCGCTGGCGCGCGCGCTCAAATCGCCGCTGTTCGGCGCATCCGACGAGCAGCTGATCCGCATCGAGTTGCAGCGCCGCCAATGGCAGGCGCAGCAAGATGCTGCCGTCCAGGCCGAGCCGCAGGAGGCAGCGCACACCAGCCGGCAAAGCGCCACCAGTGTCCCCGTAAGCTGGTTCGATGTACTTCAAAAAAGTGAGCTATCAGCGCTTGACCTGAAAGGGTTTGGGGCTGATTTGACCTTGTATCAGCAATGGGTGCAGGCCTTGCCCCCGCACGACGCCCTGCAGGCCATCTACGTCCATCGCGACGCACTGGCGCGCTACGCCGCCGCCACGCCGGCCACCCAGCGCGCCAGCGTGCTGGCCCATTTGCGGGCGCTGCTGGCGGCGGCGCTGGACGAGGCGGGCGGGCGCTACCTCACGCCCTACGCCTTCGTGCGCGCCATGCGCAGCGGCGGCCCGCGTGCGCCCGGGCGGGTGGACGACCAGGCCGTGCGCCTGTTGACCGTCCACGGCGCCAAGGGCCTGGAGGCGCAGACCGTGCTGCTGCTGGACACCGACGCCGCCGGCCAGCGTGCCGAGACCATGGGCGTGCTGGTGGACTGGCCGGGCGAGGCGGCCGTGCCGCGCCACTTTGTCTTTCTGGCCAGCGAGACCAGCCCGCCGCCCAGCGTGCGCGCTGTGCTGGAGCGGGAGGTGGCGGCGCGCCGGCGCGAGGAGCTCAACACCCTGTATGTCGCCGTCACGCGCGCCAAAACCTGTCTGGTGCTGTCGTGCGTGCAGGCCAGAACCGATGCGCCGGGCAGCTGGTGGCAGCGCCTGCTGCCCGACCTGCAGCCCGCCGGCCTGCCCGGGGAGGGGGGTGCCGGCAGCCCTGCCGAGGCTGCGGCTATCACATTGCACGTTTTGCCCGAGTACATCGCACAGCCGCAGACGCGCGCCGCGCCGCCGCCGGCCAGCACGCTGCAATCGCGCCAGGGCGAGGCCATGCACCAGCTGCTCGAACAATTGGCCGAACCGGCGGCCCTGGACAGCAGCCCGGCGCGCCTGGTGCGTCTGGTGCGCGACTTCGACATCCCGCTGGAGGCCGCCGAGCGTGCCGCCGCCATGGCACGTGCCATCGTGCAGGGCGAGGGCGCCTGGGCCTGGGATGCAGGCTGCATCGAGCACGCCATGAACGAAGTGCCGCTGACCTGGCAGGGCCAGGGCCTGCGCCTGGATCGCCTGGTGCGCCTGCGCGCACCGCGCCAGGGCGCGCGCTGGTGGGTGCTGGACTACAAGAGCGCCACCGAGCCCGAGCAGCAGGCGCAACTGCTGGCGCAGCTGCACCGCTACCGCCAGGCGCTGAGCGCGCTGCTGCCGGGCGAGGCGGTGCAGGCGGCCTTTCTCACCGGCGATGGCCGGCTGGTGACGCTGGACGGGGCGCGGCAGGTGGAGCTGTTTTGAGGCCTCCCGACAACAATCAGAAATACCGGGCTGGCAGGAGCGTTTGCCTCTGCAGCCCTGCAGCCAGGCAAGACCGCCAAGGTGCCTGGCCAGCGCTGCTGGTCGCCCCAGCCCGACGAGCCAGGCCCGTCCTCGACCCATGACCCACGACCTCACCCCTCTTTCCTCCCCCGCGCCCACCCGCACTTGCACCCTGGCCGTGATCGGCGCCGGCCCCGCCGGCCTGATGGCGGCCGAGGCAGCCATTGCGGCAGGCCTTGCCGATGTCCACGTCTTCGACGCCATGCCGTCCGCCGGGCGCAAGTTCCTGCTGGCTGGCAAGGGCGGGCTGAACCTGACGCACTCCGAGGCGCTGCCGGCCTTTCTGGGCCGCTACGGCGCGCGCGCGCAGGTGCTGGCGCCGCTGTTACAGCATTTCGGCCCGCAGCAGTTGCGCGACTGGGCGCAGGGCCTGGGGGTGGAGACTTTCGTCGGCACCTCCGGGCGCGTCTTTCCGACCGACATGAAGGCCGCGCCGCTGCTGCGCGCCTGGCTGCAGCGCCTGCGCGCTGGCGGCGTGCAATTGCACATGCGCCAGCGCTGGCTGGGCTGGCAGGAGGCGCCAGAGAGCGTGGCAGGTGCGGCACAGGATGCGGCAGGCCTGGACAGCCCCGGCACCGCGCCCCCGCAGGAGCTGCTGTTTGCCACCCCGGCAGGCCCGGTGCGCGTACAGGCGCGCGCCGTGGTGCTGGCCCTGGGCGGGGCCAGCTGGGCGCGGCTGGGCTCGGACGGCGCCTGGGTACCCTGGCTGCACCAGCGCGGCGTGGCCATCGCGCCGCTGCAATCGGCCAATTGCGGCTTCGACGTGCTGGGCGCGCATGGCGGCGCTGGCGAGACGCGGCGCGATTTCCTGCGCGAGCTGCTGGGCCGCCAGGAAGCCCCCCAGCCTGGCTGGTCGGCCTATTTTGCCGAGCGCTTTGCCGGTCAGCCGTTCAAGTCGGTGCGCCTGTCGTTCACCGACAGCCAGGGCCGCAGCTTCGAGCGGCGCGGCGAGTTCGTCGCCACCGCCAGCGGTATCGAGGGCAGCCTGGTCTATGCGGCGTCCAGTCTGCTGCGCGACGAGATCGCCGCGCACGGCCACGCCACGCTGCACCTGGATCTGCTGCCCGACCACACACCCGAGCGCGTGCTGGCCGAGGTGCGCCACCCGCGCGGCGCGCGCAGCCTGCCCAGCCACCTGAAAAGCCGCCTGGGCCTGGGCGGCATCAAGGTGGCGCTGCTGCACGAGGTGCTGGGCCGCGACGGCGTGCAGGACGCCGAGCGGCTGGCGCAGGCCATCAAGGCCCTGCCGCTGACGCTGCTGGCGCCGCGCCCCATCGACGAGAGCATCAGCAGCGCCGGCGGCGTGGCTTTCGAGGCGCTTGATGAGGCGCTGATGCTGCGTGCGCTGCCCGGGGTGTTCGCTGCCGGTGAAATGCTGGACTGGGAGGCGCCCACCGGCGGCTACCTGCTCACCGCCTGCTTCGCCACGGGCCTGGCGGCGGGGCAGGGTGCGGCACGCCGGCTGGGGTGCCGCACCGAGTTATAGTCGCTGCCTTGTGCGATGGCCATGGTGGCTGCCTGCATCGCAAGACAGGCAGCCCATGGTTTTTTTTTCGGCTATCGCTATTCATTTTTTGAATAACGGGGGTGGGCATGGGAAGTGATGTCATACCGGCCTTGCGCCGAGGCCGTGGATGGCGTGGTGCGCAGCCGTTGCTGCTGTGCGCGCTCGGTCTGGCGGCAGGGACTGCACAGGCGGCTGACGGGGTGTTCGAGCTGGGCACGGTGACGGTGACGGGTTCGCCCGTGCCGGCAGCGCCGGCAAGCGAGGCCGCGCTGGGGCAGCAGGAGATCGCGCGCAACAATGCCGACACGGTGTCGGAGGCTGTGCGGCTGCTGCCCGGCGTGAGCCTCTCGCGCGTGGGTGCGCGCAACGAGGAGATGATCTACCTGCGCGGCTTCGATTCGCGCCAGGTGCCGGTCTATGTGGATGGCGTGCCGCTGTACGTGCCCTATGACGGCTATGTCGATTTCAGCCGCTTCACCACCTTCGATCTGGCCGAGATTCGCGTGGCCAAGGCCGATGCCTCGCTGCTGTATGGCCCCAATACGCTGGGTGGTGCGATCAACCTCGTCACGCGCAAGCCGGCGCGCCCGTTCGAGGGTGATGCACGCCTGGGCCTGGGCGCTGGCCAAATGCGCAAGGCGGCAGTCAACCTGGGCGGCAATCAGGGCGCCTGGTACTACCAGCTTGGCACCTCCTACCTGGACGCCGACGGCTTCCCGCTGCCCAAGGGTTTCAAGGACTACAAGCGCCAGCCCACCGACACCGGCAGCCGCCGCGAGAATGCCTATCGCACAGACCAGCGCCTGTCGTTCAAGCTGGGCCTGACACCGAATGCCACCGACGAATATGCGCTGGGCTACGTGCGCCAGGAGGGTGAGAAGGGCAATCCGGTC
Source organism: Melaminivora jejuensis (assembly GCF_017811175.1). Classification (NCBI taxonomy): domain Bacteria; kingdom Pseudomonadati; phylum Pseudomonadota; class Betaproteobacteria; order Burkholderiales; family Comamonadaceae; genus Melaminivora; species Melaminivora jejuensis. The sequence continues at coordinate 352,543 of NZ_JACWIJ010000002.1, forward strand.
TATGCCGGCACCTCTGCGCAACGCAACGCCGTGCGCTACTGGCGCTGGCCGTACTGGGACAAGGACAGCGTGTACTTTCTGAGCACCACGCGCATCGGTGCGGACAACGTGCTCAAGACCCGCCTGTACCACGACAGCTACAAAAACGGCCTGGATATCTACGGCGACGCCAGCTACGGCAGCCACGATCCCACCAGCGCCTACCAGGACACCAGCAAGGGGACGACTTTCGAATGGGCCAACTACAGCCTGCGCCGCCACGAGCTGCGTCTGGCTGCGCACTACAAGGTCGATGAGCATGACGACGCCGGCCAGTTCTACCGCGACGTGACCACCTCGCTGGTGGCCGAGGACAGCATCGCCCTGGGCGAGCGCTGGCGCCTGAATCTGGGCGTGAGCCATGAAAAGCGCGATGCCCGGCAGGTGTACTACTGGCCCAAGGGCTCGGCCAACGCCACCAACGGACTGGCCAGGTTGAGCTATGCGCTCACGCCCCAGGGCGATGAGGTGTATGCCGTCATCTCGCACAAGACGCGCTTTCCCACCATCAAGGATCGCTACTCCGCCCGCATGGGCCGCGCCTTGCCCAACCCCGACCTCAAGCCCGAGAGTGCCAACCACTTCGAGCTGGGCGTCAGCGCCCGGCCCTGGGCCGGCGGCACCGGCCAGGCGGCTGTGTTCTACAGCCGTGTGCGCGACCAGATTCAGACCGTGGTGGTGTCCTCCGGCGCCTGCGGCGGCTCCACCTGCGACCAGGCGCAGAACGTGGGCCGCACGCGCAGCCTGGGGCTGGAGCTGTCGCTGGCGCAGCAGTTGGCGGCCCAGTGGAGTGCCAATGCCAGCTACACCTACCTGAGCCGCACCAATCTCAGCGACCGCCGCGTGATGCTGCTCGATACCCCGCGCCATCGCCTGTTTGCTGCCGTCAACTGGCAGGCCAGCGCCCTGTGGGAGCTGCGCGCCACGCTGGAGGCCGAGCAGGGCCGCCGGGTGAGCCTGGATAGTGCCTACCGCCAGCTTGGCGGCTTCGGCACTACCGGCTTCAAGGCGATCTACCGGCCTGCCAAGGGCGTTGCGGTGGATTTCGGTGTGAACAATCTGGCGGACAAATGGTACGAGTTGGCTGACGGCCATCCCATGCCGGGCCGGTTCTGGTATGTCAATGGCTCCTACCGCTTCTGATCTGGCAGCCATCGTCTGCGCCAGCGATCTGGCCGACAGCGATGCGGTCGATGCGCTGGTGCTGGGTTTTTGCCAGGGTCTGCAGCGCGCTGGCTGGCGCGTGGGCGGTCTGGTGCAGCGGCGCCTGCCGGCTCCGGGCGGCGGCAAGCCGCTGCTGGAGCTGCAAGATGTGCGCACAGGCCAGCTCTGGCCCATCTCGCAAAGGCTGGGGACCCTCTCGCGTGCCTGCAGCCTGGACACTTGTGCCCTCGCCCAGGCCAGCGGCGTGCTGCGCCAGGCGCTGGCCGATGGGGTGCAGTTGGCGGTGACCAATCGCTTCGGCGAGCTGGAGGCCGCAGGCGGCGGCTTTGCCGCCGAGCTTGCGGCTCTGGCGGGTGCGGGCATTCCCGTGCTGACGGTGACCGGTCGCAAGCATGTCCAGGCCTGGCGCTGCTTCACGGGCGGCCTGGGCGCTGAATTGCCGGCGCAGCCGGCAGCTCTGCACGCCTGGTTCACGCAGGCTGCGGGGCGCGGGGTGCCTGCATGACGCGCCCTGGGCTGCACCACCGGCGCCGCTTGCTGCTGCAGTTGCCGCTGGCGCTGGCTGCTGCGCAGGTGCCGGCGCGCGCCCAGGTGCCTGGCGCCCAGGAGGTGGTTGTCGCGCGCTTTGGCGTGCAGCCCGCACCTGAGCGGGTACGCAAGGTGTTTGCTGCAGGCCCGCCTGCCGGCGTGCTGGTGGCGGCGCTGGCGCCCGGCAAGCTGGTCGGCTGGCCGCTCACGCTCGGCGACGAGGCGCGTGCCTTGCTGGGCCCGCAGCTGCGCGCACTGGCGCACAGCGGGCGCCTGTCCGGGCGCGGCAGCACGGTGCCGCTCGAAGCGCTGTTGCAACTGCAGCCCGATCTGGTGCTGGACGCAGGCACGGCGGACGCCACTTATGTCTCTGGCGTGCGCCGCGTGAGCGAGCAGACCGGCCTGCCCACGGTGCTGATCCAGGGCCGCATCGCCGACCATGCCGCCCAATTGCGCGAGGTAGGGCGCCTGCTGGGCGTGGCCGAGCGCGGCGCGCTATTGGCCGCCGAGGCCGATGCAGCCATTGCTCTGGCTGCGCGGATACGTGCCAGCGTGCCGCCTGCCCAGCGTCCGCGTGTGTACTACGGGCGTGGCACGGATGGGCTGGAGACGGGGCTGTCCGGCTCCATCAACGTGGAGCTGCTGGACTTTTGCGCGGGCCGCAATGTGGCAGCCCAGGCCGGCCAGGGTTCACTCGTGCGTGCGTCGCTGGAGCAGCTCCTGCTGTGGAACCCCGAGGTCATCGTCACGCAGGATGCGGCCTTCGCACGCCGTGTGCGCGCTGACCCGCTGTGGCGCGGCATCGCTGCCGTGCGTGCGCAGCGTGTGCATTGCGCGCCTGCGCTGCCCTTTGGCTGGCTCGATGGGCCGCCTGGCGTGAACCGCCTGATCGGTGTGCGCTGGCTGCTGGAGCGGCTGCACCCGGGACACCCGGTGCTGCGTGCGCAGGCGCCGTTGCCCGAGGCCGTGCGGCGCTTCTACCAGTTGTTCTATGGCGCCAGCCTGGCGCCCCAGGAGCTGCAGGGGCTGCTTGATGAAATATGAGTCAAATCAGGCTCAAAGGCTTGCTGGACAAGCGCTAACAGCTCCTTTTTCAGTAGCTGGACAACGGCTGCGCTGGCTGCTGGCCGTGGCGCTGCTCGTGGCGCTAGTCCTGGCGGCCTTTGCGGCGGGCAAGTTTCCAGTGGCGCCGGGTGAGTTGTGGCGTGCCGTGACTGCGCGCCTCATGGGCTGGGATTCGGGCCTGCCGGTTGCGGTAGAGACTGTGGTCTGGAGCATCCGCCTGCCGCGCGTAGCTGCCGGATTGCTGGTCGGCGCGGTGCTGGCGGCGGCAGGCGCCACCTATCAGGGCATGTTTCGCAACCCGCTGGTGTCGCCCGACATCCTGGGTGTATCGGCTGGCGCCGGACTGGGAGCGGTGGCGGCCATTTACCTGGGCCTGCCTGTGGTGGCAGTGCAGGCGCTGGCTTTTGCGGGCGGGCTGCTGGCTGTTGGGGCGGTGCTGGCGGTGGCCGGACTGGTGCGTCGCCATGACCCGGTGCTGGTGCTGGTACTCGCCGGCGTAGCCGTGGGGGCATTGCTGGGTGCGGGTATCTCGCTGGTCAAGATTCTGGCCGACCCGATGGCGCAGTTGCCGACCATCACTTTCTGGCTGCTGGGCGGCCTCAACGCCATCACTGCCGCCGACTTGTTGGCCACCGCGCCGGCACTGCTGGCCGGGCTGGTGCCCATGGCGCTGCTGCGCTGGCGCATCAACTTGCTGGGCCTGCCCGATGAGGAGGCGCTGGCGCTGGGCGTGGCCGTGGGCCGCCTGCGCCTGGTGCTGGTGGCCGCCGCCACGCTGGCCACGGCGGCGGCTGTGTCGCTGGCCGGCATCATCGGCTGGGTCGGCCTGGTGGTGCCGCACGTGGCGCGGCTGCTAGTGGGGCCGGAGTTTTCGCGGCTGCTGCCCGCATCGCTGCTGCTGGGTGGGGGGTTCCTGGTGGCGGCGGACACGCTGGCGCGCACTGTGGCCCCATCGAGGTGCCGCTGGGCATCCTCACCGCTTTGGTGGGTGCGCCGTTTTTTCTGTTCCTGCTGGCCGGCACCGGGAGTCGGTCATGAGCGCGGTGCTGCAGGCGCAGGCCCTGTCCATTGGCCATGGCCGGCGCTGTGTGGCGCAGGGGCTGAACTTTGCCCTGGCGACCGGCGAGGTGCTGTGCCTGCTGGGCGCCAACGGCGGCGGCAAGACTACGCTCTTGCGCACGCTGCTCGGCCTGTTAGCGCCGCTGGCCGGCGAGGTGTCCTGCGGCGGGCAGAACGTGGCCGCCTGGCCGCGCGCGGCCTTCGCGCGCCATGTGGGCTACGTGCCGCAGGCGCACGCAGGCCTGTTTGCCTTCACTGTGGAGGACGTGGTGCTCATGGGCCGGGCTGCGCGCGTGGGGCGGTTTTCCGCGCCGAGTGCGCAAGACCGGCGCATCGCGCTGCAGTGCCTGGAGCTGCTCGGTGTCGGGCACCTGCGCCGCAGCGTCTATACCGCCATCAGCGGCGGCGAGCGGCAGCTTGCGCTGATCGCCCGCGCACTGGCGCAGGAGCCAGCGCTGCTGGTGATGGATGAGCCAACGGCCAGCCTGGACTTTGGCAACCAAATCCGGGTGCTGCAGCACATCGAGCGCCTGCGTGCCGCTGGCATGACCGTGCTCATGACCACGCACCAGCCCGAGCACGCGCTGCGCGTTGCCGATCGCATCGCGCTGCTGGGCGGTGGGCGGCTGGTGGCCATCGGTGCGCCGCACGCCACGGCCACGCCGGCCGCCCTGGCAGCTCTCTACGGCGTCAGCGAGGCGGCGGTGGCTGCCAGCCTGGGCAGCGCCTGCTGGGCTGAGGAGGCTCTTGCATGACCATCGAAGCCATCGATTTTGGCCGCCTGTACCGCGACCATCTGGCCCTGTCCGGGCGCAACCACAAGAGTGCCGCTGCCTGGGACGCGCGGGCCGCCGGCATGGCCGCCAAGGCGCTGGACAGCGGCTACGCCAGCGCCTTTGTGGCGCGCATGAACCTGCACGGCGCGCAGTCGCTGCTGGACGTGGGCTGCGGCCCTGGCACCATCGCCCTGGCCGTGGCCAGCCGGCTGCAGCGCGTGGTTGGGCTGGACTACAGCCGCGCCATGCATGGATGCCATGCAGGCGCAGGCTGCAGCGCGCGGGCTGCAGGGCGTCGAAGCCCTGCACCGCGCCTGGGAAGATGACTGGAGCGATGTGCCGGTGTGCGACATCGCCGTCGCCTCGCGCTCGACCACTGTGCAGGACATGGCTGCGGCGCTGGAGCAGTTGCGGGCCAAGGCGCGCCTGCGTGTGTACCTGACGCACCTGGTGGGCGGGCACTTCACCGATCCGCTGATCCAGCAGGTCATTGGCCGCGCCCTGCCCACGGTGCCCGACTACATCTATGTGCTCAACATCCTGCACCGCATGGGCCTTCATCCTGAGCTGTCGTATCTGACGCAGGAAAACCGCCTGGCCGGTGCGCCGGACTGGGACGAATTCGCGCGTCGCGTGGCCTGGTCGATGGGCAGCCTGGACGAGGCCGAAACCGCACGCCTGCGCGCCTGGTACGAGCGCGCCACGCCGCAGCAGCGTGCCGGCGCACCCATGCGCTGGGCCTTCATTTCCTGGGAGAACCCCCATGGCGAGCACCATGACGCGCATTGAGACCGCCCAGGCGGGCGCCACCTTGCTGGCCGAGCTGCAAGCCGAAGTCACGCAGCGCTCGGCCTGGAGAGTGGTGCCTCAGTGGTGGCCATCGTCACCAACGAAAGTGCCCGGAACCTGGCCTTGGCCGAGGGCGTTCCGGCTGCTGCCCTGTTCAAGGCATCCAGCGTCATCGTCGGCGTGGCCGGCTGAGAACCGGTTCACGGCTTTTCCTCGTGGATGCGCTCCGAGAGCGCTCGGTATCTCAGAACTTGGTGCGGTAATACACCATCGGCCCGCCATGCCGGGCGCGCAGCAGCAGCTTGGCATCGCCCTGCAGCTGCACGCCGATGGCACCGAACTCGGGCACCAGACCGCCGGTGCGCGAGGCCTTCCATTGCACTTCCAGCCGGGTGCCGACGCTGGCCGGCTCGCGCGCCCAGACCATGCCCAGGGCATCAGGTGCGCCCGGGCGCTGCGGGCTGCGCGCCCAGGCCTGCACGTCCAGATGTATGCGTTGCTGCAGGCGCGAGCGCCAGCGCAGGCCCAGGTCATAGGCCAGCGGGGCGGACTGGGCGCCGCTGGCGCCGGAGGCCGACAGCACGCCCAGCGTCATGCCCAGGCTGGATGGCCGGTCGGCAAACAGCCAGCCGGTCATCTCGCTGTAGTGCGCCGGCCCGGCAGGCAGGCCATTGCCAGCACGGGTGAACAGCGGCGCATCTTCGCTGCGCAGGGTCAGCGGCGCTTGGGCGGCGGTGAGCTGCTGGGGGGCCGTGTGCTGGAAGGTGGCGGCCAGGGCGCGTCCGGCCAGGTCGTCCTGGGCCTGGACAGCCGGGCCAGCCAAGATGAGCAGCAAGGCAACTGCCAGGGCGCTGGTGCAGGGTGCGGGGTGGAGGCGGGCAGTCATGGCGGCACACTCTCGTCGGTCAGCCAGGGGTGTTGCCGGCCAGTATGCAGCCATGCCCCTTGACCTCTCATCGCCTGACGGCGCACCCGCCTGTCGGACTGAAGCCTACGCCGCCCGAGGTGCTGTGGCGAACAGGCCTTTCAGGCGTCGCCGAACGCACAGCGCACGGCTGCAGCCCGCGCGCGACATTCTGGAAGCGATAGGAAGCCCAAGGGCTGGGCGCTGCCCAGCGCGTGCCTGGGCGCGAGCAATGGGCAGAAGAAAGGGAGGGAGGGGAGAGTAGAAGAGTGAGAGGTGACGAGCCTTACCCCCGGCACTGGCTCCACGGTTAGGGCTGCTTGGTTCCCCACCTGACCCGGTTGGCCGCTTCCCCATGCGGGGAGGCCCGTCAGCGGCGATTGTAGCCCGCCGCCGGATCGGTTTTATTCGGATGGCGGGCGCAACAGCTCCTCCCAGGCGGCCACGCGGTTGCGCCCGGCGCGCTTGGCAGCGTACAGCGCCTGGTCGGCGTGCGAGAACAGCGCATCGAATACTGGCGTGCGCTCGCTGGAGCAGGCGAGGCCGAAGCTGGCGCTGACGCGCAGCTCGGCAGCCGCATCCGTTTGCGCATCCAGGCGCAGCCTGGTCACCTGATCGCGGATGCGCTCGGCCATGGTGCGGGCGCCGCCCAGGTCGGTGGCCGGCAGCAGGACACAGAACTCCTCGCCCCCGGTGCGCGCGCACAGATCGGTGCTGCGCAGCGCCTGCCGGCAGGTGTCGGCAAAGGCGCGCAGCACCTGGTCGCCCACCAGGTGGCCGTGGGTGTCGTTGATGGCCTTGAAATGGTCGATGTCGATGGCCACTAGGGCCAGCGGGATGCCGTGGCGCCGGCTCAAGGCCAGTTCGCGCTCGGCCTACTCCCAGAAGCGCCGGCGGTTGTCGGCGGCCTGCAGCGCGGCGCTGGCCTGCTCGTCCAGTTCGATGATCTCGCCAAAATGCTTGCCCACGATGTCGCACACGTCGCGCACTCCCAGCAGGTCGAGCACCAGCCGGTTGGCGTAGGCGTAGCGCCCCTGCAGGTCGGTGGTATAGACATAGGCGCCGACTTCGTCGAGCAGGATGCGAAATGGGTCTTGGGCAGGCTGGGGGCAGAGGTGGGCGCTCGGACTGCGAAATCAGGCATGAGGCAGGAAGCTGAGGGAGGTAACTGTGCGCAACCGGGGCAATATGCCCGCAGTGCGGCCCGGCCTGCAGGCCGCGCCGGCAGGCCAGGGGGCGCCCGCCGCCCTGCCAGGCCGGCCAGGTCGGCCACATAGAATCGCCCTCCATGTCCTACCTCGTGCTCGCCCGCAAGTACCGCCCCGAAATTTCTCCGAGATGGTGGGCCAGGAGCATGTCGTGCAGGCGCTGACCAACGCCCTGACCCAGCAGCGGCTGCACCACGCCTATCTGTTCACCGGCACGCGCGGCGTGGGCAAGACCACGGTCTCGCGCATCCTGGCCAAGTCGCTCAACTGCCAGGGGCCGGATGGGCGCGGCGGCATCACCGCTACGCCGTGCGGCGTGTGTCCGGCCTGCACGGCCATCGACGAGGGGCGCTTCCCGGACTACACCGAGCTGGACGCGGCGTCGAACCGTGGCGTCGATGAAGTCCAGGGCTTGCTGGAGCAGGCCGTGTACAAGCCGGTGCAGGGGCGCTTCAAGGTCTTCATGATCGACGAAGTCCACATGCTGACCAACACCGCCTTCAACGCCATGCTCAAGACGCTGGAGGAGCCGCCCGAGTACCTGAAGTTCGTGCTCGCCACGACCGACCCGCAGAAGGTGCCGGTCACCGTGCTCTCGCGCTGCCTGCAGTTCAACCTGCGGCCCATGCCGCCCGAGGTGGTGTTGGAGCATCTGGCGCATGTGCTGGCCGCCGAGCACATCGCCGCCGAGCCGCAGGCGCTGCGTCTGCTGGCGCGCGCAGCGCGCGGCTCCATGCGCGATGCGCTGTCGCTGACCGACCAGGCGATCGCCTTCGGCGGCGGGCAGGTGCAGGAAGCCCACGTGCGCCAGATGCTGGGCAGCGTCGATCGCAGCCACGTCTTCACGCTGATCGACGCCCTGGCGCGCGGCGACGGCCTGGCCGTGGTGCAGACCAGCGACCTGCTGCGCACGCACGGCCTGTCGGCGGCGCAGGCGCTGGAGGACATGAGCGCCGTGCTGCAGCGCATGGCCGTGCTGCAGGCCGTGCCGCAACTGGCCGTCCAGGCGGCGCAGGCCGATGCGGGCGGCGACCCGGACGCCGCCGAAATCGCCCGCCTGGCGGCCCTGCTGCCAGCCGACGAGACGCAGCTGCTCTACAGCATCTGCCTGCATGGCCGCGCCGAGCTGGGCCTGGCGCCCGACGAGTACGCTGCCCTGACCATGGCGCTGCTGCGCCTGCTGGCCTTCAAGCCGGCGCAAGCTCCGCAGGCGGCGGGGCAGGCTGAAAAAAAAACTCTGACGCCGGCACCGGCTGAGGTCTCGGCCGCTCCCCCGGCACCGGCACCCGCCGCATCAGCCGCGCCGACCGCACCTCGTGCCGTCTCGCCTTCCCCGGCGCCGGCCCTGCCATCGCAGGAGGCGGACGATCCTGGAAAATATCAGTCAAATCCTGCTCAAAGCCTTGCTGGACAAGCGCTGACAGCTACTGAAAGCGTAGCGACAACAACACCCGCTCCAGCGCCCGCACAGGGCGCGCAGAATGCCCAGGACACGCCAGCGCCACCCGCTGGCGCACCGGACGCTGGCAGTGCGCCGGCAACGTCCGGGGACGACGACTTGTGGCACGCCACCGTGCAGCGCCTGGTGCAGGACGGCGCCATCGCGGCGCTGGCGCGCGAGTTGGCGCTGCAGTCTCAGCTCGTGGCGCGCGAGGGCGGGCACTGGTTTCTGCGCGTGGAGCGCGAATCGCTGACCCAGGCCACCGCCCACGAGCGCCTGCGCGCCGCGCTGCAGGCTGCTGGCTGCGCGCAGCAGCTCAGTGTCGAGATCGGCCCGGTCAGCGACAGCCCGGCGCAGCGCAACGCCAGTGCCGCGCGCGCGCGCCAGCAGCGCGCCGAGGCCACCGTGCGCGCCGACCCCTATGTGCAGCAGCTGATGCGCGAATTCGACGCGCGCATCGTGCCCGGCAGCATCCGGCCTCTCTGACCGGGCGCGCCGCTCCAGGCAACGGCCAGGGGGCGGCTATCCTCGCACCATCGCCGTCATTCACAACCCAAGGAAACACACCATGTTCAACAAAGGACAGCTCGCCGGCCTCATGAAGCAGGCCCAGGCCATGCAGGACAACCTCAAGAAAGCCCAGGAGGAACTGGGCAGCATCGAAGTCGAGGGCGAGGCCGGCGCCGGCCTGGTCAAGGTGCTCATGACCTGCAAGCACGATGTCAAGCGCGTGACCATCGACCCCAGCTTGCTCGAAGAGGACAAGGACATGCTGGAAGACCTGGTGGCCGCCGCCTTCAACGCCGCCGTGCGCCGTGCCGAGGAGACCTCGCAGGAAAAGATGGGCAAGCTCACCGCCGGGATGCCGGGCCTGCCGGGCGGCATGAAGTTCCCGTTCTGAGCGCGCGCCGCCCATGTCCGACACCAGCTCGCTGGACGCGCTGATCCAGGCGCTGCGCCGCTTGCCGGGCGTGGGCCAGAAGTCCGCCCAGCGCATGGCCTTTCACCTGCTGCAGCACGACCGCGCTGGCGCCCAGGTGTTGTCGCAGGCGCTGGCGCAGGCGGCGGGCAACGTGCGCCACTGCCAGCGCTGCCACACCTTCACCGAGGATGCGCTGTGCGAGATCTGCCAGGACGCCGGGCGCGATGCCACGCGCCTGTGCGTGGTCGAGACCCCGGCGGATCAGGCAGCCATGGAGCGCACCGGGGCTTTCAAGGGCCTGTACTTTGTGCTCATGGGCCGGCTGTCGCCGCTCGATGGCGTCGGCCCGCGCGACATCGGCGTGCGCGAGTTGATCGAGCGCGCCAGCGACGGCACGGTGCAGGAGGTCATCCTGGCCACCAGTTTCACCGCCGAGGGCGAGGCCACGGCGCACGCCATTGCCGAGGCGCTGGGGCGCCGGGGCGTGCAGGCCACGCGACTGGCGCGCGGCGTGCCGGTGGGCAGCGAATTGGAATATGTCGATCTGGGCACCATCGCCCACGCCCTGGCCGACCGGCGCTGAGGCGCCCCGGCTCAAGGCGGGCGCTGCTGCCTGGGCAGTTTTTGGGCGTACAACCACCATGGCCGAAACACCGCCGACACCGCCGCAGTTCCCCCATGCTCCCGGCGCCATGAGCGCCAAGGTGCGCGCCTTCGACTGGGCGTCGCACCCGCTGGGGCCGATGGCGGGCTGGCCAGACACCCTGCGCGTGGTGCTGGAGCTGATGCTGGCCTCGCACTTTCCCAAGTGCCTGGTTTGGGGCGAGCGGCAGACCACTTTCCACAACGATGCCTACCGCCCCCTGCTGGGGGACAAGCCCGATGCGCTGGGGCGGCCTTTCCCCGAGGTCTGGCACGAGACCTGGCATCTGGTGGGCGACATGGCGCAGCGCGCGCTGGCCGGGCAGGCCTCCTTCTGGCAGGACGCACCCTTCACGGTGCAGCGCTACGGCTATCCCGAGCCGACCTTCTTCACCTTCGGCTTCAGCCCGGTGCGCGATGTCCACGGCGCGGTGGGCGGCTATGTGGTCACGATCATCGAAACCACGCAGAGCAACCACGCACAGCAGCAGCTGCGCGCCGAGGCCAGTTCGCTGGAGCAGCAGGTCGTGCAGCGCACCGCCGACCGCGACCGGCTGTGGAGCCTGTCGGACGCGCTGATGATGGTGGCCCGGCTGGCTGATGGGGTCATCGTCTCGGTCAATCCCGGCTGGACGGTGGCCCTGGGCTGGAGCGAGGCCGAGACCGTGGGCCGCCATGTGCGCGCCTTCGTGCTGGACGAAGACGCCGCCGAGCTGGATGCCGAAGGCACGCTGCTACGCGCCGGGGCGCCGCGCCGCCAGGTGCGTATGCGTCTGCTGGGGCGCGACGGCCAGTTGCGCACCGTTGCCTGGTCGGTGGTCTCGGGCGATGGCTTTTTGCACGCCATTGGGCGCGACGAGACCGAGGAGCTGTCGCGTGCGCTGGAGTTGACCGAGGCCCAGGAGCGCTTGCGCCAGGGCCAGAAGATGGAGGCCATCGGCCAGCTCACCGGCGGCATCGCGCACGACTTCAACAACATGCTGCAGGGCATCGTGCTGCCGCTGCAGCTGATGCAGCGGCGCCTGCAGCAGGGCCGGGTGCAAGAGGTCGGCAGCTACATCGACACCGCGCTGGCCTCGGCGCGGCGCGCCGCTTCCCTGACCCAGCGGCTGCTGGCCTTCTCGCGCCGCCAGCCGCTGGATGTGCGTGCCGTCGATGTCGCCGCCGTGCTGGCCGGCCTGCAGACCATGCTGCGCAGCAGCTGCGGCGAGAACATCGCCCTGTCGGTGCAGGCCGATGAGGATTTGTGGCTGGTCTGCACCGACTTGCACCAGTTGGAAAACGCCGTGCTCAACCTGGCCATCAATGCCCGCGATGCCATGCCGGCAGGCGGGCGGCTGCACCTGCAGGCCAGCAACGCGGCCAGGCTTGGCGAGCATGGCGCCGGCAGCGGCAGCAGCGGCCTGGCGGCAGGCGACTACGTGCGCCTGAGCGTCTCGGACAGCGGCACCGGCATGGCTGGCGACGTCATCGAGCGCGCCTTCGACCCGTTCTTCACCACCAAGCCCATAGGTCTGGGCACCGGCCTGGGCCTGTCCATGATCTACGGCTACATGCGCCAGACCAGCGGCGCGGTGGAGATCGACAGCCAGCCGGGCGTGGGCACCACGGTGCATCTGTACCTGCCGCGCTGCGCCGAAGAGCTGCAGCCGGCAGCGCCCGCCGTGCTGCACGCGCAGACGCACGAGCGGCGCCACGATGCCGTGCTGGTGGTCGAGGACGATGCCACCGTGCGCGCCACCGTGGTCGAGCTGCTGCAGGAGCTGGGCTTTCAGATCATGCAGGCTGCCGATGGCCATGAGGCCATGGCCTTGCTGTCGGGGGCGCTGCAGTTCGATCTGCTGGTCACCGATGTCGGCCTACCCGGCCCCAATGGCCGGCAGGTGGCCGATCTGGCGCGCGAGCGCCTGCCGGCCATACAGGTGCTGCTCATGACCGGCTACGCCGAGCGCGCCGCCTCCAGCGACAGCCTGGTGGGCGATGGCATGGAGCTGCTGGTCAAGCCCTTCGATGCCGGCACCTTCATGCGCAAGGTGCAGCAGATGATGGGCTGCGAGGGCCAGCCGCCGACGTGAGGCGAGGCGTGTACGCGGGCAGGGCAGTGTCCTGTCCGGCCTGTCCGCTGCTGGCGATTGTCAGCAAGTTTTGCTATTTAAAAAGTAGCTGCCAGCGCTTGCCAGCATTGGGTTTGCGACTGAAATCATGCCAAGACAGCGTCCCGGCCCTGGTGCGTGCCTGAATGCGCCCGGGTGGCCAGCCGTGCCCTACCCCGCGCCTCAGGCGCGCAGGAAAGCGCCCAGGCCCGGCACCGGGATTTCCAGGGGCGCGGCGGCGGACGCGCCCTCGGCTGCTGCGCCTGGCGCAGCAGCGCCGGGCTGGTGCGCCGCCAGGCGTTCCTTCCAGTCTTCGGCGGCGGCGATGAACTGCTCCACGGTCTGCACGAAGGCCGGCGCCGCCAGGCCCTCGGCGGAGATGCTGCGGCACAGCACGATCTCGCGCATCGGGCCGTCGATGGCCAGGGTGGCACCGGCCGTGTCGGCGCCGAACAGGTTGGCCTCCAGCAATTGCCGGTACAGCGCAGCGTCGCCCTGCGCCGGTGCAGGGCCGAGCACGCTGTAGAGCTGGATGACGCCGGCCTCGGCGTCGCGCTCGAAGTCCAGTGCCAGATGGGCGCCGACCATCAGGCGGGCGCAGCCGTGGTCATCGAAGCGCAGGGGCTGGGACAGGCCGGCGGTCTGGCCCAGGTCGAGCAAAAGCTGGTCGCAGGAGTGCATGGCAGGGGTCTTTCTCGGCAGGTCGGTTCAGTGGAGGGCGGGGGATGGGGCCGGCGGCGCTCAGGGCGCACGCACGGCATCGTAGGTGTACTGCAGCGGATCGTGCATCTGCACCGACAGGTCGGCGCCGATGTGCAGGGCAAAGCGCAGCTGGGCCTGGCTGTGCGCCGCGTCCAGCATGACCGGCACGCCCACGCCCTCGCGGGCGTTGCGCGGCGCCGGCAGGAAGGCGCTGGCATTGCTCAGGCCGTAGTCCACCTGCAGGATCAGGCCGCCCTGCCCGTCGCTGGAGAAGGTGTAGCGGTTGTCCTCGTCGCCCATCAGCCGCCCTGGCGTGCCATCGTCCAGGCGCATCGGGCTTTGCTGGGACATCAGCGCCTGCTGCACGCCGGCCTGCACGTTCTGGTTGGCCAGGCGCGTGGCCAGCAGCAGCAGCGCGTCGTTGTTGCCGGCCAGTGCACGCAGCTGGGTGACGGCGTTGCCGATCTGCGCGTCCTGGTTGCCGGCGCCCGGGGCCAGCAGGGGCTGGCGCGTGCCATCCGGGGCAATCAGGCCGAAGTCGGCGCGTGTCAGATCCTTGATGAAGCCATCGCTGACCAGCGGGTGCTCGGCGTGCGGCGGGTCGGTCTGCGGGTGCTCCAGCATGTCGTCGATGTTGGCCTGCAGCGCCTCCTGCATGGCCGGGCCGCCCAGGCCGGCACGCATCCGGATGCTGCCGTCGCTGGTGGCTTCGACGCCGTACTGCTGCTCCACCAGGGCCGCCAGATCGGGCGCCGCGCCGGGCCAGCCGGGTGCGGGCACATCGGCGCCGCGCTCTTGCAAGGCGTTGCCGACGGCCTCGCGCAGCATGTACAGGTCGGTGGCGCGGTCGAACATGCGCCGGCCCACCTGCGGGTCGTAGCCGGTCATGTTCATGTCCGACAGCAGCAGCATGGCGCTGTCGGACAGGGTGGCGCTCAATTCGTCGGCCACCGGACTGCCCAGGCGCTGCGCCAGCGCCTGCAGCGTGGGTGTGTCCAGGCCCTGCAGGGCGTGCGCGGTGAGCTCGGCGCGGAAGTCCATGATGTCGTCGGCACCGTCGATCTTGCGTCCCAGGTTGCTGTGGACGGTCAGCGCCGTGTCGCCCAGGCGCTGGGCATTGGCCAGGCTTTGCAGGCCGCCGGTCAGATTGCCGGTGGATAGTGCCTGCAGGGCCGGCTGCAGCCCCTGGGCGTACTGGTCGAAGGCCTCGGTGCGCCGGCGTGCGGCATCGGCGGCGACTTCGGCCTGTCCGGCTTCGACGCCCAGCTGGCGCAGGCCCTGGCCGAAGGCGTGCAACTGGCTGGAGCTGAGTTCGCTCAGCTGGCTCAGGTTGAGCGGGGTCAGGTAGTCCTCCAGGTGCGCCAGCGTGCGGGCGTAGGCGGCGTCCAGCTCGGGCGGGAAGTGCTGGCCGTGGACTTCGCTGTGCTGGCGCAGGTCAGTCAGCGCCTGGCCCATTTCGGCCACTTGCCGAGCAAAGGCCTGGGGGCTGTGCAGCAGCCCGCCGGGATCGTCCACGGCCGGCTCGCCGTGGCCGAGCAGGGCGGCAAAGCCGTCGGTCAGGCTCTGCTCCAACTGCTCGGAGCGCAAGCCGATGGCGCCCATGAGCACGAACGAGGTGCTGGACGGCTGGATGGCGCCCAGCTGCCGATCCTCGTGCATCAAGGCGTGCAGCTCGCGCGTGGGCAGGTGGTTGATCATGTCCGCCAGGGGCTGCAGGTCGGCGGGGTCTTCGGCACCGCTCATGCGCTGCTCCAGCGCCTGCAGTACCAGGGCGCGCTGCAGGTGCTTGAGTTCGTCGCGCGGCAGGCCGCCAAAGCCCTGCTGCTCCAGCACCTGGCGCGCGGTGTTGTACAGCTCCTGGAAGGCGCGGCCCGTGATGCCCTTGTCCTGCGTCTCGCGTGCCACCATGGCAATGGCCTGATCCAGGTCGCCCTGCAGGGCCGGGATGCCGGCCTCGACGGCACCTTGCTCCATGGCGCGGCGCACGGCGGCCAAGGTCGGGTCGCCGCGCAGGGCGGAGTTTTCCGCCATGGCCAGGCCGGTGTGCAGGGCCTGGCGCTGCGCCGGACTCATGTGGGCTAGGTGGACGGCGGTGCGCTGCTCGATCAGCTGTGCGTAGGGCAGGCCCCGGCTGGTGGCTGGCTGGGCGGTGCCGGGCAGGGACTGCAGCAGGCGCTGCGCCGCCGCGCCATCCACCGAGTGGTTGCCGCTGTGCGAGATGGCGCCCAGCAAGTCGCCCAGCTGCGCGCTGGTGTCCTTGAGGCCGGCGCGGAACTTGGTGTCGGCGCGCACGCTGTGCGGCGTGACGGCGTTGAGCGCGCGCGAGGCCAAGTTCTGGATGCCGCGGCCCACGTCCGAGAGCACCCGGCCCAGGCTGCGCGGCGCCTGCGCTTGGCCTTGCTGCACCTGGCGTCCGCCCAGGCTGCCGACGGGGCTTTGCTGAAAATCATGGCGCAGTGCGATGCCGTGCATCGAGGCGCCGGGCTGGATGACGTGGGACATGGTGCGTGGCTTCCTTTCAGCAGATGAGTAACCTGGCGGGGTCGTGCGGTTCCAGGCGGCAGGCCGTCAGGCGCGCACGAAGTGGTCTGGCAGGTGCGGGCGGCTGAAGTGGTCGGAGGTGGCCGACAGCGTGTTCATGGCCAGGTCGAAGGCCGCATCGATGGCCTGCGTGCGTGCCGGCTCGTCCAGGGTTTCGGCGTGCTGCAGCTGGGCGATCAGCTGGTCGCCGGCGCGGCTGATAGCCTCGTCGAAGGCGTTGGGCGCCAGGGCGGCCTGGCCCCCCAGGGCGGCGCTGGCGCATTGCCCCATCAGCTTGTGCAGCGGGTAGTGCTTGGCCTGCTTGTCCATGTCGTAGTTGAAATACTCGCGTGCGTCGCGCCGCATGGTCTCCAGCTTGCCCGACGAGGCCTGCTTGTGGAACAGGTAGCGCACGTCGTTGAGCCGGTCGGACTCGCTGGTGACGCCGACCTTGGACTTGCCGAAGTCGATGGCCTTGAGGGTGATGTTGTTCTGCGACTGATCGACCGGCTTGTGCACCATCAGGTTGTGCATGTGCAAGTCCTGGTGCGACATGCCGTTTTGGTAGAACACGCGCGCCATGTCCACGGTCTGCATCAGCACGCTGTGGGCTTCGCGGGCGCTCAGCGTGCCGATCTGGCGATCGAGCTCGCCGCTGGTGACGTGGGCCTGGTCGTACAGGGTGACGGTGGCGTGGGCCTTGTTGCTGCTGATGCCGGGCAGCATGGCCGATTTTTCCGCTTCGCTCAGCACCTTCTGCGTCGAGACGTAGCGCGCCAGGCTGTCGCTGGTGGCGGCGCGCTCCTCGACCAGGCGCTCCTTGTCGAAGTCGCGCGCGCCGGTGTTGTCCTCGGCACGCAGCACGCCGCTTCTGGGGTCGAAGCGCTTGTGGACACCGCCCTCCCGGAAGGCGTCGTCGGTCACGGCGTTGCGCTCGGCCTCCAGATCCTGGCGCTCGTGCTGTCCCAGCCAGTCGGCGGCGCGCGGATGGCCCATGTCGCCCAGTCCGGTGACCTGGCCCAGGCGGGTTTCGATGGTGCTCCAGGCCTGCGCCGAGACCTGGTCGTGCTTGACCGGCGTGCCCTTGATGCTGTAGGTCAGGTTGGGCGCCTGCTGCGGGCCTTCGTTGGTGACGGTGAACTGGCTGCGGTCGGCGGCAGTGGCGTACTGGGCCAGGCGCTCGAACTTCTCGAAGGCGCTCAGGCCGTGGGCGGCGTCGAATTCCTGGGCCAGCTGCTGCAGTGCAGCCTGCTTGGCGCCCCCGCCGAAGACCTGATCCTTGAAGGTGTCGAACCAACCCATCTTCTGGGCGGCAGCGTTGTTGCCGTCCAGGAATTTCTGGATGCGGCTCTCGCTCAGGGCCAGGGATTGGTTCAGGCCGAAGGAGATGTTGATCTTGTCCATGGTGCGTGCCTTGGCCGGTGGGCCGGGGTGGTGAAGAAGACCCTCATGAGTGGCAGTTGCACGGCGGTGGTTCCAGGCCAGCGCCGGCGTGCAGACGAAAATGCCTGGGCAGTGCTGCATGGCAGCTTCCTGCCGCAAAGATGAGAAAAGGACACTGGGGTGGAGCGCAACAACACGCCGGCAGACCGGCGCCATCGAGGCCCGGATGCGGCGCCTGTCCACGGGCTTGGCACAACCCTGGCGCGCCTGGCGCTGGCCGCGCTGCCGGGCCTGCTGGCCCTGCCGGCGCTGGCCCTGCCGACGTTTGCCGAAGTGCGCGCCGCGCATCAGCCCTCGGATGTGCTGCTGCACTCGCGCGAAGGCCAGGTGCTGGGCCGCGTGCGCCTGGACAGCACTGTGCGCCGGGGCCAGTGGCTGCAGTTGGGCGATGTCTCGCCGGCGCTGCGCGTGGCCCTGGTGCTGGGCGAGGATCGGCGCTTTCATGAGCACAGCGGCGTGGACTGGGCGGCCGTATCCGCCGCTGCCTGGGGCAATCTGTGGAACACGCGCACGCGCGGCGCCAGCACCATCACCATGCAGCTGGCCGGGCTGCTCGATGGCGACTGGCGCGCCGGCCCGGGCGGACGCAGCGTGGTGCAAAAGGCCGGCCAGGCCGTGGCCGCGCAGGTGCTGGATCGGCGCTGGCGCAAGGATCAGATCCTGGAGGCCTACCTGAACCTGGTGCCGTTTCGCGGCGAGCTGGTCGGCATCGACGCACTGTCGCGCACGCTGTTCGCCAAGGCCGCGCACGGTCTGGATGCGCGCGAGGCGGCCATTGCCGCCGCCCTGGTGCGTGCGCCCAACGCCGGCGCGGCGCTGGTGGCGCGGCGTGCCTGCGCGGTGCTGGGCGAGATGCAGCGCGCCAGCGCACCGGCGCAGGCCGGGGCCGCAGCCAGGGCCGGCGCCGTCCCCGGGGCTGCGGCCCTGATCGTCCCCGCCGCGCCCGACTGCGGCGCGCTGGAGCTGCTGACCGAAGCCGCCCTGCAGCGCCGTGCCTGGAGCGCCAGCGAGGGCGTGGCGCCGCACTTCGCCCGCCAGTGGCTGCGCGCGGCGGGCGCGGACGCGGTGCGCGGCGGCGAGCGCCTGCCCCTGAGCGCGCCGCTGCAGCGCCACGCCACCGAGCTGCTGGCCCGGCACCTGCGCGAGCTGGCCGGGCGCAACGCGCGCGACGGCGCGCTGGTCGTGCTGGACAACGCCAGCGGCGAGGTGCTGGCCTGGGTCGGCTCCTCCGGCGCCCTGAGCGCTGCGCCCGAGGTGGACGCCGTGCTGGCGCTGCGCCAGCCGGGCTCGGCGCTCAAGCCCTTCCTGTACGCGCAGGCCATCGCCCAGCGGCGGCTGACGGCGGCCTCGCTGGTGGAGGATTCGAGCGCCCACATCCCCACGGCCTCGGGCCTGTACATCCCGCAGAACTATGACCGGCGCTTCAAGGGCCTGGTGTCGGTGCGCACGGCGCTGGCCGCGTCGCTCAACGTGCCGGCGGTGCGCACCCTGGTCATGGTCACGCCCGATGCTTTTTTTGGGCAGCTGCGCGCGCTGGGCCTGCCGCTGCGCGAGTCGGGCGGCTACTACGGCTACAGCCTGGCGCTGGGCGCCAGCGAGGTAAGCCTGCTGCACCTGGCCAACGCCTACCGCGCGCTGGCCAATGGCGGGCAGTTCACACCGGCGCGCCTGCGCCTGGCGGCAGCGGGCGGGCCACAGCCGGCGCCGGTGGCGGCGCTCGATGCCGGCGCAGCCTTCATCGTCGGCGACATCCTGGCCGATGCACAGGCGCGCGTGCCCACCTTCGGGCCGGACAGCGTGCTGAACACGCGCTTTTGGAGCGCGGTCAAGACCGGCACCAGCAAGGACATGCGCGACAACTGGGCCGTGGGCTGGTCGGCGCGCTACACGGTGGCGGTGTGGGTGGGCAATGCCAGCGGCGCGCCCATGCACGATGTCAGCGGCACCAGCGGCGCGGCGCCCATCTGGGCGGCGCTGATGCAGCACCTGCACCGCCGCACGCCCAGCCGCGTGCCGGCGCCGCCGCCGGGCGTGCTGCGCCAGGCCGTGCGCTTTGGCCCGGGCGAGGGCGGTCAGCCCATCGAGAGCGCCCGCCAGGAATGGTTTGTGCGCGGTACGCAGCAGGCCTTGTTTGCTTCTGAAAAAATAGCTGTCAGCGCTTACCCAGCAAGGGTTTCAGGCCAAAAAGACCAAAAAAATTGGGCGGCTGCAGCGAGCCGGGCGCGCATTGCGGCCCCGGTGGCCGGCACGGTGCTGGCGCTCGACCCGGACATCCCGCCAGCCCATCAGCGCCTGCAGTTGCGCGCCAGCGGTGCGGCGCCGGGGCAGGCGCTGGCCTGGCGCATCGGCGGCAAGCCGGTGGCACGCGGCTCCGAGGGCGCCTGGCTGCCCTGGCCGGGGCGCCACCGCGTGCAATTGCTGGACGGGCGCGGGCAGGTGCTCGACGAGATCGGCATCGAGGTGCGCGGCGCCGGGGTGCGCTGAAGGTCGCCTGCCGGTGGTGGAAGGATTTTCACGCGCGGCAAAAATCGCTCAAACCACACGCCGCTCGCCCGCACTACCATGCGCGCCTTGCCCTTTTGGCCATCCACGCAGCTGCCATCGCCATGCCCGATCTGTCCAGAATCACCACCATCGAAGACCTGCGCCAGGTCGCCCAGCGGCGCGTGCCGCGCATGTTCTACGACTATGCCGACTCGGGCTCGTGGACTGAGACCACCTACCGCGCCAACGAGCAGGATTTCACGCCCATCAAGCTGCGCCAGCGCGTGGCCGTGAACATGGAGGGGCGCAGCACGGCCTGCGCCATGGCCGGCCAGCCGACGCGGATGCCGGTGGCCATCGCCCCGGTGGGCCTGACCGGGATGCAGCACGCCGACGGCGAGATCCACGCCGCGCGCGCCGCCGAGAAGTTCGGCATCCCCTTCACCCTGTCCACCATGAGCATCTGCTCCATCGAAGACATCGCCACGCACACCAGCGCGCCGTTCTGGTTCCAGCTGTACATGATGCGCGACCGCGAATCTATGGCCCGCATGATCGGGCGCGCCCGGGCAGCCGGCTGCAGCGCCCTGGTGCTGACGCTGGACTTGCAGGTCATCGGCCAGCGCCACAAGGACATCAAGAACGGCCTGTCCGCGCCGCCCCGGCCGACGCTGGCCAACATCGCCAACCTGATGACCAAGCCGCGCTGGTGCTTAGGGATGGCCGGCACGCAGCGGCGCACTTTCCGCAACCTGGTCGGGCATGTGAAGGGCGTGTCGGACATGAAGTCGCTGGCCGCCTGGACCAACGAGCAGTTCGACCCGCGTCTGTCCTGGGCGGATGTGGCCTGGGTCAAGGAGCAGTGGGGCGGCAAGCTGATACTCAAGGGCATCATGGAAGTGGAGGATGCGCTGCTGGCCGTGCAGCACGGCGCCGACGCCATCGTGGTCAGCAACCACGGCGGGCGCCAGCTCGATGGCGCGCCTTCGTCGATTGCCGCGCTGCCGGCCATCGTGGCCGCCGTGGGCAGCCAGGTCGAAGTGTGGATGGACGGCGGCATCCGAAGCGGCCAGGATGTGCTCAAGGCCTGGGCGCTGGGCGCGCGCGGTACCCTGATCGGGCGTGCCATGGTCTATGGCCTGGGCGCATATGGCGAGGCCGGCGTGACCCGCGCGCTGGAGCTGATCCACAAGGAGCTGGATGTGACCATGGCTTTTTGTGGGCATGTGGACATCCGCAACGTCGATGGCCGCATCCTGGTGCCGGGCACTTATCCGCTGCCCGTGCCGCTGCCTTGATGCTTTTTATTTGATAGCTGGCAGCGCTTGCCTGGAGCGGGTTTCAGCGGTTTTTGATGTTTTTTATTTCTTGAGCGCCACCTTTTCTTCCCTGCTGCCCGGCCTGTGGGTGCCGGTGGTGCTGTTCGCCGCTCTGGCGCAGACTGCGCGCAATGCGGCGCAGCGCTCGCTGACGGCTGAGGTCGGCACGCTGGCCGCCACCCTGGTGCGCTTTCTGTTCGGCCTGCCCTTTGCCGCTGCCTGGCTGATCGCGTTGTATGCGCTGCCGGGCGGGCAGCCGGCGCTGGCATTTTCCTGGGCCTGGGCGGGCTGGATTGCGCTGGGCGCCTTCTTCCAGGTCATGGCCACGGCGGCGCTGCTGCTGGCCATGCAGGAGCGCAATTTCGCCGTCGCCGTGACCCTATCCAAGACCGAGGTGCTGCAAGTCGCCCTGTTTGCCGGCGTGCTCTTGCACGAGCTGCCC
Organism: Melaminivora jejuensis; assembly: GCF_017811175.1. Lineage (NCBI taxonomy): Bacteria > Pseudomonadati > Pseudomonadota > Betaproteobacteria > Burkholderiales > Comamonadaceae > Melaminivora > Melaminivora jejuensis. Next base: position 374,083 of record NZ_JACWIJ010000002.1, read on the forward strand.
TCGGCGCTGGCCGGGGTGGCCATGGTCGTGGCCACCGTGGGCGTGCTGCTGCTGTCGCTGCCGCCGCGCCGGCTGCGTGCTGCCGCAGTGGGCGCGACGGGGGACGGCGGCGGCTCGGGCCGGGCGGCGCTGTATGGCCTGGCCTGCGGTGCCTGCTTTGCCGTCAGCTCGGTGGGCTTTCGCGGTGCGGCGCTGGCGCTGGGCGAGGCGCCGCCGTGGCTGTCGGGCGCCTGGGGCGTGCTGCTGGCGCAGAGCCTGCAAAGCCTGGGCCTGGGCGGCTGGATCGTCTGGCGTGCGCCTGCTGGCCTGGCCCCACTGGCGCGCGCCTGGCGTGTGTCGCTGCTGGCCGGCAGCATGGGCGCGGCGGCGTCGCTGGCCTGGTTCACGGCCTATGCCATGCAGGGCGCGGCGCAGATCCGCACCCTGGGCATGGTTGAGGTGGTGTTCAGCTACCTGGTCTCGCGCCGGCTGGGCGAATCCTTCAGCACCCTGGAGCGCCTGGGCCTGGCGCTGATGCTGATCGGCCTGGTGCTGGTGTGCTTGCAGGGGGTTTGAGGGGCGCGCCACAATCGCCCGCCGTGTCCGATACCGTCGCTGTCCCTGCTGCCGATCCGATCGCTCATCTGGCCACCGATGGCGCTGCCGGGCCTGTGCCCCGGCGCATCGCCCATCTGGATATGGATGCCTTCTATGCCTCGGTCGAGCTGCTGCGCTACCCGCAGCTGGCCGGGCTGCCGCTGGTCATAGGTGGCGGGCGCAGTGCGCACGACGAGCGGCTGGCGGCGGATTTTGCCGGGCGGCTGCACGCCATCCCGCTGCCGGCCTTTGCCCGCCTGGCCGACTACCGGGGCCGGGGCGTCATCACCACCGCCACCTACGCGGCGCGCGCTTTCGGCCTGGGCTCGGCCATGGGCCTGATGAAGAACGCCCATCTGTGCCCGGATGCCATTCGGCTGCCGGTGGACTTTGCCGAGTACCGGCGCTTTTCGCGCCGCTTCAAGGACGTCGTCCGGCAGCACGCACCGGTCATGGAGGATCGCGGCGTCGATGAGGTCTATATCGACTTCACGCACGCGCCGGGCGGGCAGGAGCAGGGCGGTCGGATGCTGGCCGAGCGCATCCAGCAGGGCATCCAGGCGGCCACGCAGTTGACCTGCTCCATCGGCGTGGCGCCCAACAAGCTGCTGGCCAAGCTGGCCAGCGAGTTCCACAAGCCGCGCGGCATCGCCACCCTGCAGCCGCAGGACTTGCCGGTGCTGGTCTGGCCGCTGCCGTGCCGCAAGCTCAACGGCGTCGGCCCCAAGGCCGACCAGCGGCTGCGCGCGCATGGCATTGAGACCATCGGCCAGCTGGCCGCGCGCGATCGCCTGTGGCTGCAGGCGCACTTTGGCCGCGCCTATGGCGCCTGGCTGCACGAGGCCGCCTGGGGGCGCGACGAGCGGCCCGTGCTGACGCACAGCGAGCCGGTGTCCATCAGCCGCGAGACGACTTTCGAGCGCGACCTGCACGCCGTGCATGACCGTGCCGAGCTGTCGCGCATCTTCACTGCGCTGTGCCAGCAGGTGGCGCAGGATCTGGTCGCCAAGGGCTACGCCGGGCGCACCATCGGCATCAAGCTGCGCTACGAGGACTTTCGCGGCGCCACGCGCGAGCAGACCATGGCCCAGGCCACGCAGGACGCGGCCACCATCCGCCGCGCCGCCGGCCAGTGCCTCAGGCGCGTGCCGCTGGTGCAGCGCCTGCGCCTGCTGGGCGTGCGCGTGGGCGCCCTGGTACGAGCCGGCGAGGGGGAGCATGGCGGCGTGCCGGGCACGACAGCGCAGTTGTTCTGACGGCTGCCGGCGTGCGGGCGACAAAATCGGGAAAACCCTGGCTGTTCGGATTTTTTTGGGATTGCCTTGCAGTTACCCTACGGGCCTGAAACGTTTTTTTGCAACCTCACCATGCGCGTCAATCTTCCGGTCACCCAGGCAGAGTACGACTTTCCGGCCGATGAGCTGCTCATGTCCACGACCGACAGGCAGGGCCGGATGACGCACTGCAACGAGGCCTTTGCCCGCGTGAGCGGCTACACCATGCAGGAGCTGATGGGCCAGCCGCACAATCTGGTGCGCCACCCGGACATGCCACCCGAGGCCTTCAAGGATCTGTGGAGCACCATCGGCAATGGCCGCAGCTGGCGCGGCATCATCAAGAACCGGCGCAAGAATGGCGACCACTACTGGGTGCGCGCCAACGTTACGCCCATCGTGGTGGACGGCAAGCCGCAGGGCTACATGTCGGTGCGCGAAAAACCCTCGCGCGAGGAGGTGCAGGCTGCCGAGGCCATGTACGCGCGGCTGCGCCAGGAGATCGAGAGCGGGCGCAGGAGCTTCATCCTGCACGCCGGCCACGTGCGCCACACCGGCTGGCGCGACTGGCTTGAGCGCCTGCGCCGCGCCAGCTTCACCCAGCGCCTGGCGGCCATGCTGGTGCCGCTGCTGGGCGTGGCGCTGGCACCAGCGCTGCTGGGCTGGACGGGGCTGGAGGTGGCGCTGGGCCAGGCGCTGGTGCTGCTGGCCATGTGCGCCTGGATCCTGTGGCGCTTTCACCGGCGCATCACTTCCAGCCTGGGCGATGCCCTGCGCCTGGCGCGCGACCTCGCCGGCTGCAACCTGACCACGCCGGCCTCCACTGCCGAGGGGCGCCATCCCATGGCGCTGCTGATGGAGCAGCTCAGCCAGATCCAGATCAACCTGCGCGCCGTCGTGGGCGACTCGCGCAGCGAGATTGCCGGCTTCGTCAGCACCTCCACCGAGATTGCCCAGGGCGCGCATGATCTGTCGGCGCGCACCGAAACCCAGGCCGGCAACCTGGAGCAGACCGCCGCCGCTATGGAGGAGCTGGCCAGCACCGCGCGCCAGGCCGCCGATGGCACGCAGCAGGTGCTGGCCGAGAGCGCACGCAGCGCCGAGCTGGCGCAGCAGGGCGGCGCTGCCGTAGCCCAGGCCGGTGCGCTGGTGCAGGCCATCGAGCAGTCCTCGCAGCAGATGGGCCAGATCATCGCCACCATCGAGGGCATTGCCTTCCAGACCAACATCCTGGCGCTCAACGCGGCTGTCGAAGCCGCGCGTGCCGGCGAGCAGGGCCGGGGCTTTGCCGTGGTGGCCGGCGAGGTGCGCGCCCTGGCGCAGCGCAGCGCCACGGCCGCTGGCGAAATCCGCACGCTGATCCAAGGCTCCACCGCCCAGGTGCACAGCGGCGCCAGCCAGATGCAAGGCGCCCGCCAGACCATCGAACAGGTGGTGCACAGCGCAGCGCAGGTGCGTGAGCTGATGCTGCAGATGGGCCACACCACGCGCGAGCAGACCCAGGGCATCGCCCAGGTCAATGCCGCCGTGAATGATCTGGATCGGGTGACGCAGCAAAACGCCGCGCTGGTCGAGGAGTCTGCGGCTGCAGCGCGCACCATGAGCCACAACGCCGGCGTGCTGCATCGCACGCTGGAGATCTTCCGCCTGCCCTGAGCCTGCCGCCGAGGCCGCCGCCCAGGGCGGCCCTCAATCGAACCTGAACGCGGAAATATCGACTTGCAGCACCCGGTCGGTGAAGACTCGGGCGCCCGGACTGGCGCCGGCTGCACCGGCGGCCACCAGCAGCGGCAGCAGGTGTTCCTCGCGGCCTGCCGGATGGGCCAGGCGGCCAGCCGGGGCGCTGGCAGCGGCCCAGTCGGCCAAGCGCGCATGGCGCTGCGCCTCGGGCAGCGCCACAGTCTCTGCCAGCCAGTGGTCGAAGGCGCTGGAGGCGGGTGTCGAGCGCGGGTCGCCATAGCCGCGCATGTTGTGGTAGCTCATGCCGCTGCCGATGATGAGCGCGCCGGCATCGCGCAGCGGCTGCAATGCCTGGCCCAGGCGCAGGTGCTCGGCAGCATCCAGGCTGGAGAGCAGCGACATCTGCAGCACCGGGATGTCGGCCTCGGGAAAGGCCACTTTCAGCGGGATGAAGCTGCCGTGATCCAGGCCGCGCCGCTCGTCCAGCTGCGGCGCGAAGCCGGCCTGCGCCAGCAGCGCACTGGCCTGCCGGGCCAGCTGCGGCGCGCCGGGCGCGGGGTAGGTCAGCTCGTAGGTGTGCGGTGGAAAGCCGTGGTAGTCGAACAGCAGGGCGGGCTGGGCGGCACTGCCCAGGGTGGGCTGGGCCTCCAGCCAGTGCGCTGTGACCAGGACGATGGCCGCTGGCCGGGCCGGCAGGCTGGCAGGGATGCCACGCAGCCAGGCGGCGGTGCGATCCCAGGCATCGGGCGGACTCCAGTCCATGAAGAAGCACGGCCCGGCACCGTGCGGGATGAACAGCACAGGCTGGCGCGGGACAGGGGCGGTCGGCAGAGTGGTCATTGGTAGTGCAGTCCTGTTGCCTGGTGGCTTCATTGCCGCGCCGTGCGCACGTTGGCCGGCAGCGGCTGCGGCGCGCTGGTGCGAAACGGGTTGATGTCCAGCCCGCCGCGCCGCGTGTAGCGCGCATAGACCGACAGCTTGATGGGCCGGCAGCGCGTCCACACGTCCATGAAGATGCGCTCGACGCACTGCTCGTGGAACTCGTTGTGGTTGCGAAAGCTGACCAGGTACTGCAGCAGCCCGGCCTGATCGATCTGCGCGCCGCTGTAGCTGATCTGCACGCTGCCCCAGTCGGGCTGGCCGGTGACCAGGCAGTTGCTCTTGAGCAGGTGGCTGGTCAGCACCTCGCTGACCGGCGCTTCGTCATGGTTGGCGCCCAGCAGCTCGGGTGCGGGCGTGTAGTGCGTGCATTCCAGATCGAGCCGGTCGAGCAGCAGGCCGTCGAGTTCGTGGAGGGGCTGCTGGTCGAAGGCCTCGGGGGCGATCAGGCGCACGCCGACGCTGGCCGACTGGCCGCTGCCGCGCCACACGGCCTCGCTGACATCGGCGCGAATGCGCGCGCGCACCTCCTCCAGGCTATCGAAGCGCGTGTTGTTGAAGCTGGCCAGGTACAGCTTGAAGGACTTGCTCTCGATGATGTTGGGCGTCTCGCAGGGCACGGTGATATGCGCCAGCGCCACCTGGGGCTTGCCGCGCGGGTTCAGCCACGACAGCTCGTAGGCCGTCCACAGGTCGGCGCCAAAAAAAGGCGTGGCGCCGGCCAGGCCGAGCTCCTGGCGCTTGGGCGCGCGCGCCAGGGGTACAGCAGCGCGGCGTCGTACTCGGCGGGGTAATCCGCGCTGCGGCCCAGGGGGGATTGTTCAGGGGTCATCGATTATCAAAAATGATAGCTGTCAGCGCTTGTCCAGCAAGGGTTTGAAGCCGATTTGACCAAGAATCCATCATGTGAATTCGCGCTCGCGCAGCCACTTGGTGGCGATCCACTTCTCGCCCTCGATGACGGGTGCGCCGCCGTGCAGGGTGCGCGTGCTCGGGTGCGGGCGCTCGTAGCTGAAGAACACGGCGTTGCCGCGCACCGGCGCCACTTCCAGGAACACGTCCGGGAACGTCGTGCCGCCGCCCTTGGGCGGATCGTTCAGATACATGACCAGGGTGCCCACGCGTTGGCCGCCCCGGCGCAGGATGCTGGGCGTACCCGGCTCGGCAGGGTCGAAGTAGTCGTAGTGCGGCTTGTATTCGGCGCCGGGGCGGTAGTGCAGCACCTGCAGGCCCTCGCCGTTCTCGATGGGCCAGTGCAGCAGCCGGGCGATGCGCTGCTCGATGCGCTGCAGCAATTCGCTCTCGCCGCGCTGGAAGAACATGCCGTCGCTGGTGCGGTCGTCGTTGACCTCCTCGCCGCCGGTGGCCGTGGCCACGGTGCGCGAGCGCGCCATGCGCGGGCGGGCGGCGGCGATCAGCGCCTCGCACTCCTGCTGCGACAGCACGTTGCCCAGCAGCACCACGCGCGGATTGGCCAGGCTCATCAGCACTTCGACCTGGCGGTCGCCCGCGTCCAGCCAGCGCGGCGACTCGTCCAGCGCCGGCTCGGGCACCGCTGCGGCGGGCGGCAGGCCCTGCTGGCGCGCCAACTGGTCGAGGTGCCCGCGCAGCACCTGCTCGACGGCATCCACCGCCACCTCCTCGCGCCAGCCGGAGTGGGTCATGGCGTCGATCAGCGCCGGGGCACTGATGCCGGTGGCGGCCTGCTCGATGATCCAGGCGCGCAGCTCGGGCGTGATGGGTTGGGCGGGGGAGGCAGCCATCGGTTTCTTCCTCTGTGTTGGTGGCAAGAAGGCGGCAGGAGGGCGTCAATCCTGCCGGCGGCGAAACACCAGACGCTCGGGCGTGGAGGCATCCGCCGCAAAAGCATAGCCCTCGGCGGCAAAGCCCTGGAGCTGGCGCACCCGGCTGGCGCGCTGCCCGATGGCCCAGCGCGCCATCAGCCCGCGCGCGCGCTTGGCGTGGAAGCTGATGACCTTGTACTGCCCGGCGCGCCAGTCCTGGAACACGCATTCGACCACCGGCGCACGCAGCGCATCGCGCGCCACCGACTTGAAATATTCCTGCGAGGCCAGGTTGACCAGCACCGGCTCGTCCATGCCGGTCAGCAGGCCGTCGAGGTGCCGGGCGATGCGCGCGCCCCAGAACTGGTACAGATTGGCGCCGGCGGCGGTGGCCAGGCGCGTGCCCATCTCCAGCCGGTAGGGCTGCATCCAGTCCAGCGGGCGCAGCACGCCGTACAGGCCGCTCAGGATGGCCAGGTGCTGCTGCGCCCACTCCAGCTCGGCCAGCGACAGGCTGCGCGCGTCCAGCCCTGCGTAGACATCGCCGTCGAAGGCCAGCAGCGCCTGGCGTGCGTTGCCCGCACCGGCCTGCGGCTGCCAGGCGGCGTAGCGCGCCACGTTCAGCGCCGCCAGCTTGTCGCTGATGGACATCAGCGTGGCCAGCTCCTGCGGCGCCTTGCCCCGCAGCACCTCGATCAGCTGTGCGGCCTCGGCCATGAAAGCCGGCTGGGTGTGCGCCAGGCCGCCGGGCACCGGCGTGTCGTAGTCCAGGGATTTGGCAGGGGAGAGCACGAACAGCATGGGCAGGTCTGGCAGATGCTGCCGCCGATCGCTGGATGCGGCCTGGCTTTGATGCCAAAACCGGCGCAAAGCCTTGCCAGGCAAGCGGTGGCAGCTATGGTTTTTCAAGCCCTGCGCCGTGCTGGTAAGGCGGGCGCAGGGGCGGGCAGAGGTGGGGCGCAGGTCATGCGCCCGGCGTCCGGCGCATACGCACGACGCACAACCTCCCGGGAGCGCGGGGTCGCTCTCAGGCCGTGGTGGCGCCGGGCGCCTGGGCCTGCTGCTGCTCCTGCTCGAAGGGCAGGCGCAGCTCGCGCAGGTCGCGGCGGGTTTCCACCAGCACCAGCGGGCCTTCGTCCAGCACCACCGGAGCCGGGCGCTCGCGCGGCACGTGGACGGGCTGCGGCTCGGCGGCAATGGCGGCCTGCGCGGCGGCGATCTTTTGCGCGTCCGAATTCACCCATTGCAGGCCCGAGGCGCTGGCCATGTCGGAGAGCGCCTGCACCGGCAGCTCGAAGACCGGCACGCGCGGCAGGGCGCTGCCGCCCTGGGCGGGCTGCTGCATCTGCGGCTCCTGCTGCTCCTGCGGCTGGGCGCAATGCTGGGCGGGAGCAGGTGCCGGTGCCGGCTGGGCGGCAGGGGCGTCCTGCTGGCGCTCGTCAACGGCAGCCTGGCCGGTGCTGGCACTGCTGCTGCTGCTGCTGGCGCTGTCCGAGGCCTCGGCTGCTGGCGTGGCCGGCAGCGGCAAAGGCAGCGGCAGGGCTTCGGCGCTGGCGGCAGCCTGCGGGGCAGGCACGGCTGCGGCCGGCGGGCTGGCTGGCTGCGCCGCAGCGGCAGCAGGCCCGACCGGTGCCGGGGCAGCGGCGAAGTAGCTGCGCCGCGCCGGCTGCTCGGCGCCCTGGGGTGCCATGCCGGCTACCGGGTCGATGTCCAGCGCGACCGGCTCCCGCGCCGGCTGGGCAGCGCCGTGGCCGGTGGCCAGATCGCTGGCGTCGCTGACATCGCCGCTTCCGTTGGCCTCGTTCGCTTCGTTCGCCTCGCTGGCTGCGTGGCGGGCGGCGCGGCGGTCGCGGCCATAGCGGTCGCGCGAACGGCGCTCGCGGCGCGGCTGTTCGCCGGTGTCGCTGGCGCTGCTGCCGTCCTGGGCGGTCAGCGCCTCGTCGTCCCGGGCGGCGCCGGCGGACGGCGCCAGCAGCTCAGTCTCGGGCTGCCCGCCGGCCTGGAGCGGCGCTGCCGGTGCATCGGCGTCGATGGTGCGCGGGCCGCGCTCGTCGCTGCGGCGGCTGCGGCGCTCGCCGTTGCGCTCCTCGCTGCGTTCGCCGTTGCGCTCACTGCTGCGTGCCGTGCGCTCGCCGCGTGCCGGCTGGCCGGTGGCAGCGCTGCCCTCGGACTCGTTGGCCGGGCTGTGGCTGGCGTGCTGCTCCAACTGGCCTTCTGCCACGGGCTGGCGCTCGGCGCGCTCGCGGCTGGCGCGTCCTTCGCGGGGCGCGCGGCGGCTGTCGCTGCCGGCCTCGCCCTGGCTGGATTCGCTGCGCTCGGCGCGGTTGCCACGGCCATTGCGGCTGCCTTCGCGGCTGCCTTCGCGGCTTTCTCGGCCCTCACGGCCTTCGGTGGAGCGCTCGGCGCCGCCAGCACCCTGGCTGCGGCGGCTGCGCGGTTCGCCCTGCGCCGTATCGGCAGTGCCGTCGCGGCTGGCGTCGCTGCGGCTGCGGCGGCTGCGCTCGCCACCGGAGCGCCCATCGCGCCGTCCTTCGCTGCGTGCCGGTGCTTCGGGCTGGGGTGCAGGCTGGGCCACGGGCGCGGCCACGGGCGCCGGGCTGCGGCCAAAGCCGAACAGGCTCTTGAGCCAGGCGAAGAAGCCCTGCTCGGGCGCCGGTGCCGGCGGCTGCACCGGCGTGGCTGCGGCTGCAGCGCTGCGCGGCTGCTGGCCGCCGCGTCCGCCGGAGCTGCGCGATGGCTGGCTGGCCGACTGCGGGCGCGGCTCGGCCACCGGCGCCGGCGCATCGGGCAGCACGCCCTTGATGACCGGGGTCTGCTTGTTGGTCGGCTCCTGCGAGCGGCGCGTGATGTGCGTCGGCTCCTGTTCCTGCTCGGCCAGCTTGTAGCTGGCTTCGCGCTCTTCCAGGCGCGCGTCGTCGTGCTTGAGGCGTTCGAGCTTGTAGTGCGGCGTGGCCAGGGTCTTGTTCGGGATCAAGACCACGCTGACGCGCTGCTTGAGTTCGATCTTGGCGATCTCGGCGCGCTTTTCGTTGAGCAGGAAGCTGGCCACCTCCACCGGCACCTGGCAATGCACGGCGGCGGTGTTGTCCTTCATGCACTCCTCCTGGATCATGCGCAGCATCTGCAGCGCAAAACCCTCGGTGTCGCGCACGTGCCCGGTGCCGTCGCACAGCGGGCAGCGGATGTGCGCGCCCTCGGACAGCGAGGGTTTGAGACGCTGGCGGCTCATCTCCATCAGGCCGAACTTGGAAATCGTGCCGAACTGCACGCGCGCGCGATCCTGGCGCAGCGCCTCGCGCAGGCGCTGCTCGACCTCGCGGCGGTTCTTGGACTCCTCCATGTCGATGAAGTCGATCACGATCAGGCCGCCCAGGTCACGCAGGCGCATCTGGCGCGCCACTTCGTCGGCCGCCTCCAGGTTGGTGCGGGTGGCGGTCTCCTCGATGTCGCCGCCCTTGATGGCGCGCGCCGAGTTCACGTCCACGGACACCAGCGCCTCGGTGTGGTCGATCACGATGGCGCCGCCCGAGGGCAGGATGACGGTGCGCGAGTAGGCGGATTCGATCTGGTGCTCAATCTGGAAGCGCGAAAACAGCGGCGCGTCATCGCGGTAGCGCTTCACCTTGGGCGCGTGCTCGGGCATCACGTGCGCCATGAACTGCTGCGCCTGCTCGTAGATGTCGTCGGTGTCGATCAGGATGTCGCCGATGTCGCTGTTGAAGTAATCGCGAATGGCGCGGATGACCAGGCTGGACTCTTGGTAGATCAGAAATGCCCCGCGCCCGGCGCGGGCCGCGCCGTCGATGGCGTTCCACAGTTTCAGCAGGTAGTTCAGATCCCATTGCAGCTCGGGCGCGGTGCGGCCGATGCCGGCGGTGCGCGCGATGATGCTCATGCCCTTTGGGTATTCGAGCTGATCCATCGCCTCCTTGAGCTCGGCGCGATCCTCGCCCTCGATGCGCCGCGACACGCCGCCGCCGCGCGGGTTGTTGGGCATCAGCACGACATAGCGGCCCGCCAGGCTGACGAAGGTGGTCAGCGCCGCGCCCTTGTTGCCGCGCTCTTCCTTTTCGACCTGGACGATCAGCTCCTGGCCCTCGCGGATCACGTCCTGGATGCGTGCCTGGCTGGGCGACACGCCCTCGGCAAAGTACTGCTTGGAGATTTCCTTGAAGGGCAGGAAGCCGTGGCGATCCTCGCCATAGTCAACGAAGCAAGCCTCCAGCGAGGGCTCCACGCGCGTGACCACGGCCTTGTAGATGTTGCCCTTGCGCTGCTCGCGCCCTTCGATCTCGATTTCGTAGTCGAGCAGCTTCTGGCCGTCCACGATGGCCAGGCGCCGTTCTTCAGCCTGCGTGGCGTTGATGAGCATCCGCTTCATGATGCGATTCCTTCGTCAATTCGATATTCATGCGGCTGCGACGCCTGGTGCGCAGCCCGTCTCGGTGCGGGTCTGCATGGGCACAAGGAGTCGGCAGCCAGACAGCAACAGGCTCAAAGGTGAGCCAAAGATGCCGGGGCTGGCGCATCAGGACGAGGAAGGACGGGATGGCTCCACGCACCGCACACGCGGCCGCAGCGGGGAGCGGCTCAACTGCGCTGGCGGGGTAGGGGGCGCGTGGATGGGGGCGAAGCACAATGCGCAGTGCCGCACCACGGGTAGTGGCAGGGCGGTGGGGGGCATCGTGTCGAGGGGGCTGCCGGCAGGGCGCGCAACTGCACCCGGGGCGCCAGCCCCGCGCACAAGGACGCTATCCACATCAGCAGCCACACCATGATTTCGCTTTGATCCGCCAGTGGCCGCGCGCGCCACGGGGCGGGGGCAACTGGCTTGAAATATCCGTCGGTTTTCCGTGTCTCGATGCATCAGCCTGTCGCTTGCCGTGCGCCCGTGCAGGCGAAACCTTGGCCTGCAAAAAACGCACGACGCCCGATGGCATCGGCAGCCTGGGCGTCGAGTTGGGCGTTTCGTCCGATAAAATCCAGACAAATCAACCACTTACACATTTGTCGCACAGGTGAAACAGATTATAGAGGGCAAACCGCCCGCCCACCGGGCAGCGCCCCAAGGCCCTGGCAGCCCAGCCCCGCGCCTGCTGCAAGTGGATGCCGAGTCCAGCGGCCAGCGCCTGGACAATTTCCTGCTGCGCCACTTGAAGGGCGTGCCCAAGACGCACGTCTATCGCATCATCCGCAGCGGCGAGGTGCGCCTGAACAAGGGCCGCACCAGCGCCGACGCGCGCATCGCCGAGGGCGATGTGGTGCGCCTGCCGCCAGTGCGCGTGGCGCAGCCGCCGGATGCAGCGGCGCTGGACGGCGCGCACGCGGCGCCGGCGCGTGAATTTCCCATTCTGCTGGAGGACGACTATTTGATCGCCCTGGACAAGCCCGCCGGCGTGGCCGTGCATGGCGGCAGCGGCGTGAGCTCGGGCGTCATCGAGCAGCTGCGCCGGGCGCGCCCGCAGGCGAAGTTTCTGGAACTCGTACACCGGCTGGATCGGGAGACCTCGGGCATCCTGCTGGTGGCCAAGCGGCGCTCGGCGCTCACGCATCTGCAGGAGCAGTTCCGCAGCCGCGAGACCGGCAAGACCTATCTGGCGCTGGTGGCCGGCAGCTGGCCGACCAGCAGAAAGGTCATCGACACGCCGCTGTACAAATACCTGCTGGAGAGCGGCGAGCGCCGCGTGCGCGTGACCACTGCCGATGACCCGGACGCCATGCGTGCGTTGACGCTGGTCAGGGTGCGCGAGCAACTCGGGCCGCGCCCGCTGCAGGGCCTGCCGGCCATGAGCGTGCTGGAGGTGACCATCAAGACCGGGCGCACGCACCAGATCCGCGTCCACCTGGCCAGTAGCGGCCACGGCATCGCCGGCGACGACAAATACGGCGACTTCGAGCTGAACCGCCGATTGCACCGGCAAGGCCTCAGGCGCATGTTCCTGCACGCCTGGCGGCTACAGTTCACGCACCCGGCCAGCGGCGAGCACGTCACGCTACACGCCGGTCTGCCGCCCGAGCTGGCCGATTTCCTCCCTGTTGCCGATTGATTCTCTGCCTTCCATGCCCGCCACCCTCTCCCGCCGCTTCGACCTGATCGCCTTCGACTGGGACGGCACGCTGTTCGACTCCACCGCCATCATCACCCGCTCCATCCAGGAGGCGGTGGTCGATGTCGGCGGCGCCCGGCCCACCAGCGAGGCGGCGGCCTGGGTCATCGGCATGGCACTGCCGCAGGCGCTGGCCCACGCCGCGCCCGACGTGCCGCGCGAAAAATACCAGGAGCTGGCGCTGCGCTACCGCTACCACTACCTGCAGCACCAAGACGACATCAGCCTGTTCGATGGCGTGCTGCCGCTGCTGGACATGCTCAAAGCGCGCGGCCACCTGCTCACCGTGGCCACCGGCAAGAGCCGGCGCGGCCTGGATCACGTGCTGCAGGCGGTGCAGCTGCGCGGCATGTTCGACGCCTCGCGCACGGCCGACGAGACGGCGGGCAAGCCGCACCCGCTGATGCTGCATGAGCTGATGGCCGAGCTGGACGTGGCGCCCGAGCGCACGCTGATGATCGGCGACACCACGCACGATCTGGAAATGGCGCGCGCCGCTGGCTGCGCCAGCGTGGGCGTAGGCTATGGCGCACACAGCATCGACGGTTTTGCCGCCCTGGCGCCGCGCTTCATCGCCCGCTCGGTCGGCGAGTTGCACCAGTGGCTGCAGGAGCACGCCTGATGTCCGATGCCATGCCGTTGAAACACATGCAGGGCCAGCCCCTGTGCGCCAGCAGCGAGCTGCAGGACGGCGGACGCGCCGTGGCGTTCGATGTGGTCTATGCCGGGCAGGTGCTGCGCGCCTTCGCCATCCGCTACGAAGGCCGGGTACACGCCTACCTGAACCGCTGCAGCCACGTGCCCATGGAAATGGACTACCAGGAAGGCCGCTTCTTCGACGACACGGGCCGCTGGCTGCTGTGCGCCACGCACGGCGCGACCTACGCGCCCGATACCGGCGCTTGCGTCGGCGGCCCCTGCCGGGGCGGCCTGGTCAAGGTCGAGCTGACCGAGGAGGGCGGCCAGGTGCGCTGGCATACTGCGCCCCTGCTGCAACCGCTGGCGTTCTGATACCGCTGCCCACCCATGACCGACCCCCACACTCCCCCACCAACCGGTTCGCAGTCCAATCCGCCCCAACCGCCCGACCTGTGGGCGCAGCCAGCTACCGAAAATGTAGCAAAAGGGGCGCAGCAAACCGCTGGCCAGAACCCCGCCTGGGAGCGCAGCGTGCTGGAAAAACTGGTGCTGGCCACGCTGGCCGAGCAGCGCGCCGCGCGCCGCTGGCGCATCTTCTGGCGCTTTGCCTGGATTGCCCTGATGGGAGCCATGTTCTGGCTGGTCGCCACGCGCGATCTGGCCAGCAGCACCAAGAGCGGCCCGCATACGGCGGTGGTGGACATCAAGGGCGAGATCGCCGCCGGCGCCGAGGCCAGTGCCGAGTTCGTCGTCGCCGCCATGCGAAGCGCCTTCGAGGATTCCGGCTCGCAGGCCGTGGTGCTGCTGATCAACTCGCCCGGCGGCAGCCCGGTGCAGGCCGGCATCATCAACGACGAGATCGTGCGCCTCAAGGCCAAGCACGGCAAGCCGGTCTATGCCGTGGTCGAGGAGACCTGCGCCTCGGCGGCCTACTACATCGCGGCAGCGGCGGACGACATCTTCGTGGACAAGGCCAGCATCGTCGGCAGCATTGGCGTGCTGATGGACGGCTTCGGCTTTACCGGCACCATGGACAAGCTGGGCGTGGAGCGGCGCCTGATCACCGCTGGCGAGAACAAGGGCTTTCTCGACCCCTTCAGCCCCATGAGCGACCAGCAGCGCGAGTACGCCCAGGCCATGCTCGACCAGATCCACCAGCAGTTCATCGCCGTGGTCAAGGCGGGCCGGGGCGAGCGTCTCAAGGAGATGCCCGAGACCTTCAGCGGCTTGTTCTGGACGGGCCAGCAGGCCGTCGAGCTGGGCCTGGCCGACCGCCTGGGCAATCTGGACTACGTGGCACGCGAGGTGGTCAAGGCCGAGGAAGTCATCGACTACACGCGCCGCGACAACATGGCCGAGCGCCTGGCGCGCAAGTTCGGCGCAGCCGTGGGTGCCGGCGCGGCCCGGGCGCTGGCCGGATTGTCGCTGCCGGCAGTGCGCTGAAGGGCCGGGGCCGCCGCCCTCAGTTTTCCCGGGTCTCGCCCGGGCTGGCGGATGCGGATGCGTCGAATGCGCCGTGCCGCCCGGCGCCAGCGGCAAAGCGGGCAGCACCCTGCACGCCTTCGGCCAGCACCATGGGGGTGCCGCGTCGGCCCTCCATGCGCAGCGCCTCGGGCAGCGGCAGCTCCCACTGCGCATAGGCCGAGGCCCGGTCAGCCAACATGCACTGCTGCGGAAAGCCGGCGAGCTGCCGGGCCAGTGCCAGCGCTGCCTCCAGCGCCTGCCCGGCAGGCACGACGCGGTTGACCAGGCCCATGCCCAGCGCCTCGGCAGCGCCCACTGGCCGGCCAGTCAGGATCAGGTCGAGCGCGCGTCCCATGCCGACGATGCGCGGCAGGCGCACCGTGCCGCCGTCTATCAGTGGCACGCCCCAGCGGCGGCAGAACACGCCCAGCGTGGCGTCCTCGGCGGCCACGCGCAGGTCGGCCAGCAGCGCCAGCTCCAGCCCGCCGGCCACGGCATGGCCCTCGATGGCGGCGATCAAAGGCTTGGCCAGCGCCAGCCGTGTCGGCCCCATCGGGCCGGCGCCACCGCCTTCGGGGTCGAGTTCGTTGCGCAGCAGCGGATCGGCCACTGCCGTCAGGTCGGCGCCGGCGCAGAAATGCCCGCCAGCGCCGTGCAGCACGGCCACGCGCAGACTGTCGTCGGCTTCGAAGCGGGCCAGGGCCGCACGCAGCGCCTCGGCCATGGGCCGGTGTACGGCATTGCGCCGCTCGGGCCGGTTCATGGTGATGCTGCAGACCGGGCCGTGGCTGGCAAACAGGACGGGTTCAGGATGTGGGGCGTTCATGGCGGTGCCTGTCGATGCAAGAGGGCGCATGGTAGGCCGGCGCCGAAGTGGCGCCCAGGCGGCGCGGGCCGGCAGATAAGCATCTGACGAATCTGTCGTTGGGCGGCCCTGCCGATGCCAGGACAATGCACGCCTTTGCCTACCCGGCCCAGCCTTTGCCTGCCCCACAGCCCATGCGTGTGCTTTTGCGTTCCCTTTTCCTTTGCTGCCTGCTGCTGGCCGGCGGCGCCATGGCGGCCCAGCCGCTGCTCAGTCCGCGCCAGCTGGCCGCCCAGCAGCAACAGGGCGTGCGGCTGGTGGTGCTGGACGTGCGCGATGCGCCGGCCTATGCGCTGCAGCACATACCCGGCGCGCTGTCAGCGCCCTATGGCCGCTGGCGCTCCGGCCCGGATAACCCCGGCGCGCTACTGCCCTTGCCGGTGCTGACGCAACTGGTGCAGGAGCTGGGCCTGACGTCCGCCAGCCGCGTGGTGGTGGCGCACGCCGGGGCCGACGCCACCGACTTCGGCGCCGCTGCGCGCGTGTACTGGACGCTCAAGTCCCTGGGCGTGGCCGAGCTGTCCATCCTGGATGGCGGCCTGGCGGCCTGGAAGCAGGCCGGCCTGCCGCTGGAGCAGCAGCCGGTGGCCGCGCCGCGCAGCCAGTGGCAGCCCGAGTTTTCCAGCCGTTGGCTGGCCACGCGCGAGCAGGTGCAGACTGGCCTGGGCGACTCGGGCGTGCTGCGCGTCGATTCGCGTCCGGCGCGCTTCTATGAAGGCCGCATCGCCCACGACGCGGCGCGCGCGCGCGGCACGCTGCCGGGCGCTGTCAACCTGGACAGCGAGAGGCTGTTCGAGCTGGAGCATCCGGTGCTGCTGGACAAGGCAGCGCTGCAAGATGAGCTCGACAGCCTGGGCGCCGCGCCCGACCAGCCGGTGGTGGCGTTCTGCAACACCGGGCACTGGGCTGCCACGGACTGGTTCGTGCTCTCCGAGGTGCTGGGCCGGCCCGAGGTGCGCCTGTATCCCGGCTCCATGGTGGACTGGACGCGCGCCAGCACGCCGCTGCCCATGGACAACGAGCCTGGCCGCTGGCAGCAGCTGCGCTACACCGCCCTGAGCTGGGCCCACCGCAACCTCGGAACGCAAGCGCCATGAATACCGTCGTCCTGCCCAATGCCGCCCCTGTTTCGGCGGCCCCTGTCTCTGGCGCCGCCTCAGCCCCTGCGTCGGCCTGGGCGCAGCGCCTGCCGCTGCTGCTGGCCGTGCTGGCGCTGTTCGGCTGGCTGCTGTGGTCGGTCTCGGCGCGCCAGGCGCTGCTGCTGCTGGTCGGCGTGGGCTTTGGCGCCACGCTGGCCGGCGCGCGCTTTGGCTTCACCACCGGCTGGCGCCACCTGGTCGAGCGGCGCGACCCGGGCGGCGTCTATGGCCAGTTGCTGCTGCTGGCGCTGCTGTCGGCCATCTCCATGCCCATGCTGGCGCACTTCCCGGAAACCACCGCCGCCCTCGGCCCGCCCTCGGTCAGCCTGTTGGTGGGGGCCTTCGTGTTCGGCATGGCCATGCAGATTGCCGACGGCTGCGGCTCGGGCACGCTGTACAAGGCCGGCCTGGGCGTGCCCATGAACATGGCCATCCTGCCGCTGTTCGCACTGGGCAGCTTTCTGGGCTCTGTGCATCTCAATGACTGGCTGGCCCTGGGCGCGACGGCGCCGGTGGGCCTGGTGCAGCGCTGGGGCGCGGGCACGGCGCTGGCCGCCACGCTGGCCGCCCTGGCCCTGGTGGCGCTGCTGGTGGCGCGCTGGAGTGGACGCCCGCTGCGCGCCGGCCTGTCCGGGCGCTGGCTCTGGGGGGCGCTGGCGCTGGCGCTGCTGGCGGCGCTGAATCTGCTGGTCGCCGGCCAGCCCTGGGGCGTGGTCTATGGCTTTGGCCTGTGGGGCGCCAAGGCGGCCACGGCGCTGGGCCTGTTCGATCCGGCGGCCAACGCCTTCTGGGGCGACGCCGGCCACGCCCAGCGCCTGTCGCAGACGCTGCTGCTGGATGTCACCAGCATCACCAACATCGGCATCCTGGCCGGGGCGCTGTGGGTGGCGGCCCGGCGCCCGCGTCCGAGCCAGCCGCTGAGCGGCCAGCAGTGGCTGGTGGGCATGGGGGCGGGCTTTTTGCTGGGCTACAGCTCGCGGCTGGCATTCGGCTGCAACGTCGGCGCCATGGTCAGCGGCATCAGCACCGGCAGCCTGCATGGCTGGATCTGGGTGCCGCTGGCCTTCGCCGGCACGCTGGTGGGCCTGCGCGTGCGCCGGTACTTCAAGTTTTGAACCGGGCGGGGATTTCAGTCATGGCAACGAGCAATCCTGCATCTTCCGCCAACCTCCGGCGCTGGGCCTTCTGGCTGGCCCTGGTGGGCTTCATCGCCTGGGACTATGTGCATTCCGACCCGGTCAACCTGCGCCTGGAGCCGCCCATGATCACCGCCGGCTCGGGCACGGCGGCCAGCGGCGGGCACTGCGCCATGCCGAAATGAGGCTAGGCGAGAATTTTGCTACTTTATCAATAGCTGTCAGCGCTTGCTAAACAAGGGTTTGAGGCCGATTTGATGCTCAATATGGCATCTTCTGCCAGGCGTCAGGCTCCCAGGGCGAACACCACCGGCGTGCGATTGTCCGGCGCTGCATCCGCTCCATGCCTGGCCCCCGCACGCCACTGCTGCACGGTATGTGAGTACACGCGCGCATCGGCCAGCGTCAGGCCCTCGGCAAAGGCCAGGCGCGTGCCCGGGCGCAATTGCTGCACCAGCGCCTGCCACAGCGCGGCGTTGCGGTAGGGCGTCTCGATGAACAGCTGGCTCTGGCCCTGCTGCAGCGCCAGCGCCTCCAGCTCGCGGATGCGCTGGGCGCGCGCTGCTGCGTCCTGCGGCAGATAGCCGACGAAGGCGAAGTTCTGGCCATTGAGGCCGCTGGCCGCCAGCGCCAGCAGCAGCGATACCGGCCCGACCAGTGGCACGACGCGCGCGCCGGCGTCGTGCGCAGCGCGCACCACCGAGCTGCCCGGATCGGCCACGGCGGGCATCCCGGCCTCGCTGGCCAGGCCCATGTCGTGGCCGGCAAGCAAGGGGGCGAGCAGCGTGCGCGCGTCGAAGGCCGGAGCGCCGCTGCCGCCGTGGTCGCCCTTCTTGTGGACGTGGCGCGGCAGTTCGCTGATGTGCTGCTGCTGCAGCGGCGCGGCCAGCGGCTGCTCGGCATCAATGCGCTTGAGGTAGGCGCGCAGGCTCTTGGCGTTCTCGCAGACCCAGTGGGTCAGTTGCGCGGCCTGGCGCAGCGTGCCGGCTGGCAGCACCTCGACCAGCGGTGCCTGGGCGGCGCAGCCGAAGTCCAGCGGCGCCGGCACCAGGTACAGCGTGCCGGGCGTGGTGGCGGGGGCGCCACTCATGGCAGCACCACTCCGGCGGCGCGCAACATGCCGCAGGTGCGGATCAGGGGCAGGCCGATCAGCGCCGTGGGGTCGTCGCTGTCGATGGCCTCCAGCAGGCTGATGCCCAGGCCCTCGCTCTTGGCGCTGCCGGCGCAGTCGTAGGGCTGCTCGGCGTGCAGGTAGCGCTCGATCTCGTCGTCGTGCAAATCTCGGAAGCGCACGCGCACCGGCGCCACATCGGCTTGCTCGAAACCTGCTTCCAGGCAGACCACGGCCAGCGCGGTATGAAAGACCACCGTCTGCCCGCGCATCTGGCGCAGCTGCTGCACGGCGCGCTCGTGGCTGCCGGGCTTGCCCAGGCTGCGCCCGGCCAGGTCGGCCACCTGGTCGGAGCCGATGACCAGGGCGCCGGGCTGCTGCGCCGCCACGGCCTGCGCCTTGGCCAGCGCCAGGCGCAGCGCCAGGGCGCGTGGCGCCTCGTCCGGCAGCGGGGTTTCATCGACCTGCGGCGCGGCCACGGCAAAGGGCAATTGCAGGCGCTGCAGCAGTTCGCGCCGGTAGCGCGAGGTCGAAGCCAGTACCAGCGGGCGGGGCAGGAAAGGTGTTCTTGACATCGTTTGATTCTCTTACACTGCCCGCCATGACCAAGGAACACTCCCCCGACCGGCTGGATGTCAAGGCCTTCGCGCAGGCCGGCGCGCATCTGTCCGGTCATGACACCCTGCTGCGCTACCAGCGCCTGGCCGAAGAGGCGCGCGGCTTGCACCCCGATCTGCGCGTGGACTGGAGCGCCGACGGCGCTATCCGCTCGACCCACGGCCTGGGCGCCGAAGTTTGGCTGCACCTCAAGGCCGACGCCACCGTGCCGCTGATCTGCCAGCGCTGCCTGCAGCCCGTCGATGTGCCGCTGCAGGTGGAGCGCGAGTTTCGCTTCGTCGCCGACGAGGCGACCGCCGAGGCGCTCGACGATGATTGCGAGGAAGACCTGCTGGCCCTGCGGCGCGACTTCAATCTGCGCGAGCTGATCGAGGATGAGCTGATCATGGCCCTGCCCATCGTGCCGCGCCACGACGAATGCCCGGTGCCGGTGCAACTGGCCTCCAGCGACGAGGATTTCGAGGTGGCCAGTGCCAGCGTGCCCAATCCGTTTGCCGCGCTGGCTGGCCTGGGCAAGGGCAGCAAGGACTGAGCCGGGCCAGTGCCGGATCGGCATCGACGCCTGCGCTATAATTGCGGGCTTCGCGCGAAACCCCTCGTGTCTTTTATGGGCTGATCGCGTTTTCTTTTTCAACCCTTTCAAGACCAGGAGCCGATCATGGCTGTTCAGCAAAACAAGAAGTCCCCCTCCAAGCGCGGTATGCACCGCTCGCACAACGCCCTGACCACCCCGGGCACGGCTGTCGAGCCGGTGACCGGCGAGACGCACCTGCGCCACCACATCAGCCCCAACGGCTTCTACCGTGGCCGCCAGGTGATCAAGGCCAAGAACGAAGCCTGACACTTGCGCTGCGGCGGCCCGCCTGCTGCTTGCGGGGCGGGCTGCACCATATTCGGGCCTGCGGCTACGTCCTGCGTAGCGCAGGCCCTTGTCGTTTTCGGCTGCCACAATGGCAGCTTTTTTGTATCCGGCCCACTGCTGGGCCGTGTCTTTGCGATCCTTGCCGATGATTACCTTGGCTGTTGACTGCATGGGGGGCGACCACGGCCCCGATGTCACGCTGGTTGCGTGCCGCCAGTTCCTGGAGAGCCACGCCGACGCGCGCCTGCTGCTGGTAGGCCGCCCCGAGCGGCTGCAGGCGCTGGTACACGAGCGCGCCCAGCACGTCCCAGCCAGCGAGGTGGTCGGCATGGACGATGCCGTGGAGGTGGCGCTGCGGCGCAAGAAGGACTCATCCATGCGCGTGGCCATCGCCCAGGTCAAGAGCGGCAGCGCGCAGGCGGCGGTGTCGGCCGGCAACACCGGCGCGCTGATGGCGATTGCCCGCTATTTGCTGAAAACCCTGGATGGCATCGACCGCCCGGCGATCGCCACGCAAATCCCCAACGCACGCGGCGGCGCCACCACGGTGCTCGATCTGGGCGCCAACGTCGACTCCACCGCCGAACACCTGCTGCAGTTTGCCGTGATGGGCTCGGCCCTGGTGTCAGTATTGAATGACGAGCCGCAGCCCAGCGTCGGCCTGCTCAACATCGGCGAAGAAGCCATCAAGGGCAGCGAAGAGATCAAGCGCGCCGGCGAGCTGCTGCGTGCCGCAGGCAACGCTGGCGACCTGAACTTCATCGGCAACGTCGAGGGCAACGACATCTTCCGTGGCACGGCGCAGATCGTGGTGTGCGACGGTTTTGTCGGCAACGTGGCGCTCAAGACCATCGAGGGCCTGGCCAGCATGATCGGCGGCTTCATGAAGGAGGAGTTCTCGCGCAACCTGCTGACCAAGGCCGCCGCCGTGGTGGCCTGGCCGGTGCTGTCGGCGCTCAAGCGGCGCATGGATCACCGCCGCTACAACGGCGCGGCGCTGCTGGGCCTGCGCGGGCTGGTGTTCAAGAGCCACGGCTCGGCCGACGCGCTGGCCTTCGAGCAGGCACTGTGCCGGGCTTATGATGCGGCCCGCAACAACCTGCTCGAGCGCGTGCGCGCCCGGGTTGCCCATGCGGCGCCGCTGCTGGGCAGCACGACCGCTTCCACCACCCC
The DNA here is from genome assembly GCF_017811175.1 of Melaminivora jejuensis. NCBI lineage: Bacteria > Pseudomonadati > Pseudomonadota > Betaproteobacteria > Burkholderiales > Comamonadaceae > Melaminivora > Melaminivora jejuensis. The sequence continues at coordinate 395,390 of NZ_JACWIJ010000002.1, forward strand.
TGGCGCCGCCTCGGCCCCCCTTTGATGACACCACGCTATTCCCGCATTGTCGGCACGGGCAGCAGCCTGCCTGCGCGCCGAGTGAGCAACGCCGATCTGGTGGCCGAGCTGGCAGCCCAGGGCGTCGAGACTTCCGACGAGTGGATCGTCGAGCGCACCGGCATCCACGCGCGCCACTTTGCCGAGCGCGAGCAGACGGCCAGCGATCTGGCGCTGCAGGCCTCGCGCCAGGCCCTGGCCGCTGCCGGCTGCGAGGCCGCAGACATCGACCTGATCATCGTCGCCACGTCCACGCCGGACATGGTATTTCCCTCCACGGCCTGCATCTTGCAGCACAAGTTGGGCATCGCCGGCTGCCCGGCCTTCGACGTGCAGGCGGTGTGCAGCGGTTTTGTCTATGCGCTCACCGTGGCCGACGCCATGATCCGCGCCGGCAATGCCCGGCGCGCGCTGGTGGTGGGCGCCGAGGTCTTCAGCCGCATCCTGAACTTCCAGGATCGCACGACCTGCGTGCTGTTCGGCGACGGCGCCGGCGCCGTGGTGCTGCAAGCCAGCGACGAGCCGGGCATCCTGGCCAGCGACCTGCACGCCGACGGCAGGCACGTGGGCATTCTGTGCGTGCCCGGCAACGTCTATGGCGGCGAGGTGCTGGGCAGCCCGCTCTTGACCATGGATGGCCAGGCGGTCTTCAAGCTGGCTGTGGGCGTGCTGGAGAAGGCCGCCCGCGCCGTGCTGGACAAGGCCGGCCTGCAGGAAGGGGACATCGACTGGCTGATCCCGCACCAGGCCAACATCCGCATCATGCAGAGCACGGCGCGCAAGCTCAAGCTGCCCATGGACAGGGTCGTGGTCACCGTCGATCAGCACGGCAACACCTCGGCAGCCTCCATCCCGCTGGCGCTGGATCAGGCGGTGCGCGCCGGCCAGGTGCAGCCCGGCCAGACCGTGATGCTGGAGGGCGTGGGCGGCGGCTTCACCTGGGGTGCTGTGCTCCTGAAAATGTAGCTGCAAACGCTTGCCTGGCAAGGCTTTGAGGCGTATTTCATTGATAATTTTGAATGGTTTGATTCCGAGTTGGTAATGGCTGAAACCTTTGCATTCGTCTTCCCGGGCCAAGGCTCGCAGTCGGTTGGCATGTTGGACGCCTGGGGCGACCATCCCGCCGTGCGCGAGACACTGGCCGAAGCGTCCGACGCCCTGGACGAGGACATCGGCGCGTTGATCGCCGCCGGCCCCAAGGAGGCGCTGGCGCTGACTACCAACACCCAGCCCGTCATGCTGGTGGCCGGCGTGGCTGCCTGGCGCGCCTGGCGTGCCGAGGGCGGTGCGTTGCCTGCCGCCGTGGCCGGGCACTCGCTGGGTGAATATTCCGCGCTGGTCGCCGCTGGCGTGCTGACGCTGGCCCAGGCCGCGCCGCTGGTGCGCCTGCGCGCCGCCGCCATGCAGCAGGCTGTGCCCGTGGGTGCCGGCGCCATGGCTGCCATCCTGGGTCTGGATGCTTCCAAAGTGATAGCTGGCTGCGCTGAAGCCACGGCCTTTTTCGGAGAAAACACTGTCGAAGTCGTGGAGGCCGTGAACTTCAACGACCCGGTGCAGACCGTGATTGCCGGCACCAAGGCCGGCGTGGACAAGGGCTGCGAAGTGCTCAAGGGTCTGGGCGCCAAGCGTGCGCTGCCGCTGCCGGTGTCCGCACCCTTCCACTCCAGCCTGATGCAGCCCGCTGCCGAGAAGCTGCGCACGGCCCTGGCCAACCTTGCACTGGCCGCGCCGAGCATCCCCGTGCTCAACAACGTGGACGTGGCGGTGCAGAGCGAGCCGGACGCCATCCGCGACGCGCTGTACCGCCAGGCTTTCGCCCCGGTGCGCTGGGTCGAGTGCGTGCAGGCGCTGAAAGCACGCGGTGCAACCCACATCGTCGAGTGCGGCCCCGGCAAGGTGCTGACTGGCATGACCAAACGCATCGACCCCGAGCTGGTCGGCGCATCCCTGTACGACCCGGCCACGCTGGCCGAAACCAAGGAGCTGCTGGCATGAGCGCCCAGGAATCCACTCCCCGCGTCGCCCTGGTCACCGGCGCCACGCGCGGCATCGGCGCGGCCATCGCCGCCGAGCTGGCCGCGCGCGGCCTGCGCGTCATCGGCACCGCCACCAGCGACGAAGGCGCCGAGCGCATCGGCGCGGCCCTGGCCCCGCACGGCGGGCGCGGCGTGCGGCTCGATGTCACCGACGGCGCTGCCGTCGATGCCCTGGTCGATGCCATCGTCAAGCACGACGGCGGCCTGCACGTGCTGGTCAACAACGCCGGCATCACCCGCGACCAGCTCGCCATGAGGATGAAGGACGACGACTGGGACGCCGTCATCGACACCAACCTCAAGGCGGTGTTCCGTGCCAGTCGCGCTGCCATCCGCCCCATGATGAAGCAGCGCTTTGGCCGCATCATCAGCATCACCAGCGTGGTTGGCGCCTCGGGCAACCCGGGCCAGGCCAACTACGCGGCGGCCAAGGCCGGCGTGGCCGGCATGACGCGGGCGCTGGCGCGCGAGCTGGGCAGCCGCGGCATCACGGTGAACTGCGTCGCCCCGGGCTTCATTGCCACCGACATGACGGCGGTGCTGCCCGAAGAGCAGAAAAAAGCCCTGCGCGCGCAGATCGCCCTGGGCGATCTGGGCCGCCCGGAAGACATCGCCCACGCCGTGGCCTACCTGGCCTCGGATGGCGCCGGCTATGTCACCGGGCAGGAGTTGCATGTCAATGGCGGCATGTACATGTAATTGAGCGAAGTTGGCGCCAGATATTCCGCCTGGCAAGCCGCACGGAGGTGTCATCCTCATGCGGCTAGAATCGCGGATTCATTTCACAACCCCCAGAGGGAAACCATGAGCGATATCGAAGCACGTGTCAAAAAAATCATCGCCGAGCAACTCGGTGTGGAAGAGTCCCAGGTCACCAATGAGAAGGCCTTCGTGGCCGATCTGGGTGCCGACTCCCTGGACACGGTGGAGCTGGTGATGGCGCTGGAGGACGAGTTCGGCATCGAGATCCCCGACGAGGACGCCGAGAAGATCACCACGGTGCAAAACGCCATCGACTACGCCAACGCCCACCACAAGGGCTGAACCATGCCGCCACGGTGGCGGCGCACCCCCCCAGCTAAAGGTTTTCACGCATGAGCCGTCGTCGCGTTGTCGTGACCGGCCTGGGTTGCGTCTCCCCCGTGGGCAATACGGTGGCGCAGTCCTGGGCCAACATCCTTGCCGGCAAGTCCGGCATCGACCTCATCACCCGTTTCGATGCCTCCAGCTTCGCCTGCAGGATTGCCGGTGAGGTCAAGGGCTTCGACCTCGATGCCTATCTGAGCGCCAAGGATGCGCGCACCATGGATACCTTCATCCATTACGGCATCGCTGCGGCCCAGGAGGCCGTGCAGGATGCCGGCCTGCCCACGGGTGCGGCGCTGGACGAAGACTTGGCCACGCGCATCGGCTGCATCATTGGCTCAGGGATAGGTGGCCTGCCGCTGATCGAGGACACGCACGCCGAGCTGGAAAAGCGCGGCCCACGGCGCATCACGCCGTTCTTCGTGCCGGCGTCCATCATCAACATGGTGGCCGGGCACGTCTCGATGCGTTTTGGCTTCAAAGGCCCCAACCTGTCGGTGGTCACTGCCTGCACTACCGGGCTGCACTGCATCGGCGAGGCGGCGCGCAAGATCGAGTATGGCGATGCCGACGTGATCGTCGCCGGCGGCAGCGAGGCTACGGTCTCGCCGCTGGGCGTGGGGGGCTTTGCCGCCATGCGGGCGCTGTCCACGCGCAACGACGATCCGCAGACGGCCTCGCGCCCCTGGGACAAGGGCCGCGATGGCTTCGTGCTGGGCGAGGGCGCTGGTGTGCTGGTACTCGAAGAATACGAACACGCCAAGGCGCGCGGCGCAAAGATCTACGCTGAACTCACCGGCTACGGCATGAGTGCCGACGCCGGCCACATGACGGCGCCCAACATGGACGGCCCGCGCCGCGCCATGCTGGCGGCCTTGAAGAACGCCGGCCTGAACGCCGACCAGGTGCAATACCTGAACGCGCACGGCACCTCGACGCCGCTGGGCGACATCAACGAGACCAATGCCATCAAGGCGGCCCTGGGTGAACATGCCCGCAATATGGTAGTCAGCTCGACCAAGTCCATGACCGGCCACCTGCTGGGCGGCGCCGGCGGCATCGAGAGCGTGTTCACCGTGCTGGCGCTGTACCACCAGAAGGTGCCGCCGACCATCAACATCTTCGAGCAGGATCCCGAGTGCGACCTGGACTACTGCGCCAATGAGGCGCGCGACATGAAGATGGACGTGGCGCTGAAGAACAACTTCGGCTTTGGCGGCACCAACGGCACGCTGGTGTTCCAGCGGGTCTGAGCGGCAGAGCCAGAGCCAGAGCCAGAGCGTGCAGCAGCTGCGTTGCCTGCAAGTGCGGCCTGCTGCGTCCGCCAGGGTGGCCGCACTCGCTGCCTGGTTCCCGACTGGCGTTTAGCTGCCGTGCAGGTGCATCGGCTGGCTCCTGCAGTACGCCACGCTTTCGGCCCGAGCGCCGGGCTGGGCTGGGCAGTCGGATTACTGTGTGCTGCCGGGTTGCTGTGCAGTGCGTCGTGGCTGGTGCTGAGCGGCCCGCGCAGCGTCGCTGCCACCATCGCTGTGCCCTGCCTGTGGCTGGTCTGCGCAGCCCTGGCCTGGCGCTGGTGGCGCGCGTTGCCGTGCGGTCAGCTGGTGTGGGATGGCCAGGGCTGGAGCCTGGAGCGCAGCGGCTGGGAACAGCCCCAGGCGCTGACCGGCCCGCCCGAGGTGTGTCTTGATCTGCAATCGACCCTGCTGCTGCGCGGGCAGCTCCAGCACCAGCCGGCGCTGTGGCTGTGGTTGTCCCGCTGCGCTGCCACCCCGGCCTGCGGCGCCTGGCTGCCGCTGCGCCGTGCGCTGTATTCCCGCGCCCCCGAGGCGCCCGCACCGGACAGCAATGCCGTGTCACCATCCGACTCCATGCCTGGCTGAGCCGAGGCGACGATCAGCAACATGACAGATTCCCCCGCCGTGCCTGCCAGCCCTGCCGATACCGATCTGCAGCTGGTCGAGCGTGCCGTGGCGGGCGACCAGGGAGCCTACGAACTGCTGGTCATCAAGTACCAGCGCCGGGTCGAGCGTCTGGTGGCGCGCATGGTGCGCGATGTCGATTTGGTGCCCGACATCACCCAGGAAACCTTTCTGCGTGCCTGGCGGGCGCTGCACCAGTTTCGCGGCGATGCCCAGTTCTATACCTGGCTGTACCGCATTGCCGTCAACACGGCCAAGAAGGCGCTGGTGGACATGCGCCGCGACCCGGTCATCACCGAAAGCGCCCTGCGCGGTGGCAGCGAGGACGATGATGAAACTTCCCTGCTGGAGCGTGAACTAACGAGCGATGAAACCCCGGAGACCGTGCTCGCCGCCCAGGAGATTGCTGCCGCAGTCAACGATGCGCTGGCCGCCTTGCCCGAGGAGCTGCGCCAGGCGGTCACGCTGCGCGAGCTGGAAGGCCTCAGTTATGACGAGATTGCCACTGTCATGGATTGCCCCATCGGGACGGTGCGCTCACGCATCTTTCGTGCGCGCGAGGCCATTTCGGCGCGCGTCAAGCCGCTGCTGGATCGGCGCACAGGCAAGCGCTGGTAGCCCTCTGGCAGCTGTGCCGGTGGCAGTGGCCGGCAGGTCGAATATCTATCTGCATGTATCTGCGCCCGTGAGGCGGATGAACCATGAATGACCGCAATGTGATGCTGCAGCGTGAACAGCTTTCGGCACTGGCCGATGGCGAGTTGCACGGCGCCGAAGCTGCCCAGGCCCTGGACTACGCTGCAACAGAGGAAGGGCAGGCCTGCTGGCAGGCCTATCACCTGATCGGCGAGAGCCTGCGCCGCAGCGAACCGGCTGCCGGCGCCGGCGGTGATGGCGGCGCCCTGCTGGCCAGCCTGCGCCAGCGACTGGCGCAGGAAGCTCCCGTGCCGCGCCTGGCGCCGGCAGTAGTGCAGACGCTGGCCCAGCCCCTGGCCGGGCGCCCTGCCACCGCGCGCGATCCGGCGGCCAATGCCGAGGTCTGGCGCTGGAAAATGGCCGCTGGCTTTGCCTCGCTGGCGGCGGTGGCCGTGCTGGGCTGGCACAGCTACGCCAGCATGGGTGCAGCGCAGCCGCAGGGCGCGCAACTGGCGGCTGCGCCAGCCAGGGCAGCTCCTGCGGCTGCCGGGCAGACCCTTGCTGCAGCCGATTCCGCCGCTGCCGTCTCTGCCACCGGGGCGGCAGGAGCTTCGGGCATGGCTGCAACCATGGCCACGGCAGTGCCGCCGCCGCAGCCCATCATGATCCGCGACCCACGTCTGGACGAGCTGCTGGCCGCACACCGGCAATTGGGCAACAGCACCACGGCGCTGCAGATGCCGGCAGACTTCCTGCGCAACGCCAGCTTTGCCGGGCGTGAGCGCTGAACGTTGGGCGTTGGGCGCTTTTGCCGACAGCCTGGGCGCATCCTGGCCGGCAGACGCCAGGGAACCAATGGCGTCTGCTTTCCTTCCAAGTGCCGGTTCATGACCCCAGGTGCGTTGCACGCCCTGCGGGTCTGGATGCGACAACTACAACACCCCTTTGCTTGGAAAGGCTGCCCATGCTCAAGAATCCGCCCACCAGAAACCAACTGTCCTCCTGCGCGCTAGCCGTGGCCCTGGCCCTGGCCGGTGGCACCGGATGGCTGGCCAGCGCCACACCGGCCCACGCGCAGGCCGCACCCGCCGTGCGTGGCCTGCCCGACTTCACCGAACTGGTCGAGCAGGTCGGCCCCTCCGTGGTCAACATCCGCACCACCGAGCGCGTCAACGCCCGTCCGTCCATGGGGGCATGGACGAGGACATGCTGGAGTTCTTCAAGCGCTTCGGCCTGCCGGTGCCCAACATCCCGCGCCAGCAGGGCCCGCAGCAGCCGCCCCAGCCCCGCGAGCAGCCGCGCGGCGTGGGCTCGGGCTTCATCCTGAGCGCCGACGGCTTCGTCATGACCAATGCCCACGTGGTCGAGGGCGCCGACGAGGTCATCGTGACCCTGACCGACAAGCGCGAGTTCAAGGCCAAGATCATCGGTTCGGACAAGCGCACCGACGTGGCCGTGGTCAAGATCGACGCCACCGGCCTGCCGGCGGTGCGCGTGGGCGATGTGAGCCGCCTGAAGGCTGGCGAGTGGGTCATGGCGATTGGCTCGCCCTTTGGCCTGGACAACACGGTCACCGCCGGCATCGTCAGCGCCAAGCAGCGCGACACCGGCGACTACCTGCCCTTCATCCAGACCGACGTGGCGATCAACCCCGGCAACTCCGGCGGGCCGCTGATCAACATGCGCGGCGAGGTGGTGGGCATCAACAGCCAGATCTACTCGCGCTCGGGCGGCTTCATGGGGATTTCGTTTGCCATCCCGATTGACGAGGCCATCCGCGTGAGCGACCAGTTGCGCGCCACGGGCCGCGTCTCGCGCGGGCGCATCGGTGTGCAGATCGAGGGCGTGTCCAAGGACGTGGCCGAGTCCATCGGCCTGGGCAAGTCGCAGGGTGCGCTGGTGCGCGGCGTCGAGCCCGGCTCGCCGGCGGAAAAGGCCGGCATCGAAGCCGGCGACATCATCATCCGCTTCGAGGGCAAGCCGGTGGATCGGGTGGCCGACCTGCCGCGCCTGGTGGGCAACACCAAGCCCGGCACCAAGGCCGCCATCACGGTGTTCCGGCGTGGTGCGGCGCGCGACCTGACGGTGACCATTGCCGAGGTCGAGCCTGACGAGAAGACCGTCGCCAAGGCAGACGAGGGGCAAGGCAAGGGCGATGGCAGCCAGCCGACCGCTACCGCCCAGCACCTGGGCCTGGTCGTGGCCGAGCTGACCGCCGCGCAGGAAAAGGAGCTCAAGATCAAGGGCGGCGTGCGCGTGGTCTCGGCCAGCGACGCGGCAGCGCGCGCCGGCCTGCGCGAGGGCGACGTGATCGTGGCCCTGGCCAATGTGGAAATCCGCAACCTCAAGGACTTCGATACGGCGGTGGCCAAGGCCGAAAAGTCCAAGCCTGTCAGCGTGCTGGTGCGCCGTGGCGAGTGGGCCCAATACGCGCTGATCCGCCCGGCGCGCTGAGAGCGGCCAGCGGGTTTGTCGGCGTTGCAGGCGGCCTGCCCGTTCGGGCCGTTTGCTAGAATGCCCCGCCAAAAACCTCCGTGTGACCGGGCGCTCCAGCCGCCACCCGCCGCCCGGAGGCGGCCCCTGAGCAGCGCTGCGCGGGCTTGCCGATGGGCTTTTTGCCTACAATGAAGCTCCAACCATCGCAGTTGCCACAGATTGTTGGTTCAGGGCGCGTCACTTGTCTGACGCGCCCTTTTTTCATGGCCGTCGAGTGCGGCCATACAGATACCTGTCAGATACCTGCCCGTTAGCCGTTGATGAACCACATCCGAAATTTCTCCATCATTGCCCACATCGACCACGGCAAGTCCACGCTTGCCGACCGCATCATTCAGCGCTGCGGCGGCCTGGCCGACCGCGAGATGGAGGCCCAGGTGCTGGACTCCATGGATATCGAGCGCGAGCGTGGCATCACCATCAAGGCACAGACCGCAGCGCTGCAATACACGGCCCGCGACGGCCAGGTCTACAACCTGAACCTGATCGACACGCCCGGCCACGTGGATTTCTCGTATGAAGTCTCGCGCTCGCTGTCGGCCTGCGAGGGTGCGCTGCTGGTGGTCGATGCTTCGCAAGGCGTCGAGGCGCAGACCGTGGCCAACTGCTACACCGCGCTGGATCTGGGCGTGGAAGTGCTGCCGGTGCTCAACAAGATGGACTTGCCGCAGGCCGATCCGGACGCCGCCAAGGCCGAGGTCGAGGACGTGATCGGCATCGATGCCAGCGAGGCCATCCCGATCTCCGCCAAGACCGGCATGGGCATAGACGACGTGCTGGAGCAGATCGTCGCCAAGGTGCCGGCGCCGCGTGGCAAGCCCGACGCGCCGCTGCGCGCCATGATCATCGACAGCTGGTTCGACAGCTATGTCGGCGTGGTCATGCTGGTGCGCGTGGTCGATGGCGAGCTGAAAAAGGGCGAGCGCTTCAAGATGATTGCCACCGGCGCCACCTACGACGCCAACAACCTGGGCGTGTTCACCCCGGCGCAGCTGCCGCGCGACGCACTCAAGGCCGGCGAGGTCGGCTACATCATCGCCGGCATCAAGGAGCTGAAGGCTGCCAAGGTGGGCGACACCATCACGCTGGAAAAAAAGTTGCCCAACAACCTTGGCCCGGCCAGCCAGGCACTGCCCGGCTTCAAGGAAATCCAGCCGCAGGTCTTCGCCGGCCTGTACCCGACCGAGGCCAACCAGTACGACGCGCTGCGCGACGCGCTGGAAAAGCTCCAGCTCAACGACGCCTCGCTGCACTACGAGCCGGAAGTCTCGCAGGCGCTGGGCTTTGGCTTTCGCTGCGGCTTCCTGGGCCTGCTGCACATGGAGATCGTGCAGGAGCGCCTGGAGCGCGAGTTCGACATGGATCTCATCACCACCGCACCCAGCGTGGTCTATGAGGTGGTCAAGGGCGACGGCGAAATCATCCAGGTGGAAAACCCGTCAAAAATGCCCGAGCAGGGCAAGATCCAAGAGGTGCGCGAGCCCATCGTCGTGGTGCATCTGTACATGCCGCAGGACTATGTCGGGCCCGTGATGACGCTGGCCAACCAAAAGCGCGGCGTGCAGATGAACATGCAATACCACGGCCGCCAGGTCATGCTGACCTACGAGATGCCGTTGGGCGAGATCGTGCTGGACTTCTTCGACAAGCTCAAATCGGTCAGCCGGGGCTACGCCTCGATGGACTACGAATTCAAGGAAAACCGCCCGTCCGACGTAGTCAAGGTGGACATCCTGCTCAACGGCGAGAAGGTGGATGCCCTGTCCATCATCGTGCACCGCACCCAGGCGCAGTACCGGGGCCGCGCCGTGGCCGCCAAGATGCGCGAGATCATCAGCCGCCAGCAGTTCGACGTGGCCATCCAGGCGGCGATTGGCGCCAACGTGATCGCGCGCGAGAACATCAAGGCGCTGCGCAAGAACGTGCTGGCCAAGTGCTACGGCGGCGACGTCTCGCGCAAACGCAAGCTCTTGGAAAAGCAAAAGGCCGGCAAGAAGCGCATGAAGCAGATCGGCTCGGTCGAGGTGCCGCAGGAAGCCTTCCTGGCCATCCTGCAGGTCGAGGAATAAGCGGGCCCATCCATGCAAGCCATGCAATACATCACCGCTGCCGTGCTGGCGGCCTTCGTCGGCTACGTCGGCGCCTGGTACACGGGGGCCATCGAAGGCAACTTCGCGCTGCTGCTGTTTCTGGCCACGGTGGTCACGGGCGCCTACTGGCTGGCCGAGCGGCTGGTCTTCCTGCCCCAGCGCCGGCGCGCCGCCCAGGCGCTGGAAGACGCCGCCGCCCAGCGCCGCGCCGAACTCGACCGCATGGGCATCCAGAAAGTGGATGGCGACGTGCAGGAGGCCAAGGCACGCCTGCTCATGCAGCCGTGGTGGCTGGACTGGACGGCCGGGCTGTTCCCGGTCATCGCCATCGTGTTCCTGCTGCGCTCGTTCCTGTTCGAGCCCTTCAAGATCCCGTCGGGCTCCATGATCCCCACGCTGCTGGTGGGCGACCTGATCCTGGTGAACAAGTTCACCTACGGCGTGCGCCTGCCGGTCATCAACAAGAAGATCACCGCCGGCACGCCCGTGCAGCGCGGCGACGTGATGGTGTTTCGCTACCCGCCGCAGCCCAGCATGGACTACATCAAGCGCGTGGTCGGCTTGCCCGGCGACGAGGTGGCCTACCTGAACAAGCGCCTGACGGTGAACGGCCAGGCCGTGCCCACCACGGCGCTGCCCGACTACTTCGACCAGGACGCCATGCGCTACTTCAAGCTGTTCGAGGAGCAGCTGGGCGAGCGCCGCCACCGCGTCATCGTCAACACCGACGCCCCGGCCTTCGTGCAGGGCGCCAGCAACTTCGCCGGCCGCGAGGGCTGCCGCTACAGCGTCGAAGGCGTCACCTGCAAGGTGCCCGAAGGCCACTACTTCCTGATGGGCGACAACCGGGATAATTCGCTCGACTCGCGCTACTGGGGCTTCGTGCCCGACGAGAACATCGTGGGCCGCGCGTTCTTCGTGTGGATGAACTTCGGCAACCTCAAGCGCATCGGCTCGTTCAACTGAGCCGGCATCCCACCCAGGCACAACAGCACAGCACAGGGAGACCAGGCATGGCCTTGCCACGCACAGCACCTCGCTCGCGCCAACGCGGGCTGTCCTTCATCGGCGTCGTCTTCATCGGCGTCCTGGCGGTGGCGGTCTTTGCCATCGGCGGCCAGTCGCTGCCCATCTACACCGAATATTTCGCCATCAAGAAGGCCGCCAACAAGGCTGCGCAGGAGGGCTCGACGGTGCCCGAAATCCGCGCCTCCTTCGACCGGGCCGCTGCCATCGACGACATCAAGTCCATCTCCGGCAAGGATCTGGAGGTCACCAAGCAAAACGACCGCATCGTCGTGTCGTACAGCTACGAGCGCGAAATCCACCTGGCCGGCCCGGCCCTCCTGGTCTATCGTTTCCAAGGCTCCTCCAACTGACCGCCATCCACGTGCAACCAGTCCCCACAGTCCGCCCGGCCCTCCTGGCGCTGCAGCAGCGGCTGCAACATGACTTTGCCGACCCGGCACTGCTGGCGCGGGCCACCACGCATCGCAGCTTCAGCGCCGAGCACAACGAGCGGCTGGAATTCCTGGGGGACTCGGTGCTGAACTTGGCCGTCTCCAGCCTGCTGTTCACGCGCCTGGCGCACCTGCCCGAAGGGGAGCTGTCGCGCGTGCGCGCGCACCTGGTGCGCCAGGAGTCGCTGCACCCCATTGCCGTGCGCCTGCAGCTGCCCGAGGTGCTGCGCCTGGGCGAAGGCGAGACCAAGTCCGGCGGCAAGCAGCGCCCCTCCATCCTGGCCGATGCGCTGGAGGCGGTGATCGGCGCTGTCTATCTGGATGCCGGCTACGAAGTGGCGCAGGCGCTGGTACACCGATTGTTCGAGGGCGTGGAGCTGAGCGCACGCCTGCAGGCCGAGGCCAAGGACGCCAAGACCGCGTTGCAGGAGTGGCTGCAGGGCCGCAAGCTCAAGCTGCCCCAGTACCGGGTCGTCGAGACCACCGGCGCTGCGCACACCCAGGTCTTCCACGTGGAATGCGAAGTGGCCGAAAGAAATTTGCGCGAGCGCGGCTCGGGCGCTTCGCGCCGCGCCGCCGAGCAGGCCGCCGCCGCCGCCGTGCTGGCCCGACTGACAACGACGAGGAACAAGGCATGAGTGCTACTGAAAACATAGCTGGTGGCGCAGGCCAGGAGCCGCAAAACGGCCAAAACAACCAAGAACCTCGCAGCGGGCAGGGCAGCCAGCTGCGCCAGCCCGACCTGGAGGCCATGCTGGCCGCCGCCCGGCCCGGCGGCGCCGCGCTGGCTGCCCAGCCGGCCAGCGACGCCGCTGCGGCCCGCGAGGGCCAGCGCTGCGGCCTGATCGCCATCGTCGGCAAGCCCAACGTCGGCAAGTCCACGCTGATGAACGCCCTGGTCGGGCAGAAGATCAGCATCACCTCGCGCAAGGCGCAGACCACGCGCCACCGCATCACCGGTATCCGCACGCGCGGCGACACGCAATTCGTCTTTGTCGATACGCCGGGCTTCCAGACCCGGCACAGCACGGCGCTCAACAAGTCGCTGAACAAGACCGTGATGGGCGCGATTGGCGACGTGGATGTCATCCTGTTCGTCGTCGAGGCCGGCAGCTTCACGCTGGCAGACGCCAAGGTGCTGTCGCTGCTCAAGCCGGGCATCCCGGTGCTGCTGGTGGCCAACAAGCTCGACACCGTACACCGGCGTGCCGAGATCGCGCCCTGGCTGCGCGACATGCAGGAGCGCCACCCCTTTGCCGAGTTCGTGCCCATGTCGGCCAAGAAGCGCGATGACATCGAGCGGCTGCTGGGCATCGTTGAAAAATACCTGCCCGAGCAGCCCTGGTGGTACGGCCAGGACGAACTCACCGACCGCAGCGAGAAGTTCCTGGCCGGCGAGACGGTGCGCGAAAAGCTCTTTCGCTTCACCGGCGACGAGCTGCCCTACACCTCCACCGTGGTCATCGACAAGTTCGACGAAGAGGCCAGCCGCCAGCACAAACGCTTCATGCGCATCGCCGCGACCATCGTGGTCGAGCGCGACGGTCACAAGGCCATGGTCATCGGCGAGGGCGGCGAGCGCTTGAAGCGCATCAGCACCGAAGCGCGCCAGGAGCTGGAGAAACTGCTGGACGCCAAGGTCTTCCTGGAGGTCTGGGTCAAGGTGCGCTCCGGCTGGGCTGACGACGAGGCGCGCGTGCGCTCCTTCGGCTACGAGTGAAGGCCGGCTGAGCGTCGTGCGGCGAGTGTCTTGCGACAAGCGCCCACGCACAACGCTCGATGCACAGCGCATAACGCCCCCATGGCCACCCGCCGCGTCTCCGACGAACCCGCCTACATCCTGCACAGCTACGACTGGAGCGAGTCCAGCCTGATCCTGGAGACCTTCACCCGTCACCGGGGCCGGGTGGCGCTGGTGGCGCGGGGCGCCAAGAAGCCCACCTCCAACTTCCGCCCGGTGCTGCTGCCGCTGCTGCCGCTGCGCGTGACCTACGCCGCCAGCGGCGGGCATGGCGACATCCACGCCCTGCGCGGCGCCGAGTGGGCCGGCGGTCACACCATGCCGGCGGGCGATGCGCTGCTGGCCGGCCTGTACCTGAACGAATTGCTGCTGCGCCTGCTGGCGCGCGAAGACCCGCACGCCGAGCTGTTCGATGTCTATGCCGGCGTGGTGCGCGTGCTGGGCACGGGCAGCCACGGCGAGGCGCTGGAGCCGGTGCTGCGCGCCTTCGAGCTGCTGCTGCTGCGCGCGCTGGGCCTGCTGCCTGCCCTCGACCAGGAAAGCGCCACCCTGGCCGCGCTGCAGCCCGCTGCCGCCTATGCCCTGGTGCCCGAAGGCGGCCTGCGCGCTGCCGGCCCCGATGACCGCGCCACCCTGACCGGCGCACAGTGGAGGACGCTGCAGCAGGCCCTGCAGGCCGGCGCCGCCTACCCCGCGCTGCTGCGCGCCGCCGCGCCCCTGGCCGCGCCGCTCAAGCCCCAGCTGCGCGCGCTGCTGCAATACCACTGCGGCAGCCCGTTGCTGCGCACACGCCAGCTCATGATGGATTTGCAATCGCTGTGACCCTATGACCTCCTTCGCCACATCTGTCACCTCTGCCAGTGCGCGCACCGCCCTGTCCGTCAACGTCAACAAGGTCGCGCTGGTACGCAACACGCGCCACCTGGGCATCCCCAGCGTGCTGCGCGCCGCCGAGCAATGCCTGCAGGCCGGCGCCCAGGGCATCACTGTCCATCCCCGGCCCGACGCGCGCCACATCCGCGCCCACGATGTGCATGAGCTGGCGGCGCTGCTCAAGGCCTGGCCGGATCGGGAATACAACATCGAGGGCAACCCGACGCAGAACCTGCTGGACTTCATCCGCGCCGTGCGCCCCCAGCAGGCCACCTTCGTGCCCGACAGCGAGGATCAGTTCACCAGCGACCACGGCTGGAGCTTTCCGCAGGACGCCCAGCGCCTGGCGCCCCTGATTGCCGAGTGCCACGCCCTGGGCGTGCGCGTCAGCCTGTTCATGGATCCCGTCCCCGGGCAGATGGCCGGCGCGCGCGCCGTGGGCGCCGACCGCGTCGAGCTGTACACCGAGCCTTACGCCGCCGCCTGGGGCACGCCGCAGCAGGAGGCGCAATTGGCGCGCTACGCCGCCGCCGCCCAGGCGGCACTAGCCGCCGGCCTGGGCGTCAACGCCGGCCACGACCTGAACCGGGATAACCTGGCCGCCTTCGTCGCCCGCGTGCCCGGCCTGCTGGAGGTGTCCATCGGCCACGCCTTCATCAGCGATGCGCTGGAGCTGGGCTACGCCGCTACCGTGCGTGCCTACCAGCAGTGCATCGACCAGGGTATGGCGGATCGCTCCTGAAACAATAGCTGTCAGCACTTGCTGGACAAGGGTTTGAGGCTGATTTGACTATGATTTACGGCATAGGCACCGACATCTGCGACGTGCGCCGCATCCGCGCCAGCCTGGCGCGCCACGGCGAGCGCTTTGCCGAGCGCGTGCTGGCCGATGGCGAGCTGGCTACCTGGCAGGCCCGCAGCGCGCGCTGGCCCGAGCGCGGCGTGCGCTACCTGGCCACGCGCTTTTCTGCCAAGGAGGCGTTCTCCAAGGCCATCGGCCTGGGGATGCGTATGCCCATGACCTGGCGCGCCTGCGAGGTCGCCAACCTGCCCAGCGGCCAGCCGTGCATCGTGCTGCACGGCGAGCTGGCCCTGTGGTTCGAGCAGCGCGGCCTGCGCGCCCATCTGAGTGTGACCGACGAGAGCGAATACGCCGCCAGCTTCGTTGTGGTCGAGCGGCTTTGACGGCCCGGCCTGCACTCCACCAGGCCGGAGCCGGGCGCAAAAAAACCCCGCTGCAGTCGTGCAGCGGGGCTTTTCATACCTCGACACTTATTTGGTGGCGTCCTTGATGTCTTCCTTGGCGTTGCCATAGGCCTTCTGGGCGCCGCCCTCGACCTGCTTGGCCACGCCCTTGACCTGCTGCTCGGGGCTGTTGAAGACCTCGCCAGTCTTTTGCTGCACCTTGCCGGCCACTTCCTTGGCGGCGCCCTTGATCTGATCGGTGTTCATGTTGCTGTCCTTTGAAGATGGATGATGCGCATGTGCCGGGGTGGCTGTGCGACACCTTCAATGTAGGTTCCACCCCGGGCCGCACGTGGCAGCCGAAGTTAGATTTTCAGGTCGGCTGCAACCTACAGACGTGTCGGTAAGTATGATGAAAACTGCCTGAAACCCTTATACAGCAAGCGAAGACAGCTATCTTTTCGAGAGTTAATGCCATGACCCAGCACGCCCCATTGATCATCGACGCAGCCGGCACCACCCTGAGCGCCGCCGACCGCCGCCGCCTGGCCCATCCGCTGGTCGGCGGCATCATCCTGTTCACACGCAACTGGCAAGATCGGCGGCAACTGCTGGAGCTGTGCGCCGCCATCAAGGACGTGCGCGAGGACTTGCTGATCTGCGTCGATCACGAAGGCGGGCGCGTGCAGCGCTTTCGCACCGACGGCTTCACCCACCTGCCGCCCATGCGCGCCCTGGGCGAGCTGTGGATGCAGGATGGCAAAGGCAGCAAGCACCGCGAGGGCAGCGGCGCCCTGCGCGCCATGCAGGCGGCGACGGCGGCGGGCTACGTGCTGGCCAGCGAGCTGCGCGCCTGCGGCGTGGACTTTTCCTTCACGCCGGTGCTCGACCTGGACTGGGGGCCGAGCGCGGTGATTGGCGACCGCGCCTTCCATGCCGACCCGCGCGTGGTCGCCATGCTGTCGCGTGCGCTGATGCAGGGCCTGTTGCAGGCCGGCATGGCCAACTGCGGCAAGCACTTCCCCGGCCACGGCCACGTCGCCGCCGATTCGCACACCGAAGTGCCGGTCGATCGCCGCAGCCTCGGCGCCATCTTGCAGGACGACGCTATGCCCTACGACTGGCTGTCGAACGTGCTCACCAGCGTCATGCCGGCGCACGTCATCTACCCCGGGTGGACAAGCGCCCGGCGGGCTTTTCGCAAAAATGGCTGCAGGACATCCTGCGCGGCCGCCTGGGCTTCGATGGCGCCATCTTCAGCGACGACCTGAGCATGGAAGGCGCGCGGCGCATCGACGGCCAGGTGGTGAGCTACGCCGAAGCGGCGGCGGCGGCGCTTGCTGCCGGCTGCGACCTGGTGCTGCTGTGCAACCAGAGTGTGGGCGAGGGCCGGGCGGTGGATGAGCTGATCGAGGGCCTGGACGCGGCGCGCACAGCTGGGCGCTGGCAGCCCAGCGAAGCCAGCGAGGCCCGCCGCGTGGCCCTGCTGCCGCAGACGCTGCCGCAGCCCTGGGATGAGCTGATGGTGCAGCCGGCGTACATGCAGGCGCTGGAGTTGCTGCCGTGAACTGCCTCAAACCCTTACAGGGCAAGCGCTGGCAGCTATCAAATTAGAAAGATTCAAGGCCTGGCCTGGCCAGACATGTAACAGCAAGCTTTGGCAAGCTTGGATTTTGTGGGCCTCCTAGAGTGCGCTAGCAGCTTTGCACTGCCCATGGTGCAACACGCAACCGCCCAATTGCAAAAAATGGTTTCCGGCTTGCAGTGCCGGCTTCCAGCTTTTGCCCTTCAGTCGCGCTTCAGGAACACCCCATGCCCGCCGCCACGTCGCCTGCCACTGCTACCGCCAGCATTTCTTCCAGCACCTCCAGCACTTCTGCCGTAGCGCCGCCACTGGACAACATCTTGCAGCAGGTGGCCATTTTGGCCACCGGCAACGCCACCAGCGCCGGCGGCCTGGCGTTTCTGGACTCACTGGTGCAGGCCGATCCGCAGCTGCAACTGCTGGTGGAGGAGGTTCACGGTCACAGGGGCAGCCAAAGCACGAAGGTCACCACGCCCGGCTCGGCGTGGCACTCGATGCTACCGCCCAGCCGCTGGGCCAGCGCCTGGGCGATGTGCAGCCCCAGGCCCGAGCCGCTTTGCTGGTGGGCGCCCGGGGCGCGGTAGTATTTTTCGAAGATGCGCGCCGGGTCGGGCAGGCCGGCCACGCCTGGCGGGTTGCTGACCTGGATGGCCACGCCCGGGCGTTCGCCGTGATGGGCTGCGGCCACGTCGATGCGTACCGGCGCGCCCTGCGGCGCGTATTTGAGGGCGTTGTCGATCAGGTTGCCCAGGATGGTGCGCAGCAGCAGCAGGTCGCTGGACAGGCTGGCGCTGGCGGCGTCCGGGGCCAGGCGCAGGCTGATGCGCCCGGCGGCGCCCGGCGGCTGGAGCGCGATCACCTCGGCCACGAGGGCGCCGATGTCGCACGGCACGCGCTGCACCTGGGTGGCCTTGTCCTCCAGCTGGCTGACCAGGGCGCAGCGCTCGACGATGGCGTCGATGTCGCGCACTGCCTGCCGGGCGTGGCTTTGCATCCGCAAGGTGGGCTCCTGCGCGCCCAGGCGCATCCGGATGACCGACAGCGGTGTCCGCAGCTCGTGCGTGAGCATGGACAGGAAGTGCCGCTGGTGCTCGCGCTCGGCGCGCTCCTGGCGGGCGGTGGCCTCGGCGATTTCGGCATCCAGGCTGGCTTGGAGCAGTTGCGCCTGCATCACGCGCGTGCGCTGCGACAGCATGAGCTGCAGCGCCACCAGGGTGCCCAAAGGCCCGAGCTGGAAGCCGTAGATCAGCCACAGCTGGCCTGGGAAGAGGCCCAGCAGCGTGGGTACCACGGACACGCTGCCCACCAGGCTGAGCAGATGGGCCAGCAGCAGGAGCTTGCCGTTAGCGTTTTTTTGCCGCCACAGCTGCACGCTGCGCACGGCGCCGATCAGCAGGGTCAACGATGCCAGCGGCAGCACCACCCGGGCCACTTCGGGGTAGAAGTCCAGGAAAGGTGCGGGCAGGCACAGCACGGCCACCCACAGCTGCATCCGGTAGAGCCAGCGCATCCAGGCCTGGGCGTGGGCCAAGTCCAGCGCCTCCATGTAAAAGCGCGTGCCGAAAATGATCACGGACAGCGTCCCCAGGGACACCCAGTGGTTGGCCCAGAAGGGCGACTGGGGGAAGAGGAATTCAGCAGCCAGGCCATTGACCCCGATGATGTTGGCCATGTTGGCCAGCAGATAGGCGATATAGCGGCGGTAGATGGTCTCGCGCCGCCAGGGGCTTTGCCACAGGTTGGTGATCAGCGCCGCCGTGAACAGGCCCAGCAGCAGGCCCAGCAGGGCGTACTCGCGCGCTGCCTGGGCCACGAAGTGGCGGGGCTGCCAGGCCCGCACAGCCAGCACCGAGCTGCTGGTGGTGCGCAGCCGGACGTGGACGGTGCGCGGGCGCGCATCGGCGAAATCGACCTGGAACACGAAGGCGCGGTAGGTATTCCTTGGCCGTCTGGGGCAGCAGGTCGCCGGCGTGCTTGATGCTGAAGGTGCCCGGGGCCTGGGGCCGAGACAGGTAGAGCTGCAGCTCGTCCAGGTAGGGTGGGTGGATCTCCAGCAGGACTGTGCGCCGGCCCCGTGCGTCGGGGGCGGCGCCGGCAGGGTGAAGCGCATCCAATGCGCGGAGCGGCTGAAGCCGGCAGAAAAGCCGTGCGGGGCAGACTTGAATGCCGCCGCACGGTCGGGCTGCGTGACGCTGGCGATGGTCTGGCTGCCGGCTGCGTCTTCGAGCACGGCGAGGTCGGTGATGGCCCAGGACGCCAGCGCTGGATTGCACAAGGCCAGCAAGAACAAGGCCCACCCGGCAAGCCACCGGCGCCCCGGCTGCAGCAACAGGCTCCTGGCAGGCCTACCCGCCCAGGTAGGCCTTGCGCACATCGGCGTTGGCCAGCAGCGCCGCGCCAGTGTCCTCCAGCACCACGCGCCCGTTCTCCAGCACGTAGCCCCGGTCGGCGATGGCCAGCGCGCGGTTGGCGTTCTGCTCGACCAGGAACACCGTCACGCCCTCGCTGCGGATCATCTGGATGATGTCGAAGATCTGCGCAATGATGAGTGGCGCCAGGCCCAGCGTCGGCTCGTCGAGCAGCAGCAGACGCGGGCGGCTCATCAGGGCGCGGCCGATGGCCAGCATCTGCTGCTCGCCGCCGCTCATGGTGCCGGCGCGCTGGCTGGCGCGATCCTTGAGGCGCGGGAACAGCTCAAAGACGTGCTCCATGCCGGCGTCGATCTCGTCCTTGTCCAGGAAGAAGCCGCCCATCTTCAGGTTCTCGACCACGGTGAGCTGCGGGAACACCCGCCGCCCCTCGGGCGAGACGGCGATGCCGCGGCGCATGATCAGGTGCGTGGGCGCCTGGGTGATGTCCTCGCCCTCGTACAGCACGCTGCCGCCGCTGGCGCGCGGCGTGCCGCACAGCGTCATGAGCAGCGAGGTCTTGCCGGCGCCGTTGGAGCCGATCAGCGAGACGATCTCGCCCTGGTTGACGTGCAGACTGGCATTGTTGACAGCGCAGATGGCGCCGTAGTGGGTGAACAGGCCCTGCACCTGCAGCATGGGCGCGGCTGCGGTTTTCATGGTTGCGCTCGTCATCAGGCTTCTCCCAGGTAGGCCTTGATGACCCGTTCGTCGTTGCGGATCGCCTCGGGCACGCCCAGGGCGATGGGCTTGCCATATTCCATGACCAGGATGCGCTCGGACACGCCCATGACTAGGCCCATGTCGTGCTCGATCAAAAGCACCGTGACGCCCCAGTCGCGGCGCAGCTGGTCGATCAGCTGCTGCAGGTCTTTCTTTTCTTGCGGGTTCAGCCCGGCGGCGGGCTCGTCCAGCATCAGCAGGCGTGGGCCGGTGATCATGCAGCGCGCGATCTCCAGCCGCCGCTGGTGGCCATAGGCCAGATTGCCGGCCTCGCGGTTGGCGAATTCGCGCAGGCCCATCACGTCCAGCCATTGCAGGGCGCGCTCGATCTTCTCGGCTTCGCTCCTGCGGTAGCTGGCGGTGTTGAAGATGCCGGCCAGCAGCGGCGCGCGCGACTGGCGGTGCTGGGCGACCAGCAGGTTCTCCAGTGCCGTCATGGCCTTGAACAGGCGCACGTTCTGGAAGGTGCGCACCACGCCCTGGTTGGCGACCTGGTGGCTGCTGTGCCCGGCGATGCTCTGGCCGGCCAGCTGGATCTGGCCTTCGCTGGCCTGGTAGAAGCCGCTGATGCAGTTGAACACCGTGGTCTTGCCGGCGCCGTTGGGGCCGATGATGGCGAAGACCTCTTGCGGCGCCACGTCGAAGGCGACGTGATCGACCGCCAGCAGGCCGCCAAAGCGCATGCACAGGCCGCTGACTTGCAGGATGGGCGCGGCGCTGGTCGCTGCCGCTGGCCGGGTGGCTGTCATGGGGGCGCTCATGCCGGCACCTCCACATGGTGGCGCTTCATGGGCAGCAACCCTTGAGGCCGCCAGATCATCATCACGATCATGACCAGGCCGAAGATCAACATGCGGTACTCGGAAAACTCGCGTGCCACCTCGGGCAGCACGGTGAGCAGGATGGCCGCCAGGATCACGCCCAGTTGCGAGCCCATGCCGCCCAGCACCACGATGGCCAGGATCAGCGCCGACTCGATGAAGGTGAAGGATTCGGGGTTGACGATGCCCTGGCGCGCAGCAAAGAAGGCGCCGCCGAAGCCGGCGAACATGGCGCCCAGCGTGAAGGCCGAGAGCTTGATGGACATGGGGTTCAGGCCTAGCGAGCGGCAGGCGATCTCGTCCTCGCGCAGCGCCTCCCAGGCGCGGCCTATGGGCATACGGATCAGCCGGTTGCTGATGAACAGCGTGACCAGCGCCAGCAAGAGCGCCATCAGGTACAGGAAGATCACCATGTGCATGGAGTTGAACTCCAGCCCGAAGAACTGGTGGAAGGTGGTGCCGCCCTCGGTGCTGGCACTGCGCCCCATCTCCAGGCCGAACACGCTGGGCTTGGGGATGCCCGAGATGCCGTCCGGCCCGCCCGTCCAGTCCGTCAGGTTGACCAGCAGCAGGCGGATGATTTCGCCAAAGCCCAGGGTCACGATGGCCAGGTAGTCGCCGCGCAGGCGCAGCACCGGAAAGCCCAGCAGGAAGCCGAACAGCGCCGACAGGGCGCCGGCCAGCGGCAGTGCCTGCCAGAAGCTCCAGCCCGCCCAGTGGTAGAGCAGGGCGAAGGTGTAGGCGCCCACGGCGTAGAAGCCCACGAAACCCAAGTCCAGCAGGCCGGCAAAGCCCACGACCACGTTCAGGCCCAGGCCCAACATCACGTAGATCATGGCCAGCGTGGCGATGTCCACGGCGTTGCGCCCGGCAAAGAAGGGCCAGATGACGGCGATCATCAGCGCGGCCAGCAGCAGCACCTTGTGATGGCTGGGGGCGACCTGCGGGATGCGTGGCAGGGCCAGGCGCGGCAGGCGCGGCAGCAGCAGCGGGCGCAGCAGCTGGACGGCGAACACCGCCAGGCAGCCCCAGAGCAGCGTGCGCCACTCGGGCACGATGATGGTGCGCACCCCGGCGCGCTCCAGGTGCAGGGTGAAGATGGGCAACACCACGATGGCCGCCAGGAAGGCGGACACAAAGGCGTGGCGCAGGTGCATGGAAAACGGCATGGATTGGACTTGCGGCTGCATCACACCTTCTCCACTTCAGGTTTGCCCAGCAGACCCGTGGGGCGAAACAGCAGGATCAGCACCAGCAGGCTGAAGGCCACGATGTCCTTGTACTCCGACGAGATGTAGGCGGCGGCAAAGGTCTCGGCCACGCCCAGGATGACGCCGCCCAGCATGGCGCCGGGAATGGAGCCGATGCCGCCCAGCACCGCTGCGGTGAAGGCCTTGATGCCGGCGATGAAGCCGATGAAGGGGTTGAGCTTGCCCACGGCCAGGGCGATCAGCACGCCGCCGACGGCGGCCAGCATGGCGCCCAGGATGAAGGTGAAGGAGATGACCCGGTTGGTGTCTATGCCCAGCAGGTTGGTCATGTGCATGTCCTGCGAGCAGGCGCGCGAGGCCCGGCCCATGCGCGAGTGCTTGATGTACACCGTGAGCAGCGCCATCAGCGCCACGGCCACGACGATGATCAGGATGCGCGAGTAGGGCACGAAGATCTCGAAGCCACCGTCCTCGCCGCCAAAGCGCAAGGCGCCCGGGATCAGCGAGGGCACGGCCATGTCGCGTGCGCCCTGGCCCAGGGCCACCCAGTTCTGCAGAAAAATCGACATGCCGATGGCCGAGATCAGCGCCACCAGGCGCGGGCTGCCGCGCAGCGGCTTGTAGGCCACTTGCTCGACCACCAGGCCATAGATGCCGGTGATGACCACCGACACCAGCAGCATGATGGAGATGATGGCCCACACCGGCAGGCCGCTTTGCATGCCGATGGCCGAGAGTGTGACCAGCCCGATGTAGGCGCCGATCATGTAGATCTCGCCGTGGGCAAAGTTGATCATCCCGATGATGCCGTAGACCATGGTGTAGCCGATGGCGATCAGGGCATAGATGGCGCCCAGGGACAGACCGTTGAACAGCTGCTGTAGCAGCTGGGGCAAGAGATCGGACATGGTATGCCGCCCTCCACAATCGAAAAAAGGGCCGCGAGCGGCCCGGATGTGACAGCACGCCGGGATGCGTTCAGCGGCACCCCGGTGTGCAAGAGGAAAGGAAAGCGCTGGAGCTCGGTGCAGCGCCTGCTTACTTGGCGGCGGGCGACTTGCTGCCGTCCTTGTGCCACTCGAAGACCTGGAAGTCGAACGAGTTCAGGTCGCCCTGCTTGTTCCAGCTGATGGGGCCGAGCACGGTCTCGACGGTGGCCTTGTGCAGGTGGTCGGCCACCTTGGCCGGATCGTCGCCCACGGCCTTGATACCTTCCAGGATGGCCTGGGTGGCGGCGAACGAGGTCAGCTGGAAAGCGCCCGAGGCGTTGCGCTTCTTGTCCTGGAAGGCCTTGACCACGGCGGCGTTCTTCGGGTTGGCCGAGAAATCTGCCGGCAGCGTGACCAACATGCCCTCGACGGCGTTGCCGGCGATGGCGTTCACCTCGGGGTTGCCCACGCCCTCGGGGCCCATCATGCGCACCTTCAGGCCCTGCTCGCCGGCCTGGCGCAGCAGCAGACCCATTTCGGGGTGGTAGCCACCGTAATAGACGAAGTCCACGCCGGCGCTCTTGAGCTTGGTGATGACGGCGGAGTAGTCGCTGTCGCCGGCGTTAATGCCCTCGAACAGCGCCACCGGCACGTTGGCCTTCTTCAGGTCGGCCTGCACCGAGGAGGCGATGCCCTGGCCGTAGGATTGCTTGTCGTGCAGGATGGCGACCTTCTTGGGCTTGACTTTCTCGGCGATGAACTTGGCGGCAGCCGGGCCTTGCTGGTCATCGCGGCCGATGGTGCGGAAGATGAAGTGGAAATTCTTGCCGTCGGTCAGCGCCGGCGAGGTGGCCGAGGGCGTCACCACCACCACGCCCTCGTTGTTGTAGATGGGGGCGGCGGCAATCGAGGCGCCCGAGCACACCGGGCCGACCACGTAGCCGATCTTGCCGTTGACCACGCGGTTGGCGGCCACCGGGCCTTGCTTGGGCTCGCAGGCGTCGTCCACGGCGACCAGCTCGATCTTCTTGCCGCCAATGCCGCCGGTGGCGTTGGCCAGCTCGACGGCGGTGGTGGCGCCTTCCTTGACCATGTCGCCGTACTGCGTCAGCGGGCCGGTGGTCGGGATGACCATGGCGATCTTGATCTGGGCGTGCGCGGGCAGCAGCAGGGCGGCACCGGCCAGGCTCAGGGCGGCGACAACGGAGTGCAGGCGAAACGGTGTGTTCATGAAAATCTTTCCGATCTTGGTGAGGAAATCAGGTGGCAAAAAGACAGGCCCGGACAAGCGGGCCTGCAGCGCAGGCCGCCAGCTTAATGCCCTCAAGGGCACTGGCAACAGGGTTAGTGCTGATGGATTTTGCTTTCGCGCAACGTTTGTGCGCCAGCCTCGGCACCGGCTGGCGCAGGCGGTGCGCGCAGCGCCTCGGGGGCTGCAGCCGCTCGGGCGGCACCGGCATTCCGGCGCGCCAGCGGCGCAGCACACGCTGGAAGATCAGCGCGTTGGGGATCTGCAGCAGCGTGCCGGGCTCGGGGGCGGTGGCATCCTCCAGCGTGGTGTAGAGCAAATTGATGTCCACCACCCGGCCCAGGGCGCCGGGCTTGTCGGCGCTCTCCAGCAGTTCGATGTGGTCGCCCAGGCGAAACGGCCCGGCGCTGACGATCAGGAACGCGCAGAACAGGTTGGACAGCACGCTCCAGGCAGCAAAGAAGGCCACCGCGCCCACGGTGGCAAAGCCGGTGAAGGCGCTCCACAGCACGCTGGCCGACACGCCCAGGCGCTCCAGCGCCAGCAGGCCGGCGCCGCCGATCAGCAGCCAGCGCACGATGACGCTGACCGGTCGCAGCAACTCGTGCGGAAATTGATAGCGCTCGCTGGCGCGGCGGAAGATGCGCTGCAGCAGGCGGTACAGCGCCAGCGTGACCAGCACGATCAGCGCGATCTGCAGCAGCGGCACGATCACGTCCAGCCAGTCCTGCATCCAGGGCGGCAGATAGAGTTTCAGGCGCGATTGCATGTCGGCGTAGTGGCGTGGGGCGGCAGCGGGCAGCGGCAGGCGGGTGGCTTCAGCGCTGGCGCTGCTCGATGGTGTCCATCTGCATCTCGAAGCTGAAGAAGCGGTTGCGGCCCTGCGCCTTGGCGGCGTACAGCGCCTCGTCGGCGCGCATCAACATGCCCTCGGCGCTGGTGCTGGCGTCGGGCACGCAGGTGGTGATGCCGCCCGAGAAGGTCAGCACCTGGCCCAGGGGCGAGTCCGGGTGTGCGATGCCGCGCGCCTTCAACAGCCCGCCCAGGGCGCGGGCGAAGGTCATGGCGCCCGAGCGCGGCGTGTGCGGCAGGATCAGCGCGAACTCCTCGCCGCCGTAGCGCGCCGCCACGTCGCGCGGGCGCACGCAGACCTCGCGCAGCACGCGGGCGACGATTTTCAGGCATTCGTCGCCCCGCACGTGGCCCAGCGTGTCGTTGTAGCGCTTGAAGTGATCCAGGTCGCACAGCATCAGCGTCAGCGGGGCGCCCTCGCGCCGGGCGGCCAGGATCTCGCTGTGCAGGATGCGGTCGAAGCCGCGCCGGTTGACCAGGCCCGTGAGCGCGTCCACCTCGACCATCTCGTTGAGGCGCTGATTGGCCTGGTGCAGTTCGTCGGTCAGCTCCACCAGGCGCCGGCGCATGTCGCGCAGTCGGCGCATGGCGCGCAGCTTGGCGGCCAGCACGATGGGCTTGACCGGCTTGACCAGGTAGTCGTCGCCGCCGGCCTCGATGCCGCGCCACACGTCCAGATCGCCCGTGAGACCGGACAGGAAGATGATCGGCGTCCAGTCGCCCGGCTCGGCCTCGCGCATCCGCTGGGCCACCCAGTAGCCGTCCTCGCTGCCGGGCAGGCAGATGTCCAGCAACACCAGGTCGGGCCGGTGCTGACGAAACAGCTGCAGCGCCGCCGGTGCATGGGCGGCCTGCAGCACTTCGGTGGCGCCAGCCTGCTGCAGCTCGGCGGCCAGGGTGGCGCGCAAGGCGCCGTCGTCCTCGACCACCAGCACGCAAAACGGCTGATGGGAAGCAGCGGGTTCGGGCATGGGCTGGGCACTCATGGCGTGTGCGGCGGCACGGGGGCGGGCCTCAGTGCTCGCGGCGCAGCGCTGGAAACAAGATCACGTCGCGGATGCTGGCGCTGTCGGTGAGCAGCATCATCAGTCGGTCGATGCCGATGCCGCAGCCGCCCGTGGGCGGCAGGCCGTATTCGAGCGCGCGCACGAAGTCATGGTCGAAATACATGGCCTCGTCGTCGCCGCTGTCCTTGGCATCGACTTGCGCCTGGAAGCGCGCCACCTGATCCTCGGCGTCGTTGAGCTCGGAAAAACCGTTGGCCATCTCGCGCCCGGTGATGTATAGCTCGAAGCGCTCGGTCACCTCGGGGCGCGCATCGTTGGCGCGCGCCAGCGGCGAGATCTCGGTGGGGTGCTCCATGATGAAGGTCGGCTGCCACAGCTTGTCCTCCACCGCCTCCTCGAAGTACAGCACCTGCAGGCCGGCCAGGGTGCGGCTGGACAGGCGATCCTTGTCCTCGCTCAGGCCGAGTTTTTTCAGGGCGCTGATCAGCCAGGCGGCGTCATCGACGTGCGCGCCGGCCTCGGTGTGGGCGTGGATGGCCTCGCGGATGGTCATGCGGGCAAAGGGCGCGGCCAGATCGACGGCGCGCCCGCCGTAGTCCAGCTGCAGGCCGCCCGTGGCCTGGCGCGCGGCGTTGCGGATCAGCTCCTCGGTGAAGTCCATCAGGTCGCGGTAGTTCCAGTAGGCCGCGTAGAACTCCATCATGGTGAACTCCGGGTTGTGGCGCACCGAGATGCCCTCGTTCCTGAAGTTGCGGTTGATCTCGAACACGCGCTCGAAGCCGCCCACCACCAGGCGCTTGAGGTACAGCTCGGGCGCGATGCGCAGGAACATTTCCTGATCCAGCGCGTTGTGGTGCGTGGCGAAGGGCCGGGCATTGGCGCCGCCCGGGATGGGATGCAGCATGGGCGTTTCCACCTCCAGAAAGCCATGCTCGACCATGAAGGCGCGGATGCCGGAAATCGCCTGGCTGCGCGCCACGAAGCGCCGGCGCGCGGCCTCATCCGTCATCAGATCGACGTAGCGCTGGCGGTACTTGACCTCCTGGTCGGCCACGCCATGGAACTTGTCGGGCATGGGGCGCAGGCTCTTGGTCAGCAGGCGCAGGCGCGTGACCTTGATGGACAGCTCGCCCGTCCTGGTCTTCATGAGCGTGCCCTCGGCGCCCACGATGTCGCCCAGATCCCAGCGCTTGAAGTCGGCGTACAGCTCCTCGCCCACGGCGTCGCGCGTGACGTAGAGCTGGATGCGCCCGCCGGTCTCGCCCAGCGAGCCGTCCTGGATGGTGGCAAAGCTGGCCTTGCCCATGACGCGCTTGAGCATCATGCGACCGGCGACGCTGACGCTGATGGGCTGCGCCTCCAGCGCCTCGGCTGGCAAGCCGCCGTGCGAGCCGTGCAGGTCGGCAGCGTTGTGCTGCGGCTTGAAATCGTTGGGGAAGGCCACGCCGGCCCCGCGCGCCTGGCGCTCGCGCAGCTCCCGCAGTTTGTCGCGGCGCTCGGCGATGAGCTGGTTTTCATCCACGGGCGGGGCGGCGGGGCTGGGCTGGTCGGAAGACATAGACAAAGGGAGAGGAGGCAAACGCCGAGGGGAATGGGAGGGCGGCAGGGCACTGGGCCGGCGCGGGCGCTGCGGCCACGGCGGTGCGTGCGGCACGCCTTGGGACAACTGCGGGATTTTAGGCATATCCCAAAGCGCCGATCGGTGCGGGTGGCTGCTGAGTGTCTGGCGCCCAATGCCCAATGCCCAATGCCCGGTCGCCTGGCGGCGCATGAAAGGCTTGCCTGCTCCAGCACCTCGAAAGGGATGGCCTCAAGAGGGGCTGCTTTCAGTCCAGGATGCCGGTGCGCTCCAGGATGTCGCCCACCAGCTCCAGCCGCACCAGCGGGTTGTCCAGCGCCATGAGCCGCTGGCGCAGCTCCAGCGGCAGGGGCAGCAGCTCGCACCAGCGGTTGGCGACCCAGGCGCAGTCATCGAGCTGGGCGGTGCTGGCCGCGCTCAGGGCGGCAGGCGCCTGGCCGCGTGCCTGCAGCGAGGCCAGCAGCCGCTGCAGCGCTGCCACCGTGCGGCGCAAGTCCTGCGGCACGGCCACGGCGGCATCTGCGGGCAGCAGTTGCACGTCGGCCACCCACAGGCCATGTGGCAGGCGCTGGCGCTGCGTGATGCGAAAGCGCTGACTGCCGCTGCAGCGCAGCAGCACCAGGCCGGGCTGGGGTGCGTGCAGCTGCTCTATGGCGGCCAGCGTGCCGATGTCGTGCAGTTGCTCGTCGCCGGCGCCGGCGCGGCGCACCTCGCTGCCCTGCGCCAGCGCCACCACGCCGAAGGGCGCGCCGGCAAGCTGGCACTTGCGCACCATGTCCAGATAACGCACCTCGAAGACGCGCAGGTCGAGCGTGCCCTGCGGAAACAGCACGCTGGACAGCGGAAACAGCGGCAGCGAGGTCAGGGTCAGCGGCGACGGCGAGGGCGGATTGGAATTCATGGGCGTGGCTATCATCCCACGGCTTTGCCACCCGCCCGGAGCCGCCATGCTGCTGCAAATCCTGTCCTTTCTCCTCGATGTCGCAACCGGCCTGCTGGCTGGCGCCTGCCTGCTGCGGCTGTATATGCAATTGCAGCGCGTGCCCTTTGCCAATCCGGTCGGGCGGCTGGTGTTTGCGGTGACGGACTGGATCGTGCTGCCGCTGCGCAAGCTGGTGCCCGCCGCAGGTCGCTGGGACTTGGCCAGCCTGGCTGCCGCGCTGCTGCTCAAGCTGGCGCAGTACCTGCTGCTGTTGCTGTTGTTCAGCGGCGCGATGGGCCTGGCCTGGGCGCCGTGGATGGCGCTGTTCGGCACGGCCCAGGTGGCAGTCTCGGGGCTGATGGGCCTGGTGTTCGTGCATGTCGTGCTGTCGTGGGTGCAGACGCGCTCGCCCATCGTCGATGTCATCGCCCGCCTGTGCGAGCCTCTGCTGGCGCCGCTGCGCCGCGTGCTGCCGCTGCTGGGCGGCTTCGACCTGTCGCCGCTGGTGCTGCTGGTGCTGCTGCAGGTGCTGGCCATGGTGCTGGGGCACCTGCAGGCGGGGGTGCTGCTGGGGTGAGTCAAGGGTGTTTTCCGGCTCAAACCCTTGACTGGCAAGCGCAGACAGCTATGGTTTTTGATAGCCCTGCTCGTGTATTACGCCCTGGCGCAGGGTGAAACGGTGCAGCTGGCGGTAGGCGCGCTGCTGCTCCTGCTCCGACTCGAAGGGCCACGGTAGCCCGCCATGCTGACCAACAGCTCCGGCACCGGGTCGAGCGTGACCGAGTTCATGGCCACGGTGGCGATATCCGAGCAGGTGCCGAACTCTGGTGTCACGGCGATGCCCTGGCTGGTCAGGGTGGCAAAGCGAAACAGCGCCGGGCAGGCGGTGCCGCCCGTGTCCTGCAGCAGCACGATGTCCTGGCCCTCCAGCTCGAAGTGCGCCACGATGTCCAGCCGGCTGTTGCCCTGCACCAGATCGGCAGTGCCCTGCGCCGCCGGGGCAGGGGTTGCGGCGGAGATCGGTGTGACGGGGGCTGCTGCCGTGGCATCGGCAGTGCCTGTGCCCACTGTGACTGGCGCGCGCCCGAACAGGGCCAGCAGCCGGCCCCACAGACCTTGCCACCAGGCGCTCAGGCGCTGCGTCCAGGAGACTGCCGGGGCGGGGACGGGGCAGCGGCTGGAGTGGCCGCTGACGACTGGGCGACCGCTGGCGCCTCCGGCGGCGCTGGCGGGCTGTCCAGCACGGCGCGGTCGTTGAACAGCAGGCGGTGGTCGTCGGTGATGCTGAGTCGTCCGTGGCGCGTCTGCAGTTCACGCTCCTGCAGGGGCAGGTTGGTCAGCATGTAGGCGTCGCGTGCGTGGGTGATGAGTGTCCAGCCGGAGGGTTGGGCGCTGAAGCCCATGCGCTCCAGCTCCTCCTGCGGGGCCTCGTCGGCGAAGCGGGCTGCCTCGACGGCGCAGCCTAGGTCGGGCAGGCAGCGTGCCAGGATGGTCTGGCCGGCCTGCGAATCGTTGGCAAAGGCCTGGCCGATCAGGTCGCCCGTTTCGGGGCTGGCGAACCAGAGCACGGAATGCGTGGCACCGCGCTCCAGCGCGCCCTCCAGGTTGTCTGCCTGGGCGCTGGCTGTGCCGGTGGACAGCGCCAGGGCGGCACCGAGCAGGGCGCTGGGCAGGGCTGGTTTCAGGGGCTTGGGTATCGACATGGAATCATTCATCGGTTGGTTGGTCTTGCCTGCTGCCTCAACTGCCCAGCAGCGCACCCAGCAGCAGGATCAGCACGGCGCCGATCAGCCCGGTGGCGGAAAACACCAGGCCCAGGATGCCGTAGAGCTTGTTGCGCCCGACCTGCACCACGGCGGCGATGCTCAGGCCCAGGGCCAGCAATTGGGCCAGCACGGCCAGCACCAGGATCAGGCCCAGGACGCCAGCGGCGATCGAGTCCTCGTCCAGGCCGCCGGGCTGCGATTCGAGCACGCCGGCGATGAGCAGGGCGATGAGCAGCATCAGCCCGGCACCCAGGCTGATGATGAAGGAAGCAATGCCCAGCCCCGAGTGGGGCTGCAGGGGGATGCTGTGCTGCATGGCCAGCCGCACTCACCAAAAGAAGGAGAACGGCCCGGGGCGCGCTGCCTGGTAGTGCTGCACCCTGGTGTCGAACTCGGCGTCGCTCATCCAGATGTAGCGCACCAGCTCGACCCAGATGAAGATCAGGGCGATCAGGTACAGCAGTCCTCCCAGGGGCGGCAGCGCCAGGGCCAGCACGCCGATGACCAGGGGCACGGCCAGCAGCTGCACCAGGCCCAGGCCCCAGGCACCCATGTAGAAACGGTGTGCGCCGAGGAAGCCGAGAAACAAGGTGAGCAGGGTCAGCACCGCCTTGCGCTTGGGGCGCAGCGCCAGCGACATGGGGGCAGGCGGCTGGGGCGCGCTGGCCGTGCCGGCGGGCTGCGCCTGCAGAGGTGGCGGTGGCAGGGGGTCGAACAGGGGATCGGGCAAGGCAGCGGGCGCGGCGATTTGCACCTGGTGCGCGCGCGTGCCCTCGCCAGGCGTGAAGTCCACGCTCATGCCGCGCTCGGGCGGCAATACGTCCTGCCAGTCGCTGATGTGGAAGATGTAGCGCTGTCCGTTGGAGGCGGCAATGGCGCCGGCCTGTTTTTCCTCGTTGAAGCCGAGTAGCTGTCCTCTCATGGTGTTCTCCGTGTTTATTGAAGTTTTTCGGCTCTAACCCTTGCTGGGTAAGCGTGGGCAGCTATGATTTTTGCTAGCTGCTCCACGGCTTGAGGCCGATGCACGGGACTGTAGGGAGGACGTGCGACAGGTTGTGTCGCCCTGCGGCGGCGCATGAAAAAAGACCGCCAACGCGGGCGGTCATGCAATGCAGGAGAGGCGGCAGAGGCTGCCGGGCGGCGCTTCAGGCCACGGCGTCTGCCGGCAGGCGCTGCAGCATGGCCAGGCTGCGCGCCACGGTGTCACGCAACTCGCGGCGATCGACGATCATGTCCACGGCGCCCTTGTGCTGCAGGAACTCGGCGCGCTGGAAGCCCTCGGGCAGGGTGACGCGCACGGTGGACTCGATGACGCGCGGGCCGGCAAAGCCGATCAGTGCCTTGGGCTCGGCCATCACGATGTCGCCCACGAAGGCAAAGCCGGCGGACACGCCGCCCATGGTCGGGTCGGTGAGCACGCTGATGTAGGGCAGGCCCTTTTTCGCCAGGCGCGTGAGTGCGGCGTTGGTCTTGGCCATCTGCATCAGGCTCAGCAGGCCTTCTTGCATCCGCGCGCCGCCGGTGGCGGTAAAGCAGATGAAGGGCACCTTCTGCTCGATGGCGGTCTCCACGCCGCGCACGAAGCGCTCGCCGACCACGCTGCCCATGGAGCCGCCCATGAAGTCGAACTCGAAGCAGGCGGCCACCAGGTTGATGCTTTTCACCGCGCCGCCCATGACGACCAGCGCGTCGGTCTCGCCGGTGTGCTCCAGGGCTTCCTTGAGGCGCTCGGGGTACTTGCGGCTGTCCTTGAATTTCAGCGCATCGACCGGCAGCACTTCCTGGCCGATCTCGTAGCGGCCTTCGCCGTCCAGGAAGGCGTTGAGCCGCGCGCGCGCGCCGATGCGGTGGTGGTGGCTGCACTTGGGGCAGACGTTCTGGTTGGCCTCCAGGTCGTTCTTGTAGAGCACCGTCTCGCAACTGGGGCACTTGATCCACAGGCCTTCGGGCATCTGCCGGCGCTCGGCCGGGTCGGTCTGCTGGATCTTGGAGGGCAGGAGTTTTTCAAGCCAGGACATGTTGGATTACCTCTTGGTGTCGTCGCTCGCCGGCGCGTCGAGCGCCTTGCGGATCTGGCGCAGGAAATCGACCGAGATGCCGACCACCCGCTCGTGCGGCTGGCCGTCGAGCAACTGGATCAGCCGGCTGCCGATGACCACGGCGTCGGCCACGCGGCCAATGGCCTGGGCGGTGGCCGCATCGCGGATGCCAAAGCCCACGCCGACGGGAATTTTCACGTGCTCGCGGATCTGCGGCAGCTTGGCTGCGACTTCCTCGGTGTCGAGCGCTGCCGAGCCGGTCACGCCCTTGAGCGAGACGTAGTAGACGTAGCCGCTGGCCACGCGCGCCACCTGCTGCATACGCTCGGGCGTCGAAGTGGGCGCCAGCAGGAAGATCAGGTCGATGCCGTGGGCGCGCAGCTCGGCGGCGAACTCCACGCATTCCTCGGGCGGGTAGTCCACGATCAGCAGGCCATCGACGCCGGCGGCCTGCGCGTCGCGCGCAAAGCTGCCCTTGCCGCGCTGCTGCTCGTAGCGCTCCAGCGGGTTGGCATAGCCCATCAGCACCACGGGCGTGCTCTGGTTGCGCTGGCGGAAGGTGGCCACCATCTCCAGCACCTGCGCCAGGCCCACGCCCAGCGACAGGGCTTTCTCGCCGGCCTTCTGGATGACCGGGCCGTCGGCCATGGGGTCGGAAAACGGCACGCCCAGCTCGATGACATCGACGCCGGCCTCGACCATGCCGTGCATCAGCGCCGGCGTGATGTCGGCAAACGGAAAGCCTGCCGTGACATAGGGAATCAGTGCCTTGCGCCCGGCCTGCTGCAGCGCGCTGAAGGTGGCTTCGATGCGGTTCATTCCTTGGCTCCTCCCTTGACGGCGTGGCCGCGCGTGCTGGGGCGGTCGTAGAAGTCCACGCCCGACAGGTCGGCCACGGTGCCGATGTCCTTGTCGCCGCGCCCGGACAGGTTGACCAGGATGGATTGCTCAGGCGTCATGGTGGGGGCCAGCTTCAGGGCGTGGGCGAAGGCGTGGCTCGACTCCAGCGCCGGGATGATGCCCTCGGTGCGGCACAGGTGGTGAAAGGCGGCCAGCGCCTCGGCGTCGGTGATGCCGACGTACTCGGCGCGGCGGATCTCCTGCAGCCAGGCGTGCTCGGGGCCGACGCCGGGGTAGTCCAGGCCGGCGCTGATGCTGTGCGTCTCGGTGATCTGGCCGTTGTCGTCCTGCAGGATGAAGGTGCGGTTGCCGTGCAGCACGCCGCTGCTGCCCCGCTGCAGGCTGGCCGAGTGGCGACCCGAGTCCAGGCCCTCGCCGGCGGCCTCGACGCCGATCAGCCGCGTGCCGGTGTGCGGGATGTAGGGGTGGAAGATGCCCATGGCGTTGCTGCCGCCGCCCACGCAGGCGATGACCACATCGGGCTGCTCGGCGGCGATGCCCTGCTGCGCCAGCATGGCCGGCATCTGCGTCAGGCACTCCTGGCCGATGACGCTCTGGAAGTCGCGCACCATCATGGGGTAAGGGTGCGGGCCGGCCACGGTGCCGATGATGTAGAAGGTGTGATCGACGTTGGCCACCCAGTCGCGCATGGCTTCGTTGAGCGCGTCCTTGAGCGTCCTGCTGCCCGATTCGACGGGCACCACGGTGGCGCCCAGCAGCTTCATGCGATAGACGTTGGGGCTTTGGCGCTTGACATCCTCGGCGCCCATATAGACCACGCACTCCAGGCCGTAGCGCGCGCAGATCGTCGCCGTGGCCACGCCGTGCTGGCCGGCGCCGGTCTCGGCAATGATGCGCGGCTTGCCCATGCGCTTGGCCAGCATGGCCTGGCCGATGACGTTGTTGATCTTGTGCGCGCCGGTGTGGTTGAGGTCTTCGCGTTTGAGGTAGATCTGCGCGCCGCCGAGCTCGCGGCTGGTGCGCGCGGCGTGATAGACCGGCGAAGGCCGGCCCACGTAGTGCGCCAGCTCGCTGCGGAATTCCGCCTGGAACTGCGGGTCGTTCTGATAGCGCGCATAGGCTGCGCGCAGCTCGTGGATGGCGTGCGTCAGTGTCTCGCTGACGAAGCTGCCGCCATAGGGGCCGAAGTGGCCGCCGGCGTCGGGTTGTTGGTAGGTGCTGGACATTTATGAATTTGTGTGGGCAGTTGCCGCATCGGCCGCACGCACGGCGGCGATGAAGCGGGAGATCTTGCCGGCGTCCTTGATGCCCCGCAGCAGCGAGCCATCGGGGGCTGTGGCCTCCACGCCGGAGCTGACGTCAACCGCGAGCGACTGGCAGCGCGGTCTGAGCTGGGCGATGCCATCGGTCACGTTTGCAGGCGTGAGTCCACCAGACAAAACGAGATGACAGCCGACGGCGGGTGGAAGAAGTGACCAATTGAATGCCTTGCCCCCGCCGCCATAGCCCTCGACCAGAGCGTCGAGCAAGATGGCGCGGGCCTGTGGATAGTGCCCGGCGTATTCTAGGAGGTCAAAGCGCGCGCCCGCGTCTCCCAGGGGAATGCGCGCCGCACGGATGAAGGGGATGCGCCCGCCATCTGTGGCGCGCAGGCAGTCCTCGGGCGTTTCATCACCATGAAATTGCACTGTAGCGCCCGCCACACAAGCGCTGGCAGCTATTACTTCGGTAGCAGAAGCATTGACGAACAGCAGCACCGGAGTGACGAAGGGCGGCAGCCGCCGCGCCAGCTCGGCGGCGCGCTGGGCGCTTACGGCGCGCGGACTCCTGGCGTACAGCACGAAGCCGATGGCGTCGGCTCCAAGGGCGACGGCGGCATCCACGTCCTGCTCGCGCGTCAGGCCGCAGATCTTCACCCGCGTGCGTGGCGGGGTGGTTGTTGGGGGCTGCTCATGGCAGCCAATGATAAGCAGCCGTGTGCGTGGGCAGGCCCCAGGCGGCGTCGTACTGTGGCCCCAGGAAGTACAGGCCGTCGGGTGCGAAGGTAGGCGCTGCCGCATCGCGCGAGCGCGCGGCCAGCACCTCGGCCATCCACTGCGGCGGGCGCAGGCCCTGGCCGATGGCGACGATGCAGCCCATGATGTTGCGGATCATGTGGTGCAGGAAAGCGTCGCCCTCGAAGTCGAAGCGCCAGTAGCAGGGCTGCACGCCGTGCAGCATTGCACCGTCGGCGCCATCCGGCAGGCCCCGGCGCGCGATGTCGATGCGCCGCAGCGTCTTGACGGGCGTCCTGGCCTGGCAGCCGGCGGCGCGAAACGAGCTGAAGTCGTGCTCGCCCAACAGGTACTGCACGCCGGCGCGCATGGCGGCTTCATCGAGCGGGCGAAACACCCAGCCGACGCGCCCGGCCTCGACGCTGGGGCGCACGCTGGACTGCAGCAACACATAGGCGTAGCGCCGCCCGGTGGCGCTGGCCCGGGCGTGGAAGGCAGCGGGCACGATCTGCGCCCACTGCACGGCGATGTCCGGCGGCAAGAAGGTGTTGCTGCCGCGCACCCAGGAGAACGCTGGCCGGTCGATGGCGGTGTCGAAGTGGACGACCTGCATCAGGCCGTGTACGCCGGCATCGGTGCGCCCGGCGCACAGGGTATGGATGGGCTGGGTGGCAAAGCGCGCCAGGGCGGCTTCCAGGTGATCCTGCACGGTTTGGCCATCCGGCTGGCTTTGCCAGCCGCGATAGGCCTGGCCGTTGTAGCTCACGCCCAGGGCCACCCTCATGGCAGCTCCTGCGGGCCGGCGCTGCGGCAGGGGCCGCAGGCACGCGGCAGGGCAAGGCGCATCAGGTTGGGGCGCAGGCGGCAGGGCGGGATCAGGACAGCGTGGCCAGCAGGCGCTGGGCACGGGCGCGCAGGTCGCCGCTGGACTCGGCGATCACTTCCTCGACCAGGGAGCGGGCACCCTCGCTGTCGCCGATGGCGTTGAATTCCTCGGCCAGCGCCAGCTTGGTGGCCAGCGGGTCGTCGGGCATGGGGATGTCGCCAGGGTGGTGTCGAGCAGATCCACATTCAGCGTGTCCTGCTCGGGCAGGCTGGCCGGGCGGCTGGGTGTGCCCAGGTCGAGCGTCAGGTCGCCCAGGTCGAACTCCAGCGCAGCGGGCTCGGACGACGGCGGCTCGTGCTCGGGGCTGGGCTCCAGCGGGGCCGGGGCCGAATCCGTGAACGTCAGGCCGATGTCGTCCAGATCCAGCGGCGAAGGCTCGCTGATCGGTGGCGGCGGGGCGCCGATCGGCTCGGCGGCGGGGCTTGGTGCCGGCTGCTCGGCTTCCCACTGCCCCCCTGGCAGATCAAGATCGCCCAGCTCCAGATCCAGGCCTGCAGCGTCCTGCGGCGGCTCAAGTGGCGCTGGCGCTGCGGCTGCTGGCGGCTGGAGGGGAGCGGGGTCTGGAGTTGCCTTGTCCTGCGCTGTCTGGGCGGCTGCGGCTGCGGCAAACGAACTGGGAGGAGGGCGGTGGCGGGCGCCTCGTGCAGATCCAGATCGAAGTCCAGGTCGAGATCCAGGTCGGGCAGCTCCGAGTCCGGGGCCGCAGGGGCCGCAGGGGCTGCTGCTGCTGCTGCTGCTGCGCCGGCGCTTGCGGTGGCAGTGCCTGCTGCAGCGCCGGGCTGGTACAGGGAGTTCGTCGGATCGAGCGAGCGCCCCAGTTCGGCCACGCGCGACCAGTCCGGCCCCTTGCCGCCCGTCAGGCGCAGCACGTCGCCGGCTGCCACCTCCAGCGCCCGGCGATCCTGGCGCTTGGCGTGAATTTCGGCCAGCTTGACGGGGATGGAGACCCGGTCGGGGTAATGGCGCAGTGCTTCCTTGAGGATTTCCTCGGCCTGCAGATCACGGCCATAGGCCAGATAGACATCGGCCTCGGCCACCGGATCGACATCGCCGGCATCGAGCTGGCTGGGCGAGTACGTCATGGAGGACGAGGCGCCGGTGCTCAGTTCGCTGTTGGCCGCCGTGTCCACGCGCTGGCCACCGCTGGTGTCGAAGAAGGTATCCGGGCCTTTGCGGCTGTCCATGATGGAGCTGTCCGGGAAGGCATTGGCGCGGCGCTGCTTCACCACGCGCCAGCCGCCATAGCCGATCAACGCCAGCAGCAGCGCCAGCGCACCGCCGGCCAGCAGCGGGTCTTCCGTCAGGAAGTCGAAGAAGCTGGGCTCTTGAGGGGCGGCGGTGGCGGCGGCTTGACTGCAGGGGTTGGAGCAGGAGCGGGCGGCTGCTCCGGGCTGGGCGCTGCGGCCTCGGCTGGGGCCTCGTCGGCGGCAGGGGGCTCGTCCGGGGCGGCGGCAGGCGCGGCGGAGCTGTCCGGCAGCTCATCAGAGGTTGGTGGGGCGACTGGTGCGGCCTCGCCGGTTGCGGGGATGGCCAGAGGGCCTGCAGCACTGGCTGGGGCGGCTGGCTCGGCGGGTGTTGCAGCGGTGCCGGCGGCGGCAGAGGGCGAGGAGGAAGGTGTGGAAGAGGCTGAGCCCTGGCTGAGCTGATTGAGTTCGGAGATGTTGCGCGACAGCTCGGCCATGCGCTGTGCGTCCTGGCTGGCCTGCTTGCTCTGGGCCAGCTTCTCGTCGTTGCTGGCGGCGCTCACGCTGCCTTTGGACAGGGTGAGCTTGTCCGGGCTGGCCTGGGCTGGGCGGCTGTCCTGCACTTGCGTCTGGACGCTGCCGCTGGCCGAGCGGTCGGCGGCAGCGGTGGCGCTGGAGGGCGCAGCCTGGGCCAGGCGACGGCGGAATTCGTTGAAATCGCGGCTTTGCGCTGCCACGATGCGCCGGGCTTCGGCGGCTGGCGTGGCCTGGGCCTGGGCTGCGTCGGGCAGCTGCAGTACGGTGCCGGCGCGCAGGCGGTTGACGTTGCCGTCGATGAAGGCGTCCGGATTGCTGCGCATCATGGCCACCAGCATCTGGTCAAGCGATGCGCCTGCCGGGCGATGTGCAGCGGCAATGCGTCCGGCGGTGTCGCCGCTGCGCACTGTCACCTCGCCGCTGGCAGCGGACTGCTCCGCAGCCGCTGGGGCAGGGGCCGGCAGGGCCGGTGCTGGCCGGCTGCGGACTGGAGGCTCGGTGCGCGCTGGCGCCTGTGCGGGCGTTGCCGGGCGCGGCGCCTGGGGCTGAAACTGCGGGGCAGCAGTGGCTGCCTGCGGACGGCGTAGCGCCGGCGGGTCGAGCAGCATGGTGTAGCTGCGCACGATGTGCCCGGAGCTCCAGTTGGCATCGATGACCAGATCCACAAAGGGCTCGTTGATCGGGCGGGCGCTGCTCAGGCGCAGATACATGCTGCCGTCGGGGCGGCGCTGCAATTGGATCTGGACACTGTGCGCGGCTGGCGAGTATTCGGCGCCCTGGGCGCGAAATACGTCGGGACTGGCTGGCGCCACGCGCAGGGAATCGGCCTCGGCAGGCGTGATCTGGGGCAGGTCGATTTCGGCCCGCAGGGGCTCGCCCAATGCGGACTGGACGTTCAGGCGTCCCAGGGCAAGGGCATTGGCATCGGTGGCATACAGGCCGGCAGACAACAGGGCTGCGGTGGCCAGGACGGAGAGATTCCAGCGATGCATGTGTGCGACTGATTGTGTAAGTGGTGCCGGGATTGGCGATTGTTCTAGTGCTATGCCGAAAAGCGGCGCCCGCGTCTACAAATATGTCCAAAGCACCATATCAGCAACGGTTTGCACTGACAAGCTGAGGCCTCGCGCCTGGCGCCGGCCCTTGCGGGGGGTGGCTGGAAAGCGGTTTTTCTTGTTGGCCGGGGACAACGTGGCGTAACTGCAGGTAACCACGTGGCCCCGGCGCCGAGGCGGTGCGCCCGGGCACCGCCCGCGTCCTCAGGCGGCCAGCAGGATGCGCAACATGCGGCGCAGCGGCTCGGCGGCGCCCCACAGGAGCTGG
Source organism: Melaminivora jejuensis (assembly GCF_017811175.1). Lineage (NCBI taxonomy): Bacteria > Pseudomonadati > Pseudomonadota > Betaproteobacteria > Burkholderiales > Comamonadaceae > Melaminivora > Melaminivora jejuensis. The sequence goes on from NZ_JACWIJ010000002.1 coordinate 434,827, forward strand.
TCGCCGATCACGAAGGCGGAGATGTACTGCGGCCCCATGTTCAGCTTGCGCACCCGGCCCACGCCGATCTGCAGGCCACCGGTGATGGAGGCCGGGGTCAGCTCCTGCACCGTGAGCGCGCGCTCGTTGGCGACGAACTTGACCCACGGATTGCCGCCCTGGATGAGCGTCTCGATCTCAGGCAAAGGCAAATCCTTCTTCAGCTTGAGGGTCAGCGCCAGCGAGTGGCAGCGCATGGCGCCGATGCGCACGCACAGGCCATCGACGGGGATAGCGCTCTCGGTGCCCAGGATCTTGTTGACCTCGGCCTGGCCCTTCCACTCTTCCTTGGACTGGCCGTTGTCGAGCTGCGAATCGATCCAGGGGATCAGGCCGCCGGCCAGCGGCGCGCCGAAAAATTCCGTGGGCACGTCCTCGCGGATGGTCTGGGCGACCTTGCGGTCGATGTCCAGGATGGCCGAGGAAGGCGTGGCCAGCTCGTCGGCCACTGCGCCGTGGATCACGCCCATGCCCTTGAGCAGCTCGCGCATGTGGTTGGCGCCGCCGCCGGACGCTGCCTGGTAAGTCATGGAGCTGACCCACTCGACCGCATCGGCCTTGAACAGCCCGGCCAGGCCCATCAGCAGGATGGAGTTGGTGCAGTTGCCACCGATCCAGTTCCTGCCGCCGGCGGCGAGTTTTTGCTGGATCAGGCCCTCGTTGACCGGGTCGAGCACGATGACGGCGTCGCCTTCCATGCGCAGCGCGCTGGCGGCGTCGATCCAGTGGCCCTGCCAGCCGGACGCGCGCAACTTGGGGAAGACCTCCTTGGTGTAGTCGCCACCCTGGCAGGTGATGACGATGGCGCACTTGGCCAGCTCGGCCACGTCATTGGCGTCCTTGAGCTGGGTGTGCGTGCGCGCCATGGCGGGCGCCTTGCCGCCGGCGTTGGAGGTGGAGAAGAAGACCGGCTCGATCAGCTCGAAGTCGCCTTCGGCGACCATGCGATCCATCAGCACGGAGCCGACCATGCCGCGCCAGCCGACGAGGCCTACCAGTTGCTTGCTCATTTGAAATGCCCTTGTACGAGGTTGAAGAAACAGTGCGCACGCGACCGGCGGCTGCCTTTCTTCGGCTCCGGCTCGTCTGGCCGGAAGGGCGCACGACGATGCCGGAGCTGGGTCAGCCCGTAATGGTCGTGGTTTTGGTGGAGGAAGAAAGTCGCCCGCCAGGCCCGCTGGTGCGGGCGGCATTCCTGGGGGACGCAGGTGAGCGACAGTCATGGAGGGGTATTTTAAGGGGCCGGCAATGACCGGCCCCGGGGATGGCTAACGCGCGCTCAGCGCAGCGCGTTGACCACCGCATCGCCCATCTGCTGCGTGCCGACCTTGCTCGTGCCCTCGCTCCAGATGTCGGGCGTGCGCAGGCCCTGGGCCAGCACGGCCTGGACGGCGGTCTCGATGCGCTCGGCCGCCTCGGCCTGGCCCAGCGAGAAGCGCAGCATCATGGCCGCCGACAAAATGGTCGCCAGCGGATTGGCCACGCCCTTGCCGGCGATGTCGGGCGCGCTGCCGTGGCTGGGCTCGTACAGGCCCTGCTTTCTGTCGTTCAGCGACGCCGAAGGCAACATGCCGATGGAGCCGGTGAGCATGGAGGCCTCGTCGCTCAGGATGTCGCCGAACATATTGCCGGTGACGATCACGTCGAAGGCCTTGGGCGCCTTGACCAGTTGCATGGCGGCGTTGTCCACGTACATGTGTTCCAGCTGCACGTCCGGGTAGTCCTTGTGGACTTCGGTGACCACGTCCTTCCAGAACTGGAAGGTCTCCAGCACGTTGGCCTTGTCCACGCTGGTCACTTTTTTATTGCGCTTGCGTGCCGCCTCGAAGGCCACGCGGGCGATGCGCTCGATCTCGGGGCGCGTGTAGCGCATGGTGTCGAAGGCTTCCTCGGCGCCGGGAAAGTGCCCGTCCGTGGCCTGGCGCCGGCCGCGCGGCTGGCCGAAGTAGATGTCGCCCGTCAGCTCGCGGATGATCAGGATGTCCAGGCCGGCGACCAGCTCGGGCTTGAGGCTGGAGGCGCCCACCAGCTGCTCGTAGCAAATCGCCGGGCGGAAATTAGCGAACAGGCCCAGGGCCTTGCGCAGGCCCAGGATGGCCTGCTCAGGGCGCAGGTGGCGCTGGAGCGTGTCGTACTTCCAGTCACCCACGGCGCCGAACAGGATGGCGTCGGCCTCGCTGGCCAGTTTCAAGGTGGCCTCGGGCAGCGGATGGCCGGCGGCCTCGTAGGCCGCGCCGCCCACCGGGGCGGACTCCAGCTCGAACTTCAGATCCAGGGCGCCCAGCACCTTGACGGCCTCGGCAACGATCTCGGGGCCGATGCCGTCGCCCGGCAGAACTGCGATTTTCATGGTTTGGTTTCTCTGTGAATTATTGAATTGATAGCTGCTCACGCTTGACTGGCAAGGGTTTGAGGCAGTTTTTATATATATTTCACTCCCTCGCCCACGTGAGGGAGAGGAGTGGGGCGAGGGGTGGCCTTCCTACGCTGCCATGGTGTGCGCCAGCCAGGGCTTGGTGGCCAGGCGCTCGGCCTCGAAGGCGGCGATCTTGTCCTTGTGGCGCAGCGTCAGGCCGATGTCGTCATAGCCGCCCAGCAGGCAGTACTTGCGAAAGGCGTTGACCTCGAACGGGATCTCCTCGCCCTGCGGCTGCACGATGACCTGGCGCTCCAGGTCGATGGTCAGCTCGTAGCCGGGGAAGGCATGGACTTCGTTGAACAGCCGATCGACCACGCCCTGTGGCAGCACGATGGGCAGCAGGCCGTTCTTGAAGCAGTTGTTGAAGAAGATGTCGGCAAAGCTGGGCGCCAGGATGGCGCGAAAGCCGTACTGCTGCAGCGCCCAGGGCGCGTGCTCGCGGCTGGAGCCGCAGCCGAAGTTCTGCCGTGCCAGCAGGATGCTCGCACCCTGATAGCGCGGCTGGTTCAGCACGAAATCCGGGTTGGGCCGGCGCTCGGCTTCCGGCACGCCGGGCTGGCCGGGCTGATCCAGATAGCGCCACTCGTCGAACAGATTCGGGCCAAAGCCCGTCTTCTTGATGGACTTCAGAAATTGCTTGGGGATGATGGCGTCGGTATCGACGTTCTCGCGATCCATGGGCGCGACCAGGCCCTGGTGGATGGTGAATTTTTCCATGGCGCTGTGTCCTTTCAGGCGAATTTGCGGATATCGACGAAATGGCCGTGGATGGCTGCCGCTGCCGCCATGGCCGGGCTGACCAGGTGCGTGCGCCCGCCCGCGCCCTGGCGGCCCTCGAAATTGCGGTTGGAGGTCGAGGCGCAGCGCTCGCCCGGCTCCAGCCGGTCGGCGTTCATGGCCAGGCACATGGAGCAGCCCGGCTCGCGCCACTCGAAGCCTGCGGCCTTGAAGATCTTGTCCAGGCCCTCGGCTTCAGCCTGCTCCTTGACCAGCCCGGAGCCGGGCACGACCATGGCCTGCTTGATGTTCTTGGCCACCTTCTGGCCGAGCTTTTTCACTACGGCGGCGGCCTCGCGCATGTCCTCGATGCGGCTGTTGGTACACGAGCCGATGAAGACCTTGTCCACGAAGATGTCGGCAATCGGCTTGCCCGGCGCCAAGGCCATGTAGGTCAGGGCGCGCTCCATGGCGCTGCGGCGGGTGGCGTCCTTTTCCTTGTCGGGGTCGGGCACGCGGGCGTCCACGCCCAGCACCATCTCCGGGCTGGTGCCCCAGGTGACCTGCGGGACGATGTCCTCGCCGCGCAGCTCGACCACGGCGTCGAACTTGGCGTCCGGGTCGGAGTGCAGCGTCTTCCAGTACGCCACCGCCTGATCCCACTCGACGCCCGTGGGCGACATGGGCCGGCCACGCAGGTAGTCGATGGTCTTGTCATCCACGGCCACCAGGCCGGCGCGCGCACCGGCCTCGATGGCCATGTTGCACACCGTCATGCGCCCTTCCATGGAGAGGTCGCGAATGGCCTGGCCGGCAAACTCGATGGTGTAGCCCGTGCCGCCGGCGGTGCCGATCTTGCCGATGATGGCCAGCACGATGTCCTTGGCGGTGATGCCGGGCGCCGTCTTGCCCTCGACCTTGACCAGCATGTTCTTGGCCTTCTTGGCCAGCAGCGTCTGCGTGGCCATGACGTGCTCGACCTCGCTGGTGCCGATGCCGTGCGCCAGAGCACCAAACGCCCCGTGCGTGCTGGTGTGGCTGTCGCCGCAGACCACGGTCATGCCCGGCAGCGTGGCGCCGTTTTCCGGGCCGATGACATGCACGATGCCTTGGCGGCGGCTCATGAACGGGAAGAAGGCCGCCGCCCCATGCTCGGCAATGTTCTTGTCGAGTGTGACGATCTGCTCGCGGCTGATGGGGTCGGCAATGCCGTCGTAGCCCAGCTCCCAGCCGGTGGTGGGCGTGTTGTGGTCGGCGGTGGCGACGATGGAGCTGTTGCGCCAGACGCGGCGGCCCGCCTCGCGCAGGCCCTCGAAAGCCTGCGGGCTGGTGACTTCATGCACCAGATGGCGGTCGATGTAGAGGATGGCGGTGCCGTCGTCCTCGGTGTGGACGACGTGCTCGTCGAAGATCTTGTCGTACAGGGTGCGTCCCATGGCAGTCTCGTCTCGTGGGTGGGGAAGGAAAAAGGCGTCAGGCAGCAGCGGCAACGGTGCTGGTGTTGTTGCTGGTGTTGGTGCCAATGTCGGCGCAGCCCGCCCCGGGCGGCTGCGCCAGGTGCTCGGCCAGCAGCCGGGCGCTGGCCGGCAGGGCGGCAAAGTCGCGCGCCACCAGCACCAGGGTGCGGCGCGCCCAGGGTTCATCCAGCGGCACGGCGGCCAGCCGGCCCAGGCCCTGCATCAGCGCAAAGGCGCGGCTGGGCAACAGGCCCACGCCCAGGCCGTTGTCGATCATGCGGCACATGGCATCCAGCCCGGTGACCTGGATGCGCTGGCGCAGCGGTCGCCCGGCCTGCGCAGCGGCGGCCTGCATGGCCAGGCTGATGGAGCTGCCGGCGTGCAGGCCGACGATGTCGCAGTCCAGCACTTCTTCAAATTTGATAGCTGCCTGCGCTTGCAGGGCGTGGCCTTGCGGCACGATGAGCACCAATTCGTCGCTGCGATAGGGGCGCGCTTGCAGGCCGCAGGCCACGGCGCCATCCAGGCCGCTGCCCGAGCCGGCGGTGGGCGCCTGGCACAGGCCCAGGTCGGCGCTGCCCTCCTGCACGGCCTGCAGCACCTCGGGCGACAGGCGCTCGTGCAGGTCGATCTTGATCTGCTGGTGCGTGCGGGCAAAGGCGCCCAGGTCTTCCGGCAGGAATTGCACGATGGCCGAGATGTTGGCGTGTACGCGCACATGGCCGCGCACGCCGCCAGCGTACTCGGACAGCTCGCCGTGCAGGCGCTCCAGGCCCAGCAGCACGTTGCGTGCGTGGTGCAGCAGGCTTTCGCCGGCAGGCGTGGGCGCCACGCCCCGGCTGTGGCGATAGACCAGCGGCGTGCCCACGGCAGCCTCCAGGTCAGCCAGGCGCTTGCTGACGGCCGAGGCGGCGATGAACTCCTGCTGCGCCGCCCGGCCAATGCTGCCTGTGCGGCACACGGCAACGAACAGTTGCAGCGTGGTCAGATCGATGCGGCGGGCAAGGCTGCGTTCGGGTTTCATGCGGGGTGGTAATTTTCAGTCTTCTTGAATGAAGATGGATGCCCCTATTTTGCCCTATGTGATGCGCCTTGGCATCGCGAATGGATGGGGGTGGGCTGCCAAATATGGGTGTCAGGCATCGTGTCTGGCGATGGCTTGTGTGCTCAGGAGTCGTGCAGCTGGCGCTTGTACTCATGCAGCAGGGCGATGACCTCGCCCGGCGTGCCTTGGCCGAGGATGCGCGTGATCTCCGCCCGGCGGGCGGCGCTTTGCTGTTTGCGCCAGGCGTCGAATTCGGGGCTGACGACGATGAGGCGCGCATCCGGATGCGCCTTGCTGACCTGGGGGTAGGTCACTGCCTGCACCTGGGGCGGCACGGGCCGGGTCAGGTCGTGTACGTCCGCCGATGACAGCGGGGCCTCCGGGGCGTGCGCCTCGCCCGGTTCGGGGGGTGCAAAGAACAGTTGCGCGCCCAGGACGATCGCGGCTGCCAGCACGGCCACCAGCACCTCGGGCCGCAGTCCGGATCGGCGCCGCCGCATGGGCCGAGGCGGCGGCTGCGGCCCCGGCGCGGCTGGCTGGACTGCGGGCGCGAGAGGGCGGGGCTGGCCGCAGGAGGGATGGGCGCTGCGGGAGCACCCGGGGTTGCCAAGGGAGCTGTCTGCTGCTGGGACAGCGTGGGCCTGGCTGCGGCACAGGGGCTGAAGGCCTGTGCTTGCGGCGGCGGTATCGGCGTTGCTGCGGGTTCGGGCCTTGGTTCAGGTTCCGGCTCTGGCTCCGGCTCCGGGGAGGTGCCGGGGTCTGCCGTCGCGGGCGGTTCGGCAGCAGGTGGTTCGGCAGCAGGCGGGTCAGTGGTCTGCGCTGGCCCGGGCTGGGCGGCAACGACCACCGCCTGCGTCTGCGCTGCAGGCTCCGGGGCCAGGGGCGGTGCGCCGACGCTGCCCTCGACTGCCTGCGTGCTGCCAAGGCTGGCCACCTTGTGCTGCGCTGGCTTCGCACCATCCGCCTCATCTGCATCATCAGGCGGCTGGGTGCTGGCCGGCTGCGGCGCCGGCTCGTGTGGCGGCGGGGTGGGGGCCGGGGCAGTCGTCCAGGCGCCCGTCCAGGTCTGCTGGCGCAGCTCCTCGCGCAGGATCCAGGCGTCGTGCTCGCGGCGCTGCTGCGGGTCCATGAGTACGGCATACGACTCGCTGAGCACCTGCATGGCATAGGTGGCTTCGGCTGCGTTGTCCCACTTGTCCGGGTGGCAGCGCTGCACCAGCACCTTGTAGGCGGCGCGGATGACCTCCGGCGGTGCATCCCGACTGACCTTCAGGTTGTCGTAGTGGGTGTGCAGTGTGAAGAGCTCGGCAGGCATGGACTTGGCAATCAGGGTGCCACGGCGCCAGGCGGCTGGCTCAGGGCAGCAGGAATTGTCGCAGCCCCGCCCGAGCGGCCTGCCGCCGACTTGCGGGCTGCAGCCGGGCGACATGGTTTTTCAAAAAATGATAGCTGGCAGCGCTTGTCTGACAAGGGTTTGAGGCGGTTTTGACCCTCAGACCACGACCGTGGCGCCATGCTCGGGCACCTGCGCTGGCCAGCGCAGGCGCTGCTCGATGCGCTGGCGCAGCGCGTCGGCGGCGGCCAGCTCGCCATGCACCACATAGGCCTGGCGCGGCGCGCCCGGGCTGGCCGCCAGCCAGTCCAGCACCTGCTGGCCGTCGGCGTGGGCCGAGGCCGTGTGCAGTTGCACCACCTCGGCGCGCACGGCCACGTCCTGGCCGTGGATGCGGATGCTCTTCTCGCCCGCCGCGATGCGCGCGCCGCGCGTGCCGCCGGCTTGGTGGCCGGTCAGGACGATCATGTTGCGGTGGTCGCCGGCGTGCAGCTGCAGGTGGTGCAGCACGCGCCCGCCGGTGGCCATGCCGCTGGCCGACAGGATGACGCGCGGGCCGTGCAGACGCGCCAGCGCCTTGGACTCCTCGACGCTGCGCACCAGCGTCGTGCCGCGCGCCATGGCCTGCAGCTGCGCGCGGCTCAGGCGGTGCTCGCCCAGGTGATCCTCGAACAGCTGCGTGGCGTTGACCGCCATCGGGCTGTCCAGAAAGACCGGCAGCGCCGCCGGCAGCGCGCCGCGCGCCTTGAGCTCGGTGATGGCGTGCAGCACCGTCTGCGCCCGGCCCACGGCGAACACCGGCACCACGGCCACGCCGCCGCGCGCCGCCACGCGGGCCAGCGCCGGCCCCAGTTCGTCCGCCACCGTGCCCGGCGGGTGGCTGCGGTCGCCGTAGGTGGATTCGACCAGCACCACGTCGGCGGCTGGCGGCGGCTCCGGGGCGTGCATCAGCACATCGTCGCTGCGCCCCAGGTCGCCGGACAGCAGGATGCGCCGCCCGCCGACCTGCAGCAGCACGCTGGCCGCGCCCAGGATGTGCCCGGCGCGGCTGAAGCGCGCGTGCCAGCCCGGCAGCGGCTCGAAGTCCTGGTGCAGCGGCTGCGTGCGCAGCAGCGCCAGGCTGCGCTCGGCGTCCAGCCGGGTGTACAGCGGCAGCGCCGGGCTGTGGCGGCTCAGGCCGTGGCGGTTCAGGTAGTTGGCGTCTTCTTCCTGCAAATGGCCGCTGTCGGGCAGCAAGATGGCGCACAGGTCGCGCGTGCCCGGCGTACACCAGACCGGGCCGGCAAAGCCCTGGCGCGCCAGCAGCGGCAGGTGGCCGCTGTGGTCGAGGTGGGCGTGCGTCAGCACCACGGCGTCGAGGGCGGCGCTGGCCAGCGGCAGCGGCTGCCAGTTGCGCTGGCGCAGCAGCTTGTAGCCTTGGAACAGACCGCAATCGAGCAGCAGCGCCTGGCCACCGTGGCGCACGAGGTACTTGGAGCCGGTGACGGTGCCGGCACCGCCGAGGAAGGTGAGGTGGACGGTCATGGCGGCAGGATAGCCGCTGCGCTACAGCCCCAGTGCGTCGGCCAGGGCGTTCATGCGGGCGCTGACCTGTGCGTCCATGGCCATGGTGCGGCCCCATTCGCGCTGCGTCTCGCCGGGCCATTTGTTGGTTGCATCCAGCCCCATCTTGCTGCCCAGGCCGGACACGGGCGAGGCAAAGTCCAGATAGTCGATGGGCGTGTTCTCCACCAGCATGGTGTCGCGCGCCGGATCCATGCGCGTAGTCATGGCCCAGACCACGTCGGGCCAGTGGCGCGCATCGACATCCTCATCGACCACGATGATGAACTTGGTGTACAGAAACTGGCGCAGGTGGCCCCACACGCCCATCATCACGCGCCGGGCGTGGCCGGGGTAGCTCTTTCTGATGCGCACCACGGCCAGGCGGTAGCTGCAGGCCTCGGGCGGCAGCCAGAAGTCCAGCACCTCGGGCAGGGCGCGCTGCAGCAGCGGCACGAACAGCTCGTTCATGGCCAGGCCCAGCATGGACGGCTCATCTGGCGGCTTGCCGGTGTAGGTGCTGTGGTAGATCGCGCCCCGGCGCTGTGTCAGGCGCTGCACCGTGAGCACCGGGAACTCGGCGCATTCGTTGTAGTAGCCGGTGTGGTCGCCATACGGCCCCTCCCAAGCGTGCTGCCAGCCGCTGGGATGCTCGGCATCGGGCAGGATGTGGCCCTCCAGCACGATCTCGGCGTGCGCCGGCACCGCCAGCGGCACGCCGATGGCCGGCGCCACCTCGGTGCGCGCGCCGCGCAGCAGGCCGGCGAACTGGTATTCGGACAGGGCGTCGGGCACGGGCGTCACCGCGCCCAGGATGGTCGCCGGGTCGGCCCCTATGGCCACGGCCACAGGGTAGGGCTGGCCGGGATGCCGGCGGCCGTGCTCGGCAAAGTCCAGCGCGCCGCCACGGTGCGGCAGCCAGCGCAGGATGAGTTGGTTGCGCGACAGCACCTGCTGGCGGTAGATGCCCAGGTTTTGCCGGCGCTTGTGCGGCCCGCGCGTGATGGTCAGGCCCCAGGTGATGAGCGGGGCCACATCGCCCGGCCAGCAGTGCTGCACCGGCAGGCGGCCCAGATCGACCTCGCTGCCCTCCAGCACGATTTGCTGGCAGGGCGGCTGGCGCACGCTGGCCGGGGTCATGTGCCACAGCGAGCGCACCAGATCGCGCTGCTGCCACAGCCCGCGCACGCTGCTGGGCGGCTCCGGCTCCTTGAGCTGGGCCAGGGCCTCGCCGAAGGCGCGCACCTCGGACAGATCGCGCACGCCCATGGCCCGGGCCACGCGCGCCGGCGTGCCGAACAGGTTGGCCAGTACCGGCATGGAGTGGCCGGTCGGCTGCTCGAACAGCAGCGCCGGGCCGCCGGTGCGCAGCACGCGATCGGCCAGGGCGGTCATTTCCAGGTGCGGGGAGACGGGCTGGGCGATGCGGCGCAGCTCGCCGGCGGCCTCCAGCTGGGTGATGAAGTCGCGCAGGTCGCGGTAGGGCATGGGGTTTCACTTCCTCGCTCTCTTGGGGCGAGGTCTGGGGAGAGGGGGTGGTTCGGGCGCGGCGCTCATTGCCGATCCCCTCGCCCCGGCCCTCCCCGCACGCGGGAGAGGGGGCGGGGTGGCGGTGCATGAGGGTTTTTTCAGTGAAAAACGACTGAAACCCTTGCCAGGCAAGCGATGATAGCTATCATTTTTTTATCAAATTGCCTCCTGCAAGCCCTGCCAGCGCGGTGCCAGCGCGTGCTCCAGGCCCAGCAGGTCGAGCACCCGGGCGACGCTGTGATCGACGATCTCGCCCACGCTGGTCGGGCGCTGGTAGAAGGCCGGCATGGGCGGGCAGACGATGGCACCCAGCTCGGTTGCCGTGGCCATGTTGCGCAGATGCACCAGGTGCAGCGGCGACTCGCGCACCATCAGCACCAGGCGGCGGCGCTCCTTGAGGCAGACGTCCGCCGCGCGCGTGAGCAGGTTGTCCGTCAGGCCGTGGGCAATCGCCGCCAGCGTGCGCATGGAGCACGGCGCCACCACCATGCCATGTGCGGCAAACGAGCCGCTGGCGATGCACGCGCCGATGTCGGCCACCTTATGCACCCGATCGGCCAGCGCCTCCACGGCGGGGCGATCCATGTCCAGCTCGTGGCGCAGGTTCAGCCAGCCGGCGCTGGAGACCACCAGATGCGTCTCGACGCCGCCCAGCTCGCGCAGCGCCTGCAGCAGCCGCGCGCCATAGACGGCGCCGCTGGCGCCCGAGATGCCGACGATGATGCGGCGCGGCTCAGACATGCTGGGCCTGGTCGGTGCCGGGACTGGTGCCCGGCGGCGGCGTAGCCTGCAGTGGCCGCTTGCGCAGGTCGGCCTCGACGCGCTGCAGCACTTCCTGCGCCTGCGCTGGGTCGAAGTCCTGGTGCGTGCGCTTTTTCACGCCGTACTGATGCAACTGGTAGTGCCGCGCCGGCGCGACGCCGTGGCGCGCCAGCACGCTTTTGACGCACACCAGCGGGCAGCCATCCAGAGCAATGATGGGGCGGCCCGACTTGGCCACCTTGACCAGCTTGGGCACGTCGCCGCCCACGCCGGCGATGCACGACATCTCGGCCACGCCGCGCCTATCCATCTGCAGCGCTACATGGTTGGCCAGTTGCGCCGCGCTGGAGCAGCCCGAGCAGGAATAGACCAGCGCCTCGGGGGCGTGCTCGTCGTCGTTGGAGGCGGGCAGGGGACTCATGGCTGGCTCCTGGGTGGGGTTGGATGTGGGCGGGCGGGTGCAGCGCCTGCGCCAGCGCGCCAGTCTGCGGGCGGCTCACCCCCCGGCCTGCGCGCAAAGCCCGGCAGCGGCGGCAGCAGCCGCGCCAATTGCGGCGCGCGGCGCGACAGCACGGCGTGCGGCGTCCAGTGCCAGGGGTCGAGCACCGGCAGCTCCAGCGCGTCCAGCGCGTTCTTGACCATCAGGCCCAGCTCGGTGTCGCCCTCCATGACCAGGCGGCGGTTGAAAAACAGCGTGTCCGGGTCTTGCCGGCGCTGCGCCAGCAGCAGAAAGTCCTGCGCGTTGGCGCTGATGACCAGGTCTGGCTGGGCGTGCGCCCGGCTGGCGACGAAGTGCTGGCCGCTCCAGGTGAAGTCGAAGGCCAGGCGCGCATCGCGCACGCGGATCGCCAGGCGCTTGCCCTGCAGTAGCGCGCGCACGTCGGCGGGCAGGTGGCGCGCCAGGGCCACGTTGATGGCCGCGACCAGCAGACGCGAACCCGGCCAGGCCGGCAGCCGCGCCAGGGCGGCGCCCACGGGGCGGGGCAGGGTGTAGGGGGCGGGCGGGGCGGTGTGGTACATGGTCTCGTTGTGCGTTGTGCGTTGTGCGGTGGGCGATGGATTCCTGCGGCCTTTCAGGCTCATCGCACAACCTCCCCTGCCCCCTCGACCAGTTCCAGCCCCGGCTTGCCGTGCCAGTAGCCGTTGCAGGCCGCTGCGGGCATCAGCGCGTGCATCCGGGCCAGGGCGGCGGGGTCGGGCGCGGCGGCGCGGCGGGCGGCGTCGAACTCGGCGATCACTCCGGCCATGTGCTGCGACTGCGGCGACAGGCGCAGGATGTCCACGCCCGCGGCGGCCAGCTGCGGCACGTCCTGGATCAGGTTGTGGATGCGTGCCGATTGCGTCTGGATGCCGTTGAGTACTAAAAATGCCTCGCCCTCGCGCGTGGCCAGCACCTGCCCGTCGGGGTGCTGGATGCAGGAAAAGCCGCAATCGTCCTTGGGCAGGTTGTAGTGCCGTGCAGTGAAGCAGCGCGCCGAGAACGCCAGCGGCATCCGGCCATAGGCAAAGACTTCCGTCTGCAGCCCGGCGGGGCGCTGGGCGTTGAGCAGTACCAGATCGCTGCCGCGCATCTCCAGCGGCGCCACCCAGCGGCTGGCGCCCAGGCCGGCCATCCAGGCCAGCGCGTCGGCATTGAACAGGTTGAGTTGCGGCCCGGCGACAAAGGCGCGCTTGCCGGCCAGGTTGTGTACGGCGCCCATGTCGTTGGCCTCGATCAGGAATTCCTCGTCACGCACGGTCTTGTGCATGTCGGCCACGCCGCTGGTCGATTCGAGCAGCACCATGGTGGACATGACCGGCTGCTTGCCGGCACTGCGCAGCATCCGGGCGATGTCGATCCAGTCGCTTTGGCGCAGCTCGTGGCGGCGCGAGCACACGGCTTCGCCCAGATAGACGATGTCCAGCGGCGTCTCGGCCATGGCCTGGTAGAAGTCGAAGACCGTCTCGCGCGGCCAGTAGTAGAGCAGGGGGCCGAGGGCCAGTTGCATGGCAGGGGTGCTGAGGGGTGTCATGAGAATTTGGATGCGGGACGGGTCTGGCTTCCTCTCCCGCATGCGGGAGAGGGAGAAAGTCTCTCAGGCCGGCTTGCTTCACTTCCACGGCCTGTGATACGCCCCCAGCGTGTGCTGCTGGCCCTCGGCCACCTGATCAAGGCTGGCCATCCAGGCCGTCTTGGGGACGTACAAATGGCCCTGCGCCAGGCAATGGTCGATGGCCTCGCGCCACACGCGCGTGACCTGCGCTACGTAGGCCGGGCTCCTCTGGCGCCCTTCGATCTTGAAGGCGCGCACGCCCATCTTGATCAACTGCGGCAGCAGCTCCAGCGTGTTCAGGCTGGTCGGCTCCTCCAGCGCGTAGTAGTTCTTTTCGTCGCCAACGTCGAAGCGGCCCTTGCACAGCGTCGGATAGCCGGCGTTCTCGTCCGGCGCGTAGCGGTCGATCAGCACGCCGTTCAGGCGCGCGTGGACGCCATCCTTGGTCTCCTGCCAGCGCACGGCCTTGGGCGGCGAGCACACGCCATGCGTGTTGGGCGACTCGCCCGTGGCATACGACGACAGCGCGCAGCGCCCCTCGACCATCACGCACAGGCTGCCGAAGCCGAAGACCTCGATCTCCACGTCGGTGCGCTGCACGACCTGGCGCACCTGCTCCAGCGCCAGCACGCGCGGCAGCACGGCGCGCTGGATGCCGAACTGCGCGCGGTACAGGTTGATGGCGTCGTGATTCGTTGCCGAGCCTTGCACCGACAGATGCAGGCGCAGCCCCGGATGCTGCTGGCAGGCGTAGCGCATCAGCCCCGGGTCGGCCAGGATGACGGCATCCACCCCCCAGGCGGCGGCGCGATCCACCGCCTGGCGCCAGGGCGCCGGATTGGCCGCCTGCGGATAGGTGTTGAGCGCCAGCAGCACCTTGGCGCCGCGCTGGTGGGCGTAGGCAATGCCGGTCTGGATGGCCGCCTCGTCGAAGTTCAGCCCGGCGAAGTTGCGCGCATTGGTGGCATCGCGCAGGCCCAGATAGACGCAATCGGCCCCGCCGTCGATGGCCGCCTTCAGGGCTGGCAGGCTGCCCGCCGGGCAGACCAGCTCGGGGCGCGGCGCGGCGGAGGCGGCGGGGGCAGGGGCGGCAGGGGCAAGGCAAGCAGCAGAGGCCATCGGGAGCAGCAACAGGCAGAAGTGACAGGCAGGAATGCGCAATGGGCGCGCCAGTGCGGCGCAGACCAGGCGGCGAGTGGGCCGGGCAGATGCACGACAGACCCGCAAGCCCTGAACGGCGCACCTTAGGCCGCCCGCCCGGGCGCCGGCCTGACCTGCCGCAAGGCCTGCTGCGCAAACCCGAATAAAACACTCGGGATTGACCTGCCGCAAACAGCGTTTTTCTGCCCCAGCGTTGGGAAAAACCGACACCACGACCGTGCCGGACGGCCTAACTTCCTGCCCCATCGCAACCACAACTCCAGGAGAACTCCATGCCCAAGACCCTGATCGAGCCGTTTCGCATCAAGAGCGTCGAGCCGATTCGCATGACCACCCGCGCCGACCGCGAGCGGCTGCTGGACGAGGCCAAACTCAACGTCTTCAAGCTGCGCGCCGAGGACGTGCTGATCGACTGGCTGACGGATTCCGGCACCGGCGCCATGTCCAGCCGCCAGTGGGGCGCCATCATGGAAGGCGACGAGAGCTATGCCGGCGCGCGCAGCTACTACCGGCTGGAAAAGGCGATCCAGGACATCACCGGCATGGCGCACTTCGTGCCCACGCACCAGGGCCGGGCAGCGGAGAAAGTGCTGTTTTCCGCCATTGCCAAGGATGGCGACGTGGTGCCCAACAACTGCCACTTCGACACCACGCGCGGCAACCTGGAGTTTCTGGGCGTCACCGCGCTCGATCTGGTCATCGCCGAAGGCCTGCAGCCCGCCGCGCTGCACCCCTTCAAGGGCAACATCGACCTGGAGCGCGCCGAGGAGGTGCTGAAAAAGGATGGCGACCGCATCCCGTTCGGGATGCTCACCATCACCAACAACACCGGCGGCGGCCAGCCCGTGTCCATGGCCAACATCCGCGCGTATGCGCAGCTGCTCAAGAAATACGGCAAGCCCTTCATCATGGACGTGTGCCGCTTCTCGGAAAACGCCATGTTCATCAAGATGCGCGAGCCGGGCTACGAGGGCGCGTCCATCCCCGAGATCGTGCGCGAGATGTTCTCGTATGCCGACGGCGCGACCATGAGCGCCAAGAAGGACGGCATGGTCAACATCGGCGGCTTCATCGTGCTGCGTACCGACGAGTGGCTCGATGCCGTGCGCAACAACCTGATCATGATGGAGGGCTTTCCGACCTACGGCGGCATGGCCGGGCGCGACCTCGAAGCCCTGGCCGTGGGGCTGTATGAGGGCATGGACGAGGACTATTTGCGCTACCGCCTGCGCACCGCCGAATACCTGGGCGAAAAGCTCGATGCCGCCGGTGTCGGCTTTGTGCGCCCCACGGGTGGGCACGCTGTCTATATCGACGCCAAGAGCGTGCTGCCCGACATGCCCGTCGAGCACTACCCCGCCTGGGCGCTGTGCAACGCGCTGTACCTGGAAGGCGGCATCCGCGGCGTGGAGATCGGCTCGGTCATGTTCGGCAAGCGCGGCGATGATGGCCGCGAGACGTTCCACAGCATGGAGCTGGTGCGCCTGGCCTTCCCCCGGCGCATGTACACGCAAAGCCACTTCGACTACGCCGCCGAGGTGATTGCCGAAGTCAAGGACAAGGCCGCCAGCATCCGCGGGGTGCGGATCACCAAGCAGCCGAAGTTCCTGCGGCATTTCACGTGCGAGTGTGCGTGGGTCTGAGGCTGGGGGCGCCACCCATGACCACCCCGACCACGATGGAGCTGGACGGCTATACCGCCGTCTTGCAATACGACCCTGAGAGCGCTCGATTCCGCGGGGAGATCCAGGGCCTCAACGGTGGTGCCGATTTCTACGGCTCCACCGTGGATGGGCTGCGGCGTGAATTTCGCGCATCCCTGGATTGCTTCCAACAGGTCTGCGCCCGGCATGGGGTGCAGCCAGGGCTGGGCAGCAGCAACAGGAGCACCTCCGGCGCCTGTCCATAATCCCGCGCGGGAGAAACAACCGGACACACGCCGCATGACCGAAGCCGCCACCGACCCAGCCGCCCGCGCGGCGGACAACGCCGCCGCCGCTGCCTTCATCGCCCGCTGGCAGGGCGTGGCCGCCAGCGAGCTGGCAACGGCGCAGAGCTTCGTGATCGAGCTGTGCGCGCTGCTGGGCGTGGACACGCCGCACGCCACGCCCGAGCAGGACTACATGTTCGAGCGCCCCGTCACCTTCCAGCACGGCGACGGCAGCACCAGCAGCGGGCGCATCGACTGCTACCGGCGCGGGCACTTCGTGCTGGAGGCGAAAAAACTCCGGGCCGCCGGCCACACCAAGGGCTTCGACGACGGCATGTTGCGCGCGCGCAGCCAGGCCGAGGGCTATGCCCGCGCCCTGCCCGCCGCCGAGGGGCGTCCGCCCTTTTTGCTGGTGCTCGATGTCGGCAATGTCATCGAGGTCTATGCCGAGTTCAGCCGCAGCGGCGCCACCTACACGCCGTTTCCCGACCCGCGCAGCCACCGCCTGCCGCTGGCCGACCTGGCGCGGCCCGAGGTGCGCCAGCGGCTGCGCAGCATCTGGCTGGCACCCGACAGCCTCAACCCCGCCCTCATCAGCGCCGAAGTCACGCGCGGCGTGGCCGATTTGCTGGCGCGCCTGGCCCGCTCGCTCGAAGGCAGTGGCAAGCCGGCGCCGGAATCTGCATCAAATCGGCTTCAAACCCTTGCTGGACAAGTGGCAGTAGCTCCAGAAAAGGTAGCAAACTTCCTGACCCGCTGCCTGTTCTCCATGTTCGCCGAGGACGTGGAGCTGCTGCCCGCCGGCAGTTTTCTCAAGCTCCTGCAGACCTGGCGCGACGACCCGCCCACCCTGCAGCAAATGCTGCGCATCCTGTGGAGCGACATGGACAGCGGCGGCTTTTGCGCCGCGCTGGCCGGGCGCGTGCTGCACTTCAACGGCAAGCTGTTCAAGGGCGCGGGCGAGGACGGCTACAGCCTGCTGCTGACCCCGGCGCAGATCGACCTGCTGATCGAGGCGGCCCGCGCCAACTGGCGCGAGGTCGAGCCGGCCATCTTCGGCACGCTGCTCGAACGCGCGCTCGACCCCACCGAGCGCCATGCCCTGGGCGCGCACTACACGCCGCGCGCCTATGTCGAGCGCCTGGTGCTGCCCACGGTGATCGCGCCGCTGCGCACGCGCTGGCAGGATGCGCGTGCCGCCGCCCTGGTGCTGGCGCACGAGGCCGCCGAGCTGTCGGGCCGCGCCCGCGAGGCAAAGCTGGAGCAGGCGCGCGCCGAGCTGCGCACCTTCCATCAGTACCTGTGTCGGGTGCGCGTGCTCGATCCGGCGTGCGGCAGCGCCAACTTCCTGTACGTCACGCTGGAGCACCTGAAGCGCCTGGAGGGCGAGGTCGTCAACGCCCTGCAGGAGCTGGGCCAGACGCAGGATCAGCTTGGCTTCGAGGGCCAGACGGTGACGCTGCAGCAGCTGCTGGGCATCGAGCTGAACGCGCGCGCCGCCGCGCTGGCCGAGCTGGTGCTGTGGATCGGCTGGCTGCAGTGGCACATCCGCACGCGCGGGCGCGCCAGCGTCGCCGAGCCGATCGTCCACGCCTACGGCAACATCGAATGCCGCGATGCGGTGCTGGCCTGGGACGCGCTGGAGCCGGCGCGCGATGCCGCCGGCCAGCCCATCACGCGCTGGGATGGCCGCAGCTTCAAGCCCCACCCCGTCACCGGCGAGCCGGTGCCCGACGAGGCCGCGCAGGTGCCGCAGTGGCGCTACGTCGGCGCCCGCAAGGCGGTGTGGCCGCAGGCGGATTTCATCGTCGGCAACCCGCCGTTCATTGGCGCCGCTGCCATGCGCGCCGCCCTGGGCGACGGCTACGTGGAAGCCCTGCGCGGCGCCTGGCCCGAGGTGCCCGACAGCGCCGACTTCGTCATGTTCTGGTGGCAGCACGCCGCCGCGCAGGTGGCCGGCGGGGCGGCGCAGCGCATGGGCCTGATCACCACCAACAGCCTGCGCCAGACCTTCAACCGCCGCGTCGTGCAGGCGGCGCTGGATGCCGGCACGCACCTCGCGCTGGCCGTGCCCGACCACCCGTGGGTGGACAGCGCCAATGGCGCAGCCGTGCGCATCGCCATGACGGTGCTGGCCGGTGGGGCGCAGGAGGTGGGGCAGCTACTGACGGTGACGCACGAGCAGGCGCGCGAGTTCGGCGAGGTGGACGTGCAGTTGCGGGCGCAGGACGGGCTGATCCATGCGGATTTGAGCGTCGGGGCGAACGTGGCGGCAGCGCAGCCGCTGCGGGCCATGCAGGGCATCTCCTCGCCCGGCGTCAAGCTGCATGGGGCCGGCTTCATCGTCACCCCCGAGCAGGCCGCTGCCCTGCTCCCTCCCCCTCTGGGGAGGGTTGGGGTGGGGGCCAGCGTCCGCCGCTCATCCGCGACTACCGCAATGGCCGCGACCTGACCGACAAGCCGCGCGGCGTGCAAGTCATCGACGCCTTCGGCCTGAGCGCCGAGCAGTTGCGCGCGCAGCATCCGTCCATCTACCAATGGCTGCTGGAGCGGGTGAAGCCGGAGCGAGATGCCAAGGGCTCGACCAAGGATGGAGCCGGCTACGCCAGGTTGTGGTGGCTGCATGGCAAGCCACGCCAGGAAATGCGTAAACAGCTCGCTGGCCTGCCGCGCTACATCGCCACCGTCGAAACCGCCAAGCACCGCACCTTCCAGTTCCTGGATGCCAGCATCCTGCCGGACAACAGACTTATCGCTATTGCCCTAAACGATGGGTACACGCTAGGCGTCCTGTCCAGCCAGTTGCACATCGATTGGGCATTAGCTGTGGGAGGTACGTTGGAAGATCGCCCCGTATACAACAAGAGTATGTGCTTCGAAACCTTCCCCTTCCCGGGAGACGACACCGGCCTGACGCCCGCCCTGCGCGAACGCATCGCCCACCTGGCCGAGCAGATCGACGCCCACAGGAAGCGCGTGCTGTCCGCCGGCCACGCCGGCCTGACGCTGACCGGCATCTACAACGTGCTGGCCGCGCTGCGCGAGGGCCGGGCGCTCACCGCCAAGGAGCAGGCGCTGCACACCCAGGGCCTGGCCGGCGTGCTGCGCGAGTTGCACGACGAGCTGGATGCAGCAGTCCTGGCCGCCTATGGCCTGGCGCCCGGCGCCGATACGCAGGCCGTGCTGGCGCATCTGGTGCAGCTCAACGCCCGGCGCGCGCAGGAGGAGGCGCAGGGCAGCGTGCGCTGGCTGCGCCCAGCGTTCCAGAATCCGCAGAATTTGCCTCAAAATCAGGAGCTGGAAGCGCTTGATGGACAAGGGATGGAGCCTGATTTCATAGGTGAAAAATCGCTATTGAAACAGGAGCAAAAAACCGTCTTGGCGCAGCCCTGGCCATCGAGCCTGCCCGAGCAGGTGCGCGCCGTGGCCGAGGTGCTGGCGGCCAGCAGCGCGCCGCTGCCGCTGGCCGCCATCGAGGCGCGCTTCAAGGGCCGTGGCCCGTGGAAGAAAAGCCTGCCGACGCTGCTGCAAACCCTCGAAGCCCTGGGCCGCGCCCGCCCCGTGGCCCTGGCGGACGGCACGCCGGCCTGGGGTGGGTGAGGGGCATGGCTGGCAGAGGGCGATGCATGGCTCGCCTGCAAGCGGTGAGGCGGTCGAGGTTGATATGTACGGCAATTTGCCGTAAATTTTGCCGAGGAGAAAGCCCATGTCTGCAACCCCCTCTACCGCCCGCCTTGAAGCGCGAATCAGCACCGATCTGCACGCCATGCTCAAGCGCGCCGCCGAACTGCAAGGGCGCACCGTGACCGATTTCGTCGTGGCCGCCGTCCAGGAGGCCGCGCAGCACGCCATCGAGCAGGCCGAAGTCATTCGCCTGTCCCTGGCCGATCAGGAATGCTTTGCCCAGGCGCTGCTGGCACCGCCGCAGCCGGCTCCTGCCCTCAGACGTGCCTTTGCCAGGCGCGGCAAGCTTTTGCGTGCTCCATGAGCGGCGCGCCGTTTCAGCTCTCGCCGCTCGCTGCCGCCCATGACCGCACCCTGTTCGACTGCGGCTCGCCGCCGCTGAACCGTTACCTGCGCGAGCACGCCACCCAGGACATTCGCCGCCGCGTGGCCGCCTGTTTCGTGGCCTCGCCGGACGGACAGCGCATCGCGGGCTACTACACCCTGGCCTCGGCCAGTCTGCTGTTGGTCGATCTTCCAGCCGTCGTTGGCAAGAAGTTGCCGCGTTACCCGACCGTGCCGGCCGTGCGCATGGGCCGCCTGGCGGTCGATCAGGCTTTCAAGGGGCAGGGCCTAGGCGGTGCGCTGCTGGCCGATGCGCTCACCCGCGCCGCCCGCGCGGAAATCGCCGCCTACGCGCTGGTGGTGGACGCGAAGGACGAGCCGGCGGCGCAGTTCTATCGGCACCACGGCTTTGTCGCCTTGCCCGAAGCGCCGCGCACGCTGTTCCTGCCACTGGCGACCATTGAGCTGCTCCCGGTGCCGGGTCGGCATCCGGGGCAGTCGCAGGGGCGGTAAAGCCGGGGAGCTGTCATACGCTGTCATACGCGCGCGGCAGGCGCGGTCGTCAGCTAAAAAAGCTCTTGAGCTTGTCCGTCCAGCTCTCGGTGGAGGGCGAATGCTTGGCACCGCCCTTTTTCAGCGATTCGTCGAACTCGCGCAGGATCTTGCGCTGGTACTCGGTCAGTTTCACAGGTGTTTCGACCACGATGTGGCAGTACAGGTCGCCGGGGTAGGACGAGCGCACGCCCTTGATGCCCTTGCCGCGCAGGCGGAACTGCTTGCCGGCCTGGGTGCCCTCGGGGATGTCGATGGCGGCCTTGCCGCTGAGGGTCGGCACCTCGATCTCGCCGCCCAGCGCCGCTGTGGTGAAGCTCACCGGCACCTCGCAATGCAGGTCGTCGCCGTCGCGCTCGAAGATGTCGTGCTTTCTGATGCGGATCTCGATGTAGAGGTCGCCCGGCGGGCCGCCATTGGTGCCCGGCTCGCCGTTGCCGGTGGAGCGGATGCGCATCCCGTCGTCGATGCCGGCAGGGATCTTCACTTCCAGCGTCTTTTGCTTTTTCACCTTGCCCTGGCCGTGGCAGGTGGTGCATGGCTCGGGGATGATCTTGCCGCTGCCCCGACAGTGCGGGCAGGTCTGCTGCACGCTGAAAAAGCCCTGGCGCATCTGCACCACACCCGAGCCGCTGCAGGTGGTGCAGGTCTTGGGTGCGGTGCCGGGCTTGGCGCCCGAGCCGTGGCAGGTGTCGCAGCCCTCCCAACTGGGGATGCGGATCTGCGCCTCCTTGCCATTGGCGGCTTCTTCCAGCGTGATGTCCATGGCGTAGGACAGGTCGCTGCCGCGATAGACCTGCCGGCCGCCGCTGCGGGCGCCGCCGCGCGCGCCGCCGAACATGTCGCCGAAGATGTCGCCAAAGGCCTCGGCAAAGCCGCCGAAGCCTTCGGCGCCGCCCATGCCGCCACGCATGTTGGGATCGACCCCGGCGTGGCCGTACTGGTCGTAGGCGGCGCGCTTTTGCGCGTCGGACAGGATTTCGTAGGCCTCCTTGGCCTCCTTGAAGGCTTCCTCGGCCTTCTTGGCGCTGTCGCCCTGGTTGCGGTCAGGGTGATGCTTCATGGCCAGCTTGCGGTAGGCCTTCTTCAGCTCGTCGTCCGAAGCGTTCTTCGGGACGCCCAGCACTTCGTAAAAATCGCGTTTGGACATGGTGTGACAGGTACCCGTTGGGTGCGACAACGCCGCGCAAGGCCCCGCAGACAACAGCGGAACCCGACGCGGCGGTGAAAAAGGGCAGGGCGCGGCGGCCCTGCGGGTCTGGGTCAGCCCTTCTTGACTTCCTTGACTTCGGCGTCCACGACGTTGTCGTCGTCGCGGGCGGCGGAGGCGCCGGCGGCGGACTGCTGCGCGCCCGGCGCGGCGCCGCCTGCATCGCCGGCTGCGCCCTGGGCAGCAGCCTGGGCGTCGGCATAGACCTTCTCGCCCAGCTTCTGGCTGGCGGCCATCAGGGCGGTGGTCTTGTCGTCGATGGCGGCCTTGTCGTCACCCTTCAAGGCGTCTTCCAGCTCCTTGACGGCGGCTTCGATCTTGGCTTTTTCGTCGGCGTCGAGCTTGTCGCCGTGCTCGCCCAGGCTCTTGGTCACCGAGTGGACGGCGGCCTCGCCCTGGTTGCGCGCCTGCACCAGTTCGAGCTTCTTCTTGTCGTCGGCGGCGTTCATCTCGGCGTCCTTGACCATCTTCTGGATCTCGTCCTCGGACAGCCCGGAGTTGGCTTTGATGGTGATCTTGTTTTCCTTGCCCGTGCCCTTGTCCTTGGCCGACACGTGCAGGATGCCGTTGGCGTCGATGTCGAAGGTCACCTCGATCTGCGGCGTGCCGCGCGAGGCCGGGGCGATGCCCTCCAGGTTGAACTCGCCCAGCAGCTTGTTGGCAGTGGCGATCTCGCGCTCGCCCTGGAAGACCTTGATGGTCACGGCGGGCTGGTTGTCCTCGGCAGTGGAAAAGGTCTGCGCGAACTTGGTCGGGATGGTCGTGTTCTTGCCGATCATCTTGGTCATCACGCCGCCCAGGGTCTCGATGCCCAGGGACAGGGGAGTGACGTCCAGCAGCAGCACGTCCTTGCGGTCGCCCGACAGCACCTGGCCCTGGATGGCGGCGCCAACAGCCACGGCCTCGTCCGGGTTGACGTCCTTGCGCGGCTCGCGGCCAAAGAATTCCTTGACCTTGTCCTGCACCTTGGGCATACGGCTCATGCCGCCCACCAGGATCACGTCGTTGATGTCGGAGACGCTGATGCCGGCGTCCTTGATGGCGGTGCGGCAGGGCGCGAGGGTGCGCTCGATCAGGTCGTCCACCAGGCTCTCCAGCTTGGCGCGCGTGAGCTTGATGTTCAGGTGCTTGGGGCCGGAGGCGTCTGCCGTGATGTAGGGCAGGTTGATGTCGGTCTGCGCGCTGTTGGACAGCTCGATCTTGGCCTTCTCGGCGGCTTCCTTGAGGCGCTGCAGGGCCAGCACGTCCTTGGACAGGTCCACGCCCTGATCCTTTTTGAACTCGCCGATGATGTAGTCGATGATGCGCTGGTCGAAGTCCTCGCCGCCCAGGAAGGTGTCGCCATTGGTGGCCAGCACCTCGAATTGCTTTTCGCCATCGACGTCGGCGATCTCGATGATGGACACGTCAAACGTGCCGCCGCCCAGGTCATAGACGGCGATCTTGCGGTCGGCCTTGTCCTGCTTGTCCAGGCCGAAGGCCAGGGCCGCAGCGGTGGGCTCGTTGATGATGCGCTTGACCTCCAGGCCGGCGATGCGGCCGGCGTCCTTGGTGGCCTGGCGCTGGCTGTCGTTGAAGTAGGCGGGCACCGTGATGACGGCCTCGGTGACCGGCTCGCCCAGGTAGTCCTCGGCGGTCTTCTTCATCTTGCGCAGCACTTCGGCGCTGATTTGCGGGGCGGCCAACTTCTGGTCGCGCACCTGCACCCAGGCGTCGCCGTTGTCGGCCTTGATGATCTGGAAGGGCATCAGGTCGATGTCCTTTTGCACTTCCTTTTCGTCGAACTTACGGCCGATCAGGCGCTTGGCGGCGTAGATGGTGTTCTTGGGGTTGGTGACGGCCTGGCGCTTGGCCGAGGCGCCGACGAGGATTTCACCGTCGTCCTGGTAGGCCACGATGGAGGGTGTGGTGCGCGCGCCTTCGCTGTTTTCGATCACGCGCGTGGTGTTGCCTTCCATGATGGCCACGCAGCTGTTGGTCGTGCCCAGGTCGATGCCGATGATTTTTGCCATTGTTTTCTCTCTCCGCAAATAGGGGTGGTAATGCTTGGATGATTGGTTACATGTGGCTCGCTGGCGGGTCTTCAAGCGGCCCCATGCGGGAATTTGCCGGCCCGGGCTTACTTGGGCGCGGCCACGGTGACCAGGGCCGGGCGCAGCACGCGCTCGAAGATCAGGTAGCCCTTTTGCAGCACGCTGACGATGGTGCCTGCCTCCTGCTCGGCGGGCACCATGCTGATGGCCTGGTGCTGGTGCGGGTCGAACTTGGTGCCAGGTTGTGGGTTGACCACGACGACCTTGTTGCGCTCCAGCGCCGTGAGCAATTGGCGCAGCGTGGCGTCCGAGCCTTCGCGCAGTTGCTCGGCGGTGGCGCTTTCGATGGCCAGGGCGGCGTCCAGGCTGTCGCACACCGGCAGCAGGCTTTCGGCAAAGCTCTCGATGCCGAACTTGCGCGCCTTGGCGACTTCCTCGTCGGCGCGGCGGCGGGTGTTATCGGCCTCGGCCTTGGCACGCAGGTACTGGTCGGCCAGGTCGGCGCTCTTGGCCTTGAGTTCGGCCAGCTCGCCTTGCAGGCGCGCCAGTTCGTCGGCGGCATTGGCGGCCATCGCGGCCTCAGTCTCTTCGGGGGAGGGATTGAATGGGGGCTGGTCGGACATGTCGGCTGGGTTGGCTGTTGTTGGTGTTGAAAAACAGGGTGGACTGGCGGCAGTTGGGAGTGCCAGCGCGGGATTTCAAGCATGGCCCGGGCCAGTCGGGCAGGGTGGCACGGGCAGCAGCAGCGAGGGGCTACCCGGGCGCGGGGCGCAGTGTACAGGTGCTGCGGCGCAGCATATAATCGCGCGTTTTGCCTTGCCATACCGCTTTCCCTTGGGCCTTTGCCCGGGGGCGACGCGGCGGATGGCTTCATCCAAAAGGAGTGTGCATGCGTCACTACGAAATCATCCTGCTGATCCATCCGGATCAAAGCGAGCAGGTTCCCGCCATGCTGGAGCGCTACAAGGGCATGATCACCGCCGGCGGTGGCCAGATCCACCGCGTGGAAGACTGGGGCCGCCGCCAGCTGGCCTACCTGATCAACAAGCTCGCCAAGGCCCACTACCTGTGCCTGAACATCGAGGCTGACCAGGCCGTGATGGCTGAGCTGGAGCACGCCTTCAAGTTCAACGACGCCGTGCTGCGCCACCTGACGGTGCAGAAGAAGGACGCCGAGACCGGCCCGTCTTCCATGATGAAGACCGTCGAGCGCGAGGAAGCCCGCAAGGCCAGCCAGGCCGAGGCCGCTGCCGCCGGCGAGCGCACGGGTGAGCGCTCGAATGAGCGTTCGGGCGAGCGCGCCACCGAGCGCTGATTCGCCCCGGGAGTGTGGACAACCAGCTGACCCTGCGGGCCGTGCTTGCCGAGGCGCAGCCGCTGCGCCATACGCCCGCCGGGCTGCCGGCCATCGATGTGCTGCTCACGCATGAGTCGGTGCAGGCCGAGGCCGGCAGCCAGCGCCAGGTGAAGCTGGCCGCCCGGGCCATCGCCTTTGGCACGCTGGCCGAGCGGCTGGCCCGCCAGGCGCTGGGCAGCCAGTGGCAGTTCTGCGGCTTTTTGGCTGCGGGGCGCAACGGCAAGGGGCTGGTTTTCCACATCCAGGACATGCAACGGATTTAAATTTTCAAGAGGTCCACCAATGGCCACGTTCAAGAAATTCAACAAGGACAAGCGTCCCAAGCGCAACACCCAGTCGCTGCTGTTCAAGCGCAAGCGCTTTTGCCGCTTCACCGTCGCTGGCGTGAAAGAGATCGACTACAAGGACATCGACACGCTGCGCGACTTCATCGCCGAGAACGGCAAGATCATCCCCGCGCGCCTGACCGGCACGCGCGCGATTTACCAGCGTCAGCTCAACACCGCCATCAAGCGCGCGCGCTTCCTGGCCATGCTGCCGTACACCGACCAGCACAAGATCTGAGGAGCGGCAACATCATGCAAATCATCCTGCTCGACAAGGTTCTGAACCTGGGCAACCTGGGCGAGATCGTCAAGGTCAAGGACGGCTATGCCCGCAACTTCCTGATCCCCACGGGCCGCGCCCGTCGTGCCACGGCTGCCGCCAAGGCCGAGTTCGAGGCCAAGCGCGCCGAACTGGAAAAGGCTGCCGCCGAGAAGCTGGCTGCCGCCCAGGCCGAAGGCGAGAAGCTCGGCGGCTCGACCGTCAAGCTGACGCAAAAGGCTGGCGTCGATGGCCGCCTGTTCGGCTCGGTGACCAACCAGGACATCGCCAACGAACTCAACAACCAGGGCTACAAGCTGGTCAAGAGCCAGGTGCGCCTGCCCAATGGCCCCATCAAGACCACTGGCGACACCACCATCACCGTGGTTCTGCACACCGACGTGGTGGTCGAAGTGACCGTGGCGGTGTACGGCGAGACAGCCTGATCCTGGCCAGAGCGCCACATCTGCGCAACTGCTGACAAAACCGCCTTCGGGCGGTTTTTGCATTGCGGCGGAAATTTTTTCGATCCGCCTGCCTGGGGCTCTATCCCCAGTAGCGCACCAGCGAAGCCGGCTGGTTGTTCACCCGGTGCCCACCGCTTGTCCACAGACTTGTGCAATGACGTGCGCCCCCGGGTGGCTAGCATTGCCCTCCCGGAATCCTTTCAGGGTGCCTTGCCGCCCATCTGTCTGCCCGCATGTCTGCCGTTCTGTCCGTCTCCGCCCTCGATTACGACTTCGCCCCGCCGCTGGATCACGAGGTGGCGCAGCTGCGTGTGCCGCCGCACTCGATCGAGGCCGAGTCCAGCGTGCTGGGCGGGCTGCTGCTGGACAACATGGCCTGGGATCGGGTGGGCGACCTGCTGGTCGATGGCGACTTCTACCGCTACGAGCACCAGCAGGTCTATGCCGCCATCGGCGCGCTGATCAATGCCAGCAAGCCGGCGGATGTCATCACCGTCCACGAGCACCTGCAAAGCCTGGGCAAGGCCGAGGCCATCGGCGGCCTGGCCTATCTGAACGGCCTGGCGCAGTACGTGCCCAGTGCCAGCAACATCCGCCGCTACGCCGAGATCGTGCGCGAGCGCGCCATCCTGCGAAAACTGGTCACCGCCAGCGACGAGATCGCCACCAGCGCCTTCAACCCGCAGGGCAAGCCGGTGGAGCGCGTGCTCGACGAGGCCGAGCAGAAAATCTTCGCCATTGGCGAGGAAGGCTCGCGCATGAAGCAGGGCTTCCAGCCGCTCAACACGCTGGTGGTGGATCTGCTGGATCGCGTGCAGGAGATGGCCGACAACCCTATGGACGTGACCGGCGTGCCCACCGGCTTCGTCGATCTGGATCGCATGACCAGCGGGCTGCAGGCGGGCGATCTGGTGGTGCTGGCGGCGCGCCCGTCCATGGGCAAGACCTCGTTTGCCGTGAACATCGCCGAGCACGTGGCACTCAACGAGGGGCTGCCGGTGGCGATCTTTTCCATGGAAATGGGCGCGGCGCAGCTGGCGGTGCGCATCGTCGGCTCCATCGGCCGGGTCAACCAGGGCCACTTGCGCACCGGCAAGCTCTCCGACGAGGAGTGGCCGCGCCTGACCGAGGCCATCGAGCGGCTGCGCAACGTCTCGCTGCACATCGACGAGACGCCGGGCCTGACGCCCTCCGAGCTGCGCGCCAACGCCCGGCGCCTGGCGCGCACCTGCGGCAAGCTGGGCCTGATCGTCGTGGACTATCTGCAGCTCATGAGCGGCTCGGGCGCCAGTAGCGGCGAGAACCGCGCCACCGAGCTGGGCGAGATCTCGCGCGGCCTGAAGATGCTGGCCAAGGAACTGCAATGCCCGGTCATTGCGCTGTCGCAGCTCAACCGCAGCGTCGAGCAGCGCACCGACAAGCGCCCCATGATGAGTGACCTGCGCGAGTCGGGCGCCATCGAGCAGGACGCCGACATCATCATGTTCATCTACCGCGACGACTACTACAACCGGGAGTCCAAGGAGCCGAATGTGGCCGAGATCATCATCGGCAAGCAGCGCAACGGCCCCACGGGCACGGTCAAGCTGTTCTTCCAGAAGGATCAGACGCGCTTCGAGAACCTGGCCATGGGCTATGGCGGTGATGACTACTGAAGGTTTTCAGGGTAAAAACTGCCTCAAACCCTTGCCAGACAAGCGCTGACAGCTATATTTTATATAGCGTAGTCTTATTGTGAAAGCACCCACACCAGCAGGCCGGTGCTGACCACACCCAGCAGCGCGCAGGCCAGGCCCAGCCAGCGCGTGCGCGCACGCAGGGTGTCGATGGCGCGCACCACCTGGGCGTTCTGCTCGGCCAGCGAGCGGATCAGCACGGCGCTGGCGCGCTGCTCCTCGTGCAGCTGCGCCACGCGCTGCTCCAGCGTGGCCAACTGCTGCGCCAGGGTGTCTGGCGAGCCGGTGGCGGCACTGGTTGCCACCGGGCGCGGGGGCGCTGCGGCGGTCTCGTGCTCGCTGCGGCGCATCAGCTTGCGCGCGCCCTGGACGATCTGCGGCGCCGCCTCTATGACCTGGCCCCAGGGGACGAACTTGAGCGCGGACAGCCAGCCGGCCATGGCTAGAGCACCTCGCTGGCGAAGTCGGCCAGGCGCGAGCGCTCGCCGCGCGCCAGCAATATGTGTCCGCTGTGCGGCCAGCCCTTGAAGCGATCGACGGCATAGGTCAGGCCGGAGGAGCCTTCGGTCAGGTAGGGCGTGTCGATCTGCGCCAGGTTGCCCATGCAGATGATCTTGGTGCCCGGGCCGGCGCGGGTGATGAGGGTCTTCATCTGCTTCGGCGTCAGGTTCTGCGCCTCGTCGATGATGACGTACTTGTTCAGGAAGGTGCGCCCGCGCATGAAGTTCATGCTCTTGATCTTGATGCGGCTCCTGATCAGCTCATTGGTCGCGGCGCGGCCCCATTCGCCGGCGTTGCCGCCGTCGCCCTTGGCGAGGAACTCCAGGTTGTCGTCCAGCGCACCCATCCACGGCCCCATTTTTTCCTCCTCGGTGCCGGGCAGGAAACCGATGTCCTCGCCCACGCTCACGGTGGCGCGGGTCATGATGATTTCGGTGTAGCGGCGCTCGTCGAGTACCTGTGTCAGGCCGGCGGCCAGCGCCAGCAGCGTCTTGCCGGTGCCCGCCTGGCCGGTCAGGGTGACGAAATCCACATTCGGATCCATGAGCAGGTTCATGGCGAAGTTCTGCTCGCGGTTGCGCGTGTTCACGCCCCAGACGGTGTGCTTGGACGAGCTGTAGTCCTTGAGCGTCCTGAGCACTGCCATCTGCTCGCGGATCTCGACCACGCGCGCATACAGGCTGGGCTCGCCCGGCGCCTCGAAATAGACGAACTGGTTGATCATCAGCTGCGCCGCCAGCGGCCCGCCGATGCGGTAGTACATGTGGGCGCCGTTCTGCCAGCTTTCGACCTTCTTGCCGGCCTTGCTCCAGAAGTCCGGCGGCAGGGCCAGGACGCCGGTGTAGAGCAGGTCGGCGTCGTCGAGCGTCTTGTCGTTGCGGTAGTCCTCGGCGGACAGGCCCAGGGCGCGCGCCTTGACGCGCATGTTGATGTCCTTGGACACCAGCACCACCTCGCGCGGCGCGTGCTTCTTGCGCAGAGCGGTAACCACGCCCAGGATCTGGTTGTCGGCCTTGCCCTGCGGCAGGCTGGCGGGCAGGTCGTAGTCCAGCGGCTCGGTCTGGAAGTACAGGCAGCCGCCGGCGGCGACGTTGCCAGTGGCGTCGAGCTTCAGGCCCTCGGCGATGTCGGCGCCCTGCGCGGCCACCAGGGCGTCCAGCGTGCGGCTGGTCTGGCGGCCATTGCGGGCGACTTCGGTCATGCCGGTCTTGTGCGCGTCGAGCTCCTCCAGCACCACCATGGGCAGGAAGATGTCGTGCTCCTCGAAGCGAAACAGGCTGGTCGGGTCGTGCAGCAGCACGTTGGTGTCGAGCACGAACATCTTGCGCGGGCCGTCGCTGCTGCGCTTGCGGGCGGCGGGACGGGGCGCAGCAGCGACGCGCTTGGCGCTGGCAGAAGCCGGTGCAGCCTTCTGTGGGGCCTTGGCCTTGGTGCTGGCGACTGCCGGCTGGGCGAGCACCTGCCCATCCGTCTGCTCGGCAGCCGGCACAGCGCGTCTGGTGGCCGCAGTGCTGGCGCGGCCCTTGCGTGCAGCCGTCTTGGCGGGCGCGGCAGAGGTGGCTGGGGCGTGGCTGGCGGCGGCCATCGGTGCGGCAGGCGCGAGCGCGACGGCTTCGAGCTGGCCGGTAGGCGCATCGTCCTGCGGCTGATCCTCGCCCACCGTCTGGCGGTAGGCACTGGGAGCCAGGATGGCGGCACGCTTTTTCGGGGCAGGAGGCAGGGGCATGGGCAGAGGCCTTGGCGAAGGAAAGTATGGCGCTGCGGGCGCAGTCAACGGCGTGCGCTGCTGGACAGCGCGTGCGCCAGAGCGCAAAAAAGCCGCCGGGCGGGCCAGGCGGCTTGCGTTGTCGGGGAGGGCGGGGCAGATGCGTGCGTCAGCGGCATCAACCCATTATGCACGCCCCTCAAGACGGCTTGATGTCGGCTTTTTGCCTGTCCAGGCCGGGATTCAGGCGGCTTCCTGAACGGGGGATTCCTTGGTTTCCTTGCTGCTGTCCTTGGCTTCCTTGGCGGCCGTCTTGGCTGCGGCAGGCTTGGTGCCGGACTTGAGCGCCTTGACGGCCTTGAGCACCTCGTCCACATGGCCCGGCACCTTGAGGCCGCGCCACTCCTGGGCCACACGGCCATCGGCGCCGATCAGGAAGGTGCTGCGCTCGATGCCCTTCACTTTCTTGCCGTACATGATCTTGTTCTTGACCACGCCGAACATGTGGCACATCTTTTCTTCGGTGTCGGCGATCAGCTCGAAGGGCAGCTCCAGCTTGGCCTTGAAGTCGTCGTGCGACTTCATGTTGTCGCGCGAGACGCCGAACACCACGGCACCGGCTTTTTCAAAGTCCTTGAACTTGTCACGGAATTGCATGGCCTCGGTGGTGCAGCCGGGTGTATTGTCCTTGGGGTAGAAGTACAGGATCAGCACCTGACCCAGATGCGAGACGTTGGAAACCTTGATTCCACCAGTCGCGTTGGCTTCGAATTCAGGAAGGGGTTTGTTGACAACGATCGCCATGGCGCTTCTATCTCTCTTGGTATTGGTCGAAGAAAGCCGGGGGAATGGGAGGGTGAGGTGCTGCAACCAGGCTGCCTGCCCGATGGTTGCCGCAGGCGTAGCCCCCGACCGCAACCCGCGATTTTACCCGCAAAGGCCCTTTTCGGCCTAATCCAGCCCCGGATACTGGTTGGATATGCAGTGTTTCAGTTTGTCACGGCGCGAGGCTGTCAGGCCTCCAGCAGCAGCGCGGCGACCACGTGCCGGCCTTCGCCGGCCAGGATGTTGTAGGTGCGGCAGGCGGCCTGCGTGTCCATGCTTTCCACGCCAATGCGCTGGCGCATCAGGGGAGCCAGCCAGGCCGGGGCAGGAAAGCGCAGGCGGCTGCCGCTGCCGAAGACGATGACCTCCGGCTCCAGTTCGATGAGCTGCTTGAAATGCTCGGGCGTGAGGTCGGCAAAGCTGGTGCAGTGCCAGTCCAGACGCGGGCCGCGCGAGCTGAGCACGGTGCTGGCGGTGGTGCGCTCGCCATCCACGGCGATCCAGCCTGGGCCATAGGCGGTGATGGCGTTGGTCTCGAAGCGGTCGGGCTGGAATTTCATGGCGGCGGGCGGGTGCTGGTGTCCCGCGCTGCGGCCCGGGGCAGGATGGGAACTGTGGTCAAATTATAGGTTTCGCCGGCTTTGCAGCCCGGTTGTCCGCCTTTTGTCCGTTTTTCGTCGTCCCCGGCGCCTTGCGGCGCCTCCCCCGCGCATGAAGCCCATCAAGAAATCCACCAAGCTCAACAACGTTCTCTACGACGTGCGCGGCCCCATCGTGGACGCGGCGCGGCAGATGGAGGACGAGGGCCAGAAGATCATCAAGCTCAACATCGGCAACCTGGCCTCGTTCGGCTTCGACGCGCCCGAGGAAATCCAGCAGGACATGATCCGCAACCTGCCCAACTCGGCGGGTTACTCGGACAGCAAGGGCATCTTTGCCGCGCGCAAGGCGGTGATGCACTACACCCAGGAGCAGGGCGTGGCCGGCGTGACGCTGGACGACATCTACCTGGGCAATGGCGCCAGCGACCTGATCGTCATGGCCACCAACGCGCTGCTGGACGATGGCGACGAGCTGCTGGTGCCCGCGCCCGACTACCCGCTGTGGACGGCCGCCGCCAGCCTCTCGGGCGGCAAGCCGGTGCACTACCAGTGCGACGAGGACAACGGCTGGATGCCCAACCTGGACGACATCCGCGCCCGCATCACCCCGCGCACGCGCGGCATCGTGGTCATCAACCCGAACAACCCCACCGGCGCGCTGTACTCGGACGAGTTGCTGCTGGCCATCGTGCAAATCGCGCGCGAGCACGAGCTGGTCATCTTCGCCGACGAGGTCTATGACAAGGTGCTGTATGACGGCGTGCGCCACACGCCCATGGCGCGCCTGTCCACCGACGTGCTGACGCTGACCTTCAACTCGCTGTCCAAGGCCTACCGCTCGTGCGGCTACCGCGCCGGCTGGATGGTGATCTCTGGCGACAAGGCTGCCGCCAGGGATTACATCGAGGGCATCAACATGCTGGCCAACATCAAGCTCGGCTCCAACGTGCCGGGCCAGTGGGCCATCCAGACCGCCCTGGGCGGCTACCAGAGCATCAACGACCTGGTCAAGCCGGGTGGCCGGCTGCGGCGCCAGCGCGACCTGGCCTACGAGCTGATCACGCAGATCCCGGGCGTCACCTGCGTCAAGCCGCGCGCGGCGCTGTACATGTTCCCGCGCCTGGATCCGGACATGTATCCGATCCAGGATGACCGCGAGTTCTTCATGCAGGTACTGCGCGCCACGCGCGTCATGCTGGTGCAGGGCTCGGGCTTCAACTACCCGGACAACCAGCATTTCCGCATCGTCTTCCTGCCGCACGAGGACGACCTGCGCGAGGCCATTGGCCGCCTGGCCGCCTTCTTGGCCCAGTACCGCCAGCGCCATGCCCGCACAGCGGCGACTGCAGCCGTCGCAGCCTGAGCGCCGCAGTACTCCAGAAACTCCTTTTTCGATAGCTGGAACCGCTTGTCTGACAAGGTTTTCAGCCATTTTTGACCATTAAAACCTTATGAAACCCATCCAAGTAGGCCTGCTGGGCATCGGCACCGTGGGCAGCGGCGTGTTCCACGTGCTGCAGCGCAACCAGGAGGAGATCCGCCGCCGCGCTGGCCGTGGCATCCAGATCACTGCCGTGGCCGATCTGGATACGGCGCGCGCGCGCTCCATCGTGGGCGAGTCGGCGCGCGTGCTGGCCGATGGCCGCGAGCTGATTGCCGACCCGGACATCGACGTGGTGGTCGAGCTGATCGGCGGCTACGGCGTGGCGCGCACCCTGGTGCTGGAGGCGATTGCCGCCGGCAAGCATGTGGTCACGGCTAACAAGGCGCTGCTGGCCGTGCATGGCACGGAAATCTTCCAGGCGGCTGCCGAGCGCGGCGTGATCGTCGCCTTCGAGGCCTCGGTGGCCGGCGGCATCCCCATCATCAAGGCGCTGCGCGAGGGCCTGACGGCCAACCAGATCCAGTGGCTGGCCGGCATCATCAACGGCACGACCAACTTCATCCTGTCCGAGATGCGCGACAAGGGCCTGGACTTCGACGTGGTGCTCAAGGAGGCGCAGCGCCTGGGCTACGCCGAGGCTGACCCGACCTTCGACATCGAAGGGGTCGATGCCGCGCACAAGGCCACCATCATGAGCGCCATCGCCTTCGGCGTGCCGGTGCAGTTCGACAAGGCCTATGTCGAGGGCATCACCCAGTTGTCGGCAGCCGACATCCGCTATGCCGAGCAGCTGGGCTACCGCATCAAGCTGCTGGGCATCACGCGCCGCCGCCCCGAGGGCATAGAGCTGCGCGTCCACCCCAGTCTGGTGCCGGCCAAACGCCTGATCGCCAATGTCGAGGGCGCCATGAACGCCGTGGTGGTGCATGGCGACGCCGTGGGCACGACGCTGTACTACGGCAAGGGCGCGGGCAGCGAACCCACGGCCAGCGCGGTGATTGCCGACCTGGTGGACATCGCCCGCCTGGAGGGCGCCGACGCCGCGCACCGCGTGCCGCCGCTGGCCTTCCAGAGCCACACCCTGGCGACGGCGGGCAGCGCGCTGCCGGTGCTGCCCATGAGCGAGGTCGTGACCAGCTACTACCTGCGCGCCCGCGTGGCCGACGAGGCCGGCGTGCTGGCCAAAATCACTGGCGTGCTGGCCAATGCCGGCATCAGCATCGACGCCGTGCTGCAGCGCGAGGCCGACGAGGTCGGTGGCGAAGGCTCGACCCAGACCGACGTCATCATCCTGACCCACGACACGCGCGAGGGCGACATGGACGCCGCGCTGGCGCAGATCCAGCAGCTGCCCACGGTGCTGGCGCCGATCACGCGCATCCGCAAGGAAGAGCTGAACTGAGACGTTAAAATGGCCAGATTAGCTTGAATTCTGGCCATTTCACCGCGCAGGAGGCCGCCATGTCCGCAGTCTGGCAAGTACAGGAAGCCAAGAACCACTTCAGCGAACTCATCGAGCGCGCCGTGAGCGAAGGCCCGCAGACCGTCACGCGCCACGGCAAGCCCGTAGTGCGGGTGGTGGCGATAGGGCGCGAGATGCCCGCCGCGCCGCCCAGGGACGATGGTTTCGTCGAGTTCCTGCTGAGCATGTCCAGGGTGGAGGGTGGCCTGCCCGAGATGCCGCGCGACACCAATTCGCGGCCACCCCTGTTTGGCGAAGACTGATCGAGACGCCGATGCGCTGGCTGCTCGACACCTGCACGCTCTCCGAGACCGTCCGCTCGCGGCCTGACCCGGGCGTGATGGACTGGCTGCGCCGCCACGGCCACGAGGCCGCCATCTCCAGCGCCTCGTTCGGCGAAATCCACTATGGCATCGCCAGCCTGGCGCCGGGCGCCAGGCGCAACCAGCTCCAGGGCTGGGCGCTGGCGCTGGCGCAGCAGTTCGAAGACCGCATCCTGCCCACGGACGATGCCGTCTGGCGCCAGTGGGGCGAACTCAAGGCCTCGCTGTGTGCCATTGGCCGTATGCAGGACGCGCTGGATCTGGCCATCGCCGCCACCGCCCTGCACCACGGCCTGGTGCTGGTCACCCGCAACATCCGCCATTTCCAGGACACGGGGCTGCGCCTCGTCAATCCCTGGGAAGCCCCCGCTTCTTGAGAAACCCCATGCACTACCTCTCCACCCGCGGCGACGCGACTGCGCGCAAATTCTGCGACATCCTGCTGGCCGGCCTGGCGCCCGACGGCGGCCTGTACCTGCCCGAGCACTATCCACAGATCAGCACCGAACGCCTGGGCCAGCTGCGCGCCATCTACCGCACCCAAGGCTACGCCGCGCTGGCGTTCGAGATCCTGCAGCTGTACATCGACGACATCCCGGCAGCCGACCTGCGCGCGCTGTGCGAGAAGACCTATACCGAGGACGTGTTCGGCACGCGCGAGATCGTGCCGCTGCGCCGGCTCGGCGAGGACGGCCTGTGGATCGAGGAGCTGTCCAACGGCCCGACGCTGGCCTTCAAGGACATGGCCATGCAGCTGCTGGGCAACCTGTTTGAGTACGAACTGGCGCGCCGCAGCGAGGAGCTGAACATCCTGGGCGCCACCTCCGGCGACACCGGCAGCGCCGCCGAGTACGCCATGCGCGGCAAGCGGGGCATCCGCGTCTTCATGACCAGCCCGCACGGGCGCATGAGCCCCTTCCAGCAGGCGCAGATGTTCAGCCTGCAGGACGAGAACATCCACAACATCGCTATTCGCGGCGTGTTCGACGATTGCCAGGACATCGTCAAGGCAGTCAGCAACGACCACGCCTTCAAGGCGAGATACCGCATAGGCACCGTCAACTCGATCAACTGGGCGCGCCTCCTGGCCCAGGTGGTGTACTACTTCGCCGGCTACTTCCAGGCTACGCAAAGCCCTCACCCCAGCCCTCTCCCAGAGGGAGAGGGAGCGATGCGCGTCAGCTTCACCGTGCCCAGCGGCAATTTCGGCAATGTCTGCGCCGGCCACGTGGCGCGGCAGATGGGCCTGCCCATTGAGCGCCTGGTCGTGGCGACCAACGAGAACGACGTGCTCGACGAGTTCTTTCGCACCGGCGTCTATCAGGTGCGCGGCGCCGAGCACACATATGAGACCTCCAGCCCTTCCATGGACATCAGCAAGGCCAGCAACTTCGAGCGCTTCGTCTTCGACTTGCTGGGGCGCGACGGCGCGGCCACGCGCGCGCTGTTCGAGCAGGTGGCGCGGGAGGGGCGCTTCGATCTGAGCGGCGACGCCCGCTTTGCCGATGCCGCCGCGCGCTTCGGCTTTGCCAGCGGCAAGAGCACGCACGCCGACCGCCTGGCCACCATCCGCGATACCTGGGAGCGCTTCGGCAGCATGATCGACACGCACACCGCCGATGGCATCAAGGTGGCGCGCGAGCAGCCGGCCAGCGCCGATGTGCCCATGATCGTGCTGGAGACGGCCCTGCCCATCAAGTTCGAGGCCACCATCGTCGAGGCCCTGGGCCGCTCGCCCGAGCGCCCGGCGCGCTTCGAGGGCATCGAAGCGCTGCCCAAGCGCGTCACGGTGCTGCCCGCCGACGTGCAGCAGGTCAAGGACTACATCGCGGCGCACTGCCAGTGAGGTTGGAGGGGCCGCTGTTCACCAGTGTTTTTTGAATGAAATCGGCCTCAAACCCTTACCTGGCAAGCGCTGACAGCTATATTTTCAGGAGTTAATCATGAAGGTCGTGGGCTTTGTCGGCTACTCCGGCAGCGGCAAGACCACCCTGGTCGAGCAAGTCATCGCCCATCTGGTGGCACGCGGCCTGGCGGTGTCGGCCATCAAGCACGCGCACCACGGCTTTGACATCGACCGGCCCGGCAAGGACAGCTGGCGCCACCGCCAGGCCGGCGCGCGCGAGGTGCTGGTGGCCTCCGACCAGCGCCTGGCGCTGATGCGCGAATACCCGCCTGGCGAGGCGCCCGACGTGCATGAGCTGCTGGCGCGGCTCGATGCCGGCGTGGACTGGGTGCTCGTGGAGGGCTTCAAGGCCAGCGACCTGCCGCGCATCGAAGTCTGGCGCGCACCCGCTGCTGGAGAGGCCCCGCGCCCGGTGCATTACCCCGACGACGACGGCATCATCGCCGTCGCCACCAGCACGCCGCAGCACCTGCCCACGGCGCCGCGCCAGCCGGTGCTGGACTTGAACGCCCCGGCCCAGGTGGCCGAGTGGCTGCTGCGCCATGCCGCGCAACTCGACGATTGGCGCGCCCGCTGCGGTGCGCCCTGCCTGGAGGATTAAAGCCATGAGCCGCCTGCCCCTGAAACCCCTGGACGAGGCGCTGGCCGAACTGCTGGCGCACGCGCAGCCGCTCGCTGGCGGCGAGGCCGTCTCGACCTTTGACGCCGATGGCCGGGTGCTGCTACACGATGCCGTCTCGCCCCTGCAGGTGCCGCCGCAGGACAACAGCGCCATGGACGGCTACGCGCTGCGCTGCGCCGACGTGGCCGGGGCGGGCGCTGCGCAAGGCGCCGTGCTGGCGGTCTCGCAGCGCATCCCGGCCGGCAGCGTGGGTGCGGCGCTGCAGCCAGGCACGGCGGCGCGCATCTTCACCGGCGCACCCGTGCCCGCCGGGGCCGATGCCGTGGTCATGCAGGAGGACTGTGAGGCGCTCGCCGATGGCCGTGTGCGCGTCAACCGGTTGCCGGCTGCCGGCCAGAACATCCGCCGCGCCGGCGAGGACATTCGCCTGGGCGCCACCGTACTGGCCGCCGGCACGCGCCTGACGCCCGCCGCGCTGGGCCTGGCCGCCAGCATCGGCCTGGCGCAGCTGCAGGTGGCGCGCCGCCCGCGCGTGGCGCTGTTTTCGACTGGCGACGAGCTGGTCATGCCCGGCGCAGTGGCGCCGCAGGATATGCCGCCCGGAGCCATCTACAACAGCAACCGCTTCTTCCTGCGCGCCCTGCTGCAGCGCCTGGGCTGTGAGGTGACCGACCTGGGCATCGTGCCCGACCGGCTGGACGCCACCGTGCAGGCGCTGCGCGAGGCGGCTGCCGGGCACGACCTGATCCTGACCAGCGGCGGCGTGTCCGTGGGCGAGGAAGACCACGTCAAGCCAGCCGTGCAAAGCCTGGGTTCGCTCGACCTGTGGATGATCGCCATGAAGCCGGGCAAGCCCTTCGCCTATGGCCGGGTGCAGGCAGAGGCTGATGCAGCAGGCGGCGGCGCGCACTTCATCGGTCTGCCGGGCAACCCGGTGTCCAGCCTGATCACCTTCTGCGTGCTGGTGCGGCCCTTCCTGCTGCGGCTGCAGGGGGTGGTCGATGTTGCTCCTAAAATCGTAGCTGCTCGCGCTGATTTCACCTGGCTCAAGGCCGACAAACGCCGTGAATTCCTGCGCGTGCGCCTGACGCCGGGGGGAGCGCTGGAGCTGTACGCCAACCAGGGTTCGGGCGTGCTGACCTCGACCGTCTGGGGCGATGGCCTGGTGGACAACCAGCCTGGCCAGACCATTGCGCCCGGCGACAGCGTGTCTTTCCTGCCTTTTGCGGAGCTGCTGTGAACGAATCGACCCAGACCACCCAGACCACCAAAACCGCCAAGACCATCACCGTGCGCTACTTCGCCTCCATCCGCGAGGCGGTGGGCAGCGGCCAGGAAACCGTGCAG
Organism: Melaminivora jejuensis; assembly: GCF_017811175.1. Taxonomy (NCBI): domain Bacteria; kingdom Pseudomonadati; phylum Pseudomonadota; class Betaproteobacteria; order Burkholderiales; family Comamonadaceae; genus Melaminivora; species Melaminivora jejuensis. The sequence goes on from NZ_JACWIJ010000002.1 coordinate 473,360, forward strand.
ACCCAGGCGGAGACGCTGGGTGCGCTGCGCGAGGAACTGATCGCCCGGGGCGAGCCCTGGGCCAGTTGCCTGGCGCAGGGCCGCGCCGTGCGCATGGCGCTGAATCAGGACATGGCGCAGGGCGGCCAGGAACTGCCCGATGGCGCCGAAGCGGCCTTTTTCCCGCCCGTCACGGGGGGCTGATCGGGTTGAGGGGCGTGAGCGCCGGGCTGGGCCACTGCAGCAGCTCGGCCAGGCGCAGCGTGATCCAGCGGGCCTCGGCTGCGCTGACCCCGGTCTGCGGCCCGCCCGCCAGGCCGGCGTGGATGCGCTGCAGGATTTCGCCCTCCGACGGCACCTGCGTGTGGTAGAGCAGACGGGCCTGCTCGACCAGGTGGCTGGCCAGGTCTTCGCACAGCTCGTAGCGCCCGCGCAGCGTGTCCGGGCGCTCGGTCAGGCGCCCGCGCGCATCGCTGTACAGGGCCACGAAGGACGGCGGGATCAAGATCTGGTTGTCATCTTCTTGCATGGGTGCATTGTCCGTGGACGGCAAGAAAAAGCGCCCGGCCAAATGGACGGGCGCTGGGTGGGGCCGCAGTGCCGGGGGCGGCGTTATTTCTGCTGTGTCTTGGGCGCGTCGTCGCGCATGAACAACCGCAGGAAAAACACGCCCATGCCCAGCATGAAGGCGATACCGGTGGCGGCGAACAAGCCGACTTCGGTGGTAAAGAGTTCCTGAAGCAGTCGCATGGGGCTTTCCTTCCTCGTCTTGTTGAATGTTGGCCAGTGGGTCTGCTGGCCGTGAATAGCCATATTGCAAACCATGTTTCTAATGGCAGTCTTGAGGCAGGTCAACTCCGGCGCAGCAGCGCCCTGGCGCTCGCTTAGTCGGGCGCGAAGTCCCGCTCGAAGCGCGTGCGGTCAGCCTCCAGCTCGAAGCTGACCAGTTGCCCCATCTTGTTGTCGGCCTTGCGGTGCGCGGCAAACAGGCTGCAGCGCCCGGCCAGGGCAAAGCTGGGCAGGTCGATCAGCGCGTAGGGGTGGGGCACGAAGACCTGGTGTGCGAACAATTCGCGGTGCTGGTTGTGCGGCGAGGGGTAGAGGGTGTAGAGGTGGGTGCTGAAGGCTTGCTGTGCCATGGTGCGGGGCAGGGTTAAAGTGCCGGGCAATGTAGCAAACCGGTCAGCCGCCCAGTCCATGCCTGCCACGTCTCCCATGCCCGCCCTGCCGCGCGTCTCCATCCAGACCCAGGATTTCGATGTTTCCGCCGAGCTGGCGGCGCTGCGTGCCGGCGACGGTCGCGTGGGCGCCGTATGCTGCTTCGTCGGCACAGTGCGCGAGCGCAGCGATGGCGCGCAGGTGGCGTCGATGGAGCTGGAGCACTATCCCGGCATGACGGAAAAGGCTATCGAGGCCATGATCGACGCTGCCCTGGCGCGCTTTGCGCTGCATGGCGTGCGCGTCATCCACCGCGTGGGGCTGCTGGCGCCGCACGATCAGATCGTGCTGGTGGCGGTGACATCGGCGCACCGGGGCGAGAGCTTCCAGGCCTGCGAGTTCCTGATGGACTACCTCAAGACCCAGGCGCCGTTCTGGAAGAAGGAGCAGACGCCGCAGGGCGCGCGCTGGGTCGATGCGCGCGAGAGCGACGACTCGGCGCTGGCGCGCTGGGGTGTCACGGCAGCTCCCATGGCCGGCTGAAGGGCGGAAGCGGCAGAGGGTGAAAAACCGCTTGAAAGCGGCTGCAGCAGCCGCAGCTAGCGATGAGTTGGAGGTTTCATCACATGCGTCTCGACAAGTTCACCACCAAGTTCCAGGAAGCGCTGTCCGATGCCCAGTCCATCGCGCTGGGGCATGACAACGCCTATATCGAACCGACCCACCTGCTGGTCGCCATGCTGCGCCAGGACGAAGGCCCGCGCGCGCTGCTGGAGCGCGCCGGCGCCAATGTCAACGGCCTGCTGGGCGCGGCGGAATCCGCCATCAAGCGCCTGCCGCAGGTGCAGGGCCACGACCAAGTGCAGGGCAGCCCCGAACTGGGCCGCGTGCTGCAGGCCACGGAAAAAGAAGCCATCCAGCGCGGCGACCAGTTCGTCGCCAGCGAATTGTTCCTGCTGGCGCTGGTGGACAGCAAGGGCGAGGCCGGCGACATCGCCCGCGCCAACGGCCTGAGCCGCAAGAGCCTGGAAGCAGCCATTGCCGCCGTGCGTGGCGGCCAGCGCGTGGACAGCCCTGAGGCCGAAAGCCAGCGCGAGGCACTCAAGAAATACACGCTGGATCTGACCGAGCGCGCGCGCGCCGGCAAGCTCGATCCGGTCATCGGCCGCGACGAGGAAATCCGCCGCACCATCCAGGTGCTGCAGCGGCGCAGCAAGAACAACCCGGTGCTGATCGGCGAACCTGGCGTGGGCAAGACGGCCATCGTCGAAGGCCTGGCGCAGCGCATCCTGGCCGGCGAGGTGCCCGAGACGCTCAAGAACAAGCGCGTGCTGGTGCTGGACATGGCAGGCCTGCTGGCTGGCGCCAAGTATCGGGGCGAGTTCGAGGAGCGCCTGAAATCCGTGCTCAAGGAAGTGGCGCACGAAGAAGGCCGCGTCATCCTGTTCATCGACGAGATCCACACCATGGTCGGTGCCGGCAAGGCCGAAGGCGCCATGGACGCAGGCAACATGCTCAAGCCCGCGCTGGCGCGCGGCGAGCTGCACTGCATCGGTGCGACCACGCTGGACGAGTACCGCAAGTACATCGAGAAGGACGCGGCGCTGGAGCGGCGCTTCCAGAAGGTGCTGGTGGAAGAGCCCAGCGTCGAAGACACCATTGCCATCCTGCGCGGCCTGCAGGTGCGCTACGAGGCGCACCATGGCGTGGACATCACCGACCCGGCCATCGTCGCCGCGGCCGAGCTCTCCCAGCGCTACATCACCGACCGCTTCCTGCCCGACAAGGCCATCGACCTGATCGATGAGGCGGCGGCCAAGATCAAGATCGAGATCGACTCCAAGCCCGAGGAACTCGACCGCCTGGAGCGGCGCATGATCCAGCTCAAGATCGAGCGCGAGGCGGTGAAGAAGGAAACCGACGAGGCCTCGCAAAAGCGCCTGCAGCTGATCGAGGAAGACCTGGAAAAGCTCGAACGCGAATACGCTGACCTGGAGGAAATCTGGAAGGCCGAGAAAGCCAGCGCCCAGGGCAGCGAGCAGATCAGAAAAGAGATCGATTCCATCCGCACGCAGATCGACGACCTCAAGCGCAAGGGCGACTTCAACCGCGTGGCCGAGCTGCAGTACGGCAAGCTGCCCGAACTGGAAAAACGCCTCAAGGAAGCCCAGGACAGCGAGGCTGGCGCAGGTGCCGAAGGCGCTCCGAAGCACCGGCTGCTGCGCACCCAGGTCGGAGCTGAGGAGATTGCCGAAGTGGTCAGCCGCGCCACCGGCATCCCGGTGGCCAAGATGATGCAGGGCGAAAAGGACAAGCTGCTGCATATGGAGACCAAGCTGCATGAGCGCGTGGTCGGCCAGGAGGAGGCGATCTCCGCCGTGGCCAACGCGATTCGCCGCTCGCGCTCGGGCCTGTCCGACCCCAATCGTCCGCTGGGCAGCTTTTTGTTCCTCGGCCCTACGGGCGTGGGCAAGACCGAACTCAGCAAGGCGCTGGCAGCGTTCCTGTTCGACAGCGAGGAGCACTTGGTGCGCGTGGACATGAGCGAGTTCATGGAAAAACACTCCGTGGCCCGCTTGATCGGCGCGCCGCCGGGCTATGTCGGCTATGAGGAGGGCGGCTACCTGACCGAGATCGTGCGCCGCAAGCCCTATTCGGTCATCTTGCTCGACGAGGTGGAAAAAGCCCATCCGGACGTGTTCAACGTGCTGCTGCAGGTGCTCGACGATGGCCGGCTGACGGATGGCCAGGGCCGTACCGTGGACTTCAAGAACACGGTCGTCATCATGACCAGCAACATCGGCTCGCGCCTGATCCAGAGCATGGTGGGCAGCGATGCCGAGGAAATCAAGGAAGCCGTCTGGGGTGAGCTCAAGGAGCACTTCCGCCCCGAGTTCCTGAATCGCATCGACGAGACGGTGGTCTTCCACGGCCTGGATGCGCGCCACATCGAGGCTATTGCCGGCATCCAGCTGCGCCAGCTCGAAGCGCGCCTGGCCCGCATGGACTTGCATCTGCAGGTCTCGCCCGCAGCCATGGCGGAGCTGGCCAAGGTCGGCTTCGACCCGGTGTTCGGCGCCCGGCCACTCAAGCGCGCCATCCAGCAGCGCATCGAGAACCCGCTGTCCAGGTTGCTGCTGGAGGGCCGCTACCCGCCCAAGAGCACTATTCCGGTGGGGGTCGATCCGGTACATGAGCCGGGGGTATTCCAGTTCGGCGAGGCCGAGGTCGCGCCGTGAGGCCTAACATGGCCCTGGCGCGCGGCAACCAACTGCCGCGCGCCGCATCTTGCCTAGAAAGGGGCACGCTTTGAACGACATGCTGACCGGCCTGACCCGGTGGACATTGCGCCTGTTGGTGGTTGCCATGGGTGCGGTGCTGTTCCTGAGCATCCTGGCTGTGGGCTGCGTGCTGGCCCTGGCCTGGGGCCTGCGTCTGATGTGGGCGCGGCTGACCGGGCGCCCTGTGGCGTCTTGGCGGCGCGTCGATCCGCGCGGCGCCTGGAACCAGGCCACGCGCAGCACGGCGCGCTGGACAGCCCATGCCGCCGGCACGGCCCGCGCTGGTGGCGCCCGCCTGCGCCAGGTGGCCGATGTGACCGACGTGCAGGTGCGCGAAGTACGCTGATGCCCGGCGGCCCGCGCCTATCATGGCTGCCATGAACCCCGCCACGAGCCCCGACGACATCCGCGACCTTTTCGAGCGCCAGCGCGCCGCCACCCGCGCCCAGCCCGACGTGCCCCTGCATCTGCGCCGCGAGCGCCTGCTGCGCCTGGGCAAGCTGCTGGAGGAAAACGCGCCGGTGCTGGCGGCTGCGGTGCAGGCGGACTTCGGCATACGCTCGCCGCGCCTGACCGAAGTGGCCGATTTCTTTGTGCTGCGCGCCCAGCTCCAGCACACGCTGCGCCATCTGGCGCGCTGGAGCCGGCCGCAAAAGGTGCGCACCCCCTCACGCTGCAGCCCGCGCGTGCCTGGATCGAGCGCCAGCCGCTGGGTGTCGTGGGCGTCATTTCACCGTGGAACTATCCCGTGCAGCTGGCCCTGGCGCCGGCCATGAGCGCCCTGGCCGCTGGCAACCGCGTGCTGCTCAAGCCCAGCGAGTTGACGCCGCACACCTCGGCGCAGCTGGCGGCCCTGGTGGCGCAGTTCTTCGACCCGCAGGAATTCGCCGTGGTGCAGGGCGATGCCGCCACGGCCGCGCTGGTCGCCTCGCTGCCCTTCGACCATCTGGTCTTCACCGGCTCCACCGCCGTGGGTCGCAAGGTGGCGCAAGCGGCGGCTGCCAACCTGACGCCCACCACGCTGGAGCTGGGCGGCAAGTCGCCCTGCATCCTGGATGCCGACTGCGACCTGCAGGACGCAGCGCTGAAGATCGCCCACGGCAAGCTGCTCAATGCCGGCCAGACCTGCATCGCCCCTGACTACCTGCTGCTGCCGCGCGGCAGCGAGACGGCTTTTGCCGACGCCTTCCAGCAGGCCGTGACACGGCTGTTTCCGTACTTCGAGGGCAACCCGGACTACGCCTCCATCATCAGCCCGCGCCACCTGGGGCGGCTGCGTACCATGCTGCAGCAGGCGCAGACTCTGGGCGCGCAAGTGCAGGTGCTGCAGCCGGCGCCGGGCAGCCCTCCGCCACCGCCGCAGTCCATTGGCGACGGCGTAGCCCGGCAGATGGCGCCGGTGCTGGTCTTTGGCGCCACGCACGCCATGCAACTGATGCAGGAGGAGATCTTCGGCCCGGTGCTGCCGGTGCTCAGCTACGAGCGGCTGGACGACGCCATCGCCCACATCAACGCCCACCCCAGGCCGCTGGCGCTGTACTGGTTTGGCCGCAGTGACGCCGTGCGCAACGATGTGCTGCGCCGCACGGTGAGCGGCGGCGTCTCGGTCAACGACACGCTGATGCACATCGCCCATGAGAACCTGCCCTTCGGCGGCGTCGGCGATAGCGGCTGGGGCGCCTACCACGGCGAGCCGGGCTATCTGCGCTTTTGCCACCAGAAAAGCGTGCTGGCGCAGTCGCGCCTGGGCATGGGGCACCTGCTGTATCCGCCCTATGGCGCGCGCTTCGATCGCGTCATGGCACTGCTGCGCCGGCTCATGTAGCGCATTGGCCGGCGGCGTGCTGGCTGCATGGACAATCGCACTGTCCAGCGCAGGATGAATGACCCCCTGGCGCATCGGCAGCGGTTTGCGCGAAAATGCCGGGTTTTCCCTTTGTCACCCGTTTATCCGTTTTCGCTGTCCCATGTCCAGTATCCAGGTTCGCCCTGCCACTCTCCGCGATGCCAAGGCCATCGCCCAAGTCCACACCACTGCCGCTTTGGAGGCCTACCGTGGCCTGGTGCCGGACGATCAACTCAAAGCCATGTCCTCGGTGGAAAAGCGCCAGGCCTACTGGCGCGAGGCCATCGAATACTGCGAGCCTCAGGTGCAGGTGGCCGTCGAGGGCGACAAGATCGTCGGCTTCGTCGGCTTCGACCGCTCGCGCGATGAAAAGACCCGCCCCACCACGGGCGAGATCTGGGCTATCTATGCCGTCCCCAGCCACTGGAGCCAGGGCGTCGGCGTGGCCCTGTGGGATGCGGCCCGCGACGGCCTGGCCGAGGAGGGCTGCACCACCGTCACCGCCTGGGTGCCGCTGCGCAACGAGCGCGCCCTGCGCTTTCATGAACTCGCCGGCTTCAAGCGCGAGATGACCACCGCCAAGACGGCCATCATCGGCGGCGTCAAGATCGAGGAAGTGCGTCTCAAGCGCCCGCTCAACTGACGCGGCAAGCCCTGTAGTTAGCTATATTTTCAATAGCTACCAGCGCTTGCTAGCAGGGCGATCGCATCTAAATGCATAGCTCCATGACCCGCTCCAAGTAGGTCAAGTCCCAGCCCGCGCGTTTGCGCTTGGCCTTGAGTCCGGCCTTCACGCTGGTGTCGGCTTGCAGCATCTGCTGGGCCATGCGCCTGAGCAGCGCTTGGTTGTGCGCAGCGTGGTCTTTCTGGCTCAGACCGCTGTCGTCGCCCATGCCCACATCCAGGCTCCAGTGCAGCTGGTTTTCCACGCTCCAGTGCCCCCGGATGTATTGCGCCATTTGCTGGGCGCTGGTGTGTGCGCTCAGGCTACTGAGGTAGTAGCTCGTTTGTTCGCTGACTCGCTCTTGGCCTGGCAGTTGGCGCGTGCGCACCACGCGCACCACGCTTTGCAGCTGGGGCCAGTGCTGGGCCGCACGCTGCAGCGCCGGCGGCAGTGCCGACACCTGGTACTTGCGCGTCTCGATGCGCCCGTGGCCTTTGTCTGAGTCACTGAACGTTTGCTGGCCCCTGTCAGCTTCAGCGCTTTCAAAGTGTTTCTTGCACACGTTGAACATGTGCCGCTGATTGCCCTTGAGGCTGAGCACGTAGTGGGCACCTTGGTCGGCGATTTGCTTGGCAATGGCTTTTTGGCAGCCCATGGCATCGATGGTGATGGTGCACCCACCAATGTCCAACAACTTGAGCAACTCAGGAATGGCCGTGATCTCGTTGCTCTTGCCATCGACCTTGCGCTGGCCCAGCAGCAAGCGCTGCTCAGATGCCCAGGCGCTGACCAAATGCAAACTGTGGTGCGCACCCTTGCCCTTGCGGTGGGCGCTGCGCACGCTCTTGCCATCGATGGCCACATGGCCCGAGGCGCTCGCAGACATACCCTTGAGCCATTGCTGCAAGACCTGTTCGAGTGCCTGTGGATCCAGGCGGCGAAAGACCCGCGCGAAGGTGTCGTGTGAGGCAATGCCGCAGGGCAGGCGCAAAAAGCGTTGCAGCCAGGCCTGGTGGGCCTGGGCAAACTCCACCGTCTCGATCCAGTTGTCTGCTCCGGCGACAGTAGCGCACAGGGCGATAGCCAGCAAGTCGATGAGCTCATGGCGGCGGGTGCGCTGCACACGGGGATCGGGAATTTGTTGGAGCAGTTGCAGCAGGCTCAAGGTCGCATCCGGTTGGCTTTAGGAGCCTGCACTTTGCATCAAGATTGGCTCAAAATTTAGATGCGATCGCCCTGCGCTTGCTAGCATTGGGTTTGAGCCAGTTTTGACCATAAAAACATGCTGATGCCGGTCGGCGCTCCCGCCCCCGCCCCATGACGCAGCTGCTGCTGGCCCCCATGGAGGGGCTGCTCGATTTTGTCCTGCGCGACGTGCTGACGCGCGTCGGCGGGGTCGATCGCTGTGTGGGCGAATTCATCCGTGTCACTGGCACGCTGCTGCCCGATCGGGTGTTTCACCGCTGTCTGCCGGAGCTGCGCAACGGCAGCCACACCTTGGCCGGGACGCCGGTGCGCGCCCAATTGCTGGGCTCCGACCCGGCCAGCATGGCTGCCAACGCGGCGCGCCTGGCGCAGCTCGGCGCCGAAGGCGTGGATCTGAACTTCGGCTGCCCGGCCCGGACGGTGAACCGCCACGGCGGCGGCGCTGCCCTGCTGCGCGAACCCGAGCGCATCGCCGCCGTGGTCGCCGCCGTGCGCCACGCCGTGCCGGCGCAGCTGCCCGTGTCGGCCAAGATGCGCCTGGGCTACGACGACCCTGGCCGCGCCCTGGAATGCGCGCTGGCCATGCAGGACGGCGGCGCCGGCGAGATCGTGATCCACGCCCGCACCAAGGCCGATGGCTATCGCCCGCCAGCGTACTGGGAGCGGATCGCGCCCATCCGCGAAGCGCTGCGCGTGCCGGTGGTGGCCAATGGCGAAATCTGGAGCGTGCCGGATGCCTGGCGCTGCCGCGCGCTCAGCGGCTGCACGGCACTGATGCTGGGGCGCGGCATGGTGGCCGACCCGGGCCTGGCGCTGGCCATCCGCGCTGCCGATGGCGTTGCTGCCGGCGCAAGGGCCAGCCAGCAGCCCCCGGCCCCAGTCCCGGAAACATTGACCTGGACGGCCCTGTTGCCGCAGATCGAGCGCTTCTGGCACATGGTCTGCACCGATCTGGAGCCGGGACAGCGCGCCGGGCGGCTCAAGCAGTGGCTGAATCTGCTGCGCCGGCGCTATCCGCAGGCCCAGGCAGCGTTCGATGCCGTGCGTGTCCTGACCGATCAGCAGGCCATCGGTGCGTGGCTGCGCGGGCAGCTCAGAGCAGCCGATCCGGTGCCAGCGGCCCCAGCAGCCTGAGCATCAGCCGCAGGCCGGCGCTGGTGTCCGGGTCGTGATGCATGTCGGGCAGGTCGCTGCCCTGTGGTGCGCGCCAGACCAGTGAGCCGCCTTCCTGCAATTGCACATGCCAGGCGCCCTGGCGCATGGCGTCGTCGATCTGCCGGGCAGCCTGCTCGGACAGCATCTTGCTGCGCACCAGCAGGGCGATCTCGGTGTTTTGCAGTTGCGAGCGCAAGTCCAGATTCATGGAGCCGACCACGATCAGGCGTCTGTCCACGACCATGACCTTGGAGTGCAGCATGGAGCGCGACGCCCCGGTCGCACCGCCTGAAAGCCCTGCATTGCCGGCGTTGCCCCGGCTGCCCGAGCGCATTGCCGCCCCTGAACTGCCGGTTGCGGAGCTGCCGAACGCCGAGCGCAGGCCGGCCTGTTCGCTGCGCAGCTCGTACAGCTCCACGCCCATTTCCAGCAGCTCCTGGCGGTGGCGCGCATAGCCGACATGGGCGATGGGCGCGTCGTTGGAGGCCAGCGAATTGGTCAGGATGCGCACGCGCACGCCGCGCGCGCAGGCATCGGCGAAGGCGCGCTTCATGTCCTGGCCGGGCACGAAGTAGGGCGAGATGATGAGCAGCTCTTGGCGCGTGTGCTGCATCAGGGTCAGCAGGCCATCGACGACGGTGTCGCCTTCCTCATCGCCTGTGCCTTCCTCATCGCTGGCCTCCTGGTCTGCGCCTGTGTCTGCACTGAGTGCGATCTTGGCCGGCTTGTCCGCCAGCATGACCGCTGGCGCCCAGACAAAGCGCGCCTGGCGCAGATCCAGGGGCTGCTCATCCCAGTTGCCCCGCTGGCGAGCGGCAGTCTCGCCGCCATCTTTCGTGGTGCCTGGAGGCGGCAGCAATTGCGGCGGCGCTGCCTTGGCCGGATCCTGCGCTGCGGGTGCCTCGTTGCTGTCCTGCGCCAGTTGCTCGCGCAGGCGCTCCAGCTCTTCCTTGGTGATGAGCGACTGCACCGGATAGGCGCGCGGATTGTTCCAGTAGCTGTCGAAGCTGCGCGACATGTCGGCCACGATGGGGCCGGCAGCCAACACGTCCAGATCGACGAAATTTTTCGCCTGTCCCTGGCCGAAGTAGGCGTCGCCCAGGTTGCGCCCACCGGTCACGCCCATGACGTTGTCGGCCAGGAACAGCTTGTTGTGCATGCGCTGTTGCACGCGCGAGAAATCCGTCAGCGAACCCCACAGGCGGCCCAGCATGGAGTCGCGCGGGCCGGAGACCGGGTTGAACATGCGCATCTCGATGTGCGGCTCGAAGGCCAGCCGCATGACCAGGGCGTTGCGCCCGGTGCTGTGGAAGTCGTCGAGCAGGATGCGCACGCGCACGCCGCGCCGCGCCGCTGCCACCACTTCGCGCAGCAGCCGCGCCGAACTTTCGTCGGCGTGGATGGTGTAGTACTGCAGATCCAGGGTTTTCTCGGCGCTTTGCGCCAGCGCCAGGCGGCTGCCGTAAGCCTCCTGCGGGCCACTGAGCAGCATGAAGCCGGAGGCGGTGCGCGTGCCGGCTGCCTGGCGGCGCTGCTGCGCCAGGGCGGACAGGGCAGTCGGCTGGCCTGCCGCATCGAATGCCGTGGACACGGGCCGCTCCACATCCTTGGGCAGACCGGCGCAGGCGCTGCACACCAGCGCCAGCAGGGCTGCCAGCCAGCGCCGCGCCGCTGCACCCATGCCTGCGCGTGGCGGGAAGAATGGAGCAGGGCTGGGCATGATGGATGGCTATTGGCAGGGGGTTGGCGATAGGCCGGGCAGGGTGCAGATGGCTGGGGCTGCGGTCTGTTGTGCTGCGCGGCCCTGGGTACCTGAGCCGGCAGGCCGTCACGCGGGATTGCCGTGGCGGTGGCAAATTTATAGCCTGCACCCTTGTCACGCCCGTGTCGGACACCGGCGCGCGCAGCGGTGGGCGGCGGAGGCCGCGTGATGCCATGCTCAGGAAGGCTGGCTGCCAGCGGCGCGCAGCAGCAGCCGCAGATCCGGGCCGATGCGCTCCACCGCATGGAACTGCAGGTGTGCCCCTTCGGTCAGCGCCTGCAGCGGCCCCCAGTGCGCCATGGGCCGGGCGCCGCTGCCCAGCAGCAGGGGAGCCAGATAGGCCAGCACCTCGTCCACCAGCCCCTGGGCCAGCAGGGCTCCGTTGAGCAGGCTGCCCGCTTCGACATGCAATTCGTTGGTGCCGCGAGCCCCGAGGTCGCGCAGCATGGCCGGCAGATCGACCTGGCCGCTGCTGCCGGGCAGCGACACCAGGGTCGCGCCCTGGGCCTGCAGGGCCTGCCAGGCCGGATGGCTGGCCGCAGCAGCGGTGTAGATCAACACCTCGCGCTGCGCCACGCTGAAAAGACGCGCCTGCAAGGGCGTGCGCAACTGGCTGTCCACGATGGCCAGCCGGGGCTGGCGCGGGGTGTCGATGTCCCGCACGTCCAGGCGTGGATCGTCGGCCAGCACGGTGCCGATGCCGGTGAGGATGGTGCAGGCGCGTGCGCGCCAGGCCTGCCCGTCGGCGCGTGCTGCCGCAGAGGTGATCCACTGGCTGGCGCCATTGGCCAGGGCGGTGGCACCGTCCAGCGATGCGGCAACCTTCAGGCGCACCCACGGTGTGCCGCGTTCCATGCGCTGAAAAAATCCGATGTTCAACGCACGTGCTGCTGCTGCGCCCGGCCCGACTTCGACCTCGACGCCAGCGGCGCGCAGCCGGGCAAAGCCCTGGCCGGCAACCAGCGGGTTGGGGTCGGCCATGCAGGCCACCACGCGCCCGATGCCGGCCTGCACCAGCGCGTCGCAGCATGGCCCGGTGCGGCCCTGGTGGGCGCAGGGCTCCAGCGTGACGTAGGCGGTGGCGCCGCGCACATCGGCGCCACGCGCTGCCGCGTCGCGCAGCGCCATGACCTCGGCGTGCGGGCCACCGGCCTGCTGGGTGAAGCCCTGGCCGAGGAGGCTGCGGCCATCGGCGGCCACCAGGACGCAGCCGACGCGCGGGTTGGGGCTGGAAAGAAAAAGCGCCTGGGCGGCAAGCCCAAGCGCCTGGTCGATGAAGGGGTGGGTGGCTGTCATGGCGGCGGCGATGGTAGCGCGCCGCAGGGCTGAATCCCCCTGGTGCTCACTTGCCCCAGCACTCGGTGACGATGGCGCCGGTGGTCACGCCCTTGGCACCGCGCAGGCCGTTGTGCGCCAGGGTGTAGGTGCCGCATTTGTCGGTTGCCTGCGCGCCCTTGGGAGTGGCGCTGAGGGTGTACTTGACGCCGTCCGTGGAGCTGATGCTGATGTCGTAGCGATCGCCGGGCACCTTTTTGAGGCTGGCCGGGAAGGCTGCCGCCAGCGGATAGGTACCCGTGGCCGTGGCGGCGCGCTCCATCCATTGCGCAGCCTGCAGCAGGCCGGTACGCGCCTCGCCACGATGGCCGCGGCGGATGTACTCGGTATAGCTGGGATAGGCAATGGCCGAGAGGATGCCGACGATGGCGACGACGATCATCAGCTCAATCAGGGTGAAACCGCGCGAGGTGGCCCGCCCCCGGCGCCGGGGGCGCGGGAGAAGCGGTGGAGACATGGATGCCATGAACATGAGGATGCCTTGGGTTGTCAAGCGCTTGCCGATGACTTATCGGAGCTGGCGCCAGCTGGGGCGCAGGGAGTTTTCGGGCAGGTGGCGCAAGTCGGTGACCTTGCTGTTTTTCTTGTCCAGCACAGCTGTCGAAGATGTCTGACTGATCAGGGTGATGGATCCCGGAGGTACCTGTCTGCGCGAGACGTTGGCATCATTTGCGTTGTACAGACCGTCGCCATTGATGTCCATCAGTTGGATCGAGGGGCGCTTGCCGTCCATGATGTTGATCAGTGTCATGTATTGGCGCTCCTCGTCCACCGAGCTGGACTCGCAGCTCTCGACATCGGCGGCGACATCCGAGCCCTTGGCCGGAACCTGTGAGAACACCGTCATGAGATTGCTGCCTTCGTAGAACTCCATGGGTTTGAGCAGGCGTTCGCCCACCGTCGGAAAGTCCATGTACCAGCCATTGTGGCTGCCCCAGTCCAGCTCGGTCGTAGCCAGCACCCGGCCAAAGGCGCCGTTGCTCACTTCTTCGATTTTGCGGCTGACCAGCTTGGCCTGCGCCACTCCGGTGCCCAGCGCTGCCGGGGCCGGCACGCAGTCGGCGGCTGGGACGGGCGAGCAGGTGCCGCTGCCGGGATGCACTTCCAGGCGCTCGCTGGCGCCGCTGCCCACGCGGCGATAGCGGGTGTTGTCCAGCACTGCATACAGGGTGTGCATGTTGCGGTCGTTTTCATCCGCCTTGGTGACGTTGCGCCCGGTGCCGAAGGCCACCATCATCCCGCCGACCGGGACTTTCTTGGCGCTGGGGCCGGTGCCGACAGTCCTGATGCGGTCATTGGCGCGCACGGTGGGCACAGCCGTGACGGGTTGGGCCAGGGTGCGCGAATTGGGCGAGCCTTGCGTGCCGCCCTGGGCGCTGAACAGCGGGCTGCCGCTGAAGGCCACCCCCCACTGCGTGGCGTCGCTGCTGGTCAGGTCGAACTTCCACAGGTTGCCCTGGTTGTCGCCGGCGTAGGCAATGTCGTATCGGCCATCGCCGTCGAGATCGACCAGGCGCGGCGCCATCAGCCCGTTGTCCTGCGCCTTGCCCGTGCCCGTGGCGTCGGCGGCGGCAGCAGCGATGCGCAGCAACTCGCGGTTGCCGTCCAGGTACTGGATCAGCAGCACCGGACGCTGGTTGGCGCTGTTGTAGCCGTTGCCCATGACCACAGCCCAGCGGTCGTTGTTCAGGCGGATGATCTGCGTGGTGCGCAAGGGGTTGTTCTCGTCCAGCACTGGCTGGGCCGTGATGTGCCCGATGTCGCGATCCTCCTCGACAGTTTTGTTGCACGCGGCCTTTTGTCCACTGCTCAGGGTGGAAAGAGTGCAGTCGGGGACTCCGGCCTCGGCGTTGCGCGTGCGGTCGAGCATGACCAGATTGGCGGCCTGGCCGGCGGAGAAAGCGTCGGGGTCGGACACATCCAGCACGAAATAGCCCTTGCCGCCAGCGCCCAGCGAGCCCACCAGCAGGGTGCGCCAATCGGGCGCCTCGGGATCGGTACTCACATTCACGTCGCCCGTCATGGGTGAGCCATCGACAAAGTAGCGGTGCCGCTGGTTGTAGGCCGGCGCTGTGAGCTGATTCAGGCTGGGGATGACGCCCTGGGGCACATAGGCAATCTTCTCGCTGCCGTCCTGGGCCGAAAAGCCATGCAACATGCCGTCGTTGCCGCCGACGTAGATCATCGGCGTGCGCGTCTTGGCCGTGCGGATGAAGGCGGTGTAGCCCTTGAAAGAGTAATTGCTCACCGGCGCGCCGGTGTACCAGATGACGGAGTTGACGATGTCGCCCTGGCGCGATTTGCGCTGGCGGTAGGGTTTGGTGCTGGTATAGCCGTTGGGGCCATCCGTGCCTTCCTTGGACTGATCACCCCGGATGTAGTTGAGCCGCGACTCACCAGCGCTGGCTCCTCCATCGATGCCGTCCGTGCCCTTTTGCAACGCCAGTTTCTGCTCGGTGCTCAGGTAGTTCTGGTTGCTCGCCCACAGGAAGGGAACACCCCCCTTGGGCTTGCTGCCGACCCATTGGTCGCTCCAGCTCAGGATCAGGCGCGAGGAGACCGAGGACAAGGCGTCGAGTTTCTGTGCTGTGTTCTGCCCGCCCCAGCCCGCAATCGGCTCGGTCGTGCCATCGTTCTTGACTGCATCAGCGGTCACAAAGCCCTTCCAGGCGTTCTTGGGCTCGAAGTTGCCGGTGAATTTGCCGACGTCGTTGCGCGAGGTGTTGGAGCCGCTGGTCGCAGTCGATGTGATGTCAGGCTGCACATCGGTGTTGATGGTGCGGATGATCTGGCGGAAGGCCTCTTTCAGGTCTTCGCCCTTTTCCACGGCGTAGAACTGGCCCCGGCCATTGATGGCAGCGTGCCACATGTCTTCCACTGCCTCGCCGCCCTTGACGGCGTGCCATTGCGCCCAGCCCGAGGCGTAATCGGCAAAGCTGCCGTCGTAGCCGTAGGGCAGGGTGCTGGTCGGGCGCACCAATTTGCCGTTGTTGCCGTTGGTGGTATCCACGAAGGGGCCATCCTCATTCCACAGTGGCTTGGAGAGGTTGGGGTTCCAGTATTTGCCGATATTGCCCTTCCACTCATTGTCCTTGCCGACCGGGCGAAGCTGGTTTTCCGGCAGGGAGTCCTCGCTGAAGCCAATGGTGAAAGTGACCATGTGCGGCCAGGTGGCAGGGTTGTAGCGCGGGTTCCAGTATTTTTTTAGTGTGGCGGTTCTGCCTGACACGCGGTTGGTAAAAATTTCCTCGGCAGGTGCCTTGTCATATTCGGGGGCAGGAGCAATCGAGCCGGTCAGAGCACTGGACGGTTGCAAGGGGTCGGCCCAGCTCTTGAACGTCCAATCCGACAGAGTACTGATGTACTGGCTCTCATAGCCTGGGTGCCAGCTGCTCCAGGTTGGAAAGTCGATGTCGCGATACACCCAGGTCTGGGGATCGCTGCGCTTGTAGGCCGTGCCGTCGGGCAGCTTGAAGGAGGGATAGGTCTTGACTGGACGGCTGTTGCTGCCGGATTTGGGCGCCCCGTTGATGTTGTCGTCTGTGTCCTGGTTGTCGAAGTTGATGGGCGTGGTGTTGATATTCTCCCTGCCGTCGTAGGTGCCGTTCCAGTCGCCATCGGTCAGCAGGATGTGGTAATTGCGCCGGCACCCCAAGTATTCAGGGGTGCCTGAAGGATCGCCAGGCTTGGTGGCCCAAGGGCCATTGCGGTGTACCTCGGCACGCATGTACTCGTCTGCCCGCTTGACCATGTAGTGCGTGGGCGTGGAAGTGCAGGAAGTGAAATTGGCGGCGTATTGCAGGAAGTTGTCCCGGTGCGTGCCTTCGAGCACCCGCATGACGTTGGGGTTGTTCACTCCTGTGACGGTGGCAGCCGTAGTCCCCAGCGGAGGAGCCCATTTCTTGTTGTTGACCTTGGTGCAATCCCCCAGGGTCTGCCAAGCTAGGCGCATCTTGCCGTCAGGGATCAGATCTTTGTCTTCGAAGACCTCTTTCAGGGCGTCCTTGAGCACCTGCACGCGGGTCTTGGTGTAAGGGTTGTTCTTCCAGTGATAGGGCTTGGTCGGATCCTTGAGCACCATGTCCTTGGCATCCATGCTGGTCGAGTCGTCCAGCGACAGGATGACGTTGGGTGCCACGTAGGGCTGCACGGTGCCCGGCGGGGCCTGCATCAGGTCGAGCGCCCAGGCAGCGTGCGGACTCAGTGCAGCGCAGGCCGCCAGAGCCAGCAGGGTCGGGCGCATGTGAAGGGGGTGGGGGGCGGGGCCAAACATGGTCAGTCCTCCTGTCTTGAATTTTTATGAAAAACGGCTTTAAGCCTTGCAGGGCAAGCGATGACAGCTATTTTTTTGGTAGCAAAGGCGGTGTTGCTCAGTCCTTGAGCTTTTGCCGGGCATAGGTCTGTTGCAGCACTACCAGGGTGCTGGGCTTGCGCCCATAGGCCAGGGCGGTGAGGCGGTAGATGACCACCGGCTCCAGGCTCAGCCGCAGAAAGGTCTTGCGGTTGCCGCTGTCGTCCACGATCAGCCCGGCGGTCTCGCTGCTTTTGTCATAGGGCAGCACTTCGATCCAATACCAGCCGCCCTTGTCGGCAGCGCTGGTGTCGGCCAGGATGGGGTTTCCCGGGCTGCCGCTGCTGCCGGGTACTGCGCCGGTGTAACGCCCGTAGCGTGCACCCACGCCGTCCTGGGCCATCTGCGCCAGGGTCGGGCCTTCGCTGGCCGTCTTGTTGTTCCAGAAGTCCACCTTGCCGGTGCGCTTGACACACAGACCATTGCGGCAACCCGTCGGGGTGTTCTGTGCCAGGCGGGACAGCAGATCGCCGACTTCCTTTTCCTCAACCGGGATTTGCTCGGTAATGCCTTTTCGGCAGACGTCGCCGGAGCCCGAGCAAGGTGTGCCATCGGGGTTTTCTTCTCGTATATCCAGCTCGGCATCCTGCAGCAATGCCTGCGCCGCTTCGAAGGCGCGCTGGTAGTCGGCATCGTTGCCCACGACCAGCTCGTTGAACAGCGAGGTGCGCGAACCCCATACGGCCAGCAGCATGGTCAGCAGCACGAACACCAGGACGACGAACAGGGCCACGCCGTGCTGGCGGGGAGCGGCAGGGGAAAGACGTTGCATGGGGCGTTGGTGCGGCATCACGTCGGCTCCTTGATCAGACCCTGGCTGCGCAACTGGAAAACGTTGCGGAACATGATGTGCATGCGCCGCGCGCGCGGGCCGGTCAGGGTGCTCATGTTCACCTCGGTGCCGTCGCAACCGGTATAGGTGCTGCCTGCCGGCATGTCGATGGCTTCCTCGCCATACAGCACCATGCACACCTCCAGTGCCTGCACGTCGTCCCAGGCGCTGGTGGCACTGATGTTGTCGGCGTCGATGTAGCGGATGGTCACGTTACCCGGATCGGTGGTGCTGTTCTGCTGCAAATAACGCACCTGGAAGTCTGCAACGCGGCTAATGATGGGCTGCGCTGGAGCGCTGTTGCCGCCGCAGCGCAGTTCGTTGTCGCTGAAAGAAAAAGCGCTCTCGATCAGCCGATCGGGTTTGTCGTCCGCCGGAGCACCGATGCAATTGCGCACCAGCGATTGCTCTGCGGCGCCTGTATGGACAGCTTCCTTGTAGCGCCGATAGCGCGAGGTGAAGGACAGGGGCGACTGCGTGCCCTTGATGGAGTCGAAATCTTTTTCTTCGAAAGACACGGGGGTCATGTAAACCTCGCTGCCCGAGGCCGATGCCGTGTTGGGTTCCAGGTAGAGCGAGCCCGCCTGGCGCAGTTGCTGGCCAATGACGCGCATGGCGTAGGCAGCCTGCTGCTGGATGTCGCTGGCATCGTTGACGGTACCCGTCACGCCGCGCGCGACTATCAGTGCCCCCATGGCCACGCCCACGACCAGCAGGCCGATGATCAAGCCGACCATCAGCTCGATCAACGTTACGCCGCGCTGGGTCTTGGCGCTACTGAAGCGCCTTTGCAGTTGGAAGGGTTTTGGGCTGGAAACCCTTGCTAGGTCAGCGCAATCTGCTATCTTTTTTGCGGGGTGGGACAACGACATGCTGCAGACCCTCATGAGCAGTAGAACTGGACAATGCCGCTGCCGAGGTCAGGCGCGCAGCGCGCCGACACCGGGATGTACTGCAGATGGCAGACGCGATCGGTGGGGCAGGTGACGCTGCCCCCGCCTGCGGTGAGCGTGGTGCCATTCTTGACCTTGGTAGCGTCGATGCTGTCCTTGTAGTCGGTATCGGTTTCTTTTTCGTTCTCGCGCCAGCTGATCATGACGCCGAGTTGGCGCCGGTTGGAGGCGGAGACGCCGCTCTCGGCTGGAGCCACAAAGACGTTGGCCTGGCCCAGTGGCAAATTGCTCTTGACGGTCTGCTTCCACACGCCGATGTCGTGAGCGGCGAGCTGCTCCTTGGTGCAGCTGTTGCCGCCGCTGCAGTCGCCGGGCGTGGGCTCGTCGCTGAAGCCCGAGACATAGGCGTCAAGGCCGTCCATGGCGTTGGGGTTGACCTTGAGGCGCTCGCTCAAGTCCTCGATCAGGCGCACGGCCTGGGCGCGGCGTACGGTGGTCTGGGTATCGGCCAGGGTGCGCATCTGCACGCCCACCACGCCCAGGATACCCAGGGCAGCCACGGCGATGGCCACGAGGGACTCAAGCAGCGAAACGCCACGCTGGCGACGCTGCGGCGGGGAAACCGGCTTCAACTGTTGCATGGCACATCCTCGGCTTTGACCAGGCGCACCCGCCCGCCTGAACTGACGCAGATACCCCGGGCGGCGGGATCGCTGAGATTCTTGCCCTCTGGAACGATGGTGAAGCCGGGATATTTCCCCTCCACCAGTCCCCAGCGGTTGAGCTTGATGCCGGCGCCGCTGGTAGAGCGCCTGACCTTGACCTTGCCGGGGGTGTCGTAGCGCTGCAAAACCTCTTCGCTGGCAGCGCACGAGCCATTACTGTTGCTGTCAACGCAGACAAACCAGCCGCAGCCCCATTCGTCGTTGCCGGACGCAAAAGAGCAATCGCCAGCGTTGGGTAACTTCTGGAGGACGACGTTGCCCCCGCGCTTAATGGCTTCGGAGCGGGCGAAATAGATGGTCGAGCGCAATTGCTCGGCCACCTGCTGGGTGCGCCAGCGCTCCATCAGCGGAACGAAGCTGGGCGCAGCCAAGGCAGTGAGGATGCCAAGAATGGCAATGGTCACCAGGAGTTCAAGCGCCGTGAAGCCACGCTTTGGGTGCCGCCGGAGCTGATGGCGGCACTGAAGCTGGGGTTCAGCGCGACAGGGCGGGATGGTCATGCAGCCATCCTACGCAGAGCGCTGAACGGCGCTGCATGAGAGCCGACGAGCGGAAGCCGGGGCTGGATCGACGGCTCGGATTGGGGCGAGAGGTGGCGGAGACTGTGTCCGCCGCGTGATGATTCAATACAATCCAGGATTGTCCAAAAATTCAATATAAACAACAACTTATAATAAGATACTGTTCCTAGGAGGTACACTCCAATCCCAGACAATCGCAGCCCATAACGTGGGTAAGAACGTGGGTAGAAACGTGGGTGGGAAACTGGGTATGGCTAGGGCAATCAATCGTCTGAGTGCGCTGCAAGTCAAGACGGCGAAAGCGCCGGGTTACTACGCTGATGGCGGCAACCTGTGGTTGCAGGTGGCGCGCGGTGGCAGCAAATCCTGGGTGTTGCGTTACACCATGGCCGGCAGGGCGCGTGAGATGGGCCTGGGCAGCGTCAGTGCTTTCTCTCTGCAAGAGGCACGAGACCGTGCCAAAGCTGCGCGCAAGCTGCTGGCCGATGGCATGGATCCAATTGAACAAAGGCGCGAGATGCAGCATCAGGCCCGAATGGAGGCCAACGACAGCCGCACCTTTGCATCGTGTGCTGCCGACTACATCGAAGGTCACAAAGTCGGTTGGAAGAGCGCAAAACACGCTGCCCAGTGGACTGCGACCTTGGAGACCTATGCCCATCCCATCATTGGCGAACTGCTCGTAGCTGAGGTCGGAACCACACACATCATGCGTGTGCTGGAGCCGATATGGCGCACCAAGGCCGAGACCGCTGCACGCTTGCGTGGCAGGATTGAGAGCATCCTCGACTGGGCAACGGTGCATGGCTATCGGCAGGGTGACAACCCGGCCCGCTGGCGTGGACACCTGGACAAGCTGCTACCTGCACGCTCGAAGGTACAAAAGATAGAGCACCATGCCGCGCTGCCCTGGCGGGAGATGGGGGCCTTCATGCGCGAGCTGCGGGGCCAACAAGGCACTGCCGCGCGAGCCGTCGAACTGGTTATCCTGACCGCCTGCCGCACATCTGAGGCCTTCAATGCCGAGTGGCGCGAGATCGACCTGACGCAGCGCACCTGGACGATCCCAGCCACCCGAATGAAGGCAGGCAAAGAGCACGTCATACCATTGTCAGACGCCGCTGTGAACGTGCTGCAAATTCAGGCTGAGGTATATGGCAAAGGGGGCTATGTATTTCCTGGTGTCAAAATCCAAAAGCCTTTGTCTAACATGGCCGGATTGATGCTGCTCAAGCGCATGGGGCGGCAGGATTTGACCGTGCATGGCTTTAGATCCAGCTTCAGGGACTGGAGCGGCGAAGCTACCAATCATCCTCGCGAGGTCATAGAACACGCGCTGGCGCACCAGTTGAAAGACAAGGCCGAGGCCGCCTATCAACGTGGGAGTTTGCTTGAAAAGCGCCGCGTCCTGATGGCCGATTGGGCGCGGCATTGTGACCATGTGGCGGTACCGGCAGGAGTCATTCCCTTGAGCCGCTCTGCCTGATCCCTCATAGCTGCTTACCGGCCAGAAAATCACAGCCATTGGAATAACCCAGGTGGGAGCGATTGTTCAGTGCGCTGGCTGGCGTGCAAAGCCGACACCAGGATGATTTGTTTGCTTGCGGATTTGGCTTGTTCCGACAGATCTTCCTGAATTGGGGAGGGTCTGCAAAACCCCTGGAATTCCAGGCGAAGCTCTCCTAATCCATTGATTTCATTGAGTAAAAATTTCGCAAAACGAGGTTTTGCGGAGAGCCCTTGGCGCAATGTCTTTTTCTCCAAATTTTTGCCACGGCAAATGATTTGCAAATGCGCAATTCAAGAAAGCCATTGTTTTGCAAATATATTTCTCTCTGGCGGGGTGCCGTTGCGGCTGGCCCCTTGCCGCAATGGCAGCAGCCAGGGGTCTCTGACGCTCAAGATCACCCGAACGGTGAGGGTGTGACCTCTTGGTCTTGATGCACCGGATCAGGCGGTAGGGGCGACTTGCACCCGAAAGTCAAAACATGACGGATGACCCCCGCTCTTTCACGTTCGTTGGGCAAGGCGGCGAGCAACAAAAAAAGCTCCCGCAAAGACCACTCTGCTCGGTGGAAGTACAGCCGTAGGCGCACGGAGGGGGCGGGGAGGTGGTGTTCTTTGGGGGATGCTCATCGCTTTGCGTCTTGCTGCTGGCTGGCCAAAATTGGACAATCTTGTCCAAAAGTGGCGGAATTTGTCCAAATTTGGACAGTCCTGTCCAAAAGTGGCGGAATTTGTCCAAAACTGGACAGTCCTGTCCAAATTTGGACAATCTTGTCCAAAAGTGGCGCGGGCCAGCCTTCGGTCGCAATCGGGAAGGCCCGAGGTCAAATTTGAAAGATGCTGCTTTGGCGCTCTCATTTGCGTTGCACAACTCTCCCAGGCCGTGCTACGCTCGCCCTCACGCATGGTTTGCTAGGGCCATGCACCACTTTCCAACACCGCTTTTGCGGAAATGTCTGGCAACTCTCGACCCGCAATGGGCGAAAGAAACGGCAGCTTCGGCTGACCCGTTTTTTTTGTTGCGCCCACTGCCCTATAGGGGTAGTGCGCTTTTTTGGAATTCACAACAGATCAACACAGAGTGCCTGATTTAGGTCGAATTCCTCAATGGCGACAAGCACTTACGCGCTTCGTTCAACACAGAGGCGGGCACAGAACCTGTTTATTGAATGATTTCGGCACTGAACTGCTGAAACTTTGAGCAACTTTGGTGTTGTTCTTGGCGGCTTGTGTGCTGCGTTTGGTGTGGCGCTGCGTGTGTGCTGCGGCTGTTTGTCGGGTGGTGCTGTTGGTGGTTCTGGTGCGAGGGAAAGCGTGCTGTGACTGCTGGGGTGCTGACGGTGAGTGGCTGTGGTGCTGCGCTGCGATCAGGGCTTGCTGGCGCTGGTGCTGGTGGCTGTTGGTTGGCAACGATGAAAGGAGGAGATGGCGGGCTGCAAGGTGGGCTTGCTGGGGAGTGATGGGTGTGAGGGAGTTGGCGCTTTGCTGGCTCTTTGTGGCACCCTGCAGCTATGGAGATAGGGGAACCTGCTGGATAGGCGTCCAGTGCGCGTGAGGGCTTGCCGAGTGTGGCGGGAGGTAGCGTGTAGGTTGGGTTCACGGCGGTGGTCTCGCAACCACGGGGGTCTGTTGGCTCTCGAAATAGCGGCTGGCCCGGTCTAGGGTGCTTTTCCAGGCGTCTGGGTTCTTCGGAGCTACGGGTTATGGAGGTCGCATTACCGTAAGGGTGCGGGCGTACAGTCGTGACACGGGCTGTACGTAGCGGTTAGGTTTCTTCAAGTGGGGTGTCGGGGGTGCAAATCCCCTCCCTTTCCAACGGGGTGAAGTTGGCGCGGAGCTGGCAGGCGTACTGCTGGCACAGGGAGGCGTTTTGGTCGCCTCGGGGGTAGTTGCGCCTGATCGGTTTTTGGGGATTGGCGCTTTGCCTGGTGGTGGGTTTTCTCTGGGCGCTCGGATACCCTGTGCCGTTTGCGACCGGCCAAATTTAGCCGGTGCTATTTTTTTGCGGCTGGGCTGGAGAGTCGGCGGCGGACATGGCCTCTGCTGGCCTGGGCTGGCTGAATGCTGGTGAAGCCTTGGGGTGGCCTATCACTGCGCATCCCCGCAGGACAAAAAAGCCGTATGGACCGAGCAGCAGCCTGCGGCAACGCCCATCCACCAGGAAGATTGGCCGATGGTTTGCCATGTCTCCAGGGCAATGCCCATCAGGACAACAAGCAATCCGAACGCCGGGCGCAGGACATCAATGGTGCATGTCTTGTTCGCTGGCATCGCGGGGTGGCGCTCCCTTCAAGCCATAGTCGCCCAGCGAGAAATACATCCCCAGTGTTGGCCCGAAGGGCAGGGCAGCCAACGCCAGCAAAACGAGATCGCCACGAAAGATGGCAGCAGCAGCGATCCAGGCAAGACAGATGCAATTGAGTAGCAAAAGCCGCTGGATGCTGCGGCGTGTAATGGGCGGCTGGTGGCGGGGCAGGCGCAGGAAAGACATAGCCCAGTATGGAGCAAGAAATGGGCGTGTCCGAATTTTTGTGTAAACGGGTCGGACTTCAATTGACGGAGATGCGGTCTCCGAACTGAATGGTAAAGCGGGTCAGCGCGGCCTTTCAATCCCGGATGGGCATGGTCCACTTCTGGCTGATGTTGCGCAGCGCCAGGTAGAACAGCTTGGTCAGCGCCTCGTCGCTGGGGAACGAGCCCCGGTTCTTGGTCAGCTTCCTCAGGCTCATGTTCACCGACTCGATGGCGTTGGTGGTGTAGATGACCTTGCGGATTTCCAGCGGGTAGTCAAAGAACGGGGTCAAGCGACTCCAGTTCCTGCGCCAGGACTGGCCGATGGGCAGGTACTCGGCATCCCATCGGGCCTCGAACTATGCGAGCATCAGTTCGGCCTCCTCGGCGGTGGCGGCCGTGTAGATGCGGCGCAGGTCGGCCGCCACTTCCTTGCGGCGCTTGCATGAGACGTAGTTCAGGCTGTGGCGCACCATGTGAACGATGCACAGTTGTACCACCGCCTTGGGGAACACCGCCTCGATGGCGTCCGGGAAGCCCTTGAGCCCATCGACACAGGCAATGAAGATGTCCTGCACGCCCCGGTTGCGCAGTTCGGTCACAACCTGCAGCCAGAACTTGGCACCCTCGGTCTGCGCCAGCCACAGACCCAGCACCTCCTTCTCGCCCGTCATGGTGATGCCGATGGCCAGGTACACCGCCTTGACCCGCACCGCGCCCTCGCGCACCTTCACGTGGATGCAGTCCAGATAGACGATGGGGTAAATCGGCTCCAGCGGTCTGGCCTGCCAGGCCTTGACCTCATCGGCCACGGCATCGGTCACCGAGGAAATCAAGCTGGGTGAGACCTCGGTGCCATACATCTCTTCGAGATGGGCCTGTATCTCGCGCACCGTCATGCCACGGGCGTACAGCGAGATGATTTTGTCGTCGAAGCCGGCCCAGCGGGTCTGGTGCTTGGGGATGAGCTGAGGCTCGAAGCTGCCATGGCGCTCGCGTGGCACTTCGATGGGCAATTCGCCGAACTCGCCCTTGAGGGTCTTCTTGCTCTTGCCGTTGCGGGTGTTGCCAGCGGGGTTGGCCACCGCCTCGTTGCGTTCATGGCCCAGGTGCTCAGTCAGCTCAGCGTCCAAAGCTCGCTCGACCAGCAGCTTGGTCAACTGCTTGAGCAGTCCGTTCTCGCCGATGAGGTCTTCGGGCTTCTTGTAGTTGGCCAGCAGACCAGAGAGCAGTTCTTCGGGTACGTCGTGTTTCTTGGTGTTCATTGTGCTTACGGACAGGCCGGCTTGCGCCGGCGGTGGATTGTCCGTTTACACAAATTTCTGCACACCCTCCACCCTGGCGCAGCTGCGCGGCTTTGTGGCGGCCACGGTGCGCAGCGATGCAATGCGGGACGCGCGCCTGTTGTCCCTGGTGGCGACGGCCACACGCGGTGACGCACGCCACCTCGACCAGACGTTCGAGCGACTCACCGACCAAGCTTTGAACCATGCGCATCGCCATTCGCATCGATAGCAAGGACGCCCAGGCACAGTTGCGCCGCTGGGGTGGAGAGTACCGGGACAAGGTCAAAAAAGCCGTGGCGCGCGCCATGGCCGCCGAGGCCCGGGAGATCAAGGAGGACGTACGCGCCCATGTCGCGGGCCAGATGGCCGTGGTGAAGAAATCTTTCCTCAAGGGTTTCAGTGCCAAGGTGCTGGACAAGAACCCCAACCGTCTGCCCGCGCTCTACGTGGGTTCGCGCATTCCCTGGTCGAGGATGCACGAACGCGGGGGCAGCATCGGCGCTCGGATGCTGATCCCGTTGCACGGGCGTGTGGGCAGAAAGCGCTTCAAGGCGCAGATCGCCGAGCTCATGCGCGGCGGCAACGCCTACTTCATCAAGAACAAGCGGGGCAACATCGTGCTGATGGCCGAGAACATCAAGGAGCACGACCGGCCCCTGTCGGACTTCAAGCGCCGTTATCGCAAAGCCGAAGGCATCAAAAAATTGAAACGCGGTGCAGATATCCCGATTGCCGTGCTGGTGCCCCGGGTGGTGCTCAAAAAACGCTTGAACATCGAACGCCTGGTGGCCGGTCGCATCCCGGGCTTGGCGGCTGCCATGGAGAAATCCCTCTCGGCCCTGTGACCGCAGGCCTCAATCCCAGGGGTTGATGAGTGGCACATCAAGTCCCGCAAAGTCCTTGGTATTGCGCGTCACCAGCGTCAGATCGTTGTGTAACGCGGTGGCCGCCAGCAACGCATCGATGGCGGGCAAGGGGCGCGCGGCCTGCGCCATCAAACGGCCCCAGCGGTCGGCGGTGGCGGCGTCGATGGTGAGTACCCGGCCGACGAAGTAGTTCGGCAGCTCCACCTCCAGCCAGTCGAGCAGGGTTTGTTTGCGGGCAGGCTCTTGCACCCGTTCCAGCCCCTTGCGGATCTCGCCCAGCGTCAGCACGCTCAGGAACAAGGACTGGCGCGGGCGCGCTTGCAGCCAAGCCACGACCCGTGGATCGGGCGCCTTGCGCCGCAGCTCGGACAGGACGTTGGTGTCGATCAGATAGCTCACAAGTCCACCTCGCGCGCCAGGCTGCGGTCGCGCTCGAACGCGATGTCCTCGTCTCCGTACAGCGGGGACTGGCGCATGAAGTCCACCAGCGAGGCTTCGTTGCCGCTGAGGCGGTCAAACAGCTCCTTGGAGATGACCACGGCCACCGAGCGGCCATGCACGGTGATTTCTTGCGGGCCGTCATCGGCGGCTTGCTTGACCACCTCAGAAAACCGCGCCTTGGCGGTCTGCATTTGCCAGGTGTGCATGGGTGATCTCCTTTCTATCGTGAATTCTGACTATACAAGTCAGATTTTGCACTTTAACCGATTCCAGGACTATGGCCAACCGCATCTCCGTGCTCGTCGCCCTTGAAGGTGCCGACGAAGGGCTCAAGCGCGCCGTCGCCTCGGCCGAAAAATCCCTGGGCGAACTCTCGCAAACCGCCAAAACCGCAGGTGATAAGGCCGCTGCCGGGATGGCCGAGGTCAAGGCTGGTATGACGGCCTTTGGCGAACAGATCAACCGTGCCAAGACGCAGCTGCTGGCGTTTGTGACCATCAACTGGGCGGCTGGCAAGGTGCAGGAGGTCGTGCAAATCGCCGACGCCTGGAACATGATGGGCGCGCGCTTGAAGCTTGCCACCGCAGGCAGCCGCGAGTACGCCGTCGCGCAAAAGGAGTTGTTCGCCATCGCCCAGCGCATCGGCGTGCCGATCCAGGAAACCGCCACCCTCTACGGCATCTCGTTATACACAACTCACCCCAGCCCGGCCTCGCGCATGTAGCGCACCCCGGCCACAAACGCCGCTACGTCCTGCATTCCCAACCAGATCGTCTTGGCGCCGGGCTCACCATCGCCCTTGCGTGCCAGAAACCCACCGCGCTGTGCGATCAGCCGCAGCACCGTATTGAGCTGGGGCACCTCCTTGGGCGGTTTTTTCTTGTTCAAGATGAACGCCGCGTGCCACTCTTGGGTCTCCAGCAGCAGATCGGCGGGCAATTCGGGCAGGGTGCGTCCCAGACGCATCAAGCGGTTGATGCGCCAGGCAATCACCATGTACAGCGCCAGGGCCGTTTGCAGCGCCTGGGTGTTGCCCAGCTGCAGGCGCTGGACTTGGCAGCCTTCCTTGAGCACCAGAAAAAACAGCTCGATTTCCCAGCGCGCCCGGTACCAGTCGATCAGCTCACAGGCCTGCTCCAAGGTGACGGCCTGGCGGTTGCTCAGCAGCCGCCAGACCACGGGCTGCACTCCCGGCGGGGGATCGATCTCGGTGGCTATCAGGCAGCTGACTTCGATGCGGCCCTGGCGGCTGTCCTTGACAACGACACGCCGCACGCGCACCTCTTGTTTGACGCTGCGCGCCTTGCGGCCACGACCGGCGGCAATCTCAAAGCGCACGCACCCCAGCGGCGCGCTGTCCATCACGTTTTGCCACAGCTTGCCGCCTTCGGGCAGGACGCGGTTGTGCTTGCAGCGCACCAGATAATCGGCTGGATAGTCCAGCTCACCGGCTTGGGCTCGCGTGCCCACATCCAGGCGTCGGTCACGCCCAGCGGTTCACGCTGCGGGGTGATGACGTAAGTGGGGTGCAGGTACATGCCGCGCTGGGCTTCGTAGCTCAGCGGCCCCAGGCCCTGCATTTGCTGGCCGTTGTAGTCCAGCTCCGTGGTGTCTTGCAGGCACAGCACCAGCGGGTGCGCGGCCATGCGCTGGACGCTGGCTTGCCAGTGCGGCTGCATCACGTCCTCCCAGGACAGGCGGTCGTTGTTCAAGAAACGGTAGGCCGCAATCGTCTCTGTCCAATTGCTGCAGGCGTTGGGAATGCTCGCCGTCGGCTTGGCGGCCAGGCGTTCGGCCAGCAGCACCGCCCGCTTGTTCAGCCGTGCATCGCCCAGATCGAGGGTTTCAAATTCTTGGGCTGCCCAGCTCATCGGTTTGTTTCTTTACGGAGAACTGCGGATGGTAGAGGGTTGTGTATAACGAGATGGGCAGAGCCTTGGGTATAAAGTGGCTCGTTTCTTCGGTCTTCTGGGGCGGTGATTTACGCGACCTGCAGTGTCGGATAGTCTGTATAGCCCTTGGCGCCACCTGAGTAGAACGTGTTGGTGTCAGGCGCGTTCAGCGGTGCCTTGGCCCTGATGCGTGTGGGCAGGTCCGGGTTAGCCAGGAAGGCGGTGCCAAAGGCCACAGCGTCAAGCTTGCCTGCGGCGATGGCCGCCTCGGCTTCGTCAGCGCTGTAGCCCATGTTGCCCACCAACACGCCTTTGTACTTCTCACGCGCTACGGGCATGACATCGGCCTTTTGCACGCCGAAGAAGTCGGCCCGCATCACGTGCAGGTAAGCCAGCTTGAAGGCGTTGAGCTTGTCGGCCAAGAAACCGATGAGGGCCAGCGGATCGCTGTCCTTCATGCTGTTGTAGCTGTTGAGTGGCGACAGGCGCAGACCCACACGCTCGGAACCGATGGCCTGGGTCACGGCGGTGAGTACCTCGAACAGCAAGCGTGCACGGTTTTCCAGCGATCCGCCGTAAGCATCGGTGCGCTGGTTGGGCGTGTCGCGCAGAAACTGGTCAATCAGGTAGCCGTTGGCGCCGTGTACTTCCACACCATCAAAGCCGGCGGCAATGGCGTTGCGTGCGCCTTGAGCAAACGCAGCCACGATGCCGGGAATCTCTTCGACGGTCAGGGGGCGGGGCACCGCGTGCGGCACCTTGCCTTGGGGCGTGTGGATCTCACCCTCAATAGCGGTGGCGCTGCTGGAGACAATGGGGGCGCCATCGGCAGCGCCAGGGTAGGCTGCGCGGCCAGCGTGCCAGATCTGCATGAAGATGCGTCCGCCCTTGGCGTGCACCGCGTCGGTCACCTGCCTCCAGGCTGCAATCTGCGCGTCGTTGTAGATGCCAGGCTCATTGACGAAGGCCGATGTACCGGGCGCCACCATGGTGCATTCGGAAATCAGCAGGCCGCCGGTGGCTCGCTGGCTGTAGTACTCGGCCATCAGCGCGTTGGGCATGTGGCCAGCGTCGGCACGGGTGCGGGTCAGCGGTGCCAGAAGGATGCGGTTGGGCAGGGTGAGAGAACCTACTTGAAGTGGATTGAATAGCATGTGGATGAAAAGCCAGATTAGTGAACAGAAAACAGTGGTAAAGCTAATGTAGGTAGACGCATAAGCTGAGAAAAAGACCCATAAGTTGAGAAAAAGCGCCCCATAAGCTGAGAATCCGAGGCGCGCCGGTCCTCAGCCGCCCGCAGCGCCTGCGGCGCGGGCCCCAGCAGAACGTCCTTCAAGCCATCGCGCGCCCTCTCCGACCCCAGGGCTTGGGTGCTCATCGGCTGGTGCGCGTCGAAGACGCCCAGTCGAACGTGAACTAAAGGGGACAACAATGAAGAAGCCGCGCGACGAGTCACAGATTTTTGCGGACTTAGAAGCGCTAGCCGCATCACCCGGGTACGTCCATGCCGTTGCGCGCATGTGCAATCGCGACAACATCATCTACATCAAGGACAAGCTGAAGCCGTCCGATATGGACCGCTTGTTCAGCCGAGAGCGGCTCATACGAACGGAGTTGACGACGGTCATCGGCTTGATGGCCAAGAACCCTTTGGACTTGTCGCTGCAGCCACGCGACGTTGTCGATGGTTACGTACAGCGTACGGACGCCCTCATGAAGGAGTTGCATGATGCAATCTCCTATCCGATGTGGGACACCATGTTCGAGGCCATGAAGGCTGGCACCAAGCCGCCGGACCCTTGGCATGGGCCAGGAATGCGCGAACCCATCTTCTATGGGACCGAGTCGGCTTATGCATTCCAATATCGAGACCTCATTCCAGAGAAATATGGACCGGACGACGACTGGTTGTCCCGAGTAAAAGCCTTCACCGCCGGCCAGGCCAGCGCCATCGCCAAGACGATGTGCGTATTGATGGATGAGAAGGGCACCAGGCTCTTCATGGAAGCTCGCGATGCGAAAAGCCCACCAGAGACCTGGCTACCCGCTTTTGAGTTCTCATCGAACGAGGTATCGGCACGCAGTGGCATTGCGCAAGACGTGGTTGAGGCGTTCTTCCGCGCATTTCTCTTCACTGGAGACAACACGGCGTTCAACGAGGCCGGTGATTTCAATGAGGTCGCTGCTAGGCCCCTACTTCCCACCGACCGGGGGACAGTACTCCTTTTCTCGCATTATGCAATTTCCGAAGCTCTGTACGAGTCTCCGTTCTTCTGGATGTGGGAGGACAAAGCCTACCGCCCGACGGCACAAGCGCACCGCGGGGCCTTTACTGAAAAGTTCGCCGCGAGACGTCTGGCAGGGGTCTTCGGCCACGAGCACGTCCATACGAATGTCAACTTGCATCGTGGCAAGGACATAGTTGGTGAGGCTGATGTCTTGGTCATCTACGGCGACCGCCTCATCATCGTACAGGCAAAGGCGAAGAAGCTGACCATCGCAGCTCGCAAGGGGAACGACAACCAGCTGAAGGCCGACTTTGCTGCAGCAATTCAAGACTCCTACGACCAGGGTTGGGCGTGCGCGAATGAGATGCTTGCCGGGGGGTGCCGCCTGGTGGACGACGACGAGAAAGAGCTCAAGCTTCCAGCTCACATCAAGGAGATTTTCTTGGTCAGCCTGGTGTCGGAGCACTATCCGGCCTTGGCATTTCAAGCGAGCCAGTCGTTGAAGTTCCAAACAACAGACGTCATCCGGGCTCCGTTCGTCATGGACGTGTTCCTTCTTGACACGTTGACCGAGATGCTGGCGACGCCTCTGCGACTTCTCAGCTACGTAAAGTTGCGCGTGACTGTCACAGACAAACTGATGACTGGTCACGAGCTAACGGTGCTTGCCTATCATTTGAAACAGAACCTCTGGCTCGACGAAAAGCATCAGCTGGTGATGCTTGACGACTCAATCGCGCAGGACCTGGACACAGCGATGATGGTTCGGAGGGATAACCAGCCTGGCGACGACACTCCAGTGGGAATCCTTACCAAAATGCGTGGAACTCGCTATGAGAGCGTCATCACGGAGATTGAGAATCGGGCGGACCCCGCAACTCTCGAACTTGGGTTCCACCTGCTCTCCATGGACGAAGACTCCTGCAAGAACGTTCATCGTTTGCTGGAGGCAATCACGCGCAAGGCGCAGCTGGATGGCAAGAGACACGATGTGACTCTCGCGTCGAGCAAGCCGCCCGTCGGGGTCTGTTTTCATTGCAACCCGGCTCCCTCTCCCGAGGCGGTGGATGTTCTGGAGACTCACTGCGCCAAGCGCAAGTATCTGGGACACGCGGCGCAATGGTTCGGAGTGTCCGTGGGCGCAGATGGCCAGGTTCAGTTTGGCGTCACGCTCGACTTCCCGTGGGAACCATCAAAGGAGCTAGACCAATTGACGGCCGACATGAAGCCGGCCTCCCGGGTGCGCGATGTCCTTCCTCAATACCTCAAAGAGGCTCGCCGCATCAAGGTCGGCCGTAATGAACCATGCCCCTGCGGAAGTGGTCTCAAGCACAAGAAGTGCTGCCTGAAATAGCTACAAGACTGCCTATGTTGCCGCCGACGCCGATTTGAGCCATGCGCCAGGCTGGAGGTGAGCCGGCTTGTTCGCTTTGGAAGTCGGGGCCGAAGCCGAATCGTCATCGTGCCAACAGTCATGGCTCAGCTGCGGTCCAACGGGCGCCACTTCGTAAGAGCTCGGTCCCGGAGCCGGCTGTCAAGGTGAAGCTGCTGAATGAAACCAACCCTGAATCAGGAATAACCACGGTATGCACCGTGCTAGCCGACCGCCCGTAGCGCCGCCAACTGCTCCTTGCTGCCCGGGTGATAGCTCATTCTTTGCCCGAACTGCTTCACTTCACCGCCGCTCATGGTGAAAACAGTGGTGTGGTACAGACAGCCTCCAAACCCTTTGCTGAGCCCAATATCCTGCCCCCCGTAGACATTCTTTTCACCAGCTATCACCCAGACGGGCTCGAGTCCAGCCTGCGCCAGGCACTGCAGGAAATACTCCCGCGATACCACGCCGGCCCCACAACCGCGTGTGTGCAAGGAGGGGTCCTGCCATCGAATGATTCCTGAGGAGTCCGAGTACTCGGGCTTCTTCCCGCTGTGCAGATGCAGGCCAAGTAGCTGCATGGCAGCCGCCGATGGCAAGTGGATTTTGAACGATTCCTCGACCGAATTATCTTCTGTGTTGCCTTCAGCTGTTAACGACTCAACGATTCCGGCGTATGGAGTACCTATCCCTGCGTGCGCGTTGTCCGAAAGCTCAATGTCCATCACTTCGCGCCAGCCATGCTCCCCCAGGAAACTATCTGTGCCGCCATCTCCTAAGAGGCGTGAGGAGTCTCCGCGCTGCTTCTTCAGCAGGTCCACAGCTAGCGCGGTACCATCGCCTTGCCTCGTCACTAGGCAACTGATGTGAGACCACGCATCGGCGTGGTTGCGCCTCTCTTGGCCTGAAACCTTCCAGTGCCTGAAGGCGCGGACAACAAGCCAGTTACCACCTGTGGGGTCGGCGACCTCAATCTGGTCCGCCGCGTTGCACAAGTCATCCTCCAACGGTAGCCATGCTAGGAGCAACTCCGTGTCTCCAACCGGCAGCCGAGGAGCGGAGGGGGTCCACCAGGTCATCGGCGTGGGGGACCAGCCTGATTCATGCGTCCCGCGGA
This sequence comes from Melaminivora jejuensis, assembly GCF_017811175.1. NCBI lineage: Bacteria > Pseudomonadati > Pseudomonadota > Betaproteobacteria > Burkholderiales > Comamonadaceae > Melaminivora > Melaminivora jejuensis. Next base: position 506,290 of record NZ_JACWIJ010000002.1, read on the forward strand.
CTAGAAGCGAGGGGTCAATGTCCTTCCTCATATCCCGGCCGCTTGGCCCGTACTTAAAAGCCCGCAGCACTCCCTCGTCTTGGTAGGAACAAACAGCCAGGTTGTCTGCCATTCGAGCCGTGACTTCGGCGAGTGCAATGTGCTGGTACTTCTTGCCGATACGCTCGACGCGGTGATTGCCCATGCGCTCGCGGAAGATGTGAGGACCACTATCGAACGACGTGAAGAGTGCTTCGGTCCACCCCATCGTGTGCGCGCGAGCACAAATCCAGCGCCTGACTGTTGCATGGTCGAACTCGGGTGGCCGCCGGTTGTCGTCGTCCATCCTTGTCGCTTCGAGCAGGTGCAGTTCGGCAAAGTTCGCGTACTCCGCCCGCATCTCGGGAGTCAGCAAGCTTTTGAACACGAAGTTGGCATTGGCAAGCGCCTCCCAGAGCTGCCCGGACTCGTCGTTGCCTTCGCCACTGAGCCAATACTGCTCCGGCCGCTGGCGGTACCGCAAACTCGCCTCATGAAGGTCTAAGTACGCCCGCAACTGCGCTTCTTCTGCCTTGCCTCTGAAGTCAACTTCCCAGCGCAAATAAAGCCGCGGCGTGGTCTGCCCGACCAGCCTCCGAGAAACGTCGACGAAGTCGTAGAGCCAAGCACGCAAGGTGTAGGTGCCGAAGTCGCCGTACTCTTCGGTCGACGAGTAAATGTCGTCGCCGTAGCCATTTTTTCGGTACTCCTTCAAGCTCTCCTCGGTCACCTCTTCCAAGGGCCACGGGGAGGAGAACCTGGCCTCCGCGGCTGCTATGTCCACTTCATGAGATAGTTGGCCAGCCGCTTGAGCGTAAAGAAACGTGCCAAGCGCATAGTCGCGTGCGAGCAGGTGCACCGGTGGTGTGCGCCCCGACGCGAAGTGGTTCCGCCATACCGCTGACGTGACTGCTTTGCAGCCCAGCTTTTCATCCCCCTGCATCATCGCTCCATAGCAGGCCGCCAGCAGGCGCTCTGTGATGTAGGGGTCGTCGACATCGGCGAACTTGTCGAGCAGTTCAGAGGCGATGGTGAGCTTGGGCGCCAGGACATTGACTAGCGCCTTCGTGGAACGGTCCCGCACGGCTCGGTTGCTGGTGGACAGAAACCATGTGAGTGTGAGGCAAGCAAGTCGAAGACGCTGTGCTTCCACCTCGCCGGCTTCAACCTGCCAAGCCCATTCGATGAGTGTCTCGACCGCGCCACCTTCGCTCAGGTCGTCTTCCGCCAGGAATACAGACCATCGCGCATCACGTTGTGGCATGGGCAGCTTCCAAAGCTCACCGTGCAGCCACTCGGCGTTGAATTGGTTTTCAGGCTCAGTGCAGACCAGTAGCAGCAGTCCGTATGGAGACCGCCCGGTGAGCTCGCACACCTTGCTTATCCAGCTCACTGTGCCCTCTGTGAACGCCGTCGGCGCGCGCCAAAGCAGAGAACTAACGAACGCGTCACAGAGGGCCGTGTCGACAATTGAATCTTCCGGTAGAACATCAAAAAGCTCACACCCAAAACGTTCAGGGGCCTGGACCGCGAGTGCTTCGACGACGCCGGCGAAGCGCCAGGATGCATCAGGCCCGAAGTAGCTAGAGAGCGGCACTCGCCCGAACGAGCTTTTGAGGTCGGCTGGGTCCACTTGGGCGACAAGGCGCTCGGCACGCAGGTGGTCGGACAGTCGCTCGAAAGTGAACCTGATGGTCTCCACAACCTTGCCGTCATGGCGCTCGACTTCCTGGGTGAGTACGCCCTCGGACAGGAACGCTGACAGCAGGCTTCGTTCCTCACTGCCGCCGGAGTTGTGGAAGCTGTCTAGCAGCTCAATCGTGGTGTCGAGCGGCAAGCTCCCCCCGTCACCATGGGCGCTGCAGGCGTCAAGGAATCCGTCGAGTGCCTTGCACGCAATCTTCTGCAGGGGAACCAGCCGCAGCTGCCGCTCGACCTTCTTGGCGACCGCCGAAAGGTAGAAATCGAAGATGGCTGTGATGCCCTCCAGCCCCTTGGGTAATTGCTTGAGATTCTCGGCATCTAAGTAAGCGCAGCAAGTTCGAAGAAAAAGAGGATTCTCGAACTCGTGGGCCAGGTTTGGCGAGCTGGGACGGGCGATGCCGCGGCGGTCCAGGTATGCCTTGGCGGCAGCGCCTGCGTGACCAGCAAAGCCGCGGTGAACGATTCGTTCAAGACCCTTCAGGGGAGGTAGTTCAGGTAGGTGTCGCGTACGGTCAGAACCAAGGCTAGACGCGGGAACTGCTGCATCTGGGCAATGAAGCCTTGTAGCCTGGACTCCCAAAGGTCGACGCCGTGCCTCTCGTTCAAAGCGTCGATTGCAAGCACTGACCGGCAGCCGGCAGCTTCTGCAGCTGCATCTAATGCGCCGAGGAACTCATTCGTGCTCACCTGCGAGACGTCCAGCTGGCCTCGAATCTGCTCCCAAGGCTCGGCTTCCGTCAGGGTTCCAGTCAACACCAGCACAAAGGGGCGGTTCAGCTGAATCTGCTTCTCACCGAAGTCGGCTACCAAGTGGGACTTGCCGATGCCGGCCGGACCCGTGATGACAATTTCCCGCTTGTTTGCCAACCGCCACCTTGTGCCCGCGAGCTCGCGCCGCACGTGCTCCACGGATGCATACAAGTCGAAGAGGTCCTTGCGAGCAAGGGCGCGGTCCTTGTCCGGGACCTTCTCCTGGAGCTCGGTCAGGGAGGACGAAACGCTCTGCGTGCCTGCCGCCGACAACGCGAGCCACGCTTCCAAGGGAATCGGCACGTCGAGGGTGGCTGGCGAGCTGGCAAGCGCGTCCACCAACGGCGTGCAGGCTTGCTTCACTTGGTTAGCCGCCTGAGTCAAACCCTCCCGGGCCAAGCTCCGTGCAGCCCCGTCAAGCCGGTAGGTAATCTCCGCCGCCCAGGCGCTTGGTTCCTCCAAAAGCTTTGAGTCGCGCGCAAGCGCTTGCAAGGCCTCCTCGATAGGTAGGTCGACGTGGCTTTCGGGGCTGTATCGCTCGCCGAGATTTTGCCGCTGGACCTCGAACTTCTGGCGAAACCAGGCCGAGTTGAAGCGTAGGGTGTCGAACCAGTAGCGGGCTCGTCCCGAGTAGGCCGGTGTGTCGCGCGCAAGCCGCTCCGTGATGCTTGATGCGCTCCAGAGTTCGATTGCCAGAGTACGGCCGTGCGTTGCAGCATCCGCGATGCTTTTGCCACGCCAAGCCTCGTACCGCTCCAACTGGCTAAGCTTGGTGCCAGACCGATTGTCCTGGAGGTCGACCGGCAGGCACAAGATGAACTTCGTCAGCTTCGGGTGAGCAGCAAGTGCCCGCTGCAAGGATTCAGTGATTTGGGAAACCTGAGTTCCCTCAAATCCGTTCATGAAGTACTTAGCCTGCCAGCCCACCTCATGCCCATCCACATAGGCGCGATAACACTCCAGGCCTTGGTCTGCCCCGGGGCCTTTTCGGATGAAGCGCGAGTCCTCGGCTGGGTCTTCAAGGGCAGCCAGTTGGCAGCAGAGCTCTTCGAAACCGCCCATCTGGGTGCCCCGGTGCTCACGGATGCGGGTGAAATCTAAACTCAATGCCAACACGCGCCCCCCAGAAATTTCATAGTGACCCGACCAGCAGCCCCCAAAACCGGCTGGACTGAATCGCCCGGATACGCGGAGACTGCTTGGTATAAGGATTTATCCGTAAATAATATTAACGGGCAGGTGGATTTTCCGCAGCGCGATGATGGCGGCGGCGAGATGGTTGAGTGCGAGGAACGTGTGCTCCAGCTTCTCGTAGCGCACCAGTAATTTCCTGAACCGGTTGAACCAGCCATGGCAAGCCTGCACAACCCAACGGCGCGCTTTTTTCTTCGGATCACGCTTTTTGTGCTCTGCCTCGCTTTTGCGGCCCACCACATGCGGGATATAGCCGTGGGCCACAATGATCTTCATGGCGTTCTTGCCCCGGTAGCCCGCATCAGCACATAGGTGCTTGCTGCGCCGCTGCTTGGGCGTGGGGCGTTTGACCATGCAGCAAGACAACACGGCCTCAAGTTGCGTCACGTCGTGCGCGTTCGCCCCGGTCACGACGAGCGACAACGGGACGCCACGCCCGTCCACCAGCAGGTGACGCTTGCTGCCTTTTTTTCCCCGATCCGTCGGGTTGCGCCCCACAGCTTGCTGCGCCAAGGGCGCCTTGAACATGGCGCCGTCGATGCTCTGCCAGCGCCAGGCGATGCCTTCACAGTCGTCGTATTCGGCCAGCCCTGCCTTCCACAGGTTCTCGAAGAACCCGGCCTTGGACCACAGCATGAACTTGTGATGGATCGCGCTGGCGCTGCCAAAGCGTTCAGCCGGCAGCGCCTTCCACTGGCAGCCTGTGCGCAGCACATACATGATGGCCTCGAACACCAGCCGTGGCGGTTTTGCGGGGCGGCCCGCCCCGGCTGCGCGTTCGTAGTGCTTGCCTGGATCGCGCACTGGCTGTGGCACCAGCGGCTCTACCAGTTTCCAGAACTCGTCCGTTACCTCCCACGAATTGGCATGCGCCTTGGCCATTTATCGCTCCTTCGTCGCATCACGGGCGACTCGGGAGAATTTTAATTTACGGACAAATCCTAAGTCAGGCCAACGCCTCACTTGCTTCGAGCCGCAGGACATTCACTTGCGGGAAGAGGCTCTCGACGACCGGCAGCAGGTGTTCCTGGTGACTGAGGAAGATGACCTGGGTCTTCGTCGATAAATTCCAGAGCGCTTTCAGGCCCGCTTTGGAGCGCTCGTCATCGAAGTTGATGAACAAGTCATCTGCTATGAACGGAACTGGTTCACCCTGCTCGGACTGAAGCTCCAGCGCGGCAATCCGCAATGCGAGGAACAGCTGGTCTCGTGTGCCGTCGCTTAAGCCTTCTACCTTGACCGGCGCACCCTCGGACCGATAAGCGAGCAGCGCGGGTGGCGTCTGGTCATAGTCGATGCGAAGCTTCCGGAACGAGCCGATGGTCAGGGACTCGAAGATTGAGCTTGCGCGCTCAAGAAGCGGGCCCTGCTTGCGGTCACGATAGCGGTCCACTGCCCATTTCAGCAGCGCGCTTCCAGTGGCTAGCTGCACGTATTCTTCTCCGGCCGTGCTCATATCGGCGATGGCTTCCTGGCGCTGAGCCTCGGCGATTGCCGCCTTCTCGCTGCCGTCAATGGCCTCGAACGCCTGCCTTGCGGTCACCTCAGCCTGCACAAGTTGCGTCATAGTCCGGTCGGACTCTTCAAGCCGGTCCTTGATATCCTGAATCTTTCCGGGTGCTTCGACCGGCGGATGCTCCTGCAGCTCGAGCCGGAGCTTGTCCAGGTTCAAGGCATCGCTATCGCGCTCGATGGAAAGCTTCGCCGAGTGAATCTCCTGCTGCAGGTGCCTTTTGCGGTCTGCCCTTTCAACCAAGGGGAGCGCAAGCAAAGGGTCCTCGACTTGAGCTAACTGCAGCACCGGCCCCATCGCCTTCTTCACGAGCTCAGCCCTGGCCTTCGCCTCCTTCAAAAGGCGCTGTGCTTCGTTCAGCGCATTGGTCGCGGAGGCGTGCTTATCGGCTTGCGTCCGCGCGCGCTGCAGGCGTGTGGTGAGCGCCTGACTGATTTCCTGCGGTTTGCCCTGCAGCAGTTCAGGCGCCAGTTCCTGGGCGAGTTCGCGGGCAGTGTTTCCCAGCAGCTCGAGCTCGGCCTCCATCATGTCGATGCGGCTGACCCGGTGGTCGTCGACCTTCGCCAGGAGCTGGCGAATCTCACGTCCCGCGTAGATTGCAGCCTCCACTTCGGCAGTGTCGGTGACTTGAAGGTTGGCCGCAGCCAGCGCAGCCGACCATCGCCCGTTCCACTGGGTGACGGCTTCGGCCTTGGAGGTCACCGCCTGCTTGGCCTGCTCCAGTGCCACCTTGGCATCGGCCTGCTGCAGCAGCAGTCCTTGCTTCGTCACACGCTGTGTCTTCGCGTCTTCGACGTACTCCTCTGCTCTCGCGACCATCTGCGCCAGACCCGTGTTCTGCGCGACCTCGATTCCTGCCTTCGCCATCGCAGTGGCGAGTGCCTTGCCGGCGTCTGCTGCGACCTCCTGCTCCAGCCGAAGCTCACTGCCCTTGCCTTGCAGCTCGTCGGCTGCAGCAAGAATTGCATCGCGCTTGGCAAGCCAGTCGTGCATGTCCTCAAGCTCGATGCCGGCGATGCCCCACTGGGTCGTTTGCTCGGTCCACGAGGCATCAAACTCGTCGAGTTCGCGCTGCTTGTCCTCCGCCAGCTTTGCTTGCGAATCGGCCTGCTCTTTTGCCGCCTGATGCTGGTCCCGCAGCCCCTGCAAACTCGCAGCGGCGGATTCGGACAAGGTCCGCGCATCTGCTAGCTCGTCTGCGAGTCGCAGGTTCGCGTCCAGGCGGGGCGCGCCATCTGCAACTGCGAGAGCGCCCGCCTTGATGTCACCCCAAACGCTGTCACGCTCCCTCCGCACGGCGCCGACCTCTGCGGCCGTCACGACCTTGTTGCCCGCCTCGAACTGTCTGACTTGCAGCTCGAGTGCCCGGGCTAACAGCTGGGACTCCTCGGCACGTGACTGGCGCAGCGACAGCTGCGAAGCAATCGCCTGCCGTGTCGCTTTGATGCTGGTAACTCGCTCGCGAGATGGCAGCTGCAGGTGACGCAGCCTGTCTACATCCAGGGCTGGCCGCCCGAAGGCCGTAAGCGCGTTGCCGAGCTTTGTCTTGGCTGTCTCCACCGCCACTCCCAGAGTTCGCTCCTTGGTCGCACTGGACCTGTAGGGAAGCGCCTGGTCCAGGGCGACTTCCACCGCTGGGTCATAGGAAGAATCACCGAGGTCCTGCAGCTTCTGGTTGACCGAGTCCAGGGTCTGCTGCTGCCTGTTCTGCGTTTCGTTGGCGCCGCGCTCCGCCTCAATCAACGCGCCTCGTTCTTTGAGCAGAGACTCCAGCGTACGCAGAACCTTGTCCTGCGGCACCCGTGAGCGAATCTCCTCTTCGCCCTCTCCCCACCCGAACTGCTTGGCATGGGCAAGTGCCTCGCGCAGCCATAACTGCACCTCGTTCTTGCGAGAGGCGATGTCCGTCGGGTACTTGACGCATTGACCGCAAAGCTGCGCAAGCTGCGTTACTTCTGCGGCCAATTCCGTGACCCTCTCGTCTAGCTCCAAGGCCGCGAGCTCTTCTTGCCTGGCCTGGACGTCGGATTCACGCGTCTGGGTGATGCCCGCCGCCGTGTTCAGCTCCGTGATTCCTTGCTCCAGCGTCGCATTGGCATTTGCGGCGAACGCAAGCGTCTCGCCCAGGTCGGCGAGTTCCTGCAGCAGCTCGTCGTACTGTTCAATGCGCGACCCCAAGCGTCTTGAACGCTCCCACGCTGAGCGCAACTGCTCGAGCTCTGCGCGATTTTTGCGCTCCGTGCTCAGAGCACTGCGGGCGTTATCCAGTGCCTCGCTGGCCTGAACCCAGTCCTTCGAGCGCACCTGTACCTCTTTGAGCATCTTCTGGGCGCTGGCAAGACGTTCGCTGGCCGCACCGTATTCATTCTTCTTGCTGCGGGCGGAGAAAAGCTCCGCGGAGCGCTCACGCAAGCTGTCTCGCACGGCCGCAAAGCCTTCGAGCCCCGAGGCGGCCTGAAACAGCATCTGACTGACCGAGGTGCTCGGGTCCACGATGCCTCGCCCACCTTTGACCAGTGCCGTGTGGTCCAGGGAGTGCAGGTGGATGAAGGCCTCCTCGGTCAGGCTGCCCAATGCCGCAGCCAGGTAGCCATCAGGCTGGGGCTCATCCGCCAGGGAACGAAGCGACTTCTGCTGCTTGGTACGAATGAATTCCAGCTTACCGATTGCAGCTTCCAAGACTGCTTTCAGTTTGAGGTCGCTCTGTGGATGCAGGAAGCCCAAAGGGGACTGGCGCTCCATCCCGAAGAGAAGCTCCCGGATGGCGCGGCGCACCGTGGACTTCCCAGCCTCGTTGGGACCAATGATGACATGGAAGTCATGCTCGCTGCGCGGGAACTGTAACTCGCAGTCAGTAAACTTGCCGTACGCAAGAAGATTGAGTTCTCTTAGCCGCATCACGACACCTTCGCGCTCAGGCGAGCAATCAGGCCGGGCGCGACCTCGGCGACCACATCGCCAAAGCGCTGCTCCCGCGCCAGGGACAGCAGCGGCACGTCGTATTTGACGTCCTCTGAGAGCTTGTTCAAGAAGGGAGCGAGCTCCTCCTGGAGCTGCGCGAGGAAGTCCGGGTCTGCCTTGGCCTCTGCCAGGATGACCTGCAACTCCGACAGCGCCTCGCGCGCCTCTGAGTCGACCGGCTGCTGCCCTGGCGCCGACGTCGCGACCTTCACCTTCTCGACCCAGAGCTTTTCGGAGTCGATGGATGCAGCTTGTGCGATGACTTGGGCTCGCAATGCGGCGCCATTTCCGAACAGCAAGCCGTGCAGCTGTGTGCTCCCCTCAAGCACCACACGCACGGCGTGGCAGACGCTGCTTTGCTCCAGCAATCGGCTCAGACCTCGGCCAACTTTCTGCGCCACAGCGTCCAGGGTGGAGCAATCGCTCACATCGACCTTCAGAACCTCCCAGCGCAGCACGTCCAGGTACAGTCGCTCCACGACTGACTTGCCCGCGTCGTTGACTGTCACGCTCACAGCGCCCTTGCGGCCGGTCTCGCGGATGTTGCGGCCCTGCAGGTTGCCCGGGAACACGATGGTGGACGCTCCATCCCACTGCTGGAATTCATGAACGTGGCCCAGAGCCCAGTAGTCGTAACCCTTGGCGTGAAGTTCATCCACCGTGCAAGGCGCGTACGTCGTGTGCTCGGCGTAGCCCTCCAGGGCTGTGTGCAGGATGCCAATGTTGTAGCAGTCCTTGACCGCGCCCTTGTAGCTGGCGGCGAAGTTCTCGTCGACGGCGCGGTTGGGAAAGCTCCTGCCGTGTAGGGCGACCTTTAGGTCTTCAATCTTGTGAATTTCAGGTGAGCGCGAAGAGAAGACGTGGACGTTGTCTGGCATCTTGAGCGATTTCGTCATCTCGCTCTCCGCATCGTGATTGCCGTAGAGGACATAGGCGCGAATGCCGGCCTTGGCGAGCCGTCCCATCTGCTGGGCAAAGAAGATGCCGGTGCGGTAGTCCTTCCATGACCCGTCATACAGGTCCCCGGCGATGACGACAAAGGAGACCTTGTCTTCGATTGCCGTTGTCACCAGTTGCTTGAGTGCCTCCCGCGTGGCGCCTCGCAGTTGCTCGACGGGCGCCGCTTCGTAAGAGCTCAGGCCCCGCAGCGGACTGTCAAGGTGAATGTCCGCTGCGTGAATGAAACGAAATCCCATACTTCCCTCCAGTCTCTCGTTCGATTTTGAGACAGCCGCAACTAGCATGCTCCTGTCCGGCGTCGCCAGCCATCGGCCACATACTGCCACGCCATCAAGGCGGATAGTCTTGGCTCCTCGTCGATTCGTGTGGAATCTGACAGGCACTACACATGGCGGTAGCCCGTGTCATTGCCAGGCTCAGCCATCTTGAATGGGCTTTGCGGCAAATCCTTGAGCCGGCTCATGCGCAGATGCGCAATCGCGATGAAGTTCTTGGCTGTGCGAAAGCCCCGGGCCGCCCGCTTGACCTGCAGCAGCAGCCCGTTCATGGCCTCCACATAGGCGTTGGAGCGGTTGTCCAGCATCCCCCGCACGACGCCATCGAAGTGTTCGGTGATGGTCTTGGCCAGACGCACAAAGGGCTTCAGGCGGCTTCGCCTGGCCCAGCTGAGCCAGCGCCTGAGCTCAAGCTGCGCGCTGCCCGAGTCGTTGTGTTCACGCGCCCTGGCGTACACCTCACGCAAACTCATCTTCATGCGCCAGGCACGGGCAGACTGAAGATGCGAGCGCTGCAGCCAGTGCATGGCGGCGGCTTGCCTGGCCGTCCAGCCCTGCGGGTTCTTGCGCATGCCCCACATCAAGCCCTTGCGGGTTTCGCTGTCCTTGTCACCAAAGACCTCCGTGACCGCCTTGGGGTGGCTGCGCCACTCGCTGGTGCGCACCTCGTCCATGGCCTGGCCGGCCAGGGCCACCACGTGAAAGCGGTCGTAGCTGATGGCCGCCTGGGGCAGCGCCTGGCTCACCCCCTTGAGGTAGGCGCCGCTCATGTCCTGGCAGACATGCTCGATCTTGGCGGGATCGCCCTGGTGCGCCTGCAAGTCCTGCACGAAGGCGTGCACCGTTTCATGGTCGCGCCCTTCGGTGACAAACAGCAGCCGCTTGGCCTCCAGGTCATGCACCACGGTGATGTAGTTGTGCCCCTTGCGCAGGCTGGTCTCATCGATGCCGATGCGGCGCACGCCGCTCATGTCGTCGCCGTGGCGAGCGCACCCGACGTAGTGCTCGATGCGCAGCCACAGCTGTTTGTCCGAGCAGCGCAGCAGCTCAGCCGCCTGGCGCACCGGCATCTGCGCGCACAGCGACAGCGCCAGCGCTTCAAACAAGGCCGTAAAACCCGATCCCTCCCGGGCCCAGGCAACAGGCGCCTGCGCCGTCTTGCCGCAGCCCGAGCAGGCCACGCGCGGCACGTCGGCGTGCAGCCAGGCTTCGTATTGAAAGAAGTCCAGGTGGCGCCAGCAGCGGCGCAGCCGGTCGTGGATGCCTTGCTCGGCCAGGCCGCAGTGCGGGCAAGCCAGGCGCTTGGCGCTGCAGCGCACTTCAAAGTCGATGCGCCGGCGGGCCGTCTCAAGCTGCACCTGCACCACCTCCCAGGGCGGCTGCAGGCCCAGTGCCGTGGTGAACAACGCCTCGATCCCTGCTCCTGCGGTCATGTCGGTTTGCATCTTTCTTCTGATCTACTCAGTGTCGCCCCAGGGGCCAATTGTGGGTGTTGGGATCCACACGAATCGACGAGGAGCCATAGGCGTGATGTTTTCCTTCTGTCTGCAGATCGATTGGCTCTGCGCGCCATAAATGCCCTGGGCAAGCGCATGCAGCAAGATTCCACGGTGCAATTGGCGGAGAGGCTGATCGGCGATGAGGAGGCTTTGTCTATCGCCGTAGCAGTTGCCTTTGAGAGCTATGTGAAAGACGAAAGAGATGACGATGCCAAGGCGGTTGTTCGTGCAAGCGCTGATGCAAAAGAGCGGGTATTGACGGAGCTGGGCAACAACCTGGAGCGCGCAGCAAGATCGGGTGCGTTGTTTAACAAACTGCGCTCCGCTATCAACCTGTGGCTTGCACCGCGACTGGTCCCAGAGCGTTGCAGGGCGCTATTCGATGCCGTTCGGGAACAAGACCCATCCCTGGATTCGTTCGCGTTGGCCTTGATGGAGGGCAGTTTCGATTCAGTCAAAGGACAACGCTATGCAGTTCCCAAGGAAGTTGAACGTATCGAGGCGTATGCCGCTATGGACTTTTTGAAAGAGCATGGTTCCGCTCGATTGAAAGACGAAGCCCTTGGACTGCCTGCGCGCGCTGCTTGGAGCGCAGTGGTGGAGGGAAAAGAGTTCTATGGCGTTGACGGTTCAGTTGCTGAGCGCTGAAGTTTGGTCTGATCTCGTCCGTCTGCAGCACCGATAGTCATCCAGCGCAGCGATGCCGTAAGAATAGCCCGCGCCGTCGTGGCGCCGGCCATCGAGCAAGGCCAATGGAGTCCTGCTGGATGTAAATCACATTACTTGAAAAAAAGTGATGTAAATATTAAACTTGGACGCCTATGAACCAATCCGACTACATCCTTGAACTGGCCCGGCACCGGCGCGTGCTGCGGGCGGCGGATGTGCGTGCGCAAGGCTGGTCGCCGCAGCTTTTGATTCGGCTGCACCAGGCGGGCAAGCTGCACCGGCTGGGGCGCGGTTTGTACGGGCTGCCCGACGCCGAAGTGACCGAGCACCAGACGCTGATCGAGGTGTGCCAGCGCGTGCCCAAGGCCGTGCTGTGCCTGCTGAGCGCGTTGCAGTTCCACGAGATCGGCACGCAACTGCCCCACGAAGTATGGGTCGCGCTGCCTGAAGGCACGCAGGCCCCGGCGCCGGGCTACCCGGCGCTGCGCATCACGCGCCTGCGTGGCGCCGCGTACAGCGACGGCATCCAGACAGTGGCCGAGCACGGCGCCCCAATCCGCGTGTACAGCGCCGCCAAAACGGTGACGGACTGCTTCAAGTTCCGCAACAAGATTGGCCTGGACGTGGCGCTGGAGGCGCTGAAAGATGCATGGCGCAGCCGAAAGGTCACCATGGACGAGCTGGGCCACTTCGCCAAGATCAATCGCGTCGAACGTGTCATGCAGCCTTACCTGGAGGCGGTCACGCAATGAGCGCGAATCTTTCGGCATCCATCCTGGCCCGGTTGCTGACGCTTGCCAAACAACGGGATGACGACTACAGCCTGCTGCTCAACCGCTTCGGCATGGAGCGCCTGCTGGCGCGCGTCAGCAGCTCACCGTATGCAGAGCGTTTCTTGCTCAAGGGTGCGCTGCTCTTTGCGCTGTGGTACGACACTCCGCACCGCCCGACACGGGATGCCGACCTGCTGGGCTTCGGCCCTGATGATGAGACAAACCTGATAGCCACTTTCCGCGAAGTCGCTGCCATGGACCTGGACGATGGCATCGTGTTTGACCCGGAATCCGTGAAAGCCGATGCCATTCGCGAAGACAACACCTACGGCGGCACCCGCATCACGCTGGTGGCACGCATAGGCTCTGCGCGCTGCGCCCTGCAAATCGACGTGGGCTTTGGCGATGCCGTGACGCCAGGGCCGCAGACTGTGACTTATCCCACTTTGCTGGACGACTTCCAAGCCCCTACGCTGCGGGTGTATCCGGTCTACACCGTGATTGCCGAGAAGTACCAGGCCATGGTGATGCTGGGGCAGGCAAACAGCCGCATGAAAGACTTTTTCGACCTTACGGTGATTGCAAGGCGAACAGAGCTGGACGGCGCCACGCTGGCCACAGCCATAACCGCCACCTTTGCCCGACGCCAGACAGCATTGCCTACAGGGCGCCCGCTTGCACTGACGAAACAGTTCAGCGAAGACCCTGCCAAGCTGCGCCAGTGGCAGGCTTTCTTGAACAAGAACCGCATTGCCGCAGCCAGTTTGGGTGACACCATTGCGCTGCTTGACGACCTGCTGTGGCCTCCCACGCAGGTGGCTGCCGCACACAGCCAGGCGAAGGCCACTTGGCGCCCGGATTCCTTGCGCTGGGTTTGACGCATCAACCAACTGATTTAGCCGTTCACATGCTTCCATCATTGCTTGCTCACGACATCCAGGCGGCACTGAAGCAGTTTCTGGTTTCCGCTTTCGAGCCCGCCGACGCTTTCAACCACGGCTTGATGAGCCGCTTTGTCGATGACGAGGCAGCGTGGCTCAAAGGCCCGTATGTGCAGGTGGGGCTGCCTTTTGTGGCAGGCAAAAGTGGTAAGACGTTCTTTGACACGTTCGAGACCGCGCACCCTGGTTTCAGCCACCAAGAACACGCATGGGAGCGGCTGGCGAGCCACCGTCAAGGCCTCAGCACTTTGGTGGCCACCGGTACGGGCAGCGGTAAGACAGAGTGTTTTCTGTACCCGGTGCTGGACCACTGCGCTCGCGCCCGCGCGGCGGGCGAATCTGGCGTAAAGGCCTTGGTCATCTACCCCATGAATGCGCTGGCCACTGACCAAGCGCGTCGCATTGCCGAACTGGTAGCCTCCACCGCTGCGTTTGCCGGGTTGCGCGTGGGGCTGTATGTGGGCGGAAACGCCGGGGCACCTGGCGAAGGCATGGTGATGACCCAGGGAGCCGTCATCACTGACCGTGACACTCTTCGCAAGCACCCGCCCGACATCTTGCTGACCAACTACAAGATGCTCGACTACCTGATGCTGCGGCCCAAGGACCGACAGCTGTGGGCAGCCAACGTACCCACCACGCTGCGCTATGTGGTGGTGGACGAGCTGCACACTTTTGATGGTGCCCAGGGTACTGACCTGGCCTTGCTGCTGCGCCGCTTACGCGCACGACTCAAAACTCCCACCGGGCACCTCATCTGTGCCGGTACATCAGCCACCTTGGGCAACGCCGCAGACACATCGCCTCTGCGTGAATATGCGCGGCAGATTTTTGGTGTGCCGTTTAGCGAAGAGGCTGTGGTGACCGAGAGCCGCCAATCGGTGGGGCGGTTTCTGGAAGACGCCACGGTGGACTATATGTTCTTGTTCCGAGCAGAACAGGCGCCGCTGCTGGAGCCATCGCAGTACCCCACGCCGCAGACTGCGGTGCAGGCTTGGTTTTCACTGTTTTTCCCGGACGAGCCAGCGCCAGAGGATGTGAATGCACCTGCGTGGCGCCGCGGGCTTGGTCAGTTGCTCAAGCGCCATCAACTCTTTGTGAACTTGCTGAAGTTGGCTAAGGGTGGCGTGGTGAGCTACCCCGAACTGACAGAAGCCTTTGCGCGCAACATGCCCGCGGCCAGCACAGCGCAGGTCACTCAGGTGCTGGATGCCTTGCTGGTGCTGGTGGCCTGGGCGCTGCGCGATGGCTCGCAGCCCCTGGTAACACTGCGGCTACAGCTATGGGTACGTGAATTACGCCGCATGGTGGGCAAGCTCAGCGTGAACCCACAAGAAGTGAAATTGCGCAGTGAGCGTGACCTGCCGGTGGCGCGCGATGGTGTCTACCTGCCCATGGTGCAGTGCAGCCAGTGCCGCACCACGGGTTGGCTATCCCGATTGGTGCAGGGCACCAGCAAACTCTCGACCCAGCTTGATGAGGTCTACAACACCTGGTTCTCGCGACGCCCCGAGGCGGCGCGGCTGTATGCATCAGAGAGCATTTCGCGCTCGCATGTCGATGGCGTGACCGAGCGCGTTTGCGTAGCCTGCGGAACCATGCAGCAAAGCCAGGAAGAGTGCCTGGCTTGCGGTCATCAAGAGTTGTTGTCGGTGTTTCGTGTGACGGCCCAGAAGACGCAAGTGATAGGCCAGGCGCAGTACACGCGGCACGACAACACCTGCCCAGCTTGCGGCGAGCAAGACGAGCTCTTGCTGCTGGGTGCGCGCAGCGCCACGCTGGGCTCGCAGGTGGTGGAGAGCAGTTGGGCCAGCGTGTTCAACGACGACAAGAAGCTGATTGCGTTTTCAGATTCGGTGCAAGATGCTGCCCACCGTGCGGGCTTCTTTGGCGCGCGTACTTACCTGAACAACGTGCGCACGGCACTGGCCCATGTGATGGACGAGGTGGCGCCCACGCGCTTGAACTGGACCGCGTTCCTCGAAAAGATGGAGCAGCAGTTCGAGCAACCCGGCTCGGTGTTGCACATGTCGCGCGAGTCGCTGGTATCGGAGTTCGTGGCGCCGAACATGATGTGGCAGCGCGATTGGTCGGTGGAGCTGCAGGAAAAGCAGCATCTGCCCGCTGAGAGCCGGCTGCCGCTGAAGGTCAAGAAGCGACTGCTCTGGCAGGCCTACAGTGAGATGACCTACCAAAGCCACCGCGGGCGAACCTTGGAGCGCACAGGCAAAGCGACGCTATCGGTGCCTTGGAACGTGGTGGAGGCGGTGGCTGCCGACTTGCTGCCGCGTTATCGCGAACAGTTTGGCACCCATGGGCTCGAATTGAAGACGGTGACCCAATGGTTGTGGGGCACCCTGGCGCACATGCGTAGACGCGGTGGGGTGATGCACCCTGAGCTCGGCGCCTACGCTGGAGACGGCAGAGTCTATGCCCTGGTCAAAACCGGGAGCAGCGCGGAATGGATGCCCAAGATGGGAGAGCACACACCGCGACCGGTGCTGCTGACCATGGGCACGCAGCCTGGCTTTGACAAATTGACCGGAAGTAAGCGCCCCACCTGGTACGACCGATGGGCCGCTGCCGTTCTGGGGCAGCAAGCCTTGCTGGCCAAAGGCATGGCCGCCGATATGTACCGTGAGGCTTTGCTGGCGTTCAAGGAGGCCGGTATTCTGGAGCTGACGGTCCACCACCAAGGCGAGACCTGGGCCATCAAACCCGAGGCGTTGGAGCTAGATACCGAGGTGGCGTTCGTGGCCACTGCCGGCAGCAAGCGCAGGCTGGCAGTGCCCCGGCAAGATGCAGAGCAACTGCTGGGAATGGCCTGTATTGATGCGCCAGAGTCTCGGTACGAAGCCCTCATTTCTCAGCCGGATGATTGGTGGGCTCGACGGTTTAGCAAAGGCGACTTGCGGCGTGTCATTGCCGCCGAGCACACTGGGTTGCTGGAGCGACCTGTGCGAGAGGCCCTTGAGAGCCGTTTCAAGTCCAAGCAGCCCAAACCATGGTTTGAGAATCTGCTCTCCGCGACGCCCACGCTGGAGATGGGGGTGGATATTGGCGATTTGTCGTCGGTGTTGTTGTGCTCGGTACCTCCCAACCAAGCCAGCTTTTTGCAACGGGTAGGTCGGGCTGGGCGTCGTGACGGCAATGCCCTGGCTACCACGCTGGCAGATGGCAACAGCCCCATGACCTGTACTTCTTCGCCGAAACCCAGGAGATGCTGTCGGGTGAGGTGGCGCCGCCTGGGGTGTTCTTACAGGCTGCTGAGGTGTTGCGTCGGCAATTGTTTGCGTTTTGCATGGACGACTGGGTGGCCAGCCTGAACAACATTTCAGCGTTGCCTGACAAGACCTCGCAGGCACTTGATGCGATGGACCAGGGTAAGCAGGAGCGCTTCCCGTACGTATTCAGCAACTATGTGCTGGCGCACGAGGAGCGGTTGTTTCAGGGCTTTGTACAGTTGCTGGCGAGTGATATTGACGATGTGGTCACTGCGAGGCTGTGGGACTTCATGCAGGGGCAAGGTGAATCGGACGGGATGCGCACTCGTTTGCTGAAGGCCCTGGAGGAGCTGCAGGAAGAGCGGCGTACCTACAAAAAGCGCAAGGACGAGCTCGATAAGGTGCGCACGAAAGCACAGCAAAGGCCTCAGGACGATGCCACGCGCGCTGAAATCGACAACCTGCTGCGCGAGCGGGACAAATTGCTGGAGCTGATTAAAGAAATCAACACGCGCGACCTGCTGAACACGCTGACCGATGCGGGGCTGATTCCCAACTATGCCTTCCCGGAGGCCGGCGTGGAGCTCAAGTCGGTTTTGTGGCGCAAGCGGGCCTCGGACGAGCCAGGCCAAGGCGCCTATGTCACGCTGACCACGCAAAAGTACGAACGCCCGGCCCAATCTGCCCTTTCGGAGTTCGCGCCTGAGAACCGCTTTTATGCCAACCAGCGGCGTGTGGAGGTGGACCAAATCAACATGAATTTGGCCAAGACGGAAGACTGGCGTTTCTGCCCGTCCTGTCATCACATGCAAAACCTGACGGTAGAGGCAGACACCCATGTAGCGTGCCCTTCGTGCGGCGATGCGATGTGGTCGGATGCGGCACAACGCCGTACGCTGCTGCGCTTCAAGCAAGCCATTGCCAACAGCAACGACACGGATGTGCGCATCGACGACAGTGCCGATGACCGCGAGCCCAAGTATTACGTGCGCCAGCTGATGGCGGATTTCTCGCCCTCTCACATCCGCGAGGGATGGCAGATTGGCTCGGGTGCTCTGCCGTTTGGTTTTGAATTCATCTCCCGGGTGACGTTCCGGGACGTGAACTTTGGCGAGCTCGCCAAGCCTGGCGAGGCGTTCAAGGTGGCGGACAAGGAATCCTCGCGCCCGGGGTTCAAGCTGTGTAAGCACTGCGGCAAGGTGCAAAAGCCCCCACGGCGCAGCAGCGACCCGAGCGGGCAAAGCCATAGCTTCGATTGCCCCAAATACGGGGATGACAGTCCTACCAACTTGCTGGAGTGCCTGTACCTGTACCGAGAGTTCGAGTCGGAGGCGTTGCGGATTCTGGTGCCGTACACCAAGAACGGCATGGACGAGAGCGTGGTCCAGTCCTTCATGGCGGCCGTGCAGTTGGGCCTCAAGCGCCGCTTTGGTGGCAAGGTGGACCACTTGCGCATGGTGTTGCAAGACGAGCCAGGAAAAGACGGTGGGCCGCGCCGCCATTACGTCATGCTGTACGACTCCGTACCTGGAGGCACAGGCTATCTGCACCAGTTGCTGGCCCATGATGCGGGCACCTTGTCTGATGTGCTCAAGATGGCGTTGCAGGCGGTCACCAGTTGCTCTTGCAATGACGACCCGGAAAAAGATGGCTGCTACCGCTGTCTTTACCAGTACCGACTGGGGCGCAGCATGGAGCAGGTGTCCCGAGACCAAGCCAAGGCGGTGCTGGGTGAACTGGTGGGGGCGCTGGACCAGCTGGAGCGGGTCAAGACGATTTCCGAGATTTTTATCAACCCGAACTTCGACTCAGTCCTGGAGGCTCGGTTTATCGAGTCACTGAAGCGCCTCGGTGGTGTCGGCTCCATCCCCATGGTCAAGCTGGTGCAGGACGTAGTGAACGGGAAGTCCGGCTTTGTGTTGGAAGTGGGTGGGCAGCGGTATCGAGTGGAGCCGCAGTGCGATGTGGGCGCTGAGCAAGGGGTACTCGCCGCAAGCAAACCGGATTTTGTGATTTGGCCTTGGGCAACGGGCTCCAAACGCCGCCCCGTTGCCGTTTTTTGCGACGGCTGGGCTTATCACAAAGACTGTTTGCGCGAGGATGCGTTGAAGCGTAGCGCGTTGGTGGCCAGCGGCAGGTTCTGGTGCTGGTCTGTTACGCACAACGATGTGATGGATGCGCTTGCAGGGAAAGTGGATACCGACCTGGAGTCGCCGTTGATGGGCATGTCCCGCCATCATGGGGCCAAGGCTCCCGCAACGGTTCCACGCGCGCAAGAGAAGGCCTTCACGCAGCATGCGGTCGCCAGCTTGTTGCATTGGCTTGCCACCCCGGCGGATGGACCCTCCGGCGACCCTGCAGTCGAGCAGTTGCAGCGCAACGCCTTGTGGTTGGGCTTTTTGATGGTGCCGCATAACGAACAGGAGAAATCCACATGTGAGCATCAGCTCGGGCAATGGATTCATCGACTGCCTGCGCATGTCAAGGAACCGGGCAAAGGTTTTGCGCACAGCCTGTCCAAGGTGTCGGGAGTATGTCAGCAAGTTGGCTGGTGGCCGTTGGTTGCCGCCAAGGGTCTTCCACAGGATGAGAACTGGATGGCGCCTGGCGTTCTGGTGCTGGACGAGGCAAAGGCAGAAGATGACACTGCCCTTCACCTGGCTTGGCGCCAGTGGCTGCAACTGTTCAACACGGCGCAGTCGCTGCCAGGAATGTGGCTTGTCACCGCCAGCGGACTGGACCAGCACGATTACGACGGCCTGCCCCCCGTGCCTGCACCTGCGGCCGCGCAGTCGTCTGAGCAAACGTCTTTGAACGGCGCGTGGTTGGAGGTCCTTGAGCAGCTTTTGGAGCCTCTCAAGCCGGGTATGGTTCGGTTGGCGCAGGCCGGCGCGGCTGTGCCCGAAATCGGCCCCGAACTGGCAGATGACAAAGGCCGCGTTGCGGCGGACGCCGAGATGGTTTGGGCAGCTGCCCATGTAGCGATTCTTCGACCGGACCAGGCAGATATGGTGCAGGAGTGGACCGCGCAAGGGTGGACAGTGCTGTGTCTGGATGAGGACCTGACACATTGCAATGCGCAGCCTTGGGACAAGGCTGCTGCAACGGCCTTGGGTCTGACCATCGAAAACCAGGAGTAGAACTTTGAGCTTCAAACCCAAGGTTGCGTTGAGCAACGATTTTCTGCTTCAGCTGGCCAAGTTGCCCGCCAAGGTTCACACCAAGGTGATGAAGTGGGCCATCCAGTTTCAGGCCGACCCCAAGAGCCCCGGCATCAATTACGAGAACATCAACGGCGCGCGGGACCCGAATCTCAAGTCAGTCCGGCTCGACGGCGACTGGCGCGGTATTGTCTTCAAACCGTCGGCCGGTGATGTGTATGTGCTGCTGTACGTGGACCACCACGACGACGCCTACCGCTGGGCCGAAAATCGCAAGCTGACCATTAACCCCGTCACCGGGGCGATGCAGATGCTGACTTTTGAAAGCGTCACGCAGCAGGTGCCGGATGAAGCTCCAAGCGCCAAGGCTGCGGTGGCCGAAGGCGTGGTGGAGGACTCCGTGGCAACGGTGGCTCCGACGCTCTTTGGAGAAATGGAAGACCGAGATTTGATGAGCCTCGGCGTGCCACAAGAGTTACTCGGCTTCGTTCGCAGCATCGCTAGTGAAGACGAGCTGGACGCCAAACAGGCGCAGCTTCCGATGGAGGCATACGAAGGTCTATTCCTTGTTGCGGCAGGCGACACGGTCAGTCAAGTGCTCAATGCCCGTGAGACGCGGGTGGACAAGGTCATCGATACCCAGGACTTCGCAGCAGCGCTGGCCACGCCCGAGTCGCAATCGCGGTTTGTCGTGGTGAGCGACGACGAGTCCATGACCGCCATCCTGAATGCGCCTCTCGCGCAATGGCGTGTGTTCCTGCATCCCACCCAGAAAAAACTCACTGTTGGAGACCGCAGCGGCCCCGTACGGGTGCTGGGCGGCGCTGGCACGGGCAAGACTGTGCTGGCCATGCACCGCGCCAAGTGGCTGGCAGAGAACCGGACCAAGGCAAACCAGAAGGTGTTCGTCACCACCTTCACCAAGAATCTCGCGGCAGATATCGAGCAGAACCTGCGCACACTCTGCAGTAGCGAGACATTCGCCAAGCTGGAGGTCCGCAACCTGGACGCCTGGGTCAATGCATTCATGCGCAGCCGCAAGCTGGAACACCGCATCGTGTACGACCGCAAGCAGGATGCCGCCCACCAAGCATGGCAAGCGGCATTGGCCGTGAAGGATTCGTCCCTGGACTTGCCTGACAACTTCTACGAGAGCGAACTGGAGCAAGTGGTTCTTGCGCAAGGCATCACCACGCTGGACCAGTACCGGACGGCCCGGCGCACGGGTCGCGGGGTGATTCTGACTCGCGCCAAACGTGATGCGGTATGGCCGGTGTTTGAGGAATACCGTGGGCAGCTGGCATCGCGCAAGCTCAAAGAAGTAGATGATGCTTACCGCGAGGTTGCCGATATGCTGAACGCTGAGGCTCAAAGCTCCAAACCTGTCTACAGTGCCATCGTCGCAGACGAAACCCAGGATTTGGGGCCGCAAGCGCTGCGTTTACTCCGCGCCTTGGTGCCAGTCGGCCCGAACGACCTCTTTTTTGTCGGGGACGGTCACCAGCGCATCTACAGCCGCAACAAGGCCGCAATGAGCCGCTGTGGTATCGACATCCGGGGCCGCGCCAAAAAGCTGTACCTCAACTACCGCACTACGGATGAAATTCGCCGGCAGGCTGTTGCATTGCTGGAAGGCTGCGAAATCGATGACCTCGACGATGGCCACGATGAGACCAAGCGCTACAAGTCGTTGTCACACGGACCAGCCCCCACTGTTTTGAGTGTGGAGGGCATTGAGGACGCAGCAAAACACGCTAATGAATTTGTCCGTCAATGGAGCACCGCGCAGGGTGATGGCGTGCCGCTGTCGTTCTGCGTCATTGCATCCAGCGAAAAAAGCCGGGATGCAATCGCAGGTCTGATACAGGCCGCAGGCTTGCGGTGCATCGCCATCACGGCGCAAAGCAACCATGCCGATGCCCGCGATGTGGTTCATCTGGCCACCATGCACCGAGCCAAGGGACTTGAATTCGATTGCGTGGTGGTGGTTGCCCCCAAGAGCTATTTGGGTGTGGCAGAAGAAACGGAAACCCAGCGCAAATTGTTATACGTTGCATTGACACGCGCGAAGCGTGGGGCCGAACTATTGTTAATCAACTAGCTTCCGCATGCGCGTGCTGTCTATGCAATTTTTTGATGCTGCGAATGGGCTAGACGGGCAGACTTTTAGCGCAGGAAGGCAGTGGTCATGTTGAGCGACCTGCTGCCCGCAAGTTAACGCCAGGTCGGCCTATGGAATGACGAAGCTGACGAGGTCGGCTGGGAACGCTCGCACAAGTTGATGGGGTGCTCGATGAGGTCAACGCCCGTTTTGGCTGCGGGGCAGTTCAGCTGGGGGCGTTGGGCACAAAGCCACTGTGGACGATGAAGCGCGGCCGGGTGTCCCCACGGTATACGACGCGGTGGGAGGATGTACCCAAAGTCGCCGCATATTGAAAAGGCGAGTACCAAATTGGTACTCGCCTTTTCAGAAGGTAATTCACTGGCGAGCCTCAGCCCTCCATATCGTCTGTGACCGTCAGGCCCATCCGAACACCGTGGGCAATCCGAACCATCGCAGCGATGTCGCCAGACCCATCTCGTTATACACAACTCACCCCAGCCCGGCCTCGGCTCCTCGTCGATTCGTGTGGAATCTGACAGGCACTACACATGGCGGTAGCCCGTGTCATTGCCAGGCTCAGCCATCTTGAATGGGCTTTGCGGCAAATCCTTGAGCCGGCCCATGCGCAGATGCGCAATCGCGATGAAGTTCTTGGCTGTGCGAAAGCTCCGGGCCGCCCGCTTGACCTGCTGCAGCAGCCCGTTCATGGCCTCCACATAGGCGTTGGAGCGGTTGTCCAGCATCCCCCGCACGACGCCATCGAAGTGTTCGGTGATGGTCTTGGCCAGACGCACAAAGGGCTTCAGGCGGCTTCGCCTGGCCCAGCTGAGCCAGCGCCTGAGCTCAAGCTGCGCGCTGCCCGAGTCGTTGTGTTCACGCGCCCTGGCGTACACCTCACGCAAACTCATCTTCATGCGCCAGGCACGGGCAGACTGAAGATGCGAGCGCTGCAGCCAGTGCATGGCGGCGGCTTGCCTGGCCGTCCAGCCCTGCGGGTTCTTGCGCATGCCCCACATCAAGCCCTTGCGGGTTTCGCTGTCCTTGTCACCAAAGACCTCCGTGACCGCCTTGGGGTGGCTGCGCCACTCGCTGGTGCGCACCTCGTCCATGGCCTGGCAGCCAGGCTTCGTATTGAAAGAAGTCCAGGTGGCGCCAGCAGCGGCGCAGCCGGTCGTGGATGCCTTGCTCGGCCAGGCCGCAGTGCGGGCAAGCCAGGCGCTTGGCGCTGCAGCGCACTTCAAAGTCGATGCGCCGGCGGGCCGTCTCAAGCTGCACCTGCACCACCTCCCAGGGCGGCTGCAGGCCCAGTGCCGTGGTGAACAACGCCTCGATCCCTGCTCCTGCGGTCATGTCGGTTTGCTTCTTTCTTCTGATCTACTCAGTGTTGCCCCAGGGGCCAATTGGGGGTGTTGGGATCCACACGAATCGACGAGGAGCCCCAATCAGGCCCGGCAACTTCCCCTGCGCGCTCCAGCATCTTGCGTGATTGTTCACTTTTTCCGTTGACCAACGCGACCGCAACAGCTCCCTTCGGGTATTCCAGCCTTTCCGCCAGCAAGTTCATCCAGTGCGCCAGCTTTTGCAAGGTTGCATCATCTGCGAACACTAGGAACTGGTGACGTTGCTCGTCATCGAGGAATGCTGGCAACTGGGCGTAGAGGGGGTACAGCAGGTCATGGAGATAGATGTACGTTTGCCGGCGCCCTTGTTCGTGGCTGCGCGTGGTGGCGGTCAATGCCTGCTGCGCCCATTCTGGCGTCAACTCGTCGATCGACATTTCCGTGATGTCGATGGAGATGAGCGGGAACCCCAGCGACTTACCGATCAGTGCCTTACGTCCGTCGAAGGCATGGCCAAGCTCGATTTCCACGCCACCCAAAACCATTGGCTCCGCTTGGACAGGCGGCCCAAGCACCGCAACATCGAGCCGGAATCGGCTGCCGAAGGGTGTATCCAATGGATGCTCGGTCGCTACACGATCAGCGCCGAGCAATAGGTTACCTTCCAGCGGGTAGTCTGATGCATCCGCATCCTTGAACCACCACGGCATGGCAAGCCTGGCATCCAGACGCCGACCAAGCTCTGCCGCGATCAACTCTTTTGCGCGCCGATGCTCTTGGCTTTCCTGTACGGCCCGCTGCCGGTTGGTTTCTTCGTCATCAAAGTGCGCCCTGAGGTCGTAGATGCGATCAACGGGCAATTGCCGGAAATGGGAGCGCCGACGCAGCTTTCCATCTTCAAAGATAGGGCTGACCCACGTCACCATTTGCCGCAAAGCATCGGGAGACACCAACGGCCATAACTTGCGCGCATGTTCCCGGCTGCGAACATCGCGCGCCACAATCCGGGTCTGAAACAGGCCCTTGCGGGAGAAAACGACTACGGCTTCATCCATGCGTGGCAGTCACCAGTGCGGGGCACTAGATGATGGCTTGCAAGCCCTTGTCGGCGATGATGTTCAGCAGTTTGAGCGCCGGGCCGGCCGGGTGGGTATCGCCTTGCTCCCATTTGCGCACCGTCGAAGCAGTCGTGTGCAGATGCAGCGCGAACACCGGCTGGCTGAACTTCAGTTCTTCGCGCAGGTGTTTGATGTCGGCAGCACTGAACTCCCGCACTGGCGGCGGGCAGATGGCATCGAACTCGCGCATCGTTACCTTGCCGATTGCGCCAGCGTCATGCAGCGCAGCCAAGTCGCCGCGCAGGGATTCAATGAGCTTGCTCGTCACAACACACCTCCAGTAGAACGCCGGACTCCAGCGCTTTCGCCAAGTTCTCTGCCGACAGTTCCAGAAACACCTTGCCAGCGAACTGCAACGCCTTCCTTTCGTCCTGAGTGATATTCGCCTTGTTGCTCTTGGGGAACCCATGCAGGAACACATAGCTGCTGCCGATCCGTGCCGACAGCAGCGTCCGATAGCCGCCGCTTTTGCCGCCACCAGGGCGCGCTACCCGCTTCTTGTAGAGAAAGCCGCCCAGGTCAGCATCAACCAGACCGGCCTCCATCTCCTGGACTGCTTTGCACAAAGCGGCGTCAGGTAGCCTTTCGCTGGCCTGCCACCGTGCAAAGTCCCTGCGGTTGAAGACGGTCATATTTGGCACTCCCGAAAACTATACCCGAAACGGGCATGGTTTGCCAGTTCAACTTTCGGCTTTCTCGGCGTTGGAGAGGATTCGCCAGACAATGTCTGGCGGATTGGCTTGTCGTCCATATACAGAAGCATTTCGCTGTTCATGCTGCGGCCTCCAGCGACTGGCGCTGCCCTGCGCCGGTGATGGCCTGACGCCGGCTGGCCACCAGTTCGGCCGCCTCGCGTACTGGCTTGTCTTCTGTGTGGACGTAGTGCATGAACATCGCTACGGTCTTGTGTCCTGTCAGTCTCATCCCTACCTTGGTCGGCACGCCCGAATTGGCAATGTCGGTGGTCGAGCGGTGGCGAATACCATGCGTGCCGACGTGCGGCACGCCGGCGGCCTTGAGCGCCCGGCACCAGCCGCCGTAGTGCTCGCCAAAGGTCAGGTGCTTGTCCGGGTCGTTGGGCGACGGCAGGACATACGGGCAGCCTTCCCGGCGCGGCGCCGTCGAGAGCAGCCGATAGGCTTCCGCGCTCATGGGCTTGGACATGCCGCCAGTCTTGCTGTCGGGCCAAACCACACGGCGGTTCTCGAAGTCCAGCCAAGCCCATTCGAGTGGGCAGATTTCGGAGCGCCGGGCGGCAAACTCGAATTGCAGCCGGATCGCCAGGGGGATGACGTAGTTCTCCAGCCCTTCGGCCTCCAACTTGTCCAGGTGGCGGTAGATCAGCGCCAATTCGCCATCCACGATGAGCCGGGTTTCCTTGCCCGGCGGGAACATCGGGACATGCCGGCACGGGTTCGTGCCGTCCGGGCGGTAGCCACACGGGCGTGTCCGAATTTTTGTGTAAACGGGTCGGACTTCAATTGACGGAGATGCGGTCTCCGAACTGAATGGTAAAGCGGGTCAGCGCGGCCTTTCAATCCCGGATGGGCATGGTCCACTTCTGGCTGATGTTGCGCAGCGCCAGGTAGAACAGCTTGGTCAGCGCCTCGTCGCTGGGGAACGAGCCCCGGTTCTTGGTCAGCTTCCTCAGGCTCATGTTCACCGACTCGATGGCGTTGGTGGTGTAGATGACCTTGCGGATTTCCAGCGGGTAGTCAAAGAACGGGGTCAAGCGACTCCAGTTCCTGCGCCAGGACTGGCCGATGGGCAGGTACTCGGCATCCCATCGGGCCTCGAACTATGCGAGCATCAGTTCGGCCTCCTCGGCGGTGGCGGCCGTGTAGATGCGGCGCAGGTCGGCCGCCACTTCCTTGCGGCGCTTGCATGAGACGTAGTTCAGGCTGTGGCGCACCATGTGAACGATGCACAGTTGTACCACCGCCTTGGGGAACACCGCCTCGATGGCGTCCGGGAAGCCCTTGAGCCCATCGACACAGGCAATGAAGATGTCCTGCACGCCCCGGTTGCGGTCACCGAGGAAATCAAGCTGGGTGAGACCTCGGTGCCATACATCTCTTCGAGATGGGCCTGTATCTCGCGCACCGTCATGCCACGGGCGTACAGCGAGATGATTTTGTCGTCGAAGCCGGCCCAGCGGGTCTGGTGCTTGGGGATGAGCTGAGGCTCGAAGCTGCCATGGCGCTCGCGTGGCACTTCGATGGGCAATTCGCCGAACTCGCCCTTGAGGGTCTTCTTGCTCTTGCCGTTGCGGGTGTTGCCAGCGGGGTTGGCCACCGCCTCGTTGCGTTCATGGCCCAGGTGCTCAGTCAGCTCAGCGTCCAAAGCTCGCTCGACCAGCAGCTTGGTCAACTGCTTGAGCAGTCCGTTCTCGCCGATGAGGTCTTCGGGCTTCTTGTAGTTGGCCAGCAGGCCAGAGAGCAGTTCTTCGGGTACGTCGTGTTTCTTGGTGTTCATTGTGCTTACGGACAGGCCGGCTTGCGCCGGCGGTGGATTGTCCGTTTACACAAATTTCTGCACACCCTCAGGCCTCATCGCGCATTCAAAACGGCTGGCGTCCAATCGTGCCTATTCGGATCCGTCAATCATGGGGTTGTGAGAGGTTCCCAAAAAGAAGCCTACGGCAGGCTGCTGCATACTTTGTGTGCCGCAGCTTTGATCGGCGCAACGTCTCTGACGTTTTCGTCTATGGGTGCTTTTTGGTACGGTCTTGGCAAGGTCTTGGCAAGGTCTTGGCAAGGTCTTGGCCTTGCTGCTGCTGGCGGTGTTGTTCTTTTTTTTTGGAGCCATCCTCAGCAAAGGAGATTGATGTGACGGTCATTTTTTATGCCATCTGCGCCTTGGCAGCTCTCTTTGGAGGCTATTTGGCCTTGGTCGCCGTCGAAGGCGATGCCAAAAAAGACGCCGAGCATCACTGATGCTTGAAAAAAAACCGCTTCGGCGGGTTTTCCAATGGTTGAGGCCATTGGAAAGCCTGTCCATGCCCGGGCTGGTCGGCTACATCTGACCAACCCCTTCCGTGAAGTCCTGCACCTCCAGACGCGGCAGCTTGAAGGTGCCCAGCGACTTGCCTGTCTGAAACTCGCCCAGCACATCGCCAAAGCCCCGGATCTCCATGTCCCGCTCGGCCAGCGAGAAGCCGTCAGCGTGGTTGCACACTGCCTGAAGCCGCTCCTGGGTCAGCCGTGAAGGCTGCTTGTCGAGCATCATCACGAAGTCGGCGCTGCCGCCGTTGCGGGCCAGCCGCCCGCGCAACTGGTGCAGTTGGGCCACCCCGAAACGATCAGCGCCAGAGACCACCATGAGGCCGATGTCGGGCACATCCACCCCGACCTCTACCGCCGTGCTGGCCACCACGATGGGCTTGTCGCCGCTGGCAAATGATTCGAGCGCCTGAGCCTTGGCAACGCCTGCCATCTGGCCGTGCAGCACGGCCACCTTGTCCTTGAAGTGCTGCCCCAGCCGCTCACCGGCGGCCTTCACCGATGCCCCTTGCCCACTCACCTTGGGGTACAGAAAAATGACTTTGCGACCGCCGTGCAGATGCGAGCGAATCAGTTGATTGACTTGCTGGCGCTCGTTGCTCAATGCGATGCGAGAGCGGATGGTCTTGGCCACCGGGCCGTTGACCAGTCGAACCTGCTGCCAGCCGTCAAAGATGGCCAGCGCCAGGGAGCGAGGAATAGGCGTTGCACTGGCCTCGATGATGTGAGTGTGCCCCTGGGCCAGCAAGGCGCGCTGCTGCACGGAAAACTTGTGCTGTTCGTCCACAACCAAAGCCTCCAGCTCCAAGCGGTCAGCATGGGCAAACAAGGCTTGTGTGCCGATCAGCATCCTGGCCTGAGCAGGCACTTCCGAGCCGGCGATGACCAAAGCGGGGTGCAGGTGGGGGAAGCGGCGGGCGGCCTGGGCATGGATCTGCCGCGCCACCAGGTCGCTCGGGACGACGACGGCCACACGTTTGACGCTGGCCTGACAAATGGCGGCCAGTGCCAGCAAGAACACCAGCGTCTTGCCGGTACCCACGTCGCCATTGAGCAAAATGCGCACGCCACGCTGAGCGTTGACGAGTTTGCGGATGCCGTTGAGGGCGTGGCGCTGGTCATGGCTGAGGGTCTCGGGTTGGGCGTGCACCAAGGCGCGCAAGTCCTCATCCAGGTTGTAGAGAGCTGGCACGACTTCGCCACGGCCTGCATCACTGCCTTGCAGCGCCTGCGCACGCACCTCTTGGACGACGCAGTGACGGGCCAAGCGCAGGGCGCAGTCGGCACGCTCGAACGAGCTGGGCTGGTGCAAGTCCACGATGAGTTGCCGGGCGGTGAGGCCGTACCGATGTAGCAAATCCGCGATGGTCGGGTTGTCCATGAGGATCTGGGCGGCTGCATCCAGAGCGTCAGGCATCGCCAGCGCGGCCTGGATGGCGGCCTCAATCTTGGTGCCCGACACGGTGCCTTGCACGCCGGTGTACAGCGGCTCAACCTTGCCGCTGAACGCAGCAAGCTGAGCGTTTTGCAAAAATCGCTGGCCACTGGAGCACTCTTTGACGCTGGCCTGGAACTGCAGCAGTTGACCGACAAGTGGCTTGGCCTCTTTTTGGGTCAGGCCGAAAAATCGCACCTGAAAGCCTTTCACATCTTCAAAATCCAGCGTCAACTCGATGCTGAGCGGATGCGGGCTGGAGGTCACTTGGCTCAGGCTGTTGAGGCCTCTCCAGGAACGTACAACAGCGCAAAACAGGATGAGGCGCTTGGCCGGAAAATGTGCAGTGATGCGTCGATGCAGATAGGTCTTGTCGACGTAATCCTTGGGCAGTACCAACAATGCCTCTGCGGGCGTCTGGCATCCAATGCGATCGAGTGCAGTAAAGACAGTCATGTTGCAACTACAGAGGTAAAAGCCATGCGTGCGCCGTGCCTCAAACCCATCATCGAAATCTCAAGGTTTGTCTGCTGACGATAGCGTGACTGGTCTTGAAGTGAGACGGCTTCGACTTCCTCAGAGAAGGCTTTGAGCCTTCTCTGGAGGATCACAGTTTTCCATTGATCCGCTCTTGAATCCAGATTGCCACTGCGGTGCTGTCCCAAGCGACCGTTCGTTTGCCAATCTGCACCGGACGCGGGAATTTTTGCTCCTTGACCATTTTGTAGAGGCTGCTGCGCCCCAGGCCCGTCATTTCCAAAACTGACCTCAAACGCAGCAGACGACGCTCTTGATGCGCTGCATTGCTCCTGACCAAGATCCCAGACATAAATACACCCTCAGACAAAACAAAGACCGAAGAAGCTCCGATGTGCTCCGTGTCCTGCGTGCAATCCTGCGTGCAGCCGATTGGCAGTTCATGGGCGTAAACCGAAAGCGCCACGGATTCAATCGGTACGTCGATGAATCCATGGGGAGCATGGTAAATGCTTTGCGAACGGCGTTGGAAGCGAATAACACGCTTGAGGCAGCAGCATTCAGTATGCGTGACCTGTTGCCGGGCAGGAGCCGAAGCCTTCAAGGCCCCGGCTCTTTCGCCAATCTCTACTGCCTCAGCAAGACTGCTGGACAAGTTCCTGAAGGTCGCTGTTGTTGAACAACCATTGCCAACTGGTCGTCAGAGGATTGCGGGCATTGACCTTCAGGCCCTCCAGTATCTGCACCCTGCAAGGGTTGGGTGACTCCAGAGTCGACACATGGGCGTGCAAATGATTGGCGCCCAGGGTCAACACTTCCGCCATTTCTTGCTGAAGGGCCATCAGCTCGGAGGTTTCCTGCTTCTCGCTGATTCTCGCCTCCAGTGTTCTGCGCTCTCGCTGCCATTGGCGAACGATCGCATCGGTATCTGCGGCCCAGCGATCCAGGCTGATCTGCCCCTTCCAGTCGAGCCCCACCCCCTCCATGTCCTTCAGCAGCAACTGGACGGTTTCTTCGCTCAAAACATGAGCATCGGGTGTTTGCCCGAACAGCTCCTTCACGCGAGCAGCCAGGTCAAGCGCCGCCTTGATCCTCAAATCCAGCAGCTCCAATTGCAGCCGATCAGTTTTGAGGTGCTCGGCAAGAAGGCTGTTTTGCAAGGCTCCGTAGTCGGGGAAATTTTCGGCATACATCACTTCGAGCAGCAGTGTCTTGCCCAGCTGCGCGTTAAGCTGGACAAGAGCCTGCGCCAGGCTGATGCAGCCCGTGGCTGCGTGCGCCTCAGGGTCTTGGCCTCGGAAGTGATCTTCCTGGTGGTAGGTAAAATTTCTCATGGGTTCTCCTGTGAGCCAATTGAGCAGACCATCTGCTCCGATTGGTCAATTCAATATCCCATGAATAATTTCCCAGTCAAATGCAGTCGAAGGATGGCTTGTCACCAATCCGATGAGGCACCTGGCAATTTTGTCTTTTATTGCCCTTCAGCTATCGCATTCCGAAGGGTTGTATAGACGGAAATTGCTGTTCGCTGTCCATGGCCTGCGCCGTGATGGCGCAGCTGATGGCGAGCTTGCAAGCACGCGGGAGAGCCCAGTGAATTACCCCGGCTGAATCAGGCATCTTCAAGTCTCAAGCCTGAGGCTCCAATAGGAGGCGCCATGACGACCAAGCGGCCATATCCCGGGGAGTTCAAGATCGAGGCGCTCCAGCAGATCACTGAGCGAGACCTCGGGGGGCGGACGTGTCTGCCCGGATCGGCGTGAGCCAGCACAGTTTTTGCAAGTGGATCAAGCGACCGGCCAAATTTGGCCGGTCGTCGCGGCGTCAGTCCCATCCCCGGGCTGCACTGGCCACCGTCAGCTCGATCGGATGCCGCTTTTGGGATCAGCGCAGGCCCAAGTGTCGAAAGATGGCCTGTCTCCGTCGCCTTTTGACCGGCCAAATTTGGCCGGTCGTCCCTCTTACTCCCCACCTCGCCCACCCTTGGCCACCCGGGTCGCACGCCCCAAGCTTGGACAGGTGGCATCCTCTCAGCCCCAAGAGTGCTCAACAAAACCAGGAACCTGTACGAAGGCTCGTAGTTTCTGCCCTGATGAGGCGCGCTTTGATCAGCCAAAAAGGGGTCGTCTCAGAAAACGGAAAATAAAGCACGCTAAGCCGGTTGCAATGGTCGTAGCGGCCTGAACTTGCCCGCGCCGATCTTGGCGCGATGTTTAGACCACCCCAGTCGTAGAGAAAGAATTTCCAGCTCATTTGCGCAACAGCCTCAAGCCATTGCCAACGACGAGCAAGCTGGCCCCCATATCAGCAAACACCGCCATCCACATGGTCGCTTGACCCGTGAAGGTCAGCACCAGAAATACTGCCTTGATGCCAAGGGCCAGCACAATGTTTTGCATCAGCACCTGCGCCGTCGCACGCGACAGGCGCACGAAGGTCGGAATCTTGCCCAGGTTGTCGTCCATCAGGGCCACGTCAGCGGTCTCGATGGCGGTATCGGTGCCAGCCGCTCCCATGGCAAAGCCGATGTCCGCACGCGCCAAGGCCGGGGCATCGTTGATGCCATCACCGACCATGCCGACCTTGCCCTTTATGGCCAGTAGCTCAACTTCGCGCAGTTTGTCGTCTGGGAGCAGATTGCCTTGCGCACTGTCGATCCCGGCTTGTGCGGCAATGGCCTGTGCCGTGTGGGGGTTGTCGCCGGTCAGCATCATGGTGTTGATGCCCAGTGCATGAAGCTCGGCAATGGCGCTCCTGCTGCTTTCCTTGATGGTGTCCGCTACGGCAAATAAGGCATGAACCCTTTTGCGCTGACCAACATCACGACAGTTTTACCCATGGTTTCCAGCGCCGCGATGCGCTGTTCCAGTTCTGGTGTGCATTGCCCCAGCGCTTCGAGCATCCGCTGGTTGCCAAGATGGTAGGTCTCACCGTTGATTTGGCCTTGCACGCCCCGACCGGGCAGCGCGCTGAACTCGGCTACGTCGAGTAAGGCAACCCCATCCGTCTGCGCGGCTTGTGCCACCGCTTTGGATACAGGGTGGTCGGAACGAGCCGCCAGACTGGCAGCGATGCTGCGGCTGTTTGCGGCGAGTGCATTGCCCCAAGTGACAAAATCGGTCTGTGCGGGCTTGCCGTGCGTGATCGTGCCGGTCTTGTCCAGAGCCAGCCAGCGCAGCTTGCGGCCTTCTTCCAGATAGACGCCGCCCTTGATGAGAATGCCGTGGCGGGCGGCAGCGGCCAGGCCGCTGACGATGCTGACCGGCGTAGAGATCACCAGTGCGCACGGGCAGGCGACCACCAGCAGAACCAATGCACGGTAAATCCAGTCGAGCCATGCCGCACCCATGAACAGCGGTGGCAACAACGCGACGGCGATGGCAACACCGAAAACAATGGGCGTGTACCAGCGGGCGAACTGATCGACAAAGCGCTGAGTCGGCGCACGGCTTCCTTGGGCAGCCTCTACCGCGTGAATGATGCGGGCCAATGTGGAGTTGCTGGCCACGGCGGTGACGCGGTACTCGAATGAACCGGATTCGTTGATCGTGCCCGCAAACACCGGATCACCGGGGGATTTCTCGACCGGAAGGCTTTCACCCGTGATCGGGGCTTGGTTGACGGCAGAGCGGCCTTCCAGCACCTCACCATCCAGGGCGATGCGCTCACCTGGCTTGACCCGGACGCGGCTACCGATGGCAATTTGCTTTGCACCCACCTCGCGCCATGTGCCGTCAGCCTGCTGCACCGTGGCCTGTTCCGGGGTCAGGTCGAGCAGGCCACGGATGGCATTGCGGGCGCGATCCAGCGACTTGGCTTCGATCACCTCGGCCAGCGCGAAAAGCACCATCACCATTGCCGCCTCGGGCCAGTGCCCGATCAACATGGCACCCGTGACGGCAATCGACATCAGGGCGTTCATGTTGAGATTACGGTTCTTGAGCGCAATCCAACCTTTCTTGTAGGTGGACAGACCGCCGGTGAAGACCGCGACGAGCGCCAGAACGACGACCGACCAATGATTGCCGTTGTGGAGCCAGTAGACCGCCTCGGCCGCCGATGCAGTTACAAAGGAGATGCCCAGCGGCCACCAGTTGGTCGGCGTGGTCACAAGGGATGCGGATGGCGATGCGGCCTCTGCGGTGTCCAACACCTGCGCCTCGAATCCAAGCGCTTGCAGTGCCGCGAGCACGTCCGGCAGAACCTGGTCCGCATGGCGTACCGACAGCGTGCGCTGCATCAGGTTGAAATCGAGATCGGCAACTCCGGCCATGGTACCGAGCTTGTTGCGGATCAACGTCTCTTCGGTCGGGCAATCCATTTTGGTAATGGACAGCTTGGTCGTTTGCCCGGTCGATGCCTGATCCATGCGCACGGCTTGCATGCCGATGGCGGTTAGCGCCTGCTCAACGGGAAACAACGAAGGCAGTTCGTGCCGAACGGCCAAAGTACGCTGCATCAGGTTGAACTCAAGACCAACCACCCCGCCAGCCCGACCAGCTTGCCTCGGATCAGCGCCTCTTCCGTGGGGCAGTCCATGTTCTCGATGCGATACACCGCTTGAGCCGATCCGGTTGTCGCTGGGGCTTGTGTCGTGGGTTGGATGATCGGCCCAGCCGAGCAGCCACACGCCGTGGAAGCGCATTCGCTCATAAATAACTCCTTCAAATCTATACAACTTCCATTACAAACCCTATAGTTACTATAGAGTCAAGTGAAATAAAGGAGATTGATGCATGGAAATCAGAATTGGCGACCTCGCCAAGCGCTCTGGATGCGAGGTTGTGACCATCCGCTACTACGAGAAGGAAGGGCTACTGCCGAAGCCAGCGCGAAGCGGTGGCAACTTCCGGCTGTACGGTGAGGCGCACATTGAGCGCTTGCAATTCATCCGTCATTGCCGTTCGCTCGACATGACGTTGAGCGAGATTCGCGCATTGCTGGGTCTGCGAGACAACCCGATGCAGGACTGTGGGGAGGTCAACACGCTGCTGGAGGCCCATATTCAACAGGTGGAAATGCGTGTGTCCGCGCTGTTGCAGTTAAAGCGGCACTTGGTTGATTTGCGCGAGAAGTGTTCTGGCTCTCGATCTGTAGAGGCGTGCGGCATTTTGCAAGGGTTGGGCAATTGCAATTGCCATGGTGAAAGTGCCACGAAAAGTCAAACATCTGGGTAAGTAAGGGCTTAGCGTGCTTTATTTTCCGTTTTCTGAGGCGACCCCATTAACGGCCAATCGAAACGGCCGCCAATTCAACGCCAGCCAGCGCTGCATCTGACGGCAGGCTTCACCCAGCACCCACGCGCCGATTTTGGGCATCAGCCCGGACGATTCGGCCAGTGGCAGGAACGCGCCCGGCGGCAGCAGGCCAAGGCTCGGGTGCCGCCAGCGCAGCAGCGCTTCCGCGCTGGCAATTCGGCCGCGGCGCAGATCGACGATGGGCTGGTAGTGCAGCTCAAGCTGCCGATGCTCGGCCGCCTGGGCCAGTTGCGCCGCCGTCCAGCCATCCGGCTCGGTAGCGCTCATGATCTTCCCTTGAACGCCCGCATCGCCCGCGCCAGGGACAGGACGAACAAGCCGGTCAGGCCGAACGCCGCAATGCCCAATACTTGCCGAGGAACGCACCGGCGGTGGTGCCGGCAAGAACGATGGCGAGCACCGGCAGGTGGCAGGGACAGGTCAGCGCGGCGAGCAGGCCCCACAGGTAGCCGGCGACCGGCTTGCGCGCCTCGGGGGAAACGCGCTCCGGGCTGTTCATGCCGAGATCTCCGACGTGCTGTGCGCCAATTCGGTCAACTGCGTTTCCAGGTTCGTCAGCGCTTGGCGTCGGCGCTCGACGAGGTGGCACAGGTCGGCAAGATGCGCCGACGCTTCATCGCCGTCTGCGGTGTCCAGCGCCCGGCACAGCCGCGTCAGCAGGTCGAGGCCGATGCCGGCCTCCAGGGCGGCTCGCACGAAGCACAGCCGCTGCAAGGCGGCCGCGTCGAACACCCCGTAGCCGCCGGCGGTGCGCGCCACCGGCCGCAGCAGCCCACGCACCTTGTAATCGCGCACGACATGTACGCTCACACCGGCCTCATGGGCCAGACGCGATACCGTGTAGGCGTTCATCGACCACCTCCTGTTCCTCACCCGGCGCAGCAGGACAGCTGCTTCACGTCCTTGTTGAACGTCTGCGCCGCGAGCTTCAACCCTTCGACCATCGTCAGGTACGGGAACAACTGGTCGGCCAGTTCCTGCACCGTCATGCGATTGCGGATCGCGAGCACTGCGGTCTGGATCAGTTCGCCCGCTTCGGGCGCCACCGCCTGTACACCGATGAGCCGTCCGCTACCTTCCTCGATGACCAGCTTGATGAAGCCGCGCGTGTCGAAGTTGGCGAGCGCGCGCGGTACGTTGTCGAGCGTGAGCGTACGGCTGTCAGTCTCGATGCCGTCGTGGTGCGCTTTCGCCTCGCTGTAGCCCACCGTCGCCACTTGCGGATCGGTGAACACCACGGCCGGCATCGCGGTCAGATTGATGGCGGCGTCGCCGCCGGTCATGTTAATGGCCGCACGAGTGCCGGCCGCTGCCGCCACATAGACGAACTGCGGCTGGTCGGTGCAGTCGCCGGCCGCGTAGATGTTCGGGCTACTGGTGCGCATGCCCTTGTCGATGACGATGGCCCCTGCGCATTGACGGCTACCCCGCCGCTTCCAATGCCAGGCTGCGCGTGTTCGGTGTCCGGCCGGTGGCGACCAGCAGCTTGTCGGCGCGCACTTCGCCCTGTCCAGTGGTCAGCACGAATTCGCCGTCCACATGGGCGACTTGGCTGGCTTGCGTATGTTCCAGTACCTTGATTCCTTCGGCACGGAAGGCGGCTGTGACGGCCTCGCCGATGGCAGGGTCTTCGCGGAAGAACAGCGTGCTGCGCGCAAGGATCGTGACCTGGCTACCCAGCCGGGCGAAGGCTTGCGCCAGTTCCAGCGCCACCACCGACGAGCCGATGACGGCCAGGCGTTCGGGAATGGTGTCGCTGACCAAGGCCTCGGTCGAAGTCCAGTAGGGTGACTCTTTCAGGCCCGGAATCGGCGGCATGGCCGGACTGGCACCCGTGGCGACCAGGCAGCGGTCGAACATCACGACGCGCTCACCACCCTCGTTCAAACTAACGATAAGGCTCTGGTCGTCCTTGAAACGCGCTTCACCGTGCAGAACGGTGATGGCTGAATTGCCGTCCAGGATGCCTTCGTACTTGGCATGACGGAGTTCTTCGACACGGGCCTGCTGCTGGGCCAGCAGCCGCTCGCGCAAGATCGTCGGCGGTGTGGGTGGCATGCCGCCGTCGAATGGGCTTTCCCGGCGCAGATGGGCGATGTGGGCAGCGCGGATCATGATCTTGGACGGCACACAACCGACGTTGACGCAGGTGCCGCCGATGGTGCCGCGCTCAATCAGCGTGACCTGCGCGCCTTGCTCGACGGCCTTCAGTGCTGCCGCCATCGCGGCTCCACCGCTGCCGATCACGGCGACTTGCAACGGGCGCTCGCCGCCGCTGCCCTTGTCGGCGGCACCCATCCAGCCGCGCACCTTGTCGAACAGCCCAGTGCGGTTGTCGGTCGGCGGGGCATCGGCGAGCATCGCTTTGTAGCCCAGGCCAGCCACGGCGGCGGTCAGTGCGTCCGGCGCTGTGCCTGGATCAAGGGCGAGCTGGGCCGCGCCCTTGGCATAGGACACTATGGCAGATTGGACGCCGGGTACTTTTTCCAGCGCTTCCTTGACGTGCGCCGCGCACGAGTCGCAGGTCATGCCGGTGATTTTTAGATGGGTCATGCGACAGATCCTTTTTCGTTTGTGGTAGCAGACAAGGGCGTCAGATGTGCTGCGCTGCCGTTTTCAGTGCCTCACTTCTTGACGCTGGACGGATAGCCTGCGTCTTCGGTGGCCTTGGTCAGCTTCTGCACGCTGGTCTTGGCATCATCGAAGGTGACAACCGCTTCGCGTGTCTCGAAGGTCACGTTAACTTTGCTGACGCCTTCGACCTTGGAAATCGCCTTCTTGACGGTGATCGGACAAGCGGAGCAGGTCATGCCCGGTACGGACAGCGTGACGGTCTGGGTGGCGGCCCACACGGGGGCAACAACGGCAGCGATGGCGAGAGAGGCAAACAGTTTTTTCATGATGAACTCCTGTGATTAATAGAAAAATGGCATGACGTAGGGAAATCCGAGCGCGACCAGAACCAGCGCGGCCACGACCCAGAAAATGAGCTTGTAAGTAGCGCGCACTTGGGGAATCGCACACACATCCCCTGGTTTGCAGGCTTGCGCCGGTCGGTAGATGCGCCGCCAGGCGAAAAACAGCGCCACCAACGCCGCGCCGATGAAGATCGGGCGATAAGGTTCCAACACCGTCAAGTTGCCGATCCAAGCGCCGCTGAACCCCAGGGCGATCAGAACCAGCGGCCCCAGGCAGCAAGCCGAGGCGAGGATGGCGGCTAGCCCGCCAGTGAAGAGCGCCCCGCGCCCGTTTTGAGGTTCAGACATACGCTTGTCCTTTCAAATCTGGATTGGATAGCTTAAGCTTACTTCCGTACCAATGTACGGAGTCAAGCGATATGGAAAAAAATTTGGAGAATCTGACTATTGGCGTTTTCGCCAAGGCGGCCGGGGTCAACGTGGAAACAATCCGGTTCTATCAGCGCAAGGGCTTGTTGCCGGAGCCGGACAAGCCCTATGGCAGCATCCGCCGCTATGGCGAGGCGGATGTGACGCGGGTGCGCTTCGTGAAATCAGCCCAGCGGCTCGGATTCAGCCTCGACGAGATCGCAGAGCTGCTGAGGCTGGATGACGGCACCCACTGCGAGGAAGCCAGCAGCCTGGCCGAGCACAAGCTTCAGGACGTGCGCGAAAAAATGACCGACCTGGCGCGCATGGAAACCGTGCTATCCGAACTTGTGTTCGCCTGCCATGCGCGGCAAGGGAACGTTTCTTGCCCGCTGATTGCTTCGCTGCAAGGGGAGAAAGAGCCGCGTGGTGCCGACGCGGTGTAGCCGAGGGTAGTTACGCCTTAGCGTGCTTTATTTTCCGTTTTCTGAGACGACCCCTAATGGCCGAATCTGGGTATCAGCAGAGCAGTTCTACAAGGCAGCAGAGCAGGTTTGGACAAGCGAGGGAGTCGATCTGAACGAATTCGTATTCCCGCTGATCGTCAACTATGCGCTCTGCGCTGAACTCAGCTTGAAGGCCGCAGAGGGAGGCGCTGTCGGTGGCGGCCTGACCCCGGACGGTCTTGTGAAGGCTGCAAGATCATGTCCACGGCACATGGGCACAACTTGTCGGATGTGTTTGCGTCTCTTGAACCGCCCACTCAGGCTGCTATTGAGTCTGAATTTCTGGCGGCGTCAGGAGAACAGCTGGCACCGCTTCTTGCCGAGTGCTCGGACTACTTCATTCAAGCCCGCTATGCTTATGAACAGATCGGTGGCAGCTACAACTTGAGCGGTATCCGCACGCTCGCAAAGGGCTTGCTTGATGCCGTGAAAGCCTTCGGTACCAAGAATCACTGAGCGAAGTGCTCGCCAGTACTAGCGATTCGGTCTGCCCCGGAGTCAGATTAGCTGCCACCCCAGCTCTCCCCAAACACCTCCGCCTGCCGTAGCACCAAGTCCACAGCCTCTTCCTGGAAGTCCGGCGGGTACTTGTACTTGCGCAACACCCGTTTGACCATCAGCCGCAGCTTGGCGCGCACGCTCTCGCGCTCGCTCCAGTCCACCGTCAGGTTCTGGCGCAGGTTCTCGGTCAGCTCGTGGGCGATCTTTTTCAGGGTTTCGTCGGTGAGTTCTTTCACCGCTGATTCGTTGGTGGCCAGGGCGTCGTAAAAGCGCACTTCGTCTTCGGTCAGGCCCAGCAGCTCGCCCCGGTGGGCCGCCTCGCGGAACTTCTTGGCCATCTCCACCAGCTCTTCCATCACCTGGGCGGTTTCAATCGAGCGGTTTTGGTAGCGCTTGATGACGTTGCCCAGCAGGTCGGAGAACTTCTTTTCCTGCACCACGTTGCTGCCAAAGCGGCTCTTGATTTCGCCTTCCAGCAGGCGTTCGAGCAGTTCCACCGCCAGGT
Organism: Melaminivora jejuensis; assembly: GCF_017811175.1. Taxonomy (NCBI): domain Bacteria; kingdom Pseudomonadati; phylum Pseudomonadota; class Betaproteobacteria; order Burkholderiales; family Comamonadaceae; genus Melaminivora; species Melaminivora jejuensis. The sequence continues at coordinate 545,504 of NZ_JACWIJ010000002.1, forward strand.
TCTTCTCGGGCAGGTTCTTCACCTGGGCCAGAAATTCATCATCCAGCAGGCCGATATTGGGTTTGTCCAGACCCACAGCGTCAAAAATGTCCACCACCTGGTCAGACACCACGGCGTTGCTGATGATCTGGCGGATGGCCGCGTCACGCTGCTCGTCGGTGCGCTTTTTGGCGGTGATGTCGCGCTTGGTCAGGATGACTTTGACGGCCTGCAGGAAGGCCACTTCTTCGCGCACGGCCTTGGCTTCGTCCAGTGTGCAGCACAGCGAGAAGGCTTGGGTCAGTGCCAGCGTGGTGTCGGCAAAGCGGCGTTTGCCGTCCTTGCCACCTGCTTCCCGCAGGCCCAGGATGTGGTTGGCAGCCCGGGCCAGGGTTTGGTGGCCCCCGGTGAGGAAGTCGCTGGTGTCGCAGCCATGCAGCATGGAGTGCAGCACATCGAGCTTTTCCATCAGCACGCTGTACGCCTCGCGGGCATCCACGGTGGGGGTGCCCCGGCCTTTGCTGGCGGTGTACTCCTTCATGGCGGCTTTGAGTTCGTTGCCGATGCCGATGTAGTCCACCACCAAGCCGCCTTGCTTGCCTTTGAAGACACGGTTTACCCGCGCAATCGCCTGCATGAGGTTGTGGCCCTTCATAGGCTTATCCACGTACAGGGTGTGTACGCAGGGGGCGTCAAAGCCGGTGAGCCACATGTCGCGCACGATCACCAGGCGCAGCGGGTCGGCGGGGTCTTTGAAGCGTTTTTCCAGTCGTTTTTTGACCTTGCCGTCGTAGATATGGGGGCGCAGCAGGGCTTTGTCGCTGGCGGAGCCGGTCATCACGATCTTGATGGCGCCTTTTTCTGGGTCAGGGTCATGCCAGTCGGGCCGCAGCTTGATGATCTCGTCGTACAGGTGCACGCAGATTTCACGGCTCATGGCCACCACCATGGCCTTGCCCGATTGAGCGGTGCTGCGCTCTTCAAAGTGGGCGACCAGGTCGGCGGCCACGCTGGCCACGCGGGGTTCGGCACCCACGATCTTTTCCAGGGCGGCCCAGCGGCTTTTGAGTTTGGCTTGGGTACTTTCTTCTTCGTCCTCGGCCAGCTCGTCCACTTCGTCGTCAATGGCGGGCAGGTCTTCGTCTTTGAGTCGCAGCTTGGCTAGGCGCGATTCGTAGTAGATGGCCACCGTGGCGCCATCTTCCTTGGCCTGCTGCATGTCGTAGACGTGGATGTACTCTCCAAACACGGCTCGGGTGTCGTGGTCGGTGCTGCTGACCGGGGTGCCGGTAAAGCCTACAAATGTGGCGTTGGGCAAGGCATCGCGCAGATGCTGGGCATAGCCCGCCTGGTACTTCTCTTCACCAGGCTTTCCTTTGAGGGTGGCTTTGAAGCCGTATTGGGTGCGGTGGGCTTCGTCCGCGATCACCACGATGTTGCTGCGGTCAGACAGCACCGGGAAGGTGTCTTCATCCTCCCCTGGCATGAACTTCTGAATGGTGGCAAAGATGATGCCGCCCGAAGGGCGATTGCCCAGCTTGGCGCGAAGGTCTGGGCGGGTCAGTGCCTGAGTCGGCTGCTCGCGCAACAGGTCTTGAGCCAGGCTGAACACGCCAAAGAGTTGCCCATCCAGGTCGTTGCGGTCGGTGATGACCACGATGGTGGGGTTCTCCATCGCTGCTTCTTGCATCACACGGGCGGCAAAGCAGGTCATGGTGATGCTCTTGCCGCTGCCTTGGGTGTGCCATACCACACCGCCCTTGCGGGAAGCTCCTGGCCGGGAAGCGGTCACCACTTCTTCGATGGCTGCGCGCACGGCGTGGAACTGGTGGTAGCCAGCGATCTTCTTGACCAATTGGCCGTCGTCCTCGAACAGGACGAAGTAACGGATGTAGTCCAGCAGGTACTGTGGGGCCAGCACCCCACGCACCAGGGTCTGCAGCTCTTGAAACTGCCCCAGCGGGTCGAGGTTCACCCCATCGATCGTGCGCCAGGCCATAAAGCGCTCGGCGTTGGCAGACAGCGACCCCATCAGCGCCTCGGTGCCGTCCGAAATCACCAGCACCTCGTTGTACTGAAACACGTCTGGGATTTGCTCTTTGTACGTCTGGAGCTGGTCGAACGCCTTCCAGATGCTGGCGTTTTCGTCCGCAGGGTTCTTGAGTTCCAGCAGCACCAGCGGCAGGCCATTGACGAACAGGATGATGTCAGGGCGGCGGGTCTTGTGGGGGCCTTTGATGGTGAACTGGTTGATGGCCCACCATTCGTTCTTCTCGGGGTGTGACCAGTCGATCAGGCGCACGAAGTCGCCGCGAGTTTCGCCATCCTTTTGATACTGGACGGAGACACCGCCCACCAGCATTTTGTGGAAGGCCCGGTTGGCCGACAGCAGGGATGGGATGCCCAAGTCAGTGACCTGCTTGATGGCATCTTCTCGGGCAGCCACGGGGATGCCAGGGTTCAGGCGGTTGATGGCTTCGCGCAGCCGGAAGGGTAGAACGACCTGGCGGTAGTCGGCACGCTCTGGCGAAGAACCATCGAAGGCGATATCAGGGCCGTAGCGGTGGGTGTAGCCCACGTCTTGCAGCCAGGCCAGGGTTTCTTGTTCGAGTTGGTCTTCTGTCATTTGCACGCGCCTGATGGTCGCAAGATTCTGTGTGTGTTGACTATCGGTACGAGAGCTGCGACCGCTCGATCACAACGTTCGGCAACCCAAAATGCAGCAATGCTCTTTGGAGCGCGCCTTCGTTCGTCCGATTGTTGGGCCCCAATGTGATGGACTCGATCACACCGGCATCAACCGTCGAGCCCAGGAGAAATTCGCAATACTCTCTGACCTCGGACCCGGTTGCAAAGTACCCAATCCGGAAGCCTGGCGTTACTGGGTGAAGTTTTCTGCTTCGCGAGTCAATAGTGACAACCAGCCGAGTTTCATGCTCTTCCTCGAACCCTGAGGGTTTGATTGCCCAGCGCTCTTTCGCAAACGCCTGAATAGCGGCAGTGCTTGGCGATCCCGTGCTCGTGAGCATTGCATTGATTGTGTTGGCCCGATCATTCGGCAGTTCGTCCACCTTATCGGCATAGGCAACCGGATAAAGAAGAGCCTCTTTACTCCCTTGATCGCGGTGAGAATGGCCTTGCTCTTGAATCCAATCGAGACACCAGTGCCATTGGCTGCGTACCCGCGCCACTGACTGAGGCGATCACCTAAGGAGCTGAAACAGGTGACAAAGAACTCGAAAGGATCAAGGGCATTACGCAAGTCATCTATTCGAAGTGAATCTGGCGCGCTAGGGTGTGTTTTCAGCAAGGCAAAGAACTGATCACCTTCCAGAGTGTCGTTGAGGTGATGCTTTGCACTCAACCTCAATGCCTTGTGTTCCAAGATTTTCAGCAGTACGTCGTTGGAGGTGTAGTGGTAGACCACCTCTGGAATTTCTAGCTTGCTCATGCCTGGATTCATACTTGGGTACTACAGTGTGTCATGCATGTTCGACTGCTGGCACTTCTCCAACACGGAGTTGGCCGGAGATCAGACGGGGGAGCAGCGTGTCGCGAAGGGTGGTGAGGGTTTGGACTTGCGCTCTGTTCGCGAACACCTTTTGAAAAATGGGCTTCGCTGCTGCTTCGAACGCTCTGGCTACATCTGCGGTGGGTACGACAGAGGACATGAGCGCCACTTGATCAGGTTTGATTCGCTGGTGACTATTGGATGTTCCCGTCACAAGTTGCTGCAATCTAGCGATGAAGTCGGGAGAACTGAACGCGCAGTAGATAAGCTCTCTCGATCCGATTCCGATTGGCACGAAAACCAGAAACTCCGTTGAGCACACCGCGTTCGATCCGCACTCGACCGGTAGCCAAATACGTGGAATGTGCGGATTCAACTTCGACAGCAGTACCGCATCTGGCGTGACAGGCGTTTTGTTGCTCTTGATGGAGTCGCCACGTTCAAAGATTGGCCTTTGCCCAGCATCAAACGAGGGCAAACTGAAGTGTTCAAAAGTCGCTTCTGGTTGGCTACCTGGGTTGACGGAGCCTTTCTTGAGTTGCGCAAAATCGCCGATCATGCCAACCCGCCACCCCCTCGGCACCTCCCCCAACTCCGACGTTTCAAACCCATCGGGAAACAGCGCTGCGGTGGCCTCGTCCATGCCTTCGGGCGTGCGGCCTGCCATCTTGGCGCGCACGGGGTCGAAATCGACGAACCAGGACTTGAACAGGGCCTGGGCGATGGCTTCGAGGGTGGCGTTGGTTTCGCGCAGGAGGGCGATGCGGTCGTCGATCAGCGAGAGGTAATCGGCGATCTTCGTCTGCAGCGGCAACGGTGGGATAGGGAACTCAAGCTTACGCAAGACTTCAAGATTGATGTTCTCCTGAGCAGAGCCATATGCGTGGCTCTTGACCTGCTTTCGCATTGCCTGAAACAAATACTCTATGAAACGAACATCTGCTTTTGCAGTGTCAGCCGTGAAACCAACAACGCTATCTGGGAAGCATGCAGGAAAGGTGAGTATTGCTGTTTCGGCAATGTTCGCGGCGATCGTGATCGCGAGCGTGCCCGCAGGCCAAAGCCGGCTCTGAGCCAATCCGGCTTCACTGTAGGTCTGTCGAAAGCTTGTGATTCGCCCGTCAGAGTTCGTCACGTCTCCCGTCTGGATGAACGGATACGGTCCGCCATAAAGGTGAGCGGCATCTCTTGGTCTGTGCTTCGACTTGCCTCGATCAAATTCCCCGAGTGAGGAAATTTTCTGCACCCTCCACTCAGAACTCATACCCCAGTCCCCCCAGCTTCGCCCGAATCACTGCATCCAGCTCCGCACCCTTGGCCATTTGCTCGCCCAGCTTTTCGGTGAGCTTCTGCATCTTGTCGGCAAAGGCTTCGTCGTCGTCTTCCACCTCTTCCGCGCCCACGTAGCGGCCGGGGGTAAGCACATGGCCGTGCTGGGCGATCTCGGCCAGGGGCACGCTGCGGCAAAAGCCTTTCACGTCTTCGTAGCTGCCTGCGCCTGGCTCGCCGCGCCAGGCGGCCACCACGGCTTCGATGCGGGTGATGGTGTCGTCGGTCAGCTCGGCCTGTACGCGGCTGATCATGCGACCCTGCTTGCGGGCGTCGATGAACAGCACTTCGCCTTTGCGCGTTTTCTGCTTGGCCAAAAACCAGAGGCAGGCGGGGATTTGGGTGTTGAAGAACAACTGGCCGGGCAGGGCCACCATGACTTCGACCACGTCGGCATCGACCATGGCGGCGCGGATCACGCCTTCGTTGTTCTGGCTGCTGCTCATGCTGCCATTGGCCAGCACAATGCCGGCGCGGCCCGTGGGCTTCAGGTGGTGCAGCATGTGCTGCAACCAGGCGTAGTTGGCGTTGCCGTGGGGTGGGTCGCCATACTCCCAGCGCGGGTCGCCTTCCAGGCTGCCGTGCCACCAGTCAGAGATGTTGAAGGGCGGGTTGGCCAGAATGTAGTCGGCCCGCAGGTCGGGATGCTGGTTGCGGGTGAAAGTGTCGGCAGGCTCGCGGCCCAGGTTGTAGTCGATGCCGCGAATGGCCAGATTCATGGCGGCCAGGCGCCATGTAGTGGGGTTGGCCTCTTGGCCGTAGATGCTCACATCGCCCAGCTTGCCGCCGTGGGCTTCGATGAACTTTTCCGACTGCACAAACATGCCGCCCGAGCCACAGCAGGGGTCGTACACCTTGCCTTCGTGCGGGCTGAGGATGGCCACCAGGGTTTTGACGATGCTGGCGGGAGTGTAAAACTGCCCGCCCCGCTTGCCCTCGGCACTGGCGAACATGCCCAGAAAGTATTCGTACACCTGGCCCAGCACGTCGCGGGCAATGGCAGCGTCTTCACCAAAGCCAATGGTGGATACCAAATCCACCAACTCACCCAGCTTGCCGTCGGGCAGTTGCGCACGGGCATAGCGTTTGTCGAGGATGCCTTTGAGCTTGGGGTTTTCGGCCTCGATCAGTGTGAGGGCGTCGTCAATGCGTTTGCCAATGTCGGGCTGCTTGGCGGCGGCGCGCAAAGCTTCCCACCGCGCGCCTTCGGGCACCCAGAAGACGTTGACCTCTTTGTAGTAGTCGCGGTCTTCCAGCTCGGCTTCAATGTCAGCGGGGTCGGCGTCGCCGTAGAAGTATTCGTCGTTGGGGTTGGTCAGGCGGGCCGTCAGCTCGGCACGGCGGGCGGCAAAGGTGTCGGAGATGTATTTGACGAAAATGAGGCCGAGCACAAGGTGCTTGTATTCGGCGGCGTCCATGTTGGCGCGCAGCTTGTCGGCGGTGGCCCAGAGGGTTTTTTTGATGTCGTCGAGCATTGAAGCGGGAATTGGTTGGCTGCCCCACCCGACTTGGGGCGTGGACGGAGCAGGTAGAGATCGTTCGCACCATCTTACCGTCACGATCACAGATGGATACAGTTCTGGCGACTGGTTGGCAGGGTGTTGCGATGGCGCGTTCAACGTGCTTGCAAGCCCTTCGACTGAGGTCAACGTAATCCGAACTTGCGGCATGTCCTCCTGTGCTGACTGAGGTAAAAATGCAGTCAGTCACTCACTGAGGAACCTATGGCCAAGAAGACTCCAGACACTGCTGAACGGAAGAAGACAAAGGCAGAAAAGCAAGCCGAGGAGGAGTTGCAGAGGAAGGCCATGGCGACCTTGTTTGAACGCAGCAGAATGCAATCACGCTACGAGGAAATCCTGTGCGCAGACATCTACCTGCGCAGCGGGCATCGCGACCATGACCTGTCGCCCGCAAACCCGGAGGGCAAGGATTTGCGCATCTCGTTATACACAACTCACCCCAGCCCGGCCTCGCGCATGTAGCGCACCCCGGCCACAAACGCCGCTACGTCCTGCATTCCTAACCAGATCGTCTTGGCGCCGGGTTCACCATCGCCCTTGCGTGCCAGAAACCCACCGCGCTGTGCGATCAGCCGCAGCACCGTATTGAGCTGGGGCACCTCCTTGGGCGGTTTTTTCTTGTTCAAGATGAACGCCGCGTGCCACTCTTGGGTCTCCAGCAGCAGATCGGCGGGCAGCTCGGGCAGGGTGCGTCCCAGACGCATCAAGCGGTTGATGCGCCAGGCAATCACCATGTACAGCGCCAGAGCCGTTTGCAGCGCCTGCGTGTTGCCCAGCTGCAGGCGCTGGACTTGGCAGCCTTCCTTGAGCACCAGAAAGAACAGCTCGATTTCCCAGCGCGCGCGGTACCAGTCGATCAGCTCACAGGCCTGCTCCAAGGTGACGGCCTGGCGGTTGCTCAGCAGCCGCCAGACCACGGGCTGCACTCCCGGCGGGGGATCGATCTCGGTGGCTATCAGGCAGCTGACTTCGATGCGGCCCTGGCGGCTGTCCTTGACAACGACACGCCGCACGCGCACCTCTTGTTTGACGCTGCGCGCCTTGCGGCCACGACCGGCGGCAATCTCAAAGCGCACGCACCCCAGCGGCGCGCTGTCCATCACGTTTTGCCACAGCTTGCCGCCTTCGGGCAGGACGCGGTTGTGCTTGCAGCGCACCAGATAATCGGCTGGATAGTCCAGCTCACCGGCTTGGGCTCGCGTGCCCACATCCAGGCGTCGGTCACGCCCAGCGGTTCACGCTGCGGGGTGATGACGTAAGTGGGGTGCAGGTACATGCCGCGCTGGGCTTCGTAGCTCAGCGGCCCCAGGCCCTGCATTTGCTGGCCGTTGTAGTCCAGCTCCGTGGTGTCTTGCAGGCACAGCACCAGCGGGTGCGCGGCCATGCGCTGGACGCTGGCTTGCCAGTGCGGCTGCATCACGTCCTCCCAGGACAGGCGGTCGTTGCTCAAGAAACGGTAGGCCGCAATCGTCTCTGTCCAATTGCTGCAGGCGTTGGGAATGCTCGCCGTCGGCTTGGCGGCCAGGCGTTCGGCCAGCAGCACCGCCCGCTTGTTCAGCCGTGCATCGCCCAGATCGAGGGTTTCAAATTCTTGGGCTGCCCAGCTCATCGGTTTGTTTCTTTACGGAGAACTGCGGATGGTAGAGGGTTGTGTATAACGAGATGGGTTGACCGCTTTGGTGGCTTTGCGGGCCTTCTACGAAAGTGGAAAGTGAATTGACTGGCTGGTGAGGCCCAGCGACTTTCTCGCACGGCTCAGCCTATCGTGGACAGCGAGCAAGAGTGACGCTATTCAGCAAGCACCGATAATGTGAGACACAATGTATCTCCTATCATTCACAACAGGAGGCCTCCATGGCTGCTACCACCACCATGGTTCACGTTCGCGTGGACGAGAACATCAAGGCGCAAGCTGCGGAAACGCTGGCCTCAATGGGCATGACCGTTTCCGATGCGATTCGCGTGTTTCTGACCCGTGTCGTCGCCGACAAGGAGCTGCCGTTTGCCCTCAAGGCACCAAGCGCCAGCAGTGTCGCTGCCATTGCCGAGGCCGACGAGATCATCAAGAGCCGCCGCGCTCGCTTTGCAACCGCTGACGCCTTGCTGAATGGCCTCGAAGAAATCAGCAGCGAGTAAACGGGCAAACCTGCCCCGAGCGTCGGATTACACCAGAGATTTTCAAAAAGATTGGGTACGCCTGTCCCACTCTGGCCGGTATGACATGAACCGGTTGAAAAATGTCATGCTACTGCTCGTCGCCAACAACGGGCCACTACCGCCTGAATGGCTCGATCACCCGTTGATGGGTGAGTGGGCCGGCCATAGTGAATACCACATCGGCGGCGACTTCCTGTTGTTCTATCGGTTCGACGATTCTGGCAAGAGCGGCTTGGTTGTTTTGTGCGCAGTGGGACTCGCTCCGAGCTGTTTCTTGAGCTATATCCGATATTTGATTAGGGCTTGGCAAAAAATCACCTAAAGATGGTCTACAAACTCTCTGAAATTCCAAGCGGAGGCATCTTAAATCATTGATTTAACTAGGTCGGAATTTCAGAAAACGAGGTTTTGCAGAGGGTCTTTAGATGGTACATCGAGGAACAGCAAACGCCTCATCAGGCCGCCTGCCGCGTCCGCGCCCTGAACCCCGAGATTTGCCGAGCTCTTGGTGAATCGTTCGGACAGCGCCAGCACTTGCAACGCCGGTCGGCGCTCGCGTCGCAACTAGCTGCGGCGCGTGCAAGATTCGGGTTCACGCAGCTCAATCAACGCGCACTTGGGGCCAAAGCATGCAATCACGGCGAATTGCACTCGTATTCGCTCTTGCGTCAGTAGATGCGTCGGCGCGGTGCGGGCAGCAATGAAACCAGCCCGGGCCTGTATGGCCACCACTGGACAACCGGTTGCTGCAAGACGAAGGCAGGCTTGGCCTCGATCGCGGTAGAGGCGCGGCGTACTTCGGAATTTTTTCACTCACTTAGCTGACGATAACTACTATTATCGTGAGTGCAAAATTAATTGCAAAAAATCTTCCAGGGAAGTCCAGAAACAGAAAAAATATATTTGCAACAAACACTTAGCTCAACTGCACGCAGTGCCTGCCACGCTTGTGCCTGGGTCTCATATGGCCTTTTTTGAGCGGCAGCGATGGCGAACCTACACACACGCCCTTCCTTCTGAGCTACTGCTAATCCAATGCGCGGCAAGCTTGGGCACTCACGTTGGTACCGACCACTCGGCTTCAGAGAGTGTTTGCTAAAAATCGAGGCTGCGATACGGGCTGCCTCGATCGCTAAGACTCGCACGGAGATGGCGGTGACCTCCTGGTCTTGATGCACCGGATCAGGCGGCAGGGACGACTTGTGCCCGAAAGTCAAAACATGACGGATGACCCCCGCTCTTTCACGTTCGTTGGGCAAGGCGGCGAGCAACAAAAAAAGCTCCCGCAAAGACCACTCTGCCCGGTGGAAGTACAGCCGTAGGCGCACGGAAGGGGCGGGGAGGTGGTGTTCTTTGGGGGATGCTCATCGCTTTGCGTCTTGCTGCTGGCTGGCCAAAATTGGACAATCCTGTCCAAAATTGGCGGAATTTGTCCAAAATTGGACAGTCCTGTCCAAATTTGGACAATCTTGTCCAAAAGTGGCGCGGGCCAGCCTTCAGTCGCAAGCGGGAAGGCCCGAGGTCAAATTTGAAAGATGCTGCTTTGGCGCTCTCATTTGCGTTGCACAACTCTCCCAGGCCGTGCTACGCTCGCCCTCATGCATGGTTTGCTAGGGCCATGCACCACTTTCCAACACCGCTTTTGCGGAAATGTCTGGCAACTCTCGACCCGCAATGGGCGAAAGAAACGGCAGCTTCGGCTGACCCGTTTTTTTTGTTGCGCCCACTGCCCTATAGGGGTAGTGCGCTTTTTTGGAATTCACAACAGATCAACACAGAGTGCCTGATTTAGGTCGAATTCCTCAATGGCGACAAGCACTTACGCGCTTCGTTCAACACAGAGGCGGGCACAGAACCTGTTTATTGAATGATTTCGGCACTGAACTGCTGAAAATTTGAGCAACTTTGGTGTTGTTCTTGGCGGCTTGTGTGCTGCGTTTGGTGTGGCGCTGCGTGTGTGCTGCGGCTGTTTGTCGGGTGGTGCTGTTGGTGGTTCTGGTGCGAGGGAAAGCGTGCTGTGACTGCTGGGGTGCTGACGGTGAGTGGCTGTGGTGCTGCGCTGCGATCAGGGCTTGCTGGCGCTGGTGCTGGTGGCTGTTGGTTGGCAACGATGAAAGGAGGAGATTGCGGGCTGCAAGGTGGGCTTGCTGGGGAGTGATGGGTGTGAGGGAGTTGGCGCTTTGCTGGCTCTTTGTGGCACCCTGCAGCTATGGAGATAGGGGAACCTGCTGGATAGGCGTCCAGTGCGCGTGAGGGCTTGCCGAGTGTGGCGGGAGGTAGCGTGTAGGTTGGGTTCACGGCGGTGGTCTCGCAACCACGGGGGTCTGTTGGCTCTCGAAATAGCGGCTGGCCCGGTCTAGGGTGCTTTTCCAGGCGTCTGGGTTCTTCGGAGCTACGGGTTATGGAGGTCGCATTACCGTAAGGGTGCGGGCGTACAGTCGTGACACGGGCTGTACGTAGCGGTTAGGTTTCTTCAAGTGGGGTGTCGGGGGTGCAAATCCCCTCCCTTTCCAACGGGGTGAAGTTGGCGCGGAGCTGGCAGGCGTACTGCTGGCGCAGGGAGGCGTTTTGGTCGCCTCGGGGTAGTTGCGCCTGATCGGTTTTTGGGGATTGGCGCTTTGTCAGATTCCACACGAATCGACGAGGAGCCATGCGCGAACAGCGAGGTTATCGGAGTCCGACCGATGCCTCCGATCGAAGTTCGCAAGCAATGCACCAGATCTTGATCCGGTTGAATTGGAATGCTTTGAATTCTCGTTGTGTGCTGCCATAAGGCGGCATTTGCACGCTGGTGCTGTGCACAAGCCCAGGATTTAAGTTGACCCGCCGGCAATTTGTTGTGGACCTGTCTTCGGAAAGTACGGCCGACGAACGCTTGTGCTTTCTCGTCGACTGGCGTTGGTCTGGCCTGCATGCAAGGCCCGAAGCAAAATGCCCCGCACAGCTACGCCGCTTGAACCTCGCGAACGCTGGCTGTTTCAACTCGATGGCGGGTATTGGGGGTAAAGGGATCGAGATTGATCCATGCGCCCCCATCGGCCCCGACTGACTACATTAACCAGGAGAGTAGAGGCGCAGACGCGCATCGCGTTCGGCAGGCGACTCGCTCAGCAGTTCTTTTATCACTTGCTGACGCGTCTTGCCGGGACCTGCATCGGGCGTGCGAATCGGGTAGTTGCTTTCGCCGTAGGAAAGGCGGCCTTGCTGCATAGCAGCCTCTGCTTCTGCCTTGACTTGGGCGCGGGTTTTATCGCTCTTGAAGTGCTCTAGGTGAACAATGACGCCCTTTTCATTGTTGGCAGGATGCTCGTATGCTGCGAAAACCATCCCCGGAAGGCCCAGGGCAGCCACTGCGGCCGCGGCGGCGATCATGGAAGAAAGGGAGAGGCGTTGTTGGGTCATGATTGAAGCTCCTGACGAAGGTGGATGAAACTTGCATCTCTCATGCCTTGGTTAGGCGCTGAGGAGATGTGTTCATGGTAGAAACCCCTACCCAACAAAACCTAGACAGCCGAATGACATTTCCGACAGCTTTCCTCGTGGTCAGCGTCATGCTTGGATCGCACGATGCGGAAACACCAGGGCAAAGCATGTACGTCCATTGGATGATGTGACGGTGACGCGGCCGCCGTGGGCCTCGGCGATGGCGCGCGTGATGGCCAAACCCAAGCCTGATCCGTCGGTGTCCGGATGGGGCCTGGAAGCATCGGCGCGGTAGAAACGGTCGAATAGCCGGGGCAGAATCTTGGCGTCGATGTCGGCACCGGTGTTCTCCACGGCCACTGTCGTGGCCTGTGCTGTGGCGGCGATGCGGATGGTGACATCCCCGGCCTCGGGAACGTGGCGCAGGGCGTTGGACAGCAGGTTGCTGACCGCGCGGCGAAACATCAGGCGGTCGCCTTCGATCTCGCCATCGCCTTCCACCCGCAGCCGGATGCGCTTTTCCTCGGCCACGGCCTCGTAGAAGTCGAGCAGCGCCAGCCCGTCCTGGCGGGCGGAAAACCGCTCCTTGTGCGGCAGATCCACGCCCCGCTCGGTCTTGGCCAGCAGGAGCATGTCGGACACCATGCGCGCCAAACGCTGAAATTCCTCGGCGTTCGATGCCAGGATGTCGCGGTAGGTTGCGGCATCGCGCTTGGTCGCCAGCGCCACCTGCGTTTGCGTCAACAGATTGCTGATGGGGTGCGCAGCTCGTGTGCCAGGTCCGACGCGAAATCAGTAAGGCGCTGGAAGTCCTCCTGCAGCCGATCCAGCATACGGTTTAGCTCTTGCGCCAGGTCGGCCATTTCCACCGGTACGGCCTGCACGGGCATGCGCTCGCCGAGCTTCTGGCCTGTCACCTTGGCGGCCCGTGACTTCATGTCGCGCAAGGGCGCTAGCCCCTGGCGCGCGGCGAACCACGAGAGCAGGCCGCAGATGGCGATGGCGGCGAGCACATACAGGGCGAGGCTGCGCCGCAGGCGGTCGAGAAACTGCGTGTGGTGATCCGTATCCGCAGCGATCCAGACCATCAGGGGGGGCTGGAGTAGGCAGGGGGGCCTTGAAGACCAGTGTATGGAACCGGGCACCGTCGTGCCGCAATACCCCGAACACCTGGTTTTCACCGGCGTGCGGGGTCTTGTCGCCGCGCATGGTGGGGATGAACCCTCGGGATTGAAAGACCACCGCTCCTTGTCCATCCTGGACCTGGGCGTAGAGATCATGGTGATAGCTCAGCGCTTCGCCCAGTCGCCGGCGAGCGTCGTCCGCCGAGTTGGCATTGCGCAGAATATCCTCGATCAGGTGTTGCTTGTCTTGCAGCGCCATCCGATCAAGCTCGACGAAATGCCGCTCGGTTTCTACCAAGAACAAGGCGCCCAGCCCCAGCACCACCGAGGCCGCCACCGCGGTAAATAGCAGGGTCAGGCGCTGCGTCAGCGGCAACTGACCCCAACGAACCCGCAACGCCATCTACTCCTCCTGCGGAACGTCGAGCACATAACCCATGCCGCGCACGGTCTGGATGAGCTTGACCGAGTGGCCCTCGTCAATCTTCATGCGCAGTCGTCGCATCGCCACCTCGATGACATTGGTGTCGCTGTCGAAGTTCATGTCCCACACCTGCGATGCGATCAGGGAGCGTGGCAACACCTCGCCGTGGCGACGCATCAGCAGTTCCAGCAGGCCGAACTCCTTGGCCGTCAGGTCCACGCGCTTGCCGTTGCGCGAGACCCGGCGGCGCAGCAGATCCAGCTCCAGATCGGCGACACGCAATAGGGTGCCTTCGTTGCCCGCCGGGCCGCGGCGCAAGATGATGCGCACCCTGGCCAGCAGTTCCGCAAACGAGAACGGCTTGACCAGATAGTCGTCGGCGCCAAGCTCCAGTCCCTTGACGCGGTCTTCCACCTGGTCGCGTGCGGTCAGGAACAGCACTGGCATTTGCAGGCCGCGCTCGCGCAGCGATTGCAGCACCTGCCAGCCGTTCAGCCCGGGCAGCATGACATCCAGGATCACGAGGTCGTAGGCACCGTGCAAGGCCATGTGCAGCCCATCGGTACCATGGGGCACCAGGTCCGCGACATACCCGGCCTCGCTCAAGCCCTGGCGCAAATATTCACCCGTCTTGGGCTCGTCTTCGACGATCAGTATCTTCACCCGCATGCTCCGTTAAAGGTTCCCACATCAGTGTGCCGCGTTGGATGGCTGCCAACACGAAGCTGACAAGAATGTAATGTTGCAAACATCTTGCTGAAAGGGCGGGCTTTCCAGAATCTCCGACGTGAGATCAAAGATGCTTTCAGAGGAGACCATGGCCCATTCCCATCACCTGCCATCCTTCAGGGCCCTGTTGCCTTGGGCACTGGCGTTGTTCGCAGGGGCGGCTTTTGCACAAGCCCCGGCAGATACCGAAGCCCCCCAGCCTTCACTGCCGACGAAGCTGCAGTATTCGTCCGCCATCGGTGCGTACCAGGCCTATGCGGATCAACAGGTGCAATCCTGGCGCGAAGCCAATGATCGTGTGGGCGAGATTGGCGGCTGGCGCAGCTATGCCAAAGAGATCAAGACGGGCGAGCCCGCGTCCGCCAAGGATGCTGCTCCCGCCAGCGACCCGCATTCTGGCCATCACGGGGGAGACAAGCCATGATGCGTTTGCGTGCCACTCACGCCAAATGGGGCCTGTCTGCACTCGGACTGGCGGTGCTGACAGGCTGTGCCAGCGTCAGCCTGGAGCAGAACATCGGCCGCGTCAACGACGAGGCTGGCAGCTTCACCGAAGGCAAGCTCGCCCTGGCTCGTACCCAGGAGGAACGCGACCAGCGAGCGCAGGCCGCCCAAGCCCTGCTGGCGCAGCCTCTGGGTCAGAAAGAAACCGTTCAGCTGGCTTTGGTGAACAGCCCGTCCCTGCAGGCCCTGCTGGCGCAGGGTTGGGCGGAGTCGGCCGATGCCGCGCAGGTGGGGCGGATTGCCAACCCCATCTTCAGTTTTGAGCGCATGACGGCCGGCACCGAGCTGGACTTGGGGCGTGCGCTCTCCTTTGGCCTGCTGGATCTGTTGACCCTGCCGGCCCGGCACGGCATTGCCACCCGGCGCATTGAGCAGTCGCAGCTGCGTTTGACCAGCGACGTGGTGGATCAGGTCACGCGCGTGCGCCAGGCCTGGGTGCGGGCCGTGGCCGCACAGCAGACGCTCCAGTATGCCAAGCAGGTCTATGACAGCGCCGAAGCGGGCGCCGAATTGGCCCGGCGCATGCAGGGCGTGGGCAACTTCAACCGTATCACCCGTGCGCGCGAGCAGGCTTTTTATGCAGATGCCGCCACTCGACTGAGCACGGCCCAACACCAGGTCGCGGCCAGCCGGGAAGAACTCGTGCGCCTGCTTGGGCTCGATGAGGCCCAGGCGCAAGCGCTTCGCCTGCCCGAGCGACTCCCCGACCTTCCCAAAGAGCCGCTGCAGCCGCAGGCTGTTGCCACGCAGGCCTCCAGAGCGCGCCTGGACATTCGGCTGGCGCAGGCCTCGTTGGATAGCGCGGCCAAGGCCCAGGGTCTGAACCTGGTGACCAGCTTCACTGACATCGAGTTGGAGGGGCGTCGCAATACCAGCTGGGATCGCGCCGAGGGCACCCGTTCGACCGCGCGTGGTTGGGAAATCGCCGTACGCCTTCCGATCTTCGATTGGGGCGGGATACAGCGTGATGCGATGAACGCACGGACCTTGGCCGCAGCCAACCAGCTCGAAGCCACCGTGCGCGCAGCAGGCTCCAGCCTGCGGGAAAGCTACTCGGCCTACCGCACGGCCTACGACGTGGCCCGCCACCACCGCGATGAAGTGGTGCCGCTGCGCAAGGTGATCTCGGAGGAAAACCAGCTTCGCTACAACGGCATGCTGATCAGCGTTTTCGAGCTGCTGGCCGATGCGCGCGATCAGGTCAGCGCCGTCTCCGCTGCCATCGACGCACAGCAGCAGTTCTGGCTGGCCGACGCCGCCCTGCAGGCCTCCGTGATCGGGCGCCCCACGAGCACCACCTTGTCGGTCACCACCAGCGCCCCCAGCGACGCGGGTGCCGGACACTGATGCAGAGACGATTGCCATGACATCCAGAAGAGATTTTTTCAAATTTGCCGGTATTGCTGGCGGCGCCGTTGCGGCCGGCGCGGTCAGCCGTGTCGCCATGGCGGCATTGCCCGAGCCGGTGATTCAGACTAGCCCAAACACCATGGCCCCGCTGATGCCCAATTCGGGACGGCCGTACAACCCAGTGGTGACGCTCAACGGCTGGACGCTGCCGTGGCGTATGAACCAGGGCATCAAGGAGTTCCACCTGGTGGCCGAACCGGTGGTGCGCGAAGTGGCCCCAGGGATGAAGGCTCACCTGTGGGGCTACAACGGGCAGAGTCCCGGCCCGACCATCGAGGTCGTCGAAGGCGACCGTGTGCGCATCTTCGTGACCAATAGGCTGCCCGAGCACACCAGTGTTCACTGGCACGGCCAGCGCCTGCCCAACGGCATGGATGGCGTAACCGGTCTGACGCAGCCGGCCATTCCGGCCGGCAAGACCTTTGTCTACGAGTTCGTGGCGCGCCGCCCCGGCACGTTCATGTACCACCCGCACGGCGACGAAATGGTGCAAATGGCCATGGGGATGATGGGCTTCTGGGTCACGCACCCGAAAGCCAAGCACCCGCTGATCGACGAGGTGCAGCGGGATTTCTGCTTCCTGCTCAGCGCGTATGACATTGAGCCGGGCGCCGCCACGCCCAAGGTCGCGGAAATGACGGATTTCAATTTGTGGACATGGAACAGCCGCGTGTTTCCCGGCATTGACTCTCTGAACGTGCGCCTCAACGACAAGGTGCGCATTCGCATGGGCAATCTCACTATGACCAATCACCCGATGCACGTGCATGGCCACGAGTTTGTGGTCACGGGTACCGATGGCGGCCCGACGCCCAAAAGCGCACGCTGGCCCGAGGTGACCACCGACGTGGCAGTGGGGCAGATGCGCCAGATCGAGTTCGTCGCCGACGAGGAAGGCGATTGGGCCTTCCACTGCCACAAGAGCCACCACACCATGAACGCCATGGGCCACGACGTGCCAACCATGATCGGCGTGGATCACAGCGGCCTTGCCAAGAAAGTCAACAAGCTGATTCCGGACTACATGGTCATGGGCGAGCGCGGCATGGCCGACATGACGGAGATGGAAATGCCCATTCCAGACAACACCGTGCCCATGATGACCGGCCAGGGGCCGTTCGGCTCGGTGGAGATGGGCGGCATGTTCAGCGTGCTCAAGGTACGCCGTGACCAGAAGCCGGGCGACTACAAGGATCCGGGCTGGTACAAGCATCCGGCAGGCACGGTGGCGCATGAGTACACCGGCCTCATGGCCGAGCCGGCGCGCTTCAGCGCCGAGGGCGGCCAATCTATGCCGCGCGCACGCAAGCCGGCAACGCCGACCGAAGTCAAGGTACGCAAGCCCACTTCGCATGGCGAGCATTGAGTTTCCCCTTCCATTTTCAACGAGAGACCACCCATGAAATTCACACGAACCACCATCTCGCAATTCTTCGCCATGGCTGCACTGGCCACATCGGGGGCGGCCTTCGCCAGCGGCAACCATGCGGGCGGTCACGGCCATGATGAGGGTGGCGAGACGGCCATTGGCAAGCCTGGTGTCGCCACCAAGGCCAGTCGCACCATCACCATCGAAATGAGCGACAACATGCGTTACACGCCCTCAAACATTCAGGTCAAACAGGGCGAAACCGTACGCTTCGTTGTCAAGAATGTCGGCCAGGTCAAGCACGAACTCAGCCTGGGCACTGAGAAGGAACTGCTGGAGCACCTGGAACAGATGAAGAAGTTCCCGGACATGGAGCACGACGAACCCGGCAAGGTCACGCTCGCACCGGGAAAGCAGGGTGAAATCGTCTGGCAGTTCACCAAGGCGGGAGCCGTGAACTTCGCCTGCCTGATGCCTGGCCACTATGAGGCCGGTATGAAGGGCGCCATCAAGGTGGGCCGCAAGTGATGGCCTGAAACGCCGACTACAGCCGGCCCAGCCATAGATCCATCCATTTACCCAGAGGTCACCATGAAAACCATCCAACGTCTGCTCACCATCTCCGCCCTGGCTATGGGCGTTGCCCTGCCGATGGCGGGCCATGCCCAGGTCAGTCCCAGTACAGGTCAGGTCGCGGCGCCTGCATCGGACTCCATGACCGATGGCGAGGTCAAGAAGGTCGATCTGGACAACAGCAAGATCACCCTCAAGCATGGGACATCAAGAATCTGGACATGCCCGGAATGACCATGGTCTTTACCGTTCGTGACAAGGGCCAGCTCACCAACCTTAAGCCCGGCGACAAGGTCAAATTCATGGTCATCCAGGAAGGCGGGAAGATGATCGTCACCGACATCCAGCCCGTGCGCTGAGCAAGGTCACAACCGCACCATGCCGCCGGACGCGGCTGCCCGAGTCCATCCACGGCCAGAAGGAAGCATCATGATTCACATTCGCCATTCCCTGATCGGTTTCTGTGTCGCCGCCGCCTCCATGGGTGTGCTGGCACAAGGCTCCGACGAGCACAAGGACCACCACCCGGCGGACGCTGCCGCCCCAGCAGCTACCGCGGCACCGGCTCCTTCGGCGGCATTGCCATCGCCCGGCCAGCCCATGGGCTCGGGCGACATGGCCGCCATGGATCGGCACATGCGGGCCATGCAGGCCATGCACGAGAAGATGGCAGCCGCCAAGACGCCCCAGGAGCGCCAGGCGTTGATGGCCGAACACATGAAGACCATGCAGGACGGCATGCGCATGATGAAGTCGATGCACGGCCAGATGGCATCGGGCAACCCACCCGCCGGTATGGCTGGCATGCAGCACGACCCGCAGATGATGGAAAAGCGCATGGCCATGATGGAGTCGATGATGCAGATGATGATGGATCGAATGTCCATGCCGCAAACCCCCACTCCCGGCACAAAGTGAGGAGGCCGTCATGACCCATGACCATGCATCCCATCCGCAGAGTGTGCAGACCGGCGGGTTCTGGCGCTCGCGCTATGCCATCGGCCTGCTCGTGTTCGGCGCCGTCGCCGGGTACTTCCTATGGACCGAACACCGTGCCCACCTGGCGCAATGGTGGCCCTATGCCTTCCTGCTGGCCTGCCCGCTGATGCATGTCTTCATGCACAAAGGCCATGGTGGTCATGGCGGCCACGGTGGTGGCTCCGGAACCACTGGCCAGGGCACTGGACAAAACTCCGACAGGGGCTGACGCCATGGAGCACACGGGATCGTCGTATGGCCTGTGGACTCTGGTGGTGCTCAACGTGGCGATCTTCGTTATGTTCGCCTTCAGCTTCTTCAAGCCGGCCAGCGCGCGCGACTGGCGCAGTTTCGGGGCGTTCACAGCGTTCATCGTGGCGCTGTTCGTGGAGATGTATGGCTTCCCGCTGACCATCTACTTCCTGTCGGGCTGGCTGGGCCAGAAGCTCCCGGGTGTGGACCTGCTGAACCACAACGCCGGTCACCTGCTGGAGCTGCTGTTCGGCTGGGGCGGTGATCCGCACCTTGGGCCGTTCCACATTCTCAGCTACCTGTTCATTGGCGGTGGCTTCTGGCTGCTGGCCGCGGCTTGGCCCGTGCTCTACGAGGCCCAGCGGCAGGGGCGGCTGGCGCGCACCGGTGTTTACGCTCGGGTGCGGCATCCGCAGTACATCGCCTTCGTGCTGATCATGTTCGGCTTTCTCCTGCAATGGCCGACCTTGCTGACGCTGTTGATGTTCCCGGTGCTTGTGGTGATGTATGCCCGCCTGGCGCACAACGAGGAGCAGGAAAGCGGACGTCGTTTTGGACAGGCTTGGCAGGAGTATGCGCAGCATGTCCCGCGTTTCATTCCGCGCTGGGGCGCATGGGTCCAGTCTTGAGCGACGCATCCGATGACCAGAATGTGACCATCAGCATGAAATCAAGGAAGTTGCGATGACGTTGAAACCGCTGATCCTGGGGGCCGTAGGATTGCTGGCCTTGCTGCTGGTCGCAGGGGCGGGTTACTTTTCCCTGCGCGCCGGTGAGCGGCAGGCGACGCCGCTGCACAGCCTGCGTCCCGATGATCCCCAGGTGCTGCGCGTCGGCGCCCGCATCTACGCGCAGCAGTGTGCGGCTTGCCATGGGGCCAAGGGCGAGGGCCAGCCCAACTGGCGTGATCGTGGATCGGATGACTTGCTTCCTGCGCCGCCGCACGATCCCAGCGGCCACACTTGGCACCATCCCGACGAGCAACTGTTCGCCATCACTAAGCAGGGACTGGCCCAATTGATCAATCAGCCCGACTACCGTACGGCGATGCCCATCTATGGTGGAGTATTGAGCGACGACGAGATCGTGGCCGTGCTGTCATGGATCAAGGCGCAATGGCCGCCAGAGATACGGCGCCGCCACGACGAAATCAATGTCCAGTACCGCCAGTCTTTGTCCCGATAGCCATCGGGGCATGGGCCAATGCGGACCGAATGCGTCCACAAGGAAAGGGACTTGACCTTGCCGCGATGGCAAGGTCAAGAATCGAGATAACTCAACAAAGGCATGGGCATGAACCAACACCTGCATCACCACGGCCATACCGCAGGCGAACAGACCCCGGCAACTTCTGCCGCGGTGCCCATGGAGGCCCCGGCGGGCACCATCTACACCTGCCCCATGCACC
This sequence comes from Melaminivora jejuensis, assembly GCF_017811175.1. NCBI lineage: Bacteria > Pseudomonadati > Pseudomonadota > Betaproteobacteria > Burkholderiales > Comamonadaceae > Melaminivora > Melaminivora jejuensis. Next base: position 566,197 of record NZ_JACWIJ010000002.1, read on the forward strand.
CGGAAGTGCAGCAGGATCATCCCGGCAATTGCCCGAAATGCGGCATGTCGCTCGAAGCGGTGATTCCGCTGGATGAGGAGGACAACAGCGAACTAATCGATTTCCAGCACCGCTTCTGGTGGACGCTGCCGCTGACCGTGGTGGTCACCATCCTGGCCATGTTCGGCCACCGCCTCGGCTGGTTCGACATGAAGGCCCAGACCTGGGTCGAGCTGGTGCTGTCGCTGCCGGTAGTGTTGTGGACGGGATGGCCATTCTTTGTCCGCTGCTGGCAGTCCATCGTCAACCGCAGCCCCAATATGTGGACGCTGATCGGCCTAGGCACCGGCGCCGCCTTTGTTTACAGCGTGGTCGCCACCCTCGCGCCCGGCGTGTTTCCCGACTCGTTTATCGCCCACGGCCGCGTCGCCGTCTATTTCGAGGCGGCGGTCGTCATCATCTCGCTGACCATGCTGGGTCAGATCATCGAATTGAAGGCGCGCTCGCAGACTTCGGCGGCCATCAAGGCTCTGCTCGGCCTGGCCCCCAAGACGGCGCGCCGCATCAATACCGACGGCAGCGAGGAGGACGTGCCTTTGAACCATGTTCACGTCGGCGACCTGCTGCGCGTGCGGCCCGGCGAGAAAGTGCCCGTCGATGGCGTGGTGACCGAGGGCAGCAGTGCCGTCGATGAATCCATGCTCACCGGCGAGCCCGTGCCGGTGACCAAGCGCGCCGGCGATGGCCTGATCGGCGCCACGATGAACACCAGCGGCGCACTGGTGATGCGCTCGGAGAAGGTCGGCGCCGCCACCATGCTGTCGCAGATCGTGCAGATGGTGGCCAATGCCCAGCGCTCCAAGGCGCCGATGCAGCGCATGGCCGACGTGGTGGCCGGCAAGTTCGTGGTCGTGGTGGTGCTGATCGCAATCGCGACCTTCTTCGTCTGGGGATTCTTCGGCCCCGAGCCGAGCTGGGTGTTCGGCCTGATCAACGCCGTGGCGGTGCTGATCATTGCCTGCCCTTGCGCGCTGGGCCTGGCGACCCCGATGTCCGTGATGGTCGCCACCGGCCGCGCGGCAACGCAGGGGATTCTATTCCGCGATGCCGGCGCCATCGAAAAAATGCGCGAAGTGGATACGCTGATCGTGGACAAGACCGGCACCCTGACCGAAGGCAAGCCGGCCTTCGACACCGCCGTCGCCGACCCGGGCTACACGCCGGATGAGGTGCTGCGCCTGGCGGCCAGTCTGGATCAGGGCAGCGAGCACCCGCTGGCGGATGCCATCGTCCGCGCCGCGCGGGACAAAGGGCTGAGCCTGACCAAGGCCGACGACTTCGAATCGGGCAGCGGCATCGGCGTGCGCGGCACGGTCGAAGGCAAGCATCTGGTGCTGGGCAACACCGCCTTGATGCAGCAGGAGAACGTGGCCACCGATGCGCTCAAGGCGGACGCAGAGCGCCTGCGCAGCGAGGGTGGCAGCGTGATGCACCTGGCCGTGGACGGGCGGCTGGCAGGCATCCTGGCCGTCACCGACCCGATCAAGGCCACCACGGCCGACGCCATCAAGACGCTGCACGACAGTGGCCTGCGCATCGTCATGGCGACGGGCGACGGCCTGACCACGGCCCGGGCGGTGGGCGCCAAGCTCCGCATCGACGAAGTGCATGGCGAAGTCAAGCCGGCCGACAAACTGGCCTTGGTGGAGCGGCTGCAGAAGGAGGGGCACGTCGTCGCCATGGCCGGCGACGGCATCAACGACGCACCTGCCCTGGCCAAGGCCGACGTGGGCATCGCTATGGGCACCGGCACCGACGTGGCCATGAACAGCGGCCAGATCACCCTGGTCAAGGGCGATCTGCGCGGCATCGCCGCCGCGCGCGACATCTCCATCGACACCGTGCGCAACATGCGCCAGAACCTGTTGTTCGCCTTCATCTACAACGGTATCGGCGTGCCCATCGCCGCCGGCGTGCTTTATCCCATCACGGGCTGGTTGCTGTCTCCATTGATTGCAGCGCTGGCCATGAGCCTGAGCTCGGCCTCTGTCATCTTCAACGCGCTGCGGCTGCGGCGCGCACGAGGTTAACCCGCATCGAAACAATCAAAGAGAGGTTACCGATCATGATGAACGGAATGTATATGAACGATATGGGGTGGTGGTTGGGTGCCCACTGGCTGACGATGCTGCTGGGTGCGGTGGTGATCGTGCTGCCGTTTTGGAAGATCTTTGCCAAGGCGGGCTTTTCCGGCTGGCTCGGCCTGCTGATGATCGTCCCCATGGTCAACCTGATCGCACTGTACGTGCTCGCGTTCTCGGACTGGCCGAGATCGAGACGCGCCGACAAGTTGGATTCCGGTGAAATGAATCCAGGGATTCGGTGACCTCGCATGCGCGGTGACTGGGCCGCCTGCGGGTAGATGGGCCATGAAGGCACTTCCTTCCCGGGACGGCTCTCTGATCCGCGGCAAGTTGTCACACATCCAGCACAGCGAACATCCCACCATGGTTTCCATCCGACGCATCGTCACACAGTGGGGCCGCCGAATCGTCGGCGGCCTCGTCGTGACCTTGTTGTTCTCGCAGATGGCGCTGGCGATGTATGCCTGCCCCAAGCTGGATGCGGATACGCACGCGGCATCGATGCAGATGGCGGGCATGGCCATGGACGAAGCCGCCGGCATGTCCGCCATGCCGGACTGCCATGCCATGCCAGGGACGATGGACGACGAGTCTCCGCAGTTGTGCCGTGCCCATTGCAGCGGTGACGGCAAGCCCGCGCCGTCTCCGCAAGGACTGGACATTCCATCTACTGCGGCGGCGCATGCGGTCTGGATTGCCTACCTGCTTCCAGTGGTGCCCGACCCGCAATCATCGACCGACGCCAGGGCTGATCCGGCGTGGCTCGACCACCGAACGGGCTCTTTCCCCTTCCATCTCACTTTCCAAGTCCTGCGTAATTGACACACCAAGTCGTGCCGGCCGTGCATTGGCACGGCAGAACACGTGACTTCGTGGCTATCAATTTCGAGGACCATCATGCTTATTTCTTCCTCCGGCGCTCCCGGCGAGCGTCGCCCCGCGCCTGGCCGTGGCGTAGTGCGTGCGACCTCGTGCCGCACATGGACGCATCGACTGAGCGTTTTGAGCATCGCCCTGGCCGGCAGCATGCTCGCCGCCAGCGGGGCCTACGCGCTCAGCTTTGTCGAAGCGAGGGAAATCGCTGAACAGCAAAGCCCGCGCGTTTCCGCGCAGCGATTGCAGATCGATGCGGTCGAGTCCGCGCAGAAGGCCGCCGGCACGCTGCCGGACCCCAAGCTTTCCATCGGCCTCGAAAGCTTCCCCATCAGCGGCATGGACCGCTGGAGCCTGACGCGCGAATCCATGACCGGGCAGCGCCTGGCCCTGATGCAGGAGGTTCCCAACCAAGCCAAGCGTGCGGCCAAGGTGGCCAGCGCCCAGGCGCGCGTGGAACGCGAGCGCGCGGCGCTGGTCTTGCAACGCCTGCAGATACGGCAGGAGCTCGGCCTGGCGTGGATTGCCGCGCAGGCCGTGGAACAGCGTGATCAACTGCTCGCGGAACTGCTGGCCGAGAACCGGCGCCTGCAAGACAGCCTACTCGCGCGGGTGGCGGGCGGATCGGCTCAGGCGGGCGACCTGCTGACCGCGCAGCAGGAGGCGCTGGCGCTGTCGGACCGGCGCGACGACCTGCAGCGCGACCGGTCCAAGGCACGAGCCATGCTGCGGCGCTGGGTCGGGCCGCGCGCCGACGAATCGCTGCAGGGCGGCACCGGTCCGCTCATCCATCCCGTTGCGCAGTTGCGCGCCGAGCTGTCCAGCCATGCCGAGCTGGCGCTGTACCCGACCATGCAAAGCATGGCACGGGCGGAGTCCCACGAGGCGCAGTCGGAGGCGCGTGGCGATTGGTCTTGGGAAGTTGCCTATACCCGACGCGATCGTCGCTGGGGCGACATGGTGTCGTTCCAGTTGACCTTCGACCTGCCCTGGCAGAAGGAGCGGCGCCAGACCCCGATGATCCAGGCCAAGCAGCGCGAGCTGGAGCGCCTGGAGGCTGAACAGGAAGACGTGACCCGCAAGCACCTGCAGGAGCTCGACGACAGCGCGGCCGAACTACAGGCCCTGGACAGCCAGATCGAGCGCCTGCAGTCCACCGGGCTGCAGTTGGCGCAGGGGCGCGCGGAGCTTGCGCTGAGCAATTACCGCTCCGCCAAGGGCGACCTCAGCGCCGTGCTCGGCGCGCGCGCCCAGGTGCTGGAGGCACGCCTGCGCCTGATTGACCTGCAAGCCCAGCGCGATGGCGTGACGACGCGCCTGAACAGCCTGATCGCCGATTAGTGGAGCCCATCACCATGAACAACTCTCTGAAAAAATCCCTCGCGGGCCTGACGCTGATCGCTATCGGCGTGGCCGCGGGCTGGGGCCTGGCCCAATGGCGCACCGATACCACACACGCTGGGAATACGACAGTGCCCCAAGCCGGCGCGGCGGCCGAGCGCAAGGTGCTGTACTGGTACGACCCCATGTCGCCGACGCAGAAGTTCGACAAGCCCGGCAAGTCTCCTTTCATGGACATGGATCTGGTACCCAAGTATGCCGACGAGGATGCCCAGGACAGCGTGGGCCTGAGCGTATCGGCCCAGACCGTGCAGGCGCTGGGTCTGCGCACGGCCGAGGTGGTGCAGCGCGCCATAGGCTCCGATGTGGACGCGGTGGGAACGGTGCTGCTCAACGACCGCGATGTCAGCATCGTGCAGGCGCGCTCCGCCGGCTTTGTGGAGCGGGTCTATGCGCGCGCGCCGGGCGATGTGATCGCGGCCGGCGCGCCGCTGGCGGATCTGCTGCTGCCGGAATGGGTGGCGGCGCAGCGCGAATTTCTGGCGGTGCGTGCGCTCAAGGATGAGTCGCTGACGGCGGCCGCCCGGCAAAGGCTGCTGCTGCTGGGCATGCCGCAGGCCCTGGTGGCCCAGGTGGAGCGCACGGGCGAGCCCAGGGGCGTCTACACCGTGACCACGCCCCAGGGCGGGCTGGTGGCCGAGCTCATGGTGCGCCAGGGCATGACTATCTCTGCGGGCGCAAGCCTGGCGCGCGTGAATGGCCTGGGCACCGTCTGGATCGAGGCCGCAGTACCCGAGGCGCAAAGCGGCCCGCTGCAACTGGGGCAAGAAGCCCAGGTGCGCCTGGCGGCGTTTCCCGGCGAGGTGCTGCGGGCGCGCATCGTGAGCATCCTGCCGCAGGCCAACAGCGACACGCGCACGGTGCGCGTGCGGCTGGAACTGGCCAACCCCGGCCAGCGCCTGAAGGCCGGCATGTCCGGCCAGATCACGCTCCAGGGCCGCGAGCAGCCCGCACTGCTGGTTCCCAGCGAAGCCGTCATCCGCACCGGCAAGCGCGCCCTGGCCTATGTGGTCGATGGCCCTGGCAAATTCCACCCCGTGGAGGTGCAGCTGGGGCGGAGATCGGCGACCAACTCGTGGTGCAAGGTGGACTGGAGGCGGGGCAGCAGGTGGTGGCCTCGGCACAGTTCCTGATCGACTCCGAGGCCAGCCTGCGCGGCCTGTTGCCCGCATCGCCGGGGGCGACGCCGGAGCATGGGGCGCATGGCGCGGCCCCGGCCTACACGGTGCGCGGTGTGGTGGAAGAAGTCTCCACTGCCGAGCTGACGCTGGCGCATGACGCCATCCCCGCCCTCAAGTGGCCCGCCATGACCATGGGCTTCAAGCTGGCCGACCCCCGCCTCGCCGCAGGCCTGGCACCCAAGCAACAGGTGCGCTTTACCTTCTCCAAGCAGGGAGAGGACTACGTGATCACCGCCATCGAAGGGATCAAGCCATGATTGCCAAATTGATCCGCTGGTCGGTGGCGAACCGCTTTCTGGTGCTGCTGGCCACGGCCATGCTTACGGCTTGGGGGTGTGGGGCGTGCGCAGCACGCCCGTGGATGCCTTGCCGGACCTGTCCGACGTGCAGGTCATCATCCGTACCAGCTACCCCGGCCAGGCGCCGCAGATCGTGGAAAACCAGGTCACCTATCCCCTGGCAACGACCATGCTGTCGGTGCCGGGGGCCAAGACGGTGCGCGGCTTTTCGTTTTTCGGGGACTCGTTCGTCTATGTCCTGTTCGAGGATGGCACCGACCTGTACTGGGCGCGCTCGCGGGTGCTGGAGTACCTGAACCAGGTTCAGGGACGCCTGCCGGCCACGGCTAAGCCGGCCTTGGGGCCCGATGCTACGGGGGTGGGCTGGATCTTCCAGTACGCGTTGGTGGATCGCACGGGCAAGAATGATCTGGCGCAGTTGCGCGCGCTGCAGGACTGGTTTCTGAAGTTCGAGTTCAAGAGCCTGCCCAATGTGGCAGAGGTAGCTTCGGTGGGCGGCATGGTCAAGCAGTACCAGGTGGTGCTCGACCCGGTCAAGCTCGCCTCCTACGGACTGAGCCAGGAGCAGGTGCGCGCGGCGCTGGTGGCCGCCAATCAGGAAACTGGCGGCTCCGTGCTGGAGCTGTCGGGGGCCGAATACATGGTGCGCGCCAGCGGCTACCTGAAAACCCTGGATGATTTCCGTGCCGTGCCGCTGGTGGCGCGCGGCGGCGTGCCGGTGCGCCTGGGCGACGTGGCCACGCTGCAGATCGGGCCGGAGATGCGGCGCGGCATCGCCGAACTCGATGGCGAGGGCGAGGTCGCCGGCGGCGTGGTCATCCTGCGTTCGGGCAAGAATGCCCAGGAGACGATTGCCGCCGTCAAGGCCAAGCTGGGCGAGCTGCAGGCCAGCCTGCCGCAGGGGTGGAGATCGTCACCACCTACGACCGCAGTGCGCTGATTGAGCGCGCCATCCGCAACCTCACCATCAAGCTGGGGGAGGAGTTTCTGGTCGTGGCGCTGGTCTGCGTGCTGTTCCTGTGGCACCTGCGCTCGGCGCTGGTGGCCATCATCTCGCTGCCGCTGGGGGTGATGATGGCCTTCCTCGTCATGCGGTACCAGGGCATCAACGCCAACATCATGTCGCTGGGCGGCATCGCCATTGCCATAGGCGCGATGGTGGATGCAGCCGTGGTCATGATAGAGAACGCGCACAAGAAGCTTGAAGCCTGGCAGCACGCGCACCCCGGTCAGCCATTGCAGGGCAAGGAGCGGTGGGAGGTGATCACGCGGGCCGCGGAGGAAGTCGGTCCGGCGCTGTTCTTCTCGCTGCTGATCATCACGCTGTCCTTCATCCCCGTCTTTACCCTCGAAGCCCAGGAGGGGCGTCTGTTCGGGCCGCTGGCGTTCACCAAGACCTATGCCATGGCGGCGGCGGCCGGGCTGTCGGTGACGCTGATCCCGGTGCTCATGGGCTATTGGATTCGCGGACGCATTCCTGATGAGCAGAAGAATCCCATCACCCGCATGCTGATCGCGGTTTACCGGCCCAGCCTGGAGTGGGTGCTGCGCTGGCCCAAGGCAACCTTGCTGGTCGCGGTGCTGACACTGGCGACCACGGCCTGGCCGCTGGCCCGGCTTGGAGGCGAATTCCTGCCCCGGCTGGATGAGGGGGATCTGCTCTATATGCCGTCGGCCTTGCCGGGACTGTCGGCGCAACGCGCCACGGAGCTGCTGCAGCTCAGCAACCGCATGATCAAGACCGTGCCCGAGGTCGAGCGTGTGTTCGGCAAGGCGGGCCGTGCGGAGACCGCGACCGACCCCGCGCCGCTGGAAATGTTCGAAACCTCGGTGAAGCTCAGGCCGAGGGAGCAGTGGCGTGCCGGCATGACGCCCGAGAAACTTGTCGAGGAGCTGGACCGGGCCGTGAAGATTCCCGGCCTGTCCAACATCTGGATTCCGCCGATCCGCAACCGCATCGACATGCTGGCCACGGGCATCAAGAGCCCGATCGGCGTCAAGGTGACAGGCAGCGACCTGCATGTGATCGATCGCATCGCGGCAGAGGTGGAGCAGGTCGCGAAGGGTGTTCCAGGCGTGTCGTCCTCGTTGGCGGAGCGGCTGACCGGCGGCCGGTATGTGGACGTGCAGATCGACCGCCTGGCGGCTGGACGCTATGGGCTGAACGTGGCCGATGTGCAGGCGGTCGTTGCCGGCGCCGTCGGTGGTGAAAACGTCTCGGAGACCGTGGAGGGGCTGGCGCGCTTCCCGATCAATCTGCGATACGCGCGTGAATGGAGGGATTCACCGGAAAGGCTGAAGCAACTGCCCATCTTCACCCCCATGGGGCAGCAGATCACGCTGGGCACGGTGGCGCGCATCGTCATCACCGATGGTCCGCCCATGCTCAAGAGCGAGAACGCACGTCCCTCCGGTTGGGTCTACGTCGATGTGCGCGGCCGTGACCTTGCCTCGGTGGCCAACGAATTGCGCGGTGCGATCGGACGGCAGGTCAAGCTGGAGCCGGGGGTGAGCATCACCTACTCCGGGCAGTTCGAATACATGGAGCGGGCCAATGCACGCCTGAAGGTCGTGGTGCCCGCCACCCTGTTGATCATCTTCATTCTGTTGTACCTGACCTTCGCGCGTGTGGACGAAGCGGCCTTGATCATGGCGACCTTGCCCTTCGCGCTCACGGGGGCATCTGGTTCCTGTACCTGTTGAACTACAACCTGTCCATCGCCACCGGCGTGGGATTCATCGCGCTGGCAGGTGTCGCGGCGGAGTTCGGCGTGGTGATGCTCATCTATCTGAAGCACGCCTTAGCGGAACGTTGCCCCGATGGGCGAAGCCCGACGCGGGAAGAACTACTCGACGCGATCCGAGATGGCGCCGTGCTGCGTGTGCGGCCCAAGGCCATGACTGTAGCGGTCATCCTGGCTGGCCTAGTTCCCATTGTCTGGAGCAGTGGCACGGGTTCCGAAGTCATGAGCCGTATCGCAGCCCCGATGCTCGGCGGGATGGTGACGGCGCCGTTACTGTCGCTGTTTGTGATTCCCGCGGCTTTCGTTTTGATGCGCAAACCGCGGGAATGACAGCCGACAGGCAGGGTTTCGTGACGAAGCCCTGCGTTGAATCAAGAGTCGTCGTTCCTAGTGGATGAGATCAATTTCGTGCAATGGCCTTTCGATACAAATGAAGTCTGACAGAAAAATAATCATTCACTCATGGATTTGTAAAGAGACCGTATGAAGAATAAATTTTGAGTTCGAGTAATCAAAAATGGCTCCTCGTCGATTCGTGTGGAATCTGACAGGCACTACACATGGCGGTAGCCCGTGTCATTGCCAGGCTCAGCCATCTTGAATGGGCTTTGCGGCAAATCCTTGAGCCGGCCCATGCGCAGATGCGCAATCGCGATGAAGTTCTTGGCTGTGCGAAAGCCCCGGGCCGCCCGCTTGACCTGCTGCAGCAGCCCGTTCATGGCCTCCACATAGGCGTTGGAGCGGTTGTCCAGCATCCCCCGCACGACGCCATCGAAGTGTTCGGTGATGGTCTTGGCCAGACGCACAAAGGGCTTCAGGCGGCTTCGCCTGGCCCAGCTGAGCCAGCGCCTGAGCTCAAGCTGCGCGCTGCCCGAGTCGTTGTGTTCACGCGCCCTGGCGTACACCTCACGCAAACTCATCTTCATGCGCCAGGCACGGGCAGACTGAAGATGCGAGCGCTGCAGCCAGTGCATGGCGGCGGCTTGCCTGGCCGTCCAGCCCTGCGGGTTCTTGCGCATGCCCCACATCAAGCCCTTGCGGGTTTCGCTGTCCTTGTCACCAAAGAGCTCCGTGACCGCCTTGGGGTGGCTGCGCCACTCGCTGGTGCGCACCTCGTCCATGGCCTGGCCGGCCAGGGCCACCACGTGAAAGCGGTCGTAGCTGATGGCCGCCTGGGGCAGCACCTGGCTCACCCCCTTGAGGTAGGCGCCGCTCATGTCCTGGCAGACATGCTCGATCTTGGCGGGATCGCCCTGGTGCGCCTGCAAGTCCTGCACGAAGGCGTGCACCGTTTCATGGTCGCGCCCTTCGGTGGCAAACAGCAGCCGCTTGGCCTCCAGCTCATGCACCACGGTGATGTAGTTGTGCCCCTTGCGCAGGCTGGTCTCATCGATGCCGATGCGGCGCACGCCGCTCATGTCGTCGCCGTGGCGAGCGCACCCGACGTAGTGCTCGATGCGCAGCCACAGCTGTTTGTCCGAGCAGCGCAGCAGCTCAGCCGCCTGGCGCACCGGCATCTGCGCGCACAGCGACAGCGCCAGCGCTTCAAACAAGGCCGTAAAACCCGATCCCTCCCGGGCCCAGGCAACAGGCGCCTGCGCCGTCTTGCCGCAGCCCGAGCAGGCCACGCGCGGCACGTCGGCGTGCAGCCAGGCTTCGTATTGAAAGAAGTCCAGGTGGCGCCAGCAGCGGCGCAGCCGGTCGTGGATGCCTTGCTCGGCCAGGCCGCAGTGCGGGCAAGCCAGGCGCTTGGCGCTGCAGTGCACTTCAAAGTCGATGCGCCGGCGGGCCGTCTCAAGCTGCACCTGCACCACCTCCCAGGGCGGCTGCAGGCCCAGTGCCGTGGTGAACAACGCCTCGATCCCTGCTCCTGCGCTCATGTCGGTTTGCATCTTTCTTCTGATCTACTCAGTGTTGCCCCAGGGGCCAATTGTGGGTGTTGGGATCCACACGAATCGACGAGGAGCCCGAAGTCTTGGCGATGATTGCCGAACACGTTCAGCCTGGGATCAGCACCGATGAACTGGATCGTCTTTGCCATCGCTACATCGTCGATGTGCTGAAAGAAATCCCGGCCAACGTCGGCTACCAGGGGTTCCCGAAAACCATTTGCGCGTCGCTCAATCATGTGGTTTGCCATGGCATCCCTTCTGTAGGGCAAATTCTGAAAGACGGCGACATCGTCAACATTGACGTGGCGGTCATCAAGGACGGCTGGTATGGTGACACCAGCCGTATGTATTTCGTCGGCAAGCCAAACCAACGAGCGGGCCACTTAGGATTTATCCGTAAATAATATTAACGGGCAGGTGGATTTTCCGCAGCGCGATGATGGCGGCGGCGAGATGGTTGAGTGCGAGGAACGTGTGCTCCAGCTTCTCGTAGCGCACCAGTAATTTCCTGAACCGGTTGAACCAGCCATGGCAAGCCTGCACAACCCAACGGCGCGCTTTTTTCTTCGGATCACGCTTTTTGTGCTCTGCCTCGCTTTTGCGGCCCACCACATGCGGGATATAGCCGTGGGCCACAATGATCTTCATGGCGTTCTTGCCCCGGTAGCCCGCATCAGCACATAGGTGCTTGCTGCGCCGCTGCTTGGGCGTGGGGCGTTTGACCATGCAGCAAGACAACACGGCCTCAAGTTGCGTCACGTCGTGCGCGTTCGCCCCGGTCACGACGAGCGACAACGGGACGCCACGCCCGTCCACCAGCAGGTGACGCTTGCTGCCTTTTTTTTCCCCGATCCGTCGGGTTGCGCCCCACAGCTTGCTGCGCCAAGGGCGCCTTGAACATGGCGCCGTCGATGCTCTGCCAGCGCCAGGCGATGCCTTCACAGTCGTCGTATTCGGCCAGCCCTGCCTTCCACAGGTTCTCGAAGAACCCGGCCTTGGACCACAGCATGAACTTGTGATGGATCGCGCTGGCGCTGCCAAAGCGTTCAGCCGGCAGCGCCTTCCACTGGCAGCCTGTGCGCAGCACATACATGATGGCCTCGAACACCAGCCGTGGCGGTTTTGCGGGGCGGCCCGCCCCGGCTGCGCGTTCGTAGTGCTTGCCTGGATCGCGCACTGGCTGTGGCACCAGCGGCTCTACCAGTTTCCAGAACTCGTCCGTTACCTCCCACGAATTGGCATGCGCCTTGGCCATTTATCGCTCCTTCGTCGCATCACGGGCGACTCGGGAGAATTTTAATTTACGGACAAATCCTTAGCGATTCGGTGCACCCAGGCGTGCGGTGAATGGGTGTTTATTCTCCGCATTTAATGCGTGGAATGTATTGCCTCTGCGGCGAATTGGGTGTGTAATCTCCGCATGAATGACGGAGAAAAGCTCTACATCTGGCAGGCAGATGATTGGCCGCAGTGGCGTTACGACCTTTCGGCGTTGACCGGGCCACTGACCGACGTCAGTCGTGCTCAGGGGCTCCTGCTGGGGCGAATGGCCGATGTGGGCATGGCGTTGCGCGATCAGGCCAGTCTGGCCGCGTTGACCGAAGACGTGGTCAAGACCAGCGAAATTGAAGGCGAAGTGCTAAACGTGGAGTCCGTGCGCTCGTCCATTGCTCGGCGTCTAGGCGTGGACATCGGCGCAGTGGCCCCGGTAGACCGGCATGTCGAGGGTGTGGTCGAGATGGTGCTTGATGCCACGTCACGTGGTGCAGATCCGCTGACCGCCGAGCGCCTGTTTGGGTGGCACGCAGCGCTGTTCCCGACCGGGTACTCGGGCATGAACAAAATCGCCATCGGCCAGTGGCGCGATGATGGCGATGGACCCATGCAGGTGGTGTCCGGCCCAGTAGGTCGGCGCAAGGTTCACTTCCAGGCACCGCCCGCTAGTGCGCTGGCTGAGGAAACAGCGCGTTTCGTGCAGTGGGCGAACGAACAGAACGACTTGCCGGAACTGGTCAAAGCAGGCCTTGCACATCTCTGGTTCGTCACGTTGCACCCCTTCGATGACGGCAACGGACGCATCGCCCGCGCCGTGGGCGACCTGTTTCTGGCCCGCGCCGACGGGAGTCCGCAACGTTTCTACAGCCTGTCGGCCCAGATTCAACGCGAGCGCAAGGACTACTACGACGTCCTGGAACGCACGCAGAAGGGCACGCTTGATGTCACCGGCTGGTTGTCGTGGTTCCTCGGCACGCTTGGGCGCGCCATTGCCAGTGCGCAGACGACATTGGATGCCGTACTGATCAAGGCGCGCTTCTGGCAACGCTGGGCAGGCATGCCGCTGAACGAGCGGCAGGTGAAGTTACTCAACCGTCTGCTCGATGACTTTGACGGCAAGCTGACCAGCAGCAAGTGGGCGGCCATCGCCAAGTGCTCGCCCGACACGGCGCTGCGCGACATCACGCAGCTTCTTGAACTTGGTGTCCTCCAGAAAACACCGGGTGGAGGGCGCAGCACGGGTTACGAACTGGCGGACTGATTTGGCCAAATCGTCGAATCCACGCCCTCAAGGCCAAGGCGTTACTATCTGGTTCGGATTGCAGACGCGGGTTCGGTTCCGTGTTCCGCCTTCAAGGGACAAATGGCCGAAACGGTGGACTTTGGGCCAAAAGAAGGGACATCTGTTCAGGCTACCGAACGGAATCGCACCGTTCTCCGTCCTGCTCCCTCACGAGTTCATGCCAGCGCGGCACACGACCCGAGGCGTCCGGTTCAGGCTCTGGTTCGACGATTTGCACCACAGCTTCCGGTACGCCACCCCGAACGCTGTTCGCCAGTTCCCATTGCAGGATGGCATCCATCGAAAAACGCAGGTTCCTGACCAGCAGCAGATGTGGGATGCGCTTGCGCTCTCGCTCGATTCGGTCAGTGAACAGGTGCGCAGGCAGGCTGGTCGCCTCGACGATCTCCTTGACACTGATGTACTGCAGTTCGGGCTCGGTGGCATCGGAAGGTTGAGGGTCGCCTTCGGCCTTCGGGGGATGAGTCACAGCGCGCGGGACACGCTCACCATCTCCAAAGATCGCCGTCCAGTGCTAGGCGCTCTGGCGTTCGAACTCGAGAACGTCCGCCTCGTGGTAACGGACGTGTTGAAACAATTTGTGCCAGACTGGCCCCTCGCCATCAAGGCGCCAGCGCCGCAGGGTTTTCAGGCTGATCTTCCAGCGGAAGGCAAGTTGCCGTTCAGTCATCACGGGGTAGTGCATCTTCTTCTCCTCAGCAGATGACCCATGACAACGCTGTTCACCGTGGAAGCCAAGCTCAGTGCTCGATGATCACCAAATGCGCGGGAAGCCTCGGCGTTCAGGCCGGGGTTGAGAGCGCGGACGCCGCAGGCGGCCTAATGGGGCGTTTGTTGCTCTTCGATGTACTGCCGAAGAACGTCTATCGAAGCCCCGCCACAGCTTGAAGCAAAGTAGGACGGCGACCAGAGAACGCCCCTGCGCTTGAGCCATGGATGGAAATCCCCAAACTGCTGGCGCAGCAGCCTTGCCGACACCCCTTGAGCGAGGCAACCAGATTGGACAGAGCCACCTTGGGCGGGTAGTTGATCAGCAAATGCACATGGTCATGCTCGGGAACCTCTCACAACCCCATGATTGACGGATCCGAATAGGCACGATTGGACGCCAGCCGTTTTGAATGCGCGATGAGGCCTTACGGCGGTCTGCACCTCGTGCATTGAGGGGCCTTGCAGCCCCGATGGCTCAGGCTTTCGCCGTTTGCAGGCGCACCTGTGCCTTGGTGGTTGCCGGTTTGAAGAACGCATCCACGCCTCGCTCAAGGAACGAGGCCAAGCGCTTCATGTTGTAGCAGGCAGCCATCATCGTCATCGCCACCGTGGCGCGCGCCTGCCCGATCGTGCGCACGAACTTGCCGCCCATGTGCCGGATGCCGGCAAACGCATGTTCGACCCGGGCACGCTTGCTGGCAATGCGCTGGTTGCGCCGCTTCTGGCACTCGCTCAGGGGCTGGCCCGGCTGGGCCCGGCGCTGCATCGCGTCCACGAAGCCCAGCACTTGCAGCATCTGCCGACGCTGCCGGCTCGCATAGGCCTTGTCCGTGTGCACGCTGCGCCCGGTGTTGTGCATGTCCAGCACCTCGTCGAAGTGGTGTCCGTCGTGCTCGCTGGCTGTGCCCGTGGCGATGCGACGGATGAAGCCATGCTTGAGGTCCACGCTCACGCTGAGCTTGTAGCCGAAGTAGCTTTTGCCGTGCTTTTTCGTGTGTGTGGCATCCACATCCCTTTGCCGGCGCTCGGCTTCACTCCAATCGGGCGTTCTGCCTTCGGCCAGGGCCTCGCGCTCCTGCCTGTCCAGGCGCTGGCGCAGCGCGGGCACCAGCGTAGCATCGATGGCTTGTCCGCCCCGGGCCATGTAGCCATGGCGGTGCAGTTGCGCATCCACTGCCTGGAACAGCACCGTGGCCCCATCCACGCCCAGCCGCTCGCCGAAGCGCCAGATCGTGTTGCAGTCCGGCACGTTCATCGCATCCTGCAGCAGGCAAAAGCGCTGGTAGCTCGCCCGATCCAGCAACTGGTACTCCATCTGTTCATCGGACAGGTTGTACAGGCGCTTCAAGACCAGGATGCGCACCATCACCTCGGTGGGGTAGGCGGGCCGCCCGCCCTTGCGGCCATCGCCACGCTCGATCAAGGCATCCACCAGCCCGGCCAGGGCTCCGAAGTCGATGTGCCGCGCGATCACCTGCAGCGGATCGCCCACCTCGTCTCTCTTGTGCTGGCGCGAGGCCTCGGCGAACAGATCGAACTTCAGGGCGCTACGGGGCGTGATCATGGCAAGGGGCGGGTCAGGCTTCTCGGGTCAGGAAGAGAGCGGATGGGTTTTGAGAAGTTCCCGCTCGCCGTTGAACTCCACCAGCTGGGCATCAAAATCCTTACACACGCTTGCCAGGATCAATTGCATGGCATCGAGATGCTCTTTCCTGAATACGTTGCGCCGATACTTGGTTACGAATATCAAGTGAACATGAAGCACGAACACGCAATGTCTTCCGTGGCGTAAATCGCTATCTAGCTTGCGTGGTCGGCCCATACTTTTTCTTGCCTTAATTTAATAGACCAATGATAATTCAAGGCATGGATTGCACCAAGACCCTGCGCCTGCGCATCAAGGACAAGCACGCTCGCGTGCTGGCCGCGATGGCGCGTGAGGTCAATCAGGTCTGGAATTTCTGCAATGAAACCAGCCACCGAGCCATCCGAGAGCGCCGCGAATGGCTCTCGGGCTACGACCTGCAAAAGCTGACCAACGGATTCAGCAAGTGCGATGGTGTGTTGATTGGCTCGCCCACCGTGCAGCAGGTCTGCGAGGACTATGCCAAGGCACGCAAGCAGTTCAAGAAGGCCAAGCTGCGCTGGCGCGTCTCCAACCCGAAGTCCAGCAAATACAGCCTGGGCTGGATTCCATTCAAGGCGCGGGCCTTGCAATACAAAGCGGGGCAAATTGCCTTTGCTGGCCAGAAATTCAGCCTCTGGGACAGCTACGGCCTGATGGATTACGAGCTACGTGCAGGCAGCTTCAGCCAAGACAGCCGGGGCCGCTGGTACTTGAATGTCGTCGTCAAGGTACAGGCCAAGGCCAGCGCGGGCACGGCCAGTATCGGTATCGACCTGGGGCTGAAAGAGGCGGCGGTGGCCTCCACGGGCGAACGCATCGAAGGGCGCTTTTACCGCAGACTCGAATGCCAGCTGGGCATCGCCCAGCGGGCACACAAAAAACAGCGCGTACGTGCCATCCACGCAAAAATTGCCAACCAGCGCAAGGACATGCTGCACAAGTTCAGCGCCGCCATGGTGCGAGACTATGGCGCGATCTTTGTAGGCGATGTGGCCAGCGCCAAGCTGGTCAAAACCAGGATGGCCAAGAGCACGCTGGATGCGGGATGGTCATCGCTCAAGACGATGTTGGATTACAAGTGCCATCAGGCCGGTGTCGTCTTTGAAATCGTGGACGAAAAGTACACAACCCAGACTTGCTCGTGCTGCGGGAGCATTCCCGCCAGCAGTCCGAAAGGTAGAGCAGGTTTGCGAATAAGAGAATGGGTTTGCAGCGACTGCAGCGCGGTACACGACCGCGACGTGAATGCCGCAAGAAACATTCTCGCGGCGGGGCATCGCCGTCTGGCAGCAGGAATCCCCGCTCTTTAGGGCGGGGAGGATGTCAACCTGCGGCCGTTTCCGCAATCAGCACATCGGCCGGGATGCCTAGGCTCTTGTGCAGTCGTCGGATCATGGCCAGCGTCAGCGGGCGCTTGCGGCTCAGGACTTCGTAGACGCGGTTGCTTTTGCCGATGATCGGCTCAAGATCTTTGACGGACAGACCGCTCTGATCCATCCGGAATTTGATGGCTTCCACCGGATCAGGCGCGGTGATGGGCACGTGCTTGGCCTCGTAGGCTTGCACCAGCGTGGCGAGGATATCCAGGCGATCACCCTCCGGCGTGCCCAGATCAGGGTCGGACTCCATCAAGGCCGAAATCTCTTTGAGCGTGGCCTTGTAGTCTGCTTCGGTGTGGATGGGGCGGATGTCCATGTTTTCCTCCGTGGCCGGTCAGGCCATTTCAACGGTTTCTGCGTCGGCGGCGTCGTAATCCTTGTGGGTGCCGACGAACTTCACGTAGACGATCTGCAACTTGTATGCAATCGCCACGATCAGCCGGTAGTCATTGCCTTTGATGTTGAAGACCACGCGACGGTTCTTCAGCACGCTGGTGCTGCGGTACTGCGACTTGATGTCTGCGGGCTGAGACCAAGTCGCACTCGTGGCTTCTTCGTACCAAGCCTTCAGCGGCTGCTCCGCGTCGGGATGGCGCTCCCAGAAGGCTCGAAGGGTGGACGCGGCAATCACTCGCATGGGTCGCAGTTTAGTCCCATTTTGGGACTGCGGCAACCCTGCGCCGACCCAGCCTGTATTTTTCGCGATGCAAAACGGCCATTTGATAGAGGCGAGCACCCTCAAGATCAGTGCTTTTCTAAAGAACCTCATACTCGGACGCGGGTTCGGTTCCGTGTTCCGCCACCAATACCCGAAATCCCAACCCTCATCGGTTGGGATTTTTTTTGCCCGTTCCCCCAGTGTTGGCGCGGTTTTCGGGCCTGGCCTCGCGAGCGCCACCCCTGCGAAGTCGGTGCTTTCGGCCCCGCCGACGCGTGCGGGCTTGTCCGGGTCGTCGTACTTGAGGGCCAGCGCGGCGCGGGCAAACACTTCGGCTTCGCCATCGTCCAGCGTGATGCCGCGCATCAGGTCGCGGGATTCCTTCACCCGCTCGAAGCCACTCAGCACCTCAAACGCGCCTTCGATGACATGCCCGGCCACGTCGCCCTTGTGGGGCACGCGCACATCGGCCACGGTGTCGCCGCAGACAAGGCCATTGCTGCAAACGAAGCGGAACATGCCGGCCAGCATCTGAGAGCTGCTGGTACCGTCGTGCGAGTTCAGCAGCACGATTTCATTGGCTTCCGCGCCATTGATCTGGCTGGCATGGCGCAGGCGAATCATGTGTTTGGTGTGCTCGCGCTTGCCTTCATCGCGCACGCGGGTCTGCGTCACCATGAAGGGCTGGAAACCTTCCTTGCGCAGTTCGGTCAGCACGGCGGCGGTGGGAATGTAGCTGTACCGCTCGGAGCGGCTCTCATGCGGCGCGTCCGCGAAGATGGACGGGGCCACCCTGCGGATTTGGTCGTCGGACAGGGGGTGGTCGCTGCGCAGCGCCGGGGAATGGGAGGCGAAACGGGATGCGAGTTGCATGGTCTTTCTCCTGACAAAAAGAGGTTTGCTGTTCACACCGCACACCGGATTCCAAGATTCGGAGCCCAGCCTTTCGGCTGTTTGGTGCGGTCGGCACGAGGAACCCGGTTGGCCCTGTTGCCACCGTCTTTCCTGAGTTCATCGCCCGCGACGAAAGGGAGCGCGCGGACGGAGGCCATCAAGGAGACAAGCGCGGGGTTGGTGCGGCCCGCAGGCGCAGCCGAGGACACGGCCCTGCGCGCCTTGAAGGCATACGGTCGCGGGCTACAGTCGCGGACAAGGTGATGAAGTCAGGGGAGACGGCTGGACAGGCAACGGTCGCCCATCTGTGCCGACCGCACGGCAAGCGAAGCGCGCAGGCCCGAAGCTGGAAGCCGGGCCGGAGGCGTCAGCCGAGCGGAGCGAGGGAACGATGGAAGCCCGTCAGGGGCGAGACGCCGCAGGCGGCTCGATGCGCAGCACGACAGCGCGCCGGGACGCCATGAGGTTCTACGCGCTTACCACTTGCGCGACTATTCAATAAATGTTGTATTATCGAACCATGAACGAAAATCAAGCTGTTTCCGCCCTCGGCGCCTTGGCCCATACCCAGCGGCTGCGTGTGTTCCGCGCCCTAGTTGTCGCCGGCCCCGAGGGGATGACGCCCAGCGTGCTGGCCGATCTGCTCGACGTGGCACGCAATTCCCTGTCCTTCCACTTGAAGGAATTGGCCCACGCTGGCCTCGTCACCATCGAGCAGCAAGGCCGCAACCTGATCTATCGCGCCGACTTCGCGCAGATGAACAACCTGCTCGGCTACATGACCGAACACTGCTGCCAGGGCGGCACATGCGAAGTCACGGAATCCTCTGCCACCTGTGCCTCCTGCTGAAAGGAACTATCCATGAAGCGCTTCCACGTCCATCTGCATGTCAATGACCTGCCCCGCAGCATCGGCTTTTATTCCCAACTCTTCGCCGCGCAACCCACGCGCGTCGAAAGCGATTACGCGAAGTGGATGCTCGAAGACCCGCCGGTGAACTTCGCCATTTCCACGCGCGGCAACAGGCCAGGCATCGACCACCTGGGTATCCAGACCGACGACGCTGAGGAACTGGCCGCCCTCAAGGCACGCGCGCAGGCCGCCGACATGGCGCTGCTCGACGAAGGCACTACGACCTGCTGTTACGCACGCAGCGAGAAGCACTGGATCACCGACCCGCAAGGTGTGGCATGGGAGCACTTCCACACGCTGGGCAGCATCCCAGTCTTCCATGAGGCAGCCTCAGTCACGACACCGATCACCGCACCGGCTTGCTGTACAGCAAGCCCCCGTTCTTCCTGCTGTTGAGAAAGCACGCCATGACCACGGAGAGCACATACAACGCACTGTTCATCTGCACGGGCAATTCCGCACGTTCCATTCTCGCTGAAGGCATCCTCAACAAGCTGGGCCAAGGGCGCTTTCGGGCCTACTCGGCGGGCAGCCAGCCGAAGGGCGAAGTGCATCCGCTGGCGCTCGCCACGCTGGAGCGGCTGCACATGCCGACGACCGGCTACCGCAGCAAAAGCTGGGACGAGTTCGTGGCGCCGGATGCACCGGTGTTCGATTTCATCTTCACCGTCTGCGACAACGCCGCCGGTGAGGCGTGCCCGCTGTGGCCGGGCAAGCCGGTATCGGCCCATTGGGGCGTACCCGATCCGGCAGCCGTCGAAGGCAGCGAAGAACAACGGCTCAAGGCGTTCAAGGATGCCGCGCTGACCCTGCGTCGCCGCATCGAGCTGTTTCTCTCGCTGCCGCTGCAACGCCTGGACGCCATGTCGCTGCAACGCGAGTTGCGAAATATCGGCCAAGAGTGAAGAGCGTCACTTCATCAACAACCAGATTTGAAAGGACACCCCATGCCAAACATCCAGATTTTCGACCCGGCGCTGTGTTGCAGCACAGGCGTATGCGGCGTTGAAGTAGATCAAAACTTAGTGAACTTTGCCGCCGACGTGGATTGGGCCAAACAAAACGGTGCTCAGATCGAACGCTTCAACCTGGCACAACAGCCCCTTACTTTCGCCGAAAACCCGACTGTGAAAGGCTTTCTGGAACGCTCGGGCCAAGAGGCGCTGCCCCTGGTTCTGGTCGATGGCGAGGTGGCCTTGGCCGGTCGCTATCCCAACCGCAGCGAATTGACCCGCTGGGCTGACATCGAGGCGCCCGAAACCTCCCCAACCCAAGGCGCTTGCTGCTCTGGCAACCGCTGCTGCTGAACGAGGAGATTTCATGCACTTTCTGACCCAGCCGCCTCGATTCCTTTTCTTCACCGGCAAAGGGGGCGTCGGCAAGACCTCCATCGCCTGCGCAACGGCCGTGCAACTGGCGGCCCAGGGCAAGCGCGTGCTCCTCGTCAGCACCGACCCAGCTTCCAACGTGGGGCAGGTTTTCGGCGAGCGCATCGGCAACCGCATCACGGCGATTGCCGCCGTGGCGAACCTGTGGGCACTGGAAATCGACCCGCAGGCAGCGGCGCAAGCGTACCGTGACCGCATCGCTGGGCCTGTGCGGGGCGTGCTGCCCGACGAGGTGGTGCGCGGCATCGAAGAATCTCTGTCGGGCGCCTGCACCACGGAAATCGCCGCCTTCGACGAGTTCACGGCCTTGCTGACCGATACGGCGCTGACGCAGGATTACGAACACATCATTTTTGACACTGCCCCCACCGGCCACACCATCCGCCTGCTGCAACTGCCGGGCGCATGGAGCGGCTTCCTGGAAGAGGGCAAGGGCGATGCGTCGTGTCTGGGCCCTTTGGCGGGCCTGGAAAAACAACGCGCCCAATACAAGGACGCGGTCGCCGCCCTGGCCGACCCGCTGCTTACCCGCCTGGTGCTGGTGGCCCGCGCGCAGCGCCCCACACTGCGCGAGGCGGCACGCACCCATGAAGAACTGGCCGCCATTGGGCTGACACGCCAGCATCTGGTCATCAACGGCGTCTTCCCTGCTGGCGAGGCCGAAAACGATACGCTTGCCGCTGCCATCTACGAAAGAGAGCAGGCCACGCTGGCCGCCATTCCGCCGGCACTCCAGGCGTTGCCTCGGGATCAGATCGCGCTCAAGCCGTTCAACCTCGTCGGCCTCGATGCCCTGCGCCACCTGCTGGTCGATACCGACGCCAAGCATGACGCCGATGCCATCGAACTGCCCGACCAGATCAATGCGCCAGACTTGTCCGCCCTGGTCGATGAGATCGCCGTCGATGGGCACGGGCTGGTCATGGTGATGGGCAAGGGTGGCGTGGGCAAGACCACGCTGGCCGCCGCCATCGCCGTGGAGCTGGCGGGCCGGGGACTACCCGTGCATCTGACCACCTCCGACCCGGCTGCGCACCTGGCCGATACGCTGGAAGGTTCGGTGCCCAATCTGGCACTCAGCCGCATCGACCCCCAGGAAGCCACGGCGCGCTACCGCCAGCATGTGATGGACACCAAGGGGGCGCAGCTCGATGCCGAAGGCCGCGCTCTGCTGGAAGAAGACCTGCGCTCGCCCTGCACCGAGGAAATCGCGGTGTTCCAGGCGTTCTCCCGCGCCATCCGCGAAGGGAGCAGGAAGTTCGTAGTGATGGACACCGCGCCCACGGGTCACACCTTGCTGCTGCTCGACGCCACTGGCGCATACCATCGCGACATCGCCCGGCAGATGGGCGAGACGGGCGTTCACTTCACGACGCCGATGATGCAGTTGCAAGACCCCAGGCAGACCAAGGTGCTCATCGTCACCCTGGCCGAAACCACGCCCGTGCTGGAAGCGGCCAATCTGCAAGACGACCTGCGCCGCGCGGGCATAGAACCGTGGGCCTGGGTCATCAACAACAGCGTGGCGGCCGCGCACCCACACTCCCCGCTGCTACGCCAGCGTGCACGCAACGAATTGCGGGAAATCGACGCCGTGGCCACACAACACGCCCGGCGCCATGCCGTGGTGCCGCTTCTGACCGAGGAACCGGTGGGGGTGGAGCATCTGCGGGCTTTGGCAAAAAGGAAAGCGTCATGAACCGCGCGCCCTCGCCCATAGGCGTGTTCGAGCGCTACCTGACGCTCTGGGTCGCGCTGTGCATTCTGGCCGGCTTGGCTCTGGGAAACCTGATGCCAGAACTGTTCAGTGCATTGGCGGCCATCGAATACGCCTCGGTCAACCTCATCGTCGCCATACTCATTTGGGCCATGGTGTACCCGATGATGATCGCCATCGACCTAGGCTCGCTCAAAGCCGTGGGTCGGCGACCGAAGGGGCTGGTGATCACGCTGGCAATCAACTGGCTGATCAAACCCTTCACCATGGCCGTGTTGGCGGTGCTGTTCTTTGAGTATCTGTTGGCTGACCTGATCAACCCGGACGATGCTCAGCAATACATCGCCGGTCTGATCCTGCTGGGCGCCGCGCCATGCACTGCCATGGTCTTCGTCTGGTCGCAGATGACCAAGGGCGACCCAAACTACACGTTGGTGCAGGTCTCAGTGAACGATCTGGTGATGGTGGTCGCATTCGCCCCGATCGTCGCCTTGCTGCTGGGCGTGACCGAGATCGCCATCCCTTGGGAGACTTTGATGCTGTCGGTGGTGCTCTACATCGTGCTACCGCTGATCGCCGGCTGGTGGACGCGCAAGCGCCTAACTGCCCAGGGTGGTGAGGTGGCAGTCTCGGACTTCACCGCACGCATCAAGCCTATATCCATGCTCGGTCTGCTGCTTACCGTGGTGCTGCTGTTCGGTTTTCAAGGCCCGGTGATCCTGGCCCAGCCCACGCTGATTGCGCTGATGGCCTTGCCCATCCTCATCCAGTCCTACGCCATCTTCGCCCTGGGCTATGCCTGGGCCTGGGCGTGGCGCCTGCCGCACCCGATTGCCGCACCCTGCGCGCTGATCGGAACGTCCAACTTCTTCGAGCTGGCTGTGGCTGTGGCCATTGGCCTGTTTGGCCTGAACTCGGGCGCGGCGCTGGCCACCGTGGTCGGCGTACTGGTCGAGGTGCCGGTGATGCTGTCGCTGGTGGCCTTTGCCAACCGCACGCGCTCACGCTTCCCAGCGTCGTGATGGACTCCGCCGGCCTGGCATCGCTACTGCGGCTGGGCCGCCGATCGCGGCTCACACGAACCAGCACGTATTCCACCAGCACCACCAACTCCTGAACCGAGGCAATGGCATGAGCCAGATCACCATCTATCACAACCCCGCTTGCGGCACATCGCGCAATGTTCTTGGCCTGATCCGCAACAGCGGCGAGGAGCCTGTGGTCATCGAATATCTGAAGACGCCACCCGACCGCGAAACGCTGCAACGCCTGATTGCCGCGATGGGCGTACCAGTGCGCGCGGTGCTGCGCGAGAAGGGCACGCCCTACGCCGAACTCGGCCTGGATGATTCCAAGTGGAACGACGAGCAATTGATCGGCTTCATGCTCCAGCACCCCATCCTCATCAACCGCCCCATCGTGGTCACGCCGCTGGGCATACTGCTGTGCCGACCTTCGGAAACAGTGCTGGACATCCTGCCCCAGCCGCAGCGCGGTGCGTTCTGTAAGGAAGACGGCGAAGCCGTCGTGAATGCGGAAGGTCATCGTGTCTGAATCCAGAATCGACCTACCCAATATCGACACCGCGCTGTTCCAGCAACCCGATGCCCAGCGGCTGATGGCGCCCGAGCGTGCCACCCACGCACCGCGCTTTCTGTTGCTCTACGGCTCGCTACGCGTGCGCTCGTTCAGCCGCCTGGCTGCCGAAGAAGCGGCACGCATTCTGAGCGCGCTCGGCGGTGAGACACGGATGTTCAACCCCTCGGGTCTGCCGTTGGTGGACGATGCGCCTCACGATCACCCGAAGGTCAGGGAACTGCACGAGCTGGTGCAATGGGCCGAAAGCATGGTGTGGAGTTCGCCCGAGCGCCACGGCGCAATGACCGGCCTGATGAAGACCCAGATCGACTGGATTCCGCTATCGGTCGGCGCCGTGCGCCCAACCCAGGGCAAGACGCTGGCGGTTATGCAGGTTTCGGGGGGCTCGCAGTCCTTCAATGCCGTCAACCAGATGCGCGTGTTGGGTCGCTGGATGCGGATGCTGACCGTCCCTAACCAGTCTTCGGTCGCCAAGGCATACCAGGAGTTCGATGAAGCGGGACGCATGAAGCCCTCGGCCTATTACGACCGCATCGTGGATGTGATGGAAGAGCTGATGAAGTTCACGCTGCTCACGCGCGACGTGATGCCATATCTAGTAGATCGCTATAGCGAGCGCAAGGAAAGCGCCGACGCCCTGAGCCGGCGCGTCAATCAAACAGCGATCTGAGAACCGCCATCGCAGCAAAAAGGGGGCCGAAGCCCCCTCGGTCAAATCAGACCGCGTTCGGCGAAGGATATGGTGCTGCCGCCTGCCACGATGACGTGATCCAGCGTGCGGACATCCACCAGCGCCAGTGCCTCCCTGAGCCGCTGAGTCAGCACCTTGTCGGCACCGCTCGGCTCGGGATTGCCGCTCGGGTGGTTGTGCGAAACGATGACCGCTGCCGCATTGAGCCGCAGCGCCTCCTTGACCAGCTCGCGCGGATACACCGATGCACTGTCGATGGTGCCTCGAAAAAGCTCGCTGTATTCGATCAGGCGATGCTGCGTATCCAGGAACAGCACTGCGAAGACTTCGTGCTCGAAGCCGGCCAGCTTGGCGCGCAGGTACTCCTTGACCGCCGCTGGCGAACTGAACGAGGCACCACGCTGCATCTTCTGCTCGATGGCCTGGCGCGCGGCCTCCAGAATCTGGTCGGTCGTCGCCAGCAGGTAGCGGCCTTGTGCATCGCGCACCATCAGCGAGGTATCGAACGAGGAAAAGGATAGTTGCGACATGATCGTGCTCCGGTTGCTCGGGCGGAATTGCCCGGAACCGTCGCCAGCACGGCGCAGCGCAAGCCGTCAGGGGTCGCAGACGGCCGCCAGGACGCAAGCGCGCACAAGCGCGCGCCGCCCTTGACGGCGAGAACGCCGTGATACGGTGAAGGAAACAGCAAGACCGCCTACACCCCGCCCACTGCACACAGTCGGCCTTTGGGGCAAGCGGAGCGCGCAGGCCCGGCAGGGCCGGAGGCGGCAGGGGCCAAAGCCGGATGGCCGCGATTCGGCACGAAGCGCGGGGCGCAGCCCGCGAACCCGACGGCGGCACGCCGGGACGCCCGAATGCTTGGGACAGAACTACCCGTTGTCTGTCTTGCGCTGCTCGATCTGCAACTGCGCCCGCTGCGTTGCCTGTTGCAGCCGCTCCACCAGCACGCCCCTCGGAGGCAAGGCGGTCAGGTATTCGGCAACGTGGATGCCCGACTTGTCCAGCTCCAGCAACTCGATCTGCTCACGCTTCTTGCCGGTGCAAAGGATGATCCCTAATGGCGAGGCTTCCTCCGGCTCGCGTTCATGCTTGTCGAGCCAGCGAAGATAAAGCTCCATCTGTCCCTTGTAGGCCGCCTTGAAGTCACCGACCTTCAACTCCACCGCCACCAGCCGTCGCAGCTTGCGGTTGTAGAACAGCAGGTCGAGGTGGAAATCCTCGTCGTCAATCGGGATGCGCTTCTGTCGGGCCACGAAGCTGAACCCCGCGCCTAGCTCCAGCAAGAACGACTCCATTTCGCGGATGATCGCCGCCTCCAAGTCGCCTTCCTGCCAAGTGTCCCGCAGCCCCAGGAAGTCGAGGATGTATGGGTCGCGCATGACCAAGGCGGGCGACATGCGCTGCGCGTCGCGCATCGTCGCCAGCTCCTGCGCAATCGTCTCGCCCGGCTTCTTGGACAGCGCTGTGCGCTCGTACAGCATCGAGTTGATGCGCTCGCGCAACGTCCGCACGCTCCAGCGTTCGGCGCTGGCCATCTGCGCGTAGTAGTCCCGCTGGAGCGGATCTTTCAGCGGGATCAGAGCAATGAAGTGCGTCCAACTCAATTGTCGTATCAGTGATACGACAATCTGCTCCTCGGGGAAGGTGGCGGCAAACTGCACCATGCGGCGCAGGTTCTTGACCGCAAAACTGCTGCCGTACTCCTTCACCAACTGCGCCGCCAGGGTAGGCAATACTTCCTCGCCGTAGTCGGCTCGCCGGCCCTCCAGGACTTGCGTGCGGATACGCTGGCCGATACGCCAGTAGAGCATCGTCAGCTCGCTATTCACCGCCGAGGCGGCGCGTTGCCGCGCCGCCTCAATCAGTACCCGAATGTCGCCCAGCAGCGCCGACGGCGCTGCGGGCGATGCCACGGATGACCGGCGCGTGTTCATACTGCCGCCTCCGCAAGCTGGCGCGCGCCCGTGATGGCCTGACGCCGGCTGGCCACCAGCTCGGCCGCATCGCGTACCGGCTTGTCCTCGGTGTGGACGTAGTGCATGAACATCGCCACGGTCTTGTGGCCCGTCAGCTTCATGCCTACCTTGGTCGGCACGCCCGAATTGGCAATGTCAGTGGTCGAGCGATGGCGGATGCCGTGCGTGCCGACGTGCGGGACGCTGGCGGCCTTGAGCACCCGGCACCAGCCGCCATAGTGCTCGCCAAAGGTCAGGTGCTTGGCCGGGTCGTTCGGCGACGGCAGGACATAGGGGCAGTCCTCCCTGCGCGGTGTCGTCGAAAGCAGCCGATACGCTTCCTCGCTCATGGGCTTTGAAATGCCACCGACCTTGCTGTCGGGCCACACCACACGCCGGTTCTCGAAGTCCAGCCAGCTCCATTCGAGCGGGCAGATTTCGGAGCGCCGGGCGGCAAACTCGAATTGCAGCCGGATCGCCAGCGGAATGACGTAGTTCTCCAGCCCTTCCGCCTCCAGCTTCTCCAACTGGCGAAAGATCCTCACCATTTCCTCGTCCACGATGAGCCGGGTTTCCTTGCCCGGCGGATACATTGGGACGTGGCGGCACGGATTCGTGCCATCCGGGCGGTAGCCCCACACTTCGGCCATGTTGAACATCTTGCGCAGCACACCGAAGGTCTTGTTCGCCTCGGTCGGCTTGTAGGCCAGCTTTTCCATCAGCCCGGCAATATCGGGCCGCTTCACCTCATGCACCTTCTTGCGGCCCAGCAGCGGGACGATGCAGCGGTCGATGACGGCCTGATAGCCACGCTGCGTGCTGGGCTTGTTGCGCTTCTTGGAGTAGTCCTCCATGAACTTCTTGCACAACGCTTCGACCGTGGGCGCCTTGCGCGCTTCGGCCTTGGCACCGCCGGGGTCGCCGCCCCGGCGAACCTCGGCCAGCCAGTCCTGCGCCATGACGCGGGCCTGCTCCACGGTCAGTTCCCCGAACAGGCCCAGCGAAGGCTTGCGAGGCTGCCCGGAGTTTGTGCGGTACTGGAGCATGAACACCCGGCGGCCCTTCGGGGTAATCTTGCACAGGAAGCCCGGCACCACGGTATCCCGTAGTTCGATGTCCTTGGCCTGGGGTTGCGCTGACTCTACGGCGGTCTTGGTGAGCTTGATCTTAGCCATGATGACTCCTTGGAACGACCCGAATTCCAAGAGCCAGATAGGAGCGGCGCGAAGGAAAACCGGGTCAAGTTTCAGAAAGCACCGGCATATGATGGACGCGCGTAAGTTCTTGATAAACCTGCTGTATCGAGCTATGGCGCAGTCCAGCGAAGTACCGGGCTGGAGTCATGCTGAAACAAAAAACCGCCCGCAGGCGGTTGCTGGGCGATAACGGCTACGTGGGCCAGCCCTTTGCGCAGGGCGTACGAGAGATTTTGGGTGATCACGCAACGGTGTGGATCGCCAAGAGGAGCGAGATGCACACCTTCAAAGTCTTGCCCAAGCGCTGGATCGTCGAGCGCAGCTTTGCGTGGCGGGAGAAGAACCGGCGCCTTTGGAAGAACTGCGAGCGCTGGCTCAACACCAGTTTGCAGTTCGTCCATCTGGCATTCTTGGCTCTATTACTCAGAAGACCGTGAACACGTTCTCAGTCCTGGGGCGTGCGGCCCGGGTGGCCAAGGGCGGGCGGGGAGGGGCGTAAAAGGGACGACCGGCCAAATTTGGCCGGTCAAAAGCCGACGCAAAGAAGCCATCTTTCGACACTTGAGCCTGCGCTGACCACAAAAGCGGCCTCCGATCGGGCTGACGGCAGCCGGTGCAGCCCGAGGATCAAGGTTGATGCCGTGACGACCGGCCAAATTTAGCCGGTGCTGCGTGATGGCAACCGCTTGCCGCGCTCGGGCAACCGATGCGATAGCCAGTGCCTGGACAGCATCCAAGGCGGGCTTTCGATTGCTTCCCCGCCTGTGCCTGGGGTCAGATTCCGAGCGACCGGCCAAATTTGGCCGGTCGTCCCTCTTACTCCCCACCTCGCCCACCCTTGGCCACCCGGGTCGCACGCCCCAAGCTTGGACAGGTGGCATCCTCTCAGCCCCAAGAGTGGTCAACAAAACCAGGAACCTGTACGAAGGCTCGTAGTTTCTGCCCTGATGAGGCGCGCTTTGATCAGCCAAAAACCCTGGGAAGAGCTGGAGCCGCTGGTGCTTGCTGCCCAGCCCTCATCCAAGGAAAGCAATCCTCGGTTGAATGATCGCGCCGTCTTCCGCGGCAACTTGTCCGTCCCAATGACCGGCATCCCCTGGGAAGAGCTGCCCCAGGAGCTGCGCTTTGGCAGGGGCATGACGTGCCGGCGTCGCCTGCGCCAATGGGGGCCGGCGCGCACCGCACGGTGTGGCGTGCACAACAGCCAGCTGCCAACGTGCCATCGCTGGGCGGTGGAGGGCGCGCATACCTGGCTGGCGGGCTTTGGCAAACAGAGCGCATTCGCTTCGAGCGGCAACTGGACTTCTATCTGTTCTTGCTCAAGCTCGTCTGCGTTGCCATCTGCCTGCGGTGCATGGAACGCTTCAGTCAGCCGCTCAAGCGAAGATGCCCGGCACCTGCGCCCATGTTGCTGGAGATGCCGGACTGACGGTGGACTTGCGTTTTTTCAGTCGATCAGGTTACCCAGAATGAACGCCGCAGCTCTGACGTGTTGCGCGAGCGCCATTGCGTCGGCGGAGGATGAAAAACAACTTTCACCGTCGCTGCCGGCAGCCAAGCGCTGCTCACCGTCTGCGTAGCGAACGAGGATCTGCCAGCAGCGGGCAGGCGAGGACGCCTGGGTGAGCTCGATGGCTGTGATTTGCTGGCCGGTGCGCAGCCATGAGCGGTCGTGCGTGTGCAGGACGCCAGGCAGAGGGAAATTCCCCAAGTCAGTGAGGGTGGGGAAGGCCAGGCCGGCGCGGCAGCGCTGTTGTGGCTGGGTGATGTAGTGCCCGTACATCTCCAGGATGACGGGCAGAGCGTCACCTGCCTGAGCTGCCAGTTGGCGCTTGTCGGTTTCGTTGGCGGCCGCGCGGATGGCTGCTTGGGTGGCTGCCGGAAGCTGGGGAAAGATGACGCTGCGCTCGATGCCCTGGGAGCCGATTTCGGGCAGGGCCAGCAGGGCGTGGATGGGGGAGATCGCGTGGGTGTGCATGTTCTCTCTCTTTCTTGAGGGCGAGCTTCAACATCGAAGCCAAGAGAGGGGCACAACGCCCGGGAGTGTATGCCGAACCAGCCGAGGCGATCAACGCCGACGCATGAGGCTGACAGTTGCCGGGCGACTTGCTGAAAACGATCGTCGCCAGGCGACCGGCCAAATTTGGCCGGTCGAAAGATGCTCGGACAGGCTCCTTTTTCGAAAGGAGGCTGGCTTGGCGATCCATGACGGCACAAGGAGGTGGCTCACTGCAGAGCAGTCCAGGCTGCATGGCACCTGCCGACCTCCAGCTCGGGTGTCGCCCATGGCAGGCAAGGCTTCAGCCTCGTGCACTCGAAGGGGGCGACCTCGTTGAACTGCGTTGCACATCCGATGCTACCGATGTTTTCAACATGGGTAAAAACGTGGGTAGATTCAAAAATCCAAAAAAAAGCCCAAGTAAATCAATCACTTGGGCTATATTCTGGCGGAGACTGTGAGATTCGAACTCACGGACGGTTGCCCGTCGGCAGTTTTCAAGACTGCTGGTTTAAACCACTCACCCAAGTCTCCATGGGACAGCCGTGCATTGTATGCGGCACCGGTGGGTGCGAGGGACAAAGCGCGCGGGCGATCGCTGCTGCCGTTCAATCAGCTACGGCCTCGGCCAGCTCGGCCTTGTTCATCTTCGAGCGACCGGCAATGTTCTTGCGCCGTGCTTCCTCATAGAGTTGCTCGCGCGTGCGGCCTTGGGCACCACTGTGCGAACGCTGACCGCCACGTACCGGGGCAGGGGTGTCCTTGAGGGTCTTGGGATTGGCAGACCTGGCCTCGCCGTGCTGGGCGCGTTCCTTGTTCACAGTGCGGGCCGCTATTTCCTCGGCCCGTTTTTCGCTCTCTCCGCGCTTTTGGGCGCTGTCCTTGATGTGCTCGTATTGGCGTTCGCGCTTGGCGCTCCAGGCTGCTTGCGGCATGGCAGCTCTCCGGTGCTGATGTGGATAGCCCGCAGCCTAGGCGCGCCCCAGCCCGGTTGCGTCGGACATTGGTCGCTGGGACTGTAGGAAGTGCCAGTCCTGCCGGCAGCGTTGGCCAGGGCTGGCGCCCAGACGCATGTCACATGCCCAGGGAGCGCAGCAGGGCCTCGGTCTCGTCATCGGGGCCGCTGGCGGGAGAAGGGGCGGCGTCGCTGCCGGCCACCTGCTCCATCAGCGCGTCCGGATCCGGGGCTGCCTGTGGCTCAAAGTCGCAGACCTTGACGAACTGGGTGCGATCCATGGCCAGCTCCAGGTAGAAGATGTTGTTGTTGTTCGTGTAGAAGGTGACGCGGCGCGCCTCGGGCTGATCCAGGTTGGCGTCCACGCTCAGCACGACCGGCTGGTTCAGCACCAGCATCTTGGGCTGGTTCTGGCGGATATGCGTCTGCAGCTCGCGCCGGATCTTGCTCACGAAATCACCCACTACCTGGTTCATCAGCTCGCCCAGCACGTTGCTGACCTCGTCGGAAGTGAAGGAGGATGCCAGGTCGTCGCTCGACATGCCCATGCTGAGCATGTAGCGCTCATAGACCTCCATGGCCGCATCGGCAGAAAAATTCAGGATGACCAGGCCGGAAAAGCCCCCGTCGAACAGCACGAAACAGCCGATGTCGGGCTTGAGGCAGGTCTTGGTGATGCGCTGCACCATGGCCGAGTAATGCACCGGCCCCTGCATGGCCACCGACAGTACGCGGGTGACCGAGTTGCACAGCGATACCAGGATGTCCTCGGTGCCATAGACGGTGGCGTAGTGGGTGCCTGCGGCGGCAGGTTGAAGCGAAGTTGTGGAAGGGACGGTGGAAGTCATGGCAAAAAAAGAGGAGAGGGCGCAATGGACAGACGTCGTCAGCCGGGATGATGACATGCGCGTGCCGACCAGCGCTGACGTGCGGGCGCTGGTGTGCCATGGCGCTTTGCCACTTTTCAGGGCGTGCGGCCCGGGCGACTGAAACTTGCGCCAGGCTTTGCGCTCTGTCATGAGGCTGTTTCTCAGAGCGTGTTTACGATCTCCGCGCGCAGGGGCGCGGGTGCGGATCGGGATGGGTTGCCAGGCGCAAACCGCAGCGATAGCCCGTGCTATCGCGAGGATTTGCAACGCCGCAGACCGCCCGAGGCCGCGCTCGCGCACCCGCGCGGGGATCGTAAACACGCTCTCAGGCTCTTTTCAGGCTTTTCCTTCATCCATTGCCTGCCCTGCAACTTCACCGAGGATTGACCCATGCGAATTCATGCCCTGGCTTTGGCGCTTGCTGCCACCGCCCTTGCCACCGCCGCCCAGGCCGAGCCGGCCAGCTATGCCATCGACCCGACACACACCTTCGCCACCTTCGAGATCGGGCACTTCGGCGCCAGCGTGAACCGGGGCCGCTTCGAGAAGAAGGAAGGCTTTGTGCTCTACGACAAGGTGGCCCGGACTGGCAAGGTGGACATCACCTTCCACATCGACTCCATCAACACCGGCACGCCGCCGTTTGATGAGCACCTGCGCAGTGCGGAAATTTTCGACGCCGCGCAGTTTCCGACGGCGCGCTTCGTGGGCGAGCAGTTCAAGTTCAAGGGCGACAAGTTGGTGTCGGTCAGCGGCAGCATGACCATCAAGGGCAAGACCCGGCCAGCCACTTTCAAGGCGCACCAGTTCACCTGCTACGACAGCCCCATGCTCAAGGCCGAGGTCTGCGGCGGCGACTTCGAGACGACCATCGACCGCACGGCCTTTGGCGTCGATTACGGCCTGGACTTTGGTTTTCCAAAGAAGGTGCGCATCGTGGCGCAGATCGAGGCCGTCAAGCAGTGAGCGGGCCTGAGCCTGTGCCTGCCGCTGTTCTGCAGCGGCAATAAATTTGCTATTCAATCAATAGCTGAAAGCGCTTGCCAGTATTGGTTTTGAGGCCAAAATCATTCACATGATTCACAGGTCGGGCAAAACGGGCAGGCCGTGCCGCGCCCGCGCGCGCTGGCAGGCGGCGCTGCCTGGCTCGAACTCGCGGCAGGGCGAAGGGCGCCACTCGTAGATGGCGCAGGCAGCGCGCTGGCCGACCTGGCCGGTCAGCGCTGCGCAGCGGGGCTGGGCGTGGTCAGTGCCGCGCATCCGGGCCGTGTGCTGGTTGACCTCCACGGCCAGGCCAGTGGGCACGCAGCCGCCCAGCTCCTCGGTCTCGCACACGGAGAAATCCACGCGGAAGCTGGCGCAGCAGGCGCCGCAGTTCAGGCAGTCGTCGGACATGGTGGGCAGGCATCGTCCGCTTCAGGCGGCTAGCGGCAGCTCGGGCGGCACAACAGGCGTCAGGCCATCACCCTGCGGCCACGGCAGGGTCAGCCCGGGCAGGCCGTGCGCGGCGCGGGCCTGGGCGCAGCGTTCGCTGCCCATCTCGAAGGCGCGGCAGGCGCTGGGCCGGGCCTCGTAGATGCTGCAGATCGACTCCTGCCCGCACAGCCCGCTCAGGGCCACGCAGCGCACGGGACGCGCGGCAGTGCCGTTCATGCGCCAGCGGTTTCCGCTGACTTCGTGCGCCAGGGCATCGGGCACACTGCCCCCCATGCTGGCCAGTTCATAGACGGAAAACTCGACGCGGTAGTGGTGGCAGCAGGCCCCACAGGTCAGGCACGGGTGAACAAGGGTCTCGGACATGGCGAGAGACTCCACAAGACATCTGGATCGCAAGAACGTCGCGCAAGGTCTGCGCGCCGGTGCTGCAGTGGCGGGCCGCAGCGCAAGGGGCCTGTCTGCCGTTCTGCAGGACGGGCAGCGAACGGCTCAGGCGGGCTGGCTGGCCGGCTGCGGCGGATGCACCAGGTCGTGCTGATAGGCGTTCAGAGGCGCGGCACGGTGCGGCGCAAGACTGGCGGGCAGCGACACAGGAGGATCAGGGATGACTGAGAAGTTCAAGGTGGGCGACCACGTGCGCTGGAATTCCGAGGCGGGCCACGTGTCGGGCACGATTGTCACCGTGCATACCCGCGATTTTGACTACAAGGGCCATACCCACCGCGCTAGCCCGGACGAGCCCCAGTACGAGATCAAGAGCGACAAGACCGACCACATCGCGGCGCACAAGGGCAGTGCGCTGCACCGGATTTCCTGAGCGCGAGCGCAGGCATCCCATGAGCGAGCACCTGCCGTTCTTCACCATTGGCCACTCCAGCCGCAGCCTGGAAGAGTTCCTGCTGCTGCTGCAGCAGGCAGGCGTGCAGCGCGTGGTGGACATCCGCAAGATTGCGCGCTCGCGCGCCAATCCGCAGTTCAACGAGGACGCCATGCCCGCCGCGCTGGCGCTGCACGGCGTGGCCTATGTGCATCTGGCGCGCCTGGGCGGGTTGCGGGGCAAGGTCGGGGGCGTGGCGCGCGAGGTCAATGGCTTCTGGACCAATGCCAGCTTCCATCGCTACGCCGACTACGCGCTCACGCCGCCGTTTGCCCAAGGGCTGCAGGAGCTGATCGCCCTGGGCCGGCGCGAGCGCGTGGCCTTCATGTGCTCGGAGGCCGTGTGGTGGCGCTGCCACCGGCGCATCGTGGCCGACTGGCTGGTGGCGCGTGGCGAGGCGGTCTTCCACATCATGGCGCCGGGGCGGGTGGAGCCGGTCAGGCTCACGCCCGGGGCGGTCGTGGCGCACGATGGCACGGTGCAGTATCCGCTGCCGCCGGCCAGCGCTCAGGATGCCGACGCCGACGCGCTGGACTGCTGCCCCTGATCGCCTGCAGCAACGCGCGCGCAGGCTGCCGGCACATAAATACGCCAATGCAGCACCAGCGGCGGCCCGGCCGGAGCGTGCGGCCAGGGCAGTTGCCAGGTGCCGTCCCGGGTCACCATGCCTGCTGCCTCATCCGGTGAACCGTCCGGGCCGGCTGCGATGCCGTCCAGCGGCGCCGGCGGCTCGTCCGCCTCATTGCCCTCGCGCAGCCACAGGGCGCCTTGCTCCAGCAGCCGCGCGCGCGTGACCCAGGGCGAATAGCGCGCGTCGCCGGTGATCAGCACCGAAGTTTGCGGCCCAGCAGGCACTGCCACCAGCCCGGCCAGCCAGTAGTTGCCAGCCACCACGCGCAGCGGGCAATGCGACAGCCCGGCCCACTGCGCCTGCGCCTGCGCCGCCAGCGCGGCCTGCGGCCAGTCGGTGCGCGCGGGGCGCCCGCGCCACTGCGCGCCCCAGGCCAGCCAGCCCAGCGACAGCAGCGTGGCCAGCGCCAGCCAAACCAGTACGCCGCGCAGCAGCGGCGCGCGCATGGCGGCCAGCCAGCGATGCGGCAGCCAGGCGGCCAGCAGCAGGCCGCTGAAGGCCCACATGGGCACGCCCCACATGTCGCGGATGCGCAGGCCCAGCACCAGGCCTAGCAGCGTGACCAGCAGGCCCGGCAGCAAGGCGATGGTCAGCAGATAGCCGGGCCAGGCCGTGTGCAGTTTGGACGGGGGCTGCACCAGACCGGCCCGCCCGCTTTCCTGCTCGGGACTGGCCATCACCCGGGTGCGCGCGCGCAGCGCCGCCACCAGGGCGATCACCAGCAGCGGCACGTGGTTGAGCACCTGCACCCCCAGAAAGCCTAGTGCCGCCAGATGCGGGTGGCGGCTGCTGGTGGCCGAGCGCTCGCTGGCGTAGCTCATGGGCAGCCAGCCGCTTTGCTGCAGCCACCACAGGTGCGGCGCCAGCACCAGCGCCAGCACCAGCAGCGCCAGCCACGGCCCGGGCCGCAGCAGGGTGCGCCGCGCCGGGCTGGCCAGCAGGTACAGCGCCAGGCAGGCCAGGATGATGGCCATCGAATACTTGGTCAGCATCCCCAGGCCGGCCAGCAGGCCCAGCAGCAGCCACTGGCGCAGCCGCCCGTCCTGCAGCGCCGCCAGCATGGCCCAGGCCAGCGCCGCCCACAGCGGCATCTGGGCGATGTTGTGGTTGAACTCCAGCGCCGGGCGGGTGTAGAAGACCACGCCCAGGGTCAGCGCCGTGCCGATGAAGGCGCGCTGCCTGTCCACCAGCCGCCGGCCCGTCAGCCAGACCAGCCACAGCGTCGCCGCAATGCAGGTTTGGCTGAGCAGGAACGGCCCGACATCGCCAAACGCCCGGTGAAACACATGCAGCGCCCAGGGCGACAGCGGCGGGTGCTTGTAATAGCCCCACTGCCACTCGCGGCCCCAGGTGAGGCTCTCCACCACGTCCAGTGGGAAGCTCGATTCCAGCAGCGGCGGCAGCAGCGACCAGACCAGTGCATACAGCGCCGCTGCGGCCAGCGCGGCGCGCCAGGGCAGGGCGGGCTGGCCAGGGGCCGCGAGCGCCGGGGCGGGGCTGGAAGTGGCAGCCGCTGCCGTGCCCACCGGTGCTTCAGCCCGCATCCCGCGCCACCTGCTGCGTCTGCTGCGACTGCTGCGCCAGTTGCTTGAGCTGATACAGCGCCTCCAGCGCCTGGCGCGGGCTCAGGCTGTCGGGGTCGAGCTCGGCCAGCAGGCGCTGCACGGCATGGGGCAGGGCGGCTTGCGGCGGAGCTTCGGTAGCATCGGGCTGCACCGGGCTGGCAAACAGGTCGATCTGCAAATCGTCACGCCCGGCTCGCTCTTCCAGCTCGGCCAGCACGCGGCGCGCGTGCTGCAGCACCGGGGCCGGCACACCGGCCAGGCGCGCCACCTGCACGCCGTGGCTGCGGCTGGCCGGGCCGGGCTGGATCTCGTGCAGGAACACGATGTCATGGCCCGATTCGGCTGCGCCCACGTGTACGTTCACGGCGTGCGGATGGCGCGTCGCCAGCTCGGTCAGCTCGAAGTAGTGCGTGGCAAACAGGGTGAAGGCGCGCGTTTTGTCGTGCAGATGCGCGGCGATGCCGCTGGCCAGCGCCAGACCGTCGAAGGTACTGGTGCCGCGCCCGATCTCGTCCATCAGCACCAGCGACTGCGCCGTGGCGCTGTGCAGGATCTGCGCCGCCTCGGTCATCTCCAGCATGAAGGTGGACTGGGCGTTGGCCAGGTCGTCGGCGGCGCCGATGCGCGTGTGAATGGCATCGATCGGCCCCAGGCGGCAGCTCGTTGCCGGCACATGGCTGCCCATGCTGGCCAGCAGCACGATCAGCGCCACCTGGCGCATGTAGGTCGATTTGCCGCCCATGTTGGGGCCGGTGATGATCTGCATCCGCGTGCTGGCACTCAAGCGCGTGTGGTTGGCGATGAAGGCGCCGTTTGATGTCTCGGCCAGCCGTGCCTCGACCACCGGATGGCGCCCGGCCTCGATCTCGATGCACGGCTCGGGCACGAACTGCGGCGCGCACCACGACAGCGTCAGCGCGCGCTCGGCCAGGGTACACAGCACGTCCAGCGCCGCCAGCGCCAAGCCCAGGCGGGCCAGCTGCGGCACGTGCGGCTGCAGTTGCTGCAGCAGCTGCTCGTACAGCCATTTCTCGCGCGCCAGGGCGCGCTCCTGCGCCGATAGCGCCTTGTCCTCGAAGGCCTTCAGCTCGGGCGTGATGTAGCGCTCGGCGTTCTTCAGCGTCTGGCGCCGGCGCCACTCGGGCGGCACCTTGTCGGCGTGGCTGGCGGTGACTTCGATGTAAAAACCGTGTACCCGGTTGAACTGCACGCGCAGATTGGGGATGCCGGTGCGTTCGCGCTCGCGTGCTTCGAGCTGCAGCAGGAAGTCGTCGCAGTGGTCGCGGATGGTGCGCAGCTCATCGAGTTCGGCATCGAAGCCCGGCGCAATCACGCCGCCGGCCTGCAGCAGCGCCGGCGCCTCGGCGGCGATGGCGGCGCGCAGCAGCTGCACGCACGCTGCAGGCGGCTGCAACTGTTCTGAAATTTCAGTCAAATACGGCTCCAGCCCTTGTGTGGCAAGCGCCAGAAGCTCTGATTTTTGTAGCGACTGGGCTAGCGCCAGCAGCTCGCGCGGGCGCACCTGCTGCAGGGCAATGCGGGCGGTGATGCGCTGCACGTCGCATACGCCGCGCAGCTCGGCACGCAAGTCCTGCCAGCGACTGCGCCCGGCCAGGGAGCCTTGCAGCGCCGCCGTGGCGGCCAGCCGCTGGCGCGCTGCGCTGCGCTCGCGCTGCGGCTCCAGCAGCCAGGCGCGCAGCAGACGGCTGCCCATGCCGGTCATGCAGGTGTCCAGCAGCGACAGCAGCGTCGGCCCGTCCTCGCCGCGCAGCGTCTTGACCAGTTCCAGGTTGCGCCGGGTGCTGGGCGGCAGGTCGATCAGCTCCTGCGGGCGCTGCACGCGCACGCCGTGGATGGGCACGCTGGCGCCGCCCTGGGTGTGCTCGGCGTAGTGCAGCAGCGCGGCGGCGGCGGCGTGGGCCTGCGCCAGACCGTCGGCCTGCCAGGCCTGCAGACTGGCCGCGCCCAGCGCCTGCAGCAGTTTGCGCTCGCCCAGGCCGGCGTCGAACTGCCAGTCGGGCCGGCTGGCGACCGGGCAGGCCAGCCGGCCCGACTGGCGCAGGCCGGCCAGCAGCTCCTGCAGGCCAGGGCCGAGGCCGCTGGCGTGCAGCAGCTCGCTGGGTGTCAGGCGCGCCAGCCAGTCACCCAACTCGTCCTGGCGGCACTCGGCCAGCTGCACCAGGCCGTGCGTCACGCTCATCCAGGCCAGGCCGCAGCGCCCGCGTGCGCCCTGGTGCAGCGCCAGCAGCACGGCTTCGGTCTTGTCGGACAGCAATTCGCTGTCCGTGAGCGTGCCGGGGGTGACCACGCGCACCACCTTGCGCTCCACCGGCCCCTTGCCGGCGCCGACCTCGCCGACCTGCTCGGCAATCGCCACCGACTCGCCCAGGCGCACCAGCCGCGCCAGGTGCTGCTCCAGCGCGTGAAACGGCACGCCGGCCATCAGCACCGGCTGCCCGGCAGACTGGCCGCGCTGGGTCAGCGTGATGTCCAGCAGCTGCGCGGCGCGCTCGGCGTCGGCGTAGAACAGCTCGTAGAAATCGCCCATGCGGTACAGCAGCAGGGTGTCCGGATGCTGCGCCTTGATGGCCAGATATTGGGCCATCATGGGCGTATGGGCGCTGAGGTTGGTGGTGTCCATGAATCTGTTTTTTTGATAGCTGCCAGCGCTTGACTGTATTGGGTTTACACCGCTTTTGGCTGGTATTTCTGCGGTGTCGCAGCGGGCCTGGGTCAGGGCCGGGCCGGCCCGCCTTCCCTCAGGCCGTGATGACCCGGTTCTTGCCGCTGCGCTTGGCCAGGTACATGGCGTCGTCGGCGCGGCGCAGGGCGTCTTGCATGTCAGCCTCGTCCTGCACGCGGGTGACGCCGGCGCTGAAGGTGATGAGCACGCGTTCGCCGTCCTTCAGGAAGTAGCGCGTGGTCAGCTCGCGCTGCAGGCGGCGCATGATGTCGCCGGCAGCGTCTGGCGTGGTGTCGGGCAGCACGATGACGAACTCCTCGCCGCCGTAGCGCGCCAGCTGATCCTGCGGGCGCAGCACCTGGCGGGTCACTTGCGCCAGGTGCGCCAGCGCCTCGTCGCCGGCGGCGTGGCCGAGGCGGTCGTTGATGGCCTTGAAATTGTCGATGTCCAGCAATGCCAGGCACAGCGGACTGCCCTGGCGCTGCGCGCGCGCCATCTCACGCGCCAGGGCTTCGTCCAGGCCCTTGCGGTTGAGCGAGCCGGTCAGCGCATCGTGGCGTGCCAGGGCGCTGGCGCGGTCGAGCTCCTGGCGCAGTTGCTCGACCTCGGCGTGGCGCTCCTCGACCCTGATGCGCAGCTCGTGCAGCTCCCCATGCACGATGCGGCTGTTCAAGGCCATGGCCTGGGTGGCTTCGATGACCTCCTGCAGCAGCGGCGCGATCTCCTGGGGCCGGGTGGCCTGGCTGATGCGCTCGGCGTACTGCTCCAGCTGCTGGTGGTAGCTGCTGCTGGACTCGTCCATGCGCGCCAGCCGCTCGATGAA
Organism: Melaminivora jejuensis; assembly: GCF_017811175.1. NCBI lineage: Bacteria > Pseudomonadati > Pseudomonadota > Betaproteobacteria > Burkholderiales > Comamonadaceae > Melaminivora > Melaminivora jejuensis. The sequence continues at coordinate 605,858 of NZ_JACWIJ010000002.1, forward strand.
GGTGGCCAGCAGCTCGCGCAGCTGGGCCTGGGCCTGCAGCATGTGCTCCTTAGCGTCGGTCTGCTTGTAGATCACGTCCTTCAGGCGGATCTCGATCTCATCGAGCCGGCGCAGGTTCAGCGGCGGGGTGGAGGCGGCCACCAGGGCTTCGATCTGGCCGTGCAGCCACTCGTCGTCCAGCGACAGCGCGGCGATGTTCTCGAACGTCAGGCGCAGCAGCGCCAGCAGGCTGGTGCGCAGGGCGCCCTGATCCTGCGCGGCAAAGGACAGGCGGTGGCTGAAATCGGCCAGCCGGGCCTGCAGCGGGCCGGTGCGTGGCAGCGGGCTGCGCAGCAGGCCGCTCAGGTCGGCGGCCATCTCCTGCAGGCGCGCGTCTTCCTCGCCCAGGGCGGGCAGCAGGTTGTCCACCAGCCGCGCCAGCTCCTCGCCCAGGCGGGGGGCAGGGGCTGCTGGGCTGCGTCGTCCAGCTCGTCGGCGACGGTGGCGACAGTGGAGGGGATGGCCAAATTGGCATAGCCCACCAGCGTGCTTTGCAGACTGGGCCAGTGGTGCTCGGTGACGGCGCGCTCGAACTGGTCGAGCAGGCGCTTTTGCTCGGGCGTCTGCGCCGGCAGTACGCGCTGGATGGCGCGTAGCTGTAACTGCGGAAACGGCGCCAGGCTGGGACTGCCGGCGATTTCGTCGTACAGCGCCTGATAGTTCTGCGGCGTGGGCGCCAGCCGGCGCTGGGCCAGCTGGCGCAGGGTTTCGCGGGCGATGTCGGAGGGGTTGAGACTCTTATGGGCGGCCATCTGCATGGACGACGGGTGTCTGAAAGCCCGCAGTGTGACAGAGCAGCAGGCCGGCCCGGCCCAGGCCGCAAGCCCTTGTCGGTTTGACATCCTCCCCGCCTAAAGGCGTGGGATTCCTACCGCGCTCATTGCAGGCGCAACGCCTGAACCAGTCGCCTCAGCGGGTTCCTGCTTCGCCGAGGCTGCACGCTTGGCCCTTGCGGGCCTTGCGCGGCTGACGTCCTCTCCACAGGCTGCTACGCGGTGTCCCCGCCTCAGTATGTTGATCGCGCCGGTGTGATCGGCATGGCCTTCGCGCCCGCATTCGACGCACCTGAACACGGCCTGCGTTTTGCGGTTGTCCGCGCTCACGCAGCCACACTCGGGGCAGGTTCTGCTGGTGTTGTGCGGCGGCACGGCAATCAGCATTCCCCCAGTCCAGGTCAGCTTGTCCCCGCCACTCGGTGAGCAGCTTGCACAGGGCTGCATAGCCGAGCTTCTTCTCGCCCCGCTCGTAGCGTTCTTTGTGCAACGCCAGCGCCTTGTTGAACACGAAGCGGCAGGAGCCAGCAAAACGCACCATCTGGCGTGCTTGCTGGCCGTCTGGGCGCAGTTCGTATTTGAAGGCTTGCAGGCGTTGCATGGCTGGCTAAATCTACAGTTGTTTGAGGACGGCTATGCCGTCCGCGCCGTCCTGCCCCGGCCTGAAGGCCGAGGCTTGCCGCGCACCGGGTCAGTTCACCAGCACCAGCTTGCCCATGACCGAGCGCGACGCCATGTGCGCAAACGCTGCCGGCAACTGGCTCATGGGCATGGTGCGGTCGATGACCGGCTTGATGCGGCCCTGGCCGTACCACTGGGCCAGCTCGGCCATCATGGCGGCGTTGGCCTTGGGCTCGCGCTTGGCAAATTCGCCCCAGAAGACGCCGACGATGCTGGCGCCCTTGAGCAGCGGCAGATTCAGCGGCAGCGCCGGGATGGGGCCGGCGGCAAAGCCCACCACCAGGTAGCGCCCGCGCCAGGCGATGGAGCGAAACGCCGGCTCGGCCAGCTCGCCGCCCACGGGGTCGTAGATCACGTCCGGGCCCTTGCCCTCGGATAGCGCCTTGACGGCCTCGCGCAAATCCTGGCGGCTGTAGTCGATGACGGCATCGGCGCCGATCTTCAGGCACAGATTGCATTTTTCTTCGCTGGAGGCGGCGGCGATCACGCGCGCGCCGGCTGCCTTGGCGATCTGGATGGCGGCGCTGCCCACGCCGCCGGCAGCGCCCAGCACCAGCACCGTCTCGCCGGCGCGCAGCGCGGCGCGATCCATCAGCGCGTGGTGCGAGGTAGCGTAAGTCATGATGAAAGCGGCGGCATCGACAGCAGGAAAACCGTCTGGAAGCGGCATACAGCGTGCGGCAGGCGCTATGACATGGGTAGCAAAGCCGCCGGTGCCGCTCAGGCAGGCGACGCTTTGGCCGGGCCGCAGGTGCTGCACGCCTTCGCCCACCGCCTGCACCACGCCGGCCCACTCGGCGCCGGGCACGAAGGGCAGCGGCGGCTTGATCTGGTACTTGTTCTGCACCATCAGCAGGTCGGGAAAGTTCAGGCTGGCGGCGTGGATCTCGACCAGTACCTCGCCGGCCTTGGGCGCGGGGTGGGCTGTTCAGTCCAGGTCAGGGCTTCGACCCCGGTCGGGTCGCTGCAAAGCCAGGCGTGCATGTGTGATCTCCTATGGAATTCGGTGTGAGGGGTGTTGAGCCGGATCAAATGATAGGAGTGGCGCGGATGGGCTTCTTGTCCCTTGCGCGACCCGCCGGCTTCGGTGCGGGCGGCGTCGGGCGGCTCCTACAATGCCGCGATCTTTTTCGCGAGTTTCATGAAAATCCTGATTTCCAACGACGATGGCTACCAGGCGCCCGGCATCGTCGCCCTGCACGATGCCCTCAAGGCCATTGCCGATGTCGAGGTCGTGGCGCCCGAGCACAACAACAGCGCCAAGTCCAACGCGCTGACCCTGCACTCGCCGCTGTACGTGCAGCGCGCGGCCAACGGCTTTCGCTACGTCAACGGCACGCCTGCCGACTGCGTGCATATCGCCCTGACGGGGCTGCTGGGCTACCGGCCCGATCTGGTGGTCTCGGGCATCAACAACGGCGCCAACATGGGCGACGACACGATCTACTCCGGCACCGTGGGCGCGGCCATGGAGGGCTATCTGTTCGGCATTCCGTCGATTGCCTTCTCGCAGGTGGACAAGGGCTGGGGCGAGCTGGAGGCGGCGGCGCAGACGGCGCGCCGGATGGTCGAGCAGATGCAGCGCCAGAGCCTGGTGGGTGAGGCGCCCTGGCTGCTCAACGTCAACATCCCCAACCTGCCGCTGCAGGCGCTGCGCCCGCTGCGCCTGTGCCGCCTGGGCCGGCGCCACGCCGCCGAGCGCGTCATCGAGCAGCAAAGCCCGCGCGGCGAGCTCATGTACTGGATCGGCGGCGCCGGCGCGGCCAAGGACGATGCCGAGGGCACGGACTTCCACGCCACGGCCAACGGCCATGTTGCGGTCACGCCGCTGAAGATCGACCTGACCGACCACGACGGCCTGGGCTACTGGGCGCAGACGGTGCGCCAGATGGCAACGGCGCAGCCGCCCGAGGTGCGCTGATGCAGCCGCGCCGCCCCGGTTTTCCGGCCCGCATCGATGGCCTGCAGCCGCCGCGCGCCACGCCCGCTGCCGCGCCCGCTGCCGGCAGTTGGCGCCCGGCACCGGCGCCGCCCATGCCGCAGGGAGTGGGCCTGGACTCGGCTGCCGTGCGCGCGCGCATGGTGCAGCGCCTGGCGGCAGGCGGGGTGGATGCCCAGGCCGTCCTACAGGCCATGGGCACGGTGCAGCGGCACCGCTTCGTGGACAGCGCCCTGGCCAACCAGGCCTACGAGGACACCAGTCTGCCCATCGGCTTGGCGCAGACCATCTCCAAGCCCAGCGTCGTGGCGCGCATGGTGCAGCTGCTGCTGGAGGCCGAATGCGTGCGCGGCCAGGGCGGGCTGGGCCGGGTGCTGGAGATCGGCACCGGCTGCGGCTACCAGGCCGCCGTGCTGGCCTGCGTAGCGCGCGAAGTCCATACCATCGAGCGCCTGCGCGGCCTGCACGAGAAGGCGCGCGAGAACCTGCGGCCGCTGCGGCTGAACAATGTGCATCTGATCCTGGGCGACGGGATGTTGGGCTACCCGCGCGGGGCGCCCTATGCCGGCATCATTGCCGCCGCCGGAGGCGATGCGCTGCCGCCGGCCTGGTGTGAGCAGCTGGCTGTCGGCGGCCGCCTGGTCGCGCCCATGGCGGGGGCGGGCGGGCAGCAAGTGCTGCTGGTGGTCGATCGCACGGCGCAGGGCCTGAAACAGTCGGTGCTGGAGAGTGTGCATTTCGTCCCCCTAAAATCAGGGATTGCCTGAAGGGAAGTGCTGTCTATGTCGGTGTCGGTCTTGCGTGCTTGCGAAACTCTGAAGCTGGTCGTCGTGGCGGCAGCCGCTGCTGCGTTTGTGGCGGGTTGTGGCACTCCGGTGAACCGGGCGCCGGTGGAGGATCGGGGTACTTTTGCCGGCACCGGCGTGCCGGCCACGGTGGTGCCCGCAGATTCCGAGCATCGCGGCCCCCCGGGTTGGGAAAACGCCGGCAAGCCGGGCTACTACACCGTCAAGGCGGGTGACACGCTGATCCGCATCGGCCTGGAAAACGGCCAGAGCTGGAAGGATCTGGCGCGCTGGAACAACCTGGAAAACGCCAACCTGATCGAGATCGGGCAGGTGCTGCGCGTCGTGCCTCCAGCCTCCCCGCAGGCGGTGGCCGGCGATACCGGCGTGGTCACGCGGCCCATCGCGCCACCGACTGTGGCGCCGGAGGGGGCAGCGCCCAAGCCGGGCGCATCGGCTGCTGCGGGCACGCCGCTGCCGCCGGCAGGTGCTGCGCCCGACACGCAGGCAGCGGCGGGTGCGGATACGGTCAGCTTCATCTGGCCTTCATCGGGCGCGCTGATCGCCGGCTTCGACGAGGCCCGCAACAAGGGCCTGGACATCGCCGGCAAGGCGGGCGATCCGGTGGTCGCCGCTGCCGATGGCCGGGTGGTCTATGCCGGCGCCGGCCTGCGCGGCTACGGCAACCTGATCATCCTCAAGCACAACAACACCTATCTGACGGCCTACGCGCACAACCAGACGCTGCTGGTCAAGGAAGACCAGAACGTGCGCCGTGGCCAGAAGATTGCCGAGATGGGCAGCACTGATGCCGATCGGGTGAAGCTGCATTTCGAGGTGCGCCGCCAGGGCAAGCCGGTCGATCCGGCGCGCTATCTGCCAGCCCGTTGAGCGCTGGCCCTGTGAGCGAGACGCCGGGCCTGCCCCTGGATACAGGCGAGGAGGAAGAAGGCGTCGGCGGTGCTGACGATGTCGGCGCCGCGCCCGAGCTGCGCGCGCTGACCATACCCGAGGCGCTGCACCAGCAGCGCCTGGACAAGGCGCTGGCGCAGCTGGTGCCCGAGTTCTCGCGCAGCTACCTGCAGCAGCTATTGGTCCAGGGCGCCGTGCAGGTGCAAGGCCGCCCGGCGCTCAAGCCGGCAGCGCGCGTCCATGCCGGCGATTGCATCGACATCGAGTTGCGCCCGACGCTGCAAAGCCAGGCCTTCCGGCCAGAAAACCTGCCGCTGGACGTGGTGCATGAGGATGAGCACCTGCTGGTGGTCAACAAGCCTGCCGGACTGGTCGTGCATCCGGCACCGGGCAACTGGAGCGGCACGCTGCTCAACGCCCTGCTGGGGCGCGATGCGCGCGCCGCGCAGGTGCCGCGCGCCGGCATCGTGCATCGCCTGGACAAGGACACCAGCGGCCTGATGGTCGTGGCGCGCAGCCGCGCAGCCATGGACGCGCTGGTGCAGATGATTGCGGCACGCCAGGTCAGCCGCCAATACCTGGCGCTGGCCTGGGGCGCCTGGCGCGGCCCGACGCAGCAAAGCGTGCAGGCCGCCATAGGGCGCGATCCGCGCAACCGGCTGCGCATGGCGGCGGTCGATCTGGCCCAGCATCCGGGCAAGCCGGCACGCACGGATTTCGAGCTGCTGGCGGGCAACGAACAGGTCAGCCTGGTGCGCTGTACGCTGCATACCGGGCGCACGCACCAGATTCGTGTCCACATGGCGTCGCTGCGCCATCCGCTGGTGGCCGATGCGCTGTATGGCGGCAGTGCCGGTGGCGGCTTGCAGCGCCAGGCACTGCACGCCTTCCGCCTGGCCTTCGTCCACCCCATGACCGGACAGGCGCTGACGCTGCGCGCCGCCCTGCCGCCGGACATGGGCCAGGCCCTCGCAGCCTGGGGGTTGGACGCCAGCGCCTACAATCGCGCCTTTGCCGCCTGAGCCTTGCGCCTGGCACCGCGCCGAAGCCGCCGGCGCCCGCGACACCTGGGAAGGTGCCCGCCTGACTCCACCCTTTCTTTTTTCTGCATTGCCGCCATGTCGTTGAACACATGTGCTGCCCCTGCCTTGCCAGTCGCCAGCTGCCATGAACCCGGTGGACGCCAAACGTATCCTTGAGACCGCACTGATCTGCGCTGGCCAGCCGGTGCCAGTGCGCGAGCTGCGCCTGCTGTTCGACGACGTGCTGAGTGCCGATTCCATCAAGGCGCTGTTGCTGCAGCTGCAGCAGGAGTGGACGCAACGCGGGGTGGAACTGGTGGCCGTGGCCAGCGGCTGGCGCTTTCAGAGCCGGCCCGAGATGCGCCCTTATCTGGAGCGGCTGCAGCCGGAAAAGCCGCCGCGCTACTCGCGCGCGGTGCTGGAGACGCTGGCCATCATTGCCTACCGCCAGCCGGTCACGCGCGGCGATATCGAGGACATTCGCGGCGTCACCGTCAACAGTCTGATCATCAAACAGCTCGAAGACCGGGGCTGGGTGGAGGTCATCGGCCACCGCGAAACCGTGGGCCGGCCCGCGCTGCTTGCCACCACGCGGCAGTTCCTGGACGATCTGGGCCTGCACTCGCTTGATCAGCTGCCGCCATTGGTCAGCGCCACCAGCTCCGCCGAGGCGCTCGATATGCTGTCCGGGCAACCCGACAACGCCAACAACGACGATGGCCCTGGCGCTGTCGCAAAGGAAGAAACCCCATGACCCCCCCGCCAAGCGCCCGCGCCGGACTCAGCCTGCCCAACAGGATCGCCAAGGTCGCCAGGAGCGCTCCCAGCCGTCCAGCCGTGCGCGCCAGCCGGCAGCGGCCCGCACGTCCCGCGACGCAGCCGCGCCCGCCCAGGAAACCCTGGGCCAGAAAGCGCTCCAGGGCACGCTGCCCCCAGCCCAGCCCAGAGTGGATGAGCTGGGCGACGGCTACCGCTTCGCCGACGTGGTGTCCGGCCAGCTCGACCAGGATGCCGACAGCGGCGTGGTCGAGCTGCCCAAGCGCGTCCTTCAGCCCCATGCGGAGAGTCCCAAGCTGCACAAGGTGCTGGCACAGGCCGGCATGGGTTCGCGCCTGGAGATGGAGCAGCTGATCCTGGAAGGACGCATCTCGGTCAACAACGAGCCGGCGCACATCGGCCAGCGCGTGCAGTACGGTGACCAGATCAAGGTCAACGGCAAGCCCATCCGCTTTCGCATCGCGCCGCCGCCGGCGCGGGTGCTGGCCTACCACAAGCCCACGGGCGAGGTGGTCACGCACGACGATCCGCAAAACCGCCCCACGGTGTTTCGCAAGCTGCCACGCCTGGCCCACGGCAAGTGGCAATCCGTGGGCCGTCTTGATCTGAATACCGAAGGCCTGCTGCTGCTGACCAGCTCGGGCGAGTTGGCCAACCGGCTGATGCATCCGCGCTTTGGCCTGACGCGCGAATACGCCGTGCGCGTGCTGGGGGCGCTCAGCGACGAGGAGCGCCAGCGCCTGCTCGATGGCGTGCAGCTCGACGATGGCGCGGCGGCCTTCGGCTCCATCGAGGACGGTGGCGGCGAGGGCGCCAATTGCTGGTACCGCGTGACCATCTCCGAGGGGCGCAACCGCGAGGTGCGGCGCATGTTCGAGGCCGTAGGCCACGCCGTCAGCCGCTTGATCCGCATCCGCTACGGTGCCATGGTGCTGCCACGCGGCCTCAAGCGCGGCGCCTGGCTGGAGCTGGACGAGCGCGACATCCAGGCGCTGATGCAGGCTGTGGACTACACGCCGCCGCAGGTACCGCGCGCTCCGAACGCAGGTGGCCGGCGCGGCCGCAGTCCCGACCGCTCGGGCGGCGCTCCGGCACGCCCGCCTCGGGCCGCACCCAGGCCTCAGCCCTCCAGCCAGCCCGACCCCATGAAAACCTCGGTCGGCTACATCGGCGCCGACAGCCTGATGCGCCAGCGCCAGCAGCAAAAACAGCGGGGCCGCCCGGGGCAGCGGCGCGGGGGCCGATAGCCGTCCGCACAAAAGTTAAAATCCGCCGTTTTGCCAGGTTGGCAAAAAATCAACGAAACATCCGAAACACCCTACTCAAGGAAAAATCCATCATGACCGTCGAACGCACCCTATCCATCATCAAGCCCGACGCCGTTGCCAAAAACGTCATTGGCCAGATCTACGCCCGCTTCGAGGCCGCCGGCCTGAAGATTGCCGCCGCCCGCATGATCCACCTCTCGCGCGCCGAGGCCGAGCAGTTCTACGGCGTGCATAAGGAGCGCCCCTTCTTCAAGGATCTGGTGGATTTCATGATCTCCGGCCCGGTCATGGTGCAGGTGCTGGAGGGCGAGAACGCCATCCTGAAGAACCGTGAGCTGATGGGCGCCACCGACCCCAAGCAGGCTGCTGCCGGCACCATCCGCGCCGATTTCGCCGACAGCATCGACGCCAACGCCGTGCATGGCTCGGACGCTGCCGAGACCGCGCAGGTCGAAATCGCCTTCTTCTTCCCCGGCCTGAACATCTACGCCCGCTGATGCAGCGCCCGCAGCTGGCGGGGTCGGCAAGACCCTGCCATGCGGGTTCTGCCGCGTGGCACTGAAAGCGCTATGACCACAAGTCTTCTGGAACTGGATCTCGACGGTATTGCCGCCTTCTGCGGCCAGCTCGGCGAGAAGCGCTTTCGTGCCACGCAGCTGTTTCGCTGGATCCACCAGCGCGGCGTGGCCGACTTCGACCAGATGAGCGATCTGGCCAAGTCGCTGCGCGAAAAGCTCAAGGGTTGCGCGCACGTTGCGGCCCTGCCCGCCATCAGCGAGCACACCTCGGCGGACGGCACCGTCAAATGGCTGTTCGATGTCGGCGGCGGCAATGCGGTGGAGACCGTCTTCATCCCCGAGGACGACCGCGGCACGCTGTGCATTTCCTCGCAGGCCGGCTGCGCCGTGGGCTGCCGCTTCTGCTCCACCGGCCACCAGGGCTTCAGCCGCAACCTGACCACCGGCGAGATCATCGCCCAGCTGTGGTTCGCCGAGCACGCCCTGCGCCAGCGCCTCGGGCGCAGTGAACGCATCATCTCCAACGTGGTCATGATGGGCATGGGCGAGCCGCTGCAGAACTACTCGGCCCTGGTGCCGGCGCTGCGCGTCATGCTGGACGACCACGCATATGGTCTGTCGCGCCGCCGCGTCACGGTCTCGACCTCGGGCGTGGTGCCCATGATCGACCGGCTGGCGCAGGACTGCCCGGTGGCGCTGGCGGTATCACTGCACGCCCCGCAAGACGCGCTGCGCGACAACCTGGTACCGCTGAACCGCAAATACCCGCTGGCCGAGCTGTTGGCTGCCTGCCGGCGCTACCTGGAGCACGCGCCGCGCGATTTCATCACTTTCGAATACTGCATGCTCGATGGCGTCAACGACCAGCCCGAGCACGCGCGCCAGTTGATTGCCCTGGTCAACGGCAGCGCCGGCACACGTGTGGCCTGCAAGTTCAACCTGATTCCGTTCAACCCGTTTCCAGCCTCGGGCCTGCGCCGCTCCAGCAATGCCGCCGTGGCAACTTTCGCCAAGATACTGAGCGACGCCGGCATCGTCACCACTGTGCGCAAGACGCGCGGCGACGACATCGACGCCGCCTGCGGCCAGCTGGCCGGCGACGTGCAGGATCGCACCCGTGTGGGTGAGCGCATGGCCAGATTGCGCACCATACCGATAGTCCCGGCGCCATGACGCCGGGAGCACGACATCCAAAGACCAAAGAGCAGCAGGGGAGGCAGTTCATGATCTTGAGCAACGGGGCAGGGCGCTGGCGCTTGCTGGCGGGAGCCTGTCTGCTGGCCTGCATGGCCAGCCTGGCTGGCTGTTCATCACTCGCCCGGGACAGCGAGGCCGGCCTGGACAGTGCTGCAGCCGGCCAGAACGAGACCGAGGCGCGCCGGCGCGCCAGGATCCGCCTGGAGCTGGCGGTCAACTATCTGCAGCATGGCCAGCCCCAGGTGGCGCTCGAAGAGGTGCGCCAGGCGCTGGCCGCCGACCCCGACAATGCCGATGCCTACCACGTGCGCGGGCTGGCGCACATGGCGCAGGGCGACATGGCCAAGGCCGAGCACAGCCTGCGCCGCGCCCAGGACATGAAGCCGCGCGACCCCGACATCCTGCACAACCTGGGCTGGCTGCAGTGCCAGCGCGAACACTACGAGCAGGCCGGCGAGCTGTTCGAGCGTGCGCTGGCCATCCCCGGCTACACCAGCCGCAGCAAGACGCTGATGTCGCTGGGCGTATGCCAGCAGCGCGCCGGCCAGGTCGAGCTGGCCGAGCAGACGCTGCTGCGCGCCTACGAGATCGACGCTGGCAATCCGGTGATTGGCTATCACCTGGCATCGATCATCTTCGCCCGGGGCGACATCGGGCGTGCGCAGTTCTACGCGCGCCGCGTGAACAACGGCGAATTCGGCAGCGCCGAATCCCTCTGGCTGGGCATCAGGATCGAGCGCGCTCTGGGCGACACATTGGCCATGCGCCAGCTGGCCGAGCAGCTGCGCAAGCGCTTCCCAGACTCGCGCCAGGTCAGGGCGCTGGACAAGGGGAACTTCGATGAGTGAGTTCACTGCGCCACCAGGAGAGGGCGAGGATGGCGGCGCAGCAAGCCCCGCCGGGGCTGGCAGCAGTGCCGGCCAGCTCCTGCGCCAGATGCGCCAGGCTGCGGGTATGCACATCGCCGCGCTGGCGACCACGCTCAAGGTGCCGGTGGAGCGGCTGGAGGCGCTGGAGGCCGATCGCTACGAGGACTTCAAGGATCACGTCTTCATGCGTGCGCTGGCCGCTGGTGCCTGTCGCGTGCTCAAGCACGACCCTGCCCCCATCCTGGCGCTGCTGCCTGGTGGGGCGCCGGCGCCGCTGCGCATCCACCAGGGCATCAATGCCTCGATCCGGGATACGCCTCTGCGCGGCAGCTTCACGGGTGGCGGCGAGGCACCGCGCTCGCGCCTGCTGCTGGCCGCCGTGGCGCTGCTGCTGCTTGGGGCGCTGGCCATCATCGTGTGGCCGGCGGGCCTGACCCTGGATCAGCTGCTGCCCGGGCGCACGGCCAGCCAGGCGCCGGCGCTGACAGCCGAGCCGCCAAGCCAGCCAGCACAATTTGCATTGCCCGAGGCAGCAGGCCAGCCGCCTGGCCCTGCCGCACCTGCACCGCAGACCGAGGTGCCGGCTGCGCCAACGCCAACGCCAGTGCCAGCGCCAGTGCCAGTGCCAGTGCCAGCAGCATCCGACGCCGCCGCTGCCCCTCCGGTTCGGTTCCCGCTGCCTCTGCGCCAGCGACAGCCGCCACTGTTGCAGCGCCAGCCGCCAGCGCGCCGGCGGCTGCACCCAACGCCGACCTGGTGCTGCGCGCCCGCGAGCAGTCCTGGGTGCAGGTGCGCAGCGGCGGCGCCGTGGTGCTGCAAAAGACCTTGGAGGCTGGCGAGAGCGTGGCGGTGCCCGGCACTGCGCCGTGGTCGGTGGTCATCGGCCGGGCCGATGCCACCGAAGTCATCGTGCGCGGCCAGCCCATGGATTTGAAAACGCTGGCGCGCGACAACGTCGCCCGCTTCGAGGTGAAATGAACCAGGCCATGAACCCGTTTCAAGAGGAGCAGCCGATCGAGCTGGCCGCCCCGCTGCCACGGCGCACGCGCCAGGCGCGGGTGGTCTGGGGCAACCGCGTGGTGACGGTAGGGGGCGATGCACCGGTGCGCATCCAGTCCATGACCAACACCGACACGGTGGACGCGATTGCCACGGCCATTCAGGTCAAGGAGCTGGCGCAGGCCGGCTCGGAGCTGGTGCGCATCACCGTCAACACGCCCGAGGCGGCGCAGGCCGTGCCCTACGTGCGCGAGCAGCTCGACCGCATGGGCATCGACGTGCCGCTGGTGGGCGACTTTCACTACAACGGCCACCGGCTGCTGAGCGAATTCCCCGATTGCGCGCAGGCGCTGTCCAAGTACCGCATCAACCCCGGCAACGTCGGCAAGGGCGATAAGCGCGACCGCCAGTTCGGCCAGATGATCGAAGCAGCCGTGCGCTGGGACAAGGCGGTGCGCATCGGCGTCAACTGGGGCAGCCTGGATCAGGAGCTGCTGGCCCGCCTGATGGACGCCAACAGCCGCCGCGCCCAGCCCTGGGACGCGCGCCAGGTCATGTACGAGGCCTTGATCACCTCGGCCATCGATTCGGCGCGCCTGGCCGAGAGCATGGGTCTCGCTGGCGAGCAGATCATCCTGTCGTGCAAGGTCAGCGGCGTGCAGGACTTGATTGCCGTCTATCGCGCACTCAGCCGCCGCTGCGACTACGCGCTGCACCTGGGCCTGACCGAAGCCGGCATGGGCACCAAGGGCACGGTGGCCTCGGCGGCTTCGCTGGCCATCTTGCTGCAAGAGGGCATAGGCGACACCATCCGCGTCTCGCTCACGCCCCAGCCGGGCGAGGCGCGCACGCAGGAGGTGGTGGTGGCCGCCGAAATCCTGCAGGCGCTGGGCCTGCGCGCCTTCGTGCCCAGCGTCACGGCCTGCCCGGGCTGCGGGCGCACCACCAGCACCACCTTCCAGGAGCTGGCCAAGCAGATCGACGACTACCTGCGCGCGCAGATGCCGCTGTGGCGCGCGCGCTACCCCGGCGTCGAGGCGATGAAGGTGGCCGTCATGGGCTGCATCGTCAACGGCCCGGGCGAGAGCCGGCACGCCGACATCGGCATCAGCCTGCCGGGCACGGGCGAGGCGCCTGCCGCCCCGGTCTATATCGACGGCGAAAAGGCCATGACGCTGCGCGGCGAGGGCATCGCCCGGGAGTTCCAGGCCATCGTCGATGACTACGTGGCTCGGCGCTTCGGCAGTGCTTCTGCTTGAGTTCAAAAATGATAGCTGTCAGCGCTTGCCTGGCAAGAGTTTGAGGCCGATTTCATCAATATTTGAGAACAACGACAAGATGCACAAACTGGTTGCCATCAAGGGCATGAACGACATCCTGCCGCCCGAGTCGGCGCGCTGGGAGTGGCTGGAAGAGAAGGTGCGCTCGCTCATGGCGCGCCATGCGTACCGCAACATCCGCACGCCCATCGTCGAACCCACGCCGCTGTTCGTGCGCGGCCTGGGCGAGGTCACCGACATCGTGGAAAAGGAGATGTACTCCTTCGAGGATCGGCTCAACGGCGAGCAGCTCACCTTGCGCCCCGAGGCCACGGCCGGCGTGGTGCGCGCCGTGGTCGAGCACTCCATGCTGTACGACGGCGGCAAGCGGCTGTACTACATGGGGCCGATGTTCCGCCACGAGCGGCCCCAGCGCGGGCGCTATCGGCAGTTCCACCAGATCGGCGCCGAGGCGCTGGGCTTTCCCGGCGCGCACGCCGATGCCGAGCTGATTCTGCTGGCGCACGCGCTATGGCAGGAGCTGGGCCTGCAGGATGTGCGGCTGGAGCTCAACAGTCTGGGCCAGCCCGAGGAGCGCCGCGCCCACCGCGCCGCGCTGATCGCATACCTGGAGCAGCACCAGGAGCAGCTCGACGAGGACGCGCGCCGACGCCTGTACAGCAACCCGCTGCGCATCCTGGACACAAAGAACCCCGCCATGCAGGCCTTGGTCGAAGGCGCACCCCGGCTGATGGACTTCCTGGGCGAGGCGTCGCTGGCGCACTTCGAGGCTGTGAAGGCCATTCTGGACGCCAACGGCGTGGCCTGGCGCCTCAACCCGCGCCTGGTGCGCGGCATGGACTACTACAACCTGACGGTGTTCGAGTTCATCACCGACCGCCTGGGTTCGCAGGGGACGGTTTGCGGCGGCGGGCGCTACGACTATCTGATCGAGCAGATCGGCGGCAAGCCAGCCCCCGCCGTGGGCTGGGCCATCGGCGTGGAGCGCGTGCTGGAGCTGCTCAAGGAGCAGGGCCTGGCTGCCCCCGAGGCCGTGGCCGACGCCTACGCCGTGGTGCCCGACGCAGCCATCTTGCCGCAGGTCATGGCCCACCTGCAGCAGTTGCGCGCCCTGGGCGTGGCGGTGCAGATGCACGCGCCCACGGCAGCCGGCGAGGGCATGGGCAGCATGAAGTCGCAGTTCAAGAAGGCCGACGCCAGCGGCGCGCGCCATGCGCTGGTCTTCGGGCCGGACGAGTGGGCGCGCGGCGCGGTCACCGTCAAGCCGCTGCGCCAGGCAGGCGAGCAGGTCGAGCGAGCGCTGGCCGAGCTGAGCAACTGGGCCGCCACCCTACAATCTTCGCGCTGAGAACGACAGGAACCGGTACGCACATGGCCAACAATTTCGACCTGCAAGAGCAGGAGCAGCTTGAGGAGCTCAAGCACTTCTGGAAGACCTGGGGCAACCTGATCACTTGGGTGCTGATCGTCGTCATGGGCGCCTTTGCCGCCTGGAACGGCTGGCGCCTGTGGCAAAGCCGCCAGGCCCAGCAGGCCACGGCGCTGGCCGAGGCGGTGGACATTGCGGTGCTTGCCGGCGACACGGCGCGCGTGCAGCAGGCCTTTGCCGACCTCAAGTCCGGCTACGGCGGCACCGTGCAGGCCGCGCAGGCCGCCTTGCTGGCCGCCAAGGCCCTGGTCGATGCCGACAAGGCCGACGATGCCCGGGCCATGCTGGCCTGGGTGGCTGACAAGGGAGAGGACGAAGGCCTGCGCGCCATCGCCCGCTTGCGCCTGGCCGGCCTGCTGGTCGAGCAGAAATCCTATGACGAGGCGCTGGCGCAGGTCTCGGCCGCCATGCCGGCGGAATTTGCCGCGCTGGCTGCCGACCGCAAGGGCGACGTGCTGCAGCTGCAGGACAAGAAGGCGCAGGCCATCGAGGAATACCGCCGCGCCTGGGACAAGCTCGACGAGCGCGCCGACTACCGCCGCCTGGTCGAAGCCAAGCTCAACGCCCTCGGCGCGCAGGTGCAGACCGTGGCGGCAGCGCCCTCTGCAGGGGCAGCGCAATGATGGCCAGGGCGACCCGGATGCTGCGCCCGGCTGCGCTGCTGGCCTGCCTGCTGGCCTTGGGGGGCTGCTCGTCGCTGGGCAACATGATGCCCTGGGGCGGCTCGTCGCGGCCCAAGCCGGCTGAACTTGGCCCCAACGTGCCGGTGCTGGGCGTGCGCCAGGCCTGGACGAGCCAGATCGGCAGCACCCAGGGCGTGGCCCTGGATGTGCGCGTGGTGGATGGCACGGTGCTGCTGGCTTCTGCCGGTGGCGAAGTGGTGGCGCTGAACGCCGCCACGGGCGCCGATGTCTGGCGCACGCGCCTGGGCGTGCCGCTGGCTTCGGGCGTGGGCAGCGATGGCCGCTGGACGGCGGTGACTGCCAAGACAGGTGAGCTCATCGCCTTGGAGGGCGGGCGCGAAATCTGGCGCAAGCCGCTGCCGGCGCAAGCCTATACGGCGCCGCTGGTGGCCGGCGAACGCATCTTTGTGCTGGCTGCCGATCGCTCGGTGCAGGCCTTTGACGCCGCTACGGGCTACCAGCTGTGGCGCCAGCAGCGCCCGGGCGAGCCTTTGATCCTGCGCCAGGGCGGGGTGCTCATGGCCGTGGGCGACACGCTGGTGGCCGGCCTGTCCGGGCGGCTGGTCGGCCTCAACCCGGACAGCGGCAGTGTGCGCTGGGAGGCGCCCCTGGCCAGTCCGCGAGGCACCAACGATGTGGAGCGCCTGGTCGAGATGGTCGGCCACACCAGCCGCGTCGGCTCCAGCCTCTGCGCGCGCGCCTTCCAGGCTGCCGTGGGCTGCATCGACACCACGCGCGGCACGGTGGCCTGGACGCAGCCGGCCAGCGGCGGCGAGGGCATCGATGGCGACGACGCCATGCTGTTCGGCAGCGAGGGCAATGGCAGCGTGGTCGCCTGGCGCCGCACCGACGGCACGCGCGCCTGGGCCAGCGACCGCCTGCAGTGGCGCCGCCTGACGGCGCCGCTGCTGCTGGGCCGCTCGGTGGTGGTAGGCGACGAGAGCGGGCTGGTACACCTGCTGTCGCGCGAGGATGCAGCGCCCCTGAACCGCTTGGCCACCGATGGCTCGCCCATTGCCGCCACCCCGGTGGTGGCTGCCGACACCCTGGTTGTCGTCACGCGCAAGGGCGGGGTGTACGGTTTTCGTCCCGAGTGAGCGCGACGCGACCGACTGAAGAGAGAAAAGGCCCGGGATGAAACCCATCATCGCCCTGGTGGGGCGGCCCAACGTGGGCAAATCCACCCTGTTCAACCGCATGACGCGTTCGCGCGATGCGATCGTGGCCGACTTCGCCGGCCTCACGCGCGACCGCCACTACGGCAATGGCCGACAGGGCAAGCGCGAGTTCATTGTCATCGACACCGGCGGCTTCGAGCCCGATGCGGGCAGCGGCATCTTTCGCGAGATGGCGCGCCAGACGCAGCAGGCCGTGGCCGAGGCGGACGTGGTCGTCTTCGTGGTCGATGTGCGCGCCGGCGTCTCGGCCCAGGATCACGACATTGCCAACTACCTGCGCCGCCTGGGCAAGCCCTGCGTGCTGGCCGGCAACAAGGCCGAAGGTATGCAGGGCGGGATGCAGCTGGCCGAGTTCTACGAGCTGGGCCTGGGCGAGGTCTTTCCGGTCTCCGCCGCCCACGGCCAGGGCGTGCGCAGCCTGCTCGACCAGGCACTGGAGCACATCCCCGAGCCTGAGGAGGCCGGCGAGGCCGAGGCCGGCGAGGCGGACGTCATCCGCTTGGCCGTGGCGGGCCGGCCCAACGTCGGCAAGTCCACGCTGATCAACGCCTGGCTGGGCGAGGAGCGCCTGGTCGCCTTCGACCTGCCCGGCACCACGCGCGACGCCATCAGCGTGCCGCTGGAGCGCGGCGGCCAGAAATTCGAGCTGATCGACACGGCCGGCCTGCGCCGCAAGGGCCGGGTGTTCGAGGCCATCGAGAAATTTTCCGTGGTCAAGACGCTGCAGGCCATCGAGTCGGCGCATGTCGTTCTGCTGCTGCTGGACGCCACGCAGGGCGTGACTGACCAGGACGCGCACATTGCCGGCTATATCCTGGAGAGCGGCCGCGCCGTGGTGGTGGCGGTCAACAAGTGGGATGCCGTGGACAGCTACGAGCGCCAGCAACTGGAGCGCTCCATTGAGACGCGACTGTCGTTTTTGAAATTCGCCTCGCTGCATTTCATCTCGGCGCAAAAGCGCCAGGGCCTGGCGCCGCTGTGGGCGTCGCTGACCCAGGCCTATAAGGCGGCCACGCGCAAGATGCCCACGCCGGTACTCACGCGCGTGCTGCTCGAAGCCGTGCAGTTTCAGGCGCCCAAGCGCTCGGGGAGCTTTCGGCCCAAGCTGCGCTATGCCCATCAGGGCGGCATGAATCCGCCCATCATCGTGGTGCATGGCAACTCGCTGGAGCATGTCACCGATGCCTACAAGCGCTTTCTGGAAGGGCGTTTTCGCAAGGAGTTCGACTTGGTGGGCACGCCGCTGCGCATCGAGATGAAGACGCAGGCCAATCCTTTTGCCGACAAGGGCAGCAGCTGAAGCCGGGCAGCCCCAGGCCCGGCAGGCCAGCATGGCTGTGGTAAGGTGCCGCACCACAACAACACTCTTGAACACGGAGAATATCGTGAGCAACAAAGGTCAGCTTCTGCAAGATCCCTTCCTGAACGCGCTGCGCCGCGAGCATGTGCCGGTGTCCATCTACCTGGTCAACGGCATCAAGCTGCAGGGCCAGATCGAGTCCTTCGACCAATACGTCGTGCTGCTGCGCAACACGGTCACGCAGATGGTCTACAAGCACGCCATCTCGACCATCGTGCCGGGGCGCGCCGTCAACTTCACCACAGCCGAGACCCCGGAAGCGGGCAACGGCAACAATCGCTGAACATCATCAACATCAGCCTGGCGGTGCATGGCTGCGCCGCCTACCCGGCGCCATGACCTTCCGGCGCCTGCGGTCTTGAGCACTTCCGAACACTTTCCCGATGGCCCGCCCACGCCAGTCCTGCTGGTTGGCGTGGATTTTGGCCTGCCCCACTTCGACGGCGAACTCGAAGAGCTGGGTCTGCTGGCGCAGACAGCTGGTCTCGACCCGGTTGCCCGGCTGGCCTGCAAGCGCAAGGTGCCCGATGCCGCCCTGTTCGTGGGCAGCGGCAAGGCCGACGAGATCCGTACCCTGGCGCAGATGCATGGCGCCCAGGAGGTGTTGTTCGACCAGGCGCTGAGCCCGGCGCAGCAGCGCAACCTGGAGCGCCATATCGGCTTGCCGGTCAACGACCGCACGCTGCTGATCCTGGAGATCTTCGCCCAGCGCGCGCGCAGCCACGAAGGCAAGCTGCAGGTCGAACTGGCGCGGCTGCAGTACCTCTCCACCCGCCTGGTGCGCCGCTGGTCGCACCTGGAGCGCCAGCGTGGCGGCATCGGCGCGCGCGGCGGCCCGGGCGAGCGCCAGATCGAACTCGACCGGCGCATGATCGATGACGCCATCAAGCGCACGCGCGAGCGCCTGATCCGGGTCAAGCGCCAGCGCGGCACCCAGCGTCGCCAGCGCGAGCGCCGCGAGACCGTCAACATCTCCATCGTCGGCTACACCAACGCCGGCAAGTCCACGCTGTTCAATGCTCTGGTCAAGGCGCGCGCCTATGCGGCCAACCAGCTGTTTGCCACGCTGGACACCACCACGCGCCAGCTTTATCTGGGTGCGGAGGTGGGCACGGTGTCGCTGTCGGACACAGTGGGCTTCATTCGCGACCTGCCGCATGGCCTGGTCGATGCCTTCGAGGCCACGCTGCAGGAGGCCGTCGATGCCGATCTGCTGCTGCATGTGGTCGATGCTTCCAACCCCGGCTATCCCGAGCAGATTGTGCAGGTGCAAAAAGTCCTGCACGAGATCGGCGCTGCCGACATCCCTCAGCTGCTGGTCTTCAACAAGCTCGATGCGATTGCGCCGGGCAGCGCGCCGATCGTGCTGCAAGACGAGTACGAGATCGAAGGCCGCCCCGTGCCGCGCCTGTTCGTGAGCGCCCGCAGCGGCACCGGCATGGCGGCGCTGCGTGAGCAGCTGGCGCGCATGGCCTTGGCTGCGCGTGCCCCGATGCCCCCTGCTGCAGGCACTGAATTGCCGGGGACGCCGGGCTGATTGGGCACAATGCCGGCTGTTTTTTCGAAATTTCCAAGACCAAGAGAACCCAAGCGCATGGACTTTCCTAACCGCTCCTGGCGCCAGGCCCTGTTGCCGGCGCGCATCCGGGGATGTTCAATCTCAACGACCCCCGCTGGGGACGCGGCGAGGACGGCAGCGAGGGCGCTTCCCGCCCCGAGCCACCCGAGCGCCCGAGCAACGAGCCGCCGCGCGGCAACCGTGGTGGCCCGGGCGGCCCTGGCGGCCAGCCGCCAGACCTGGATGAATTGTGGCGTGACCTCAACCGCAAGCTCAGCGGCATGTTCGGCGGGCGCGGCGGTGGCGGCGGCAGGCAACCCGTGGGTGGTGGCAACTTCCAGCCCGACATGAAGAATGCCGGCGTCGGCCTGGGTCTGATCGCGGCCATTGCCGTGCTGATCTGGCTGGGCACGGGTTTTTTCATCGTGCAGGAGGGCCAGCAGGCGGTCATCACGCAGTTCGGCAAGTACAAGAGCACGGTCAATGCCGGCTTCAACTGGCGCCTGCCCTATCCCATCCAGCGCCATGAACTGGTGTTCGTCACGCAGATCCGCTCGGTGGACGTGGGCCGCGACAGCATCATCAAGAGCACCGGCCTGCGCGAGTCGGCCATGCTGACCGAGGACGAAAACATCGTCGAGATCAAATTCGCCGTGCAGTATCGCCTGAACGACGCGCGCGCTTGGCTGTTCGAGAGCCGCAACCCGGGCGATGCCGTGGTGCAGGCCGCCGAGACCGCCGTGCGCGAGGTGGTCGGCAAGATGCGCATGGACAGCGCCCTGGCCGAGGAGCGCGACCAGATCGCGCCGCGCGTGCGCAATCTCATGCAGGCCATCCTGGATCGCTACAAGGTAGGCGTCGAAGTCGTAGGCATCAATCTGCAGCAGGGCGGCGTACGTCCGCCCGAGCAGGTGCAGGCCGCCTTTGACGACGTGCTCAAGGCCGGGCAGGAGCGCGAGCGCGCCAAGAACGAGGCCCAGGCCTACGCCAACGATGTAGTGCCGCGCGCCGTCGGTACCGCCTCGCGCCTGGGCGAGGAGGCCGCAGCCTACAAGGCACGCATCGTGGCCCAGGCCCAGGGTGATGCGCAGCGCTTCACCTCGGTGCTCAACGAATACCAGCGCGCCCCCCAGGTCACGCGCGACCGCATGTATCTGGAGACCATGCAGCAGATCTACAGCAACGTCACCAAGGTCATGGTGG
Source organism: Melaminivora jejuensis (assembly GCF_017811175.1). Classification (NCBI taxonomy): domain Bacteria; kingdom Pseudomonadati; phylum Pseudomonadota; class Betaproteobacteria; order Burkholderiales; family Comamonadaceae; genus Melaminivora; species Melaminivora jejuensis. Next base: position 626,328 of record NZ_JACWIJ010000002.1, read on the forward strand.
ACTCGCGCCAAGGCTCCAACCTGCTGTATTTGCCACTGGACAAGATCATGCAGAGCGTGGCCCAGGGCGGCAGTGCAGTGGCCAATCCTGAAGCAGCGACTGCCGCGCCATCGACGCCGGCAACTCTGCCGCCCGCCGGCGCGCTGGCAGGCGACCCGCGTGCGCGCGATGCCCGCTCGCGCGAGCGTGAGACCCGATAGGAGAATCGTCGCGTGAACAGAATCGGTTTCATCGCCACCAGCGCCCTGGTGCTGCTGGCCCTGCTCAGCTCCATGCTGTTCGTGGTCGATCAGCGCCAGTTCGGCGTGGTCTATGCCCTTGGCCAGATCAAGGAAGTCATCACCGAGCCGGGCCTGAACTTCAAGCTGCCGCCACCGTTCCAGAACGTGCGCTACATCGACAAGCGCCTGCTCACCCTGGACAGCTCGGACACCGAGTCCATGCTGACGGCGGAAAAGCAGCGCGTGGTCATCGACTGGTACGTGCGCTGGCGCATCACTGACCCGTCCGAGTACATCCGCAATGTAGGCCTCGACGAGAATGCCGGCGCGCTGCAGCTCAACCGCGTGGTGCGCAACGCCTTTCAAGAAGAAGTCAACCGCCGCACGGTGCGTGAGCTGATCTCCACCAAGCGCGATGCGCTGATGTCGGACGTCAAGCGCGAGGTACTGGAAGCGGTGCGCGGCGCCAAGCCCTGGGGTGTGGACGTGGTGGACGTGCGCATCACCCGCGTGGACTATGTGGAAGCCATCACCGAGTCGGTCTATCGCCGCATGGAGGCCGAGCGCAAGCGCGTGGCCAATGAACTGCGCTCCACCGGGGCGGCCGAGGGTGAGAAGATCCGCGCCGACGCCGACCGCCAGCGCGAGATCACCATCGCCAACGCCTACCGCGACGCGCAGAAGATCAAGGGCGAAGGCGACGCCGAGGCGGCTCGCACCTATGGCGAGGCCTTTGGCCGGGATGCGCAGTTTGCGCAGTTCTACCGCAGCCTGGAGGCCTACAAGGCCAGCTTCAACCGCAAGGGCGACGTGATGGTCGTCGATCCGGCATCCTCGGAGTTCTTCAAGGCCATGCGCGGCGTGGGCGGCACGGCGGCTGCTGGCAGCAGTAGTCGCTGAGCCATGAGCTGGGCCACCAGCCTGTGGGCCGCCCTGGGCATGGTGCTGGTGCTGGAGGGCCTGTTGCCCTTCATCTCCCCGGCGGGCTGGCGGCGCATGTTCTCGCAGATCGCCCAACTGCGCGACGGACAGATACGCTTTTGCGCGCTGCTGTCCATCCTGGCCGGAGTAGGTCTGCTGTGGCTGCTCTGACGCCTCCTGCGCTGACGTCTCGGGCAGGGCTGTCCTGGCCCTGTCGGTAAAATCTCCTTTTCAACAGTCTGCCTATTCCATGTCTGTCTGGGTCTTGCCGGATCACATTGCCGATGTTCTGCCCTCCGAGGCCCGGCACATCGAAGAACTGCGTCGCAGCCTGCTGGACACGGCGCGCAGCTACGGCTATGAGTTGGTCATCCCACCGCTGCTCGAACATCTGGAATCGCTGCTCAGCGGTGCCGGGGAAGCGCTGGATCTGCAGACCTTCAAGCTGGTCGATCAGCTGTCTGGCCGCTCCCTGGGCCTGCGCGCCGACACGACGCAGCAGGTGGCTCGCATCGATGCCCATTTGCTCAACCGCCGTGGCGTCACTCGGTTGTGCTACTGCGGCCCGGTGCTGCACGCACGCCCGGACAGGCCACACACGACGCGCGAGCCGCTGCAGTTCGGCGCCGAGATTTACGGCCATGCAGGCCTGGAAGCTGATATCGAGGCCGTGCAGCTGGCCCTGCAGTGTCTGCGGGCGACCCAGGTGCCTGGTGTCAGCGTCGATCTGGCTGATGTGCGCATCGTGCGTAGTCTGCTGGCCGGCGTACCGGTTGGGTTGAGCCATCTCAGCCAGGTACACGCGGCGCTGGCCGCCAAGGACGCCAGCGAGCTGACGCGGCTGACCCGCGACTTCCCGCAGGCCTCGCGCCAGGGGCTGCTGGCGCTGCTGCAGCTCTATGGTGACGAAAAAGTGCTGGATGAGGCTGAAAAAGCTCTCAAACCCACGTCCAGCCTGCGGCAGGCGCTATCAGATTTGAAGGCCATCGCAGCCCGGGTGGAAGGTGCGCGCGTGACCTTCGATCTGGCCGATTTGCGCGGTTACGCCTACTACAGCGGGGCGCGTTTCGGCATTTACACGCCGGGGGCCAGCGATGCCTTGGTACGCGGCGGGCGCTACGACGAGGTCGGCGCCGCTTTCGGACGCAACCGCCCGGCGGCAGGTTTCAGTCTGGATGTGAAGCAGCTCGTGAGTGTGGTGGCCCCGCGTCCGTTGCGCGCCGCCATCCGCGCGCCCTGGGCCGGCGAGGCCGGCATTGCCGAGGCCATCGCCGCACTGCGTCAGCAGGGCGAGACCGTGGTATGCATGCTGTCCGAGCATGGCAGCGAGGTCGATGAATTCCTCTGCGACCGGGAGTTGGTGCATACAGGTGGTCAGTGGCAGGTGCGGCCACTTTGACGTTCTGAATTCGTTTTCTTTCTGTTTTGGATCGGGTTTGACATGCAGGCAAGCAAAGGGCGCAACGTCGTTGTCGTTGGTACGCAATGGGGCGATGAGGGCAAGGGCAAGCTGGTGGACTGGCTCACGGAGAGCGCCCAGGGCGTGGTGCGTTTCCAAGGAGGCCACAACGCCGGGCACACGCTGGTCATCAATGGCGTCAAGACGGCGCTGCACTTGATCCCCAGCGGCATCATGCGCCCGGGCGTCAAGTGCTACATCGGCAATGGCGTGGTGCTGTCCGCAGCCAAGCTGTTCGAGGAAATCACCGGGCTGGAGCGCGCTGGCGTCGAAGTGCGCTCGCGCCTGCGGGTCAGCGAGGCCTGCCCGCTGATCCTGCCCTTTCATGTCGCACTGGACGTGGCGCGCGAAGCGGCCCGCGAGGAAAGTGGCGCCGAAAAAATCGGCACCACAGGCCGGGGCATCGGCCCGGCCTACGAGGACAAGATTGCCCGCCGCGCCCTGCGGGTGCAGGACTTGAAGGATCCACAGCGTTTTGCCGTCAAGCTGCGTGAACTGCTGGCGCTGCACAACCATGTGCTGGCCACCTTCCTGGGTTCGGAAAAATTCCAGTTTGGCGACGCGCTCAAGCCCTATCTCCACGAAGGCCGGGTGCAGTTCGAGCCGGTATATGAGGAGGCCATGCGCCATGCCGAACTGCTGCGCCCCATGATGGCGGATGTGTCGCGCGAGCTCAATGAGACACATGCCAGCGGCGGCAATTTGCTGTTCGAGGGCGCCCAGGGCACCTTGCTGGATGTCGATCACGGCACCTATCCCTATGTCACCTCCAGCAACTGCGTGGCTGGCAATGCCGCTGCCGGCTCGGGCGTCGGCCCTGGCCTGCTGCACTATGTCCTGGGCATCACCAAGGCGTACTGCACCCGGGTGGGCGGCGGGCCGTTCCCGACCGAGCTGGACTGGGAGACCCCTGGCACGCCCGGCTACCACATGAGCACCGTGGGTGCCGAGCGCGGCGTGACCACCGGGCGCAGCCGCCGCTGTGGCTGGTTCGATGCGGCGCTGCTCAAGCGCAGCGCACAGGTCAACGGCTTGTCCGGCCTGTGCATCACCAAGCTGGATGTACTCGATGGTCTGCAGGAGCTGTCCCTGTGTGTGGGCTATGAGCTTGACGGCGAGCGCATCGACCTGCTGCCCATGGGTGCCGAGGAAATCGCCCGCTGCAAGCCCATCTACGAGCAAGTCCCCGGCTGGAGCGAAACCACCGTGGGCGTCACGCGCTACGCAGATCTGCCGGCAAACGCACGCCGCTACCTGGAGCGTATCGAGCAGGTCACCGGGGTGCCGATCGCCATGGTCTCCACCAGCCCCGATCGCGATCACACCATCCTGATGCGCGACCCTTACAAGGCGGACGCCTGATTCAAGAGAAAACCGGCGTTTGCCCTTGATGGGCAAGCGTGAGTAGCTATTAATTTTGGAGCGCGCAATGTTGACTGAAGACGGCAAGCACCTGTATGTGAGCTATGACGAATACCACAACCTGATCGAGAAGCTGGCGCTCAAGGTGCATCAGTCGGGCTGGGAGTTCGACACCATCCTGTGCCTGGCGCGCGGGGGGTTGCGCCCTGGCGACATCCTGAGCCGCATCTTCGACAAGCCGCTGGCCATCATGTCCACCAGCTCCTACCGAGCCGAGGCGGGAACAGTGCAGGGGCATCTGGATATTGCGCGCTTCATCACCACGCCCAGGGGAGAGCTCGCCGGGCGCGTACTGCTGGTCGATGACCTGGCAGATTCTGGGCATACCCTGAATGCGGTCATCCAGATGCTCAAGACCAACTATGCACCCATCACCGAGCTGCGCAGCGCCGTCATCTGGACTAAGGGCTTTTCCACCTTCACGCCAGACTACTCGGTCGAATTTTTGCCGACCAACCCCTGGATCCATCAGCCGTTCGAAGGCTATGACAATCTGGCGCCGGACAAGCTGCTGGAGAAGTGGCAGCTCTGAGGGGGCAGAGCCACTTGACCCGTAGCGTCAGTGGGAGAGAGGTCAGCCCTGGCAAACACGGAATTTCAAAAATTTTGCCAGATTTCTTCCCGCCCCGATTTTTCCAGCTATACTAGCAGGCTTGCTGCAGTGGAGCAGCCGGGTGAACCGGCAAGCCAGTGCGGCAAGGGAAGAAGTCCCGAGAGTTTGTTTTGCAGGCCTTCAAAAATTTCTTCCAAGTCTTGCAGCTTCCTGGATTTCTGGTGTATAGTTCAAGGCTTCGCTTCTGACAGGGCGGCAGTGCTAAGGCGCTGCAGTTAGTTGGAAGCGACGATCGCAAGATCGGGTCGAAAGACCTTCAAGTTTGACAGGTTACTTTGAAACCTGTTATAGTTCAAGGCTTCGCTGATCGCAGCGGGGTTCGCAAGAAAAGAAGTTCTGCTTCGCATCTTGCAAGTGCTTTAACAACACACAGCCGATAAGCGTGGGCGTTTGATGGCAGGGCAGACCTGTTGAAAACGAGGTCTTCGGGCCTCAAGCAAACGCTCATGGAAACAGTATTGAGGGATGATTTTTCATCTTTCAATTCCGTCAGATGAGTGCATTCAAGATCGAACTGTAGAGTTTGATCCTGGCTCAGATTGAACGCTGGCGGCATGCCTTACACATGCAAGTCGAACGGTAACAGGGACTTCGGTCTGCTGACGAGTGGCGAACGGGTGAGTAATACATCGGAACGTGCCCAAGAGTGGGGGATAACGAGGCGAAAGCTTTGCTAATACCGCATACGATCTCAGGATGAAAGCAGGGGACCTTCGGGCCTTGCGCTCCTGGAGCGGCCGATGGCAGATTAGGTAGTTGGTGGGATAAGAGCCTACCAAGCCTGCGATCTGTAGCTGGTCTGAGAGGATGATCAGCCACACTGGGACTGAGACACGGCCCAGACTCCTACGGGAGGCAGCAGTGGGGAATTTTGGACAATGGGGGCAACCCTGATCCAGCCATGCCGCGTGCAGGACGAAGGCCTTCGGGTTGTAAACTGCTTTTGTACGGAACGAAAAGTCTTCGGTTAATACCTGGGGAACATGACGGTACCGTAAGAATAAGCACCGGCTAACTACGTGCCAGCAGCCGCGGTAATACGTAGGGTGCAAGCGTTAATCGGAATTACTGGGCGTAAAGCGTGCGCAGGCGGCCATGCAAGACAGTGGTGAAATCCCCGGGCTCAACCTGGGAACTGCCATTGTGACTGCATGGCTGGAGTGCGGCAGAGGGGGATGGAATTCCGCGTGTAGCAGTGAAATGCGTAGATATGCGGAGGAACACCGATGGCGAAGGCAATCCCCTGGGCCTGCACTGACGCTCATGCACGAAAGCGTGGGGAGCAAACAGGATTAGATACCCTGGTAGTCCACGCCCTAAACGATGTCAACTGGTTGTTGGGGATTTATTTCTTCAGTAACGAAGCTAACGCGTGAAGTTGACCGCCTGGGGAGTACGGCCGCAAGGTTGAAACTCAAAGGAATTGACGGGGACCCGCACAAGCGGTGGATGATGTGGTTTAATTCGATGCTACGCGAAGAACCTTACCCACCTTTGACATGGTCGGAACCCTGCAGAGATGCGGGGGTGCTCGAAAGAGAGCCGACACACAGGTGCTGCATGGCTGTCGTCAGCTCGTGTCGTGAGATGTTGGGTTAAGTCCCGCAACGAGCGCAACCCTTGCCATTAGTTGCTACGAAAGGGCACTCTAATGGGACTGCCGGTGACAAACCGGAGGAAGGTGGGGATGACGTCAAGTCCTCATGGCCCTTATAGGTGGGGCTACACACGTCATACAATGGCTGGTACAGAGGGTTGCCAACCCGCGAGGGGGAGCCAATCCCACAAAGCCAGTCGTAGTCCGGATCGCAGTCTGCAACTCGACTGCGTGAAGTCGGAATCGCTAGTAATCGCGGATCAGAATGTCGCGGTGAATACGTTCCCGGGTCTTGTACACACCGCCCGTCACACCATGGGAGCGGGTCTCGCCAGAAGTGGGTAGCCTAACCGCAAGGAGGGCGCTTACCACGGCGGGGTTCGTGACTGGGGTGAAGTCGTAACAAGGTAGCCGTATCGGAAGGTGCGGCTGGATCACCTCCTTTCTGGAAACACCAGAGCAGGACTTGCACTGTATTGAACGCCCACACTTATCGGTTGTCAGAAAAGGACAGTTGGCCGAATGCTGAGCCAGCAGAGATGCTGCCGAAGGCAAACGGGTCTGTAGCTCAGCTGGTTAGAGCACCGTCTTGATAAGGCGGGGGTCGTTGGTTCGAGTCCAACTAGACCCACCATCTAGATCTTTCTGTGCAAGCGCCAACCCGCAAGGGTTGGGCAGGCCAAGGCACACGGGGGATTAGCTCAGCTGGGAGAGCACCTGCTTTGCAAGCAGGGGGTCGTCGGTTCGATCCCGTCATCCTCCACCACCTGCTTTGGTGCAGCGAGCGCCTGACCTGACCTGAAACACACAACACTCAACACCCAAGCGGCTTTGCACAAAGGCTGCTTCGTTGTTGAAGCGAGATAGTTCGCCTCAATCGGCTGTTCCTTAAAAATTCACAGAAAGTCGAAATCAGCGTTGCTGATGGAAAGCATCCTGCAAGGGATGCACCGTGCCATCAGCAACCTAGTTTGATTGCGTCAAAGCGAACGATTCAATGGACAATTGGATAGTTCAGTAATGACGAATGTTCTCGAGGGCAGAAATGCACTTGGAAAAGCACATTTGGCATTACGGCACAACTTAACGCGCGAGGTGCGAGACCTCGCAAGTGGTCTTTGATCCGGTGTGATGGAGAGCTCTTGGCTGCAAGGTCAAGAGGTCAAAGTTATAGGGTCAAGTGACTAAGAGCATGTGGTGGATGCCTTGGCGATGATAGGCGACGAAAGACGTGATAGCCTGCGAAAAGCTTCGGGGAGCTGGCAAATAAGCATTGATCCGGAGATATCTGAATGGGGAAACCCACCCGCAAGGGTATCCAAGTCTGAATACATAGGGCTTGGAGGCGAACCTGGGGAACTGAAACATCTAAGTACCCAGAGGAAAAGACATCAACCGAGATTGCGAAAGTAGTGGCGAGCGAAATTGCAAGAGCCTTCTAGTGATAGTCAAGTGGTTAGCAAAGCGGCATGGAAAGGCCGGCCATAGTGGGTGATAGCCCCGTATGCGAAAACCGTTTGGTGGTACTAGGCTAGAGACAAGTAGGGCGGGGCACGAGAAACCCTGTCTGAACATGGGGGGACCATCCTCCAAGGCTAAATACTCATCATCGACCGATAGTGAACCAGTACCGTGAGGGAAAGGCGAAAAGAACCCCGGGAGGGGAGTGAAATAGATCCTGAAACCGCATGCTTACAAAAAGTAGGAGCCCTTTGGGGTGACTGCGTACCTTTTGTATAATGGGTCAGCGACTTACATTCAGTGGCAAGCTTAACCGAATAGGGGAGGCGCAGGGAAACCGAGTCCGAACAGGGCGAACTTCAGTCGCTGGGTGTAGACCCGAAACCAAGTGATCTATCCATGGCCAGGATGAAGGTGCCGTAACAGGTACTGGAGGTCCGAACCGACTACTGTTGCAAAAGTAGCGGATGAGCTGTGGATAGGGGTGAAAGGCTAAACAAACTTGGAAATAGCTGGTTCTCTCCGAAAACTATTTAGGTAGTGCCTCGCGTATTACCTTCGGGGGTAGAGCACTGTTTTGGCTAGGGGTCATGGCGACTTACCAAACCAAGGCAAACTCCGAATACCGAAGAGTACAGCGCGGGAGACAGAGCACCGGGTGCTAACGTCCGGACTCAAGAGGGAAACAACCCAGACCGCCAGCTAAGGTCCCTAAAATTGGCTAAGTGGGAAACGAAGTGGGAAGGCTAAAACAGTCAGGATGTTGGCTTAGAAGCAGCCATCATTTAAAGAAAGCGTAATAGCTCACTGATCGAGTCGTCCTGCGCGGAAGATGTAACGGGGCTCAAGCCAGTTACCGAAGCTGCGGATGCACAGTTTACTGTGCGTGGTAGGAGAGCGTTGTGTAAGCCTGTGAAGGTGGCCTGGGAAGGCTGCTGGAGGTATCACAAGTGCGAATGCTGACATGAGTAGCGTTAAAGCGGGTGAAAAGCCCGCTCGCCGTAAGCGCAAGGTTTCCTACGCAACGTTCATCGGCGTAGGGTGAGTCGGCCCCTAAGGCGAGGCAGAGATGCGTAGCTGATGGGAAACAGGTCAATATTCCTGTACCGCTCAATAGTGCGATGTGGGGACGGAGAAGGTTAGCTCAGCCACCTGTTGGAATAGGTGGTTCAAGCCTGTAGTCGTGCCTGGTAGGCAAATCCGCCGGGCTGAGATGAGGGGTGATAACGAGGCAGCTTGCTGCCGAAGTGAGTGATACCCTGCTTCCAGGAAAAGCCACTAAGCTTCAGCTATTGACGACCGTACCGCAAACCGACACTGGTGCGCGAGATGAGTATTCTAAGGCGCTTGAGAGAACTCAGGAGAAGGAACTCGGCAAATTGATACCGTAACTTCGGGAGAAGGTATGCCGCAAGTAGGTGAACCTGTACAAGGGGAGCCCAAAGCGGTTGCAATAAATCGGTGGCTGCGACTGTTTAATAAAAACACAGCACTCTGCAAACACGAAAGTGGACGTATAGGGTGTGACGCCTGCCCGGTGCTGGAAGATTAAATGATGGGGTGCAAGCTCTTGATTGAAGTCCCAGTAAACGGCGGCCGTAACTATAACGGTCCTAAGGTAGCGAAATTCCTTGTCGGGTAAGTTCCGACCTGCACGAATGGCGTAACGATGGCCACGCTGTCTCCTCCTGAGACTCAGCGAAGTTGAAATGTTTGTGATGATGCAATCTCCCCGCGGAAAGACGGAAAGACCCCATGAACCTTTACTGTAGCTTTGTATTGGACTTTGAACGGATCTGTGTAGGATAGGTGGGAGGCTTTGAAGTGTGGACGCCAGTTCACATGGAGCCATCCTTGAAATACCACCCTGGTGCGTTTGAGGTTCTAACCCAGGTCCCTTATCGGGATCGGGGACAGTGCATGGTGGGCAGTTTGACTGGGGCGGTCTCCTCCTAAAGCGTAACGGAGGAGTTCGAAGGTACGCTAGCTACGGTCGGACATCGTGGCGATAGTGCAATGGCATAAGCGTGCTTAACTGCGAGACTGACAAGTCGAGCAGATGCGAAAGCAGGACATAGTGATCCGGTGGTTCTGTATGGAAGGGCCATCGCTCAACGGATAAAAGGTACTCTGGGGATAACAGGCTGATACCGCCCAAGAGTTCATATCGACGGCGGTGTTTGGCACCTCGATGTCGGCTCATCTCATCCTGGGGCTGTAGTCGGTCCCAAGGGTATGGCTGTTCGCCATTTAAAGAGGTACGTGAGCTGGGTTTAAAACGTCGTGAGACAGTTTGGTCCCTATCTTCCGTGGGCGCTGCAGATTTGAGGAAGCCTGCTCCTAGTACGAGAGGACCGGAGTGGACACACCTCTGGTGTATCGGTTGTCACGCCAGTGGCATCGCCGAGTAGCTAAGTGTGGAAGAGATAACCGCTGAAAGCATCTAAGCGGGAAACTCGTTTCAAGATGAGATCTGCCGGGGCCCCCGAGCCCCTGAAGGGTCGTTGTAGACCACGACGTTGATAGGCTGGGTGTGCAAGTGCAGCAATGCACGCAGCTAACCAGTACTAATTGCCCGTGCGGCTTGACCCTATAACTTTGATGAGCACAGCACATCAACACAAGCAAAGACCACAACACACACAAGTTGTGCCAACGCAATCAAGCCAGACAAACGCTGACGTCTCCCTCAACAGAGACAAACCGACTTTCTGTGAATCTCGCGTGCCCACTGACCTCCACATCAGCCGCACGCTACCCTTTAAAGCCTGACGACCATAGCAAGTCGGAACCACCCCTTCCCATCCCGAACAGGACCGTGAAACGACTTCGCGCCAATGATAGTGCGGATACCCGTGTGAAAGTAGGTCATCGTCAGGCTAACCCACAACTCACCAACACAACACGCCCTTCAGTCTCGCGATTGAAGGGCGTTGGTGCGTTTGGAGCATTTTTATCGACCTCATCAGCACATGCAGCTACACGACGTTTTGTACTCTCAGGGCTTTGGTACGCGCCGCATTTGTGCCGGTCTTGTCCAGCAGGGGCTGGTCACCGTGCAAGAGCGGAGAATGTCAGACATGGTGTTGTCCGAAGACGCAGCGCAGGAGGTTGATATCGAAGGTCTGCGTTTTTGTGTTCAAGGTGTTGAATGGCAATACCACGCCAAGGCTTATGTGATGCTGCACAAGCCTGCAGGTTTTGAATGCTCGCAAAAGCCCTCCGCCCATCCCAGCATTTACACGCTGCTTCCCGCACCGCTTCGGCAGCGGCCCAGCAAGAGTGCTGTTGCCGGAGTGCAAGCGGTCGGGCGTCTGGATCAGGACACGACCGGTCTGCTCCTGCTTAGCGATGATGGCCAGTTCATCCATCGCATGACCTCGCCGCGCAAGCACGTTCCCAAGGTCTATCAGGTCACTGCCCGGCATGAGGTGACGCGGCAGCAAATCCAGCGTCTGCTCGAAGGCGTCGTGCTGGATGATGATCCGCGTCCGGTGCGTGCCCAGGACTGCGTACAGCGCAGCTCGAATATGTTTGATCTCACCTTGACCGAAGGCAAATACCACCAGGTCAAGCGCATGGTTGCCGCCGTTGGCAACCGGGTGGAATCCCTGCACCGCCGGCGTATTGGCGCGCTGGAGTTACCCCAGGATTTGCCGCCAGGCCAGTGGCGCTGGCTCAGCGAGGCAGATCTCAAGTTGCTGTCTTGAATTGGTATGCTTGCGCGCCATGATTCCCGCCTTTGGCCTCATCATCGTCGGCGATGAAATCCTCTCGGGCAAGCGTGCCGACAAGCACCTTGCCAAAGTCATTGAACTGTTGGGCGCACGCGGCCTGACGCTTGCCCATGCCCAGTATGTGGGCGACGACCGGCCTCGGCTGACTGCCACACTGCGCCGGGCCTTTGATGCGGCGGACATCGTTTTCTGCTGCGGCGGCATCGGCGCCACGCCAGACGACCACACGCGCCAGTGTGCTGCTGCAGCCCTGGGCCGCCCATTGCTGCCGCACCCCCAGGCGCAGGCCCTGATCGTGCAACGCCTGCAGGACATGGCGCGAGAACAAGGCCAGCCGTTCGAGCCCGAGCGCGCCGACAACCTGCAGCGCCTGCAGATGGGCGTCCTGCCCGAGGGCGCGCGCATCATCGACAACCCGTACAACCGCATTCCCGGTTTTTCCTGCGATGGCCCAGGCGGCGGCGTGGTGCATTTCCTGCCGGGCTTTCCCGTCATGGCCTGGCCCATGATCGAGGCCGTCCTGGACGGCGCCTGTGCGCAGTGGTTCTACCAGGCACCGCAGCGCGAGCACTCCATCGTCCTGTATGCCGCCATGGAGTCTGCTCTCACGCCGCTGATGGAGCGCATCGAGGCCGCGCATCCCGGCGTCAGGGTCTTCAGCCTGCCCAGCGTCGATCATCCCGTGCATGGCCGGCACATCGAGCTGGGTGTCAAGGGCGCGGTCGAGCATGTCCCGGCAGCCTGGCGCGAACTGCATGATGCCTTGCTGCAGTTGGGCCTGGACACCGGCCCGCAACTGATACGCGAGCGTTGAAGCCAGCCCGCACTGGCTTTTTTGTTGCAGACACGCACGCTGCCCTGAACGGCAGGCTGCTGGCGTGAAAATGCGGTTTTTCCCTGATGCCACGCCAAGGCACAGGGCAAACCGACCCACCCTGGAGAGATTGAATGGCCAAAACCGTTGCCGACGTGATGAACATGATCGAGGAAAACGAAGTCCGGTTCGTGGACTTGCGTTTTTCCGATACCCGGGGCAAAGAGCACCATGTCACTGTGCCGGTGTCGCATTTCGATGAAGACAAATTCCACCAGGGCCATGCCTTCGATGGCTCGTCCATGCCCGGCTGGAAGGGCGTCGAAGCGTCGGATATGCAGCTCATGCCCGACCCGGCCACTGCCAACATCGACCCCTTCTTCGAGGAAACCACGCTGTTTCTGCAGTGCGATGTGGTCGAACCCGGCGACGGCAAGGCCTATGACCGCGACCCGCGCTCCATCGCCCGGCGTGCCGAGGCCTATTTGAAAGCCTCCGGCCTGGGCGACACCGCCTACTTCGGCCCCGAGCCGGAATTCTTCATCTTCGACGGTGTGCGCTGGAACACCGAGCCCGGCCACACCTCCTACGAAATCGACGAGTACGAAGCGCCCTGGAACAGCGGCGCGCGCCTGGAAGGCGGCAACCGTGGCCATCGCCCGGGCAACAAGGGCGGCTACATGCCCGTGCCGCCGGTGGACAGCACGCAGGACATGCGCGCCGAGATGGCGCTGGTGCTGGAACAGCTGGGCATCCCCGTCGAGGTCTTGCATCACGAAGTGGGCGGCGCTGGCCAGAACGAGATCGGCACGCGCTTTTCCACCTTGGTCGAGCGCGCCGACTGGACGCAGACCATGAAGTACGTGATCTGGAACGTCGCCAACACCTACGGCAAGACGGCCACTTTCATGCCCAAGCCCTATCCGGGCGACAACGGCTCGGGAATGCACGTCCACCAGTCCATCTGGAAGGACGGCAAGAACCTGTTCGCCGGCGACGGCTATGCCGGCCTGTCGGACTTCGCGCTGTACTACATCGGCGGCCTGATCCAGCACGCGCGCGCCCTCAACGCCATCACCAACCCCGGCACCAACAGCTACAAGCGCCTGGTGCCCGGCTACGAGGCGCCGGTCAAGCTGGCCTACAGCTCGCGCAACCGCTCGGCCTCCATCCGCATCCCCTACGTCGCCAACCCCAAGGGCCGGCGCATCGAGGCGCGCTTTCCCGACCCGCTGGCCAACCCCTACCTGTGCTTCTCGGCACTGATGATGGCCGGCCTGGATGGCGTGGAAAACCGCATCCACCCCGGCGAGGCCGCCACCAAGGATCTCTACCACCTGCCGCCCGAGGAAGACCGGCGCGTGCCCACCGTCTGCCACAGCCTCGATCAGGCGCTGGAGGCGCTGGACAGGGATCGCGGCTTTCTGACCAAGGGTGGGGTGTTTTCCGACGGAATGCTGGACGCCTACATCGAACTCAAGATGGCCGAGGTGCAGCGCCTGCGCATGGCCACGCACCCGGTCGAATACGACATGTACTACTCCCTGTAGGCCGGGCTTGTGCGCCGGGCGAAGCGATTCATGGATACTCACCGGCATCCGGCGCGCCGTGCCCGGCATACGCGCCGCCTGCAAGGATTCACCTACATGAGACATACCCTGATCGTTCTGCTTGCAACTCTGGCGGCGATGGCTGCACCAGTGAGCGCGCAGGATCGCATCTACCGCTGCGGCAACGAATACACCAACAACGCCACCCAGGCCAAGGAGCGCGGCTGCCGGCTGGTGGAAGGCGGCAACGTCACCGTGCTGCAGGGCGCGCCACGCCCGGCAGCGCCCGCAGCAAGCCCCTCCTCGGCAGCGCCGGCGGCCAGCCCGGGAGCCGGCACGGCCAGCACCTCCTCGCCGCCCGGCGCTCCGCGCGTGGCCAGTGCCGACCAGCGGGCGCGCGACGCCGATGCCCGCGCCATCCTGGAAGACGAGTTGCGCAAGGCCGAGACGCGCCTGGCCGACCTGCGCCGCGACTACAACAACGGCGAACCCCAGCGCACCGCGCTGGAGCTGAACAATCCGCAGGCCTACAGCGAGCGCACGGCGGAGCTCAAGGCCGGTGTGGCCCGTGCCGAGGCCGACGTCGCCGGCATCCGCCGCGAACTGGGCCGCTTGAACAAGTGAGCCAGCAAGGCGCGCGGGTGCCGTGCCGCTTGTTCCACCGTTTGTCCCGCCGTTTGTGCTGCCTGTGGATTCCCGCTGGCTCCGGCGCGTACATGGCAGACACGAAGATTTTCAATGAAAAACGGCCTAAACCCTTGCAGGACAAGCGCTGACAGCTATTGAAACAGTAGCAAATTGCCCTGCTGTGCCTGGGTGCGGCGCACAGCGCTGACCGCCTCTGCCCGGCCTGCGTCCTACACCTGGGCGCTGGCCATGCTGACCCGAGCGGCGAAAGCCGCCTTTGAGAATGTCTCCATCGTTCAACCAACCGGAGATATTCCATGGCGGATTTCAAGGATGCCAACCGCGACCCCCTGACCAACGAACCCGGTTCCCATCCGCTGGGGACCGGCGTCGGCGCTGCCGGCGGCGCAGTGGCCGGCGCTGCTGCCGGCTCGTTCGGCGGCCCCATCGGTGCAGCGGTGGGCGGCATTGCCGGGGCGGTGATCGGCGGCCTGGCCGGCAAGGCAGCGGCCGAATCGGTCAACCCCACGGTCGAGGACGCCTACTGGCGCGAAAGCTACCAGCGTGAGCCCTACTACCAATCGGGCCGCACCTACGATGAATACCGCCCGGCCTATGAGCTGGGCTGGAGTTCCGCCGACCGCTATGAAGGCGACTTTGCCGCCGTCGAGCCCAGCCTGTCGCGCGACTGGGGGCTGCCCGTGGCACCAGCCCGCTGGAGTGGGAGCACGCCCGCCCGGCCACTCAGGCCGCCTGGGAGCGCGCCCGGCGCAACAGCGCTGGCGCCGCACCCATCGCCACCGACGGCACTACGCTCCATGGCACGGTGGACAACGACGACGTGGTCGATGTGCTCGATGACCTGCTGGAGTGCAGCCGCGACGGCGAGTACGGCTTCCGCACCTCGGCGGAGCGCGCCGATGACCCGCAGCTCAAGCAGCTCCTGCTGCGCCACGCCCAGGAGTGCGCCGGCGCCGCTGCCGAGCTGGAGCGCGAGATCCGCGCCCACGGGGGCGAGCCCTCGTCTGGCGGCACCATGACCGGGGCGCTGCACCGGGGCTGGGTTTCGGTCAAGACGGCCATGAGCACCAACGACGACAAGGCCGTGCTCAACGAAGTCGAGCGCGGCGAGGACAGCGCCGTGGCGCGCTACCGCAAGGCGCTCAAGGCCGCCCTGCCGGCCAACGTCCGCGCCCTGGTCGAGCGCCAGGCGCAGGGCGTGCAGCGCAACCACGACGAGATCAAGGCGCTGCGCGACCGCTACAACGCCGCTTCGTGAGCGTGGTCTAGCGTTGTGCGCCTGGCGTTTGACGCCACGCGCGACGCACAGCCTCCCGAGAGAAAGCCAGCCCAGGCAACCGGGCTGGCTTTCTTGCGTCTGTGCTGCAGCCTCAGCCGGCCAGCGTTGCCACCACCGGCGTATGGTCGCTGGGCTGCTTGTTCTTGCGCGGCGCGCGGTCGATGTGGCAGGCCGTGACATGGCCGCGCAAAGCTTCGCTGACCAGGATGTGGTCGATGCGCAGGCCACGGTTCTTCTGAAAACCCAGCATCCGGTAGTCCCACCAGGAAAAGCTCTTGTCCGGCTGCTCGAACAGGCGAAAGGCGTCGCTCAGGCCCAGCTCCAGCAGGGCGCCAAAGTGCGCGCGCTCCTCGTCCGTGTGATGGATGGTGCCGGCCAGGCCCACGGGATCGAAGCTGTCGCGGTCTTCGGGCGCGACGTTGAAGTCGCCCATCAGCACCAGGCGCGGGTGCTGCTGCAGCTCGCCGCGCAGCCAGTCGTGCAGCGCCTGCAGCCACTGCAGCTTGTAGGCGAACTTGTCGCTGCCCGGCGCCTGGCCGTTGACGAAGTAGGCATTGACCAGGCGCAGCGGCCCGCCCGGCGCCTGCAGCGTGGCGGCGATGATGCGCGCCTGCTCGTCGCCGTGGCCGGGGATGTTGCGCACCACCTCGCCCAGGGGCAGGCGGCTGACGATGGCCACGCCGTTGTAGGTCTTCTGGCCAAAGCTCACGGCCTGATAGCCCAGCTCGCCGAACGCCTCGTGCGGAAACTTCTCATCGACCAGCTTCAGCTCCTGCAGGCCCAGGGCGTCCACCTGTGGATTGGCGGCCAGCCAGTCCAGCACCTGCGGCAGACGCACGGTGAGCGAATTGATGTTCCAGGTGGCGATCTGCATATTTGAGGCTCAAATCCTTGCTGAACCCTTGCTGGACAAGCGCGAGCAGCTATCAAAAATGATGAAAAAGCAGGGGTGGATCCGTCAGGCCCGGCGGCGGTACTGCACGAAGTTGAAGGGCAGCCCTTGGGCGCTGGTGTGCTGGCTGCGCTCGACCTCCCGCCACTGGGCAGGGGCGGGCGGCGCCAGGAAGGTGTCGCCCTCGAAGGCGCGCCCGATCTCGGTAGCCTCGATGCGCTCGGCCAGCGGCAGGGCCAGCGCAAAAAGCTGCGCCCCGCCGATGACCCAGGCCGTGGCTGCGCCCTCGCGCCGCGCCAGCTCCAGCGCCGCATCCAGGCTGGCGGCGCGCAGCGCGCCGTCCGCCTGCCAATCGTCCTGGCGCGTGACCACGATGTTGGCGCGCCCCGGCAGTGGCCGAAAGCGCGGCGGCAGCGAGTCCCAGGTCTTGCGGCCCATGATGACCGGCTGGCCCAGCGTCAGCGCCTTGAAGCGCGCCAGGTCTTCGGGCAGGTGCCAGGGCATGGTGCCGTCCTTGCCGATGACGCCGTTGGCCGAGCTGGCATAAATCAGTGCGATTTCCATGGAGTGCTCAAAGATGGGATGGCTTCAGACGGCCACCGGCGCCTTGATGGCCGGGTGGTGCTCGTAGCCGGCGAGCTCGAAATCCTCGAATTCGTAGTCGAAGATGGACGCGGGCCGGCGCCGGATGCGCAGCTCGGGGAAGGGGTAGGGCGTACGCGCCAGTTGCGTGCGCACCTGCTCGAAGTGGTTGGAATAAATATGGCAATCCCCGCCTACCCAGATGAAGTCGCCCACCTCCAGGTCGCACTGCTGCGCCACCATGTGCGTCAGCAGCGCATAGCTGGCGATGTTGAAGGGCACGCCCAGGAAGATGTCGGCGCTTCTTTGGTACAGCTGGCACGACAGCCGCCCGCCTGCCACATAGAACTGGAACAGCGCGTGGCAAGGCATGAGGGCCATCTGGTCAAGCTCGGCCACGTTCCAGGCGCTGACCAGGATGCGGCGCGAATCGGGGTTGCGGCGCAGAGTGTCGATGACCTGGGCGATCTGGTCGATGTGGCCGCCGTCCGGGGTTGGCCAGCTGCGCCACTGCACGCCGTAGATGGGGCCCAGCTCGCCGCTCTCGTCAGCCCACTCGTCCCAGATGCTGACGCCGCGCTCCTGCAGCCAGCGGGCGTTGCTGCTGCCGCGCAGAAACCACAGCAGCTCCAGCGCCACGCTCTTGAAATGCACGCGTTTGGTGGTGACGAGCGGAAAGCCCGCGCGCAGATCGAAGCGCATCTGGTGCCCGAAAACGCTGCGCGTGCCGGTGCCGGTACGGTCGCCCTTGGCGCAGCCATGCTCGAAGACGTGGCGCATGAAGTCTTCGTACTGGGAGGGGCAGGGCGGGTGGTCATAGGGCAGGCAACAGCAGGTGCGGCAGATGCGGCAGTGGCGGGCAAGGCAAAAACCGGCGATTGTCCCACGCAGGCTGAAGGCAGGCCGATCGACAATCGATTTCGGCAAAACCCCCAAAAAAACCCCAAGCCTGAAAAATCGACTGAAAGCTCCATGCGCATGATTCCCACCGATGCCGCCCAGCACAACACCCTCTTGCACCCTTGGCGCGCCTTCGTGGCCGCAGCCGCAGCCGCCCTGCTGGTTGCGTGCGGCGACAGGCCTGCCGATGCGCCCGCTGCTGCACCGCAGCCGCCAGCCGCCTCGGCACCGGCACCGGCAGCGCCGCCAGCCGCGCCCGAGCCGCAACCCATGACCGCCACCGCCGGCGCTGCCCTGATCAGCCTGCAACCCCATCTGGGCCGCTACCCGCACGACGGCACGGACTACCTGCGCCAGGGCGCGCTGGCCGAGCGCCTGCGCACCCTGCTGAGCCCGCAGGAATACGACACGCTGCTGCAAAACCTGCAAGTCTGTGGCCCGCTGTCGCAGGAGGGCGAGGTCTGGTACATCACCGGCAACCGCCAGCACGAGGGCGGCGCCGAGACGGCGGCCATTGCCTTCGACCCGCACAGGAATCTGCTGCGCGTATGGCTGCAGCACGCCGGCCAGAGCCAGGAATTCACCGACCCGCCAGGCGCCCAGCTCGACTGGCCCACCGACGTGCGCACCATGCAGGGCAATGCAGGGGTGCGCTGAATTTCAGTGAAAAACGGCCTAAACCCTTGCTGGAAAAGCGATGGAAGCTATTATTTAAATAGCAAGCAACCCGGGTTCAGAATGCCCTGCGGATCAAGCGCTGCCTTGACGGCGCGCATCATGCCCAGCGCCACCGGCGACTTGTAGTGCGCCAGCGTCTGCGCCTTGAGCCGGCCCACGCCGTGCTCGGCAGAAAACGAGCCGCCATGCTGCGCCACTGCGTCATAGACCAGCTCGTTGACGCGCGGCTCCTGCTCGCGCAGGAATGCCGCCGCATCGCCGCCTTCGGGTGCCTGCACGTTGTAGTGCAGATTGCCATCGCCCAGATGGCCGAAGGTGACCAGGCGCGCGCCCGGCACCTCGCGCGCCAGCAGGGCGTCGGTGTGCGCCACGAAGTCCGGGATGCGCGAGGCTGCCACCGAGATGTCGTGCTTGATGTTCAGCCCCTCCTGCGCCTGCGCCAGCGGGATGCTCTCGCGCACATGCCACAGCTCGCGCGCCTGGGCGATGCTCTCCGCCACCACGGCGTCGAGCACACAGCCGTCCTCGAAGGCCAGCTCCATCAGGTGCTCGAAGCGGGCGCGGGCGTGCTCCTCGCTTTCGCTGTCGCTGTTTTCCAGCAGCACGCACCAGGGCGCATCCGCCAGCCCCACGAAAGGCACGCGCAGCTGCGGCATGTGGCGCGCCACCAGCGACAGCGAGAACTGGTTCATGACCTCGAAGCCCGTCAGCCCCGCGCCCAGATGCCGGTGCGCCAGCATCAGCAACTGCACGGCGGCCTGCATGGACGGCACCGCCGCCCAGGCCGTCAGGCGCGCGACCGGCTGGGGAAACAGCTTCATGGTCGCCGCCGTGATGATGCCCAGCGTGCCCTCGCTGCCGATCAGCAGGTTGCGCAGGTCGTAGCCGGTGTTGTCCTTCCTCAGGCCCGACAGGCCGTCCCAGACCTCGCCCTGGGCGGTGACCACCTCCAGGCCCAGGCACAGCTCGCGCGCATTGCCATAGCGCACGACCTGCGTGCCGCCGGCATTCGTCGCCAGGTTGCCGCCGATGGTGCAGCTACCCTCGGCGGCCAGCGACAGTGGAAACAGCAGGCCCGCCTGCGCCGCCGCCTGCTGCACGCTCTGCAGGATGCAGCCGGCCTCCACGGTCAGCGTCAGGTTGGCCGGGTCGAGGGCGCGCACGCGGTTCAGGCGCGCCAGGCTGAGCACGATGGCTGCGCCGCTGGCGTCGGGCGTGCTGCCCACCGACAGGCCGGTGTTGCCGCCCTGGGGCACGATGGGCGTGCCGCTGGCCGCGCAGGCACGCACCACGGCGGCGACTTCGGCGGTATCGGCTGGCCGCACCACGGCCAGGGCGCGGCCCCGCTCGCGCTGGCGCCAGTCCTGCTCCCAGGCGGTCAGATCGCCCTCGGTCAGGACGTGGGCGGCGCCAACGGTCTGGCGCAGGGTGTCGAGCAGGGCAGCAGCGGTCATGGCAGGGCAGGGAGGTGGAGGAATAGGAAACGCAGGCAGTCCAGGCGATGCGCCCTGCGGCTGCCTTCAGGCGGCAGCGGCGGCACGACCGGCACGCAGGCGCAGGCGCACGTGCAGCGCGCAGGCGGCAAACAGCAGCAGGCACAGGGCGATCTCGGCCAGCGCCAGCCAGCGGCCTGGGGCGGCATCGCTCCAGGCGCGCACCACGCCTTCGGTGAAATACAGCCAGACCAGCAGGCTGACCCAGCGGTAGGTGTACATGCGCCGCTTGAGCAGGCCGGCCAGCGGCACGGCGAGCGGCAGGGCTTTCAGCGCCAGCCAGGAGCCGCCCGGGCGCAGCGGGGCCAGCCACAGCTCCCAGGCCGTACACAGCACGACCAGGCCCAGCAGACTGCCCACGGCCAGCCAGCGCGTGGCGGCGACATCGGTGGCGACGGGGGCACAAGAAGCCGGGGCAGCGGCGGAAGCGGGGGAGGCAGCAGGGGAGGCAGGCGCAGGCATGGGGCTGGCATCATATCGGCCATGTCCTTGTCCCCACAGCGCGGCGCGCAACGCCTGGAAGCCTGGCTGCTGCAGCTGTCGCAGTTCCCCTGGCGCCCGACGGTACACACGCTGCGCGAGCGCTACCGCGAGGATCGCCTGGGCCTGACAGCGGCCAGCCTCACTTTCACCACGCTGCTGGCGCTGGTGCCGCTGGCCACCGTGGCGCTGGCGGTGTTCACGGCCTTCCCGATGTTCGCGCGGATGCAGCAAGTGCTGGAGCGCTGGCTGATCGACAGCCTGATCCCCCTGACCATCGCGCGCCAGGTGCTGGACTACATCACCCAGTTCGCCGCGCAGGCCAGCAGCCTGGGCGTGGCCGGCTTCAGCTTTCTGACGCTGACCGCGCTGACCCTGGTGCTGACCATCGACCGCACGCTCAACAACATCTGGCGCGTGCGCCGTCTGCGCCCGCTGGGCCAGCGCGTGCTGATCTACTGGGCCACGCTGACGCTGGGGCCGCTGGTGCTGGCCGGCAGTCTGGCGCTGACCGGCGCGGTGGCCTCGGCAGCCTCGCGCGGCCTGGGCTCGGCCCTGCCCGGCGCGGCGCGGCTGCTGTTCGACGGCATCGAATTTTTCGTGCTGACCAGCGGCATGGCGGCGCTGTACCACTACGTGCCCAACACCCAGGTGCAGTGGCGCCACGCCTGGGCCGGTGGGTGTTCGTCGCCTGCGGCATCTCGCTGGCCAAGAACGTGCTGGTGCTGTATCTGGCGACGGTGCCGACGTACTCGGTGCTCTACGGCACCTTCGTCACCCTGCCCATCTTGCTGCTGTGGGTCTATGTCGCCTGGGTCATCGTGCTGCTGGGCGCGGTGGTGGCGGCCTACCTGCCCAGCCTGCTGGCCGGGGTGGCGCGCTCGGCGGGCGGGCGTGGCTGGACGTTCACCCTGGCGGTGGAGACGCTGCAGCAGTTGCACGCCGCCCGCCAGGGCGCGGCCCACGGCCTGAGCGCCGCGCAACTGGCGCACGCGCTGCGCGTCGATGCGCTGCAGCTGGTGCCGGTGCTGGACGCGCTGGCCAGCTTGGACTGGGTGGCGCAGCTCAACGAAACCGCCGCCGGCGCGCCCGACACCCAGGACGCGCGCTACGTGCTGCTGGCGCAGCCGGGCGAGACTTTCATGCAGCCGCTGGTGCAGCGCCTGCTGCTGGCGCGCGAGCCGGCGCTGGAGGCCTTCTGGCACCACACGGGGCTGGAGCTGCTGACCCTGGCCGACGTGCTGGGCCGTATGCCGGCGCTCCAGCAGGTGCCGGGTATGCTATTGAAAAAATAGCTGTCAGCGCTTGACTGTCAAAGATTTTGGCGGTTTTTTGCAAAAACAGGACGAGCCAGGAAGGCTACTTGGCGGCTGGAGAACACCGGCACGCTGGGCCTGCTGGCGCTGCTGCGCGCGGCGCACGGCCAGGCCACGCTGCAGGTGCAGCCCGACGGCACGGCGCTGGCAACGCTGGGCGGACAGGGCTATGCGCTCACGCCCCGGCTGGCGCTGCAGCCGGCCCCGGCTGATCGGGCCGGGCAGGCGATGTGGACGCAGGTCGAGGACAGCTTGTTGCTGCTGTCCGTGCGCCTGGGCGATGGCTGGGTGCAGGTGCTGGAGGTGCGCTGAGGGCAGTGGCAAGGGCGGGCAGCGCGTGTGGCGGTGGACGCCGGCTACCTGCCTGTAATTGATATGAAATACCGTCGAAACCCTTGCTGGGCAAGCGCTGGCAGCTATTTAAAGGGTAGCAATCCTCAGGTGAATCACTGGCCCAGCGCCGCCACGGCTGCCGCGCCGTGCAGCACCGCTCCTTCCAGCGTCGCCGGATACGGCCCGGCCACGTAGTCGCCGCAGGCCAGCAGGCCGGGGGCGATGGCCTGCGGCGGGCGGGCCAGCTGTGGCGTACACAGGAACGTCGCCCGCCGCTCGACCACGGTTTGCAGCACGCGCAGCGGCGGCAGGGCGAGTTCGCGGCTGGCCTGCGCCAATACCTGCTGCTCCAGCGCGACGCGCTCGCCGGCAAAGGCACTGACGACAAAGGCCAGCAGCCCATGCGTGCCGTCGAGCTGGCCGCGATCGAAGGCGAATTGCGCCGGGCCGCTGCGCAGCGCCAGCATGGGGGCGGGCAGCAGGGCGGTGCGCTCCTGGGCCGGGGACTGCGGCGAGGGCTGCGGCAGGGACTGCGGTGAGTGGTGCAGCTCGGCATAGACCGTGGCAATGGCGCCAAAGCGCAGCGCCTGCGCTGTCTGCGCCCAGGTCTGCAGAGGCTGGCGTTCGGTGGCGGGGACTTGCGCGCTGGCGGCCAGCCGGGCCGCTTCCTGGCTGCTGGTGGCCAGCAGCACGGCGTCGAAGTGGGCCGCGCCGCTGCCGCCGTCCTTTGCCGTGCCGTCGCCCGCCTGGCCTGCACCAACACCAGTACCGGCGCCATCGATCAGCCAGCCCGCGCCGCCGGGCGCGCGCGCCAGGGTCTGCACGCGCCGGCCCAGGTGGACGCTGTGGCCGCGTGCGCGCAGCCAGTCGGCAGCCGGCTCGGGCAGCAGCGCGCCCAGGTCGGTGCGCGGCACCAGCAGGTTGGAGCCGCCGCGCCCGGCAAACAGGCTGTCGTGCAGCACGCGCAAGAAGGTCTGGCCGCAGGCCTGCCCTGCCGGCGTGTTCAAGGCTGAGACGCACAGCGGCTCGATGAATTCGTGCATCAGTCGCGCCGGCAGGCCGGCGCACAGCTCGGCCACGCTGGCCTGCGGCGCGCAGCGAAAGCCGGACAGGCGCCAGCGCGCCGCGCGCCCCAGCAGGGCCAGGCGCTCGCGAGCGCTCCAGCCGCGCGCGCGGGCGATGCCCAGCAGCGCGTCCCAGGGCGGGGCGGCATCGGGCAGGGCCAGGCCGCTGCCGTCGGCAAAGCGCAGCGTCAGCGGCAGGCGCAGCAAGGCTTGCTGCGCCGACACGCCAATGGTCTGCAGCAAGTCCAGGCACTCGGTGTAGGCGCCGATCAGGATGTGCTGGCCGTTGTCCAGCTGCACGCTGCGCCCGTCGGCCAGCGTGGCCGGCACGGTGCGTGCGCGCCCGCCCAGGCTGCGGCTGGCCTCCAGCACGGTGACGGCGTGGCCGGCCTGGGCGGCGCGCACGGCAGCGGCCATGCCGCCCCAGCCGGCGCCGATGACGGCAACCCTCATCGTCATTTGCGTTGTGTCCGCCGTGCTGTGGCCGGGCCTACATCCGGCCCAGCGCCTGCACCTTCCAGGCCAGCCACAGCTTGCGCAAGGGGTCAGGCTGGTGCGCTGGTGCAGCACCCGAAAGCCGTCGGCCTCGATCTCGGCCAGCAGCGTGCGGTAGATGCTGGCCATCATCAGGCCGGGCTTTTGCGCGCGCCGGTCGGCTGCGGGCAGCAGCGCCAGCGCCTCGTCGTAGGTCTGCTGCGCGCGCGCGCACTGGAAGCGCATCAGCGCGGCAAAGCGCTCGGAGTGCTGGCGCTGGGTGATCTCGCTGATCTTCACGTCGAACTGCTGCAGCTCGCTGACGGGCAGATAGACGCGCCCGCGCATGGCGTCCTCGCCCACGTCGCGGATGATGTTGGTGAGCTGGAAGGCCAGGCCCAGCCGGTGTGCGTACTCGGTCGTCGCCTCCTGGCTCTGGCCGAAGATGCGCGCGGCCACCTCGCCGACCACGCCGGCCACCAAGTGGCAGTAGCGCTGCAGGTCGGCAAAGTCCAGGTAGCGCGTCTGCGTCAAGTCCATGCGGCAGCCGTCGATCACCGCCTGCAGCTGGCGCTGCTGTAGGCCAAAAGGGGTGATGTGCGGCGCCAGCGCCTGGGTGGCCGGGTGGCTGGGCGCGCCGGCAAAGGTCTTGGCGACCTCGCCGCTCCACCAGTCGAGCTTGGCAGCGGCCACGCCCGGGTCGCTGACCTCATCGACCACGTCGTCCACCTCGCGGCAAAAGGCATAGAACGCCGTGATGGCCGCCCGTCGCTCGCGCGGCAGGAACAGGAAGGCGTAGTAAAAGCTGCTGCCCGAAGCGGCGGCCTTGTGCTGAACGTACTGCTGGGGAGTCATCGGGCGTGGATTGTCCCATGTGGCGCGACGCGCCCTGGAGACGGGTGTTTTCAGATAAAAATCCCGGTTTTTTCAATCCAGGCAAGCGCTGATAGCTATCAATAAATGAGTTGCGGGAGGCTGGCGGCTACATGCGCGCGGCGCGCAGCAGCATCAGCGCCCAGTCCGGCGCGCGCAGGACTGGGCGCTGCAGCAGGCTGGCGCCGCCCAGGGCCTGTACCTTGTCCAGGATGCGCAGGCCGCCTTGCACGACCAGGCGCAGCTCCCAGCCGGCGCGGCCGGGCAGGGCACGCGCCAGCGGCGCGCCCTGCAGCATCAGCGTACGCGCCCAGGCGGCGCAGTCCAGGATCAGCGCGTCGCTGGCCGGGCTGCGCCGCTGCGCGGCCAGTTCGGTGCGCGGCACGGCGAAGGCGGCGCAGTCGGCATCGCTGAGATAGTGCCGCCCGCGCGGCAGATCGACGCTCAGGTCTTGCCAGAAGTTGATGAGCTGCAGCGCCGAGCAGATGGCGTCGCTTTGCGCCAGCGCAGCCCGATCCTGCACGCCGTACAGGTGCAGCAGCAGCCGCCCGACCGGGGTGGCCGAGCGGCGGCAGTAGTCCAGCAGCGCCGCGCGGTCGGCGTGGGTACTGCCGGCGGCGGTCATGCGGACGTCCTGCTCGAAGGCGTCCAGCAGGTCGTGCAGCAGCGGCAGCGGCAGGGCGTGGCTGCGCAGCACGGCGGCCAGCGGGATGAACACGCGCGCCCAGCGTGGGCTGGGGGCCTGGCCGGCGGCGCTGGCCTGCAGGTCGCGGCGGTAGGCCTGCAGGTCGGCCAGACGTGCGGCGCTGCTGGCCGTGCCCTCGTCGGCCAGGTCGTCGGCGGTGCGGGCAAAGGCGTACAGCGCGGCGATCGGCGCGCGCAGCGGTGCCGGGCACAGCAGCGAGGCGACGGGGAAGTTCTCGTAGTGCGAGACCGGCGCGGGGCCAGGGGCGGGGCCGGCGTGGTTGGGGGCGAAGTCTTCACGCCGGCGATTGTCGGGCCTGGGTGGGCTGGCCGGCCTGCGCGTGCGGCTTGCCGGGCCGGGCTGAAACATCAGGGTAAAATCTGCCGTTTGACCTGCCAGCCCGGGCAGATGTGCGCCCCATGCGCGCACCGGGCTGGCCAAAACCGCGCGGGTGGCGAAATTGGTAGACGCACCAGGTTTAGGTCCTGACGGTGGCAACACTGTGGGGGTTCGAGTCCCCCCCGCGCACCAACGTGACACGCTGACCAAGCTGCAGCCACAACCAGGCCAGGAGCCTGCGCGGCTCGCTGTCACGGCCCCTATTTCGACGCATCCGAAGCAACCGACACCAGGAAACACCATGGCCGTAAATGTTGAGACCCTCGAAAAGCTTGAGCGCAAGATCACGCTGAACCTGCCCCTGTCCGCCATCCAGAGCGAGGTCGAGGCGCGCCTCAAGCGCCTGGCGCGCACCGTCAAGATGGACGGCTTTCGCCCCGGCAAGGTGCCCATGAGCGTGGTGCAGCAACGCTACGGCTACTCGGTGCAGTACGAGGTGCTCAACGACAAAGTGGGCGAGGCCTTTGCCCAGGCCGCCAGCGAGGCGCAGCTGCGCGTGGCCGGCCAGCCGCGCATCACCGAAAAGGACGGCGCGCCCGAGGGTGAGGTCAGCTTCGACGCCGTGTTCGAGGTCTTCCCCGAGGTCAAGATCGGCGATCTGTCCGAGGCCGAGGTCGAGCGCACCAGCGCCGAGGTGACCGACGAGGCCATCGACAAGACCATCGACATCCTGCGCAAGCAGCGCCGCACCTTCAGCCAGCGCGCCGAAGGCCAGCCTGCCGAAGACGGCGACCGCGTCAGCGTGGACTTCGAGGGCAAGATCGACGGCGAACCCTTTGCTGGCGGCAAGGCTGAGGACTTCCAGTTCCTGGTCGGCGAGGGCCAGATGCTCAAGGAGTTCGAGGATGCCGTGCGCGGCATGAAGGCGGGCGAGAGCAAGACCTTCCCGCTGGCCTTCCCCGAGGACTACCACGGCAAGGAGGTGGCCGGCAAGACGGCGGACTTCCTGGTTACGGTGAAGAACATCGAGGCCGCGCACCTGCCCGAGGTGGACGAGGAGATGGTCAAGTCCCTGGGCATCGAGGACGGTTCGGTGCAGGCCCTGCGCGACGACATCAGGAAGAACCTGGAGCGCGAGGTCAAGTTCCGCCTGCTGGCGCGCAACAAGCAGGCCGCCATGGAGGCGCTGCTGTCCAAGGCCGAGCTGGATCTGCCCAACGCCGCTGTGCAGTCCGAGATCGAGCGCTTGCGCGACGCTGCCCGCGCCGACCTCAAGCAGCGTGGCATCAAGGACGCCGACAAGGCCGACATCCCCGACGATATCTTCCGCCCGCAGGCCGAGCGCCGCGTGCGCCTGGGTCTGGTGGTGGCCGAGCTGGTCAAGTCCAACGAACTGCAGGCCAAGCCCGAGCAGGTCAAGGCCCACATCGACGAGCTGTCGGCCAGCTACGAGCAGCCCGAGGATGTGGTGCGCTGGTACTACAGCGACCGCAACCGCATGGGCGAGGTCGAGGCCGTGGTCATCGAGAACAATGTGACCGACTACGTCATGTCCAAGGCTCGCGTCAACGACAAGGCGCTGGGCTTTGACGAGCTGATGGGCCAGCAGGGCTGATCAGCCTGAACGCTGGCCGACACGGCAGCCAGCGCCATGCTTGCGGGGCTTGTGCTTTGCGGCACAAGCCCCATTTCCTTTGGTGAATCTGTACGGCAACGGAGAAAACGACACATGAGCGCACTGGACACCCAGGCCCTGGGCATGATCCCCATGGTCATCGAGCAGTCGGGCCGCGGCGAGCGGTCTTATGACATCTATTCGCGCCTGCTCAAGGAGCGGGTCATCTTCCTGGTCGGCGAAGTCAACGACCAGACGGCCAACCTGGTGGTGGCGCAGTTGCTGTTCCTGGAGAGCGAGAACCCGGACAAGGACATCTCGTTCTACATCAACTCGCCCGGCGGCAGCGTCACGGCGGGCATGGCCATCTACGACACCATGCAGTTCATCAAGCCCGACGTGTCCACGCTGTGCTGCGGCTTTGCTGCCAGCATGGGGGCGTTCCTGCTGGCCGCTGGCGCCAAGGGCAAGCGCTTCTCGCTGCCGAATTCGAAGATCATGATCCACCAGGTGCTGGGCGGCGCACGCGGCCAGGCGACCGACATCGAGATCCATGCCCGCGACATCCTGCGCACCAAGGATCAGATGAACCGCATCCTGGCCGAGCGCACCGGACAGCCTCTGGACAAGATCAAGACCGACACCGAGCGCGACTACTTCATGACAGCGGGCGAAGCCAAGGACTACGGCATCGTCGATCAAGTCATCGCCAAGCGCCCCTGAGCGAAGACACGCGCCAGGTTTTTCCTGCGCCGAATGCGGCGTTTCCTGCACGGGAAGCGCCGTTTTTATTTCGCTATCATCGATGGCAGCTTTATCCAGTTACCCAGTCGCGAGGCACTTTCATTCATGGCCGAGAAAAAAGGCTCATCCAGCGAGAAGACCCTGTATTGCTCCTTTTGCGGCAAGAGCCAGCATGAGGTGAAGAAGTTGATCGCCGGGCCGTCCGTGTTCATCTGCGACGAGTGCATCGACCTGTGCAATGAGATCATCCGCGACGAATTGCCACCGGGCGAGAGCGCGCGCGACGCACGCGGCGACCTGCCCGCGCCTGCCGAGATCAAGGCCAATCTGGACAGCTATGTCATCGGCCAGGAAAAAGCCAAGCGCACGCTGGCCGTGGCCGTCTATAACCACTACAAGCGCCTGCGCCACAAGGACAAGGCGGGCAAGGACGATGTCGAGCTGTCCAAGAGCAACATCCTGCTGATCGGCCCGACCGGCTCGGGCAAGACGCTGCTGGCGCAAACCCTGGCACGCCAGCTCGATGTGCCCTTCGTCATGGCCGATGCCACCACGCTGACCGAGGCCGGCTACGTCGGCGAGGACGTGGAAAACATCATCAGCAAGCTGCTGCAAAGCTGCAACTACGAGGTCGAGCGTGCCCAGCGCGGCATCGTCTATATCGACGAGATCGACAAGATCAGCAGGAAGAGCGACAACCCCAGCATCACCCGCGACGTCTCGGGCGAGGGCGTGCAACAGGCGCTGCTGAAGCTCATCGAGGGCACGCTGGCCAGCGTGCCGCCGCAGGGCGGGCGCAAGCACCCCAACCAGGACTTCCTGCAGATCGACACGACCAACATCCTGTTCATCTGCGGCGGTGCCTTCGCCGGCCTGGACAAGGTCATCGAGGCGCGCACCGAGGCCTCCGGCATCGGCTTTGGCGCGGCGGTCAAGAGCAAGTCGCAGCGCTCGTTGACCGAGCTGTTCCAGGACATTGAGCCTGAGGATTTGATCAAGTTCGGCCTGATCCCCGAGCTGGTGGGTCGGATGCCCGTGGTCACGGCCCTGGCCGAGCTGGGCGAGGACGCCCTGGTGCAGATCCTGACCGAACCCAAGAATGCACTGGTCAAGCAGTACAGCAAGCTGCTGGCCATGGAAGGCGTGGATCTGGAGATCCGCCCCACGGCGCTCAAGGCCATCGCCCGTAAGGCGATTGCGCGCAAGACCGGCGCACGCGGTCTGCGCTCCATCCTGGAGCACGCCCTGATCGGCACCATGTTCGACTTGCCCAACGCCTCCAACGTCGAGAAGGTGGTGGTTGACGAGGCCACGATCGAAGAGGGCAAGGCGCCGCTGCTGGTCTATCGCGAAGCCGCCAAGAAGGCCTGACGCGGGCGCCGTCCCGGAGGCCGGCAGATCCCGCAGCGCAAGCCGCTGCGGGTTGAAACCATTCGCTCCTGGCCCATATGCCATGGAGCTATTCAAGGATTGCAATGTCCGGACTCACCCCTTTGCCCGATACCCCCATAGACCTGCCGCTGCTGCCCCTGCGCGACGTGGTGGTCTTTCCCCACATGGTGATCCCGCTGTTCGTGGGCCGCGCCAAGAGCATCAAGGCGCTGGAGCAGGCCATGGAGGCCGATCGCCGCATCATGCTGGTGGCGCAGAAAACTGCCGCCAAGGACGAGCCGCAGGTGGCTGATCTGTTCGAGGTCGGCTGTGTCTCCACCATCTTGCAGATGCTCAAGCTGCCCGACGGCACCGTGAAGGTGCTGGTCGAGGGCCAGCAGCGCGCTGCCGTGGTGCAGGTCGAGGAAAGCGAAGCGCTTTTCACTGCCACCTTGCGTCCACTACCAGTGGCCGAGGCGGGCGCAACCAGCGAAGTCGAGGCGCTGCGCCGCGCGGTGATGCAGCAGTTCGACCAGTACGTCAAACTGAACAAGAAGATTCCTTCAGAAATCCTCGCTTCGATCGCCAGCATTGAGGATGCCGGTCGCCTGGCCGACACCATCGCTGCGCACCTGCCGCTCAAGCTGGACAACAAGCAGGTCGTGCTGGGTCTGGCCGACGTCAAGGAGCGGCTGGAGAATCTGTTTGAGCAGCTCGAACGCGAGGTGGACATCCTCAACGTGGACAAGCGCATCCGGGGACGTGTCAAGCGCCAGATGGAGAAAAACCAGCGCGATTTCTACCTGAACGAGCAGGTCAAGGCCATCCAGAAGGAACTGGGCGAGGGCGAGGAAGGCGCGGATATCGAGGAGATCGAGAAAAAGATCAAGTCCGCCAAGATGCCCGCCGAGGCGCGCAAGAAGGCCGAAGCCGAGCTGAAGAAGCTCAAGCTGATGTCGCCCATGTCCGCCGAGGCGACGGTGGTGCGCAACTACATCGATGTGCTGGTCGGCCTGCCCTGGAGCAAGAAGACCAAGGTGCGCCACGACCTGGCGCTGGCCGAGGACGTGCTCAACGAAGACCACTATGGCCTGGAGAAAGTCAAGGATCGCATCCTGGAGTATCTGGCCGTGCAGCAGCGCGTGGACAAGCTCAAGGCCCCCATTCTGTGCCTGGTCGGGCCGCCGGGCGTAGGCAAGACTTCGCTGGGCCGGTCGATCGCCAAGGCCACGGGCCGCAAGTACGTGCGCATGGCGCTGGGCGGAATGCGCGACGAGGCGGAAATCCGGGGCCACCGTCGCACCTACATCGGTGCCATGCCCGGCAAGGTGCTGCAGAACCTGAACAAGGTCGGCACGCGCAACCCGCTGTTCCTGCTCGACGAGATCGACAAGCTGGGCATGGATTTCCGGGGCGACCCGTCCAGCGCGCTGCTGGAGGTGCTCGACCCCGAGCAGAACCACAAGTTCGGCGATCACTATGTCGAGGTGGACTTCGACCTGTCGGACGTCATGTTCGTGGCGACATCGAACTCCATGAACATTCCGCCGGCGCTGCTCGATCGCATGGAAGTCATCCGCCTGTCGGGCTACACCGAGGACGAGAAGACCAACATCGCGTTGAAATATCTGCTGCCCAAGCAGATGGAGAACAACGGCGTGCGTGCGGGCGAGCTGGAAATCACCGAGGCCGCCGTGCGCGACATCGTGCGCTACTACACCCGCGAGGCTGGCGTGCGCTCGCTGGAGCGCGAGTTGTCCAAGATCTGCCGCAAGGTGGTCAAGGCCGTGCAGCTCAAGCAGACCAGCGGCCCGGTCGAGGTCACGCCCGAGAACCTGCATGAGTACCTGGGCGTGCGCAAGTACACCTATGGCCGCGCCGAGCACGACAACCAGGTCGGCCAGGTCGTGGGCCTGGCCTGGACGGAAGTCGGCGGCGACTTGCTGACCATCGAAGTGGCCACCATGCCGGGCAAGGGCAGCATCACCCGCACCGGTTCGCTGGGCGACGTGATGAAGGAGTCCGTCGAGGCGGCACGCACGGTGGTGCGCAGCCGCGCGCGCCTGCTGGGCATCAAGGATGAGGCATTCGACAAGCGCGACCTGCACATCCACGTACCCGATGGCGCCACGCCCAAGGATGGCCCCAGCGCCGGCGCCGCCATGGCCACGGCCATCGTCTCGGCGCTCACGGGCATCCCGGTGCGCGCCGACGTGGCCATGACCGGCGAGATCACGCTGCGCGGCGAGATCACGGCTATCGGTGGCCTCAAGGAAAAACTCCTGGCGGCGCTGCGCGGGGGCATCAGGACGGTGTTGATCCCGCAAGAGAACGTCAAGGATCTGCAGGACATCCCGGACAACGTCAAGAGCGGCCTGGAGATCGTGCCCGTCAAGTGGATCGACAAGGTGCTGGAAGTGGCCCTGGAGCGCAAGCCCGAGCCTTTGACCGAGGAGGAGGTGGCCGCCCAAGCCGCAGCAGCCGTGTCTGCACCAGTCTCCGGCCATGCCGGAGGCGCAGGCGCGGTGCCTCACTGACGCGCACTGGTGGTCGGGATGGGAGAAAAATTTGGTGCTTTCCCCGATGTAGGGCAAAAAATGCGTTAAACTTCCATCCATCGATGCCAAGCGTTGTAGAATGTGAGGCTTCGGTAAATGCGGGAATAGCTCAGTTGGTAGAGCGCAACCTTGCCAAGGTTGAGGTCGTCGGTTCGAGACCGATTTCCCGCTCCAGTTTTGTGAAAAGGGGTGCTGTGGCTCCCCTTTTTTACAGTGTGAGGTTTGGCGCGGTAGCAAAGCGGTTATGCACCGGATTGCAAATCCGATGAGGCCGGTTCGACTCCGGCCCGCGCCTCCAGTTTTTTGCCACATCCATGCGGCGCCAGCAAAGATAATCTTGACTGGTTCGCAAAATGGGCAAAAAGACGTGCTAGAATTTCAGTCTTTCCAGAGCGCGCTGCGATCAGCAGGCAATCAGGAAAATATGCGGGAATAGCTCAGTTGGTAGAGCGCAACCTTGCCAAGGTTGAGGTCGTCGGTTCGAGACCGATTTCCCGCTCCAGTCATGCAAAAGGGAAGCTCAGGCTTCCCTTTTTTATTGCTTGCAAGCAGTTGTCTGCCAGTCGACGCGGGAGCCATTGCATCCCCTGTCCCAGGCAGTTACGCTGGTCACTTCGCCGGCCAGTCATCTGCAGGCCAGCCGCCCCGGTGGTGAAATTGGTAGACACTGCGGACTTAAAATCCGCCGCTTTCCTGCAAAGGGGCGTGCCGGTTCAATCCCGGCCCGGGGCACCATTGGAATCCACATGTCACATTACAACGCTCCCTTCGAGATTCACGTCCACGGCCAGGTGCAGCTGCGCCCGGAGGTGGATTTCAACCAGCTGCAGGAAGCTCTCAAGCCGCTGTGGAAGTACGCTGGCGCCCGCTCGCTGGCCGATGGCGCCGAGAGCGCCTACGAAGACGAGCCCGGCATCCAGTTCGACCCCAAAGAGCGCGTGCTGCAGATGTGCTGGACGGTGCGCGGCGGCGATGATTTCCGCCAGTCGTTGGACGACATGTGCATGGGCCTCAACGAGCTGGCCCAGCAGGGCGCAGCCATCGAGGTCAGCTTCTACGATGCCGAGTTCGACGAGGACGAAGCCGATGATGAGGCCGACGCGCGCGATGACTTCCTGTTGCTCTTCGTCGGCCCCACGCCGGCAGCCATCATGCAGGTGCAGCGTGACCTTCTGGTGCAGGATGTCGTCAACCTGATGGAGCGCCACTTCGACGGCGCCGAGCTCGGCGGCGTGGTCGGTGAGATCGACAAATTGTTCACCGAGCGCTTCGACGCGCTGGTCAATTCGCTGGAGATCGGCAAGCCACCGCGCGGCAGTGGCGGTCCAGGTGGCAATGCCGGGCATGGCGGCGGTCGCCGCCCACGGCATCTGCACTGACAGCGACAGCCCCAGCACAGGTGGATCCGGTGGTCTTTTGCTCCTGAAAAAAGAGCTGTCACCGCTTGCTGGCAAAGGGGGAAACCCGGTTTTTATCCTTTTTTCGGTATCAGGCGATTGCCACGGTGCTGCTGTGGGCCGAGGGCAGTTGCAGCCAGCGGTCGACAGCCGCCTGCAGGGCACCTGCTGCGCCCGTGGTATGCAACAAGACCGGCGCATTGCCGGATGTGGCATCGCAGGCATCGCCCGTGCAGGGCTGGGGCGCCAGCGCCTGCTGCACGGCCAGCAGGCGCCGCGTCTGCCGCGCCACTGCCGGGCCGGTGTCGATGAGCTGGACATCAGGCCCCACCAGTTCACGCAGCATAGGCCGCACGAAGACATAGTGCGTGCAGCCCAGCACCAGGGTATCGATTTTCCCGGCCCCACTGCCGAAGTTCCCCAGCGCCGCGACATAGCGTGTACACAGCTCGCGAATGCGCCTGTGTGCTTCCTCTCGCGCCGACCATGCCGGCACCGTGCTTTGCTCGATGGCCTGGGCCAGGCCGTCGCAGGCCTGTACGGCAAAGCGCACCCGTGACGCATGGGCCTCGCGCAGCCGGGCAAAGCGGGCGCTGTGTACCGTGCCGCGCGTGGCGAGCACGCCGACCTGGCCGGTGCGGGTGCGCTCGGCGGCGGGCTTGAGGGCCGGCTCGACGCCAATGATCGGCAGCGCTGGCAGGGCAGCGCGCAGCCGCTCTACCGCAGCGGCAGTGGCGGTATTGCAGGCCACGACCAACGCCTTGATGCCGTACTTGCGCTGCAGCCAGCGTCCGATGACCAGGGTGCGGCGGATGACGAAGGCATCGCCTTTTTCGCCATAAGGGGCGTGGGCGCTGTCGGCCAGATAGACAAAGCGCTCGTGCGGCAGCTCCTCGCGCAATGCTGCCAGCACACTCAGGCCGCCAATGCCGCTGTCGAATACGCCGATGGGCTGCTGGGCGCGGGGCTGCTGGGTCATGGCTGGACAGGGCTGAACAAAGGCAGAGGCAGGCGGGTCGGACAGGCGTGCCAGTATGCCCGCGTTGCCGGTGCCACCGGAGTGCTGCGACATAATCATTTGCTTTGCCCGCCCTGGCTCAAGAGGCCTGGTGCGGGCCATGTTCAGCCACTTGCTGCCCAGCGCATACATGCCGGCCCGGCCAGGTGGCTGCTCCCCCGCTTGTTTCGCCCTCTTTCCCGTCCAGGTTTCACGATGCCCGAATACCGTTCCAAGACCTCCACTGCCGGCCGCAACATGGCAGGCGCGCGCGCGCTGTGGCGTGCCACCGGCATGAAGGATGCCGATTTCCAGAAACCCATCATCGCAGTGGTCAACTCGTTCACGCAGTTTGTGCCCGGCCACGTGCATCTGAAGGACTTGGGACAGCTGGTGGCGCGCCAGATCGAGGCTGCCGGCGGCGTGGCCAAGGAGTTCAACACCATCGCCGTCGATGACGGCATCGCCATGGGTCACGACGGCATGTTGTACTCGCTGCCCAGCCGCGAAATCATCGCCGACAGCGTCGAGTACATGGTGAATGCCCACTGCGCCGACGCCATGGTGTGCATCTCCAACTGCGACAAGATCACCCCCGGCATGTTGATGGCCGCCATGCGGCTGAACATCCCGGTCATCTTCATCTCCGGCGGGCCGATGGAGGCAGGTAAGGCGCAGCTGGCCATGCCCGGCAAGGCCACCATCACCATCACCAAGAAGCTCGACCTGGTGGATGCCATGGTCATGGCCGCCGATGAGCAGGTCAGCGATGCCGACCTGGCCGAGGTCGAGCGCTCGGCCTGCCCGACCTGCGGCTCGTGCTCGGGCATGTTCACCGCCAACTCCATGAACTGCCTGACCGAGGCCCTGGGCCTGTCGCTGCCGGGCAATGGCACGCTGCTGGCCACGCACGCCGACCGCGAGGAGCTGTTCAAGCGCGCCGGTCGGCGCATCGTGGAGCTGGCCCGCCAGTACTACGAGCAGGGCGACGAGCGCATCCTGCCGCGCTCGGTGGGCCTGCCGGCGTTCGAGAATGCCATCACGCTGGACATCGCCATGGGCGGCTCCACCAACACCATCCTGCACCTGCTGGCTATTGCCCAGGAGGCGGAGATCGCCTTCACCATGAAGGACATCGACCGCCTGTCGCTGGAGGTGCCGCAGCTGTGCAAGGTGGCGCCCAATACCGACAAATACCACATCGAGGACGTACACCGCGCTGGCGGCATCATGGCCATCCTGGGCGAACTCGACCGCGCCGGCAAGCTGCATACCGACGTGCCCACGGTACACGCCAGGACGCTGGGCGAGGCGCTGGAGCAGTGGGATGTCACGCGCACCCAGGACGAGGCCGTGCAGCGCATGTACCTGGCCGGCCCGGGTGGCATCCCGACGCAGACCGCCTTCAGCCAGGACAGCCGCTGGCCCAGCCTGGATCTGGATCGCGAGCATGGCTGCATCCGCTCCTATGAGCACGCCTACAGCAAGGAGGGCGGGCTGGCCGTGCTGCACGGCAACATCGCGCTCGATGGCTGCGTGGTCAAGACGGCGGGCGTGGATGAGTCCATCCTGGTCTTCGAAGGCCCGGCGCACGTGGTCGAGTCGCAGGACGAAGCCGTCGAGCACATCCTGAGCGATCAGGTCAAGGCTGGCGATGTGGTGGTGGTGCGCTACGAAGGCCCCAAGGGCGGGCCGGGGATGCAGGAAATGCTGTATCCGACCAGCTACATCAAGTCCAAGGGTCTGGGCAAGTGCTGCGCGCTACTGACGGATGGACGTTTTTCCGGCGGCACGTCCGGCCTGTCCATCGGCCACGTCTCGCCCGAGGCAGCGGCGGGCGGCGCCATCGGCTTGGTGCGCAATGGCGACCGCATCCGCATCGACATCCCGGGCCGCACCATCGATGTGCTGGTGAGCGATGAGGAGCTGGCGCGCCGCCGCGCCGAGCAGGACGCCCGGGGCTGGAAGCCCGCCGAGCCGCGTCCGCGCAAGGTGTCCGCAGCGCTGAAGGCTTATGCCAAGCTGGTCACCAGCGCCGACAAGGGCGCCGTGCGCGACCTGTCGCTGCTCGATTGAGCGCCACCGCGCCCGTCGCCCTGGTCACCGGGTCGACGTCGGGCATCGGCGCCGCCGCCGCGCGCCGCCTGGCGCACGAGGGCTACGCGGTCATCGTGCATTCCCGCAGCTCGGCGCAGGCCGGCCAGGCGCTGGCCGCCGAGCTGGGCCGCGCGGTCTACATCCAGGCCGACCTGGCGGTGGATGCCGACCGCGTGCGCCTGGTGCGCGAGGCCGAGGCCGCCTGGGGCCGGCTGGACGTGCTGGTGAACAACGCCGGCATCAGCCGCGTGGTGCCACACGACGATCTGCTTGCTGCCACACCAGACCTCTGGCACGAGCTGCACGAGGTCAACGTGGTCGCCCCGTTCCGTCTGGTGGCCCAGGCGCGTGCGGCGCTGGAGGCGGCGGCCGGGCGCGGGCGCGCCGGTTGCGTCATCAACGTCAGCTCGCACGCTGGCGTGCGGCCCAAGGGCGCGTCCATTCCCTACGCCACTTCCAAGGCGGCGCTCAACCACATGACGCGGCTGCTGGCGCTGTCGCTGGCGCCGCGCATCCGGGTGAACGCCGTGGCGCCCGGCCTGGTCGACACGCCCCTGACGGCCGACTGGACGCAGGCCCAGGCGCTGTGGCGCGACCGCGCCCCGCTGCGCCGCGCCGCCCAGCCGGCCGACGTGGCGCAGGCCATCGCCCTGCTGGCCGCCAGCGACTATCTGACCGGAGAAGTCCTGCTGCTGGACGGCGGGCTGAACCTGACCTGACCCGCTCCCCCAAAAAAACACAAAAACGGTACGCCATGAACGACCTCCACCAGCGCATCGCCGCCAGTTTCAACGCCCAGGGCCTGATGGCCACGCTGGGCGCGCGCCTGGTGCGCGTGCAGGACGGTGAAGTGCAGATCGACATGCCCTTCGCGCCCGGCCTGTCGCAGCAGCATGGCTATGCCCATGCCGGCGCCATCACCAGCATCGTGGACAGTGCTTGCGGCTACGCTGCGCTGACCCGCGGGCCGGTAGGCTGCGAGGTCGTGACGGCGGAGTTCAAGACCAATTTCCTGCGCCCGGCCATCGGCCAGCGCTTTGTCGCCGTGGGTCGGGTGGTCAATGCCGGGCGACAGTTGGCCGTGGTCACCGGCGAGGTGCTGGCCCATGCGGCAGAGGGCGGCGATGCGGCTGCGCCCAAGGTGGTCGCCCTGATGCAGGCCACCATGGTTTACGTCAATCCGCGCTGAGGGCTGGCTGCGCCGGGCGAGTGGGGCGGCGCGTCCCATCGCGCCAGCGCAAGGCCCAGCGCTCGACGGTGTAGTACGACAGCGCAGCCAGCGCCGATGACAGCGCCAGGCCCAGCAGCACCGTCACCGGCCAAGGCTGGTCGGCGCGCAGCAGGCGCACGATGGGGTAGTGCCACAGATAGATGCCATAGGACATGCGCCCCAGCCAGACCAGCGCCGGGGCGCTGAGAGCCTCGTATGCCGTGCCGCGGCGCTGCAGCACCGCCATCAACACGATGACGGTGGCGCACTCGACCACGGTGATGCCCCAGGCCAGCACGTTCATGTCGTCCCAGGTCTGCGCCATGAGCAGTGGCACTGCCAGCACGAACCACATGCCGTGCGACAGGCGCACGCGCAGGGCGATGAACCACGCCGGTTGCTCGCGCACCAGCGCCGCCAGCAAGGCGCCCATGAGCAGGCCGGTGGCGCGGGTGTCGAAGCGAAAGAAGATTTCGTAGAACTGCTGGCCGCGCAGCACCCACAGCACGCGCCAGGCCCAGGCCAACAGCAGCAGCGCGGCAATCGGGCGCCAGCGCCGGCCCGGTGCCGTCCAGCGCACCAGCAGCGCGAGTGTCAGCGGCCACAGCAGATAGAAATGCTCCTCCACCGACAGCGACCACATGTGCAGCAGCGTGCCGGGGCTGTCGAAGAAGGCGATGCCGTAGTCTGCCAGGTACAGCAGCGATACCAGGGCGTCCTGATAGACATCGTCCAGACCCGGCCAGATGGAGGGGGCCAGCAGGCAGTAGGTGCCCAGAAACAGCGCCAGCGCCGGCGTCAGGCGAAACAGCCGGCGGCGGCAAAAGCGCCAGTAGTGCAGCCGGCCTGTGCCCTCCAGCTCGATCAGCAGCAGCGTGGAAATCAGAAAGCCGCTGAGCACGAAGAACACATCGACGCCGTAGAAAGCTCCGTCGAACAGTGGTGCATGGGCGTGCGACAGGATGACCAGCACGATGGCAACGGCGCGCAGGCCGTCCAGCGCCGGGTTGTAGGCCAGGCTGGGCCGAGTCTGCGGGCTTGCTGTTGCCGTCTGCTGTTGAAGAACCACTGAGGACAAGACCTGCGACCTCCACTGTTGTCCAGCCGGGCGGTGGGTTCCGGCCATGAAGCGGGCGATTGTAGGTAATCTCAGGGTTTTTCCCGATGGATGCCTGTCGGCAACGGTAGTGAGTTTCTTCAGCGGCGGCTGTGGCGATGGGTCAACCCCATCAAGATGGTGTCAGGCCCAGGGCGAACACCGAGTTGGGCACATCCTGCGCCGGAATCTGGCGCACCGGGCGCGTGCGGGAGGCGCCCCGCCGACTGGCCACTGAGACCGAAGCGCGTGGCTGCTGGGCTAGCAGATCGGCCAGGGTGACCGATTGCAGATAGTCCATCACCCGGCCCTGAAAGCTGCTCCAGAGTTCGGCAGTCATGTCGGTGTTGGCGGCGTGCTGGGGACGGCGTGGCCTGGGAGCCGGCAGGGCGGCCTCGGCGGCCTGGATGATTTGTGCCACCGTCAATGTCTGGGGGGGCAGGTCAGCCGGTAGCCGCCGCCCGGGCCGCGGCTGCTGGCCACCAGTCCGGCACGGCGCAGGGCGCTGAAGATGTCCTCCAGATGGGACAGGGAGATGCTCTGGCGCGCGCTGATGGCAGGCAGGGCGACGGGCTGGCCTCCCGAGTGCAGGGCCAGGTCGGTCAGGGCAGTGACGGCAAGTTTGCCGCGTGTGGTCAATCGCATGATGGGAACTCCGAAAGGCAGGCAAGGCGAGGGCCGGGGTCTGCGCGCCATGAGTGGGGCAGGCAGTCCAGCCGAACAAAGGGCCAGGGGCCAGGCTGCTTGTCGCCAGAAGGCGACAGGGCCGGCAGGCCTTTCAGGCGCGTGGTGGGCGCAGTTGGCGATGCGCAGGCTGGGAGATCAGCCAGAGTCCGGGCTGGGTCGGACAGGGAAAACGCAGCGCTGCGTCAGTGGCGGCAGTGCGCTGGAACTCCAGGTCATCGGGCAGATCGACGCTGCCGACAGTGCTGTCGGTGGAGTCGGCAGTGCTGCTGTCGCTAGGGCTGCCGGGTATCTGTGCAGACGCAGACGGCGCCTCCAGCACCGGAGCTGGAGGCTTGGCTGCGCATTGCGCGGTGCTGTGCGCCATCGGCCATGCCGGGCCGGGATGCGCGGTATTCGCCCATGCGGACACTCCCAGGCCCAGCAGGAACTGCAGGGAGATCAGGGTGAGCAGCCAGCGAAGCATAAGAGGTCGATTATATAAAAGCTGTCTGGGGGCTCTGCAGGACATATCCCGGCACCCTGCCCAGTCCTGGGACTGGTGGCATGGCAGCCGGTAAAATCATTGCCATGAATGCTCCTGCCTCCTCCCTTGCCATAGCCGACAGCCCCGAGGCGCCCTGGGGCTGGAGCGAGCGTTTTCGGATGCCGCTGTACAAGCCGGGCGCGCGCGTGCGCCACCGTGGCTCGTGGGAAACGATCAGCCACATCGCCCTGCGGCGCCACGATCTGATGGTGTATCTGGTGGGCCGCACCGATCCGGTCAAGTCGCTGCTCATCGAGATAGAGCCGACGGTTTTCACCACCCGGCGCGTAGTATCGACCGGCCCGCGTTTCTAGGGCGTGTCACGCACGCCGTGGCTCTGCGCCCGTGCCATGGCCTCGCCCAGGCGCACCGCGCGCTGCCCCTCCCAACCCGGTTCAAACTGCACTGCTGAACGCTGGAACAGCAGTACGACCGTGGAGCCGAGCAGGAACCGCCCCATCTCCTGGCCCTGCTGGAGCACGATTCTTTGATCGGCATAGTCCCAGCGGCGCAGCCGGCCCGGGCGCGGTGGATTCACCTGCCCATGCCAGGCAGTGGCCATGCTGCCGACGATGGTTGCCCCGACCAGTATCAGCGCCATGGGGCCCAGCGCAGTCTCGAACAGGCAGACCACGCGCTCGTTGCGGGCAAACAGGCCCGGCACGCCGCGCGCCGTCACCTGACTGACGGAAAACAGCGAACCCGGCACGTATTCCATGCGCAGTAGCCTTCCATCGCAGGGCATGTGGATGCGATGGTAGTCACGCGGGCTCAGGTAGATGGTGGCAAAACTGCCGTCCCGGAAAGTAGCCGCCAGGTTTTCGTCGCCGGCCAGCAGCGCCGTGGTGCTGTAGTGATGACCCTTGGCCTGGAAGATCTGGTCGCCCTCGATGCCCCCCAGTTGGCTGACCGCGCCATCGACCGGGCAGATGACATCGGCTTCGTCCATGGGCCGGACGCCGGGGCGCAGGGCACGGGTGAAGAAATCATTGAACGTCGCGTAGCTCGCAATGTCCGGATCGGCAGCCTCGTGCATGTCCACCCGGTAACGGGCCACGAAGCGGCGAATGACTGCCGTGGTCAGCGCGCCGGCGCGGGCCGAGGCAAATTTTCCGGCCAGGACAGTCAGGGCTTGTTTCGGCAGCAGGTATTGGGGCAGGACGGCGAGGCGGTCAGACACGTGGCGGCATTGGCTTCGTGGAGGGTGCTGCGATTGTAGAGGCCGGGCCGGCTGCTTTCTGTGGAACCCTGCAGACACTGCCGGGCAGGCAGATAATGGCGGGTTTTTCGCGTTTGACTCGCATTGCCCGCCGGGTGGTGCAAGCTCCCATGCCCACCTTTCGTTTCACCGGCGTGCCTGCCTCCAGCGGCGCAGTGCGCGCCCGTGTGCGCCGCTGCCTGCAATGGCTGCGGCTGTTCTTTCCGCAACCGGTGGGCATCACCTGGCGCGAGCGCCTGCGCATTGTGGCCGGTATCGCGCTGAGCGTTGCCGCCGTGGCAGTGCTGGCGCATGAACTGGAGACCACCCTGCCGGCGCCCTGGCTGGTGGCGTCCATAGGGGCCAGCGCGGCCTTGGTGATTGCCGTGCCTGCCAGCCCCTGGCCCAGCCTTGGCCGGTGCTGGCCGGCACCGTGCTGTCTTTCCTGATCGGCATCGGCTGCGCGGCCTGGATCGGCAATGTGGTCGTGGCCTGCGCGCTGGCCGTGGGGCTGGCAGTCGCTGCCATGCTGACGCTGCGCTGCCTGCATCCGCCCGGAGGAGCCATGGCGCTGTTTGCCGTGCTGCATCCACCGGAGGCCACGCTATCGGCTGCGGGGCCGTTGCTGCTCAATGTAGGTGTGCTGGTGCTCACGGCCACCGTCTACAACCACCTGACGGGGCGCAGCTACCCGCACGCCCAGAAGATTGCTGCAGGCAGCGCCTCGGCAGGCAGCGGCGCCTTCACCTCGGCCGATCTGGACGCCGCGCTGGCGCACTACGACGAAGTGCTGGACATCAGCCGGGCCGACCTGGAAGGCCTGCTGCAGTTGGCCAGCCGGGCAGCCTTCCAGCGCACTTTTGGGGAGCTGCGCTGCCAGGACATCATGTCGGCTCCCGTACATGCCGTGGCACCGGA
This sequence comes from Melaminivora jejuensis, assembly GCF_017811175.1. Taxonomy (NCBI): domain Bacteria; kingdom Pseudomonadati; phylum Pseudomonadota; class Betaproteobacteria; order Burkholderiales; family Comamonadaceae; genus Melaminivora; species Melaminivora jejuensis. The sequence continues at coordinate 668,570 of NZ_JACWIJ010000002.1, forward strand.
TATCGCGCTGGCCGATGCCTGGAAGCTCATGCGCCGTGAGGCCATCAAGGCGCTGCCGGTGGTGGGCGAACACGGTGAAGTCGTGGGCATCATCACCATGGCCGACTTCATGCGCCTGGCAAATCTGGATGCGCACGAAGGCATGGGGCAGCGCTTGCGCTCGCTGATCCTGGGGCGTCCCAGGCAACCCGAGAAGGTGCGCAACCTGATGAGCACACCGGCGCAGCAGGTGCAGACCGAGCAGCCGGTCATGGCGCTGGTGCCGCTGTTCTCCGAGGCCGGGCACCATCACTTCCCGGTGGTCGATCGAGAAGGCCAACTGGTGGGCATCATCACCCAGACGGATCTGGTGCGTGCGCTGGCGCGGGCCGTGGCGCAATAAGGGCAAGCGTGGCGTCTTGCAGATCAAGGCGCTACAATTGACCGGTTTAGCACAGCGCCACGCCTGCTGCTGCCACGAAAGCTGCTGCGGCTGCGCGCCCGGAGCATCTTTCGCTGCCATGGGCCGCACCGGCTCCCTGCACCTGCGGGTGCAGAGTTTTTTCCAGCCTGCATTGCACCGTGCTTCGCGCCCGCGAAGGGTCTGCGTGGTTCCCGGCCTACGGGCGCTTCAGACTTCGGGCTCTCCCGCAAACCGTTTCACAGAATCATCATCATTCATGGCCAAAGAAGAACTCATCGAGATGCAGGGCAGCGTCACTGAAGTGCTGCCCGACTCACGCTTTCGCGTGACGCTGGACAATGGGCACCAGCTCATTGCCTACACCGGCGGCAAGATGCGCAAGCACCACATTCGCATCCTGGCCGGCGACAAGGTTTCGCTGGAAATGTCGCCCTACGACCTGACCAAGGGCCGCATCACCTTCCGCCACCTGCCCGGGCGCGGCCCCGGCCCCAATGCTCCCCACCGGCGTTGATCAGGAAAATAATGCGCTGGCTCGCTGGGCACTGCGTTTTGACGGGTTAGAATGCCAGCTGTCGGAGCGTAGCGCAGCCTGGTAGCGCATCTGCTTTGGGAGCAGAGGGTCGCGAGTTCGAATCCCGCCGCTCCGACCAATGAAATCAAGGCCTTGCATCATTTCGGTGCAAGGCCTTTTGTCTGTATGGCGCCTTGCGGGAACACCACGCAGGCTTCGCACTCGCACGATGGACAACCTGGGCGGCCTGTCTGTGCCGCCGCCAGCTGTCTGCCTGGAGTGCCCATGACCCAACCCCGATCACGCAGCGCAGGCTTTGTGCCGCCGCGCCGCTCTTCCCTTTTCCCCGCCCTCGGCTGGCTGCTGCTGACTGTGGTTGTTGTAGCGGTGGCCTGGTGGCTCTGGTGGCGCCCGGGCCTGGCTCCCGGCATGACTGCCCCAGCCGGCCCGGCCACAGCCACGGCTCCTGCCGATCCCGCCGATCCGCCACCCACTGCTGCGCCAGAGAGCCAAGCGGATTTGCTGCCCCTGGAGCACCACCCCGTGGAGGCACTGGCGGCGCCGGCTGCCGATCTGCCGGCTCCCGCCGATGCCGACAGCCGGGTGCAGGACGAGTTGACAGCCCTGCTGGGTGCGCAGCAGGTTGCCACCTTCCTGCTGACCGACGGCTTCGCGCGCCGTGCTGTGGTCACGGTGGACAACCTGGCCCGGCCCCAGGCGGTGGCCCGGCTGTGGCCGGTGCAGCCCACGCCGGGGCGCTTCGCCGTCGATGACACACCACAACAAGGGCCGCAGACCATCGCTGCCGACAACGCCGACCGTTACCGCGCCTTCATCACCTTTGCTGAGGCCGTGCCGCTGGATCCCGCAGTGCAGTTGTATGCCCGTCTGTATCCACTGTTCCAGACGGCCTATGAAGAGCTGGGCTATCCGGGCCGCCATTTCAACGACCGGCTGGTGCAGGTGCTGGATCATCTGCTGGCAGCGCCCGAGCCGGCGCAGCCGCTGGCCGTGCAGCTCACGCCCGTCGAAGGCGAAGTGCCATCGCTGCGGCCCTGGGTGCGCTATGAGTTTGTTGACCCGCAACTGCAGGCCCTGAGCAGCGGCCACAAGCTGCTGCTGCGCATGGGGCTGGACAACGCCCGGCGCCTCAAGGCCGTGCTAGTCCAAGTGCGCCAGCGCGTGGCCACCGGCGTCAAGGTGCAGCAGTAGTCGGCGCGGGCTGGAAGAAGGCTTGCAGCAGCGGCGCCAGTGTCGGGAACTCTTGGCTGAAGCGCTCGCGGTGTACGAACCAGGCCTCGCAGGCCACGGCGAAAAATTCCGCCGGTGCCGTGGCGCCATAGGCATCCAGCCAGGGCCGGGTGCCGCCGAAGCGCTCGGCAATGATGACCTGCTCGCGAAATTGCTCATAGGCCGGCTGCCAGGCGGCGTGCCAGGCCTCGCGGGCAGCGCGCACGCTGTCCGTGCCCAGATAACCCGGCGGCAGGGGTGGGCAGCCATCGGCCTGGCCGCCCTGCATGTCGATCTTGTGCATGAACTCGTGGATGACCACGCTGGTGGCGTACTCGCCAGCCGCCGCGCTGCCGGCTGCGTCCACTGCCGGCCAGCTCAGCATGACCGGCCCGCCCTGCATGGCCTCGCCCTGCAGCACCTCATGGTAGTGGTGTACGACACCAGCTTCGTCCACTGCGCGGCGCCGCGCCACGGCTTCGGCTGGATGCACCACGATGCCGACGAAATCGTCATACCACAGCAGCGCCTGCTGCGGCGCGCCCCAGTGCAGCAGCGGCAGGCAGGCCTGGGCGGCGATGGCCAGCGCCATGTCGTCGCTGACCTGCAGGCCATGCGCCCCGGTGAACTGCTTGCGCTGCAGGAACAGTGCGCTGAGCGCACGCAGCTTGGCCAAGTCGTGCAGCGGCAGCCGGGCGATGAAGGGATAGCGCGCCACGGTGTCCAGCCATAGCTGCGCCGGGATGTCGGGCACCGGCGCGACGCTGCGGCGTACGCGCTGCAGCAGCCGGTTCAGCCAGCCGGCCATGATGAGCGGATCAGCCGGCCAGCGGCAGGCGGTAGCTGCCGCTGGCGTCCAGGCGCAGCACGCCGGCGCGTGGTGGGGTGGCTGTCAGATCCCAATCGGTCAGCACATGGCGCGTGGCGCCGCCGGGCAGGGCATGGTCGGCGGGCAGATGCGTGTGGCCGTGGATCAGGGCGTCGGCGCGGGCTGCCTGCAGCCAGTCCTGCACGGACTGGGCATCGACATCGGCCAGGACTGCCGTGCCAGCCTGTTTCCTGGCCTCGCTCTCGTCGCGTGCGCTGCGGCCTGTGGCGCGGCGCTCGTGCAGGGGACGAGCCAGTAGCTGCGCCTGCCAGGCCGGATCGCGTGCCAGGGCGCGAAAGCGCTGGTAGGCCACGTCATCCAGGCACAGCGCATCGCCATGCGTCAGCAGCCAGCGCCGCCCGGCCAACTGCAGCAGCGTCGGGTCGGCCAGCAGCGCGATGCCGGTGCGCTCGGCAAAGGCCGGGCCGATCAGGAAATCCCGGTTGCCGTGCATGAAGAAGGTGGGCCGCAGCCGCGCCGCCTGGCCCAGCAGGGCGGCGCAGTGCGCTTCAAAGCCGCCCGGCTCATCCAGCGCATCGTCGCCCACCCAGACCTCGAACAGGTCGCCCAGGATGAACACGGCATCGGCAGCCGTGGCGTGCAGATGCCGCAGCAGCGCCGCCAGCGCATCCGGCGTGCCCGGCTCCAGGTGCAGGTCGGACAGGCAGTCCACTGCGCGCCAGTGCGCCGGGGCGCTCAGCTCGGCAATGGCGGGCGCGGGGGCAGGCATGGCGGGCAGACGACGGGGCAGGGCGCTCAGGCCTGGACGGCGACGGCCTTGTCGATGACCACCGAGTCGAACGGCACGTCGTCGTGGTAGCCCTTCCTGGTGGTACGCACCTTGCGGATGGCGTCCACCACGTCCTGGCCCTTGGTCACCTTGCCGAATACGGCATAGCCCCAGCCCTGCGGCGAGGGCGAGGTGTGGTTCAGGAAGGCGTTGTCCACGGTGTTGATGAAGAACTGCGCAGTGGCGCTGTGCGGGTCGCCCGTGCGCGCCATGGCGACGGTGTACTTGTCGTTGGCCAGACCGTTTTGCGCTTCGTTCTCGATGGGCGCCTCGGTGGGCTTTTGCTGCATGTCAGGGGTGAAGCCGCCGCCCTGGATCATGAACCCCTTGATGACACGGTGAAAGATGGTGCCGTCGTAGAAGCCCTGGTTCACGTAGTTCATGAAGTTCTGCACCGTCTTGGGTGCGCGCTGGGCGTCCAGCTCCAGGGTGATGACGCCATTGGTGGTGGTGTCGCCCTCGGTAATGGTGACGTGCAGCTCGACTTCGGGGTTGGTGGTGCTCATGGCGGGTGTCCTTTCAAGGAATGTTCGGGGATGGAGGGTTACTTGGCATCGACCACTTTGGCCGACTCGATGACCACGGGCGTGGTCGGGACGTTCTGGTGCATTCCGCGGTTGCCAGTGGCCACGGCGCGGATCTTGTCCACCACGTCCTTGCCCTCGACCACGCGGCCAAATACAGCGTAGCCGTGGCCATCCGGGTTGGGGGCGTTGAGCATGGCGTTGTCGGCCACGTTGATGAAGAACTGCGCGGTGGCCGAATCAGGGTTGCCGGTGCGCGCCATGGCCACGGTGTACCTGTCGTTCTTCAGACCATTGGCGGCTTCGAGCTTGATGGGCGCGCGGGTGGGTTTTTGCTGCATCTCGGGCGTGAAGCCGCCGCCCTGGATCATGAAGCCGTCGATCACGCGGTGGAAGATGGTGCCGTCGTAGTGGCCGTCCTTGGCGTATTGCAGGAAGTTGGCCACCGTCTGCGGCGCGCGTGCTGCATCGAGCTGCAGCACGATGGCGCCCAGGGAGGTAGTCAGCCTGACCTTGGGTTCGGCGCTCTGGGCGTTTGCTGTTGCTACTGAGAACATAGCTGTCAACGCAAGCCCAGTAAGGGAAAACAGCGTTTTTCTTCTGAAATTCATGGCAATCATGGGCAAAGGCTTCTGTGGAAAGTCGGGCGAGCAAGGGTGCGGACAGGGCCGCAGCGCCGGCTGCCTGGGTGCCGGCTGAGGGTCACTGCCCGGCTGCGGGGGCCAGCACCTGGCGCACAGCCTGGAGCTTGGGCGCGGTGGTGCGGGCGGCGCCCGGCAGCTCGCTGGCGCGCTGGTAGGCCCGGGCAGCCAGGCGCACATAGATGTCGCCCAGATTTTCCTGGGCCACAGCGTAGTCGGGGCGGGCGCGTACGGCCTGCTCCAGCGCATCGCGCGCCTTGTCCAGTTCGCCGCGTGCGGCATACAGCACGGCCAGGTTGTTGTAGGGCTCGGGCAGCTCGGGGTAGGTTTCGGTCAGATCGACCAGGGCGGCAATGGCCTCGTCCGGGCGCTCCAGCTCGGTCAGGGCCAAGGCGCGCAGGAAGTGCAGTTGCGGATCGCGTCCGTTGGCGGCCAGGCGCTGCTCAAGCTGCTCCAGCGCCTGCTCACTTTTGCCAGCCTTGAGCAGCTGCTGCACGTCGCTGTAGGTCGTCGGCGCAGGCTGCTGGGCCTGGGCGCCGCCGGCCAGCAGCAGGGCTGCCAGGGCCAGCCGGCGCAGAAATGGGGAGGCAGGGCGGCAGGCAGGCGTCATGCGGAGGGGGCCGAGGAGGGGGCGGGCACGGGGGAGGTGGGAGAAGACAGGGCGCGCCGCAGGTTGCGGGGGGCAGGCTTATACTGCCGGCGATTGTAGCGATGGGTATGTCCGGCCTGCCCCAGGGCCTCTCGCTTGCACCCCTCGCCGGCCGCCCGCCTCCCGGGCCATCCGATCCCGCACTCCTCTCTCACTCTTTGCTGCATGAGCTTGCGTATCTACAACACGCTGTCGCGTGCGCTCGTGGATTTTTCCCCCCTGACCCCGGCCATGTCCGCATGTATGTCTGCGGCATGACCGTCTATGACCTGTGCCACCTGGGACATGCGCGCTCCATGATCGCCTTCGACGTGGTGCAGCGCTGGCTGCGCGCCTCGGGCTATGCCGTGACCTACGTGCGCAACATCACCGACATCGACGACAAGATCATCCGCCGCGCGCTGGAGGGCGGCGAGAGCGTGCGCAGCCTCACCGACCGCATGATCGACGCCCTGCACCAGGACGCCGACGCGCTGGGCATAGAGCGGCCCACGCACGAGCCGCGTGCCACCGACTACGTGCCGCAGATGCTGGACATGATCGGCCTGCTGCAAGGCAAGGGCCTGGCCTACCAGGCAGAGGGCGGCGACGTGAACTTCGCCGTGCGCCGCTTTCCCGGCTATGGCCGGCTGTCGGGCAAGACGCTGGACGAGCTCAACGCCGGCGAGCGCGTGGCCGTGGGCGAGGGCAAGCACGACCCGCTGGACTTCGTGCTGTGGAAGAGCGCCAAGGAGGGCGAACCGGACGAGGTCAAATGGCCCAGTCCCTGGGGTGCAGGCCGCCCGGGTTGGCACATCGAATGCTCGGCCATGGGCTGCGCACTGCTGGGTGAGAGCTTCGACATCCACGGCGGCGGCGCCGATCTGGCCTTCCCGCACCACGAAAACGAGATCGCCCAGAGCGAGGGCGCCACGGGCCAGCCCTTTGCCCAGGTCTGGATGCACAACGGCTTCATCAATGTGGACAACGAGAAGATGTCCAAGTCCCTGGGCAACTTCTTCACCATCCGCGACGTGCTGCAGCAGTACGAGGCGGAAGTGGTGCGCTTTTTCGTGGTGCGCAGCCACTACCGCAGCCCGCTGAACTACAGCGACGTACACCTGGACGATGCGCGCGCCGCCCTCAGGCGGCTGTACACGGCGCTCAGCCTGGTGGCGCCGGCGCCGGTGGCGATCGACTGGCGCACGCCGCACGCCGCGCGCTTCAAGGCTGCCATGGACGAGGACTTCGGCACGCCCGAGGCCGTGGCCGTGCTGTTCGAGCTAGCCAGCGAAGTCAACCGCAGCAAGTCGCCCGAGGTCGCCGGCCTGCTCAAGGCCCTGGGCGGCCAGCTGGGCCTGCTGCAGGGCGATCCGCAGGCCTTCTTGCAGGCCGGCGCGGGGCTGGACGCCGCTGCCATCGAGCAGCAGATCGCCGAGCGCGCCGCCGCCAAGGCAGCGAAGAATTTTGCCGAAGCCGACCGCATCCGCGCCGAATTGCTGGCGCGCGGCATCGTGCTCAAGGACAGCGCTGGCGGCACCACCTGGGAGGCGGTGCAGTGATGGGTGCAGCCATGTTTTTGCAGCCAAATCGGCTGCCAGCCCTTATGGAGTAAGCGGTGGCAGCTATCAAAAAAGAAGTCCCGCCAACCCTGCCGGGGCAGCCCGGCTATTGGCTGGAGGCCTGCAAGCACCTGGCGCGCAAGGATCGCGTCATGAAGCGCCTGATCCCGCAGTACGGCGACGCCATGCTCAGCTCGCGCGGCGACGCCTTCGCCACGTTGGCGCGCAGCGTGGTTGGCCAGCAGATCTCGGTCAAGGCGGCGCAAAGCGTATGGGATCGTTTTGCTGCACTGCCGCCGGCCATGACGCCGGCCCACGTGCTGCGCCTGCGCGTGGACGACATGCGCGCTGCCGGCCTGTCGGCGCGCAAGGTCGAGTACCTGGTCGATCTGGCGCTGCACTTCGACGCCGGCAAGCTCGAACCCGCGCGCTGGCAGGACATGGACGACGAGGCCATCATCCGCGAGCTGGTGGCGATTCGCGGCATCGGGCGCTGGACGGCGGAGATGTTCCTGATGTTCCACCTGCTGCGGCCCAATGTGCTGCCGCTGGACGACGTTGGCCTGATCCGTGGCATCAGCCAGAATTATTTTTCCGGCGAGCCGGTGAGCCGCAGCGACGCGCGCGAAGTGGCCCAGGCCTGGCGGCCTTGGTGCAGCGTGGCCACTTGGTATATTTGGCGCTCGCTGGATCCCCTGCCGGTCAACTACTGATCCAGCAACCGATCTCGGCGACTGATCCCAACGAACTCCTGACCCCACGTGCCCCCGGCAACGGGCACGGCTGGCACAGCCGGCAAGCCACGGGCCAGACGAGGAGCAAGCATCTTGGCAAAGAAAACCTTCCTGGACTTCGAGCAACCGATTGCGGAACTCGAAGGAAAAATCGACGAGCTGCGCTACGTGCAAAGCGAGAGCGCCGTGGACATCTCCGAGGAGATCGAGCAGCTCAGCAAGAAGAGCCACCAGCTCACCAAGGACATTTACAGCGATCTGTCGCCCTGGCAGATCACCAAAATCGCCCGCCACCCCGAGCGCCCGTACACGCTGGACTACGTGCGCGAGATCTTCACCGACTTCATCGAGCTGCACGGCGACCGGCACTTTGCCGACGACCAGTCCATCGTCGGCGGCCTGGCGCGCTTCAATGGCCACGCCTGCATGGTGCTGGGCCACCAGAAGGGGCGCGGCACCAAGGAGCGCGCCGCGCGCAACTTCGGCATGACCCGTCCCGAGGGCTACCGCAAGGCGCTGCGCCTGATGAAGACGGCAGAAAAGTTCAAGCTGCCGGTCTTCACCTTTGTCGATACGCCCGGCGCCTTCCCCGGCATCGACGCCGAGGAGCGCGGCCAGTCCGAGGCGATTGGCCGCAACATCTATGAGATGGCGCAGCTCGAAGTGCCCATCATCACCACGGTGATCGGCGAGGGCGGCTCGGGCGGGGCGCTGGCCATTTCGGTGGCCGACCAGGTCATCATGCTGCAGTACTCGGTCTATTCGGTCATCAGTCCTGAGGGCTGCGCCTCCATCCTGTGGAAGACCAGCGACCGCGCCCAGGACGCCGCCGAGGCCATGGGCATCACCGCGCATCGCCTCAAAGCCCTGGGCCTGGTGGACAAGATCGTGAGCGAGCCAGTCGGCGGCGCGCACCGCGACCACAAGCAGATGGCCTCGCTGCTCAAGCGCGCCCTGGGCGACGCCTGGCGCCAGGTGACCGATCTGAAGGCCAAGGAATTGCTGGAGCGGCGCTACGAGCGGCTGCAAAGCTACGGGCGCTTCAACGACACCAAGGCTGAGCGCTGACGGGCGGTCTGCCCCGCTGAGCGACCATGTGACGGCCCTGCGGGGCCGTCGTGCTTGGTGTCGGCATACGCGCCAACAAACCCATGACCCAGAGCTTTGCCGCTGCCATCGCCGCCTTCGCCCCGCGCCTGCCCCTGGGCGTGGCGCTCAGCGGCGGGGCCGATTCCAGCGCACTGCTGATCGCCTGCGCCGAGCGTTGGCCGGGCCAGGTCAGCGCGCTGCACGTACACCACGGCCTGCAGGCGGCGGCAGATGACTTTGAGCGCCAGTGCCGGGCGCTGTGCGCGCGCCTGGGCGTGCCGCTGGCCGTGCGCCATGTCGATGCCCGGCCCGCTGCTGGCCAAAGCCCGGAAGATGCGGCGCGGCAGGCCAGATATGCAGCTTTTTCGGCCCTGGCCCAAGCCAGTCAAGCGCGACTAGCTATACAAAGCATAGCGATAGCGCAACACGCGGACGACCAAGTCGAGACTATCTTGCTGGCCCTGTCGCGCGGCGCCGGCGTGGCCGGGCTGGCCGCCATGCCGCAGCACTGGCAGCGCGGCAGCCTGCACTGGCACCGGCCCCTGCTGCGCGTGGCCGGCGCCGAGCTGCGCCAGTGGCTGCGTACGCGCGGCGAGACCTGGATCGAAGACCCGACCAACAGCGACGAGCGCTACACGCGCAACCGCATCCGCGCCCGCCTGCTGCCGGCGCTGGCGCAGACCTTCCCGCACTTTCGCGACACCCTGGCGCGCAGCGCCGCCCACGCCGCGCAGGCCAGCGAACTGCTGCTGGAGCTGGCCCAGGCCGATCTGGCGCAGATCGGCACGCCGCCGCGCATCGCCGCGCTGCGCGCGCTCAGCCATGCGCGCCAGGCCAACGTGCTGCGCCACTGGCTGAAAAGCTGCCACGCCACCACGCCCAGTGCCGCGCAACTGGCCGAACTGCAGAGGCTGATCGCTGCCTGCCGCACACGCGGGCACGGCATCGACCTCAAAGTCGGCGCCGCCCGGGTCGTGCGCGCGGGCGCCAATCTGGCGTGCCTCGATTGCTACAATTGACCGGTTTTGGTCTTCTCCACCCCTCACACGGAGCGCCGGCGCGCCAAAACAGCCTTCGAGCACCCCTTCAGCGCCGCGAGTCAATCGGGCAGGCGCTTCGTGTCACAGCACACCAACATGGCTCTGATCGTTCATAAATACGGCGGCACGTCGATGGGCTCGCCCGAGCGCATCCGCAACGTCGCCAAGCGCGTGGCCAAGTGGGCGCGGGCCGGCCACCAGATGGTGGTGGTGCCCAGCGCCATGAGCGGCGAAACCAACCGCCTGCTCGGCCTGGCCAAGGAACTGGCCCCGTCCAACAAAAATACCGCCTACCACCGCGAGCTGGACATGCTGGCTGCCACCGGCGAGCAGGCTTCGTCTGCACTGCTGGCGCTGGCTCTGCAGGCCGAGGGTATGCCGGCCATCAGCTACACCGGCTGGCAGGTGCCGGTGCGCACCGATTCCAGCTACACCAAGGCGCGCATCGAGTCCATCGACGACCAGCGCGTGCGCGCCGACCTGGACGCTGGCCGCGTGGTCATCGTGACGGGCTTCCAGGGCATCGACGGCGAAGGCCACATCACCACGCTGGGCCGTGGCGGCTCGGACACCTCGGCCGTGGCCATCGCCGCTGCCATGAAGGCCGCCGAAGTGCTGATCTACACCGACGTGGACGGTGTCTACACGACTGATCCGCGCGTGGTGCCCGAGGCGCGGCGTCTCAATTCGCTGAGCTTCGAGGAAATGCTGGAGATGGCCAGCCTGGGCAGCAAGGTGCTGCAGATCCGCTCGGTGGAGTTCGCCGGCAAGTACAAGGTGCCCATGCGCGTGCTGTCGAGCTTCACGCCCTGGGACATCGACCTGAACGAAGAAGCCAAGTCCGGCACATTGATCACTTTCGAGGAAGACGAACAAATGGAAAAAGCCGTCGTATCCGGCATCGCGTTCGCACGCGACGAGGCCAAGATCTCCGTGCTCGGCGTGCCCGACACGCCCGGCATCGCGCACCAGATCCTGGGCGCGGTGGCGCAGGCCAACATCGATGTGGACGTGATCATCCAGAACGTCGGCAAGGAAGGCCGCACCGACTTCAGCTTCACCGTCAATCGTGGCGACTACCAGCGCACGCTGGATCTGCTCAAGGAAAAGGTGATCCCGCAGCTGGGCGCTGAAGAAGTGCTGGGCGACGACAAGATCGCCAAGGTGAGCATCGTCGGTATCGGGATGCGCAGCCACGCCGGCGTGGCCAGCACCATGTTCCGCGCGCTGGCCGAGGAGAACATCAACATCAAGATGATCTCCACCTCCGAGATCAAGACCTCGGTGGTCATCGACGACAAGTACGTGGAGCTGGCCGTGCGCGCGCTGCACAAGGCTTTCGGGCTGGATCAGGCAGTCGCCTGAGTTTTCTTGTCGAGCCCCGAAAATGGGGCATAATCGCGGTTTTGGAGACGTGACCGAGTGGCCGAAGGTGCTCCCCTGCTAAGGGAGTATGGGGTGTAGAGCCTCATCAAGGGTTCGAATCCCTTCGTCTCCGCCAAGACAAAAGCCCGAGTGCAGCAATGCCCTCGGGCTTTTTTGTTCGGTCTTTGCGCTGTGGCCCAGGGCCGGCTAGCGCGAGAGGTGCTGCACCTTTTTGAATTCGGCCTTGCGCCGCCGTGCCAGCAAGTTGGCCGCCAAGTGCAGGCCGGCAATCGCAACCAGTTCGTAGAGCACTCGCGCCGCCGCCGTGCGGGCCTGCTGGCCCGTCATGTTTTGCGTGGCCTGCAGTCCTGCCAGCGGCGTGGCCGGGGCCGGGGCCGGGGCCGGGCTGGTGGGCTGGGCGGTGTGCGCGCTGGCCTCCAGCGGCCTGCCGGCGTCCGCCGTCGCGCGCGTGGCCTCTGCAGCCCGCGCTGCCGAGGTCGAGCCATGCTCGTCGGCATAGACCTTGGTGAACTCCGCGCCCAGCAAAAAGATCTGCGCCGCGTAATAGACCCAGGCCAGCAGCACCACCAGCGAACCTGCGGCCTGGAAGGATTCGGTGATGCCACTCTTGCCGATGTACAGGCCGATCAGCACCTTGCCGACCTCGAACAGCACGGCCGTAGCCACTGCGCCAACGCGCACGTCGCGCCAGGCCACCGGCGTGCTGGGCATGAGCTTGAAGATCATGGCAAACAAAACCGTGCTCAGCAGCAGCGAGATCGCCACGTTGACAGCGTGCAGCAACAACTCCGAAGCCGGCAGCAGGGCGCCGACCCAGCCACCCAGGGCTGATGTCGCAGCGCTGGCCACCAGCGATACCATCAACATGAAGGCCAGGCCCAGGATCAGGCCGAACGACAGCAGCCGCGCCCGCAGCACCCCCCACAGGCCCTGGGGTTTTTCGCGCTCGGGCACATGCCAGATGCGATCGAGTGCGCTTTGCAGCTCGGCAAAGACCGTGGTGGCGCCTGCCAGCAGCACGGCCACGCTGATGGTGCCGGCGACCAGGCCGCGTTCGGTGTCGCTGGCACTGGCGACCAGGCCCTGCACCAGGCTGGCGCCGTCACGCCCGATCAGGCCCGTGAGCTGGCCGGTGATCTGCCCCATCACCGCATCGCGCCCGAACAGCGCGCCGGCAATGGCGATCACGATCACCAGCAGCGGCGCCAGCGAGAACACGGTGTAGTACGAGATGGCCGCGCCCATGCTGGGCGCGAAGTCGTCCGACCAGGCACTGACGGCCTTTTTTCCCAACTCGAAGATGTGTTTGAAATCCATGGCATTTGCAGGCGGTGGCCAGTCGGCGCGATCGGCTTTGACGATGGCACCGGCTGTGGCGCGCCGCCGTAGGGCCGTTGGCTGAGGCGGCGTAGGAAACCAAAGCGCTGCACGCTGCCCGGCAAAGGCAACCAAGCGTGACACCAGCCCTGTGCGGGGCGGTACTCAGCCCTCATCCCTGACAATAACCCTTTGCCAGCAAGGCACTGGCGGTGTGCAGGCGCGCCGCCCGGCTGCCGCAAGAAGGATTTTTGACAACGATGAACATCGTCATCCTCGACGACTACCAGGACGCGGTGCGCAAGCTGCACTGCGCCGCGCGGCTCGATGGCTACTCGGCCAAGGTCTATACCAACAACGTCAAGGGCCTGGGCCAGCTGTCGGTGCGCCTGCGCGATGCCGACATCATTGTGCTGATCCGCGACCGCACCCAGATCACGCGCCAGCTGGTGGACAAGCTGCCGCGCCTCAAGCTCATTGCCCAGACCGGGCGCGTGGGCAGCCACATCGACATCCCCGCCTGCACCGAGCGCGGCGTTGCCGTGGCCGAGGGCGTCAGCTCCCCCGTGGCGCCAGCCGAGCTGACCTGGGCGCTGATCATGGCCGCCATGCGTCGGCTGCCGCAGTACATCGCCAACCTCAAGCACGGCGCCTGGCAGCAGTCGGGCCTGCGTGCGGCCTCCATGCCGGCCAACTTCGGCATCGGCACGGTGCTGCGTGGCCGGGCGCTGGGCATCTGGGGCTATGGCCGGGTCGGCCAGATCGTCGCCGGCTATGGCCGGGCGTTTGGCATGAACGTGCGCGTGTGGGGCAGCGAGGCCTCGCGCGCCCAGGCGCTGGCCGACGGCCTGCAGGTGGCGCGCACGCGCAGCGAGTTCTTTGCCGAGTGCGATGTGCTGTCGGTACACCTGCGCCTGAGCGAGGACACACGCGGGCTGATCACGCTGGAGGACTTGTCCACCATGAAGCCCTCGGCGCTGTTCGTGAACACCTCGCGCGCCGAGCTGCTGGCGCCCGATGCGCTGATCGCCGCGCTCAACCGCGGCCGGCCCGGCATGGCGGCGGTGGATGTCTTCGAGGTCGAGCCCATCTTGCAGGGCCACGCCCTGCTGCGGCTGGAAAACTGCGTGTGTACGCCGCACATCGGCTACGTTGAGCAAGACAGCTACGAGCTGTACTTCGGCGCAGCCTTCGATAACGTGGTCAATTTCATCAAGGGCACGCCGACCAACATCGTCAACCCTGGCGCGCTGCAGGTGCGCCGCTGAACAGGGGGCGGCGAGGCGCAGGGAGCTTCAGTCGTCCAGCGTCTCCAGCGCAAACAGCGGCACCTGGGCGCCCCGGCTCAGCCACAGGCCGCCGCCCAGGTTGATGAAGTGCGGCTGCAGCGCCCGGCGGTACAGGCTGGCGCGGTGGCGGTGCAGGCGCGGATCGGTGAGCTCCTCGTCGATGGTGCCGGCCTCGTAGTCCTCGCGCGCCACAGCCTCCAGGTACAGCGCCCCGGCGCACAGGCGGCCCAGATTGGCGATGGCGGCCTTCAGTTCGCGCGGCGCCAGGTAGGGCAGCACGCCCTGGCAGATGACGAAATCGAATGGCGCATCGGCCACATAGTCCACCACCGAGCCTTGCTGCCAGCCGTGGCGCTCGCACAGGTACTGGCTGAATTCCACGCCCTGGTAATGCGCTGCCGGCAGGTGCTGCGCCACCAGCGGCTGCCACAGGCCGATGCCGCAGCCCATGTCCAGCACGCGCGCCAGCGGCAGGCGCAGATAGTGCAGGTAGCCGAACACGAAGGCCGCCAGCCGTGCCAGGTGCTGCGGGTCGGCCACGCTGGTCTTCCTGTCCAGGTAGTAGCGTTGGTAGTAGGCCTCGTCGAACCAGTGCGCGCCGGCAGATTGCATGGGCGTAAAACTCCTGTGCCAGCCAGTATCTGGCTGCGTGGGGATGATGGTAATTCAGGGTCGAATACAGCTCAAAATATGAGTGTTTTTGGCCTCAAAGCCTTGCCTGGCAAGCGATGGCAGCTATCAAAAAGATAATCACCAGTCATGATTGAACGCTGGCCCGGCGCTGTTGCAGCGCGCCCCAGGCCAGCAGCGCCAGCACCAGCGCCACCAGCGGCAACATGCCGGCGTTGATGCCATTCCAGCCCACCGTGTGCAGCAACTGGCCCGAGCCGAACGAGGCCACGGCCACGGTGCCGAAGACCAGGAAATCATTGAGCGCCTGCACCTTGGCGCGCTCGGACGGGCGGTAGCACTCGGTCAGCAGGGCGGTGGCGCCGATGAAGCCGAAATTCCAGCCCACCCCCAGCAGGATCAGCGCGCCCCAGAACTCCACCAGACCCAGGCCGGCCAGCGCCAGCACACCCGAGGCGGCAATCAGCGCCAGGCCCAGCGCGGTGATGCTGCGCTTGCCAAAGCGCGCGATCAGCCGGCCCGTGAAGAAGCTGGGCGCGAACATGGCCAGCACATGCCACTGGATACCCAGGGCGGCCTCGCCCACGCCATGCCCGTGCCGCACCATCGCCATCGGGGCGGCGGTCATCAGGAACGACATCAGCCCATAGCTGACCACGCCGGCCAGCGCGGCCACCACGAACTGCGGCGTGCGGGCGATCTCGCCCAGGGGCCGCGCGCCGCCGCCGTGCGCCACCGGCGGGGCCGGCGGCAGACGCAGCAGCGCCAGCAGCGGCAGCGCCAGCAAGGCCAGGGCTGCCTGGCTGTAGAAACTGCCGGCAAATGGCGTGGCCGGCAGCGCGTCGCGCGTCCAGATGACTACCTGCGGGCCGATGACGGCGGCAATCAGGCCGCCGACCATGACGCGCGAGATGGCGTTGGCGTGGCGCGCCGGCTCGCCCACGGCGTCGGTAGCGGCGAAGCGGTAGCTCTGCACGCAGGCGCCGTAGAAACCAGCCAGCGTCGTGCCCAGGCAAAACAGTACGAAGTCCGCCCGCGCGATGCCCCAGGCCGCCACCAGCCCGGACAGCACACCCAAAATCGCTCCCAGCACATAGGCCGGGCGTCGCCCGGCGCGGTGCATCAGCCAGGCCGCCGGCAGCGTGGACAGTGCCAGGCCGAGCTGGTACAGGCTGACCGGCAGGGTCGAGGCCGTGGGCGTGGACGACAGCATCTGCCCGACCAGCCCGCCCAGCGAGATGATGATGGGCGGCGAGGCGCCGCCCAGCGACTGGGCGGCCACCAGCAGGGCCAGGTTGCGCCGTTCGCTGGCGGGGCTGTGCAGGTCGGATGGAGTGGTCATGGGCTGCAAAAAAGTCAATGCTCAGCGCGCTGGGGCAGCACGGCGCAGCGTCAGCACGTCGATATGCGGCGGCACGCCCAGGCGCACGGCAAAGCCGGCCCACAGACCGGCGCCATTGGTCACGAACAGTCGCATGTCGCCCACAGCGTAGCTGCCGCGCACGAAGCCGTTGTTGAACGGCGCCACCACCCAGCGATCCATGCCGCGGATGTGGCCGCCGTGCGTGTGGCCGGAGATCTGCAGGCCTACGCCGTGCGCGGCATTGTCCCGCGCAAAGCGCGGCTGGTGCGCCAGCAGCAGGTGGAAGTCAGCCCCTGCCGCCCGAGCCTGGGCAGCGACGGCGGCCACGTCCGGCGCCACGCCCTCGGGCACGGCGGGGTCGGCGTTGTGGACGGACGTGCGGCCATACACCGGGTCGCCAATGCCCGACAGCGCCAGCCGGGCGCCGCCGATGTCCAGCACCTGCGTCTGGTTCTGCAGCACGGCCAGGCCCAGGCGGCGCAGCTCGGCCATCCAGGCGTCGTAGCCGCTGTAGTACTCGTGGTTGCCCGGTGCCAGCCAGACGCCGTGCGGCGCGCGCAATCGGGCCAGGGCGGCGATGTGTGGGCCGGTGGTGGCCACATCGCCATCGACCATGTCGCCAGGCAGCACGATTAGGTCGGGCTGCGCTGCCAGGGTGCGCTCGACCACGGCCTGCACATAAGCGCCGCCGTTGACCGGGCTGGCGTGGATGTCGGCCAGCACGGCCACGCGCAGGCCGTCCAGGGCGGCGGGTAGCAGCGGCAGCTCCAGCGCCTGCTCGCGCACCGTGGGCGGCTGCAGCGCCTGCCAGACGCCGAAGCCGCTGGCCGCGCCGGTCAGCAGCACGGCCAGCAGCGTCAGGGTGGCGCCGTGCAGCCGCGCCATCCAGATTCGGGCGCCAGCCAGCCGGGCGGCCAGCCAGGCAGCGTCGCGCAACAGGGCAAAGGGCAGCAGCAGGCCCAGCGTGGCCAGCGCCCAGCCGGCAGGCACCTGCAGCCGGGCGATGGTGGCGTAGTCCAGGCTGGCGGTCTGCAGCAGTTGCAGCAGCAGCGCCTGCGCAGCGCCGGCCAGGGCGGTGACGAGAGTGGCCAGCACCCGCCAGCGGCGCGCCAGAGCGCCCACCGGCCACCACAGCCACAGACTGAGCAGCACGATGATCGGAGTGGCAAGCAAAACCATGGGAAAAGCAGGTAGTGGGGCAGACGGTGCAGACGGGGCAGCGCCAGCCGCAGGGGCGCGCAGTGCTGGCGCGGCCGTGCGAGGGTGCGCGCAGGCAGGGCGGCGGCTGATGAGCAAAATGGCCAGATGCAGCGCAGAAGATGCAGCAGCCGGACGGCGCAAGGGGCTGAGCATACCCGCGCACTGCTGGCCGGCCTGCGTCGCCTGGGTGACGCCTTGTGCGGGCCAACCCGGTGACAGGAAGCGCCCCGGCGGCTTAGGCTTGGCGCCTTTCCCCGCAGCTTTGCACCCCGCAGTTTCGCCGGCTCCGGCGCCATCAACGAGCACACTCCCGTGACCCAGACCGCCCCTTGCGCTACCGTCCCCGCATCTACCCCCGCCCACTACGCCTTCTGGCCAGCGCGCCTGCCGCACGCCATCACCGTCCCGGCCACCAGCGTCTGGGACAACCTGGCCGTCAACGCCCGCCGCTATCCGGACAAGCCGGCCATGGTCTTCCTGGGCCGCTCCACCAGCTACGGTGAGCTGTGCGCCGCCACCGAGCGCCTGGCGGCCTGGCTGCATGGCATCGGCGTGCAACGCGGCGACCGCGTCCTCCTGCTGGCGCAGAACACGCCACAACTGGTGCTGGCGCACTACGCCATCCTGCGCGCCAACGCCGTGGTGGTGCCGATCAACCCCATGAACGTGGCCGAGGAGCTCAAGCACTACATCCAGGACTCGGGCGCCCGGGTGGCCATCACCACTGCCGATCTGGCCGGGCAGTTGGCGCGTGCCAGCAACGAGCTGCCCGAAGGCGAGCGCCTGCAGCACCTGCTGGTCAGCCGCCTGGCCGACGAGTTCGATGCCGATGTGCAAGGCCCGGCGGCGCCGCCCGAGGCCTGGCGGGGCTGGCTGCTGGGCGAACATCCGCCGGTGCAGCTCGACGGCGGCCAGGTTCATGCCTGGACGGATGCCCGGCAATGCCAGGACGCGCCGCCCGCGCACACCGTGGGGCGGGGCGACATGGCCGTGCTGCCCTACACCAGCGGCACCACCGGCCTGCCCAAGGGCTGTGTCCACCTGCACCGCAGCATCAACCACAACGCCGTGGCCAGCGCCCTGTGGGGTACGGCCAGCAGCGAGAGCGTGGTCTTGGCCGTGGTGCCCATGTTCCACATCACCGGCATGGTGGCCGTGCTGCACAGCAGCATCTACAGCGGCGCCACGCTGATCCTGATGCCGCGCTGGGATCGGGAGTTGGCCGGGCGACTGATCTCGCACTACCAGGTGACCAACTGGACCAACATCCCGACCATGGTCATCGACTTGCTGGCCAGCCCGAACTTCGCCTCGTTCGACCTGTCCAGCCTGAAATACATCGGCGGCGGTGGCGCTGCCATGCCGCAGGCCGTGGCGCAGCGCCTGCTGGAGCAGTACGGCCTGCGCTTTTCCGAGGGCTACGGCCTGACGGAAACGGCCGCGCCCTCGCACAGCAACCCGCCTGACCGCCCCAAGCAGCAATGCCTGGGCATTCCCTTCATGAGCACCGATGCGCGCATCGTCGATCCCGGCACCCTGCAGGAGCTGCCCCAGGGCGAGCAAGGCGAGATCGTGGTGCATGGCCCCGAGGTCTTCGAGGGCTACTGGAAGCGCCCGGACGCTACCGAGCAGGCTTTCTTCGAGCTGGACGGCAAGCGGTTCTTCCGCACCGGCGACCTGGGCCGCATGGACGAGGATGGCTATTTCTTCATTACCGACCGCCTGAAGCGCATGATCAACGCCAGCGGCTTCAAGGTCTGGCCGGCGGAGGTCGAGGCATTGATGTTCCGCCACCCGGCGGTGCAGGAAGCCTGCGTGATCGGCACGACGGACGCCTACCGGGGCGAATCGGTCAAGGCGGTGGTGGTGCTGCGCGCCGGGCACGAGCAGACCACCGAGCAGGACATCATCGACTGGTGCCGCGAGAACATGGCGGTGTACAAGGCGCCGCGCGCGGTCAGCTTCGTGGCGCAGCTGCCCAAGAGCGGCAGCGGCAAGGTCATGTGGCGGCTGCTGCAGGAAAACGAGGACGCCGCCAGCGCGGCCTGAGCGCCCCGCCCCCTAGCCGCGCTGCTCCAGCCAGGCCAGATAGCGCATCCCGGCTGGTGCGCTGGCCTGGCGGTTGCGCCCGTCGGCCTTGGCCTGGTAGAGCGCGGCGTCGGCACCGGCCAGCAGTTGCTGCGCCTCGTCGCCCTGGGCCGGCAGGCATACGGCCACGCCCAGGCTCACCGTGACATGCGGAGCCACCGCCGAGGTGGCGTGCTCCAGCTGCAATTCCTCCACGGCGTGCCGGATGGCTTCGGCCTTGGCCTGGGCGCCGGCCAGGGTGCTGCCGCCCAGCAGGCAGGCGAACTCCTCGCCGCCGTAGCGCGCCGCCAGGTCGTGCGGGCGTGCGGCGTGGCGCGCGATGGTGGCTGCCACCGCCTGCAGGCAGGCATCGCCTGCCGGATGGCCATAGTGGTCGTTGTAGCGCTTGAATTGGTCGATATCGATCAGCAGCAGCGCCAGCGGTTCGCTGCAGCGGATGGCGCTGCGCCACTCCACGTCCAGCGCCTCGTCGAAGCGGCGCCGGTTGGCAATGCCCGTCAGGCCGTCGATGAAGGCCAGGGCGCGCAGGCGGTCACTCTGGGCCTTGAGCGTCAGGTGGGTGCGCACGCGCGCCCGCACCACGGCCGGGTTGACGGGCTTGCTGATGAAGTCCACGCCGCCGGCCTCCAGCGCGGTCGTCTCCTCCTGCGGACTGCTCAGGCTGGTGATGAAGATGACCGGGATGTCCGCCGTCAGCGGCTCGGCCTTCAGGCGGCGGCACACCTCCAGGCCGTCCATGCCGGGCATGACGATGTCCAGCAGGATCATGTCCGGCAGGCGTTGGCTGCGGCAGAACTGGAGGGCCTGCTCGCCGCTGGTGGCCATGAAGACCTCATGGTCGCCCTGGAAGATGCGGTGCAGCGTCTGGATGTTGATGGGCTGGTCGTCCACGATGAGCAGGCGTGCCTTCGGGATCGCGGTCGGGGTGTCGGGCAGCGGGGGCGCCGTGTGTTGGGGATCGAAGCTCATGGAAGCTGGTTCAGCCAGGAAGTGATCAGGGTGCGCGCCTGGGGGAAGTCGAGCTGGCGCACGCTGTCCTGCACTGCGGCGAGGCGCTGCGAGTCGCTGCTGACGAGCGCCTGGGCCAGCTCCAGCGCGCGCATGTTGTTTTCTGCCAGCAGGCGGTCGAGGGTCTGCAGGCGTTGGCGCAGATCGTCCGTTGCCGCCGCGTCCGGGGCGGCGGCGCCGGCTTGAGCGGCCTGCTCGTGCTCCTGCACATGTATCTGGCAGGTCTGCTGCAGACGGGCAATGCTGCGGTCAAGGGTCTGCTGCAAAAGCTCCAGGGTCTGCTGCAGGGCCGGCGCTTCGGCGCCCTGGTCGATCAGCGCCTGCGCTGCTGCGCACTGCCGGGCCAGGGCGCTGGCGCCGAGCGTGGCCGCCAGGCCCTTGAGGGTGTGCAGGATGCGGTGGGCGGCGCTGCGGTCGCCCTGCAGCAGCGCCTGGTGGGCCTGCCTGGCACTGCCTTGCTGCTGCCGGGCGAAGTCCTGCACCAGCCGGGCGTGCAGGCTGCGGTCGCCACCCAGGCGCTGCCAGGCGGCAGGCAGGTCGAGTTCATCCGCACGGAGCAGGGCGGCAGCGTCATGCTCCGGCGCAGTTGGGGCGGGCAGGGCTGCGGCGGTGTGCTGCGGGCTGTCTGCCTCGTCGGGGCGCCCGCACTGGCGCAGCACGGCGGCCACCAGGTCGGCCCGATCCACGGGCTTGGCGATGTGGTCGTCCATGCCCACGGCCAGGCAGGCCGCCCGGTCGGCCGGCTGGGCATTGGCGGTCATGGCGATGATGGGCAGCGTGCCGCTCAACTCGGCGCGGATGCGGCGCGTGGCCTCGTAGCCGTCCATGACCGGCATCTGGATGTCCATCAGCACGGCGTCCGGCAGGCTGCCCTGGCGCAGCGCTGTGCGGATGTGCTCCACGCCCTCCAGGCCATTGACCGCCACGCTGACGCGGGCACCGGCCTGCCTCAGCAGTTCGCAGGCCACCTGCTGGTTCAGCGGGTTGTCCTCCACCAGCAGCAGCTGCAGGCCGGCCAGGGGCTGGCCCGGGTCGGCTGGCAGGGCGCTGCCGTGCAGCACCGAGGCGCCGCCAGTGGCCTGGGCCACGGCATCGAACAGCGCCGAGGGGGTGATGGGCTTGATCAGGTGCTGCTGGGGCTGCCCGTCCTCCAGGCTGGCCTGGTGCTCAAGCAGGCGCTTTTGGCCATGGATGGTGGTCAGGAAGATCGCCGGAGGGGCCGCGTCCAGGTGGGCCTGCAGGTGCAGGCTTGTCTGCCAGCCATCGACCCCGGGCAGGCCGCAATCGATGCAGGCCGCGCTGAAGGGCCGGGCCTGCTGCAGCGCACGCTGCAGCAGCGCCAGGGCCTCGGCGCAGTCGGCAGCGCATTCGCTGGCCCAGCCAAAGGACTGCGCCATGTGCGCCAGCGCCTGGCGCGTGCTGGCGTTGTCATCCACGATCAGCAGGCGCACATCACCCAGGCGGACGGCCTCGCCCTCGGGTGCGATCTCGCCCGCAGCGCGCACGCCGTGACGCGCATCGAGGACAAAGTCCAGCGCGAAGGCAAAGCGGCTGCCGCGCCCGGGCGTGCTGTCCACCTCCAGCTGCCCGCCCATGAGCTGCACCAGTGACTGGCTGATGGCCAGGCCCAGGCCCGAGCCGCCGTATTGCCGGGTGGTGCTGCTCTCGGCCTGGGTGAAGCTGTCGAAGATCGCCTCCAGCCGGTCGGCGGCGATGCCGATGCCGGTGTCGCGCACGGCGAATTCGATGCACACCGCATCGGCGCTCCAGCGCAGCGGGCGCAGGCAGACCGCAACTTCGCCGGCCGGGGTGAACTTGAGCGCATTGCTGGCCAGGTTGAGCAGCACCTGCTGCAGCCGCAGCGCATCGCCTACCAGGGTGCGCGGCGTGTCCGGCGCGATCTCGAACAGCACCTCCACTGGCTTGTCGCCCAGCGCTGCCGCCAGCATGACCGCCAGATTGCGCAGCAGCTCGTCCAGGGCAAACGGGCGCTGCTCCAGGTGCAGCCGCCCGGCCTCGATGCGCGAGAAGTCCAGGATGTCGTTGACGATGGCCAGCAGCGAGCGCGCGGCGCCGTGCGCCTTGAGCACATAGTCCTGCTGGTGTGGCTGCAAGGCGGTGTGCTCCAGCAGCTGCAACATGCCCAGGATGGCGTTCATGGGCGTGCGGATCTCGTGGCTCATGTTGGCCACGAAGCTGCTCTTGGCGGCGTTGGCCGCATCCGCCGCCGCCTTGGCCTGGCGCAGCGCCAGCTCCTGCTGCTTGGCGTCGGTGACGTCGTGGATGTAGCCGTGCCACAGCACGCCGCCCGCGTCCAGGCGCTGGGGCTGCGCCAGGCCCGACAGCCAGCGCAGGCCCCGCTGTGGGTGCAGCACGCGGTACTCGGCACGCCACAGGCTCAGCTGCCGTGCAGACTGCTCGATGCTTGCCTGCACCTGCTGCAGGTCATCCGGATGCAGGACTGCGAAAACGGCTGCGGCGTCGTGCTGCACCTGCTGCGGCTGCACGCCGTAGATTTCCTCGATGCCGCTGGAGGCATAGACCATGGCGCTGCTGCCATCTGGGCGCAGCAGGTATTGGTACAACATGCCGGGCACGTTCTCGGCGATGCGCTCCAGCCGCTCGCGCTGCGCCTGCAACGCCTGCTCGGCCTGGGCCGCCTGCTGCATGGCCTGGCGCTGGCGCCGCTGCAGCGCCCACAGGCCGCCGGCCGAAGCGCCGCCCAGGGCCAGAAACAGCAGCGCCAGCTGCCAGGTGCGGCGGCGCCAGGCGGTATGGATGACGTGCAGATCGCGCGAGGCCCAGACCACCAGCGGCTGATCCATGCGCAGCTGGGCCGGCGCCACGGTGTGCTGTGCCAGCAGGCGCTGCTCTGCCGTGGCATGAACCATGCCGGAGCGCACGCTGGCTGGCTGGCGGCTGTCCAGATGCTGGCTGAACAGGGTGCCGGGCAGGCGCAGCTCCTTGCCGACGACATCCGGGCGCGGCGGCATCATCAGGAACATCCTGCCGCTGCCATGCACCACGGCAGTCCACATGTCGGGCGCATAGCGCACCGAGTCGAGCAGCGTCTGGAACTCCTGCGGATCGACGCTGGCCGTGACCACGCCGGCAAACTGCCCCTGCTCATCGTGCAGCACGCGCGCCATGGTCATAGTCCAGGCACCCAGGGCGCTCATGAAAGGCGGGCCGACGATGAGCGTGTCCGGATCACCTGCCGCGTGTGCGGAGCGGAAGTAGACGCGCTCGCTGAAGTCCGCGCCCAGAAGCTCCACCCGGTTGGAAGCCTGGACGATGCCGCTGGCATCCAGGATGTTCATCACCCGCAGGCCCGGCATGGTGCCCACCAGGGCGCGCAGCCGGCGGTTGGCGCCGGCCAGGTCGTTGTCCTCGGCCTGCCACAGCGGCAGATCCTGGCTCAGGCCCAGCAGCGCCTGGTTGATGCCCTGCAGCTGGCGGCTGAGGTTGTCGTGGATGACCCGGGCCTGCACGGCCAGGCGCTCGCGCTCGCGCCCCTGCACTGCACGGTATTCGTCGTATTGCAGCCAGGCCAGCATGATGGCCATCAATAGCAGACTGCCGCCCAGCAGCAGCCACTGGACGGACCGCCCGTCATGCCGAGGCTGTCCTGTTGATGCGAGGCGAAACATGGTGTCAATTATCGTTACATCCCTGCCAACAGCCTTACCGCCACGCCAGTAAGCCGGGATCGGGATAATTTCGCCCCCTATGTCCTTGCAGATCCGTTTTCCCGAAGCCCTGCCTGTCTCCGCGCGCCGGCAGGAAATCATGCAGGCCATGAGCGAGCACCAGGTCATCATCGTCTGCGGCGAGACCGGCTCGGGCAAGACCACGCAGCTGCCCAAGATGGCGCTGGCCCTGGGCCGGGGCCGCGCCAACGCCGCACCCGGCCAGCGTGGCCGGCTGATCGGCCACACCCAGCCACGGCGCATCGCTGCCTCATCCGTGGCCAAGCGTATCGCCGAAGAGCTGGGCACCGCCCCGGGCGAGGTGGTCGGCTACAAGGTGCGCTTTGCCGACACGCTGCACAAGGGCGCGTCCATCAAGCTGATGACCGACGGCATCTTGCTGGCCGAGACGCAGGGCGACCCGCTGCTGCAGCAGTACGACACGCTGATCATCGACGAGGCGCACGAGCGCAGCCTGAACATCGACTTCCTGCTGGGCTACCTCCGGCAGATTCTGCCCCGGCGGCCCGACCTGAAGGTCATCGTGACCTCGGCCACCATCGACGCCGAGCGCTTTGCCCGGCACTTTGCGTCTGCCGACGGCCAGCCGGCGCCGGTCATCATGGTCTCGGGGCGCACCTATCCGGTGGAGGTGCGCTGGCGGCCCTGGGAGGAAAGCCGCGAGTACGACCTGCAGGATGCCATCGCCGACGCCGTGGACGAGCTGTGGGCCGGCGCCGGCGCTGCTGCGGGCGGCGACATCCTGATCTTCCTGCCCGGCGAGCGCGAGATCCGCGAAGCTGCCGACCACCTGCGCAAGCACCTGCAGCGCTCGCCCCTCCTGCGCAATGCCGAGGTGCTGCCGCTGTTTTCGCGCCTGTCGCAGGCCGAGCAGGAGCGCATCTTCGAGCCGCACGGCGGTCGGCGCATCGTGCTGGCCACCAACGTGGCCGAGACTTCGCTCACTGTTCCAGGCATCAGATACGTCATCGACGCAGGCACGGCGCGCGTCAAACGCTACTCTTTCAGGAGCAAAGTGGAGCAGCTGCTGGTCGAGCCCATCAGCCAGGCGGCGGCCAACCAGCGCGCCGGGCGCTGCGGGCGCGTGGCCAACGGCATCTGCATCCGGCTATACGCCGAGGACGATTTCCTGCAGCGCGAGGCCTTCACCGACCCGGAAATCCTGCGCTCCTCGCTGGCCGGCGTCATCCTGCGCATGAAGTCGCTGGGCCTGGGCGACGTGGTGAACTTCCCCTTCCTGCAGGCGCCGTCGGGCCGGGCGATTGCCGACGGCTACCAGCTGCTGCAGGAGCTGGGCGCGGTCGATGAGCGCGGCCAGTTGCTGCCCATGGGGCGCGAGTTGTCGCGCCTGCCGCTGGATCCGCGCGTGGGCCGGATGATCCTGGAGGCGCGCACGCGCGGCGCGCTGGCCGAGGTGCTGATCGTCGCCTCGGCCCTGTCGGTGCAGGACGTGCGCGACCGGCCCCTGGACGCCCAGCAGCAGGCCGACCAGCAGCACGCCAAGTTCGACGACGACAAGAGCGAGTTCAGCGGCTACCTGCGCCTGTGGCAGTGGCTGCACGACGCGCGTGGCGGCAAGGCCGTGGCCATGAGCCGGCGCGAGATGGCAGCGCAATCGGCCACGCCAGCGGCGGCGCCGCGCAACATGGCGGCGCTGCCGGTGGCCAAACGGGGGGTGGGCGGGCAGCCCCCATCCCAGCCTTCCCCCAAGGGGGAAGGAGCCAGAGCCTCCCTCCCCCGCTGGGGGAGGGCCGGGGAGGGGGCCAGCAGCGGGCGCAGGCATCCCACTCCAGCCTCCCGCCGCAGGATCAGGCGGGCGACACCCACAAACTCAGCAACCGCCAGTGGGAGCAGCTGCTGCGCAGCAACTTCATCAACATCCGCCGCGTGCGCGAGTGGCGCGACATCCACTCGCAACTGCTCACCGTGGTGCGCGAGCACCAGTGGCCGCTCAACGCCGAGCCGGCGGGCTACGACGCGCTGCACCTGTCCATGCTGTCGGGTCTGCTGGGCAATATCGGCTTCAAGCCCGAGGAGGCGGATACCTACCTGGGCGCGCACGGCATCAAATTCCACCCGCACCCGGGCGCGCACCTGTCCAGAAAGCCCGGGCGCTGGATCGTCGCCGCCGAGCAGGTCGAGACCACGCGCCTGTATGGCCGGGGCATCGCCGCCATCGAGCCGCAATGGCTGGAGGAGGTCGGCAGCCACCTGCTGAAAAAACAATTGCTGGAGCCGCACTGGAGCAAGAAGCAGGCCGACGTGGTGGCACTGGAGCGCGCCACGCTGTACGGCCTGGTGGTCTATAGCGGTCGGCGCATCAGCTACGGCCGCATCGACCCGCACGAGGCGCGCCAGATCTTCATCCGCCGCGCCCTGGTCGAGGGCGAGTGGGACGCGCCCTGGCAGTTCCTGTCGGCCAACCGCAAGCTGGTCGCCCGCGTCGAGGAGCTGGAGCACAAGAGCCGGCGCCAGGACGTGCTGGTCGATGATGAGCTGATCTACGCCTACTACGACCAGCAGCTGCCGCAGGAGGTCTTCAGCGGCGCGACCTTCGAGCGCTGGTTTCGCGCGGCCAGCCGCCAGCAGCCCGAGTTGCTGCGCCTGACGCGCGACGAGCTGATGCGCCACGAGGCCGCCGGCATCACCACCGACAACTTCCCGCGCACCGTCAAGCTGGGCGGCGTGGACTGCAGCGCCAGCTATCTGCACGAGCCGGGCGATGCGCGCGATGGCATCACGGTGACGGTGCCGCTGTTCGTGCTCAACCAGGTCAGCGAGGAGCGCGCCGAATGGCTGGTGCCGGGGATGCTCAAGGAAAAACTCCAGGCCCTGCTCAAGAGCCTGCCGCAGCGCCCCAGAAGCCGCTTTGTGCCGCTGCCCGAGAGCGCGGCGCGGCTGGCCGAGCGCTTCACGCACGACGAGCACTGGGCGCGCGGCAGTCTGCTGGAGGCGCTGCTCAAGGTGGTGCGCGACGAGACCTCGCTGGATGTCAAGCGCGCCGACTTCAAGCTGGACATGCTCAAGCCCCACCTGTTCATGAATTTCCGCGTCATCGACGAGCATGGCCGCCAGCTCGGGCAGGGGCGCAATCTGGCCGCGCTCAAGGCCGAGCTGGGCGCGCGCGCACGCGGTGCATTCCAGGCGCTTGCTTCATTAAAGATAGCTGGCAGCGCTGATCCAGAGCCAGTTTCAGTACAAAAGGATTCGCAAAAGACCACCAGACAAGCGCTGGCAGCTATCAAAAACGAAGCTGCGGCTGCGGCTCCGGTGCTGAGCGCCGAAGCCCGCCACACTGCCTGGAGCTTTGGCGAGTTGCCCGAGCTGATGGAAATCACGCGCGGCAGCCAGACGCTGATCGGCTTTGCGGCGCTGATCGACCAGGGCGATGCCGTGACCATCGAGGTCTTCGATGAGCCGGAACTGGCTGCCGCGCGCCACCGCGCGGGCCTGCGCCGGCTGTTCGCCCTGCAGATCCGCGACGCGCTGAAATACCTGGAAAAGAACATCCCCGATCTGACGGCCATGGCCGTGGCCTACATGCCGCTGGGCACGCAGGAGCAATTGCGCGCGCAGATCATCGACGTGGCGCTGGAGCGCGCCTTCATGGCCGAGCCGCTGCCCATCAATGAGGCGCAGTTCCAGCAGCGCGTACACGAGGGCCGCACCCGGCTGACGCTGATCGCCAACGAGGTGGCGCGCCTGGCCGCCACCATCTTGCAGGAATACGCCGCCGCCCAGCGCAAGCTCAAGGACGCCAGGAATGCCCGCGAGGCGGCTGCCGACATCGGCCAGCAGCTGCAGCGCCTGATGCCGCGCAACTTCCTGGCGGCCACGCCGTGGGTGCAGCTGCAGCACCTGCCGCGCTACCTCAAGGCCATGGTCGTGCGCCTGGACAAGCAGCGCGCCGACGCCGCACGCGACGCCCAGCGCATGAAGGAGCTGCAGCCGCTGGAGCAGCGCTACTGGCGCCTGCTGGCCGAGCGCCGGGGCCAGCACGACAGCCGGATGCAGGAGTACCGCTGGATGCTCGAAGAACTGCGCGTGAGCCTGTTCGCGCAGGAGCTGCGCACGCCGTACCCGGTCAGCAGCAAGCGGCTGGACAAGGTCTGGGCGCAGCTGGTGGCCTGACGGGGCGTCCGTTCAGCTCAGCACCCGACGCTCCCTCAGTGCAGCGCCAGGCGGTCGAGCTCCGCGCAGACATCGGCCATGCGCCCGGAGATCACCAGGCGGCAGGCATCGCCTGCCGTATCGCGCCGGATGACGCGCAGCGGCGGCCTGCGCCGCTGCGCCCGGCCTTCGCCAGCGGCTGGCCGGCAGTCCGGCGTGGCCGGGGCGGCTGAGGCGGCGCCGGCAAGCAGCGCGGCAGTTGGCATGGCGTAATGCACCGCCCGCAGGTGCGGGGCAGGCAAAGTCCAGGCGCAGCAGGCCTGCGGCAGCTGTGCCGCCACAGCGGCAGTGGCAGCGAAGTCCGGGGCTGGCGGGGCTGGCTGCCGCGTGGCAGCCGGGGCGGGGCCAGGCCTGTCCCGGCGCGCTGGCTTGAGCAGGCTCGACAGGATGGACAGCGGGGACAACCAGTTGCTCAGGGTAAACGCCATGTGAAAACTCCTCCACACCCCTTGACAAAGGGGCGGCCAAAGCAAGAACACAGGCAGGATTACTGAATGGCCCGAGGGCGGGGCGCGTATCCCCAGGGTTGGCACGTAGGGCTGTGGCTTGCCCCCATGCCAGACGCCCGCCACCTGGGGAGCTGCCCGGCGCGCAAGGCGCTACACCAGCAGGGTGTTGCGGATCAGGCCCACGGCCAGGCCTTCGATCTCGAAGGGCTCGCCGGGCTGGATGCGGATGACCGGGTAGTCGGGGTTTTCCGGCAGCAGCTCGATGGCCCGGCCTGTACGGCGCAGGCGCTTGACGGTCACATCGTCGCCCAGGCGCGCCACGATGATCTGGCCGCTGCGCGCCTCGCGCGTGGCCTGCACGGCTAGCAGGTCGCCATCCATGATGCCGGCGTCGCGCATGGACATGCCGCGCACCTTGAGCAGGTAGTCGGGCTTGTGCTGGAACAGCGTACTCTCGAGCACATAGCTGTGCTCCACGTGCTCCTGCGCCAGGATGGGCGAGCCGGCGGCCACGCGGCCCACCAGGGGCAGGGTGAGCTGGCTCAGGCCGGGAATGGCCGAGGCGAACTGCGCGCCGCGCGCGGCGTTGATGTTGCGCACCGTGTGGCTGCACAGGCGGATGCCGCGCGAGGTGCCGCTGACCAGCTCGATGACGCCCTTGCGCGCCAGCGCCTGCAAGTGTTCCTCGGCGGCGTTGACCGAGCGAAAGCCCAGTTCGGCGGCGATCTCGGCGCGCGTGGGCGGGGCGCCGGTGCGGGCGATGGCGGTCTGGATCAAGTCCAGAATCTCCTGCTGGCGGGCGGTGAGCTTGGGGTGGTCGAGCATGGTCGCTTCAATCGAGGTGGGTCAAAAAAGCACTGGTTTTTGATCCAGTAACTGTATTTTTGAACAGTTTTGCAAAGGACGCAAGAGCATGGCAGCAGGCATCGTGGTGCTGGGCACCGGCGGCACCATCGCCGGGACTTCGGACGTGGCAGGCGCCAACGTCGGCTACACGGCGGCGCAGCTGGGCGTGCAGCAGTTGCTGGCCGCCGTGCCGCAACTGGCGCAGGCGGCCCGTGGCCCGCTGCGCGCCGAGCAGGTGGCGCAGATCGACAGCAAGGACATGGGCCACGCCGTCTGGGCGCGCCTGGTGCAGCGCTGCCTGGTGCATTTGGCTGATGAGGCCGTGGCTGGCCTGGCCATCACGCACGGCACGGACACGCTGGAAGAGACCGCCTGGCTGCTGCACAACCTGTTGCCCGCGCACAAGCCGGTGGTGCTGACCAGCGCCATGCGCCCGGCCACGGCGCTGGCGCCCGATGGGCCGCAGAATCTGCTCGATGCCGTGACGCTGGCGGCGCAGCCTGCGGCGCGCGGCGTGCTGGCCGTGGGCGCCGGGGTGATACATGGGGCGCGCGAGGTCAGCAAGGTGCATCCGCTGCGCCTGGATGCCTTCGCCTCGGGCGATGGCGGCCCGCTGGGCTGGGTGGAGGGCGGACGGGTGCGCTGGGCGCATGGCTGCGCGCCGCAGGCGTTGCCGCCGGCCCATGCCGGCCTCGCCGGGCGGCTGGGGGAGGGCGGGCAATGGCATATGCAATGGCCGCGCGTGGCCATCGTCATGAGCCATGCCGGCGCCGACGGCAGTGTGGTGGATGCGCTGGTGGGCGCGGGCTTTGCCGGCCTGGTCGTGGCCGCGACTGGCAACGGCACGCTGCACGAGGCGCTGTATCCCGCCCTGCTGCGCGCCGAGCAGGCCGGGGTCGCCATCCGGCTGGCCTCGCGCTGCCCGCAGGGCCGGATGCTGGCGCAGGCCGATGAGCGCTGGGCCGATCCGCTGGGGCTGCCTCCGGTCAAGGCACGCATCAGCCTGATGCTGGAGCTGATGGCGCGGGCCTGAACACATCAGGCGCGACGGAAGCCGCCAACGAAAACGCCCCGCAGGCGGCGGGGCGTTCACGGGTGGCGCTGGGCGCTCAGCTCGACAGGGCGGCCAGGGCGCGCTCGGTGATTTGCTCGACCGTGCCGGTGCCGCTGATGGCGCGGTACTTGGGCGCATTGGCTGGGTCGGCCTTGGCCCAGTCGGAGTAGTAGTCCACCAGCGGGCGCGTCTGCTGGCTATAGACCTCCAGGCGCTTCTTCACCGTCTCTTCCTTGTCGTCCTCACGCTGCACCAACGGCTCGCCGGTCTCGTCGTCCAGGCCCTCGGCCTTGGGCGGGTTGAACTTGACGTGGTAGGTGCGCCCCGAGGCCGGGTGCGAGCGCCGCCCGCTCATGCGCTCGATGATGGCGTCGAAGGGCACATCAATCTCCAGCACGTAGTCCAGCTTGACGCCGGCGTCCTTCATGGCGTCGGCCTGCGGGATGGTACGCGGGAAGCCGTCGAACAGAAAGCCGCCTGCGCAGTCGGGCTGGGCGATGCGCTCCTTGACCAGGTTGATGATCAGCTCGTCGCTGACCAGCTGGCCGGCATCCATCACCGCCTTGGCCTGCAGGCCCAGCGGTGTGCCGGCCTTGACGGCGGCGCGCAGCATGTCGCCGGTGGAGATTTGCGGGATGCCGAACTTCTGGCAGATGAACGCGGCCTGCGTGCCTTTTCCGGCGCCAGGGGCGCCCAGCAGGATCAGTCTCATGGGTGGGTCCTCTCGGTTTTTTGCAAATCGGCTGCGCCGCCAGGGGCGCCCGCAGGCCCGGGCGCGGTGGCTCCAGGCGTGCGATGGGCGGCGAGAATAACACGCACGTTTTGTTTCAGGCTGACGCCCGGGTGGGCCGGTGCGGGAGCTGCGCCGCGCCCTGTTCAGGCGCCAGCGCCCAGCAGGGCGCGCACGCGCTGCAGATCCTGCGGCGTGTCCACGCCGGCGCCGGGCGCCTGCGCGGTCACATGCACAGCGATGGCGTGGCCATGCCAGAGGGCGCGCAATTGCTCCAGTTGCTCGCATTGCTCGGTGGGCGCTGGCGGCAGCTGCGGAAAGCGGCGCACAAAGCCGGCCCGGTAGCTGTAGATGCCGACGTGGCGCAGCGGCGCAAGGCCCGGCGCGGCGCTGCTGCGCCACCAGGCGTCGCCGGCGGCGTGGTCGCGGGCAAACGGGATGGGCGCGCGGCTGAAATACTGCGCCAGGCCGGCAGCGTTGAGCACGACCTTGACCACGTTGGGATTGGCCAGCTCCTCGGCGCTGTCCAGCGCGTGTGCGGCCGTACCCATGGCGGCCCCGGGATGCGCGGCCAGCAGGGCGGCCACGGCGTCGATCAGCCCCGGCTCAATCAGCGGCTCGTCGCCCTGCACGTTGACCACGATGGCATCGTCCGGCAGGGCGAGCTTCTCGCAGGCCTCGGCCAGCCGGTCGCTGCCGCTGGCGTGATCGCTGCGCGTGAGCAGGGCCTGCACGCCGTGCGCGGCGCAGGCCTGGATGATGCGCGCATCGTCGGCTGCCACCACGCAGCGCGCGGCGCTGCTGCGCGCGGCCTGCTGCGCCACGCGCACCACCATGGGCAGGCCGGCGATGTCGGCCAGCGGCTTGCCGGGCAGCCGGGTGGAGGCCAGCCGCGCCGGGATCAGCACCGTGAAGGGCGGTGGCGCTGGCGCTGTCACGCCTGCAGCTCCTCGTCGCTCAGGGTGCGCGCCTCGTTTTCCAGCAGCACCGGAATGCCGTCGCGCACCGGATAGGCCAGGCGGGCGCTGCGCGAGACCAGCTCCTGTCGCTCGCGGTCGTAGCTCAGCGGCCCCTTGGTCACGGGGCAGACCAGCAGTTCAAGCAGTTTCGGATCCATGGATGGCGTCTTTCAGTCGTTCGTAGGGGGCTGGCGGGTGGTGCGGGCCGCTGGCGATGATAGTCAGGCCGTCAGCCGCGCCAGCCGCGCATCGAGTGCCGCGAAAAAGGCCGGCGGCAGCTCGAGTTGCAGCGGCACGGCCAGGGCGTCGGGGTGGCGCGGCCACAGCTTCACGGCGTCTTTTTCGGTACAAATCAGGCTTAAACCCTTGCTGGACAAGCGTTGCCAGCTATCAAAATCATAATGATCCGGCAGCGCCTCGGAGTGTTGCAATTGCAGTCCGCAGGCGCGCAGCATGGCAAAGAAATCCTCCGGTCGGGCGATGCCGGCGACGGCGTGCAGCGGCCTGCCGCGCAGCGCCGCCAGCGGCGTGTGCTGGCCGTGGCCGTCGATGGCCTGGGGCGCCAGCGAGCGCCGCAGGGCGAATTGCAGCGCCCCGCCCGGTGCCGGGGCGGGTGCCGGGCCGGCGTGCAGCACGATATCCACCGGGCGTGGCCAGGGTTCGCGCAGCGGGCCGGCAGGCAGCAGCCAGCCATTGCCCACGCCCTCGTCGTTGAAGACGCAGATCTCCAGGTCGCGCTGCAGCGCCAGATGCTGCAGGCCGTCGTCGCAGACCAGGATGTCGGTGGCGGGGTGGGCGGCCAGCAGCGCCCGTCCGGCCTGGGCGCGGCGGCGGCCCACGAAGACCGGCACGCCGGCAGCGGCGCGCGCCAGCAGCAGCGGCTCGTCGCCGACCTCGGCGGCAGTGCTGTCCGGCAGCACCGGGCGCACATCGTCGGCGTCGCCCAGGCTGCTGCGACCGTGGCCGCGCGAGATGATGCCGGGCCGCCAGCCGCTGGAGCGCAGGTGGCGCACCACGGCCAGGGTCACGGGGGTCTTGCCGGCGCCGCCTGCGGTGACGTTGCCGACCACGATGACCGGCACCGGCAGGCGTTCGGACTGCAGCCTGCCCCGGGCGTGCAGCCAGCGGCGCAGGCGCACCAGCGCGCCGTACAGCCACGACAGCGGCAGCAACGCCCGCGCCAGCGGGCCGCGGCGCTGCCAGGCACGGCGCAGTCGTGCGCTCATGCTGGCAGTTCAGCGGGGGGCTGCGCCCGGGGTCTGGGTGGCGAAGGTGATCTGCGCCAGGCCGGCGCGGCGCGCCGCCTCCATCACGGTGATGACGGCCTGGTGCGGGGCGGTGGCGTCGGCGCTGATGATGACGGTGCTGTCCTGCCCGCCAGTGCGCGCGGCGTCGGCCAGGGCGCGCGCCAGCGGCTCCACGCCCCGGCCTTCCAGCACGCCCTGGTTGACGGCGTAGCGCCCCTCGGGCGAGACGGCGACGACGATCTCGCGCGCGCGCTCGCGCAGCTGCTCGGCCTGCGCCACCGGCAGCGTCACCTGCAGCTCGGTGAACTTGCTGTAGGTGGTGGTCAGCATCAGGAAGATCAGGATCACCAGCAGCACGTCGATGAAGGGGATCAGGTTGATCTCCGGCTCTTCCTTGGCGCGGGGGCGAAAGTTCATGGCCATGCTCTCGGGTGCGGCAATCCGATGGGTCTCATCAGCGCGGCGCACCGGCCAGGCGGGCCAGGTGGCGCACGAACTGCTCGGCGGCCAGCTCCAGGGTCAGCAAATAGGCATCGACCCGGCTGCGGAAGTAGCGCCAGAAGATCAGCGCCGGAATGGCGATGATCAGGCCAAAGGCGGTGTTGTACAGCGCCACCGAAATGCCGTGCGCCAGCTGCGCCGGGTTGCCGCCGCCGGTGACGGCGCCGCCTTGCGAGCCGAAGATCTCGATCATGCCGATCACCGTGCCGAACAGTCCCAGCAGCGGCGCTGCCGAGGCGATGGTGGCCAGGGCGTTGAGGTATTTCTCCAGGCGCAGCGCTGCGCTGCGGCCCGCGCCCTCCATGGCGGCGCGCAACTCGCCTTCACTGACCTGGGGGTCGGCGGCCAGGGTGCGCAGGCCGGTGGCCAGCACCTCGCCCAGGGCCGAGTTCTGCGCCAGCTGATTGACCACATCGGGCGCGGGCGCGCCCCGGCTGGACACGGACAGGGCTTCTTCCAGCAGCCTGGGCGGCGCCACGCGCTTGGTCTGCAGGGCCACGAAGCGCTCGAAAATCAACGCCAGCGCCAGGATGGAACACGCGAGCAGCGGCCAGATGGGCCAGCCTGCGGCTTGTATGATCGACAGCAATTTATCTCCCCCGCTCTACGGTGCAATGAAGGCAGCGGGCGATTATGGCGCAGTGCAGCAACGCCATCCGCACTGGCCTGCCGGGCCATCTTGCTCCGCAGACCTGCTCCGCTTGTGGATAACTTTGTGGGCAACCCTGTGGTTTCTTGCCCGCCTTTCATGTGTTGGCGCCGTTTGTGCCGCAGCGCATGGCAGGCAGCGCGGAAAAATTTCCATCGATCAATGACTTGCGTACATTTTTCTGTGCCATGCCGGGCCTGGGCGGGCTGCCGCGTGGAGCGTCCTGCCGGTGCCCTGCTGTGGATGACTGGGGCACGCCAAGGCTGTGTGCAGCCGGGCCAGGGCCATGTTTGAGCTGGCCTCCGAGCCGGCGCGCAGGGGCGCCGCGCCACCCATCTGGGGCGTGGGCGCACTGTGCCGCGCCGTGGCCGACGCCCTGGCTGCGCGCTTCAATCCGGTGGCGGTGCGCGGCGAGATCACCGGCTTTTCACGCGCCGCCAGCGGGCATTGCTACTTCTCGCTCAAGGATCGCGATGGGCAGATCCGCTGCGCCATGTTCCGCCGCGCCGCCAGCGCTCTGCCCTTTGCGCCGCGCGATGGCGAGCTGGTCGAGGTCAGCGGCAAGCTGGGCGTGTACGAGGCGCGCGGCGATCTGCAGCTGATCGTCGAGGACATGCGCCGCGCCGGCCAGGGCGCGCTGTTCGAGGAGTTTTTGCGCCTCAAGGCCAGCCTGGAGGCCGAGGGCCTGTTCGATGCGGCGCGCAAGCGCGCGCTACCGGCCCTGCCGCGCGGCATCGGCATCGTGACCTCGCCGGGCGCGGCGGCGCTGCACGATGTGCTTACCGCGCTGCGTCGGCGCGTGCCGCATATCCCGGTGGTGCTGGCGCCGGCGCTGGTGCAGGGCGCGCAGGCGCCGGCGTCGCTGTGCGAGGCGCTATCGAAAATGTATCTGCTGGCGCAGCAGGGACAGGGGCTGGAGGGCGATTCGGCTCCCAACCGGGCGCCCATCATCGATGCCATCCTGCTGGTGCGCGGCGGCGGCTCCATCGAAGACCTGTGGGCCTTCAACGACGAGCGCGTGGCGCGCATGGTGGTGCAAAGCCCGGTGCCGCTCATCAGCGGCATCGGCCACGAGACCGATTTCACCATCGCCGATTTCTGCGCCGACCTGCGCGCGCCCACGCCCACCGCCGCCGCCGAGCTGGTGGCGCAGCCGCGCGAGGTCTGGCTGGGCGCGCTGCAACTGCTGGCCGATCGGCTGGCCGATGGCGTGCAGCGCCAGCTCGACATGCGGCTGCAGCGCCTGGACATGGCGGCGCAGCGCCTGGGCCGGCCCTCGGGGCTGGCAGCGCGCCAGCAACTGCAACTGGCCCGCCTGGCCCAGCGCATGAAACACGGCTCGCTATTGAAAATGCAGCGCCTAGCACTTGCCCAGCAAGGGTTTCAGGCCGATTTGCCTGGAAAAATAGCCCATGCCCTGCAGCGTCATGATGAGGGCCTGCAGCGGCTGGCCCTGCGGCTGCAATTGCTCAACCCGCAGCTGGTGCTGCAGCGCGGCTACGCCCTGCTGACCGACACGCAGGGCCGCGTCGTGTCCGATGCCGCGCAGGTGCAAGCGGGCGATGCCCTGCTGGCCACGCTGGCGCAGGGACAGGTGGACGTCACTGTGCAGCGGCGCCGCCTGCCGCAGAACTGAACGCCCGACGCAGATCGCAGAACGCAGATCGCAGAACGCAGAAAGTGCCTACAGCAGCGCCGTCCTTCCTTTCCTACAATGCCCCGTCCACCCCGCCCGGCGCCTGTCCGGGCGGCCGACCTCATCGCAACTGACAAAGGAACCCACCATGGAACACACCCTGCCGCCGCTGCCCTACGCCATCGACGCCCTGGCCCCGCACTACAGCCAGGAGACGCTGGAGTACCACCACGGCAAGCACCACAAGGCCTACGTCACCAACCTGAACAATCTGCAAAAGGGCACCGAGTTCGAGAACATGCCCCTGGAGGAGATCGTCAAGAAGTCCAGCGGCGGCATCTACAACAACTCCGCGCAGATCTGGAACCACACCTTCTTCTGGAACTGCATGACGCCCGGTGGCGGCGGCGAGCCTTCCGGAGCCCTGGCCGACGCCATCCGCGCCAAGTGGGGCAGCTACGGCGCCTTCAAGGAAGCCTTCGTCAAGAGCGCTGCCGGCAACTTCGGCTCGGGCTGGACGTGGCTGGTCAAGAAGGCTGACGGCAGCGTGGACATCGTCAACATGGGCGCCGCCGGCACGCCGCTGACCACCGAGGACAAGGCGCTGCTCACGGTGGACGTGTGGGAGCACGCCTACTACATCGACTACCGCAACGAGCGCCCGCGCTTCGTCGAGACTTTCTTTGACAAGCTGGTCAACTGGAAGTTTGCCGAGAGCAACTTCGCCTGACTGGCCTGAATCTCCTGCCGGGGCGCCTGCACGGGGCGCCCTCGAATGCCAGCCCCTGCCGCAAGCCAGGGGCTTTTTCATTTCCGGGTTGTGCTTCTGGAGTGCGGGTTAACCCTTATATTTTTGCATTGCGGCATTCCATTGCGAAAACCGGAACTTTGCCGGGTGCTGTCGAGCACAATCGCTGGCTGTCGCCGCAGCGGCCAGCAAGCCGCCCGGGCCGACCCACCACCCATTGCGTCATTTCCACCTGAGAGACACGGATGAGCACCCAGCAACCCACCATCATCTACACCCTGACCGACGAGGCGCCGCGCCTGGCCACGGCGTCGCTCCTGCCCATCGTGCGCGCCTTCACGGCGCCTGCCGGCATCAACGTGGCCGAGAGCGACATCTCGGTGGCCGCACGCATCCTGGGCGAATTTCCCGACTATCTGAGCGATGAGCAGAAGGTGCCCAACAACCTGGCCGAGCTGGGCAAAAAGACCCTGCAGCCCGACGCCAACATCATCAAGCTGCCCAACATCAGCGCCTCGGTGGCGCAGCTCATGTCGGCCATCAAGGAGCTGCAGGACAAGGGCTACGCCATCCCCGACTTTCCGGAAGACCCCAAGAGCGAGGAAGAAAAGGCCATCCGCGCGCGCTACAACAAGTGCATCGGCTCCGCCGTGAACCCGGTGCTGCGCGAGGGCAACTCGGATCGCCGCGCGCCCAAGGCGGTCAAGGAGTTCGCGCGCAAGAACCCGCACCACATGGCCGAGTGGAGCCAGGCCTCGCGCTCGCACGTCTCGCACATGCACCACGGCGACTTCTATCACGGCGAGAAGTCCATGACGCTCGATCGCGCGCGCGACGTCAAGATGGAATTGCTCACCAAGAGCGGCAAGACCATCGTGCTCAAGCCCCAGGTGGCGCTCAAGGATCGCGAGGTCATCGACTCCATGTTCATGAGCAAGAAGGCGCTGCTGGAGTTCTATGAAAAGCAGATCGAGGACGCGCGCAAGACCGGCGTGATGTTCTCGCTGCACGTCAAGGCGACCATGATGAAGGTTTCGCACCCCATCGTGTTCGGGCACTGCGTGCGGATTTTCTACCGCGAGGCGTTCGAGAAGCACGCGCAGCTGTTTGACGAGCTGGGCGTGAACGTCAACAACGGCATGGTCAACCTGTACGACAAGCTCGAAGAGCTGCCCAGCGCCCAGCGCGAGGAGGTGCTGCGCGACCTGCACGCTTGCCACGAGAACCGGCCTGAGCTGGCCATGGTCGATTCAAGCAAGGGCATCACCAACTTCCACTCGCCCAACGACGTGATCGTGGACGCTTCCATGCCGGCCATGATCAGGAATGGCGGCAAGATGTGGGGCGCCGACGGGCGCCTGAAGGAAGTCAAGGCGGTGATGCCCGAGTCCACCTTCGCCCGCATCTACCAGGAGATGATCAACTTCTGCAAGTGGCACGGCGCGTTCGATCCGCGCACCATGGGCACCGTGCCCAACGTCGGCCTGATGGCCCAGCAGGCCGAGGAATACGGCAGCCACGACAAGACCTTCGAGATCCCCGAGGACGGTGTCGCCAACATCACCGACTTGGCCACCGGGGAAGTGCTGATGAGCCAGAACGTCGAGGCCGGCGACATCTGGCGCATGTGCCAGACCAAGGACGCAGCGATTCGCGACTGGGTCAAGCTGGCCGTGACGCGCGCACGCAATTCGGGGATGCCGGTGGTGTTCTGGCTCGACCAGTACCGCCCGCACGAGCGTGAGCTGATCACCAAAGTCCGCATGTACCTGCACGAGCACGACACCACCGGCCTGGACATCCAGATCATGAGCCAGGTGCGCGCCATGCGCTACACGCTGGAGCGCGTGATCCGCGGCCTGGACACCATCAGCGCCACCGGCAATATCCTGCGCGACTACCTGACCGATCTGTTCCCCATCATGGAGCTGGGCACCAGCGCCAAGATGCTGTCCATCGTGCCCTTGATGGCCGGCGGCGGCATGTACGAGACCGGCGCCGGCGGCTCGGCGCCCAAGCACGTGCAGCAGCTCACCGAGGAAAACCACCTGCGCTGGGATTCGCTGGGCGAATTCCTGGCGCTGGCCGTGTCGCTGGAAGACCTGGGGATCAAGAACAACAACCCGCGCGCCAAGCTGCTAGCCCGGACGCTGGACGCCGCCACCGGTCGCCTGCTGGACAACAACAAGGGCCCGTCTCCCAAGACCGGCCAGTTGGATAACCGGGGCAGCCATTTCTACCTGGCGCTGTACTGGGCCGAGGCGCTGGCCGCGCAGACCGAGGACGCCGAACTGGCTGCGCACTTCGCGCCGCTGGCCAAGGCCCTGGCCGAGAACGAGCACAAGATCGTCGATGAGCTCAACGCCGTGCAGGGCCAGGAGGCCGATATCGGCGGCTACTACCTGCCTGACAGCGCCAAGCTGGACGCCGTCATGCGCCCCAGCCAGACCTTCAACGAGGCCTTGCAGGCGGCAGCGGTGGCCTGAAAAAGCCCGGCACGCAGCGCACTTGCTGGTAAAAAAGGGCTCCAGCCCTTGTCCAGCAAGCGCTGAGCGCTATTAATATGAAAGCCGATTGTCCATCAGGACAGCCGGCTTTTATGTTCTTGCGCCTTCTCACGCGCTCCTGCAGGCGCTGCCAGCGGCGCCCGACCCCCAACGCCCAACGCCCAACGCTCAGTGCCTGCTGAAAGGCGCGCCCGTCAGCCGGCTGCCCGCTTTCAGGCCGCGCTGGGCGAACCAGCCCTGGTTCATCTCCAGCACATAGCGCACCGGCTTGGCCGAGCAGTGCGAATCCTCGGTCTGGGGCTGCATGTCGGCCAGATTGACGATGCTGCCGTCGTCGGCCACGAAGGCGGCGGTGAGCGCCAGCAGCGTGTTCTTCATCCAGAAGCACTGCACGGCTGCTTCCTCGAAGACGAACAACATGCCCTCGTGCGCCGGCATGTTGCGGCGCAGCATGAGACCGATCTGCCGCTCGACCGGCGCGCTTGCTACCTGGGCGTCGATGCGGTGCATACCGGCGGCCAGCTCCACGCGCGGCAGGTTCAGTTGCGGGCCGCCTTGGGCGGCGGCAGGGCCGCTGGCCAGGGTCAGGCACAGGGCGAGGGAGGAGAGCAGGGAACGGATCATGGGACGCGCGCCGGAAGGCCAATGAAAAAAAACCGCAGGGGCAGAGACTGCCATTGTGCGGACTTTTGCACGGGGAAAGGTCTTGTCCAGCGCATCGACCGTGACCTGGGTTCTGGCGCGTTTGCGGAGCACGCTGGGCCGCCGCTGCGCCGTGGCTTTCGGCTGCTGGGGCATGAGGCAGGTGACGCGTCCTAGAATTCCCCGCAGACGCAGGGGGACTCCGCGCCGCAGCACCGAGCCCCTGCGCGATCTCGACCCGAGCATTGCATTCCACGGAGACCCATGCACATGAGCAACTTCCAGCACATCCAGGTGCCCGCCGATGGCGAAAAGATCACGGTCAACGCCGACATGACCCTGAACGTGCCCGACCGGCCCATCATCCCCTTCATCGAGGGTGACGGCACGGGCGTGGACATCACCCCGGTCATGATCCGCGTGGTTGATGCCGCCGTGGCCAAGGCCTATGGCGGCCAGCGCCAGATCCGCTGGATGGAGGTCTATGCCGGCGAGAAGGCCACGCGCGTCTATGGCCCCGATGTCTGGCTGCCCGACGAGACGCTGGCCGCCGTGCGCGACTACGTGGTGTCCATCAAAGGGCCGCTCACCACGCCGGTGGGCGGCGGCATCCGCTCGCTCAACGTGGCGCTGCGCCAGCAGCTCGATCTGTACGTGTGCCTGCGGCCCATCCAGTACTTCAAGGGCGTGCCCTCGCCGGTCAAGGAGCCGCACAAGACCCACATGGTCATCTTCCGCGAGAACTCCGAGGACATCTACGCCGGCATCGAGTTCGAGGCCGAGTCGGAAAAGGCGAAAAAGCTCATCCAGTTCCTGCACGACGAGTTCGGCGTGACCAAGATCCGCTTCCCCGAGACGTCGGGCATAGGCGTCAAGCCGGTCTCGCGCGAGGGCACGCAGCGCCTGGTGCGCAAGGCCATCCAGTACGCCATCGACCACGACAAGCCCAGCGTGACCCTGGTTCACAAGGGCAACATCATGAAGTTCACCGAAGGGGCTTTCCGCGACTGGGGCTACGCCCTGGCGGCGCAGGAGTTCGGCGCCGAGCTGATCGACGGCGGCCCGTGGATGCGCCTGAAGAACCCGCGCACAGGCCGCGAAATCACCATCAAGGACAGCATTGCCGACGCCTTCCTGCAGCAGATCCTGCTGCGCCCGGCTGAGTACAGCGTGATTGCCACGCTGAACCTCAATGGCGACTACATCTCGGACGCGCTGGCCGCGCAGGTGGGCGGCATCGGCATCGCACCCGGGGCCAACATCTCCGACACCGTGGCCATGTTCGAGGCCACGCACGGCACGGCGCCCAAGTACGCCGGCAAGGACTACGTCAACCCGGGTTCGGAAATCCTGTCGGCGGAGATGATGCTGCGCCACATGGGCTGGAAGGAAGCTGCCGACCTGATCATCAGCGCCATGGAAAAGGCCATCCAGAGCAAGAGAGTGACGTATGACTTCGCCCGGCTGATGGAGGGCGCGACGCAGGTCAGCACCTCGGGCTTTGGCCAGGTCATGATCGACCAGATGCAGTGATGGCCGGCGTGGCCGGCGACCCCTGAAGGCAGGCCCGTCCCGATGCGGACGGGTTTTTTTGCCTGCAGAGGTTCGCATACGCTGCAGCGCGGGCGACCGGCAACGCCAATAAAAAGGCCGCCCTGAACGGATCAGGGCGGCCTTGGAGCTGGCTCCTCGACCTGGGCTCGAACCAGGGACCTACGGATTAACAGTCCGGCGCTCTACCGACTGAGCTATCGAGGAATGTCGGCGTTATTGTTGAATAAAAATTTTGGCTCCTCGACCTGGGCTCGAACCAGGGACCTACGGATTAACAGTCCGGCGCTCTACCGACTGAGCTATCGAGGAACAAGACCGCGATTATATACAGAAAAAACGGCCCGCCAGGTCAACTGCCGGGCTGATGTTGCGGGGCTTGCGGCTCGGGCCGAAACCACAGCCAGGTCAGCACGCAGGCCATGCAGGTGCAGGCCAGGATGGCGGCCCAGCGCGGCGCGCTGGTCCCAAACAGGATGACGGCGCACAGGGCCATCAAGATGGTGGCGCTCCACTTGGCGCGGCGGCTGACGCGCCCGCCGTCGGCCCAGTTGCGCAGCAGCGGGCCGAACAGCCGGTGGCGCCACAGCCAGGCGTGCAGGCGCGGCGAGCTGCGCGCCGCCGCCCAGGCCGCCATCAGGATGAACACCGTGGTCGGCAGGCCCGGCACCACCACGCCGATGGCGCCCATGATCAGGCACAGCACGGCAAAGGCCAGCAGCAGCCAGCGCAGCGGCGCGGGCAGCGGCGGATGCTCGGGCATGGGGGCAGGGTGTCGTGCTGCTCGGACATGGACAGGCATTGTCGCCCCGGCCCGGTGCATTGCCGAAATTTCAAGCCAAATCAGCCTCTAAGCCTTGTCCAGCAAGCGCTGACAGCTATTCAATCAATAGCAACAGAAAAAGTATGGATGTGTCGCACATGTCAGCGCACGACGGGGCATGGCTCAGCCCCCGGCCAGGGTGGCCAGCAGCTCGGTCTCGATCTCGATCTGGCGGCTGCTGCTTTGCAGTTCCGGCCCGTGCAGCAGGAAGCTGTCCTCGACGCGCTCGCCCAGGGTGCTGACCTTGGCCAGCTGGATGCTCAGGCCGTGGCGCGAGAGCACGCGCGCCACCCGGTACAGCAGGCCGGCCCGGTCGGCGGCCGAGAGGGACAGCAGCCAGCGCTGCCCACTCTCGTCGGGGTGCAGGCTGACGCGCGGCGCGATGGGAAAGCTGCGCGCCCGCCGCGAGGCGCGCCGGGGCTTGGGCTCGGGCGGCGCGCCGCGCTGCGCCAGGGCGTGCGGCAGCTCGCTCTCGATCCGCTGGATCAGCTCGCGCCGGCTGCCGACGGGGTCGGTGGCAACCACCTGGAAGGTGTCCAGCGCCTGGGCATCGCTGGTCGTGTGTACGCGCGCGTCCAGGATAGAAAAGCCGGCGTTGTCGAAGTAGCCGCAGATGCGCAGGAACAGCTCGGCCTCGTCGGGCGCGTAGATCAGCACCTCCAGGCCCTCGCCGGCCAGCGAGCGGCGCGCGCGCACCACGCTCTGACCGGTGCCGACGTGGCGCGACAGGTGCCGCGCGTGCCAGGCGATGTCGGGCGCGTGGTGGCGCATGAAGTAGCCCACGTCCAGCGTGGCCCACAACCGCTGGTAGGCCTCGGGTGGCAGCGCGTGCAGGGCCAGCAGGATCAGCGCCTCGCGCTTTCTGGCCTCGACCTCGGCGGCCGGGTCGGGGACGCTGCCGCCCAGCACGCGCAGCGCGGCGTGGTACAGGTCTTCCAGCAACTTGCCCTTCCAGGCGCTCCAGACCTTGGGCGAGGTGCCCCGGATGTCGGCCACGGTGAGCAGGTACAGCCCGGTCAGATGGCGCTCGCTGCCCATGCGCGCGGCAAAGGCCTGCACCACCGCCGGGTCGGACAGATCCTGCTTTTGCGCTACCTGGCTCAAGGTGAGGTGCTCGGCCACCAGGAATTCGATCAGCCGCGCATCCTCGGCCCCGATGCCGTGCTGGCGGCAAAAGTGCCGCGCCTCCAGCGCGCCGATGCGCGAATGGTCGCCGCCCCGGCCCTTGCCGATGTCGTGGAACAGCGCCGCCACGTACAGCACCCAGGGCTTGTGCCAGCCGCCGGCCAGGCGCGAGCACAGCGGGTATTCGTGCGTGTGCTCGGGCAGGAAGAAGCGGCGCACGTTGCGCAGCACCATCAGCGTGTGCTGATCCACCGTATAGACGTGGAACAGGTCGTGCTGCATCTGCCCGACGATGCGCCGGAAGGGCCACAGATAGCGCCCCAGCACCGAGGTCTGGTTCATCAGGCGCAGCGCATGGGTGATGCCCGAGGGCTGGCGCAGGATGGCCATGAACAGCGCTCGATTGGCCGGGTCGCGCCGAAAGCGTGCGTCCATGGCCGGGCGCGCGTTGTACAGCGCGCGCAGCGTGCGCGCCGACAGGCCCTGCAGGCCCGGCGTGGTCTGGTAGAGCAGGAAAGTCTCCAAGATGGCGCCGGGCTGCTGCAGGTACAGGCTGTCGCTGGCCACCTCCAGCAGGCCGCCGCGATCGGCAAAGCGCGCGTTCAGCGCCGCGCACTGCAGCTGCTGCGGCGCCAGGCGCTCCTCGATGCCCAGCAGCAGGATTTGCATGAGTTGCGACACCGCCTTGGCCGCCCAGTAGTAGCGGCGCATCAGCGCCTCGCTGGCGCGCGCGGCGCTGCGCGGGTCGGCG
The DNA here is from genome assembly GCF_017811175.1 of Melaminivora jejuensis. Taxonomy (NCBI): domain Bacteria; kingdom Pseudomonadati; phylum Pseudomonadota; class Betaproteobacteria; order Burkholderiales; family Comamonadaceae; genus Melaminivora; species Melaminivora jejuensis. The sequence continues at coordinate 712,972 of NZ_JACWIJ010000002.1, forward strand.
CCGGCGCGCGCAGGGCTGTCGATATGGCCGAAGGTGGCGGCCACGGCGGTCTGCAGGTCGAACAGCAGGCGATCCTCGCGCCGCCCGGCCAGGACGTGCAGCCGCGCGCGGATCAGGAACAGCAGCGCCTCGTTGCGCTCGATCTGGCGCACCTCGAAGGGCGTGGCCAGGCCGCTGGCGGCCAGTGCGCGCCAGGTGTGGCCCAGGCCGGCGGCGCGCGCCAGCCACAGGATCAGGTGCAGGTCGCGCAGGCCGCCGGGCGACTCCTTGCAGTTGGGCTCCAGCGCGTAGGGCGTGTTGTCGTGGCGCGTGTGGCGCTGGCGCATCTCCAGCGTCTTGGTGACCATGAAGGCGCGCACGTCCAGCTGCGCGGCGTGGCGCCGGCACAGCTCGGCCAGCAGCGCGGCGCTGCCGCACACCCGGCGCGACTCCAGCAGTGCCGTCTGCACGGTGACGTTGGCAGCCGACTCGCGCAGGCACTCGGCCACGCTGCGCACGCTGGCGCCGATCTCCAGGCCGGCATCCCAGCAACTGCCGATGAAGGCCTCGACGCTGGCCTGCACCTGGGCAGCGTCCGCCGCGCCTTCGGGCAGCAGCACCAGCACATCGACATCGGAATGCGGAAACAGCTGCTCGCGCCCGTAGCCGCCCACTGCCACCAGGGCCGCCGTGCGCGGCAGCCGGCTGCGCCGCCACAGCCGGCACAGCAGCCGGTCGGCCAGCCGCGTCAGGCGCCGCAGCAGGCTGCGGATGCCGCGCGTCGAGGCGCCGGGCACCAGCAGCACGGCCTCCAGCGCTGCCTTGTCGCGCTGGTAGGCGGCGCGCAGCGCGGCGACTTCGGGCGCGATGGCGGCGGACTCGGGGCGCATGGCGCGGCGGGGCGGCGGCGGGTCGGCGGCTCGGGAGGGCAGCGGCCTGCCGGCCCTCAGGTCGTGGTGGCGCCGATGAAGTCCGGCAGGGCCGGGTAGCCGTCCGAGATGGTCAGCACCTCGAAGCCAGTCTCGGTGACCAGCACCGTGTGCTCCCACTGTGCCGACAGGCTGTGATCCTTGGTCACGATAGTCCAGCCGTCGTTGCCGTGCTCCTTCACTTCGCGTCGGCCCACGTTGAGCATGGGCTCGATGGTGAAGGTCATGCCCGGCGCCAGCACCTCGCCGGTGCCTGGGCGGCCATAGTGCAGCACCTGCGGGTCTTCGTGGAACTTGTCGCCGATGCCGTGGCCGCAGAATTCGCGCACCACCGACAGGCCGTGGCCTTCGGCAAACTTCTGGATGGCGTGGCCGATGTCGCCCAGGCGCGCGCCGGGCCTGACTTGGCTGATGCCCAGCCACATGGCCTCGTAGGTCAGCTGGGACAGGCGCCGCGCGGCGATCGAGACCTCGCCGATCAGGAACATGCGGCTGGTGTCGCCGTACCAGCCGTCCTCGGTGATGACGGTGACATCGACGTTCATGATGTCGCCCTTCTTCAGCGGCTTGTCGTTGGGGATGCCGTGGCAGACCACGTTGTTGACCGACGTACACAGCGACTTGGGGTAGGGCGGGTAGCCCGGCGGCTGGTAGCCCAGCGTGGCCGAGCGCGTGCCCTGGCGCGCCATGCATTCGGCGGCCAGGCGATCGACCTCGTTGGTCGTCATGCCGGGCTTGATGTGGGGGGTGATGGCGTCCAGCACTTCGGAGGCCAGCCGGCCAGCCTGGCGCATACCGGCGATGGCCTGGGCGTCTTTGGGAATGATGCTCATGGCGCAAATTATCCCATCCGGCTCCAGCCGGGGTGGGGCAGCTTAAAATGCCCGGTTCCCAGCCAACCCGGCCTCGTCCGGCGCTGCGGCCCCAGTCAGCGGCCCGGCGCCGGCAGGCTTTGCCCTGACGCTTTGCGCGTACCCACCGTGACCTTGCACATCACTTCGCTTGAGGGCGGCAATGCCCTGACCCCTTTCGCGCCCGGCAATTGCTGCCCCTGCTGGCGGCCATACACCCCAGGATCACCGGCATTGCCGCGCGCCATGTGCATCTGGTGGCGCAGGACGCCGCGCCCGATGCCGCCAGCCGCACCCGCCTGGCGGCGCTGCTGACCTACGGCGACCCCTACGCCGGCCCGACGGACGGGCCGGCGCTGTACGTCACGCCGCGCCTGGGCACGGTCTCGCCCTGGGCCTCCAAGGCCACGGACATCGCACGCAACTGCGGCCTGGCCCTGCGCCGCGTCGAGCGCATCACCGAATACCGCCTGAGCCTCAAGCACGGCCTGCTGGGCGGCGTGCCGGACATTTCGCCCGAACAGCGCCAGCAGATCGCCGCCTTGCTGCACGACCGCATGACCGAATCGGTCGTGGCCAGCGTGCAGGAAGCGCAAAGCCTGTTCACCGAACTGCCGGCTGCGCCCATGGCCGTGGTCGATGTGCTGGCCGGTGGCCGCGCGGCGCTGGAGCAGGCCAACAGCGCCTGGGGCCTGGCGCTGGCCGGCGACGAGATCGACTACTTGGTCGAGGCCTTCGGCAAGCTGGAACGCAACCCCACGGACGTGGAGCTGATGATGTTCGCCCAGGCCAACAGCGAGCATTGCCGGCACAAGATCTTCAACGCCCAGTTCACCATCGACGGCACGCCGCAGGACAAATCCCTGTTCGGCATGATCCGCCACACCGAGGCCACCAGCCCGCAGCACACCATCGTCGCCTATGCCGACAACGCCTCCATCATGGAAGGGCAGGAAGTCGAGCAATTTCTGGCCAAATACGCCGCAAACCCAAGCGGGGCAAGCGCTGCCAGCTATCAAAAAGAGAGGGCCTTGCAGCATGTGCTGATGAAGGTGGAGACGCACAACCACCCCACGGCCATCTCGCCCTTCCCCGGCGCCTCGACCGGCGCGGGCGGCGAGATCCGCGACGAGGGCGCTACGGGCCGAGGCTCGCGGCCCAAGGCCGGCCTGACCGGCTTCACGGTGTCCAAGCTCTGGGGCAGCGAGGTGGGCCGCCCGGCGCACATCGCCAGCCCGCTGCAGATCATGACCGAGGGGCCGCTGGGCGGCGCGGCCTTCAACAACGAGTTTGGCCGGCCCAATCTGGCCGGCTACTTCCGCGAGTACGAGCAAGACGTCTGCGGCGTGCTGCGCGGCTACCACAAGCCCATCATGATCGCCGGCGGCCTGGGCGCCATCGACGCGCGCCAGACGCACAAGATCGAATTCCCCGCCGGCACGCTCTTGATCCAGCTGGGCGGGCCGGGGATGCGCATCGGCATGGGCGGCGGCGCGGCCAGCTCCATGGCCAGCGGCACCAATGCGGCGGAGCTGGACTTCGACTCGGTGCAGCGCGGCAACCCCGAGATCGAGCGGCGCGCCCAGGAGGTCATCAACCACTGCTGGGCGCAAGGCGACGCCAACCCCATCCTGGCCATCCACGACGTGGGCGCGGGCGGCCTGTCCAACGCCTTCCCCGAGCTGGTGAATGACGCCGGGCGCGGCGCACGCTTTGACCTGCGCGCCGTGCCGCTGGAGGAGTCGGGCCTGGCGCCCAAGGAAATCTGGAGCAACGAAAGCCAGGAGCGCTACGTGCTGGCCATTGCGCCCGAGTCGCTGGCGCAGTTCACGGCGCTGTGCGAGCGCGAGCGCTGCCCGTTTGCCGTGGTGGGCGTGGCCACCGAGGAGCGGCAATTGGTCGTGGGCGACGTGGACTTGCCCCTTCCTGCACTGGAGGAAGGTGGGGATGGGGGCCAACCCCTGGCCGTGGACATGCCCCTGGACGTGCTGCTGGGCAAGCCCCCGCGGATGCACCGCAATGTGCAAAGCGTGCAGCGGCAGGCCAGGCCTCTGGATGTCGATGGCGTGACGCTGCAGCAGGCGGTGATCGACGTGCTGGCCCACCCCACCGTTGCAGCCAAGCGCTTCCTGGTGACCATTGGCGACCGCAGCGTCGGCGGCCTGACGCACCGCGACCAGATGGTCGGCCCCTGGCAAGTGCCCGTGGCCGACGTGGCCGTGACCCTGGCCGACTACGCCGGCTTTGCCGGCGAGGCCTTCGCCATGGGCGAGCGCACGCCGCTGGCGGCGCTGGACGCGCCGGCCTCCGGGCGCATGGCGGTGGCCGAAGCCATCACCAATTTGCTGGCCGCGCCCATTGAGCTGCCGCGCGTCAAGCTATCGGCCAACTGGATGGCCGCCTGCGGCGAGCCGGGCGAGGATGCCGCGCTGTACGAGACGGTCAAAGCCGTCGGCATGGAGCTGTGCCCGCAGCTGGGCATTTCCATCCCCGTGGGCAAGGACAGCCTGTCCATGCGCACGCAGTGGCGCGACGCAGCCGGCGCGCAGCACCAGGTCACCTCGCCGGTCAGTCTGATCGTCACGGCGTTTGCCACCCTGGCCGATGTGCGCGGCACGCTGACGCCGCAGCTCGACGCGCAGGAGGCCGACACCACGCTGGTGCTGGTCGATCTGTCGCGTGGCCGGATGCGCATGGGCGGCTCCATCCTGGCGCAGGTGCTGGGCCAGGACGGCGGCGCCGTGCCCGATCTGGACGAGGCCAAAGACCTCATCGCCCTGGTCGATGCCGTGAACGCGCTGCGCAAGGGCGGCCTGCTCCTGGCCTACCACGACCGCAGCGACGGCGGCCTGCTGGCCGCTGCCGCCGAGATGGCCTTTGCTGGCCATGTCGGCGTGGCGCTGAACGTGGACATGCTGGTCACCGAGGGCGACGGCATCACCGACAGCCGCATGGAGACGGGCGACGCCAAGAACTGGGCGCAGCAAGTCAGTGGCCGGCGCGAGGAGCTCACCCTGCGCGCGCTGTTCAACGAGGAGCTGGGCGTGCTGCTGCAGGTGCGCACGGCTGAGCGCAACCAGGTCATGCAGGTGCTGCGCGCCCACGGCCTGGCCGTGTGCAGCCACTTCGTCGGCAAGACGCGCCCGGCCAGCTGCCCCGTGGGCGAGGGCAAGGGCGAGCTGCAGGTCTGGCGCGATGCCAGGAAGATCTTCGCCGCCACTTTGTCCGACCTGCACCAGGTCTGGGACGCCGTGAGCTGGAAGATCTGCCAGCAGCGCGACAACCCCGAGTGCGCTGAACAAGAGCACGCCAGCGCCGGCGACCCGCAGGATCCCGGCCTGCACGTCCACCTGACGTTCGATCCGGCCGAGGACGTGGCCGCGCCCTTCGTCAGCACCGGCGGCGCCCGCCCGCGCGTGGCCGTGCTGCGCGAGCAGGGCGTGAACTCGCACGTCGAGATGGCCTACGCCTTCACCGAGGCCGGCTTCGAGGCGCACGACGTCCACATGAGCGACCTGCAGGCCGGGCGCACCGATCTGGCGCAGTTCGCCGGCATCGTCGCCTGCGGCGGCTTCAGCTACGGCGACACGCTGGGCGCGGGCATAGGCTGGGCGCGCTCGATCACCTTCAACGAGCGCCTGTCCGAGCAGTTCCAGCAGTTCTTCGCCCGCCAGGACACCTTCGGCCTGGGCGTGTGCAACGGCTGCCAGATGTTTGCCGAGCTGGCCGACATCATCCCCGGCGCGCAGGACTGGCCGCGCTTCACGACCAACCAGAGCCACCGCTTCGAGGCGCGGCTGTCGCAGGTCGAGGTGTTGCAGTCCCCCAGCATCTTCCTGCAGGGCATGGCCGGCACGCGCCTGCCCATCGTGGTCTCGCACGGCGAGGGCTATGCCAACTTCCGCTGGCGCGGCCACGCCGAGCGCGTGCTGCCGGCGCTGCGCTACGTCGATCACCAGGGCCAGCCGACCGAGCGCTACCCCTTCAACCCCAACGGCAGCGCCGGCGGCCTGACCGGGGTGACCACGGCGGACGGGCGCTTCACCGCCCTCATGCCGCACCCGGAGCGGGTGTTTCGCAACGTGCAGATGAGCTGGACCGACCTGGCCGCCACGGGCGGGCTGGATGCGTACAGCCCCTGGATGCGCATCTGGCGCAACGCGCGGCGCTGGGTGGGATGATGCGGCCTTTGGCTGCGGGCTACGGCGCCGATTTCTGACGCCTGGCCGGGTTCTGCAAAAAACATAGCTTCCAGCGCTCGTCCGACGGGCGCTGGAGGCTTTTTTTGTTCAAAATCGCCCACCTTTTTTCATTTGCGGAGTGCGCCCAATGGCCGGTGCCAGCCTTTTGACCTTGCTCGACGACATTGCCACGCTGCTCGACGACGTAGCCCTGATGTCCAAGCTGGCCGCGCGCAAGAGCGCCGCCATGGCCGACGACGTGTCTGTCATGACCAAAATGGCGGCGCAAAAGGCTGCCGGCGTGCTGGGCGACGACCTGGCGCTGAACGCCGAGCAGGTCAGCGGCGTGCGCGCCGAGCGCGAGTTGCCGGTGGTCTGGGCCGTGGCGCGCGGCTCGCTGGTCAACAAGGCCATCCTGGTGCCGGCAGCGCTGGCCATCAGCGCCCTGGCGCCCTGGGCCATCACGCCGCTGCTGATGCTGGGCGGCACCTACCTGAGCTTGGAGGGCGTGGAAAAGCTGGCGCACTGGAAGCAGGCCTCCCACGCCGACCCGCAGCAGGCCGCGCAGGCCGCCCTGGCCCGGCTGGGCGGCAAGGCGGCCACGGCGGCCGATATCGCGCAGCTGGAAAAATCCAAGGTGCGCGGCGCCATCCGCACCGACTTCATCCTGTCGGCGGAGATCATCGTCATCGCCCTGGGCACGGTGGCGCAGGCCCCCTTCATGCAGCAGCTGGCAGTGCTGTCGGCCATTGCCCTGTTCATGACGCTGGGCGTGTACGGGCTGGTGGCCGGCATCGTGAAAATGGACGACGTGGGCCTGTGGCTGATGGGCAAGGGCAGTGCGCTGGCGCGCCGCGTGGGCCAGGTGCTGGTGAGCGCCGCGCCCAGGCTGATGAAGGGCCTGACGGTGGCCGGCACGGCGGCCATGTTCCTGGTGGGCGGGGGCATCATCGTGCATGGCGTGCCGCCGCTGGCGCGCGCCATCGAGCACGCCGGCGCGCAGCTCGCCGGCTGGCCGCTGGGCGGCCTGTGGGAATTCCTGGCCACGCACCTGCTCGGGGCGCTGGTGGGGGTGGTGGCCGGTGCGCTGGCGCTGGCCGGCTGGACGCTGGTGCAGCGCCTGCGTGGCGCCAGGTGAACACCGCCGGATGGCAAGTGTATGCAGTGCAGCAAAGCTTGATCTGAGGCAAACCTGAGCAATTTGCTCGTGGGCCTAATGGTTTGCACGGGGGTCGTCCCCGTGTTCTCCAACAAGCCCCCGAACATGATGAAAAAGACCCTGCTCGCCCTGGCCGCCGTGTGTGCCATGACCTCGGGCGCTGCGTTTGCGCAGCAGTCCTCCGCCGAAGGCCCGCTGATGGTGCGCGTGCGCGCCGTCCACCTGAACAGCGCCAATGGCGGCAGCACCAACCCGAACCTGGATCTGTCGATCAACAACAAGTTCATCCCCGAGCTGGACGTGAGCTATTTCTTCACGCCCAACATCGCCGCCGAGCTGATCCTGACCTATCCGCAAAAGCAGGACATCCGCTCCGCCGGCGCCGACATCGGCAGCCTCAAGCATCTGCCGCCGACGCTGCTGGCGCAGTACCACTTCACCAACTTCGGCGGCTTCAAGCCCTATGTCGGCGCAGGCATCAACTACACGCGCTTTTCCAGCGTGAAGTTCAGCCCTGCCGTGGCGCACCTGCAGGCCGACGTGGGCCGCAACAGCTGGGGCGGCGCGCTGCAACTGGGCGTGGACATCCCGCTGTCCAAGAACATGTACCTGAACTTCGATGTCAAGAAGGTCTATATCAGCACCGACGTGAAGTCTGCCGGCGCCAAGATCGGCAAGTTCAAGGTCGATCCGGTGCTGGCCGGCGTCGGCCTGGGCTGGCGCTTCTGAGGCCTGCGTTGGCCTGAGGGCCACGCATGAGAACAAGAAGTCAGAGAGGGACAACAACAAGGTAAACGCCGCTTTCGTGGCGGCTCTTCATGGTGCAATTGTGGGCTGATGCTTTTGGGCATCAGCCTTTTTTTTTGCTCTGTAAAACATAGCTGTCAGCGCTTGCCTGGCAAGGGTTTGGGCCGGTTTTGACCATGATTTTGTGGCCCTGGACGGGTCTGCAGGGCAGCTTGCGCCCCTGTCCTACCGCGCCCGGGTGCATTGGCCGGCGCACGGGCAGTCCATTGGGGCGCAGTCTTGCCGGCCATGTCTGTCGCTGCCCTTGCCCCTGCCGCCCCGCTGTCCCACCCTGCCGCACAGGCGCTGATCTCCCGCGCGGGGAGGGCGGCAGTCGCGCCGGGCCGCTGGCGCCGGTGGCCGAACGTGCGCAGATCAGCGCGCAGTTGCTGCGCCCGCAGGCCGCCATTTCGCCCCGGTATTTCTATGACCAGCGCGGCTCCGAGCTGTTCGAGGCCATCACGCGCCTGCCCGAGTACTACCCCACGCGCACCGAGCGCGCCGTGCTGCTGCGCCATGCCCGCGCCATTGCCGACACTGTGGGCACGCCGGGCGTGGTCATCGAGCCGGGGGCTGGCAGTTGCGCCAAGGCGCTGGTGCTGTGCCGGCTGCTGCGCGCGCGCCAGTATGTGGGCGTGGATGTCAGCGCCGGCTACCTGCAGGATGCCGTGGCGCGGCTGCGCACGGCGCTGCCCGCCCTGGACGCGCGCGCCGTGGGCGGCGACATCACGGCAGGCATCCAGCTGCCGCCGGGCATCGCGGAGCGCCAGCGGCTGGTCTTCTATCCCGGCTCGTCCATCGGCAACTTCGACCCGCCGGCGGCGCTGGCGCTGCTGCGCCACATGCACGCGCTGGCCCGGGGCGACGCGGCGGGCGGTGCTGCCGGGGGCGGCCTCCTGATCGGCATCGACCTGCCCAAGGACAGGGCCGTGCTGCGCGCCGCCTACGACGACGCCGCCGGCGTGACCGCAGCCTTCAACCGCAATGCCCTGGCGCACGTGAACCGCCTGATCGGCAGCGATTTTGCGCCGCAGCAGTGGCGCCACGTGGCGCTGTTCAACGAGGCCGACTCGCGCATCGAGATGCACCTGGCCGCCTGCGGGCCGCAGAGTGTGCGCTGGCCCGGCGGCGGGCGCGACTTCGCCGGGGGCGAACGCATCCACACGGAAAACAGCTACAAATACCCGCTGCCGGTCTTTCTGGACATGCTGCAGCGCGCCGGCTTCCATCAGCCCCAGGCCTGGACGGACGAGCGCGGCTGGTACGCCCTGATCCACGCCCGGGCCTGACTGAGCCTGAGCCTGAGCCTCCGGGCGCACGGCCCGGCCATGACCGCGCCCATCCACGAACGAGCATCCAGCAAGCGAGGGAAACACCATGCGACTGTCGTCCGGCGATCTGCCCGTGTCCTCAGCGTCCACGCCCGCAGGCGGCAGCGCCGGCGAGCGCTTTGCCGCCGTGCGCGCCGCCACCGAGCGCCTGGCCGCGCCGCTGTCGCCCGAGGACTGCGCCGCTCAGTCCATGCTGGAGGCCAGCCCGGTCAAGTGGCACCTGGCGCACACCACCTGGTTCTTCGAGACCTTCATCCTGGAGCGCTTCGAGCCGCAGTTCGCGCCCTTCGATCCGGCCTTCCGGGTGCTGTTCAACTCCTACTACCAGGGCGTGGGCCGCCAGCACCCGCGCGCCCAGCGCGGCTTGCTGACGCGCCCCGACCTGGCCACGGTGCGCGCCTGGCGCGCCAACGTCGAGCAGCGCATGGAGCAGGTGCTGCAGCAGGGCAGCTGCGCCGACGCTGCCGACAGCGCCGGGCTGGCCACGCTGCTGGAGCTGGGCCTGCAGCACGAGCAGCAGCACCAGGAACTGATCGCCACCGACATCAAGCACCTGCTGTGGTGCAACCCGACCTGGCCGGCGTATCGGCAGGCGGCGGCGCAACAGCAGACGGTGCCGCAGGAGGTGCCGCCGCTGCGCTGGCAGCGCTTCGAGGCCGGCCTGGCACGCATCGGCCACGCCGGTGCCGGCTTTGCCTTCGACAACGAGCTGCCGCGCCACCAGGTCTGGCTGGACGCCTGGGAGCTGGCCAGCCGGCCCGTCAGCAATGCCGAATACCTGGCCTTCGTCGAGGCCGGCGGCTACCACGAGCCGGGCTGGTGGCTGGCCGAGGGCTGGGACTGGCTGCGCAGCCAGCAGATCGAGCACCCGCTGTACTGGCGCCGCGCCGCTCATCCGGGCCGCACCGCAGAGGCGACAGACCAGGGCTGGGAGGAATTCACCCTGGCCGGCGGCCAGCCCCTGGCGCCGGCGCAGCCGGTGGTGCATCTGTCGTACTTCGAGGCCGACGCCTACGCCCGCTGGGCCGGCGCGCGCCTGCCCACCGAGGCCGAGTGGGAGGTGGCTGCGCAGCGCAGCCTGCCAGGTGCCGGGGCCGGCCACGCGCAGGCCGGCCACTTTGCCGACTCCGGCGTGCTGCACCCGCTGCCGGCACCGCAGCCGCCAGCGCAGGCCGATGCGCTGCAGCAGCTGCTGGGCGATGTCTGGGAGTGGACCAGCTCCAGCTACGCGCCCTATCCGGGCTTTGCCCCGGCGCCCGGCGCGGTGGGCGAGTACAACGGCAAGTTCATGGTCAACCAGTACGTGCTGCGCGGCGGCTCATGCGCCACGCCAGCGGGCCATGTGCGCGCCAGCTACCGCAACTTCTTCCCGGCCACAGCGCGCTGGCAATTTGCCGGCCTGCGCCTGGCGCGCAGCAGCGCCGGGGTGGCGCAGCCGTGAAGGCGAGGTAAAAACCGGGTAAAGCCGGGCGCTCTCCCGCCTCTTGCAAGTTTGCAAAAAAGATAGCTGCCAGCGCTTGCCAGCATTGGACTAGAGCCAATTTTCATGCTGAAAATCAGTGCGGCGTGAGCGCCCGCCAGCCGGCGCCGGGGCTGCTAGGATGAACACTGCCCCGTCACTGTCTAGCTCCCTGCCGAGCTGTTTCGCATGGCCGTTTCCGCTGACTCCGCTGATTCTCCCGAGCATCCCGCCCCTGCTGCCTTCCCGGCAGCGCGCCGGCCTCGACGCTGGCGCGCCGTGCTGGTGGCGCTGGCGCTGATCGCCCTGCTGGCCGCCCTGTCGTGGTACCTGGTGCAGCGCGCGCGCGCGCCTGCCGGGCCGGGCGGCGCGCCGGGCAGCGGGGTGCCGGGCGTGGGCATGGTCTTTGGCGGCGCCATGCCGGCCAGCACCGTCGGCGCGGCGCGTGCGGTGCAGGGCGAGCTGCCCATCGTGATCGATGCGCTGGGCACGGTGACGCCCTCGGTCACCGCCGCGCTGGTGCCGCAGGTCTCGGGCGTGCTGACCGAAGTGCTGTTCGAGGAGGGCCAGAGCGTCAGGAAAGGCCAGGTGCTGGCGCGCATCGACCCGCGCCCCTTCGAGCAGGCGCTGGCGCAGGCCAAAAGCCAGAGCGCGCGCGACCAGGCGCAGCTGAGCGCGGCGCGCGTGACGCTGGCGCGCTACGAGGAGCTGTGGCGCCAGGACTCCATTGCCCGCCAGACGCTGGATACCCAGACCGCGCTGGTGCAGCAGCTCGAAGCGGCGCTGCAGGCCGACCGCGCCAGCGAGGGTACGGCCCGGCTGAACCTGGAGCACACCACACTGCGTGCGCCGGTGTCGGGCACCATTGGCCTGCGCGCGGTCGATGTCGGCAACCTGGTCAGCTCGGGGTTGAGCGGCGGCATCGCCACCATCACCCAGGTGCAGCCCATCGACGTGCTGTTTGCCGTGCCGCAGGATCGGGTGCCGGCGGTGCTGGCAGCGCAGCAAGCCGCCGCTGGCGGCCTGTCCGTGGTGGCGCTGGATCGCGCGCGCACGCAGACCCTGGCCGAAGGGCGTTTTCTGACGCTGGACAACCAGGTCACGGCCAGCACCGGCACGGTGCGCGCCAAGGCGCGCTTTGCCAATGGGGACGGGGCGCTGTTTCCGAATCAATTCGTCAACGCCCGGCTGCAATTGGGCGTGGAGCGCGGCGTGCTGGTGCCAGTCACGGCGCTGCGCAGCGGGCCGCAGGGCGACTACGTCTATGTCATCGACGACGAGCGCACGGCCCGCCTGCGCCCGGTCGTGCGCGGCATGGCCAGCGTGCGCGAGGTGCTGATCACTCAGGGCCTGGCCGCCGGCGAGCGCGTGGTCACCGAGGGCGGCGACCGCGTCAAGGATGGCGGCAAGGTGCAGTTGGCCGGCGAGGGCGGTGCGCCGGGCGGACGTGGCGGCGCGCGCACGCCTGGCGCCGGCGCTCCCGCTCCCGCGCCAGCGGCCCCTGCCGCCAGCGCCAGCGCCAGCCGCTGACCCCTGGGCCTGGCACGCATGAACGTCTCGCGCCTGTTCATTCAGCGCCCCGTGGCCACGGCCCTGGTCATGCTGGCCATCGTGCTGGCCGGCCTGGTGGGGCTGCGCTTTCTGCCGGTGGCGGCGCTGCCGCAGGTGGACTACCCGACCATCCAGGTGCAGACGCTCTACCCGGGCGCCAGCCCGGATGTCATGAGCCGCACCGTCACCGCGCCGCTGGAGCGCCAGCTCGGCCAGATGCCGGGCCTCTCGCGCATGGGCAGCACCAGCAGCGCCGGGGTGTCGCTGATCACCCTGCAGTTCGGCCTGAGCCTGGACATGGACACCGCCGAGCAGCAGGTGCAGGCGGCCATGAACGCGGCCGGCTCGCTGCTGCCCGCCGACCTGCCCGCGCCGCCGGTGTACGCCAAGATCAACCCGGCGGACGCGCCGGTGCTGCAGCTGGCCGTCACCTCCAGCAGCCTGCCCCTGACCGAGGTGCAGAACCTGGTCAACACCCGGCTGGCGCTCAAGATCAGCCAGATCGACGGCGTCGGCCTGGTGACCCTGGCCGGCGGCCAGCGCCCCGCCGTGCGCGTGCAGGGCAACGTGCAGGCGCTGGCCAGCATGGGCCTGTCGCTGGACGCCATCAGCAGCGCCATCGCGGCGGGCAACTCCAGCAGCGCCAAGGGCAGCTTCGACGGACCGACGCGCCAGTACAGCATCAACGCCAACGACCAGCTGCTGTCGGTGCAGGACTACCGCGAACTGATAGTGGCCTACGTGGGCGGCGCACCGGTGCGCCTGCAGGACGTGGCCGAGGTGGTGGACGGCGCGGAAAACCGCCGCCTGGGCGCCTGGGTGTCCATCCATGATGATGAAAACGATAGCTACCAGCGCTTGCCAGACAAGGGTTTGGGCCGGATTTCACCCTCAAACGCAGCGCAGCAGCCCGCTGGCCTGACTCCGGCCATCATCCTGAACGTGCAGCGCCAGCCCGGCGCCAACGTGATCGCCACGGTGGACGCCATCAAGCGCCAGCTGCCGGCGCTGCAGGAGAGCCTGCCGCACAGCGTGCAACTGGCCGTGCTCACCGATCGCACGCTGGGCATCCGCGCCTCGGTGCAGCACGTGCAGCTGGAGCTGGTGCTGGCCGTGGTCATGGTGGTGCTGGTCATCTTTGCCTTCCTGCACAGCCTGCGCGCCACGGTGATCGCCAGCATCGCCGTGCCGGTATCGCTGATCGGCACGCTGGCCTTCATGTACCTGCTGGGCTACTCGCTCAACAACCTGACGCTGATGGCGCTGACTATTGCCACCGGCTTCGTCGTCGATGACGCCATCGTGATGATCGAGAACATCGCCCGGCATCGCGAGATGAATGCCGGCGAGGGGGAGCAAAAAACCCCCATGCAGGCCGCCCTGGACGGCGCGGGCGAGATCGGCTTCACCATCATCTCGCTCACCGTCTCGCTGATCGCCGTCTTGATTCCGCTGCTGTTCATGCAGGAGGTCATTGGCCGGCTGTTTCGCGAGTTCGCGGTGACGCTGGCCATCACCATCTTGTTTTCCGCTGTGGTCTCGCTGACCCTGGTGCCCATGATGTCGGCGCGGATGCTGGGGCCGCTCGATGCCGTGCAGGGCCGTATCGCCCGCAGTATCCAGCAGGGACTGGACTGGACGATCGGGCACTACGACCGCAGCCTGCAGTGGGTGCTGGGGCATCAGCCGCTGACCCTGCTGCTGGCCCTGCTGACGCTGGCACTCACCGTGCTGCTGTACGTGGTCATCCCCAAGGACTTGTTCCCGACGCAGAGCACCGGCCAGCTGCAGGGCCAGGTGCAGGCCGCCGCCGATGTGTCGTTTGTCCGCATGTCGGCGCTGCAGGGCCAGGTGGCGCAGATCGTGGCGCGCGATGCGGCGGTGCAGTCGGTCAGCTCGGTGGTCGGGGTCGATGCGGCCAACAACAGCGCCCTGTCCAGTGGCCGGCTGGTCATCAACCTGCGCCCGCGCGGCATCTTCGACGCCTCGGAGGCAGCCATCATGCAGCGCCTGCGCCGCGCGGTGGCCGAGCAGGTGGCCGGGGCGACCCTGTTCCTGCAGCCGACGCAGGACTTGACCATCGACTCGGACGCCGGCCCGACGCAGTACCGCTTCGACCTGGAGGGCGTGGACACGCAGCAGGTCAACCAGTGGGCGCAGCGCCTGGTGCAGCGCCTGCAGGGCGAAGTGCCCGAGGTGCGCCATGCCACGACCGAGGCCGGCGCCAGCGGCCCGGCGGCCATGATCCGCGTCGATCGCGACAGCGCCGCCCGCCTGGGCGTCACCGCCAGCAGCCTGGACAGCCTGCTGTACAGCGCCTTTGGCCAGCGCATCGTCTCGACCATCTTCACCGAGACCAACCAGTACCGCGTGATCCTGGAGGCGGCGCAGGGCGACGCCGCCAGCCTGCGCGCGCTGCGCGAGTTGCCGATCCGCACCGCCAGCGGCCAGACCACGCCGCTGGACTCGTTTGCCGAGGTGGTGGAGGAAAGCACGCCGCTGGTGGTGCGCCGCGTCGGCCAGTACCCGGCGGCCACGGTGGGCTTTGACACCGCGCCGGGCGTCAGCCTGGGCGCTGCCGTGCAGGCGGTGCGCGCGGCGGCGCAGGATGCCGGCCTGCCGCCGGCCATCACGCTGCGCTTCACCGGCGCTGCCGGGGCGTACCAATCGTCGCTGGCCAACCAGCTGTGGCTGATCCTGGCCGCTGTGGTCTGCGTCTATATCGTGCTGGGCGTGCTCTACGAGAGCTACGTCCATCCGCTGACCATTCTGTCCACGCTGCCCTCGGCTGGCGTGGGCGCGCTGCTGGCGCTGGATCTGATGGGCTACAGCCTGGACGTGGTGGGCATCATCGGCCTGGTGCTGCTGATCGGCATCGTCAAGAAGAACGCCATCATGATGATCGACTTCGCCATCGACGCCGAGCGCACGGGCGGCAAAAGTGCGCGCGAGGCCATCCACCAGGCAGCGCTGTTGCGCTTTCGGCCCATCCTGATGACCACGCTGGCCGCGCTGGCCGCCGCCGTGCCGCTGATGCTGAGCTGGGGCGACGGGGCGGAGCTGCGCCGCCCGCTGGGCATCGCCATCTTCGGCGGGCTGGTGCTGTCGCAGCTCCTGACGCTGTACACCACGCCGGTCATTTATCTGTGGTTCGACCGGCTGGGGTCTTCCCTTTTCCCTCCCCCTCTGGGGGAGGAGCAGGGTGGGGGCCGGCGTGCCCAGGGCGCAGCGTTGCCCCCACCCAGAGGGGGAGGGAGTGAAGAACAAGAGGGCGGCGCATGAACCTCTCGCGCCCCTTCATCGCCCGGCCCATCGCCACCGTGCTGCTGACCATCGGCCTGGCCCTGGCCGGGGTGGCGGCGTATTTTTTGCTGCCCGTGGCGCGGCTGCCGGCGGTGGATTTCCCGGTCATCTTCGTCACCGCCAACCTGCCCGGCGCCAGCCCCGCCGACATGGCGCGCACCGTGGCCACGCCGCTGGAGCGCACGCTGGGCCCGATTGCCGGCGTCAACGAGATGACCAGCTTCAGCGGCAACGGCAGCACGCGCGTGGTGCTGCAGTTCGACTTGAACCGCGACATCGACAGCGCCGCCCGCGACGTGCAAGCGGCCATCAACGCCGCCCGCGCCGACCTGCCGGCCAACCTGCGCGCCAACCCGACTTACCGCAAGGCCAACCCGGCGGCGCAGCCGTTTTTGATCCTGGCGCTGACCTCGGCCACGCGCTCCACGGGGCAGATCTACGACGCCGTGAGCAACATCGTCAGCCAGCGCCTGCTGCAAGTGCCGGGCGTGGGCGATGTGACGCTGGGCGGCGGCTCGCAGCCGGCGGTGCGCGTCGAGCTCAACCCCTTTGCCCTGGCGCAATTGGGCATCAGCGGCGACGACGTGCGCGCCGCGCTGCAGGCCGGCAATGCCAACCGGCCCAAGGGCGTGATCGAGGTCGGGGGGGCCGCCGATGGCCGCGCCCTGCAGGTGCTGACCCCGGCGCCGGGCCTGCGCGCCGCCGACTGGCAGAGCCTGATCGTGGCCATGCGCGGCGGCCAGGAGGTGCGCCTGTCGCAGGTGGCGCGCGTCAGCGACAGCGTGCAGGACACGCGCACGCGCGGCATGTTCAACGGCCAGCCGGCCATCATCGTCAACATCACCCAGCAGCCCGACGCCAACCTGATCGCCACGGCGGATGCCATTGATGCGCTGCTGCCGCAACTGCGCGCGCAACTGCCCTCGGACATCGAGCTGCACGTGGCCATCGACCGCACCGGCTCGGTGCGCGCCTCGGTGCGCGAGGTCGAGATCACCCTGGTCGTGGCCGTGCTGCTGGTGGTGGCGGTGGTCGGACTGTTTTTGCGCACGCTGCGCGCAGCCGTCATCCCGGCGGTGGCAACCGTGGTGTCGCTCTTGGGCACTTTCGCCGTGATGTATGCGCTGGGCTACTCGCTCAACAACCTGACGCTGATGGCGCTCACGGTGGCCACGGGCTTCGTGGTGGACGATGCCATCGTGGTGATTGAGAACATCACCCGGCATCTGGAGGCCGGCATGGAGCGCACGCGCGCCGCGCTCGATGGCGCGCGCGAGGTGGGCTTCACGGTGCTGACCATCAGCATCTCGCTGGTGGCGGTGTTCATCCCGCTGCTGTTCATGGGCGGGCAGCCGGGGCGGATGTTTCGCGAGTTCGCGGTCACGCTGTCGGTGGCGGTCATGATCTCGCTGCTGATTTCGCTGACCACCACGCCCATGCTGTGCGCCCTGCTGCTGCCGCGCCGGGCGGCGGCTGCGCCCGGGGCCAGCGCCCGGCCAGCGCGCACCAGCCTGGCCGGACGGCTGCGCGCCGCGCTGGGGCGCTGGGCCGGCGGCGGCGAGCGCCGGGTGCTGGCCGCCTACGCCTGGGCGCTCGATGGCACGCTGGCCGCGCCCTGGCTGTCGGTGGCGGTGCTGATCGTGATCGTCGGCCTGAACGGCTATCTGTTTGCCGCTATCCCCAAGGGCTTCTTCCCCGAGCAGGACAACGGCCAGATGATGGGCGGCCTGCGCGCCGACCAGAGCATTTCCTCCGGCGCCTTTGCCGACAAGCTGCAGCAGGCCGTGGACATCATCCGCGCCGATCCGTCCGTGGGCACGGTGGTGGCCTTTGCCAGCGGCGGCAGCGGCGGCTTTCTGTCGGCCACGCTCAAGAGTGCCGCCGAACGGCCCAAGGGCGAGGGCACGCGCGCCGTCATCAACCGGCTGCGCCCGCAGTTGGCGGGCATCACCGGCCTGCGCGTGTTCCTGAACCCGGCGCAGGAGCTGCGCATGGGCGGGCGCAGCAGCAATGCCACCTACCAATACGTGCTGAAAGCCGACAACGCCGCCGACCTGAAGGACTGGACGCAGCGCCTGGCCGAGCAGCTCAGGAGCGACGAGCGCTTGACCGACATCGACGACGACCAGAGCGACAACGGCGTGGAAACCTTCGTGCAGATCGACCGCGCCCGCGCCGCCAGCCTGGGCGTGACGGCGCAGGCCATAGACGCGGCGCTGTACAACGCCTTCGGCCAGCGCCAGGTGGCCACCATGTACAGCGACCTGAACCAGTACAGCGTGGTCATGGAGTGGGCGCCGCGCTACACCCAGTCGCCCCAGGCGCTGGACGATGTCTGGGTGGCGGCCACGGTGCGCGGGACGACGGCGGGGGCGGCTGGGACGGCGGCAACATCGGGCGCATCCGGTACGGCTGGCACGGCCAGCACTGGCGGCAGCTCGGCCAACCCGGCGCTGCGCAATGCCTCGACCGGGCAGCCGCTGTCGGTCAGCGCCGCGCCCATGGTGCCGCTGGCGGCGCTGGCCAGCGTGGGCGAGCGCGCCGTGCCGGCGGGCGTCTATCACGACGGCGGGGAGCTGTCGAGCACGCTGTCCTTCAACCTGGGCGAGGGCGTGTCGCTCGATGAGGCGCGCGCCGCCGTGCGCGAGGCGCTGGAGGCCATCGGCCTGCCCAACAACGTGCGCGGCAGCTTTGCCGGCGCGGCGGCTGCCGCCCAGCAGACGCAATCGCAGCAGGGCCTGCTGATCGTGGCCGCCATCGTGGTCATCTACATCGTGCTGGGCATCCTGTACGAGAGCCTGATCCACCCCGTCACGGTGCTGACCACGCTGCCCAGCGCCGGCTTTGGCGCGGTGCTGGCGCTGCTAGCCCTGAAGATGGAGTTTTCCATCATGGCGCTGATCGGCGTGTTCCTCCTGATCGGCATCGTCAAGAAGAACGCCATCCTGATCATCGACTTTGCCTTGGAGGCCGAGCGCACACGCGGCCTGGACGCCACAGCTGCCGTGCGCGAGGCCAGCCTGCTGCGCTTTCGCCCCATTTTGATGACCACGCTGGCCGCCGGCCTGGGCGCGCTGCCGCTGGCCATCGGTTTCGGCCAGGGCGCGGAGCTGCGCCAGCCGCTGGGCGTGACCATCGTCGGCGGCCTGATCGCCAGCCAGTTGCTGACGCTCTTGACCACGCCGGCGGTCTATGTGCTGCTCGATCGCCTGCGCCGCAGGCCGCGCCAGCCGGCTGCGGGCAGTGGTGGAGCGGCGCGCTCCGGGGACGCGCAAGCCGGCGCACAGACGGCTGCCGGGCTGGCAGGATGAATATGAAGAATTCTAAATTTAATAGCTGCTTGCGCTTGTCCAGCAAGGGTTTGAGGCGTTTTTCATGCTGGAAACCCCTGTGTCTGGCGGCCTGGCTGGCACTGGCCGGCTGCACGGCAGCGCCACCGCACGAGGCGCCACTCGTGGCCGTGGGACAGGACTGGCTCGGCGTGGCGCCCGAGGGCTGGGTCGGCACCGAGCACTACCGCGCCTGGCAGGAGGGCCGTTGGTGGGAGCTGTTCGGCGACGAGGGGCTGGATGCGCTGATGCCGCGCGTAGAGATCGGCAACCAGAACCTGGCCGCCGCCGTGGCCCGCGTGGCGCAGGCGCAGGCGCTGCTGCGTCAGGCGCAGGCGCAACTGGCACCGACGCTGGGCGTGCAACTGGGCGCGCAGCGCAGTGGCGAGCCGGCGCGCGGCTCGGCCACGCTGGGCCTGAATGCCAGCTGGGCGCCCGATCTGTGGGGCCGGCTGCAGGCGGGCGTGGCGCAGCAGGGGGCCAACGTCCAGGCCAGCCAGGCCAATCTGGCGGCGGCGCGGCTGTCGGCGCAGGCCAGTCTGGCGCAGGCCTGGTTCGCCCTGCGCGAGGCCGAGGCCGAGGGAGCGCTGCTGGAGGACATCATCGACGGTTACCGCCGCGCGCTGGCCATCACGCAGAACAACTACGACGCCGGCATGGTGGCGCGCACCGACGTGCTGCAGGCGCAAAGCACGCTCGAATCCGCGCTGTCCACACGCGCCGGCCTGCAGCGCAGCCGCGACACCTACGAGCACGCCATTGCCCTGCTGGTGGGCGAGGTGCCGTCCAGCTTCGCGCTGCACACGGCGCGCTGGGTGCGCACGGCGCCCGAGGTGCCGCCGGCGCTGCCCTCCGAGCTGCTCTTGCGCCGCCCGGACGTGGTGGCCGCCGAGCGCGCCGTGGCCGCTGCCAATGCCGCCATCGGCGCGGTGCAGGCGGCGTGGTTTCCGGCGCTGAGCCTGAGCGCCGGCGCGGGCGGGGCGGCCAGCAGCCTGGCGCAGCTGGTCAGTGCGCCGACGCTGGCCTGGTCGCTGGGCGCGACGCTGGCGCAGGCCCTGTTCGATGGCGGCGCGCGCAGTGCGGCCACCGGGCAGGCGCTGGCGGCGCAGCAGGTGGCGGCGGCGACCTATCGGCAAAGCGTGCTGCAGGCCATCAGCCAGGTCGAGGATCAGCTGACGGCGCTGCTGGCGCTCGATGAGCAGATCGGCCACGCGGCCCTGGCGGCCGAGGCCGCTGCCGGCGCCGAGGAGCGCACGCTCAACAGCTACCGCGCCGGTATTTCCGCCTACACCGCCGTGGTCACGGCGCAGACGGCTGCCTTGAACGCGCGCCGCTCGCTGATGCAGCTGCAGCTGCAGCGCCAGCAGGCGGTGATTGCGCTGATCCAGGCGCTGGGCGGGGGGTGGGTGGCGCCGTGGGTGGAGGGGGGCGCTGCCACGTCGACGGGGGCGCGGCGTTGAACTTGTTTGCTATCGCAGTGATAGCTGTTCGCGCTTGATGGATGCGGGTTTCCGCTCCTTCCCCCTGCAGAGGAAGGGAGCGAGAAAGGCCCTCTCCAGAGGGGAGGAGCAAGAGGTGCAGGGGATGCCTCAGACCGCGTCCAGCGCCTGGTGCAGGTCGGCCAGCAGGTCGTCGATGTGCTCGATGCCGATGGACAGGCGCACCATGCCCTCGGTGACCCCGGCCTTGGCCAGTTCGTCCGCGTCGAGCTGGCGGTGCGTGGTCGAGGCCGGGTGCGTGGCCAGGGACTTGGCGTCGCCGATGTTGACCAGGCGCAGGAACAGCTTGAGTGCGTCCAGGAAGCGCGCCCCGGCGGCGCGGGCGTCCTCGCCCTCGGCGGTCTTGAGGCTGAAGGACAAAATGCCCGAGGCGCGCCCGCCGAGCTGGCGCTGCACCAGGGCGTGATCGGGGTGGCCCTCCAGGCCGGCGTAGCGCACCCACTCCACCTTGGGGTGCGCCTGCAGCGCCTTGGCAATGGCCAGGGAGTTGTCGCAGATGCGATCCATGCGCAGCGCCAGCGTCTCGATGCCCATCAGCGTCAGGAAGGCGCTGTGCGGCGCCAGGGCCGCGCCCATGTTGCGCAGCGGCACCACGCGCACGCGGCCGATGTAGGCGGCTGCGCCCAATGCTTCGGTATAGACCACGCCGTGGTAGCTCACGTCCGGCTCGTTCAGGCGCTTGAAGCGCGCCTTGTGTTCAGCCCAGGGGAATTTGCCGCTGTCGACCACGATGCCGCCGATGCTGTTGCCGTGGCCGTTCAGGTACTTGGTCAGCGCGTGTACCACGATGTCGGCGCCGTGCTCGAAGGGGCGCAGCAGATAGGGGCTGGCCACGGTGTTGTCCACGATCAGGGGCACGCCGGCGGCGTGCGCCACGTCGGCCAGCGCGCGGATGTCGGTCACGTTGCCCAGCGGGTTGCCGATGGACTCGCAAAACACCGCCTTGGTGCGCTCGTCGATCAGCCTGGCAAAGCCTTGCGGGTCGCGCGGGTCGGCAAAGCGCACTGTTATGCCCTGCTGCGGGAAGGTGTGGGCAAACAGGTTGTAGGTGCCGCCATACAGCGTGCTGGCGCTGACGATGTTGTCGCCGGCCTCGGCAATGGCCTGGATGGCGTAGGTGATGGCCGCCATGCCCGAGGCCACGGCCACCGCGCCGATGCCGCCCTCCAGCGCCGCGACGCGCTGCTCCAGCACGTCGTTGGTGGGGTTCATGATGCGCGTGTAGATGTTGCCCGGCACCTTGAGGTCGAACAGGTCGGCGCCGTGCTGCGCGCTGTCGAAGGCGTAGGCCACCGTCTGGTAGATGGGCACGGCAGCGGACTTGGTGGTCGGGTCGGGCGAGTAGCCGGCATGGACGGCCAGGGTTTCGATGCGCATCGTGAATCCTTGTCTTGCGTCGGGGTTGCGGGGTAGGGAGAAAGCGAGAAAGCGGCGATTGTCGGGCAGGCGAACGACGTACTGGCTATGTGCTTATGTGTTGCCGGGGGCCTGCGCCCTGGATGCGTGGACTGGCCTCTTGCTGGCCGGCCTGGTGTCGATCGCCCTGATGTCGATCGCCCTGCTGCTGGCTTGGCTGGCTGCGCTGGGAGCCGTGCCGCGTGGGTTGCACGGGCTGCGCCGCCTCCCAGGCGGGCAGCAGCGGGTGCAGCACGGCGGGGGCGTGGGCGTCGGTGGCAGCGTAGAGGATCTGCCCGGGGCTGAGCTGGCGCGTCGCCCAGTTGGAGGTGGACATTTTCTTGCTCTTGCTCAGGCCCTGGCCCAGCACCAGCGCCACGGCGGCGCGCAGGCCGATGTTGCGGCCAAAGCCGTGGCGGGCAAAGACCTGGTCGAGGTCGTGCAGATTGGCCGGCTCGCTGCCCAGGCGCCGGGGCAGGATGCGCCGGTCATTGGCCAGGCCGAAACCCACTTTCAGGATGCGTGCGTCGCCCAGTACCTCGCGCGCCAGCGCCAGGGCCTGCGGGTGGTGCAGCTGCAGCAGCCAGGCGCGCTGCGGCGTGGCCAGCTGCACCAGGTCTGGCCCGCTGTCCTGGACGCCGGCGGTAAACAGCGGGCGGCTTTCGGTATCGAAGCCCAGCACCGGCGCGGCCAGCAGCGCGGCGCGCGCCGTCTCGAACTGCGCCGGCGTGGCCGGGATGCCGATGCACGCCGGCGCCAGCGTGGCAAAGCGCGGCAGGCGGGCGGATTCTTCCTTGGTGGGGGGCAGACGGCGGGGCATGGGGGCGGTTTAGGCAGGCCGCGTCCGATAGAACTGCATCGGCTGCTCGGCCATCTGCCGCTCGTGCTGGTGGAGCACCGATTTCTTGATCCGGCCCACGACGTGCATCTCGCAGGGCTTGCAGTCGAAGCGCAGGGTCAGCCGCTCCTTGCCATTGATGAGCTGCAGCGGCTCGGCGCGGATGGTGCCCTTGACGCCGATCACCCCCTTGGCCTGCTTGGGACACAGGCTCAGGCTGTAGCGCACGCAGTGCTTGGTGATCATCAGGCTGACCTCGCCCGCCTCCTCCTTGGATTCGTAGGCGGCGGCTATGACCTTGACGCCGTGCTTCATGTAGAAGTCGTGCGCCTTGTGGTTGAAGACGTTGGCCAGATAGGTCAGCGTGTCCTCGGGGAAGGGCACGGGCGGCTCGACCGGCTGCGCGCGCGGCAGGCGCACGAAGCCTGCGGCGCGCGCAGCCTCCAGCCGGGCCACGGCGTCGCGGCGCAGCTGGTTGAGCGCCGAGGCCGGCACGAACCACGGCTGCGACAGCTCCAGCGCGATGTCGTGTGCGGCAAAAATCGTCGCGCCGAAGCGCCCGATCTGCTCGCGCAGCGCAGCCTGGGCGCGGGTCGGGTCGCTGGCCAGTTCATGCGGCTGCCCGATATGGGCGCTGCCGACGAAGCCATCCTCGTCGGTCAGCGTCAGGGCAAAGCCGTCCGGCGTCTCGGCCAGCTGCGCCCAAAGGCCGATGCGCCGGTCGCTGGATGTCTTCGCCAGCTGGCGCACCCAGTCCATGTCGCGGTTGCGGTTGATCTCCAGGCCGCGGCGCAAGTCCTTGAGGCTGGCGATCGGATCTTTCGGGAACACGCGCCAGCGGCCAGCGCTGGCGTCCTGGCACTCGGCGCGGTTGATGTGTACGCCGATCAACTCCCTTTGCAGATCCCAATAGCACAGGCCGTCGCCGTTGTGCAGCACGGTGGCGGGGTCGTTCACCTCCAGCTCGAACCACTGCTCGCCTGCCTTGGCACTGCCCACGCGCGTGACCCAGCCGATGGCGCGGCCCGGCGTCTTGGGCGTGTCGAAGGCGCCGATGTCCTGCTGGCGGCCATTAACGAAGTAGTCGGTGAACTCGCGGTTGAAGTTCTGATCCGGGTCGGGCGTGAAGCTGAAGCTGGTGCGCCCGGACGAGGCGCGCGCCAGCGGGGCGCTGCCGGCTTCGCGCTCTCCGATGATCTCGTCGAGCAGCCGGCGGTAGTGCGCCGTGATGTTCTTGACGTAGGCCATGTCTTTGTAGCGGCCTTCGATCTTGAAGCTTCTGACGCCGGCGTCGATCAGCGCGCGCAGGTTATCGGACTGGTTGTTGTCCTTCATGGACAGCACATGCTTTTCGTGCGCCAGGACGCGGCCCTGGCCGTCCAGCACCTCGTACGGCAGGCGGCAGGCCTGGTTGCAGTCGCCCCGGTTGGCGCTGCGCCCGGTGTGCGCGTGGCTGATGAAGCACTGGCCCGAATAGGCCACGCACAGCGCGCCGTGGATGAAGAACTCGATGCTGGTGCGCGCCGGGTCGGTGGCGGCACGGATGGCGGCGATCTGCGCCAGATCCAGCTCGCGCGCCAGCACGATCTGCGACAGGCCCACGTCCTGCAGAAAGCGTGCCTTCTCGGGTGTGCGGATGTCGGTCTGGGTGCTGGCGTGCAGCTGGATGGGCGGCAGGTCGAGCTCCAGCAGGCCCATGTCCTGGATGATCAGCGCATCCGCTCCGGCCTCATAGACCTGCCAGGCCATCTTGCGCGCATCGTCGAGCTCGTCGTCGCGCAAGATGGTGTTGAGCGTGATGAAGATGCGGCTGCCAAATCGGTGCGCGTGCCGGATCAGGCGCTCCAGCGCGCGGATGTCGTTGCCGGCGCTGGCGCGGGCGCCGAAGGCCGGGCCGCCGATATAGACGGCGTCGGCGCCGTGGTTGATGGCTTCGATGCCGATGTCGGCATCGCGTGCGGGCGACAGCAGTTCGAGCTGGTGGGGCAGGAGGGACATAGGGCGCGGATTATCCCCGGGGGCTTTTGGCCGTGCCGGGGCAGGGCAGAGCGGGGTGGCAGCTCATGCACAATTGCGGGTTTACCCGGAAAACCCTGTGCTGCCGCGCTGGCGCTGCCTGCCTACATGGCCGGGCAGCTGCGCTGGCATAGCATGGAGGCCCGTCCGCACGCACAGCACACGCCACCATGGCCATCAAGTTCGGCACCTACTACACCCTCATTCTGGCGGCCATCGTGCTGCTGGCGGGCAAATTCCTCGTGCAGCACATCCGCTGGCTGCGTGAATTCAACATCCCCGAGCCTGTGGCCGGCGGCCTGGTGGCGGCGCTGGTGTCCTGGGCGCTCAACGCCACGCTGGGCCTGCAACCGTCCTTCGACTCCAGCCTGCAGACGGCCTTCATGCTGGTGTTCTTCTCCTCCATCGGCCTGAGCGCCAACTTCGCCAAGCTGCGCGAGGGCGGCATGGGGCTGATCGTCTTTCTGGTCGTGGTGGTGGTCTTCATCCTGGTGCAAAACGGTGTCGGCATCGCGCTGGCCACGCTGCTGGGGCTGGATCCGTTGATCGGCCTGATCGCCGGCTCCATCACGCTCACCGGCGGGCACGGCACGGCGGGCGCCTGGGGCCAGGTGCTGGAGAGTCAGCACGGCATCCGCGGCGCCATCACGCTGGGCATTGCCTGCGCCACCTTCGGCCTGGTCATTGGCGGGCTGATCGGCGGGCCGCTGGCCAAGTGGCTGATCCAGCGCAACAGTCTGCAAGGCCCGCAGGGCAGCGCCGAGGGCAACGGCAGCGCGCTGGAGGCCGGCGCGCCCAACTTCGAGTTCCCGCACAAGACGCGCATCATCACCGCCGACGCCGCCATCGAGACCATGGCGCTGTTTGCCGGCTGCCTGGCCTTTGCCGAGTTCATGACCCACGCCATGGCCGGCACGGCAGTGCAGTTGCCCACTTTCGTCTGGGCGCTGGGCGGCGGCGTGCTGATCCGCAATGCGCTGGACTACGTGTTCAACTTCCAGGTCTTCGACCGCGCCATCGACGTGTTCGGCAACGCCGGCCTGTCGATTTACCTGGCGATTGCGCTGCTGTCGCTGAAACTCTGGGAGCTGGCCGGCCTGGCCGGGCCGTTGGTCGTCATCCTGGGCGCGCAGACCATCGTGATGGCGGCCTATGCGGGCCTCATCACCTTCCGCGTCATGGGACGCAACTACGACGCCGCCGTGCTGTGCGCCGGCCACTGCGGCTTCGGCATGGGCGCCACGCCCACGGCGGTGGCCAACATGCAGGCCATCACCAACCAGTACGGCGCCTCGCACAAGGCCTTTCTGATCGTGCCCATGGTGGGGCCTTCTTCATCGACCTGGTCAACGCCGTGGCCATCCAGGTGTTCATCAAGCTGTTCGGCTGAATTTTTTTGATGAAAAACGCCTGAAACCCTTGCCAGTCAAGCGGTGACAGCTATTAATAAATGAGTGAAACCTGCCAGCAGGAGTGTGATGCTCACTGGATGCGCCAGGCGCTGGCGCAGGCCGCTGCGGCGCGCGCTGCGGGCGAGGTGCCGGTGGGCGCGGTGCTGGTGCGCGGCGGCGCGCTGATCGCCACCGGTCGCAACGCCCCGCTGGCCAGCTGCGACCCGACGGCGCACGCCGAGGTGCAGGCGCTGCGCGCGGCGGGGCAGCGGCTGGGCAATTACCGGCTCGACGGCTGCACGCTGTACGTCACGCTGGAGCCGTGCGCCATGTGCGCTGGCGCCCTGCTGCACGCGCGCGTGGCCCGGGTGGTCTATGGCGCGGCAGACCCTAAGACCGGCGTCGCCGGCTCGGTGCTGGATCTGTTTGCCCAGCCGCGCCTGAACCACCAGACCCAGGTCAGCGCCGGCGTGCTGGCCCAGGAGTGCGCCGCGCTGCTGGCCGACTTCTTTCGCCAGCGCCGGCAGGCGCAGCGCCCCCAGCACCCGCTGCGCCAGGACGCGCTGCGCACCCCCGAAGCGCGGTTTGCCGATCTGCCGGCGCTGCCCTGGACGGTGCGGCGCATCAGCGATCTGCCGGCGCTGGGTGGCCTGTGCCTGCAGGTGCTCGATACGGCGGCAGCGGAGGCTGCGGGTGGGGCGGATGCGGTGGACGCCAGCAATGCCGCCCCA
Organism: Melaminivora jejuensis; assembly: GCF_017811175.1. Lineage (NCBI taxonomy): Bacteria > Pseudomonadati > Pseudomonadota > Betaproteobacteria > Burkholderiales > Comamonadaceae > Melaminivora > Melaminivora jejuensis. The sequence continues at coordinate 739,700 of NZ_JACWIJ010000002.1, forward strand.
GCCTGGCTGCTGCTGCACGGCGCGCACTGCTGGAGCCATGACCTGCGCCACCTGATGGCCGCCCTGGACGCCCTGGGCCAGCGCGTGCTGGCGCCCGACCTGATCGGCTTTGGCCGCAGCGACAAGCCCAAGAAAGAGGCCTGGCACACGCCGCAGCAGCATCTGCAGGTGCTGGCCGAGCTGGTGCAGCGGCTGCGGCTGCGGCGCATCCTCCTAGTGGCGCAGGATGCCCCCTGGGCGCTGGCGCTGGCGGCGCTGCTGCCCGGGCAGGTGGCCGGCGTGCTGCGCATCGACGCCACCCCCAGGCAATGCTCGCCCGCGCCATATCCCGACGCCGGGCATCGCGCCGGCCCGCGCGCCCTGGCGCGCTGGGCGCAGGTCGCCGGGCCGCTGCCGGCCCTGCCTGCCGGCCTGGCGCAGACCAGCCCGCAGGCGCTGGGCCTGGCGCACAACGGGCTGGATACGCCCCAGGCCGCTGCCGCCCTGGCACGTGCCGCGCTGGCATACTTTTCTTCGCATCCCTTCTTCCAACCATCCCCGCCCACGGAGCAGGCGCCGCGCGCCTGAGCATCGCCTTGCCGCACGACCACGACGCCCACGAGCACGACCAGCCCCGCGGCCACGCCGCCTGCCGGCACAACCACGGCGCGCAGCACATCTACGTCTATTCGCCCTCGGGCGCGGTGCGCGACAAGGCAGCCTTTCGCCGGGGCGTCAAGCGCCTGCAGGCGCTGGGCCACCAGGTCGAGGTGGACGCCGACGCCCTGGCCAGCCACACGCGCTTTGCCGGCGACGACGACACGCGGCTGGCGGCCATTCACCGGGCAGCAGCCAGCGGTGCCGATGTGGCCTTGATCAGCCGGGGCGGCTACGGCCTGACGCGGCTGCTGCCGCGCATCGACTATGCGGCGCTGGCGCGTTCGGTGGAGCAGGGGATGCGCTGGGTCGGCGTGAGCGACTTCACCGCGCTGCAACTGGCGCTGCTGGCGCACACCGGTGCCGTGAGCTGGGCCGGGCCGGCGCTGGTAGGCGATCTGGGCGCGCCGGGCGAGCCCGACGAGATCATGCTGGCCTGCTTCGAGGACTTGCTCAGCGGCCAGGGCGAGGGCAGCGGCTGGCGCCTGCCCAAGCCGCGCGGCCAGGCCGCCAGCGCAGCGCCGGCGCTGTCCGATGAGCTCTACATCCCGCAGGCGCGCCTGTGGGGCGGCAACCTGGCCGTGCTGTGCGCGCTGGTCGGCACGCCGTATCTGCCGGCCATCGACGGCGGCATCCTGTTCCTGGAAGACGTGGCCGAGCACCCCTATCGCATCGAGCGGCTGCTGACGCAGCTGCTGCACGCCGGCATCCTGGCGCGCCAGCAGGCCATCGTGCTGGGGCAGTTCACCGAGTTCCGGCTGACCTCGCACGACCGGGGCTACCGGCTGCAAAGCGTCGTGGACTGGCTGCGCGCCCAGGTCGGCGTGCCGGTGCTGACCGGCCTGCCTTTCGGCCATGTGCCGACCAAGGTGCTGCTGCCGGTGGGCGCGCAGGTATCGCTGTCGGTGGAAGGGCGCGACGCCTTGCTCTACTGGGGCCACGTGCATTGACGCTGCGCGCCGCCCTGCCCAGCGCCCTGCGCCGCTGCGCGCTGGGCTGGGCCTGGCTGGCGCTGCTGTGGGCGGCCAGCACCCGCTTGGAGCAATTGGCGCCCTGGCAATGGCTGGTGGCGCTGGCGCTGCTGACGGCGCTGCCGGCCCGGGGCCTGTGGCTGGGCTTCATGCTGCGCAAGCGCCTGCAGCACGCGCAGTTTGCCGCGCAGGGCTGGGTGGTGCGCTGGTTCTCGGGCGGTCTGTGGCAGGGAGCCAAGGCGGTGGCGCTGGCGGCCCTGCTGTGTGCTGCGGCGCTGTGGCAGGGCTGGCTGCTGGCCGATTGGGAGTGGGCCTTGCTGGCCGGCGCACCGCCGCTGCACGCACTCGCGGCGGGCTGGCTGCAGCAGCGCCTGGCGCCGCAGTTCGCCCTGCCGGCCTATGCCTGGCGCTGGAGCCAGCGGCTGGCGCGCGTCCTGCTGGCGCTGCTGCTGGGGGCCATCTGGCTGGCCTGGTGGGCGCAGGGCGGGCTGGACAGCCGCGACCTGATCCCGGCCACGCCGCCGCAGGTGCTCGATGCCGCCCTGGCGCGCATCGCGGCGGCGCCCTCGGGCCTGGTGCGCTGGGGCCTGGATGCGCTGCTGGCGCTGCAGATCGGCACCGGTGCGGCGCTGGCGCTGCCCGAGTCGCCGGCCTGGCGCCTGCTGCTGCTGGCCCTGACGGGGCCGGTTGGATTGCTGTGGTGCCTGGGCTGGGCGCTGCAGGGCGCCTCGGGCAGCGCTGCACTGCTGGCCGGCTGGCGCGGGGACGACCCGCAGCCATCTGGGCGCCGCGCGCCCGGCCTGCGCGCCGCCGTGCTGGCCCTGGTGGGCGTGCTGCTGGGTCTGATCACGCTGCAGTCCGTGGCGCTGCTCGATGGCCTGGCGCGCCAGCACGCCAGCCCGCTGGCGCTGCAGCGCCTGCCGCAGTGCGAGCGCATCGGCCAGCAGTTCTACCGCCTGGGCACGCTGGCGCAGGTGCAGGCTCTGGCGCTGGAGCTGCTGGGCCAGGCCCGCGCGCCGGCGCAGCTGTGCAGTGGCCTGGCGCCCGTGCGCGCGGCCAGCGATGCGGCGCTGGAGCGTTATCTGGACTGGTATTTCAGCCTGGGCGCCGAGTGGGGCCGCATCTACCACTTGCTGCAGGGTCGCCCGGAGGTGTTCTTGCAGCAGCGCCTGGAGCAGACGCTGGCGGCCACGCCCGGCCTGCAGGACTGGCTGGGCCAGGTGCAGCGCCATGCCGCCGGCAGCCGGGCGGCGCTGGACGCTGGCCAGCGGCGGCTGGGCGAGGTGCTGGCGCGCCACCATCTGGCGCTGGGGAGGGCGGTTGCCTGGTGCAGCGGCAGGCCCCGGCGTTGGCCGAGCTGCCCGAGCTGGCACTGCTGGGCAGCACCCACCAGCGCTTGGCGGCAAGCGCCGTTGCCGGGGCCGGGGCGGGCGGCTTTGCCGCCGTGGTGGCCGCCAAAGCGGCGGGCAAGGCGTCCATGAAGGCGGCGGCCAAGGTACTGGCCAAGGCTGCGGCCAAACAGGCCGCCGGCAAGCTGGGCGGCGCCGGGGCCGGGGCGCTGGCCGGGGCGGCAGTCGGCTCGGCGCTGCCCGGGGCCGGCACGGCGGTGGGGGCAGCGGTCGGCGCGGCGGTCGGGCTGGCCACCGGCGTGGCGATCGACTGGACGCTGCTGCGCGCCGAGGAATTGCTCACGCGCCAGGAGCTGCGCGAGCAGTTGCGCGCCGTGCTGGACGAGCAGCTCGATGCCGTGGCGGCAGCGCTGGCTTGCCCGCCCAGGCCTTGAGTGCAACCGGCAAAATACCAGTCAAATCGACCGCAAACCCTTGCTGGACAAGCGCTGGAAGCTATGGTTTTAGTGGTTTGGAAGCACTGGTTGGCTGCTCGGCAGCCGCAGCCGTCAGGCTTCGCGCCGCTCCAGCAGGGCGGCATCGACCTTGCTTGCGAGTTGGGCGATGGCCAGCGCCGCCGGGCAGCCGGGCATCTGCTGCACCAGCAGCTGGCGGCGCATGATGGCGTCGCGCACGATGGGGTCGGTGGGGATGTCGCCCATGTGGATCAGCCGCACGGGCCGGCCTGAATCGGTGATGACGAAGCGGTCGAGCACCTGCTGCAGCTGCCCGGTGATGGCGCGCCCGTCGCCGGGGCGGCGCGTCTGGTTGACCACCAGGCGCAATTGCTGGCGCTTTTGCTGCGTGGCCAGCACCTTGATGGCGGCGTAGGCGTCGGTCAGCGAGGTCGGCTCGGGCGTGGCCACGATCAGCACCTCGGAGGCCAGCGAGACGGAAAACAGCACCACGTCGGAGATGCCCGCGCCGGTGTCCAGCAGCACGATGTCGTAGCGCGGCGCCAGGGTGTGGATAACGTTGAGGAACTCGTTGCGCACCGTGGGTGTCAGGCGCGAATACTCGATCATCCCCGAGCCGGCCAGCACCACGGAAAAGCCCCCTGGCGCCTCGATCACGGCGTCGTCGAGCCGCGCCTTGCCGGTGAACACGTCGTGCAGCGTGACTTTGGGGTGCAGGTTCAGCACCACGTCCAGGTTGGCCAGGCCCAGGTCGGCGTCCAGCACCAGGACGCGGTGGCCGCGCCGCGTCAGCGCCGCCGCCAGGTTGGCCGAGATGAAAGTCTTGCCGACCCCGCCCTTGCCGCTGGTCACGGCCATGATGCGCGCGCCCTGGGGCGCACCCTGGGGAGCCTGGGCAATGGTGTCGGCCAGGTCGCGCCTGGCCTGCCCGGCAGGCGAAGCGGCGCCGGGGCGGAAGTGGTGGCTGGGAAGGCGTCAGCGGAAGGCAGCGCGTCGTTCATCATCGCTCTTTCAGGGGGCGCTGCAGACAGGCGGATCATGGGGCCCTGGCAGGTCGCCCCAGCCGGAAGGAGTGTAGAGGGAGCCAAACAGCAGGTTCTTTTCTTCGGCGCTCACGGTGCTGTCGGGCTGGTCTTCGATGCTTACCCGGTTGCGCCCCTCGGCCTTGGCGCGGTAGAGCTGCGCGTCGGCGCGCTCGATCCATAGTTGGGCCGTGCTGCGTATCCACTGCAGCGCAAAGGCGCCGCCGATGCTGGCCGTGACGTGCAGGGTCTGCGTCGGGCTGATGGCGACCGGGGTTTCCTCGACGGCGCGCCGGATGCGCTCGGCCACCGTGCGCCCGAAGCCGAACAGGCAGGCCGGCAGCACGATGGCGAATTCCTCGCCGCCGTAGCGCGCCACCGTGTCCATGGGGCGCAAGCAGCGCTCCAGCGTGCGCGCCACGGACTGCAGCACCAGATCGCCGGCCCCGTGGCCATAGCGGTCGTTGACTTGTTTGAAATGGTCGATGTCCAGCATCAGCAGCAACGCAGCCTCGCCCGAACGGGCCACACGGTCAATCTCGCTCTCGATCACCGCATTGATGAAGCGCCGGTTGGGCAGGCCGGTCAGCGAATCCTTGAGGGACAGGTCGCACAGGCCGTCGATCAGCGTCTGCAGGTACTCCAGGGGCGTGCAGCCCTGCAGGGCCTGATGGCCTGCCGCAGACTGGCTCACCAGGGCATGGGCCGTGGTGAGCTTGAGATCTCGCAGTTGGATGGACGCGGCAGACGCAGAAAGAGTCACAAAGCGCAACAAAAAAGCAGTGCCCCAGTGTATCAGCGCTACCTGCCGGCCAAGGGGCGGCAAGCGCTGTCTTCCGGGGGCTGTTCGAGGGATGCCAGGGCTTCGGCGTCGGTGCGGTAGGTGTGCAGATCAGGCCCGGCGTGCAGCACCTGGGCGCGTTCGAGCACGCGCTGCACCGGCAGCTTCAGGCCGGCCACGTGCAGTGCGCCGCCGCGGCTTTGCATCAGCGCGCGCAGCCGCATGAAAGCCTCGACCCCGGTCACGTCGATGCGGTTGATGGGCAGGGCGAACAGGCACAGCGCGCGCAGCCCGGGCCGCGCGGCCAGCTCGTCGGCCACACGCCGCTCCAGCGCGGTGGCCGAGGCGAAGTCCAGCTCGGCATCCATGCGCAGCGCCAGCACGTGCGGCGCCAGCGGCGCCAGCTGCCACAGGTGGCGGTCGCGCAGGCTGCCATCGGGGTGGATGCCGACCTCGATGATGCGCGGGTGCAGGCGCTGGTACAGGAAGTGCGACAGGTTCATGACCAGCCCGGCCAGCACGCCCCAGTACAGGCGCGGCGCGCTGATCAGGGTCAGCGCGAAGGTGCTCAGGCCGATGAGAGTCTCCACGCGCGAAATGGGCCACAGGCGCAGCATCCCCAGTGGCTTGATCAGGCTGGTCACGGCGGTGACCACGACGGCGGCCAGCACCGCCTGCGGCACGTGGTAGAGCGCCGGCGTCAGCCACAGCAGCGTGGCCAGCACCAGCACTAGGGCAAACAGCGTGGCCCAGCCGGTCTGCGCGCCGGCGTACAGGTTGATGGCCGAGCGCGAGAACGAGGCGCTGGTGGCAAAGCTGCCGCACAGGCCCGAGCTCATCTTGGCCATGCCGTGGGCGATCAAGTCCTGGTTCTCGTTCCAGCGCGTGCCGCCGCGCGAGTGCTCGACCTTGGCGCTCGATGCCGTCTCCAGAAAGCTCACCAGCGTGACCACCAGCACCGGCAGGGTCAGCGCGCCGAACTCGTCCCAGGACAGCCAGCCGGGCAGGTACAGCGACGGCAGGCCCGAGGGCACATGCCCGACCACGGCGCCATCGGCGTCGGCAAAGCCTGCCTGCCAGCTCACCAGCGCGGCCAGCGCGATGACCACCATGGCCGTCGGAAAGCTCGGCCGCCAGCGCCGCCCCAGCATCAGCAGGGCCAGGCTGCCCAGGCCAAAGGCCGTGGCGCGCAGGTCGAAGTGGTGCAGCGAGGGGTCGGCGGCCAGGGCGTGCCAGGTGGTGCGCAGGCCCAGCAGTGCCGGTAGCTGCGAGGCCAGGATGAGCAGCGCCGCCGCCTGCGTGAAGCTGCCCAGCACCGGCGAGGTCACCAGATTCAGCAGCCAGCCAAAGCGCAGCACGCCCAGCAGCAGCTGCAGCGCGCCCGACAGCAGCGCCATCCAGGCGGCCAGCTGCACCCACTGTGCGCTGCCCGGCTCGGCCAGGCCGGTGAGCGAGGCGCCGATCAGCAGGCTGGTCAGCGCCGTCGGCCCCACGCCCAGGCGCGTGGACGAGGCCCACAGCACGGCCACGAGGGCCGGCACCAGCGAGGCATAGATGCCGGTCACCAGCGGCATTCCGGCCAGGTGCGCATAGGCCACGCCCTGCGGCACCAGCATCAGGCCCACGGTCATGCCGGCCCAGAACTCGCCGCGCAGCAGCTCGGCTGTGGGGCGCGGCCAGGCGAGAAAAGGCAACCAGCGGGACAGGGCAGCAGGCGTCATGGCGCTCGATTGTCGCGCTGCCAGGGTCGGCCTGCCGGCGCTGCCGCCCTTGTCCTACCGGCGTTTCGGCGCTGCGCCAACGCTGGCCGGCCAGGGCTATTCCTACATTGCCTGCATGTCAACCCACAGGAGAGGAATCATGCCAAGCCCCAACCAACGCCATGACGACTGCAGCGCGCTGCTGCGCGGTGCCGGCATCGCCGCTGCCATCGCCTTGAGCCTGGGCCTGGCCGCGTGCGACAGGAGCGACGACCGCACCGCTGGCCAGAAGCTCGATGCGGCCATCGCCAAGACCGAGCAGGCCGCCCAGGACGCCAAGCTGCGCACCCAGGAGGCGGCGCACGACGCCAAGGTGGCCGTGCAGGAGGCTGCCCGAGATGCGCGCCAGGAGGCGCACGTGGCGGGCGAAAGCGCCCGCGCCGATACGCGCGAGGTCAAGGCCAACGCCCAGGCCGCCGTGCAGGACGCTGGCATCACAGCCCGCGTCAATGCCGGCCTGGCCAAGGATCCAGACCTGAGCGCCATCCGCATCGACGTGGACACCGGCGGCGGCGTAGTCACCCTGAACGGCCCGGTCAAGAGCGCCCAGGCGCGCGAGCGCGCCACGCAGATCGCCCAGGGCGTAGAGGGCGTACGCCAGGTGGTCAACAACCTGAACATCACGCCGGGCAGCTGAGGGCGATGCTTTCGGGAGCGCCACCGCTACCATGCGCGCATGAGCCAGCAAAACAACGCCCCCTCGCAAGACATCACCACCCGCCTGATCCACCACGCCTACGAGCCGCCCGCCGGCTTCGCGGCGCCGCAGCCGGCCATCCACAAGGCCTCGACCGTGCTGTTTCCCGACGTCGCCGCTTTGCGCGCGCGCGAGTGGAAGGACAAGACCAGCTACACCTATGGCCTGCACGGCACGCCCACCACCTACCGGCTGGAGGAGCGCATCGCCACGCTGGAGGGCGGCCAGCAGTGCCTGCTGGCGCCCAGTGGGCTGGCGGCGATCTCCACGGTGGCGCTGGCGCTGCTCAAGAGCGGCGACGAGGTGCTGCTGCCCGACAACGCCTACGGCCCCAACAAGGCGCTGGCCGAGGCCGAACTCGCCCACTGGGGTATCACGCACCAGATGTTCGATCCGCTCGACCCGCTCGACCTGGCCGCCAGGATCAGTCCCCGCACCCGCCTGGTCTGGCTGGAGGCCGCCGGCTCGGTCACGCTGGAGTTTCCCGACCTGCTCGCCCAGGCGCGCATCTGCCGCGAGCGGGGCGTGACCTCGGCGCTGGACAACACCTGGGGCGCAGGCCTGGCCTTTGCGCCCTTCGACCTGAAGGGCGACGGCAGCCTGGGCGTCGATATTTCCGTCCACGCCCTGACTAAATACCCCAGCGGCGGCGGCGACGTGCTGATGGGCAGTATCACCACGCGCGATGAGCGACTGCACCTGAAGCTCAAACTGGCGCACATGCGCCTGGGCCTGGGCGTGGGCGCCAACGACGCCGAGGCCGTGCTGCGCGCCCTGCCCAGCATGGCCCTGCGCTACCGCGCCCACGACGTGGCCACGCGCGAGCTGGCGCGCTGGATGGGCCGCCAGGCGCCGGTGGCGCAGGTGCTGCACCCGGCGCTGCCCGGCTCGCCCGGCCACCCGCACTGGCAGGCGCTGTGCGGCAGCGCCAACGGCGGCGCGGGCGCGGCAGCCGGCCTGTTCAGCGTGGTCTTCGATGCGCGCCACGGGCAAGAGCGCGTCGATGCCTTCTGCGACGCCCTGCGGCTGTTTCGCCTGGGCTATAGCTGGGGCGGGCCGATCAGCCTGGTCGTGCCCTACGACCTGCCGGCCATGCGCGAGTGCGCCACGCCGCACTTGGCCGATGGCCATCTGGTGCGCTTTTGCGTCGGCCTGGAGGACGTGCAGGACTTGCGCGCCGATCTGGAGCAGGCGCTGGGCCGGGCTTTCGGCAACTGAGCGGGCGCGCTGGCCGGTCTTGCCGGCGGCTTTGTCCGCAGGAGAAGTAGGGACTTTCCTTGATGGCGGGCAAGGCCCGGTAGCGCGTAAGGTGGACTGGTCTGCGTTTCTTGTCAGGAGTGCCCGCCATGCTGGAGACCACCACCACCCATGTTGCTGCCGCCCTGGTGCCGGCGCCGATACGACTGCAGGCCTTGTCGCCGGCCCAGCCTTTGCGGTGGCTGGCCGCTGGCGCGCGCGACCTGCTGGCCGCCCCCTGGATCGGCCTGTTCTACGGCCTGTGCTTCTGGGGCATGGCGCTGCTGCTGGCCTGGATCTTTCGCGCGCGGCCCGAATACACCATGTCGCTGGCCAGCGGCTGCCTGCTGGTCGGGCCATTCCTGGCCATGGGCCTGTATGAGACCAGCCGCCGGCGCGAGGCCGGCCTGTCGCCCAGCCTGGCCGAATCGCTGACCTGCTGGGATCGGCACGTGGCCAGCATGGCCATGCTGGTGCTGGCGCTGATCGTGCTGGAGCTGCTGTGGGGCCGCGCCTCGCTGGTGGTGTTCGCGGTGTTCTTCCATACCGGAATGCCGTCCACCACGGGCGTGGTGCAGGCGGTGTTCAATCCGCAGAACTGGCAGTTCGTGCTGGCCTACGCGGCGGTGGGCGGCGTCTTTGCCGCGTTGGTGTTTTGCTTCACCGTGGTGGCCATCCCGATGATCCTGGATCGCGACACCGACGCCTTCACCGCCGTGCTGACCAGTATGCGCGTGGTGCTGGACAACCCCGCCGCCATGCTGCTGTGGGGCGCGCTGATCACGCTGCTGGTGGCCTTGTCGCTGCTGGCCTGGGGCGCGGGGCTGCTGGTGGTCGGGCCGCTGCTGGGCCACGCCACCTGGCACGCCTACCGCAGCGCAGTGGCGCCGGCGGAGGCAGCGGCGGAGGCAGCAGCGGATGCGGCCATCTGAGCGCGCGTCTGCCGGCGGTCGAGAGGCAGTTCGCCGGCGCCGCTGGCAAGCATCAGCGCAGCAACTGCTGCAGCTGCGGCCAGACATTGGCCAGCATCTGCGGCTGGGCCTGGGCATTGGGATGGATGCGGTCGGCCTGGAACAGCCGCGCGGCCTCGGGCACATCCGCCACGCCTTTGAGGAAGAACGGCACCAGCGCCGTCTTTTCCTGCCGCGCCACGTTCTCGAAGGCCTGGGCGAAGCGCCGGCCATAGTCGCCGCCATAGTTGGGCGGCACCTGCATACCCAGCAGCAGCACGCGCGCACCGGCGGCCCTGGCCTGCTGCGCCATGGCGGCCAGGTTGTCCTCGGTGTTCTTCAGCGGCAGGCCGCGCAGCGCGTCGTTGCCGCCCAGCTCGATGACCACATGGGTGGGCCGGTGCGTCCTGAGCAGCGCCGCCAGCCGGGCGCGCCCGCCGGAGGTCGTGTCGCCGCTGACGCTGGCGTTGACCACCGCAGCGGCGATGCGCTCGCGCGCCAGCTGCTGCTCCAGCAGCGCCACCCAGCCACTGCCGCGCGCCAGGCCGTACTCGGCGCTCAGTGAGTCGCCCAGTATCAGGATGACCGGCTCCCGCCCGGCTGCCAGTGCCGGGCGGCTGACGCCCAGCGCCGCCAACGCTGCCAGCCCGGCAAGCCCCGCCGCGATACAGTCGCGCCGACCCATTTGCCCATTCATCCGTCTGTCCACCATCACTCCTTCATGTCCAGCATCAGCGCCGCCCAGCCTGCGACCAGCACGCCCATCATCGCCGTGGAGCACCTGCACAAGTCGGTCACCGACTCCAGCGGCACGCTCGACATTCTGCGGGACATCGATTTCACCGTGGCGGCGCGCCAGACCGTGGCCATCGTCGGCGCCTCCGGCTCGGGCAAGAGCACGCTGCTGTCGCTGATTGCCGGCCTGGACACGCCCACGCGCGGCACGGTGCGGCTGGCCGGGCAGGATTTGTTCGCGCTCGATGAGGACGCGCGCGCCGCGCTGCGCGCGCGCAGCATGGGTTTCGTGTTCCAGAGTTTCCAGCTGCTGGCCAACCTGTCGGCGCTGGAAAACGTCATGCTGCCGCTGGAGCTGGCCGGCCAGCCCCAGGCACGCCGGCTGGCCGCCGACATGCTGGCGCGCGTGGGCCTGCAAGATCGCCTGGCGCACCAGCCGCGCGTGCTCTCGGGCGGCGAGCAGCAGCGCGTGGCGCTGGCGCGCGCCTTCGTGGTACAGCCCGCCGTGCTGCTGGCCGACGAGCCCACCGGCAGCCTGGACTTCGCCACCGGCGCTGCCGTGATGGAGCTGATGCTGGCGCTCAACCGCGAGCAGGGCACGACGCTGCTGCTGGTCACGCACGATCGGGGCATCGCCGCGCGCTGCGACCGGCGCATCACCATCGAGGCCGGACGCGTCGCAGAGTCATGAAAAATGATAGCTGGCAGCGCTTGTCTGGTAACGATTTCGGATGGTTTTCTACCTGAAACCTTTGCTGGGCAAGCGCTTCCAGCTATCAATCAGGTAGCGCTGCCGCCCCTGCGCTCCTGCATCATGCTGGCGGCGGCGGTGAACAGCACGTCGGTGGAGGAGTTAAGCGCCGTCTCCGCCGAGTCCTGCACGATGCCGATGATGAAGCCCACGGCCACCACCTGCATGGCCAGGTCGTTGCCGATGCCGAACAGGCTGCACGCCAGCGGGATCAGCAGCAGCGAGCCGCCGGCCACGCCTGAGGCGCCGGTGGCGCACACCGAGGCCACCACGCACAGCAGCAGCGCCGTGGGCATGTCCGCCTGGATGCCCAGGGTGTGCGCGGCGGCCAGCGTCAGCACGCTGATGGTGATGGCGGCGCCGGCCATGTTGATGGTCGCGCCCAGCGGGATGGCGATGCTGTAGGTCTCCTGCGGCAGGCCCAGGCGCCTGGCCAGCGCCAGGTTGATGGGGATGTTGGCCGCCGAGCTGCGCGTGAAGAAGGCCGTCACCCCGCTCTCGCGCAGGCAGGTCAGCACCAGCGGATAGGGGTTGCGCCGGATGCACCACCACACGATCAGTGGATTGACCACCAGCGCCACGAACACCATGCAGCCCACCAGTACCGCCAGCAGGTGGCCGTAGCCGCGCAGTGCCTGCTCGCCGGCCTCGGCCACGGTGGCCGCCACCAGGCCGAAGATGCCCAGCGGCGCGCAGCGGATCACGCCCTGGATGATGGCGGTGACGGCCTGCGCGCCATCGTGCAGCACGGCGCGCGTGCCCGCCGAGGCGTGGCGCAGCGCCAGGCCCAGGCCCACGGCCCAGGCCAGGATGCCGATGTAGTTGGCCTGCAGCAGGGCGTTGACGGGGTTGTCCACCAGGCTTTTGGCCACGTTCACCAACACCTCGCTGACGGCGCCGGGCGGCGCCAGCTCGGCCTGCGGCGGCGCCTGCAGGGTCAGCGTGCTGGGCCACCAGGTGCTGGCCACGACGCCCACCACGGCAGCCGACAGCGTGCCGGCGACGTACAGCAGCAGCACCGGGCGGATGCCCGTGGCCTCGCCCGGCACGTGGTTGCTGATGGCGGCCATGACCAGCACCAGCACCAGCACCGGCGCCACTGCCTTGAGCGCGGAGATGAACAGCGTGCCCAGAAAGGCCACATAGGGCGTGGCGCCAGGGGCGAGAAAGGCCAGGGCGAGACCGGCCAGCAGGGCAACGGCAATCTGCGCCACCAGGCTGGTGCGTTGCACCAGGCGCAGCAGGGGTGACAGGAGCATGGGAGGGTGTGAGGGCGCAGGCCAGCGCGGCATGGGTGCTGCGCCGCTGCCCGTCAATGGGGAAAACGCGCGATTTTACGGCCCGGGTCTTTGGGAAGTGGGAAGGTTGGGCGTTTGGCGTGGCAGCCCGCACAACGCACAACGCCCCCGATAATCAGGCGCATGTCGTCTGCCAAAGTCCTGTTCGGCTTCCATGCCGTGGGCGTGCGCCTGAAAACCGCGCCGCAATCCATCATCGAGATCTACTACGAACCCACCCGGCGCGATGCGCGGATGCGCCAGTTCCTGGAGCGCGCCCGCGAGGCCGGTGCACGCCTGATCGAGGCCGACGGCCTGCGCCTGGCCAAGCTCTCGGGCAGCCACGGCCATCAGGGCGTGGCCGCGCGCGTGCAGGCCGTGCAGCAGGTGCAGTCGCTCGACGATCTGCTGGACGCGCTGGAGGAGCAGGGCGTCAGGAGCCCGCTGCTGCTGGTGCTCGACGGCGTGACCGATCCGCACAACCTGGGCGCCTGCCTGCGCGTGGCCGATGGCGCCGGCGCGCACGCCGTGATCGCGCCCAAGGATCATGCCGTGGGCATCAACGCCACCGTGGCCAAGGTGGCCAGCGGCGCGGCGGAGACCGTGCCGTACTTCATGGTGACCAACCTGGCGCGCACCCTGGGCGAGTTGAAGGAGCGCGGCATCTGGGTCATCGGCACCAGCGACGACGCCGACAAGACCCTCTACCAGGCCGACCTGCAAGGCCCGGTGGCGCTGGTGCTGGGCGCCGAAGGCCCGGGGATGCGCCAGCTGACCAGAAAGACCTGCGACAGCCTGGTGAGCATTCCCATGCTGGGCGCGGTGGAGAGCCTGAATGTCTCGGTGGCCAGCGCCGTGTGCCTGTATGAAGCCCTGCGCCAGCGCCAGGGCCAGCCGTCATGAAGGCGCAGCACGAGCTGCAGGCGGTGCGCGACTGGATAGCCGAGGCCCGGCGCATCGCCGTGCTGACCGGCGCCGGCATGAGTGCCGAATCGGGCGTGCCCACCTTCCGCGATGCCACGAGTGGCTACTGGGCGCAGTTCAACCCGCAGGACATGGCCAGCGAGCGCGGCTTTCGCGCCGCGCCGCAGCGCGTGTGGGACTGGTATGCGCACCGGCGCGCCGGCATCGCCCAGGTGCAACCCAACGCCGGCCATCTGGCGCTGGCGCGCTTTGCCCAGGCGCACCCGGGCCGGCTCGCCGTGATCACGCAGAACGTCGATGGCCTGCACCAGCGCGCCGGCAGCCCGGGCGTGCTGTGCCTGCACGGCGACCTGCTGGCCGACCGCTGGCTGGATGCACCACGCGCCTGCTGCCGGCTGCAAGAGGCCGCGCCCGGCAGCCCGCCGCGCTGCCGCGCCTGCGGCAATCTGGTGCGCCCGGGCGTGGTCTGGTTCGGCGAGAACCTGCCGGTGGACGTGCTCGAAGCCGCCCAGCAGGCGGCGCAGGCCGCCGAGCTGATGCTGGTCGTCGGCACGGCCGGCGCCGTCTATCCGGCGGCCGGGCTGGCGCATCTGGCGCGCCAGGCGGGCGCGCGCGTGGTCGTCATCAACCCAGCGGCCAGCGAACTCGACAGCGCCGCCCACGTCGTGCTGCGCGGCACGGCGGCGCAGCTGCTGCCTGAGTTGTTGCAAAGCACTGGCCCACTTGTGGCCCCGAGCGTCAAGGAGTCCGCATGAAACTCATCCGCCATGGCGCCAGCGGCGCCGAGCGCGCCGGCCTGGTGGACGCCACCGGCACGTTGCGCGACGTGTCCATGCTGGTGCCCGACATCGGCCCGGCGCAGCTGGCTCCTGCCGTGCTGGCCGCGCTGGCCGCCATCGACGCCGCGCGGCTGCCGGCCCTGCCCGAGGGCACGCGCCTGGGCTGCCCGGTAGGCGGCGTGGGCAAGATCGTCTGCGTCGGCCTGAACTATGCCGACCACGCACGCGAGGCCGGCATGGCGCTGCCGTCCGAGCCAGTGCTGTTCATGAAGGCCGCGACCAGCCTGTGCGGCCCGCACGACGCCGTGCGCGTGCCGCCCGGCGCGCGCAAGCTCGACTGGGAGGTCGAGCTGGGCGTGGTCATCGGCACGGCCATGCGCGGCGTGGCCGAGGCCGATGCGCTGGCGCACGTGGCCGGCTATGTGCTGGCCAACGACGTGTCGGAGCGCGCCTGGCAGACCGAGCGCGGCGGCCAGTGGGACAAGGGCAAGAGCGGCGACACCTTCGCGCCCGTCGGGCCGTGGCTGGTCACGCCCGACGAGCTGCCCGACCCGCACGCCCTGCAGTTGTGGCTGGAGGTCAACGGCCAGCGTATGCAGCACGGCCACACGCGCGACTTCATCTTCCGGCTGCCGCAGGTGCTGGCCTACATCAGCCAGTTCATGACGCTGGCCCCGGGCGACCTGGTGCTGACCGGCACGCCAGCCGGCGTCGGCCTGGGGCAAAAGCCCGAGCCGCGCTTTTTGCAGGTCGGCGACGAGATGCGCCTGGGCGCCACCGGCCTGGGCGAGCAGCGCCTGGTCTGCGTGGCGGGCTGATCCCCCATGCACCCCTACGCCCTGCTCGGCATCTCGATTGCCGCCGAAGTCGTCGCCACCTCGGCGCTCAAGTCCTCCGCCGGCTTCACGCGGCTGTGGCCCAGTGTGCTGACCGTGCTGGGCTATGGCCTGGCGTTCTATTGCCTCTCGCAGGTGCTCAACCACCTGTCCACCGGCGTGGTCTATGCCATCTGGTCGGGCCTGGGCATCGTGCTGATCTCGCTGGTCGGCTGGTGGCTGTACGGCCAGAAGCTCGACGGCCCGGCCCTGACCGGCATGGCGCTCATCATCGCCGGCGTGGCCGTCATCCAGCTGTTTTCCAAGTCCGCCGGGCATTGACCACCCGGCCCGGCGCACATCGGGAGCTGCCGCAGTCTTTAAGATTCATTTAAAATGAATTTATTGTTCGCCAACCCGGGAAGCTCGAACTTCCCCTCTCTGCCGTGAACCAGCCCCTGCCTTTTCCCCAACGTCCCGGCCGGGCCGCGCCGGTCGCACCCCTGCTGCAGGGCATCCCGCTGCTGCGCCTGGGCTTTCGTCCCTTCTACCTGGGCTCTGCGCTGCTGGCCTGCCTGGCAGTGCCGGTGTGGGTGCTGGCCTTCCTGGGCCATATCCCACTGGGCGTGTCGGTGCCGCCGCTGCTGTGGCACGCGCACGAGATGCTGTTCGGCTTTGCCGTGGGCGTCATCGTGGGCTTCCTGCTCACTGCCGTGAAGGCCTGGACGGGCCTGCCCACGCCGCGCGGCAGCGCGCTGGGCGCGTTGGCCCTGCTGTGGCTGGCGGCGCGCCTGGCGGCCTTCGTCGCGCCATACCCGGTCTATGCGGCACTGGACATGCTGCTGCTGCCCGCCGTGGCGGTCAGCCTGCTGATCGTGCTGGTGCAGGCGCGCAACAAGCGCAACGTCCCGCTGATCTCGCTGCTCCTGCTGATGGCGCTGGCCAACGGCGTGTTCCACCTGTCGGTCATGCAGGTCATCGAGGTGCCGGCCCTGTCCGCCCTGTATGCCGAGCTGGCGCTGGTGCTGATGGTGGTCAGCGTCATCACGGGCCGCGTGGTGCCACTGTTCACCAAGAATGTGACGCCGGGCCTGACCATGAACATCCCGCGCAAGTTCGAGCTGACCCTGCTGGCCGTCACTGCCCTGGCCCTGCTGCTGTGGGTCTGCGCCGCGCCCGCACCGCTGGCGGCCCTGGCCAGCGCCGCCGCCGCCGTGCTGCACGCCGTGCGCCTGGCGCTGTGGAAGCCTTGGGTCACGCTGCGCCGGCCCATCCTGTGGATCCTGCACCTGTCCTATGCCTGGATGCCCATCGGCTTTGCCCTGCTGGCGGCTGCCCAACTGGGCTGGTTGGCGGCCACGCTGGCCATCCACGCCCTGGCCGTGGGGGTGGTCGGCGGCCTGATCATCGGCATGTTGACGCGCACTGCACGCGGCCACACCGGCAGGCCGCTGCAGCCTTCGCGCGCCGAAACCGCCGCCTACGCCATGGTCATGCTGGCCACCGTGCTGCGCGTGCTGGTGCCTGCCGTGCAGCCGCAGTGGTATGTGGGCGCGCTGCACGGCGCGGCCTGCCTGTGGGCGCTGGCCTTCGGCATCTACATGGTCATGTACACGCCCTGGCTGCTGCGCACCCGGCTCGATGGCAAGGACGGCTGAGCTGCACGACCCGGACTTGTCTTTCTCTGTTTTCATCGCCCAAGGGCACTTTTCCCCAACCCTTTTTCATCCCATAGGCTGAGCACATGAGCACCATCGCCACCGAAATCGACGTCCGCACCATTCCCCCTACGAGCGCCACGCGCAGATTTTTGGCCAGTTCGACGCGCTGGAGGCCGGCCAGGCCCTGGTCATCGTCAACGATCACGACCCGGTGCCGCTGCGTCGCCAGTTCGCCGCTCGCACGCCGGGCCAGTTCGACTGGACTTACCTGGAGGCCGGCCCCGCCCTGTGGCGCGTGCAGATCGACAAGACCGCCAACACGGCAGACGAGGGCGGCTCGTGCTGCTCGGGCGGTGCCTGCGGCGGCTGAGGAGGCAGCAGGCCGCTTCAAGACATTTCACTGACGGCGCCAGCCTCGCTGACCTGCAGCGGGCTGGCGTTTTCGTTTGCTGCGTCACCGTCGCCTGTTTCGGATGCCTGCGGCGCAGCTTCGGTGACGCTGGCGCGGCGCTGGCGGTCGCGCTCCAGCAGCCCGGCCAGCGCGTCGTGGATGCGCTCCAGCGTGCCGCCCGGGTTGACCCACCAGTCGGTAGACCAGACGCGCAGGATGTCCCAGCCCAGGCCGCGCAGAACCTGCTCGCGCAGCTTGTCGCGGTCGCGCGCCGTGGCCGAGCGGTGGTAGGTGGCGCCATCGCACTCCACCCCGGCCAGATAGCGGCCGGCAAAATCCGGATGCACCACGCCCAGATCCACGCGGAAGGACGACACGCCGATCTGTGTGTGTACCTGCCAGCCCTTGCGCGCCAGCGCCTGCGCCACGCTGGCCTCGAAGGGGCTGTCGAAGTCGCCCTGGCTGCCGCGATGCGCCTCGGCCAGCGCGCGGGCGCCGCGCTCGGCAAACTCCAGGAAGTGCTTGAGGTCGCGCACGCCCGCTGCGTTGGTGCGTGACAGGTCGATCTGGTCGCCGCGCAGGCTGGAGAACACGCGCAGCTCATGCCGCGCGCGCGTGACCGCCACGTTCAGGCGGCGCTCGCCACCGTCGCGGTTCAGCGGGCCGAAGTTCATCGACACCACGCCGGCCAGATCCGGGCCGTAGGTGATGGAGAAATACATGATGTCGCGCTCGTCGCCCTGCACGCTCTCCAGGTTCTTGACGAACACCGGCTCCAGCTCGGCATCGGAGAAATACGGCTCCAGGCCGGGATCCTGGCGGCGCTCCTCGTCGAGCAAGTCCTCGATCAGATTTTGCTGCTCGGCATTGAAGGTCACCACGCCGATGGTCAGGCCCGAGTCCCGAAAGCCCGGCTGCCGCAGCCGGCCCACCAGGTCGGCCACCAAGGCTTTGGCCTCGGGCTGGTTGATGCGCGCGCCGCCTTTTTCGTAGCGCCCCGGCACGAAGTGAAAGCTCACGGCCTGGTCATCCGTGACCGGCGAGGGGAAGGTGACCAGGCCGCCGCCGTAATAGCGGTGGTTGCTGAAGGCGATCAGGCTCTCGTGGCGCGAGCGGTAGTGCCACGACAGGTTGCGCGTGGGCAGGCTGGCACCCAGACACTCGTCAAGAATGCTCTCCATGTCGCTTTCCGCGCCGTCGTCGGTCTCGTCCGTGCTGTCGCTGCGGCCAAAGAAGTTGGTCGGCGGCAGTTGCTTTGGGTCGCCCACCATGACCACCTGCCGAGCGCGCGCCATGGCGCCGATGGCATCCCAGACCGGAATCTGCGAGGCCTCGTCGAAGATGACCAGATCGAAGTTGCTGGCATCCGCCGACAGATATTGCGCAATCGACAGCGGGCTCATCAACAGGCAGGGCGTGAGCTGCAGCACCACCTGCGGGATCTCCTGCAGCAGCTGGCGCAGCGGCTTGTGCTGCCTTTTCTTGGTGATTTCGCGGCGCAGCACGCCCCATTCGCTGTTGCGCTGGATGCTGTCCAGCGCGGGCAGGCTGGCGCACAGCCGGGCGCGGATCCAGGCGCGCGAGATGCGCGTGAACTCGTCGTCGAGCGCACGGAACTCCCGGATGCGCAATTCGTGCTCGGCACTGACGAAGCGCCGCAGCACCTCGTCTTCCTCCACCGCCTCGGCCAGCCACCAGCGTGCGTAGTTGACCTCGAAGGCCGTGGCCACCTGGGCCGGGGTGATGTCCTGGGTCTGCAGTGCCGCTGCCAGGCTCGCCAACCCGGCAGCATGGGCATCGGCCTGGGCAAGGCGCCAGGCGCACCAGGCGCGCAGGCTCTGGTGCTGGCTCTCCAGTTGCGCTGCTGCCTGGGCCAGTGCTTGCGGCGGCTGGTCGGCAAAAGTGCGGCGCTCGGCCTCGGGCTGGGCAGCGCTGCTGCCGAACTGCTCGGTGGCCGTGTGCAGGGTGGACAAGGCAGCCATCACGGCCTGGCAGGACTGGCCGATGGCGCTGCTTGCGTCCAGTTCATCGTGCCGCGCCTGCAGCACCTGATGCAACTGGCGCCGCACCGCTGCCGCGCCGGCCGGCTCCAGGGCCAGGCCGGACACGGCGGCCTTGAGCGAGGCGTGGAATTTCAGCACCTGCTCAATGATGGCCGGATCGGTGTCCAGCGCCTGCCAGACATCCGGGCATTCGCCGGCCAGCTCCGTCATGCCCAGCAGGCGCTGCTCCAGTTGGGCGCGCTGGTGCAGCAGCTCGTGCTGCTGTTGCAGCAGCGGCCCGCATGAACCCTGGGCAACTGCCGGGTGGGTTTCGCGCAATGCGCCGCGCTGGCGCACGTCCAGGCGCTCGCGCTCGAAGGCCAGGGCGGCGCGCAGGGCGCTGGCATCGGTGTCCAGGCCCTGCCACAGGCCGTGGCTGTCTGCGCCCAGCGCCGTGCATTCGGCCAGGCGTGCATCCAGCTCCTGCAGGGCTGTCAGGCGCTGCACCTCGGCGGCCCAGCGTTCGCCGCAATAGCCCTGCGCTGCCGCGTCCAGGCTGTCCAGGCTGAAGCTCTGGTTCAGGCGGGCGGCCTGCAGGGCGGCATTGGCCTGCAGGGCGCTGCGCGCGTGGTCGAGCCGTGTCCTCATGCCGGCCCACAGGCCATCGGCTGCAGCGCCGGGGTTTAGCTGCTCGATCTCCTCGCGCAGGCCCTTCATGCGCACCAGGGCGGCCAGGTCGTCGGCGATGCGCGGCTCGCCCGTGCCTTCGATGGCGCTCTCCAGCGCCGCACGCACCTTGCGCCGGCCCAGCCACGACAGCGGCCACAGCGCCTTGTCGGCGCGGGCCCAGTCACGCTGCAATTGCGCCACGTTGAGCTGCTCCAGCGCAGTGCCGTAGGGCACGGACAGGCCGGCGCGCAGCTGCTGCCACTGCGCGATCAGCTGCAGGCCGCGCTCGACTTCGTCGCTGACCAGCGGCGGCCAGGGCGCGTGCAGCTGCGCGTGCAGGGTACGGCGGCGGCCCAGCAGTTCGAGCGCCTGCGCCAGCCGCTCCTGCAGGGGCAGCGGCCACGGCGCGGCCATGCTGGCCGACAGGGCGCGGTGTTGGTCGAGCAGCTCGCCACCCGCCTTGAGGGCAGCGCACAGGGTGTCGCTGCCGGGCAGGGCGCAAAAGCTCCAGTCCTGGCCTGCGGCCTGTGGCAAGGCCCGGGCCAGCACGCCGATGGCCGAGCGCTGCTGGCGGTGCAGCTCGGGCCACTGCACCCCCAGCAACTGCCCCAGCGTCTGTACGGCGGCCAGAAAAGCGCCGCTGCTGCGCTGCAGAGTCTGAGCGGCGCCGACCATGTCCTGTTGCCAGCGGGCCGACCAGTCGCTCACATGCACGGGTGCCAGTGGCCCGTCCTGCAGCTGGGCCGGGCCGACGGCGGCGGCATTGGCTTGCAGCCGCCCGGCCAGGTCGCGCAGTGCCGCGTAGGCAGCCTCGTCATGGGCGCGGGCGCTGGCCCAGCGAAAGCCCAGCACCGGCTGCGCCTCGCCTGCGGCCATCCGGCCAATGGCCTGGTAGATGCTCCAGCCGTTGCCGTGGCGCCGGTGCAGCCGCTCGACATAGGTGGACAGCTGCTGGCGCACCTGCGCCAGTTGCCGCGCCTTGGCTTCCCAGACAGCGGCGTCCACCTCGCCGCGTGCCTCCCAGGCCTGGCTGAGCTGGCTGAGCACTTCCAGCTTGCGGCTCTTGTTGGAGTGCAGCTCCAGGCAGAACTCGCCCAGGCCGACCTCGCGCAGACGCCGATAGACCACATCCAGCGCGGCGATCTTCTCTGCCACGAACAGCACGCGCTTGTTCTCGGCCAGGCACTGGGCGATCAGGTTGGCGATGGTCTGGCTCTTGCCGGTGCCGGGCGGGCCGATCAGCACGAAATCCTTGCCCCGGGCGGCGGCCATGATGGCCGACAGCTGAGAGGAGTCCGCCGGCAGCGGGCTGAAGACCTCCTGCGGGCTGTAGTCGGCATCGAGTCGGCGTACGTCGGGAAAGGGCGTGGTGCTCGGGTAAGGCTCACGCGGCGTGTCGATCAGGTGGGCCACCACGGGCGAGCGGCGCAGGTCTTCGGTGCGATCGACCAAGTCCTTCCACATCAGGTACTTGGCAAAGGAGAACATGGACAGCACCACGTCCTCGCTGACCTCCCAGCCACGGATGTCGCGGATGGCGGTACGCACGCGCTGCCAGATGCCCTGGATGTCCAGGCCGTCATCGTCGCGCGGCAGCTCTGCAGCGGCGATGCTCAGCTCCAGTTGGAAGTCCTGGCGCAGCATCTCGATCAGCGTCGGGTTGAACAGCGCCTCGTCCTCGTGCTCCTGCAGCGTGAAGCCCGAGCGCGCGCTCTTGCGGCCCAGGGTCACGGGCAGCAGGATCAGCGGCGCCCTGACGCGTACCTGCGGCTTGTCGGGCCGCGTCCAGACCAGAAAGCCCAGGGCGATGAACAGCGTGTTCGCGCCGCCCTCCTGCAAGGTATTGCGTGCGCCCCGGTACAGCTCGACCAGGCGGCCCTCCAGCTCCGGCTCGGGCAGCGAGACAAAGACCTCGCGGCGCGCGAGCGCCTCCAGCGCCTGGGCCTGGTGCAGGTCTTCCAGGCTGCGCGCCTCGTGCAGTTGCTGGCTGCGCGGATCCTGGCCCTGCATCGGCGCCGGGTTGGGCAGTAGGCGCAGGCTCTGGCCCTGCGCCAGCGCGTCCTCCAGCGCCGGGGCCTGTGCGTCCAGCAGCAAGGACTTCTTGCCCGGCTTGAAGTTTAGCAGCGAGTTGCGCAGCGACAGATCGAGCAGCCTGCGCTGCCAGCGTGCCAGCCGATCCTTCGGGTCAAGCTCGGCGGTCGGGATCGCGTCGGCCTGGCGCTCGGGCAGCTCGGGTGGGTCTTCCACCCTCAGCAGCTCTGCCGGATCGGTCTGTCCGTCCTGTCCTTGCTGTCCGTCCAGCGCCGGTGCAACATCGGCGTCGACCTGGGCCTGGGTCTGTGCCAGCGGCCTGATGCGCGACCTGCGCGCGCGCCGGATGTCGATGGCCAGCTCGAAGCGGTCTTCCTCCTCCAGCGACAGTTGCCGGCTGGCCTGGGCGATGGCCTGGCTGAAGCCCACGGCCCGGCCCTGGGCGGCCAGCGTGGTCTCGAAGAACAGGATTTCCTGCAGCTTCAGGCGCTTGCGCACGGCGGTCACGTCATCGACCACTGCCGTGGAAAACTCCTCGTCGTGCAGCCACAGGCCGACGAAGGCGTGGCCGCGCGTGACCAGCAGCAAGGGGTTGAGGCCGGCTTGCTCCAGACAGGCGGCAAACAGCAGCGTCAAGTCCAGGCAGGTGGCCAGGCCGCCATCGAGCACCTGCGAGGGGCTGCGCACCTTTTGCCCGGCGTGCTCGAAGCTGGCTGGCGGCAGAGCGTAGTTCAGCCGGCACTGCAGCACGGCCGTCCACAGGCCGGAGGCCAGCTCCCAGGCCCGCCTGGGGCCTTGGGCATAGCCGTCGATGGAGCCGGACTTGCCCGCTGCCTGCAGCGCCAGGGCCGCGCCCTTGAGCAGGCGGTCGATGGCCGGATCGTTGGGCTGCACGAAGGCCGCCAGCAGCTCGGGCAGGTGCCCGATGCCGCCCCACTGGTTGCGCGCCAGCAGCTCTACCGGGGTGTCGTGCCGGGCCACAACGGTGCCGGAGGCTTCAGCGGATTCGGCAGAAACAGTCGAAACAGTCGAAACAGTCGCATCGGCGGGCTGGCGCCGGCTGCGCAGCTCGAAGCGCAGCGTGGCCAGCTCGGCCTCGGTCAGGCGCGACAGCAGCGCGCCGTCGAGCTGCACATCCAGGTCGCGCACGGCGTAGCTCTCGCCGGCGGCCACCGCCTCCACACGCCAGTGGCGCGGCTGGATGAAGGGCGGCTCGGAGGTAAGCTGCAGCGTCAGGCCGCCGATGGGCTGATCGGTCTCGTTGACGATGAGCAGCTCGTGCAGCGCCGGCACGGCGTTCTGGAAGGCTGCCAGGTTGAGCCTGTCCGCAGCGTTGACCTGCAGCCGGACGACGGGCGGCGGCTCGGGTGCAGCAGAGACTTGCGGCTCCTGTGCCAGCTCGATTCCCGGCTCGTTCTTCGGCCCGATTCCCTGCGTGATTTCCTGCGTGATTTCCTGCCTGTTGCCCCGCTCGATTGCCGCCTCGCCCACACTGGCCGGCTGACTGGACTGCCCTGTCATGCACGTTCTCCTTTGCAGCCGGTATTGTGGCGCGCAGGAAACAGTGCCCGTGCGGATGCCCTGCGGCTACAGCCCCAGCGCCAGCTGCGCCTCCTCGGACATGCGCGAGCGATCCCAGGGCGGGTCGAACACCAGATTCACGGTGATCTCGCCCACGCGCGGCAGGGCCAGCACCTTGTCGCAGACCTCGTCGGCAATGGCCTCGCCCATGCCGCAGCCGGGCGCGGTGAGCGTCATGTCGATGACCACGCGCACCTTGTCCTGCTCCTGCAGCGGCTCGAACCTGAGCGCATAGACCAGGCCCAGATCGACGATGTTGACCGGGATCTCCGGGTCGTAGCAGGTGCGTAGCGTCTGCCAGATCAGCGGCTCCAGGTCGTCGATGTGCAAGTCCTGCGGCGCGGCGATGGCCTGCGGCGGCTGCTTGCCGATGGCGTCGGCGTCCTGGCCCTTGAGGCGCATGAGCTGGCCCTCGACCAGCAGCGTGAACGAGCCGCCCAGCGCCTGGGTGATCTGCGCGAGCTGCCCGGCTTCTAGCTCGACCGGGTGGCCGCTGGGGATGGTCTCCACGCCCACTGTGCGGCGCACCAGCACGTCCTCGCGTTGGCGGCGATAGGTCATGGGGCCTCCGTGGTGCTGGCCTGCAGGGTGGCGCCGTCGCTCTCGGCGGCCTGGACGGTGGCGGCGTCGTCCTTGCCGCCGTGCTGGGCGATGGCGTGCATCAGCGCGTGCCAGCCCAGCAGGGCGCACTTGATGCGGCTGGGGTACTGGCGCACGCCGGCCAGGCTGATCAGCTTGCCCAGGGGCGCATCGTCTGGTTCTTCCTCGCCCGTCAGCACGGCGCGAAAGTGCTGCTGCAGCGCCTGCGCGGCGGCCACGTCGCCGCCCTTGACGGCCTCGGTCATCATCGAGGTCGAGGCCATGCAGATGGCGCAGCCCTGGCCGGAAAAGCGGATGTCCTGCACTTGCTCGCCCTGCAATTGCAGCTCCACGGCGATGCGGTCGCCGCACGAGGGGTTGGTGCCCTGCGCCTGGTGCGTGGGCGCGGCCAGGTGGCCGAAGTTGCGCGGCGCGCGCTTGTGCTCAAGCACCACCTCCTGGTAGAGGTCGTTCATGGCGTTGTCCATCATCGCAGCAGCTCCAGGGCGCGGGCGGTGGCGGCGATCAGGCGCTCCACCTCGTGCGTAGTGTTGTACAGGGCAAAGGAGGCGCGCGTGGTCGGCCCGGCCACCAGCTGGTCGAGCAGCGGCTGCGCGCAGTGGTGGCCGGTGCGCACGGCAATGCCCGACTGGTCGAGCAGCGTGCCGATGTCGTGCGGATGTACACCTTCGCAGACGAAGGACACCAGCGCTGCTGCGGCGCTGTCCCGGCTGAGCACGCGCACGCCGGGCAGGGCGGCCAGGCCGGCGGCGGCCTGCTCGCGCAGGGCGTGGATGTGGGCATCGATGGCGGCGCGGCCTGTCTCGTCGATGAAGCGCGCGGCGGCCGCCAGCCCTACGGCCCCGGCGACGTTGGGCGTGCCGCCCTCCAGGCGCATGGGCAGGGCGGCGTAGCGGGCGCGCTCGTAGCTCACGTCCTCGACCATGTCACCACCCAGGCGCAGCGGGTACAGCAACTCCAGCGCTGCGCGCCGGCCCACCAGCGCGCCCGTGCCCATGGGGCCGTGCATCTTGTGGCCGGAAAAGACCAGGAAGTCGCACTCCAGCGCCGCCATGTCGGGCACGCCGTGCGCGGCGACCTGGGCCGCATCCAGCACCGTGAGGGCGCCGGCGGCCTTGGCCATCGCCAGCATGGCCTCATACGGCGGGCGCTCGCCCGTGGCGTTGGCGCAGGCGGTGATGGCAAAGACCCGGGCGCCGCCGCCTTGCAGCAGCGCGGCCAGATCGGCCTCGTGCAGCCGGCCTTCGGCGTCGGGCTGGAGGATGTGCAGTTGTGCGCCCGTCATGTGCGCAGCGTGCTGCCAGGGCACCAGGTTGGCGTGGTGCTCCAGGCCGCTCACGACGATACGGTCGCCCGGGCGCAGCCAGGCCTGGGTTGGCCCGGCGCCCCACAGGCCCTGGGCGATGGTGTTGAGCGCCTCGGTTGTGCCGCTGGTAAAGACCAGCTCGTGCCCGGCGGTGGCGCCGATGAAGGCTTTCAGCGTGGCGCGGGCGCCCTCGAAGGCGTCGGTGGCGCGCTGGCTCAGGGTGTGGACGGCGCGGTGGATGTTGGCACGCTGATGCTGCTCGAAATCCTGCATGGCGGCGAGGACGGCGCGCGGCATGTGGGTCGTGGCGGCGTTGTCCAGGTAGGCCAGCGGCTGGCCGTGGATGGACTCGGCCAAGATGGGGAATTCGGCGCGCAGGGCCTGCACGGGCAGGGTGCTGGGCAGGAGTGGATGCGGTTTACCCATGGCGCGCCCTCCGGCTCCCTCGCCCCCTGGGGGAGAGGGTTGGGGTGAGGGGGTGGAACAGGCGCTGCGCTGTCTGCTGGCAGCCACCCTCACCCCAACCCTCTCCCGCCAGCGGGAGAGGGAGTCAGGTGCGTCGGGCATCGTGCCTGCGGCTCCCCGCTCCCTCCCCCCTGGGGGAGGGCTGGGGTGGGGGCCAGCGACGGTTGCCTGCTCGACATGGTGCGCCAGAACCAGCCGGCCCCCATCCCGGCCTTCCCCCAGAGGGGGAAGGAGTGGGAGAAATCCGAATGAAATCGGCCCTCAGCCCTTGTCCAGCAAGCGCTGACAGCTATCAAATTTGATTTATTCATGCTGCCCTTTCATCCACTTGCTGCACCTGCCCGATGGCCGTCGCCAGCGCGCCGCTGTCCAGCCACTGCGCCAGCAGCGGCGAGTCCGGCAGGCCGCGCTCCAGCAGCGCTCGGGCCATGCCGTCGATGACCAGTGCGCGCGCGTGCGCCTCGCTCAGGCCGCGCTGGCTGGCGTAGAACAGCGCGTCCTCGGGCAGCGCGCCCCAGGTGGCGCCGTGGGCGGCCTGGACGTTGTCGTGCAGGATTTCCAGGTGCGGGCGCAGGATCAGCCGGGGCTGGCCGGCCAGGGGCACGCCCGACAGGCGCTGGCGCAGGCTGGCTTCGTCGGCGCCCGGGGCGATGCGGGTATGGGCGTTGCTGACCACGCGCGCGCGGCCACGCGCCAGCACCAGCGATTCGACCTCGCTGCGCGTGTGGCCCTGCTCCATGCGGCTATAGACCTGATGGTCGAGCTGGGCGCCGTCCGCCGCCAGCAGCAGCGCGGCGTGCCGGGCCTGGCTGTCCGCGCCCGCCTGCTCAATGCTGTTGCGCTGCAGGTGGTAGGCCGATGCCTGGCCGACCAGCGCCTGGGCGTAGTGCGCGCCGCTGGCCAGCCGGGCGTGGATGTGGTGCGCGAGTTGATCCTCGGCCCCGGGCTGTATCACGCGCAGATGCTCCAGCCGCGCACCGGGCGCCAGCTCGATGTGTGCGTGCAGGTTCTGCGTGATGGCGTGCCGGCAGCCGACACTGCTGCGCTCGTGCGTCTCCAGCAGCAGCACGCGCACGCCTGGGTCGAGCTGCAGCACCAGCAGCGGCGCTTCGACCGGGCCGTGGGGCTGGTGGCGCAGGGCCAGGCAGACCAGCTCGCCCTCGTGGCCGGGCCGGGCGGCGACGTGTACGCGCAGCCCCTGCCGGCACAGCGTCCGGTGCGCCCAGGCAAACGGCGCGGCCTCGCCCTCGCCGGGGCCGGGCAGGCCGGCAAAAAGCTGGGCGCGCTGCTCGGGGTCGGCGGCGTCCAGCCAGCGGGCATCGACGCCGCCGGCAGTGCCCGCGCCCAGGCCCTGGCCTTGCAGCGGCAGCAGCGTCCAGCCGGCACCGGACAGCGGTGGCGCGGCGCAGTCATCGCCGCGCGTGCCCTCGGCCTGCTCGCCCAGCCAGTGGGTGAGCGCCGGCGGCGGCAGGTGGTGAAAGGCTTCGCTGCGCCGGGCGATCCAGCCGTACTGGCGCAGGTGCTCGCGGGCGGCGAGGCGGTCGGCTTGTGCGGTGTTCATGGCCTCAGGCCTCCACCGCTTGCCGCAGCGCGGCGGCGCCCGTGCGGGCAAAGCCGGTGCGGGCGATCTCGCGCGCCAGCGCCAGGTCGCCGGTCTCGGCAATGCAGCCCTGATCCAGGCGCAGCACGGCGTCGGGCGCCAGCTGCTCGATCATCTGCAGGTAGTGCGAAATGATGATGAAGGCCGTGCCCTGGGCGCGCAGCCGGGCCACCAGCGCCACTACGGCGCGCACGCCGTCCACGTCCAGCCCAGAGTCGATCTCGTCGAGCAGGGCCACGCGCGGCTGCAGCAGCGACAGTTGCAGCAGTTCGTTGCGCTTTCTCTCCCCGCCGGAAAAGCCCTCGTTGACGGGCCGCGCCAGCATGGCCTCGGGCAGGCCCAGTTCGCGGGCCGACTTTTTGGCGCGGCTCAGGAAGTCGAAGGCGTCCAGCGGCTGCTGCCCGCGCGACTCTTGCACGGCGTTGAGCGCGGTGCGGATGAACAAGTTGTTCTTCACGCCGGGGATGTCGGGCGGCGACTGGAAGGACACGAACAGACCGGCGCGGGCGCGCTCGTGCGCAGCCATGGCCAGCAGATCCTGCCCGTCCAGCAGCGCCTGCCCGCCCAGCACGCGGTAGTGCGGATGGCCGGCCAGCGCCATGCCCAGCGTGCTCTTGCCGCTGCCGTTGGCGCCCATCAGCACCGACAGCGAGCCGGGCGCAGCCGTGAGCGAGGCGCAGTGCAAGACGGTGCGCTCGCCCACCTGCACGCGCAGGTCGCGCACATCGAGCAGGGCGGGGGTGGTGTCGGTCATGGTGGTTCCTTGCGTTGTCGTTTGTTGGATAGGGGCGGATGGCTGTCTGGCTCCTTCCCCTCTGGGGGAAGGTGGGGATGGGGGCCGGCTGGTTCTGGCAGACCGCGTCGTGAGGCCACCGCCGCTGGCCCCCACCCCAGACCTCCCTCAGCCGGGGAGGGGGCAAGACCAGGACGGTTTTGATACTTCAAAATTGATAGCGGATAGCGCTTGTCCAGCAATGGTTTGCAGCGGATTTCATGGACATTTGATCAGCCGACGGCGCCTTCCAGCGACACCGCCAGCAGTGCCTTGGCCTCCAGGGCGAACTCCATGGGCAGCTCTTCCAGTACCGCCTGGCAAAAGCCGCCGACGATCAGCGCCGTGGCCTCCTGGGCGTCGATGCCGCGCTGCTCGCAGTAAAACAGCCGCTCCTCGCTGATGCGCGTGGTCGTGGCCTCGTGCTCGACCACGGCGTCGGCGCGCGAGGTATCGACGTAGGGGAAGGTGTGCGCGCCGCAGTCCGGCCCGATCAGCAGCGAGTCGCACTGCGTGTGGTTGCGCGCCCCCTCGGCGCCGGGGTTGATGCGCACCAGGCCGCGATAGCTGTTTTGCGCGCGACCGGCGCTGATGCCCTTGCTGACGATGCGGCTGGTGGTGTTCTTGCCCAGGTGGATCATCTTGGTGCCGGTGTCCGCCTGCTGCATATGGTTGGACACGGCAATGGAGTGGAATTCGCCGTTCGACTCATCGCCGCGCAGCACCACGCTGGGGTACTTCCAGGTAATCGCCGAGCCGGTCTCGATCTGCGTCCAGGCGATGCGCGAGCGTTTGCCGGCGGCCAGGCCGCGCTTGGTCACGAAGTTGTAGATGCCGCCCACGCCGCGCTCGTCGCCGGGGTACCAGTTCTGCACCGTGGAATATTTGATGAAGGCGTCGTCATGGGCGATCAGCTCGACCACCGCCGCGTGCAGCTGGTTTTCGTCGCGCTGCGGTGCGGTGCAGCCTTCCAGGTAGCTGACCGAACTGCCTTCCTCGGCAATGATGAGGGTGCGCTCGAACTGGCCCGTGCCCTGGGCGTTGATGCGGAAGTACGACGACAGCTCCATGGGGCACTTCACGCCCTTGGGGATATAGACGAAGGAGCCGTCAGAGAACACGGCGGAGTTGAGCGCCGCATAGAAGTTGTCGCCCTGCGGCACCACCGTGCCCAGGTATTTTTCGATCAGCTCGGGGTGGTGGTGTACGGCGTGCGAGAACGAGCAAAAGATCACTCCGACGCGGGCCAGCTGCTCGCGAAACGTCGTGCCCACGGACACCGAATCGAATACCGCATCCACTGCCACGCCCGCCAGGCGCGCGCGCTCGTGCAGCGGCACGCCGAGCTTTTCATAGGTCTCCAGCAGCTTGGGATCGACCTCGTCGAGGCTCTTGGGCGCGTCCTTCATGGACTTGGGCGCCGAGTAGTACGAAATCGCCTGGAAGTCGATGGGCTGGATCTTCAGATGCGCCCAGTCGGGCAGCTCCATGCCCTGCCAGCGCCGAAAGGCTGCCAGGCGCCAGTCCAGCAGGAATTGCGGCTCGCGCTTCTTGCGTGAAATGGCCCGGATCACGTCCTCGTCCAGGCCGGGCGGCAGGGCGTCGGATTCGATGTCGGTGACGAAGCCGTGCTGGTAGGGCTGGGCCAGCGCCTGCGCCAGCGGGTCGGCAACGGCAGGGGGGGAGAGGGTGTCGGTGTCGGCGTTCATGGCGGGGTGGGCTTTCCTTTTTTAATGTGCATATAGTATGAATCTTTCGATCTTTTGCACACAGCGCAGCGCTTGTCCGTACCTGTGGCGCGGACATGGCACAGGCGCCCCGTGGCTTTGCGGCAACGCGCAGCAGCCCGCGCGTGCGCTCCGGCGGCTGCTCAATCCAGTGCGGCGGCGCCCAGATTTTCGCAGTCCGACAGGTCGGTCTCGCTTTGCACGGGCAGTTGGCGCGCGATCTGGCGCAGGGCGGTGCGCAGGCCTTCTTCCAGCGTCGGGTGATAGACGGGCATACGCAGCATGTCCTGCACCGTCAGGCCCCGGTCGATGGCCAGGGCCAGCAGTTGCGCCAGGTGCTCGCCCGCCGGGGCGCACAGCTGCGCGCCCAGCAGCCGGCCACTGTCGGGTGCAGCGTAGATGCGCAGCAGGCCGGCGTTGCGCACGGCCACGCGGGCGCGGCCCTGGCGGGCGAAGTCGATCTCGCCGACCAGGTGCGGCTGCTCCTGCACCTCCTTGCCGCCCAGGCCGACGCTGGCGGCGTTGGGTTCGCAGAAGGTAATGGCCAGCGGCACGCGCCGGCGAAAGTGCCGCAGCGGCTGGCCTTGCGCCAGGCGCACGGCGTTGATGCCGGCGATATGGCCCTCGTCGGCGGCCTCGTGTAGCAGGGCGCGGTGACGATCCACGTCGCCGGCGACAAAGACGCTGGTGCCTTGCACCTGCAGCGTGCAGGGGTCGATGGGCGGCAGGCCGTGCTTGTCCAGCACCGGCCCCAGCGTGTCCAGGCCCAGGTATTCGATGTTGGGCGTGCGGCCCATGGCGGCCAGCACCTGATCGACTATCACCGTGGTCTGGCCGTTGCTGACCTCGATGCCGCCCTCGACCTCGCGCAGCTGCGCGTGCTCGCCCACGCTGATGGCAAATTCGCCCTGGAGCTGCTGGTACATGCGCTCGCCCACGGCCTCGTCCTGCAGGCCGGCCACGCGCTGGCTGGTCACGAAGGCCACGACCTCGATGCCCAGGCGGGCCAGCGCCTGCGCCAGTTCGGCACCAATGGCGCCCAGGCCGATGACGGCCATGCGCGGGCCGAGCGTGGGCTGCTCGAACAGCGTATCGGAGGTCAGGATGCGCTCGCCAAAGGCCAGCCAGGGGTCGGGCAGCACCGGTCGCGTGCCGGTGGCGACGATGACGCTGCGCGCCTTCCAGGTCTGGCCATTGACTTCGACGCGCTGCGCGTCCAGCAGCCGGGCGCGGCCCGAGATCGCCTTGTCGCCCGCATCGCTGGCGCGCAGCGTGCCGGCGACGAACTCGTCGCGCAGGGCGCGCACCCGTGCCAGCACGGCGTGCAGGTCGGCGTGCAGGTGCTCGCCGCCGCGCAGGCCGAAGGTCTCGAAGCGCGTGCGCGCGTGCAGGGCGTTGGCCGCCTCGACCAGCATCTTGGAGGGCATACAGCCCACGCGTGCGCAGGTCGTGCCCCAGGGGCCGTCATTGACCAGCAGATAGTTGTCGGTGCGCTTGCGCACTTCGCGCAGCGCGGCCAGGCCGGCGGTGCCGGCGCCGATGATCAGGGTGTCGAGGGTCTGTGGCATGGCGGTTTCCTGTTCGGGCAGTGGTCGGTTGTCCAGCCGGCAGTGTCGGGGCTGGGGCGCAGCGCGACTGTAGGCTGCCGGCATGAAAGCGCACTGCCATGCGGCGGATGGGCGTTTGAGCCGCTCAATCGGTCAATCGGCATCCAGCCAGCCCAGCCGGCCATGCGCCAGCTCATCGAGCCGGCTCTGGAACGTGCTGGCCTGGGCCTCGGGCAGGCTCAGGGTGAAGATGACTTGGGCGGCGTGCTGCACGTCCAGCAGTTGGGCGTCAGCAGCCGCGAGTTCGCGGCGCAGCAGTCCTTCCAGGGCATAGGGCACGCAGGCGCGCAGCTGTACCAGGCGCTGGCGCGGCAGCTTGTGCGCCGTGAGCAGGGCTTGGGCCACGCTGTCGGTATAGGCGCGCACCAGGCCGCCAGCGCCCAGCTTGATGCCGCCGAAATAGCGCACCACGGTGGCCAGCACGCCGTCGAGCTGCTGGTGGCGCAGCACGTCCAGCATGGGCCGGCCCGCCGTGCCTCCGGGTTCGCCGTCATCGACCGCCGCCGACTGCCCGCCGGCCAGCAAGGCCCAGCAGACATGGCGCGCCGTGGGATGCTGCTGGCGCAGCTGCTCCACCCGCGCCTGGGCGGCGGCGCGGTCGGGCATGGGCTCGACGCAGCCGATGAAGCGGCTTTTCCTGATGATGAGTTCGCTGTGGGCCGGGCCGGCCAGAGTGAAGAGCATGGGCTTGCAGGACTTTCCGGACTGTCAGCGCGCCGCCAAGATGGCACGCACCAGGTTGCGGCTGTGCGCGCCGAAGTGGCGCATCAGGCGGGCGATGCTGGCGTCCAGCGCCGCTTGGGTCTGGGGCTTTTGCCGCTCCACCTCGGCCATGACGTCGATGTCGCCGCCCTCGGCGCCGAAGTCGAAGCCCGGATCATCGACATAAGCCGATGGCACCGAGGCCAGCAGCTGCGCCGTCACCGCCTCGCCCAGGCCATAGGACTGGCGCGCCACGGTGTCGCGCAGCGCCGTTGCCGTCCAAGCGCCCTGGGCGGTGTCGGTGCCGGTGTCGGCCAGGGCGCGTTCGAGCGCATTGCCGCGTGGGGCGCTGGCATCTACCGGATTCAGCTGGCTGGCGTAGCGCTCCAGCACGAAATGCCGGTTGGACAGCAGCACCACCATGTCGTCGCGCGCCTGCGGCATACCCAGCAGGGCGCGCAGCTGGATGCCGATCATCCGCGCCGTGCCAAAGCCCGGCGCCAGGCGGGCGTGGTAGGGCTGGGTCATGTCCTGCACGTAGTGCATGGCCAGGCCGGCAAAGCGCCAGCCCCAGTAGGGGTGGCCGCTTTGGAAAGCCAGCTCGGACAGGCCCTGGTACTGGTGCAGGCGCAGCAGCGGATAGGTGCGCCGCAGAAAGCCGGCGGCTGCGTAGAGGATGGGCGACTCGTCGTAAAAACCCATGTGGAACGGCGCCTGCGTCGAGAAATCCAGTTTCGGATTGCCAAAGGGCAGCTTGCCCAGGCCGAACTGCTGGCCCCAGGGGCCTGGGCTGTCCTCCCATAGGTTGACATCCATGCCGTAGTCGGGCTCGTCGCTGGCCGAGGCCAGCACGGCCAGCGCCGCCAGCAGCTGGCCCGGCTGCACGCGCACGAAGCGGTGCGCCTCGCCGTCCTTGTCGCGGTGGGGCAGGGCGCTGACCTGCTCGTGCGGCATGGCCTCGCCGGGTGGTGGCGTGCCGTGCGGGTCGGGCTGCACGTACAGCGCCAGGCGGCTGTCGGGCGAGACGCGCAGCGCCTTCAAAAAGGCCTGGCGCAGCGCCTTGGGGGCGCTGGGCAGGTGGTCGGCGTCCAGGCGCAGCGCCGGCGGCAGCGGCGGGTAGTGGGCGATGTGCTCGCGCGCCCAGGCTTCCTGCGCCTGCAGCAATCGGGCAATGGCCGGGCCTTGTGCTGCCAGGAAGGCCTCCAGTGGCTCGGCCCGCACGGGCGCGGCGTCCCGCACTTCGGGCAGCACCTCCAGCGCCCGGTAGCTGCTCAGGGCGTGGTTGCTCCAGGCCTGGGCCGGCAGGTGCAGGCTGCACAGCGCCAGTGCCGCGAGGGAAAGAAAATGCTTGAGCGTCATGGCCGCAGGGGGGTCGGGCTGAAAACCGGCTATTGGAGCAGACACCAGCGCTTGTATCGATGCAGGGCCAGTGCCAGGCCGCTGGCGGCCTGCAGCCCGGCCCGCCTTGTCCCTGCAGGAGCGGAGCTCGGGCATGGCCGATAAACTTGCCGCCCCCTGTTGCTGTTATGCGGCCGTGCCTTGCGCACGCCGCTGCCCTTGCCATGAGTGCCCTGGCCGACGTCTCGTTCTTCCCGCGTGCAGCCAAGCCGCTGACCAGCTGGCGGCCCTATTGGGCCAGGCGCTTTGGCACTGCCCCCTACCTGCCCATGAGCCGCGCCGAGATGGAGCAGCTCGGCTGGGACAGCTGCGACGTAGTGCTGGTCACGGGCGATGCCTACGTCGATCACCCGAGTTTTGGCATGGCAGTAATCGGCCGGGTGCTGGAGGCGCAAGGTTTTCGCGTCGGCATCATTGCCCAGCCCGACTGGCAAAGCGCCGAACCCTTCAAGGCGCTGGGTAAGCCCAATCTGTTCTGGGGCGTGACGGCGGGCAACATGGATTCCATGATCAACCGCTACACGGCGGATCGAAAAATCCGCAGCGACGATGCCTACACGCCCGGCGACGTGGGTGGCCGCCGGCCCGATCGCGCCGCCATCGTCTACAGCCAGCGCTGCCGCGAGGCGTTCAAGGATGTGCCCATCGTGCTGGGCGGCATCGAAGGATCCTTGCGCCGCATCGCCCACTACGACTACTGGAGCGACAAGGTGCGCCGCTCCATGGTGGTGGACGCCAAGTGCGACCTGCTCTTGTACGGCAACGCCGAGCGCGCCCTGGTCGAAGTCGCGCACCGCCTGGCACGGCGCGAGGTCATCGAGAGCATCACCGACGTGCGCGGCACGGCCTTCGTGCGCCGCAGCGCCCCCGAGGGCTGGTTCGAGATCGACTCGACCAGCGTCGATGAGCCAGGCACTGTGGAGCCGCCGGTCAACCCCTACATGACCACCGCCGAGCAGGCGGCAGCGCGCGGGCAGGCTTGCTCGAAGGATGAGAATGCTACTGGAAACATAGCTGTAGGCGCTGGCCAGTCAAGGGCTGAAGGCCAAAAACCTTCCGAATCCGTGCTGCAGTTCGTGCCCAACCCGAACCTGCCCAGCCAGCGCAGAAAGGGCGCCCAGCCGCCGCGCGAGCGCACCGTGATCCGCCTGCCCAGCTTCGAGCAGGTCAGGAGCGACCCGGTGCTGTACGCCCACGCCAACCGCGTGCTGCACCTGGAGACCAACCCCGGCAATGCCCGCGCCCTGGTGCAGGCGCATGGCGAGGGCGGCACGGCGCGCGACGTCTGGCTGAACCCGCCGCCCATTCCGCTCACCACGGCGGAGATGGACTGGGTCTTCGGCCTGCCCTATGCGCGCAACCCGCACCCGAGCTATGCGGACGAGCACGGCGGCTTCGAGGGCGCGACCAAGATCCCGGCCTGGGAGATGATCCGCGCCTCCATCAACATCATGCGTGGCTGCTTTGGCGGCTGCACCTTCTGCTCCATCACCGAGCACGAGGGCCGCATCATCCAGAGCCGCTCGGAAGACTCCATCATTGCCGAGGTCGAGGACATCCGCGACAAGGTCAAAGGTTTCACCGGGACGATTTCCGACCTGGGCGGCCCTACGGCCAACATGTACCGCCTGGGCTGCAAAAGCCCCGAGGTCGAGGCCGCGTGCAGAAAGCCCAGCTGCGTCTTCCCCGGCATCTGCCAGAACCTGCACACCGACCACGGCCCGCTGATCAACATCTACCGCCGCGCGCGCAGCCTGCCGGGCATCAAGAAAATATTGATCGGCTCGGGCCTGCGCTACGACCTGGCCGTGCAGTCGCCCGAGTACGTGCGCGAGCTGGTGCAGCACCACGTGGGCGGGTATTTGAAGATCGCCCCCGAGCACACCGAGGCCGGGCCGCTGTCCAAGATGATGAAGCCGGGCATCGGCAACTACGACCGCTTCAAGCAGCTGTTCGAGAAATTCAGCGAGGAAGCGGGCAAGAAGCAATTTTTGATTCCGTACTTCATTGCCGCACACCCGGGCACGACCGACGAGGACATGCTGCAACTGGCCATCTGGTTGAAGAAGAACGGCTTTCGCGCCGACCAGGTGCAGGCCTTCTACCCCAGCCCCATGGCCACGGCCACGGCCATGTACCACTCCGGGCGCAACACGCTCACGCGCGTGCGCCGGCAGATGCGTGACGAGGCCGAGGAGAGCGTGGACATCGTGCGCGGCGAGCGCCGGCGGCGGCTGCACAAGGCGTTCCTGCGCTGGCACGACCCGAACAACTGGCCGCTGCTGCGCGAGGCGCTCAGGAACATGGGCCGCGCCGACCTGATCGGCAATGGCAAGCATCACCTGATCCCGACCTTCCAGCCGGCCACCGACGGCAGCTACCAGTCGGCGCGGCGCAAGAACAGCACGGTCAGCACGGCAAGCGCGCCCGCTGCCCCGGCAGCTCCAGTAGGCAAGGGTGCGGGCATGGGAGGGCGCGGTGCGGTGGGGGCCAGGGGAGGCACGGCGCGCGGCCAGCCTGTGCAGCCCCGGCAGGGCCAGCTGTTGACGCAGCACACCGGGCTGCCGCCGCGCTCGGGCGCAGGCAGCAAGTCCAGGGGGCGGGCCGGCAGCCCGGGTGGCGCAGGCAGTCCGGGCGCTTCTGGCCAGTCTGCGCGGGCTGCAGCGCGACGCGGCTGAGGCTGTGCGCCGAACGCACGCGCACAAAGCGTTCAGCGCACAACGTTCAGCGCCCGTGTGGCCGCACGCTCAGCCCTGCTGCTGCGGTATCAGGTCTTCGATGATCAGCCGCCGGTAATAGAACGCTGCCAGGGCGGCCAGCCGCTGCAGCACTGCACGCAGGCTTTCGGGCGAATCCTCGCTGCGGGCGGCAAACATCAGCGCATGGGCGCCGCCGCTGGCCAGCTCGGCAATGCGGCGCACGATAACGCCCTCGGCACCCACCGAGGGCAGCGGGTCGTCGGCATTGCCCAGCGTGCGCACCACGTGCTGCATGATGGCTTCGGGCGGGGCGAAGGCCACATCGTCGTGCCCCTGGGCCTGCAGCGCCTGGGCGGCGGCGCGCGCTGCGTCCTCGCTGGCGAACAGGGCGAATACGTAGC
The DNA here is from genome assembly GCF_017811175.1 of Melaminivora jejuensis. Taxonomy (NCBI): domain Bacteria; kingdom Pseudomonadati; phylum Pseudomonadota; class Betaproteobacteria; order Burkholderiales; family Comamonadaceae; genus Melaminivora; species Melaminivora jejuensis. The sequence continues at coordinate 776,430 of NZ_JACWIJ010000002.1, forward strand.
CGGTGGGATAGAACGTCCCCGAGGCGGAGGTCATCTCGGGCGTGAGGGCGAAAGGCGTCATGGCGGGTTTCTCCGAAGGTGCGTTGTGGCGGCTATGGCTATTGGACTTCGATAGCCCCCGCAGGCGTTGTCAGGGCCGAGGGCGGCGGCTTGTCGGATGGGGCCGTCAAAGCCTGTTTCCTGAATGAAAAATTGGATGAAAACCGCCTCAAACCATTGCCAGTCAAGCGCTGACAGCTACAGAAAAAGTAGTCCACGACTTGCCGTACAACGCCTCCGCGCTGCAGACCGGGCAAGAAAAAACCGCCCGGAGGCGGTTGCTGGGCAGGCGGCGGCAGGCTGTGCCGGCCAGCGCCATCACATGACCTGGGCGATCGAGGCGCACACGTAGTCGATGTTCCTGCTGTTGAGCGCCGCCACGCACATGCGCCCCGTGTCCGTGCCATAGACGCCGAACTCATTCCTCAGGCGCACCATCTGATCCTTGCTCAGGCCCGAGTAGCTGAACATGCCGATCTGCTCGGTGATGAAGGACATGTCCTGTTGCACGCCGGCGGCTTTCAGGCCATCGACCAGCTTGTGGCGCATGTCCTTGATGCGCACGCGCATCTCGCCCAGCTCCTTTTCCCACAGCGCGCGCAGCTCGGGGTCGTTGAGCACGGCGGCCACCACTGCGCCGCCGTGCGTAGGCGGGTTGGAGTAGTTGGTGCGGATCACGATCTTGAGCTGCGACAGCACGCGCGCCGCCTCGTCCTGGCTGCTGGCCACCACCGACAGCGCGCCCACGCGCTCGCCGTACAGCGAAAAGCTCTTGGAGAAAGACGTGGACACGAAGATGTTCAGCCCGGCGGCGACGAACTTGCCGATCACGGCGCCGTCTTCGCGGATGCCGTGGCCAAAGCCCTGGTAGGCCATGTCCAGGAAGGCCACCAGGCCGGATTCCTTGACCACGGCGATGACCTGATCCCACTGCGCGGGCGTCAGGTCGTAGCCGGTGGGGTTGTGGCAGCAGGCGTGCAGCACGGCAATGGTGCCGGGCGCGGCGGCGCGCAGGTCGGCCAGCAGGCCGTCGAAGTTGACCGAGCGCGTGGCCGCGTCGTAGTAGCGGTAGGTGCCGACCTCGAAGCCGGCGTTGGTGAAGATGGCGCGGTGGTTCTCCCAGCTGGGGTCGGAGATCAGCACGCGGGCATGGGGGTTGATCTTCTTCAGGAAGTCCGCGCCCAGCTTCAGCCCGCCCGTGCCGCCGATGGCCTGCACCGTGGCTACGCGGCCAGACTGGATCACGTCGGAGTTGGCGCCGAACACCAGGGCCTTGACGGCGTTGTCATACGCCGCGATGCCGTCGATGGGCAGGTAGCCGCGTGCGGCGGGCTTGTCCATCATGGCTTTTTCGGCAGCCTGCACGCAGGCCAGCAGCGGCAGCTTGCCGTTGTCGTCGAAATAGACGCCCACGCCCAGGTTGACTTTCTTCGGGTTCGGATCGGCGTTGAATTGTTCGTTCAGGCCCAGGATGGGGTCGCGCGGGGCCATTTCGACGGCGGAAAACAGAGACATGAAAAGTCCTAGGATGGGGTGGAAATCACGGCCTGTAGCCCCAGCTATCCTGGGCTTCAAGCCAACCCACGATTTTAGGGGCGCTGCATCTGCGGCGCAGCCCGCCACCACTGCCACCATGCACGAAGTCAAGACCGAGCCAGCCAGCGCAGGCGGCCAGTTCGTCGAGTTCCCCGGCTCGCCATTCCAGCTCTTCCAGCCCTACGCGCCCGCCGGCGACCAGCCACAGGCCATAGCGCGCCTGGTCGAGGGCGTGCGCGACGGCGAATCCTTCCAGACCCTGCTGGGCGTGACCGGCTCGGGCAAGACCTTCACCATGGCCAACGTGATTGCCCGCCTGGGCCGCCCGGCCATCGTGTTTGCGCCCAACAAGACGCTGGCCGCGCAGCTGTACAGCGAATTCCGCGAGTTCTTCCCGAAGAACGCCGTGGAGTATTTCGTCAGCTACTACGACTACTACCAGCCCGAGGCCTATGTGCCGCAGCGCGACCTGTTCATCGAAAAGGACAGCGCTATCAACGAGCACATCGAGCAGATGCGATTGAGCTGCACCAAGAGCATCCTGGAGCGGCGCGACGTGGTCATCGTCGCCACCGTGTCGGCGATCTACGGCATCGGCGAGCCCGAGAGCTACCACCGCATGATCATGACGCTGCGCACCGGCGACCGCCTGGGCCAGCGCGACGTGATTGCCCAGCTGATCCGGATGCAGTACCAGAGGAACGACCAGGACTTCAGCCGGGGCAAGTTCCGCGTGCGCGGCGACACCATCGATGTCTTCCCGGCCGAGCACTCGGAGCTTGCGATCCGCATCGAGCTGTTCGACGACGAAGTGGACAGCCTGCAGCTGTTCGACCCGCTCACCGGGCGGGTGCAGCAGAAGATCCCGCGCTTCACGGTCTATCCGAGCAGCCACTACGTCACGCCGCGCGACAAGGTGCTGTCGGCTGTCGAGACCATCAAGGCCGAGCTGGCCGAGCGCCTGGCGTGGTTCGAGCGCGAGGGCAAGCTGGTCGAAGCCCAACGCCTGGAGCAGCGCACACGCTTCGACCTGGAGATGCTCAGCGAAGTGGGTCACTGCAAGGGCATCGAGAACTACACGCGCCACCTGTCGGGCGCGCCGGTCGGCGCGCCGCCCAGCACGCTCACCGACTATCTGCCCAAGGACGCCATCATGTTCCTGGACGAGAGTCACCAGATGATCGGCCAGCTCTCGGCCATGTACAACGGCGACCGCTCGCGCAAGACCACGCTGGTCGAGTTCGGCTTTCGCCTGCCGTCGGCGCTGGACAACCGGCCACTGAAGTTCGAGGAGTTCGAGCGCCGGATGCGTCAGGCCATCTTCGTCTCGGCCACGCCGGCGGAATATGAAAAGCAGCATTCCGGCCAGATCGTCGATCAGGTGGTGCGCCCGACCGGCCTGGTCGATCCCGAAGTCGAGGTGCGCCCGGCAGCGCACCAGGTGGATGATGTGCTCGATGAAATCCGCCTGCGCGTGGAGAAGAGCGAGCGCGTGCTCATCACCACGCTGACCAAGCGCATGGCCGAGCAGCTGACCGATTACCTTGCCGACAACGGCGTCAAGGTGCGCTATCTGCACTCGGACATCGACACCGTAGAGCGCGTGGAGATCATCCGCGACCTGCGCCTGGGGGCGTTTGACGTGCTGGTGGGCATCAACTTGCTGCGCGAGGGCCTGGACATTCCAGAGGTGTCGCTGGTGGCTATCCTGGATGCCGACAAGGAAGGTTTTCTGCGCGCCGAGCGCAGCCTGATCCAGACCATAGGCCGGGCGGCGCGCAACATGAATGGCAAGGCCATTTTGTATGCCGACCGCATTACCGAATCCATGAAGAAGGCCATCGACGAAACCGAGCGCCGTCGCGCCAGGCAGATTGCGCACAACCTGGAGATGGGCATCACGCCGCGCAGCATCGTCAAGCAGGTGCGCGACCTGATCGATGGCGTGTACAGCGAAAAGGCCGGACAGGAGGCGCACCGGCTGGAGCAGGCCGCGGCGCGCCAGGCGGAGCTCGACGAGATGAGCGAAAAGGACGCCGCGCGCGAGATCAAGCGGCTGGAAAAGCTCATGCTGGAGCACGCGCGCAATTTGGAGTTCGAGCAGGCGGCGCGGGTGCGCGACCAGCTGGCGCGGCTCAAGGACAGGGTCTTCGGCGCCCACGGCCCGGATCACGCGGTGGCGTGAGCAACCCGATCGGCAGGAATCCGGGCACGGAACGTGCTTGAAAATAACCCGAGTGTCCGACAAAATTACTCGGACTTTGTGCTATAATCGCACCACAAACCCAAGACAAAACCCCACGAAAGCAACAGGGACTCGGCGCCAGCAGCGCCGCGCTCCGGGCGGGGACGGTGCCGGCAGGCAGGCAACAGGGCCTTGCCGGCGTTCCACAACGATCCAGCCTGCATTGGAAGGAGCTTGCCATGCGTCTCACCACCAAAGGCCGCTTTGCGGTCACCGCCATGATCGATCTGGCCCTGCGCCAGCACAATGGCCCTGTCACGCTGGCAGCGATCAGCCAGCGCCAGCAGATCTCGCTATCTTACCTGGAGCAGCTTTTTGGCAAGCTGCGCCGCCACGAGCTGGTCGAATCCACGCGCGGCCCCGGCGGCGGCTACACCCTGGCGCGCAAGGCCGCCGATATCACAGTGGCCGACATCATCGTATCGGTGGATGAGCCTATTGACGCCACGCAATGCGGCGGCAAGGAAAACTGCCTGGGCGAAGCGGGCCGCTGCATGACGCACGACCTGTGGGCCGCGCTGAACCAGCGCATGGTCGAATTCCTGGACTCGGTAACGCTGCAAAAGCTGGTGGACGAGCAACTCGCCAAGGGCATCCAGATCGAGGACAAGCCGGCCACGCGCCGCGCCATCTCGACCACGCCGGTGGTCAAGCCCATCCGCGTGAACGCACCCAATTCGGTCTTCGCACTGGGCAACGCCTTCGCCAAGTCCTGATCCGCCGTTCGCCGTTCGCCAGCCACCCCGCCAAGGCCGCCCGCCAGCCTGTCCGGGCGCCACCGATCCGCTCCCCGCAACCCCACGCCAGCCAGCGCAGCAGCACTACCCAGCCAGCCATGGACATGACCCCGCACTTTCCCATCTACCTCGACTACGGCGCGACGACCCCGGTCGATCCGCGCGTCGTGGACGCGATGATCCCCTGGTTGCGCGAGCACTTCGGCAACCCGGCCTCGCGCAGCCATGCCTGGGGCTGGGAGGCTGAGGAGGCCGTCGAGAAAGCCCGCGCCCAGGTGGCCGAGCTGATCGGCGCCGACCCGCGCGAGATCGTCTGGACCAGCGGCGCCACCGAGTCCAACAACCTCGCCATTAAGGGCGCGGCGCAGTTCTACAAGGGCAAGGGCAAGCACCTGATCACAGTCAAGACCGAGCACAAGGCGGTGCTGGACGTGATGCGCGAGTTGGAGCGCCAGGGCTTCGAGGTCACCTACCTGGACGTGCAGGACAACGGCCTGCTGGACTTGGACGCCTTCAGGGCCGCCATCCGCCCGGACACCATCCTGGCCAGCGTCATGTACGTGAACAACGAGATCGGCGTGATCCAGGACATCCCGGCGATTGGCGCCATCTGCCGGGAAAGGGGCGTGCTGCTGCACGTCGATGCCGCGCAGGCCACCGGCAAGATAGCGATCGACATGAAACATCTTCCCGTCGATCTGATGAGCCTGGCCTCGCACAAGACCTATGGCCCCAAGGGCATAGGCGCGCTGTACGTGCGCAGAAAGCCCCGCGTGCGCCTGGAGGCGCAGATGCACGGCGGCGGCCACGAGCGCGGGATGCGCTCGGGTACCTTGCCCACGCACCAGATCGTCGGCATGGGCGAGGCCTTTCGCATCGCCCGCGAGGAAATGGCCCAGGACGGCGCGCGCGTGCGCGCCCTGCAGCAGCGCCTGCTGGACGGTCTCAAGGACATCGAGCAGGTCTTCATCAACGGCGACCTGGAACGCCGCGTGCCGCACAACCTGAACATGAGCTTCAACTACGTCGAGGGCGAGTCGCTGATCATGGGCATCAAGGGCTTGGCGGTGTCCAGCGGCTCGGCCTGCACTTCGGCAAGTCTTGAACCCAGCTATGTGCTGCGCGCCCTGGGCCGCAGCGACGAGCTGGCGCACTCGTCGCTGCGCATGACCATCGGCCGCTTCACGACCGAGGAAGAAATCGACTACGCCGTGCAGACCATCCGCGACAACGTGGCGCGGCTGCGCGAACTCTCGCCGCTGTGGGAGATGTATCAGGACGGCATCGACCTGAGCACCATCCAGTGGGCCGCCCACTGACTGCCGCACAGCACCACCGAAAAGGAGAACTCAACCATGGCTTACTCTGACAAGGTCGTTGACCACTACGAAAACCCGCGCAACGTCGGCTCCTTCGACAAGGGCGACGACACGGTGGGCACCGGCATGGTCGGCGCGCCGGCCTGCGGCGACGTGATGCGCCTGCAGATCAAGGTCAATCCCGATACCGGCGTGATCGAGGACGCGCGCTTCAAGACCTATGGCTGCGGCTCGGCCATCGCCTCGTCGTCGCTGGTCACCGAGTGGGTCAAGGGCAAGACGCTGGACGAGGCCGCGCAGCTCAAGAACAGCGCCATCGCCGAGGAGCTGGCCCTGCCGCCCGTGAAGATCCACTGCTCCATCCTGGCCGAGGACGCCATCAAGGCGGCGGTCAAGGACTACAAGGCCAAGCACGGCGCCGCTGCCGAAGCGCTGGCCTGAGCGGCAACCCCGACGACAGGAGCGCCGCCCATGGCCATCACGCTGACCGAAGCCGCCGCCCGGCACGTCAACCGCTACCTGGCCCGCAGGGGCAAGGGCGTGGGCGTGCGCCTGGGCATCAAGACCACTGGCTGCTCGGGCCTGGCCTACCAGCTGGAATACGTGGACGAGCAGGATCCGGCAGACGTCGTATTCGAGGAGCACGGCGTTCGGCTCATGATCGACCCCAAGAGCCTGGCCTACATCGACGGCACTGAACTGGACTTCGTGCGCGAGGGCCTGAACGAAGGCTTCAGGTTCAACAACCCCAACGAGCGCGACCGCTGCGGCTGCGGCGAGAGCTTCCGCGTCTGATCGCCTACAGCCGCCCGCCCGCCCGTGCAAACCGCCACCGCGCCGCGCGCTGGCGGTTTTTTCATGCGGCACAGTCTGATGAAAATGATAGCTGGCAGCGCTTGTCTGGCAAGACTTTGACTGTCAAAACACCTTGAAACCTAATACAGGCAAGCGCTGACAGCTCACTTTTTTGACATGAACCTGAATCTGCAATCCGACGACTTCGAACTCTTTGGCCTGCCGCGCCGCTTTGCCCAGGATGCGGCGCAACTGCACGAGCGCTGGCAGGACTTGCAGCGCCAGGCACACCCGGATCGCTTCGCCAGCCAGGGCGCAGCCGCGCAGCGCGTGGCCATGCAGTGGTCGGTGCGCATCAACGAGGCCTGGCAGCGGCTGAAAGACCCTCTCAGGCGCGCCGCCTATCTGTGCGAGCTGCACGGCACGCCCGTCCGCGCCGAGGACAACACCGCCATGCCGGCGCAGTTTCTGCTGCAGCAGATGCAGTGGCGCGAGGCGCTGGATGAGGCGCTGGACGCTGCCGACGGCACCGCCGCCCTGGACGAGCTGCACGACGAGGTGCAGCGCGCGCGCCGCGAGGCCATCGGGCGGCTGGAGCAACTGATCGACCAGCAGCAGGACTGGCCGGCGGCGGTGGCCGAAGTCAGAGCCCTGATGTTCATTGCGCGATTCGCGCGCGACATCGAGCAGCGCCAAGGCCTGCTGTGACAATTGCTGGCTGCCCCGACCCCTGAACCACAAGACATCCACCACCCGACACACCCATGGCGCTTTTGCAGATATCCGAACCCGGCCAGTCCCCCGACCCGCACCAGCGGCGCATCGCCATCGGCATCGACCTGGGCACCACGCATTCGCTGGTCGCCGCCGTGCGCAGCGGCACTGCCGAATGCCTGCCCGACGAGCAGGGCCGGGTGCTGCTGCCCTCGGTGGTGCGCTACCTGGCCGGCGGCGGGCGCCAGATCGGCCATGCGGCGCAGCAGGCTCAGCGCAGCGATGCGGCCAACACCATCGCCTCGGCCAAGCGCTTCATGGGCCGCGCGCTGGCCGACATCGCCGGGCATGAGCAGCTGCCCTACAGCTTCGCGCCGGGCGCGCTGGGCGGCGGCATGTTGCGCCTGCAGACCGCTGGTGGCGTGAAGTCGCCCGTCGAAGTCAGCGCGGAAATCCTGGCCACGCTGCGCCAGCGTGCCGAGGACAGCTTCGATGCCGACATCCACGGCGCCGTCATCACCGTGCCGGCCTATTTCGACGACGCCCAGCGCCAGGCCACCAAGGACGCGGCGCAGCTCGCCGGCCTGCACTTGCTGCGCCTGATCAACGAGCCCACGGCAGCCGCCATCGCTTATGGCCTGGACAACGCAGCCGAGGGCGTCTATGCCGTCTATGACCTGGGCGGCGGCACCTTCGACATCTCCATCCTGCGCCTGACGCGGGGTGTGTTCGAGGTCATCGCCACCGGCGGCGACTCGGCCCTGGGCGGCGACGACTACGACGCCGCGCTGGCCGCCTGGGCGCTGGCGCAACTGGGCTTGGCAGCCGACAGCGCGCAGGACAAGGCCGCCGTGCGCCTGGCCGCGCGTGCCTGCAAGGAGGCGCTGACTGCCAGCGAGACTGCAGCATTCAGCGCAGTCCTGGCGGGTGTTGAAGCCCGATTGGACGTGACGCGCGCGCAGTTTGCCGGTGCCACCGAGGCGCTGACCCGACGCTCGCTGGCCGCCGTACGCCAGGCGCTGCGCGACGCGCAGATCAGCCGCGACGAGGTGCAGGGCGTGGTGCTGGTCGGCGGCTCGACGCGGATGCCGCAGATCCGCCAGGCGGTGGGCGATTTCTTTGGTCGCGAGCCGCTCACCAACCTGAACCCCGACGAGGTCGTCGCCCTGGGCGCGGCCATCCAGGCCAACCAGCTGGCCGGCAACAACGCTGCGGGCGACCTGCTGCTGCTGGACGTCATCCCGCTGTCGCTGGGCCTGGAGACCATGGGTGGCCTGGTCGAGCGCATCGTGGCGCGCAACGAAACCATCCCCACCGCTCGCGCGCAGGACTTCACGACCTACCAGGACGGCCAGACGGCGCTGGCCATCCACGTCGTGCAGGGTGAGCGCGACCTGGTGCAGGATTGCCGCAGCCTGGCGCGCTTCGAGCTGCGCGGCATTCCGCCCATGGCGGCGGGCGCGGCGCGCATCCGCGTCACCTTCACCGTCGATGCCGATGGCCTGCTCAGTGTCAGCGCGCGCGAGCAGGGCAGCGGCGTGGTGGCCAGCATCGACGTCAAGCCCTCCTATGGCCTGTCGGATGAGGAGATCGCGCGCATGTTGCAGGACGGCTTTGCCACCGCCCAGCAGGACATGCAGGCGCGCGCGCTTGCCGAGGCGCGCGTCGATGCCGAGCGCCTCCTGATCGCCACGCGCAGCGCGCTGCAGGCCGATGGCGATGTGCTGGCGACGAGCGAGCGCGCCACCATCGACACGCTGATGCAGCAACTGCAGGACACGCTGGCGCGCGCCAATGCCGCAGCAGCCGAGGTGGAGGCCGCCACCAGCGCGCTGGCCCACGGCACGGAGAGTTTTGCCGCCCAGCGCATGAATCGCGGCATCCGCCAGGCGCTGGCCGGGCGCAGCGTGGACGCGCTCTGAAGCCGCCCGCCAAGCTATCCGCCAGGTTGCCCCAGACCCGCCAAGATCAAGAAAGAACACGCCCCCACATGCCCGTCATCAAAATCCTGCCCCACCCGCAATACGCGCCGCAGGGCGCCGAAATCAACGCCCCCGTCGGCACCTCGATCTGCGAGGCGCTGCTGGAAAACGGCATCAACATCGAGCACGCCTGCGACATGAGCTGCGCCTGCACGACCTGCCATGTCATCGTGCGGTGCGGCTACGACTCGCTCAATGAGGCCGAGGAGGAGGAGGAAGACCTGCTCGACCGTGCCTGGGGCCTGGAGCCGCAGTCGCGCCTGTCGTGCCAGGCCATCCTGGCGCAGCAGGATGTGACGGTGGAAATTCCCAAATACACCATCAACCACGCACGCGAGAACCATTGATGAGCAACAGGAGGCACCGGGCATGAGCCGCCAGATCGTTCTGGACACGGAAACCACCGGCCTGTCGGCTGCCGCCGGCGACCGCGTGATCGAGCTGGGCTGCGTTGAGCTGGTGAACCGCAAGCTCACGCGCAACAACCTGCATCTGTACTTCAATCCGGATCGCGACAGCCACCCGGATGCGCTGCGCGTACACGGCATCACCAGTGAATTCCTGCGCGACAAGCCGCGCTTTCACGAGTGCGCGCAGCAGGTGCTGGAGTATTTGCGCGGCGCCGAGCTGATCATCCACAACGCCAGTTTCGACGTCGGTTTCCTGGACAAGGAGCTGGAGCTGGCCGGCCTGGCGCCGCTGGCCACGCACGTCGGCGCCATCACCGACACCCTGGCCATGGCCAAGGAGCTGTACCCGGGCAAGCGCAACTCGCTCGACGGCCTGTGTGACCGCCTGGGTGTGGACAACACGGGGCGCACCCTGCACGGCGCGCTGCTGGACGCCGAACTGCTGGCCGACGTCTATATCAACATGACGCGCGGGCAGGACGCGCTGCTGGTGGCGGACGATGTGTCCACTGGCAGCGACGGCCTGAGCGCCGCCGCCGTGGATCTGTGCCGGCTGGTGCTGCCGGTGCTGGCGCCCACAGCCGAGGAGCTGGCCGCGCATGAGGACGTGCTGGCGCAGCTGGACAAATCCAGCGGCGGCAAGACCGTCTGGCGCACGGCACAGCTGGCGGCATGAAATGTCGGGTGAGGTAAATTTCCGCCTTGAATCTGTGCCATAATCGCGGGCTTGTCGCACTACACGACGCGGGTGATTAGCTCAGTGGTAGAGCACTGCCTTCACACGGCAGGGGTCGCAGGTTCAAACCCTGCATCACCCACCAGGCACAGCACGGAAAACCCGCTCAGGCGTTTTCCGTCCGGGTCGTTAACTCAGCGGTAGAGTGCCACCTTCACACGGTGGAAGCCAGTGGTTCGATCCCACTACGACCCACCAGATGCCCCATCCCCGCAGTGCGCGGCATCCTGGAAATCCCACAAAAACCTCAGCCAATCGTCTTGCTTTCCTGCTGCCGCCTTGGCGCAAGTGCTGGCCCGTCCGTGCGCACACAGGTGCCCGGGTTCCGCCAGCCCGCCCCATGAAAGGCAGCGGGCCGGCAGCACCCTCGATGTTCAGCGGTGCCGGCTCTTCATGGCCCGCTCGACCTCGCGCTTGCCCTCGCGCTCCTTGATGGTGTCGCGCTTGTCGTGCTCGGCCTTGCCCTTGGCCAGGGCGATCTCGCACTTGGCGCGGCCTTCCTTCCAGTACAGCTTGAGCGGCACCAGCGTGTAGCCCTTTTGCTCGACCTTGCCGATCAGGCGGCGAATCTCGTCCTTGTGCAGCAGCAGCTTCTTGATGCGCGCAGCATCCGGGCTGACGTGGGTCGATGCGGTCTTGAGCGGGTTGATCTGGCAGCCGATCAGAAACAGCTCGCCGTCCTTGATGATCACATAGCCATCGGTCAATTGCGCCTTGCCGCCGCGCAGCGCCTTGACCTCCCAGCCATGCAGCACCATGCCGGCCTCGTGGCGCTCCTCGAAGAAGTAGTTGAAGGCTGCCTTCTTGTTTTCGGCGATGCGGGGATTGGGGTCGGGTTTCTTGGCCATGCTGTCGTAGTTGAGGCGCAGGCCGGAAGAATCAAACCTCTTCCCTACAATGCCTGTCGTTTCGCGCCGTCGATTCTAGGGGGCGTGTCCATGCACACTGCCTGCTCATGAAAACCGTCAACAAGTCCGTCCTCATCTGGTACAGCCCCGAGGAGATGTTTGCCCTGGTCACCGACGTCGCGCGCTATCCGCAGTTCCTGCCCTGGTGCGACCATGCCCGCGTGCTGCAGGAAGACGCCAGCGGCATGACTGCCGAGGTCGGCATAGCGCTGGGTGGCATCAAGAAATCCTTTGTCACGCGCAACACGCATGAGGCTGGCCGGCGCGTGCAGCTGGAGCTGGTCGAGGGGCCGTTCTCGCAGCTCGAGGGCGACTGGCAATTTCATCCAGTGGGCGATGGCACGCAGCGCGCCTGCAAGGTCGAGCTGACGCTGCGCTATGGCTTTGCCAGCCGCGCCCTGGCGGCACTGGTCGGCCCGGTGTTCGACCGCATCGCCGCCTCCCTGGTCGATGCCTTCATCAAGCGTGCCGAGCAGGTCTATGGCTGAGCAGCCTGCCGGGTTGCAGGTGACAGTGTGCATATCCCCGGCGCCTGGGCAGGTGCGCGAGTGGCAATTGCAGTTGCCGCCCGGTGCCACCGTGGCCGATGCCCTGCACGCTGCCGGCCTGGATGCGGCAGCGTGGCCGCAATTGGCATTCGGCATCTGGGGCCGCAGCGCTACCCTGGGCCAGACCCTGCACGACGGTGACCGGGTGGAGGGCTGCCGCGCCTTGACCGTTGACCCCAAGGAGGCGCGGCGCCAGCGCTTTGCCAGCCAGGGCGCGCGCTCTGCCGGCCTGTTTGCCCGGCGTCGGCCCGGGCCAAGCCAGGCTATTGAGGCGTTGCGGGCGGGGGCAGGCGGTGTTCAGCAGTTCTGCCGGATGGCGTCCTGCGCCCGGCGCAGCTCGGTGGCGCGGGTGGCATCGTCCATCAGCACGCGCTCGCCGCTGGCATTGACGTGCGCCAGGGTGGCGCCCGAGTTCAGGGTGGCGAGCAACTGCCGGGCGCGCGCACAGTTGTCGGCGCGCAGCTGCGCTTGGGCATGGGCCTGCGCAGCTTCCTCGGCCTGGCGGCGGGCGGCCTCGGCGGCTTCCAGCCTGGCCTTTTCCTTTTCCAGCGCAGGGTCGCGGCCAGAGGGCGCGGGCGGCTGCGGCGCGGCGGCTGCTGGTGGCGCTCCATCCGTGCCCGCTTCAGCGGCTGCCGGCGCCGATGCGGCGGGGCGCGGCTGCGGCGGCTGCTTGAGGATGTTGTGCTCGGGCACCTCCTGTGGCGGTGGACGGTCGCTGAACACCTTGCGTCCGCTTTGATCGATCCACTGCCACTGCGCGGCAGCGCCGAGAGACCACAGGCAGGCCAGGGCCAGCAGGAAAAGCGATTTGCGTTGCATAGGCCGGGCAGTGTAGTGCCCCCGGCGCTGGCTCCGGCGCCGTGTCGCACGGCGGGTACAATCGATTTTTTGGAGCTTTTCACATGCGCCTACTCGGAAAAGCGCTCACCTTCGACGATGTGTTGCTGGTGCCGGCGTACTCCCAAGTCCTCCCGAAGGACACCTCTCTTGCCACGCGCTTCACGCGCAACATCCAGCTCAATCTGCCGCTGGTGTCCGCTGCCATGGACACGGTGACCGAAGCGCGTCTGGCCATTGCCATCGCGCAAGAGGGCGGCATCGGCGTCATCCACAAGAACATGACCGCCGAGCAGCAGGCGGCGGAAGTCGCCAAGGTCAAGCGCCACGAGTCCGGCGTGGTACACGACCCGGTGGTCATCACCCCCGAGCACACCGTGCTGCAGGTGCTGGAGCTGTCGGAAAACCTGGGCATCTCGGGCTTTCCGGTGTGCGACGGCGGCAAGGTGGTGGGCATCGTGACCAGCCGCGACGTGCGCTTCGAGACGCGCTACGACGTCAAGGTGCGCGAGATCATGACGCCGCGCGAGCGACTGATCACCGTCAACGAAAAGGACGGCACCACGCCCGCCGAAGCCAAGGCGCTGCTCAACCGCCACAAGCTCGAACGCCTGCTGGTGGTCAACGACGCCTTTGAGTTGAAGGGCCTGATCACCGTCAAGGACATCAACAAGCAGACCAGCTTTCCCAACGCCGCGCGCGACAGCGCCGGCAGCCTGCGCGTGGCCGCAGCCGTGGGCGTCGGCCCGGGCACCGAGGAGCGCGTGGAGCTGCTGGTCAAGGCCGGCGTGGATGCGCTGGTGGTGGACACCGCGCACGGCCACTCCAAGGGCGTGATCGAGCGCGTGCGCTGGGTCAAGCAGCACTATCCGCAGGTCGAGGTCATCGGCGGCAACATCGCCACCGGCGCCGCCGCGCTGGCGCTGGTCGAGGCCGGCGCGGATGCGGTCAAGGTCGGCATCGGCCCCGGCTCGATCTGCACCACGCGCATCGTCGCCGGCGTGGGCGTGCCGCAGATCATGGCCATCGACAGCGTGGCCACGGCGCTCAAGGGCACGGGCGTGCCCCTGATTGCCGACGGCGGCATCCGCTTCTCGGGCGACATCGCCAAGGCGATTGCTGCCGGCGCCTCGACCATCATGATGGGCGGCATGTTTGCCGGCACCGAGGAAGCGCCCGGCGAGGTCATCCTGTATCAGGGCCGCAGCTACAAGAGCTACCGCGGCATGGGCTCGATTGGCGCCATGCAGCAGGGCAGCGCCGACCGCTATTTCCAGGAGGCCACCACCGGCAACCCCAATGCCGACAAGCTGGTGCCCGAAGGCATCGAGGGCCGCGTGCCCTACAAGGGCAGCATGGTCAGCATCGTGTTCCAGATGGCCGGCGGTGTGCGCGCCGCCATGGGCTATTGCGGCTGCGCGACGATTGCCGAGATGAACGAGCGCGCCGAGTTCGTCGAAATCACCGCCGCCGGCATCCGCGAGTCGCACGTCCACGATGTGCAGATCGTCAAGGAAGCGCCCAACTACCGCGCCGACTGACCTGGCGCGCGCCGCGCCAGCCACGTCTCCAAGGAGCCTTCCATCCATGCAACTTGCCGAAGCCCTGCTGATCCGCGCCGATCAGAACAAGAAGATCCTGTCGCTGCGTGCGCGCATCGCACACAACGCGCTGGCCCAGGAGGGCGATGCGCCGCAGGAGGACGTGGCCGCGCTGCTGGCCGAGTGCTTTGCCGTGATTGAGCAGCAGCGCCTGCTGGTGCAGCGCATCAACGCCGCCAACGCCAGCGCCCGCCTGCCCGATGGCCGACCGCTGGCCCAGGTGCTGGGCGAGCGCGAGGCCCTGGCCCAGCGTCACGCCGTGCTGACCCAGGCCGTGGAGGCCACGCGCCAGGACACCGACCGCTACTCCATGCGTGAAATCAAATGGGTGCCCCAGCTGGACGTGCCCGCCACGCAGCGCCAGATTGAAGACCTGGCGCGGCAGTTGCGCGAACTCAACATCCGCCTGCAGGAGGCTAACTGGCAGGTTACCCTGCCGGAGGTCTGAAACGGCGCCAGCAGACAGGCCTGGGACACGGCGATTTGCTATGTTTTCAATAGCTATCAGCGCTTGACCTGTAAGGATTTCAGGCCGATTTCATATAAAAATCAGTCATTTTCTGTTTTCTGGAGCACACCGGGCGAGCACAAAGACCCCGGCTGGCCGCCAGGGGGTCGAACAATGCTGGCGGCCTGGCAGGCGCAAAGGGCAGCGCCACCCCGTTACCCATCAGCCCCATACCCCTGACCCGGTACCCCTGATCCGTCACCCCTCACTACCATGTGCTGACGGTGTGCTCCACCCCTATTGAACCGAATCGCCCTGCGGGGCGCATTTTTTCCGCCTCCCATGCAGCACGACAAGATCCTCATCCTCGACTTCGGCTCCCAGCTCACCCAGCTCATCGCCCGGCGCGTGCGCGAGGCGCAGGTTTATTGCGAAGTCCACCCCTGCGATGTCAGCAGCGACTGGGTGCGCGAGTTTGCCGCCGACGGGCGCCTCAAGGGCATCATCCTGTCGGGCAGCCACGCCAGCGTCTATGAGGTCGATGACCGCGCGCCGGACGCCGTGTTCGAGCTCGGCCTGCCGGTGCTGGGCATCTGCTACGGCATGCAGACCATGGCCATGCAGCTGGGCGGCAAGGTCGAAGGCAGCGCAAGCCGCGAGTTCGGCTACGCCGAGGTGCGCGCGCACGGCCACACGCCGCTGCTCGATGGCATCCAGGACTTCGCCACGCCCGAAGGCCACGGAATGCTGAAAGTCTGGATGAGCCACGGCGACAAGGTCACCGAGCTGCCGCCGGGCTTCAAGCTGATGGCCTCAACTGCGTCCTGCCCCATCGCCGGCATGGCGGATGAAGCGCGCCGCTACTACGCCGTGCAGTTCCATCCCGAGGTTACGCACACGCCGCAGGGCGCGGCGCTGCTGGCGCGCTTCGTGCTGCAGATCTGCGGCGCGCGGGCCGATTGGGTCATGGGCCACTACGTCGATGAGGCGGTGGCGCGCATCCGCGAGCAGGTCGGTGACGAGGAGGTGCTGCTGGGCCTGTCCGGCGGCGTGGATTCCAGCGTCGCCGCCGCGCTGATCCACCGCGCCATCGGCGACCGGCTGACCTGCGTCTTCGTCGATCACGGCCTGCTGCGCCTGCACGAGGGCGACATGGTCATGGACATGATCGCCGGCAAGCTGCACGCGCGCGTCATCCGCGTCGATGCCAGCGAGCTGTTCCTGGGCCGACTGGCGGGCGTGAGCGAGCCTGAGCAAAAGCGCAAGACCATCGGCAACCTGTTCGTCGATGTCTTCAAGGCCGAGGCGGCCAAGCTCAAGGAGGCGGGCAACGGCCACCGCGGCGTCACCTTCTTGGCGCAGGGCACCATCTACCCGGACGTGATCGAGTCCGGCGGCGGCAAGGGCAAGAAGGCCCAGACCATCAAGAGCCACCACAACGTCGGCGGCTTGCCCGAGCAGCTGGGCCTGAAGCTGCTGGAGCCGCTGCGCGACCTGTTCAAGGACGAGGTGCGCGAACTCGGCCTGGCCCTGGGCCTGCCGCGCGAGATGGTTTATCGCCACCCCTTCCCCGGCCCGGGCCTGGGCGTGCGCATCCTGGGCGAGGTCAAGCGCGAATACGCCGACTTGCTGCGCCGCGCCGACGCCATCTTCATCGAGGAGCTGCGCGCCACCATCGACCCGGCCACCGGCAAGAGCTGGTACGAACTGACCAGCCAGGCCTTCACCGTGTTCCTGCCGGTCAAGAGCGTGGGCGTCATGGGCGATGGCCGCACTTATGACTACGTGGTGGCGCTGCGCGCCGTGCAGACCACAGATTTCATGAGCGCCGACTGGGCCGAGCTGCCCTACGCCCTGCTCAAGCGCGTGTCCAGCCGCATCATCAACGAGGTGCGCGGCATCAACCGCGTGACCTATGACGTGAGCAGCAAGCCGCCGGCGACTATCGAGTGGGAGTGAATTTACGTCCTTCGAGGACTATCGCCAGCAATCGAAAAAATGACATAACGTGTTGATTTAGAAAGAAATACGTCACGGCAGCTATCGGTGGCTATCGCCGGCCAGCAGAACAGGTTGGCGGTAGAACTGACGGTACGAATCGGGGACCGGATTAAGGATTTATCCGTAAATAATATTAACGGGCAGGTGGATTTTCCGCAGCGCGATGATGGCGGCGGCGAGATGGTTGAGTGCGAGGAACGTGTGCTCCAGCTTCTCGTAGCGCACCAGTAATTTCCTGAACCGGTTGAACCAGCCATGGCAAGCCTGCACAACCCAACGGCGCGCTTTTTTCTTCGGATCACGCTTTTTGTGCTCTGCCTCGCTTTTGCGGCCCACCACATGCGGGATATAGCCGTGGGCCACAATGATCTTCATGGCGTTCTTGCCCCGGTAGCCCGCATCAGCACATAGGTGCTTGCTGCGCCGCTGCTTGGGCGTGGGGCGTTTGACCATGCAGCAAGACAACACGGCCTCAAGTTGCGTCACGTCGTGCGCGTTCGCCCCGGTCACGACGAGCGACAACGGGACGCCACGCCCGTCCACCAGCAGGTGACGCTTGCTGCCTTTTTTTTCCCCGATCCGTCGGGTTGCGCCCTACAGCTTGCTGCGCCAAGGGCGCCTTGAACATGGCGCCGTCGATGCTCTGCCAGCGCCAGGCGATGCCTTCACAGTCGTCGTATTCGGCCAGCCCTGCCTTCCACAGGTTCTCGAAGAACCCGGCCTTGGACCACAGCATGAACTTGTGATGGATCGCGCTGGCGCTGCCAAAGCGTTCAGCCGGCAGCGCCTTCCACTGGCAGCCTGTGCGCAGCACATACATGATGGCCTCGAACACCAGCCGTGGCGGTTTTGCGGGGCGGCCCGCCCCGGCTGCGCGTTCGTAGTGCTTGCCTGGATCGCGCACTGGCTGTGGCACCAGCGGCTCTACCAGTTTCCAGAACTCGTCCGTTACCTCCCACGAATTGGCATGCGCCTTGGCCATTTATCGCTCCTTCGTCGCATCACGGGCGACTCGGGAGAATTTTAATTTACGGACAAATCCTAAAGCACATGACCTTGCCATCGAACTGGTGCCACGAGCGTGCCGCAACGCATGGCGCCTGCCGAATCTATGGCTTTGCGCACATGAGATTCGAGGTTCATTTGGGTGGCTTGGATGGTAAATTTGGCCAAACTTTGGAAAACTTCGCCGTGCGACACCAAGCGAGCCACCTGACATGAACCAACCCGATAGCGAAATTCTCACGCTGGACGAAGTGGCGGTCTATCTCAAGGCAGGGAAGAAGACCGTGTACCGGTTGGCCCAGCAGGGGGAGATACCGGGGTTCAAGCTGGGCGGCACCTGGCGGTTTCGTCGCAGCGAGTTGGATCGCTGGATTGCCGCACAGATAGCCGAGAAAACGCAGGACAAGACATGAGCACCCCGCAGAACAGCAACAGCCAAGCGGCCTCGCTCAGAGGGAGGGCTACACGCCCATGAACGCCGTAGAAATCGAACAAGCCATCACAGACCTGGCGGAGCAGCCGTTCGACAGCGCAGAGTTCCCCTATGCCTTCCTTGAGGCGTTCGGCAACAAGGCGACGACCATCAAGCGCCTGCGCGCGGGGGCGTCGAACAAGTCCGACCTCGGTGGTGTTCTCCAAACCAGCAACATCCACATCCTGACCTGTGACGCAGGGCAGGTGACGCAGACGCTGGCCGCCCTCAAGGCCAGCCCGGCGACGGTCAAGGCCAAGGCGAAGTTCATCCTCGCCACGGACGGCGCGGACTTCGAGGCCGAAGACCTGACCAACGGCGAGACCGTCGCCTGTGCCTTCAAGGACTTTCCAGACCACTTCGGCTTCTTCCTGCCGCTGGCGGGCATCAGCACTGTCCGACAGATCAGTGAGAACGCCTTCGACATCCGGGCCACCAGCCGCCTAAACCGTCTGTATGTCGAACTGCTGAAGGACAACCCAGAATGGGGCTCGGCGGAGCGTCGGCACGACATGAACAAGCTCATGGCGCGGCTGATCTTCTGCTTCTTCGCCGAGGACACCGACATCTTCGTCGGCAGGGGCCGTTTCACCGAAACCATCGCTCAGATGAGCGCCAAAGACTCGTCCAACACGCACGACGTCATCGCCACGCTGTTCCGCACGATGAACACCAAGCGCGAGGACCGGGCCGCAGCCAAGGTTCCCCGATGGGCCGAAGACTTCCCATACGTCAACGGGCAGTTGTTCTCTGGTGGCGACGAGGTGCCGCGATTCAGCAAGATTGCCCGGTCCTATCTGCTGCATGTCGGCGGATTAGACTGGACCAAGATCAACCCTGACATCTTCGGCTCGATGATCCAGGCCGTTGCCGAGGACGAGGAGCGCGGCGAGCTGGGGATGCACTACACCAGCGTTCCCAACATCCTGAAGGTTCTGAACCCGCTGTTCCTCGACGACCTGCGGGCGAAGCTGGAGGAAGCGGGTGATAACGCCCGAATGTTGCTCAACCTGCGCAAGCGCATCGCCAAGATCAGGGTCTTCGACCCGGCCTGCGGTTCGGGCAATTTTCTGGTCATCGCTTACAAGGAAATGCGTGCCATCGAGGCCGAGATCAATCGGCGGCGCGGTGAGCTGGATCGCGCATCCGATATCCCGCTGACGAACTTCCGCGGGATCGAGTTGCGAGACTTCCCGGCGGAGATCGCGCGGCTCTCGCTGGTCATCGCCGAATATCAGTGCGACGTGCTGTATCGCGGCCAGAAGCTGGCCCTTGCTGAGTTCCTGCCCTTGCGGAACGAGAACTGGATCACTTGCGGCAATGCGCTATGGCTCGATTGGTTAAACGTGTGCCCGTCAATTGGGATCGGCGTGAAGTTGCAAGCGAACGACTTCTTCGAGACACCGCTCGATCAGGCCGAAATCGATTTCGAGAACGAAGGCGGCGAGATATACATCTGTGGTAACCCGCCCTACAAAGGGAGCCAAGATCAGACCGACCAGCAGAAGTCAGACTTAGCCCATGTTTTTGCAAAGGAGAACATCAACTCTGGAGTCGCTGACTACGTTTTGGGGTGGTTTGCTAAGGCGGCAGATTTTATTCGCAGGTATCGCGCAAAGTTTGCTTTTGTAGCGACCAACAGCATTCACCAGGGTAGGCAAGTTGCCAGAATTTGGCCTGCGCTACTTGGTAACGACTTGAGAATTGTTTTCGCAGAGCCTTCGTTCAAGTGGTCGAACCTGGCCTCGAAGAAGGCCGTAGTTACTGTATCCATTATTGGAATTTCTTCTATACCCGAGAAGTGCCGAGTAATCTCAGACGGGCTAGCCAGAGACGTGGATCAAATTGGACCTTACATGGTTCCTGGCCCAACGGTCTTCGTCGACGAGCGACGCATAGCTTTGTCCGATGTGTCACCTATGTCGTTCGGTAGCATGCCCAATGACGGCGGGGCTCTGCTGATGAACTACAGCGAATACAAGGAGCTGATCACTGACCGCAGGACACTACCGTTCGTTCGATCCGCAGCGGGCACGCGAGAATTCATCAATGGTGTTCCGAGATACTGCGTCTGGGTGAATGACGGCCAGTACGAGGAGGCAAATGAGATCCCTGCGCTCGCATCTCGCTTCAACCGTGTCAGAACAGCACGGGAGCAGAGCAAGAGACCAGCAACAAACTCGCTAAGTCGATTTCCGTATCGCTTTGGAGAGGTTCGCCAGACCGGTGAAGAGTCGGTCATCATTGTTTCAAAAACAGCTTCCGATAACCGCGATTACATTCCCGCATCGTTGCTGGAGCAAGGTGGTATCGTTACTGAGGCGTTTGGGCTCTTCAATGCGCCGCTTTGGAATTTGGCAATTGTGGTGTCCCGCCTTCATACAGTCTGGGCCAAGACGGTGTGCGGCAGGATGAAGAGTGACCCCAGGTACTCCAATACCCTTGGTTGGAACACCTTCCCGGTTCCAACGCTGACAGACAAAAACAGGACCGACCTGACGCGCTGTGCCGAGGATATTCTGCTGGCGCGGGAGCATCACTTTCCGGCCACTATCGCCGACCTCTACGACCCCGACGCAATGCCTACCGACCTGCGCGCCGCGCATGAGCGCAATGACGAAGTGCTGGAGCGCATTTACATCGGTCGGCGCTTCAAGAACGACACCGAGCGGCTGGAAAAGCTGTTTGACCTTTATACCAAGATGACCGCTTCGGCTGCACCGGCCAAGGGTAAGAAGCGCAAAGCGGGAGCCAACGCATGAGCGACAAGATCAAGTCCGTACCGTCCGTTTCCGTCACCTACGCCCGAAACGGCGCATCGACCAAGGCCAATGCGCTTGGGATGCGGCCCATGCAGGAGCGGGCCTACGAGAAACGGGGGGAGCAGTACCTGCTCATCAAGTCGCCACCCGCATCGGGCAAGAGCCGCGCGTTGATGTTCGTGGCACTCGACAAGCTCAAGAACCAGGGCTTGAAGCAGGCCATCATCGTTGTGCCGGAGAAGTCCATCGGTGCCAGCTTCAACGACGAGCCGCTGTCGAAGTACGGCTTCTGGGCGGACTGGCAGGTCGAACCCAAGTGGAACCTGTGCAATGCGCCAGGCAACGACAACGGCGGCAAGGTCAAGTCGCTGGGCGCATTCCTCGAAGGCGAGGACAAGGTGCTGGTCTGCACCCATGCGACCTTCCGCTTCGCGGTCGATGCCTACGGCGTGGAGGCGTTCGACGACCGACTGATCGCGGTCGATGAGTTCCACCACGTTTCGGCCAACCCGGACAACAAGCTCGGCTTGCACCTCGGGCAGTTCTTTGCTCGGGGCAAGACGCACATCGTTGCCATGACCGGCTCCTACTTCCGTGGCGACGCCGAGGCCGTGCTCGCGCCGCAGGATGAATCGAAGTTCGATACCGTCACCTACACCTACTACGAGCAGCTCAACGGCTACGATTACCTCAAGCAACTCGACATCGGCTACTTCTTCTACAGCGGGCCTTACGTCGATGACATCCTCAATGTCCTCGATCCCGCCGAGAAAACCATCATCCACATCCCCAACGTCAATTCGCGCGAGAGCACGAAGGACAAGATGCGGGAAGTGGAGCACATCATCGAGGCGCTGGGGGAGTGGCAGGGCATCGATCCTGCGACCGGCTTCCAACGTGTCAAGCGCCCCGATGGCCGCGTGCTGCGCATCGCCGATCTCGTCGATGACGATGCCGCCAAGCGCGACCGCGTGTCCGCCGCGCTCAAAGACCCGGCGCAGAAGAACAACCGCGACCATGTGGACATCATCATCGCGCTGGGCATGGCGAAGGAAGGCTTCGATTGGATTTGGTGCGAACATGCTCTGACCGTGGGCTACCGCGCCAGCCTGACCGAGATCGTGCAGATCATCGGCCGAGCTACCCGCGACGCGCCCGGCAAGACCCGCGCGAGGTTCACCAACCTGATCGCCGAGCCGGATGCAGCCGAGGAAGCTGTCACCGAGGCCGTCAACGATACGTTGAAGGCCATCGCGGCCAGCCTGCTGATGGAGCAGGTTCTTGCTCCGCGCTTCGAGTTCAAGCCCAAGAACCCGGACAGCGGCCCGACGCCGGGTTTTAACTACGGCGAGGGTGGCTACGACTCGGACCGTTGCAATGTCGGTGTCAATGAGCAGACGGGGGCGTACCAAATCGAGATCAAAGGCCTCGCCGAGCCCAAGAGCAGGGAGGCGGCGCGAATCTGTCAGGAAGACCTGAACGAAGTCATCGCGGCCTTCGTGCAGGACAAGCCCACCATCGAGCGCGGCCTGTTCGATGAGGAACTGGTGCCCGAGGAGCTGACGCAGGTTCGCATGGGCAAGATCATCAAGGACAAGTATCCTGAGCTTGACGCCGAAGATCAGGAAGCCGTGCGTCAGCACGCCATTGCTGCCCTCAACCTCACGCAGCAGGCCAAGCGCCTAGTCACCGAAGGTGAGAGCGACGGGTCACCCAACACCGCCCTGATCGACGGCGTGCGCCGCTTCGCGATGGACGTGCGTGAGCTGGACATCGACCTGATCGACCGCATCAACCCCTTCGGAGAAGCCTACGCCATCCTTGCCAAGACCATGAGCGAGGACAGCTTGAAGCAGGTCGCGGCGGCGATCTCAGCCAAGCGCACGAGCCTGACGCCGGACGAGGCGAAGGAGATGGCCGTTCGGGCTGTTCAGTTCAAGAAGGAACGCGGCCGCATTCCGGCGCTCGATTCCCAGGATGCCTGGGAGCGACGCATGGCCGAAGGCGCGGCCGCCTTTATGCGCTTCAAGGCGGAGGGACGCTATGAGTAACTCCGATCTTGACGAACTCGCTGCGGAGCTTGCCGAGTTCGCACCGCCTGAGAAGAATGCCGGACGGCCGGCCAGTGAGGAGCGCGTCATCGCGGGCTTCGAGGAAATCCAGCGCTTCACCGAAAAGCACGGCCGTGCGCCGCAGCACGGTGAAGACCGCGACATATTCGAGCGCCTTTACGCCGTGCGTCTGGACCGTTTGCGCGGGATCCCGGACTGCCGTGCCCTGCTAGAGCCGCTGGACCATCAGAGCTTGCTTGCCGGGGCGCCTACCGTTGCCGCTTCGGCAGATGAAGCCATCGACATCGACGACCTGGCCGCCGAGCTGGCGGGCGTAGCCGACGCGGACGACATCACGGTCCTACGTCATGTCCGCACCAGCGCCGACAAGCGTGCCGCTGAGGAGATCGCGGATCGCAAGCCCTGCGAGGACTTCGAGACCTTTCGACCCTTGTTCGAGCGCGTGCAAGCGGAGGTCAAAACCGGCATGCGCCAGTCCCAGCCCATCGAAGCAGGCCGCCGCGCGATTGAAGCCGGGGACTTTTTCGTTCTCGATGGCATCACGCTCTACGTTGCCGAGGTCGGCGAGCCGCTGAAAACTACCGCCGGGGAGGTAGACCGCCGCCTACGCCTCATCTTTTCCAACGGTACCGAAAGCAATCTGCTGCTACGCTCGCTCCAGCGAGCGTTCTACAACGACCCCGCCGCGCGGCGGCTGGCCTCGCCCGAGAGTGGGCAACTCTCCTTCGGCGGCGAGCTTGAGGCCGACGATGTCGAAAGCGGCACGATCTACGTCCTGCGCTCCCTCTCCGATCATCCCTACGTCGCGCAGCACCGCGACATCATTCACAAAGTAGGCGTGACCGGCGGGCGGGTGGAGACGCGCATCGCCAATGCTGAGCACCAGTCCACCTACTTGTTGGCGAAGGTCGAAGTGGTGGCGACCTATAAGCTCGCGGGCATCAACCGCACTCGGATGGAAAGGCTATTCCACAGGCTGTTTGCACCCGCGCGATTGGACATCACCATCAACGACCGCTTCGGTCACCCTGTGCAGCCCGAGGAATGGTTTCTCGTTCCGCTGTTCGCGATCGACGAGGCCGTTGCACGCATCAAGGATGGCAGCATCACCGGGTATGTCTACGATCCCAAAGCTGCAAAGCTTGTGACGGTGAGGTAGTCCAGGAAAATAGGCGTATTGATCAGTATTGTGACGCTGAGTCAACGAGGATTCGAATAATGGCAGATCGATTGAATATTACGCGCGGTGTAAACAAAAAGCCTGTCGCGACAGACGCTTTAGAGCAAAGTTTCGACACCTTGCATGAAATGCAGGGTGAGGTTTTTACGGGCTATCCATTGATCGCCACCCCTGATGGCAAGTATTCGATAGATGCCACCTTGGTGAGCCCTTCCAAGGGAATTGTATTATTTGACCTGATCGAAGGGGCGGACGTTGGGGTATATGCGGAACGTCAGGACGATTTGGCAAATAAGATCGAAGCACGACTGAAATTGCACCGTGAATTGGTCAAAGGGCGTTTGTTGCAAGTGCCGCTTTCGGTTCTGTCATTTGCCCCAGGTGTTGCCAATGTCGAGGCTGTGGCGGTAGATGGCTATCCCATCGTCAATGAGCAGGGTCTTGCTGCTGCGCTAGATGAGATTAATTGGCCAGATGGTAGTGATGAGCTTTACCGGATGACGCTATCGGCGATCGAGAGCCTAAGCAGCATTCGGAAGAGCCGCTCGAAACGAGAAGTTCATCGCGAAGACTCGCGTGGTGCCAAGCTCAAGCGCCTTGAAGACTCAATTGCGACGCTCGATCATCGTCAAAACAAGGCTGTTATTGAGACAGTGGATGGTGTTCAACGTATCCGGGGGCTCGCTGGCTCAGGCAAGACCATCGTGTTGGCACTCAAGGCCGCCTATTTACATACACAGCACCCAGACTGGCGTATTGCCGTAACTTTCCATACTCGTTCACTCAAAGGTCAGTTCCGCCGCTTGATCAACAATTTTTGTATTGAGCAGAGCGGTGAAGAGCCAGATTGGACGAAAATTCGAGTTATCAATGCTTGGGGGGCGCCGGGAGGCGATGCTAGAGATGGCATCTATTACGAGTATTGCCGAGCAACTGGAACTGAGTTTTTTGATTTCAAGAGCGCATCATACAAATTCGGAGGAAGTGAGAAGGCTTTTGATGGAGCTTGCCAAGCTGCATTGGTGAATTCTTCGGAAACAGCTCACCTCTACGACGTCATTCTTGCAGATGAAGCGCAGGATTTTGCGCCGAGCTTCCTGAAGCTCTGCTATTCCATGCTGAAGCCACCCAAGCGGCTGGTTTATGCTTACGACGAACTTCAGAATCTCTCGGGAATTTCGCTTCCGCCGCCGGAGGAAATATTCGGCAATGATGAGCATGGGAACCCATTAGTGTCGTTCGGTAACGACCGTAGGCGAGATGTGATTTTGCAGAAATGCTATCGAAACTCGCGTCCGGTCTTAGTGTCCGCCCACGGATTGGGATTCGGTATTTATCGTGATGCTCCACAGGGCGCAGAGACCGGATTAGTTCAGATGTTCGATTATCCCGCGCTGTGGGAGGAGATTGGCTACAAGGTTCAGAGCGGGCAATTGATGAAGGGCCAGCAGCTCGTTCTGGAGCGCACGACGGAAACCAGCCCCAGGTTTCTAGAAGAACATTCGAGTCTTGATGATCTTGTCCAATTCATCAAATTCGATAATGAAACGCAGCAAAACGCATGGCTTGTTCAACAAATTCAATCAAACTTGAGCGAAGATGAGCTTCGTCATGATGACATCATCGTGATCCACTCCGATCCACGGACTGCTCGTGGCGTTACTGGCCCTATTAGAAGGCAGCTTTTTGAGGTGGGAGTTCAGACACATTTGGCTGGTGTTGATACTGATGCAGATGTGTTTTTCCGCACCGATACCCCCTCTGTGACATTCACGGGAATCTACCGTGCCAAGGGCAATGAAGCGGGCATGGTCTACGTCATCAACGCTCAGAACTGTAATGGTAATGGTACAGGCCTTGCCAGTTTGCGTAACCGCCTTTTCACGGCCATCACTCGAAGTAAGGCTTGGGTTCGCATCATAGGTTATGGCCCTCAGATGCAGGGGCTAATCGACGAATTTTCCGCCTTAAAGCAGCGTGGTTTCGTCTTGGATTTTCGTTATCCCGACGATGCTTTGCTTGGCAAGCTGCGCATTGTTCATCGTGATTTGTCTCCACAAGAGCGGCAGCGTCTTGAGCGAAGGAAGAGCCAACTCGCCGATCTTTTGGGTGATCTGGAGAGCGGTGAACTACATCCGGAAGACCTCGATGAGGCGACCCGCGAGAAAATCAAAAAGTTCCTTGGGGGAAATGAGTGATGGACGTGACTCCAATAAGTATCAAAGAAGATATCGATGGACTGATTTCTGAATTGATCGGTAAAGGAGTTTGTGACGACTCAAATTTCTCTGCGATTCGAACATTTGGCAGCAAGGCGGACGTCACCTTCAGCGGCTCCGAACATGTTTCCATTGCGCTGGGCGATATCGAATACGACGAGATTTATCGCGAACTGGCTGACAAGCGCTCATATAACATGAGGCTTGTCGACGGCGCATTGCTCCAGATGATGTACCGCGTCGAGGGTGATCAGCTGCTACAGCACAGGCTTGCCTTCTACCCTTCGCCAAGCCTGTTGCAATTTCAAGATGATCCGGACGCCTATATGCGAGACGAGCTGTTTATCGAGATCGTTCAGCGCAGGATCGTTCCATTCCCCATGCGTTTTGATTTTGATGCGCGGGAGGGTGTTTACATCGATGTTGCTCATCCTAAGAGCCATCTTACATTGGGTGATGTAAAGGGCTGCCGTATTCCTTTGTCGGCACCGCTGACGCCTCGGTGGTTCGTTGAGTTTGTCTTGCGAAATTTCTACCAAACGGACACGCATGATTTCATCGGTGGGTTACCCCAACACAAAATAAAATTCCCTATGTCCATCACGAGAAATGAGGTGGGTCTCATGCATATGGTAATTCCATACTAAAAAAGAGTGTGATGGCCGCTTGCCAGGATGAACGCTAAGAGGAAAGAGCATGAAGAAGCTGCACCAGCACGACCAGGCCGATCCATGTTTCATCACCGATGGCCCGCCGTCCAATGACCTGCCGATCCCTCCGCACCGGACCATGAACCTGCCGCAAATCTTGGCGAGCCTCAACGATGAAGCGTTGGCGAGGTGGCCCGGTGACCTAGCCGACGCCGAGCGGGAGAAACGGCGCAAGGCTGGAGGTTGAACGCCATCCGACGGTGCTAGTTCAACTTCTCTTGGCGTTGCATGGTACTTTTCATGGCATCATGCGGTGAAGTGTATGTAACATGTTGCTATGAAATGGTATTTTTCCATCAAAGATAATCGAGTGGGAGTGATCTGGCACGCCGCCGACACATTGATTGAGAGGTGAATGCCATGCAATTGCTGTCCCTCCTGCCTCACCTGCCCCGGTGGGGTCTGTTGCTGGCCGCAGTGCTTGCGGCGGGCTGCGCTGGTCGCCAGCCCCTGGTGCCGCAGGTACGCAGCGCAGCCGCCAGCGATGGCAGCACCGTGGTGGCGGTGGCCCCCGAGCCGCTGGTCTGCCAGGTTGGCCCGCGCTGCCCGCTACTGAGCGCCTCCTGGGCCAGCGCCCATCCGGGGCAGGCGGCGCTGACCGTCGCCCTGCCGGGCGCCCGCGCGGCGGTGAGCGGGGCAGACATCCACATCGGCGGCTCGCAGGTGCTGCGCCTGCGCCTGCCCGTGCCGCCAGCCGCGCCGGTGGCATCCGGTGCCGTGCCAGCAGCTGTGGCCCCGGCCCCGGCAGATACCGCCCTGGGGCCTGCCAGCCGCTTCGATGTGCCGCTGCGCCTGATCGATCAGCTGGCCCATGCCACGCGCTCGTGGATGCGTGTGCATCTGGCCGATGGCTCCAGCGTGGACGAGCACATCCACAGCGGCGAGCAGCGCAGCCGCGCCTCCGAGGCGATGGCGCATTTCCTGGCCGCCGTGCAGGCCGCAGGCGGGCAGGGCGCCGGGTTGGACGGGCCGCGCGGCGGGCTGTTCGACCGCCTGGGCGTGCGTGAGTCGGGCGCGGCCAGATAGTCCGGCAGACCTGGCGCAGCAGGTCAGGATTTTGAGCCTTTTCGGCCTCAAAGCCTTGCCCAGCAAGCGGTGATAGCTATGATTGTTGAAGTGCTTCCAGGGTCTGGGGCCACATCAGACATGCCAGACACGCCCATCACTGCAGCAGCTCCAGGTGCTGCGCCAGCGTGGCCGCCGACAGCTCGCCGCTGCGCAGCGCCACCAGCTCACCCGCCGCGTTGAAGAACAGCGTGGTCGGCAGCGCCCGCTGGCCCAGCAGGCGGCCCAGCTGCCCATCCTGGTCGAGCAGCACATCGGCAGCCGGCAATTGCTGCGCGGCGGCGTAGCGCAGCACGGTCTCGGGCGCCTCGCCCTGGTTGATCCACAGAAAGCGCACCTGCGCATGGGCCGTGCGTGCCTGCCGCAGCACCGGCATTTCGCGCCGGCAGGGCGGGCACCAGCTGGCCCACAGATTGATGACCACCGGCTGGCCCTGCAGCGCGGGCAGGTGGACGCTGCGCGCATCCAGCGCCACGCCCTGCCAGGCGGGCAGGGCCACCGGCTGCGAGGGCTGGGCCAGTTGCAGCGCCAGCGTGCCGGCCAGCCACAGCCCGGCACCGGCAGCCGCCCCAGGGTTGCCGGACGCCGCCAGGGATTGCGGCGCAGCCACAGAACCAGCAGATACCCGCCAGCGGCCAGCAGCCCCCAGCTGGCCGACCAGCCGCCGTCGCGGATGTCCAGCGCCGCCCAGGGCGCGCTGGCGTATTCGCGCCAGTAGCTGGCGACGAAGGCCAGGCGCGAGCCGGCCAGCGCCACCAGCGCCAGCGCCCAGGCGTGCGGCCCCGGCGGCAGGCCGGTGCGCCGTGCGCTGCGGTCATGCAGCGTGCTGGCGGCCAGCCAGGCGGCGCCGGCCAGCAGCACCGTCCAGGACAGCACCAGGGGGCCGAGGTTCAGGGTCTGGGCGGGCAGCATGGCAGGGGCGTGGAGGCGGTGGTTGAGGGTTTTCGGGGCGATCAGTCTGCCGCTGTCGCCGGCAGCGGCCAGCGCAGGCAGGCGCGCAGGCCGGGCTGGGCGGGCGCCAGGTGCAGCGTGCCGCCGCCGCTTTCGGCAATGCGCCGGGCGATGGTCAGGCCCAGGCCGCTGCCGGCGCTGCTGCTGGCGCCCTTGCGCCAAAAGCGCTGGCTGGCGCTTTCGCAATCCTGCGCGCTCATGCCGGGGCCGTGGTCGCGGATGCATACCTGCACCGTGGCCGGCGTCCAGGGCGCCGCTGGCGGGTGCAGCTCCAGGCGGCATTCGATGGGCGCATCGCCCTGGTGGTGGCGCAGGGCGTTGTCCAGCAGGTTGCCGATGGCGCTGGTCAGCAGGGCGTCGGGCACCGGCAGGCACACGCCTGACCAGGCCGGGGTGTCGGCGGGCTGGCAATGCACCTGCAGGGCGGTGGCGCTGCCCCCCTCGTGCTGGGCGCGCTGGCGCGACTGCTGCACGGCCAGCTCGAAGGCCTGCACGATGGCGCTGCCGCAGGTGCTGCTGGGGCTGGCGCCGTCCTGGCCTTCGAGCCGTGCCAACTGCAGCAATTGCTCCAGCGTGCCGTGCATGTGGGCGATGCCCTGCAGCGCGGCATCCAGTGCCTGGCCGGCGACGGCGCTGCGCCCCGGCGTGGCCAGCGCCATCTGCGCCACCTGCACCTGCGTCTTGATGGCCGTGAGCGGCGTGCGCAGCTCGTGGGCCGCGTCCGCCGTCCAGCGCCGCTCGTGCGCCAGCGCCGCGCCGGTGCGCGCCAGCAGGGCGTTGAGGCTGGTCACCAGCGGGCTGAGTTCATGCGTGTCCTGGCCGCTGTGGATGGGCTCCAGCGCCGTGGGCGCGCGCGTTGCCAGCTCGCGGCGCAGGCGCTCCAGCGGGCGCAGGCCCAGCGTCGCCACCCACCACACCAGCAGCCAGACCACGGCCAGCGCCAAAGCAAAAGGCAGGGCCAGGGCCAGCACGGCGGCGCGCACCAGTTGCTCGCGCTGCGCCAGCGGGTCGGACGTGGCCACGCGCAACTCGCCCTCGGCCAGCACATAGGTGCGCCAGGCCTTGCCGCCCTTGGTGATCTGCTTGAAGCCGGGCGCGCCCAGGGTGGACTGGGGCGGTGCGCCGCCGGTGCGCGCCAGCGCCAGCACCTCGACTTCGCTGCGCGCCAGGCTGACCTCGCAGGCCACGCCGTCACGGCCAATCACCGAATGCACCTGCTCTTGCACGTCCTGCTGCTGCGCCTGGGCAGAGTCCGCTGCTGCCGGCTCCGGCGGCATGGCCGGCTGCAGTTGCTGCACGATGCTGGCCACCATGCGCGCCGAGGCCATCAGCCGCTCGTCCAGCATGGCGTTGATCTCCTCGTCCAGGCTGTTGATGCGCCAGGCCGCCACGCTGCCCCACAGCAGGCTGCTGGCCAGCGCCAGGCCCAGCACCAGGCGCAGGCGCAGGCTTTTCAGGCGCGCGGGCAGCTCGGCGTTCATGCCGATGTCGATGACGCGGCTGGCACCAGCTGCTGCTGGTAGCGCGCCCCCAGGCGAAAGCCCAGGCCGCGCACGGTGTCGATCAGGTCGGCGCCGAGCTTGCGGCGCAGGTGGTGGACATGGACGTTGACGGTGTTGCTGCCGACCTCCTCGCCCAGGCCGTACAGGCTGTCGTGCAATTGCGCCGTACTCAGCACGCGCCCGCCGGCCTGCACCAGCGCGGCCAGCAGCAGCCATTCGCGCCGGGGCAGCTCAAGCGGCACGCCGGCGCGCCAGACGGCGCCGCTGGCCAGGTCGATCTCGCACTCGCCCAGGGTGACCCGGTCGCTGGCGCGCCCGCCGGCACGGCGCACCAGCGCCTGCAGGCGCAGCGCCAGCTCGTGCAGGTCGAAAGGCTTGGCCAGATAGTCGTCCGTGCCCTGCTCGAAGCCGGCGATGCGGTCGTCCAGGGCGCTGCGGGCGCTCAGGATCAGCACCGGCAGCGCCGTGCCGGCCGCGCGCCAGCGGCGCAGCAGCGCCAGGCCGTCGCCATCGGGCAGGCCAAGGTCGAGCACGCAGGCGTCGTAGCTGCGCGCGTCCACATGCGCCTGCGCCGCCGCCGCCGTGCCGGCCACGTCGGCCTGCATCCCGTGCAATTGCAGCCCGGTGCGGATGCCGCTGGCCACCAGGGCGTTGTCTTCGACGATCAGGATGTGCATGGGCGCATCATGCCCTGCGCTGGCTGGCCGCTGGCCCAAGCCATGCAAGCAAGCTGCTCTGAGCATGAAAAACGCCTTAAACCCTTGTGTATCAAGCGATGGTAGCTATTGAAAGCATAGCTGCTTCACACCTTGCGCACGCGCACCGGCAGGCCTTGGCGCACCACCGCGCCCGAGACCCACTCGATCCAGACGTTGTCCCGGGCCGGGCGCGTCGGGTCGGCAAAGCCCAGGTCGTTGAGGTTCACGCCACTGGCGTTGTGCGGGTCGTGCGCCGTGGCCTTGCCGTCGATGGTGTGCGCCACTGCGCCCAGCTGCCGGTGGCCGTAGCCGTATTCGATGGCCACCGTGCCCGGGGCGATGCCGCTCCTGACCAGGGCCACGCCCTGCACGCTGGCGCCGGGCGTGCTGACTTCGATCCGGTCGCCGTTGGCAATCCCGAAGCGCGCCGCGTCGTCCCTGTGCAGGCTGATGGGGTTGTGCGGGTGTACCTGGCGCAGGCGCTTGACGCCGATCGACATGCTGCTCATCAGGTTGGACTTGTAGGAGCTCAGCGTCAGCGGCCAGTCCGACTCGGGATAGTGCTCGCGCATGGCCGAGCCGTCGGCAAAGCGCGTCGGAAACCAGGTCGGGCAGCCCACGTAGGCCTCGCCGGTCATGGAGTGGCGCATCTTCGCCAGCCCCTCGTGCCACAGCTGCACCGGGAACTTGTGCGCCGCCTTGATGTGCTCGCCCACCCAGGCGTCCTCGATGGTGTCGAAGCGCCCGCCGCGGCTCATGACCATGGCCACGCGGCGCACCTCCTCGGGCTTGAGGCGCTTTTGCACCTCGGGCATCCAGCGCTTGAGGCCGGTGATCTCGATGTCGTCGTCGCTGGCCTCGGGCACGGGCTTGCCGGCCTGCCAGGCGATGTTGCAGATGCCGCGCACGTAGAAATCCTCGGCGCTTTCCAGGTCGAGGGGCTCGCCGTCGCGGGTAGCCATGGCGTTCTTGCCAAAGCCTGGCAGCTGCAGCTCCCGGGCCACGGCGAACAGGAAGGCCTCGAAGTTGACCGGCCGGCCGTCCGCCGTGCGCGCCGTGGCCGGCTCGACCACTGGCCAGCGCACGGTCGAGGTCTTGGCGATCACGTCGGCCCAGGGCGCGCCTATGCCCCAGCTCTCGTAGGTCACCGTGTCGGGCACGATGTAGTCGGCCAGCGCCGAGGTCTCGTTGATGAAGGGATCGACCGAGATGAACAGCGGCAGCTTCTTGGGATCCTTGATGGCCGGCACCACGGCGTGCTCGAAGCCGGCAATGGCATACACCGGGTTCGACATGTGGTTAATCCACGCCTTGATGGCGTAGGGGTAGCCCAGCAGGCCCGCCGCCACCATCTCGCTGCTCATGTTGCCGGGCGCGGGGTACCAGGGCGCGCGCGCCGGGTAGGGGTTCTCGCCGGCTGCCTTCTTGCGCTTGAACTCGCTGGTCTTTTCGTAGGGGAAGCGCGTGCGCGACAGCGACACGCCGCTGGGCTTGACCTGGCCCTCGAAGGTGGCGAAGTTGTAGCGCGGCCCCGGGCCGAAGGGGCCGAACGGCCCGGCGTCCAGCACCCAGCCGCCCTTGACGTTCAGGTTGCCGACCAGGTTGTTCAGCATGGCGATGGCATAGGCAGTGTAGAAGCCTGCGCCGCTCATGGTGCCGCCGTGCGAGTTGGCCACTGCCCGCTTGCCGTGGCTGGTGAACTCGCGCGCCAGGGCTTCGATCTCGGCCACCGGCACGCCGCAGATGTCCGAATACTCCTGCAGCGTCATGCGCTGGGCGTGCTCGCGCAGCTTGGCAAACGACGTGCATACGGGCACCGGCGCTGGCTCTTCGGCAGCGCCTTCAGCGCGCGGCAGGGTGAATTCGCGCTCGACCATCAGCTGCGCGGGCTGGGCCACCGTGTGGGCGCTGAGTGTGCCGTCGGCCAGCTGCACCACATAGACATCCTCGGCCGGGGTTTTCTCGTCCACCGGCTCGGGCAGGGGCAGGCCGATGTCCGCGCCGCGCAGGAACTGGCCGAAGCGCGGGTGCTGGGGGTCGTTGATGAGCAAATGCGTGGCGTTGCTCCACGACGCCTCGCCGGCGGCGGCCATGGCCTGCGGGCCGGGTTGGGCCAGGTATTGGGCGTCGTAGCGCTCGTTGTCGATGATCCAGCGGATCAGCGCCATGGCCAGCGCCAGGTCGGTGGCGGGCTTGACGGGCAGCCAGCGGTTGTTGTCGCCGGCGGCGTGGCTGGATGAGGTCGGTAGCACGGGCGAGACCACCACGTACTGGTAGCTGTTGTCCTCGCGCGAGCGCGCCTCGGCCAGCTCCCGGCCCATGCGCTGGAAGGGGTTGCCGGCCTGCGCCGGCGCCGTGCCCAGAAACAGGCCGAAGCGCGAGTTCTTCCAGTCCGGCTTGCCGTGCGGCATCCCGGGGATGTTGCCCAGCGCCGCCGCCGTGCCGACGCGGTAGGTCTGGCCGCAGTAGGCGCCGTGGTTGGAGAAGTTCACCGTGCCGAACGACGGGCCGGCAAAGCGGCGGATCAGCGGCGTGCGGCCTTCGTTGGAGGCGTCGGTGATGACCAGCTGGTTGGACTTGGGGCCGTACTCGGGGTTGTCCGGGTCGATCAGGGTGTCCACGTCGCGGATGGCGCGCAGGCCATCCACATGGCCCTCGCCGAACAGGTCGCCGCCTTCGCACACTTCCTTGACCAGTTGCTCCAGCGAGATGCTCTGCCACTGGCCCGAGCCGCGCGGCCCCACGCGCTTGAGCGGTGTGAGCACGCGATGCGGGGCGCTTTGGTGCTCCAGCATGGCCGAGCCGCGCGCGCACGACGTGGCGCGGCCCTCGATGCCGCTGTCGCCGCCCAGCATGGCGTAGGCCTGGCGCACCGGCAGGGCCATGGGCACGGCATTGGTCGTGGACAGCGGGTGGTAGGGGTTGCCGGCGATGCGGATGATCTGGCCGCGCTCGGTGTCCACGCGCACGCGCACGCCGCACTGCGTCCAGCAGCCCAGGCAGCTCGATGGGCTGACCACCTGGCCGGGCTGGGTGGCCAGCTGGCCGGTGGCCGGGTCGATGCGGAACTCGGGCGTGAGCGAGTTGCCGCGCGTGGCGCTTTTCGTGCCGACGCCGGAGGAGCCGCTGATCAGGCCCTTGGCGCCCTTGGCGACGACGTCGCCATAGCCGGCGGCAAAGGCCGTCAGGCCGCCGGCCACGGCACCGCCGCGCAGCAGCAGGCGGCGACGGCGCACGTCGGGCGCTTGGGTTTCATGGGTGGGGGCGGGGCGGGGAGGCTTGTTGGTCATGTCTGTTCCTTGGGGTCGTCGGGTTGGGCGTGGGCGGCGGGTTGCTTGTTTTTTTGATAGCTGCTCACGCTTGTCAGGCAACGGTTCGAGGCTTTTTTTCCTACGCGCGGGCGGGCTTGAGTGCCGGCCAGGTCTCCAGCGCCCAGGTGGCCGCCGCCACCAGGGCGATGCACAGGCCGAATACGCCCAGCATCCCCAGTAGTCCGTCGCTGCCCAGCGGCATGGTGTAGAGGTACAGGCCGGCGCCGAATTTGGGCACGCCCTGTACGCTCATGAACAGCGCCCAGCGAAACGCCCAGGCACTGCCGGCCAGCAGCAGGCCCAGCATGGCGCGGTACCAGGGGCAGGCCATGCGGGTGCGCCCGGCCAGCAGCACGGCCAGCACGGCCACGCCGCCCAGCGCCGAGAGCACCATGCCGGCGCGCCAGACCGGGAAGTCATTCCACAGCCGCAGCGCCGCCAGCAGCGAGGGCGAGCGCGCCACCAGGCCCAGGGTGAACCAGCTCAGGGTGGCCAGCGCCAGCAGCGCGCCCAGGGCCAGGGCGATGCGGCGCAGCAGCTGCAGCGCTGCATCGTGCGGGCGCAGCGCGGCGGGCAGGAAGCGCTCGATCAGGAGCATCACGCCGATGGCCGCCAGCCAGCCGGTCAGCGCCAGGTTGACCGGCAGCCAGGCGGTGTGCCACAGCGGACGGGCGCGCACCACCATGACCTCGGCGCCGGTGTAGAGCACGATGCTCAGCGCCGACAGCACCAGCAGCGGCGCCAGCAGGCGCATCCAGCGCAGGCGGCCCAGCCACCAGCTGGCGCACATGGCCAGCGCCAGTGCCACGAAGGCCGGCAGCAGCAGCGCGCCCAGCGACATCCACGACCAGGGCGTGAAGTGCGCGTAGAAGTGCCAAAAGCGCGCCGGCTGGTGCAGGTCGGCCAGCAGCGACACTGGCGCGGCAATGGCCACCACGGCCAGCGTCAGCACGGCCACCGGCGTCAGGCGTGCCAGGGGCGACAGCGGCGCATCGGGCGCGCTGGCTGGGCGTGCCAGGGCCAGGCCGCACGCCGCCACCAGCAGCGCCGCGCCGGTGGCGATGCCGGCCAGGAAGAAATACTGCACGGCCCAGGGCAGCCAGGCGGCCTCGTAGGCCGGGGTGAGCAATTCGATGATCTGCATGTGAAAGTCCTCCCGGGGCGGTCAGTGCTCGGACACCAGGCGCACGCTGGCCTGGCCATCGACGCCATCGACGAATTCATCGGGCAGGCCGATGTAGAACACGCGCGGCTCGGTCTTCATGCCGGGCTTGAGCACCTTGACGCCCTCCTCGTGCGCGGCCATGCGGCGGTTGATCTCGCTTTGCGGGTCGTTCAGGTCGCCGATCACGCGCGCGCCGCCGACGCAGCTCTCCACGCAGGCCGGCAGCAGGCCGACCTCCAGGCGGTGCTCGCAGAAGGTGCATTTGTCGGCGGTCTGCGTCTCGTGGTTGATGAAGCGCGCGTCATAGGGGCAGGCCTGCACGCAGTAGCCGCAGCCCACGCAGCGCTCGTTGTCCACCAGCACGATGCCGTCCTCGCGCTGGAAGGTGGCCTGCACCGGGCAGACCGGCACGCAGGGCGGCTCCTCGCAGTGGTTGCACAGGCGCGGCAGGCTGACCATGGCGGGCATGGAGCCGTCTGGCTTGTCGATCTCGTACTGCAGCACGGTGGTGCGGAACTGGCCGATGGGCGGCTGGTTTTCCACCGAGCAGCTCACCGTGCAGGCCTGGCAGCCGATGCACTTGCGGATGTCCACCAACATGCCGAAGCGCTTGCCGGCCATGCCGGGGCGGCGCGGCGGCTGGCTGCCGGGCAGGGCGGCGGCAGTGGCCGGGCCGGTGGCGGCGACGGCACCGAAGGCGCTGGCCAAGCCGATGAGCTCCTGAAGAAAACTGCGCTTGCTGGTCTGCACCTGGGCGGCAGCTGGGGTGGGCGCAGAGACCGAGGCGGCTGGCGCCACTGGCTGGGGGCCGGGGGAGGAGGTGATGTCAGGCATGGGCAATCTTCTTCATCTATTTATTCGATCATTCGGGATATTCTCAGATTATTCTTTTATTTATCCTGCGTATTGATCCGGGTCAAATGATGGGATATTTGATGAGTATTCAAAAGAGATATGTCATTGCAAAAATAAAGGCAAAAATAATATTATATTTTTCCTGTATTAACAGTGCATTAAGGATTTCATGGAAATGAAAAAGGCAAGGCGCGACAGGATTGCCGCGCCTTGCCTTGCTGGTCTCCAGGATTGTGAAATCAGGGTGGATTCAGGGTTTTTTCATGAAAAATGATAGCTATCAGCGCTTGCCTACATTGGTTTTGAGGCCGATTTGGATAAAAATTCGAATCGATATCCGCCGCGCTGTCTGGCCGAGCTCCTCAGGCCAGGGCCATCAGGCTGGCATTGCCGCCGGCTGCCGTGGTGTTGATGCTGGTGCTGCGCTCCAGCACCAGGCGCAGCAAGGCCGTGCAGGCATTTTGCCGGGATGCATCCGCATTCAGGGCTGCCAGGCCTGTCAATGCACCCGGGCGCTGGGTCAATATGCGCTGGAGATTCAGCAGGGCCGCCGCGCTGCCGCCGTGCAATACGGCAGCAAAATCCGCCTGCTGCCAGTTGGCCAGCAAGATCACGCGCTCTTGCACCGCATGGGGCAGGCGGGCGCGCAGGGCGGCTGCGCTGGCCGGCCACAGCGCCTGGCTGCCGGCGGCCAGCACGGTGGCCAGCTGCACCAGCAGGGCGGCGGGCGCGTCGCCCTCGGCCAGGCACAGCACGCGCTCGCGCGGCAGGATGCGGTAGTCGTTTTTCTCGCCGGTCGGGCCGGGCAGGCGGGCCTGCAGGCCGGCGCAGCTGGCCTGGGCCAGGGCGGCGCAGATGCCGGCCAGCGGCGCGGCCCAGCCTTCGTGCTCCTGCTCCTGCGCCCAGGTCTGCAGCGCCTGCAGCGGCGCCAGCAGGGCCGGCTGCAGCGAGGCGTCCACTGCCGGCAAGGCACCGCCGGCAGTGCCGATGGCTGTGGCGGCTGTGGCAGCGATGGCCTGGCGTGCTGCGTCCAGGGGGTGGTGTGCCAGCAGCCGCAGCAGATACAGCGGCCCGCCCGCCTTCGGCCCGGTGCCCGACAGGCCTTCGCCGCCGAAGGGCTGTACGCCGACCACGGCGCCGACCATGTTGCGGTTCACGTACAGGTTGCCGGCCTGCGCCTGCGCGGCCACGCGCGCCACGGTCTCATCGATGCGCGTGTGTACGCCTTGCGTCAGGCCGTAGCCGGTAGCGTTGATCTGTGCCAGCAGCGCCGGCAACTCGGCGCGCGCATGGCGCAGCACGTGCAGCACCGGGCCGAAGACCTCGCGGCCCAGCTCGGTGGCGTCCTGCAGCTCGATCAGCGTGGGCGCGACAAAGGTGCCGCGCGCTGCCACGGCGGCGTCCAGCGCGCCCTGATGCACGGCATGGCCCTGCTTGCGCCGGCTGGCGATGTAGTCCTCGATGCCGCGCTGCGCTTCGGCGTCTATGACCGGGCCGATGTCGGTGGCCAGCGCGCCGGGGTCGCCCACGCGCTGCTCGGCCAGGGCGCCGCGCAGCATGGCCAGGATGCGCTCGGCGCACTCATCCTGCAGGCACAGCACGCGCAGCGCCGAGCAGCGCTGGCCGGCGCTGTCGAAGGCCGAGGCCAGCACGTCGGCCACGACCTGCTCGGCCAGCGCCGAGGAGTCCACGACCATGGCGTTCTGCCCGCCGGTTTCGGCGATCAGCGGCACTGGCTGGCCGTGCGCGCCCAGGCGCTGCGCCAGACTCTGTTGCAGGATGCGCGCGACCTCGGTCGAGCCGGTGAACATGACGCCCTGCACGCGCGCATCCCGCACCAGCGCCGCGCCCACGGCCTCGCCGCTGCCGGGTAGCAGCTGCAGCGCCGTGTGCGGCACGCCGGCGGCGTGCAGCAGGCGCACGGCCTCATGGGCGATGAGCGGCGTTTGCTCGGCGGGCTTGGCCAGCACCACGTTGCCGGCGGCCAGGGCGGCGGCAACCTGGCCCAGGAAGATGGCCAGCGGAAAATTCCACGGGCTGATGCACGCCACCGGCCCCAGCGGCACGTGCGTGGCGTTGTCCCAGCCGCCCGATTCGACCTGCGCGGCGTAGTAGCGCAGGAAGTCCACCGCCTCGCGCAGCTCGGCCACGGCGTTGGCGGCGGTCTTGCCGGCCTCGCGCATGATGAGCGGCAGCAGGCGCGGCGCCTCGGCCTGGAGCAGCTCGGCGCTGCGGCGCAGCAGTTGCGTGCGCGCGGCAGGGGCGGTGGCTGCCCAGGCGGGCTGGCAGGCCGTGGCGGCGGCCAGGGCAGCGTCGATGTCGCCGGCGCTGGCCTCGCGCACCTGGCCGACCAGATCGCCGTGGTCGGCGGGATTGCGGATGTCCAGCAGGATAGGGGCGGTGTCTGCCTGCGCCATGTTGTCAAAAGCTACGCTTTCGATAGCTGTGAGCACTTGCCCAGCAAGGTTTTTCGCCGTATTTGATGCCAAATCTACAACCTGCGCCGGTGCTGCCGCTGCGCCGACCAGCGGCGCCGCCAGGCAGGCGCTGGCCCGGCTGGCGTCCAGCGCCTGTGCCAGGGCGGCCAGCATCGGCGCGGCGGCCAAGTCCAGCCCGCTCGAATTGGCGCGTGCCGCGCCGTAGAGGCCGCCCGGCAGCGGGATACGCGGGTGCGGCAGGCCGGCTGCGCCTTCGCTGGCCGCCAGCGCATCCACCGTGGCCACGGGGTCTTCGATCAGGGATTCCAGCGGCAGCGCCGTATCGGCCACGCGGTTGACGAACGAGGTGTTGGCGCCGTTTTCCAGCAGCCGGCGCACCAGGTAGGCCAGCAGGGTCTCGTGCGTGCCCACTGGGGCGTAGATGCGGCAGGGGCGCTGGCCGATGATCTGCTCGTACAGCGGCTCGCCCATGCCGTGCAGGCACTGGAATTCGTACTGCCCGCCGTCGTAGCGCTGCGGCCCGGCCAGCTCCCAGATGCTGGCCAGGGTCTGCACGTTGTGCGTGGCGAACTGCGGATAGACCGCATCCGGCGCAGCCAGGAGCTTGCGCGCGCAGGCGATGTAGGACACGTCGGTATGTGCCTTGCGCGTATGGACGGGGTAGTCCGCCAGGCCCTCGACCTGGGCGCGCTTGATCTCGCTGTCCCAGTAGGCGCCCTTGACCAGGCGGATCATCAGCCGGTGGCCGCTCCTGCGCGCCAGGTCGATGCACCAGTCGATGACCGCCGGGCAGCGCTTTTGGTAGGCCTGGATGACGAAGCCGATGCCGGCAAAGCCGGCCAGCGAGGGTTCGTGGCACAGGCGCTCCAGCAAGTCCAGCGACAGCTCCAGCCGGTCGGCTTCCTCGGCGTCGATGTTCAGGCCGATGTCGTAGTGCTGCGCCAGGCGCGCCAGCTCCAGCACGCGCGGGTACAGCTCGTCCATCACGCGCTGCCACTGCGCCATCTGGTAGCGCGGGTGCAGGGCGCTGAGTTTGATGGAAATGCCCGGTCCGGCATACACGCCGCGCCCGGCGCTGGCCTGGCCGATGGCGTGGATGGCGTCGATGTAGGCTTGCTGGTAGCGCTGCGCGTCGCCTGCGGTCAGGGCTGCCTCGCCCAGCATGTCGTAGGAGTAGCGAAAGCCGCGCGCCTCCAGCCGGCGGGCGTTGCCCAGGGCCTGCTCAATGGTCTCGCCGGTCACGAATTGCTCGCCCATCATGCGCATGGCGACATCCACGCCCCTGCGGATCAAAGGCTCGCCGCCGCGCACGGTGAGGCGGCGCAGCGCGTCCTTCAGGCCCGATTCGCTGTGCGTGGCCACCAGCCGACCGGTCAGCAGCAGGCCCCAGGTGGCGGCGTTGACGAACAGCGAGGGGCTTTGCCCCAAGTGCCGCGCCCAGTCGCCCGTGCCCACCTTGTCGCGGATCAGTGCATCGCGCGTGGCCGCGTCGGGGATGCGCAAGAGCGCTTCGGCCAGGCACATCAGCGCCACGCCCTCCTGCGACGACAGGGCGAACTGCTGCAACAGCGCCTGCACCAGCCCGGCGCGCCCGCCCTCGCTCCTGCGCCCGCGCAAGGCCTGTGCCAGCGCCAGCGCACGCGCCTGCACGGCCTGCTGCTGCGCCGGCGGCAGTCGCGCGGCGGCCAGCAGCGGCGCCAACGCCTGCGGCTCGGGCATACGGGTGGCGGCGGTGATGGCCTGGCGCAGGGGCGCGGCGTCCTGCGGGCGGGGGAAGAAGGCGGCGGTGTCCATGCGCGGATCATGGGGTCTGGCCGGCTGAATGAATC
Source organism: Melaminivora jejuensis (assembly GCF_017811175.1). NCBI lineage: Bacteria > Pseudomonadati > Pseudomonadota > Betaproteobacteria > Burkholderiales > Comamonadaceae > Melaminivora > Melaminivora jejuensis. The sequence goes on from NZ_JACWIJ010000002.1 coordinate 817,520, forward strand.
ACCAAAATCAGGCTTGCTAGCCGAATAATCACGCCATGAAAGCGCCTGAAACCTTCAGTCTGGATCGCATAGACCTGCGCATCCTGAAGATCCTGCAAACCGACGGGCGGCTGTCCAACCTGAAGCTGGCCGAGGCCGTGTCGCTGTCGCCCACGGCCGTGCTGGCCCGCGTGCAGCGGCTGACGCAGGGCGGCTTCATCCTGGGCTACGAGGCGCGGCTCAACCCGCTCAAGCTGGGTGCCGGGATGCTGGTCTTCGTCGAAGTGCTGCTCGACCGCACCACGCCCAATGTCTTCGAGCAGTTCAAGGCCGCCGTGCAGGTACACCCGCAGATCATGGAGTGCCACATGGTGGCCGGCGGCTTCGACTACCTGCTCAAGACGCGCTCGGCGGACATGGCGGCCTACCGGCGCTTTGCCGGCGACGTGCTGTGGCAGCTGCCCGGGGTGCGCGAGACGCGCACCTATGCGGTGATGGAGGAGGTCAAGCACTGCAGCCATCTGCACCTGCCCTGAGGGCGTGAAGGTGCGCGGCCTCCGTGCGCCTGTCCATAATCGGCGCCATCGCGCCTGCCGCCCCAACCCTGTCGCCTGGAGCTTTCATGTCCCCAAGCCCTATTTTTCCCGTCCGCCGTGCCGCCTGGGCGCTGGCCCTGCTGCTGTCCGCCCCGCTGGCGCACGCTGCCTGCTACACCGTGCTGGGCGCCGACCAGCAGGTGCTGTACCGCGCGCAGACGCCGCCGGTGGACATGTCGCTGCCCTTGCACGAGACGCTGCCGCGCATCGCGCCGGGCGCCAGCCTGGTGTTTTCGCTGTACAGCGGCGCCTGCGACCAAGAGGTCTATCGCCTGCCCGCCAGCACCCAGGGCGTGGTGCGCGAACCCTCGGCGGGCATCGCCCCGCAAGTGCCGCCTGAGCGCGCGCCATTGCCGGCACCGCGGGGCGACAGGGGTTGACCAAGGAGCACGCGGCGCGCCTGCAGGCGATGGCGGGCTGAGACAATCGGGGCATGAGCGACCCCGCAGAAAACCTCTCCCCTCTTCCCCTGCCAGCCTTGATGCCAGCCTGCAAGCCAGCGCTGCGAGCGCGTTGCCGCCAGGCTGGCTGGCCATCGAATCCATGGATCTGGACGCCCAGGGCGTCGCGCATCGGCCCGACGGCAAGGTCGTGTTCATCGACGGCGCACTGCCGGGCGAGCTGGTCAGCGCCAGCACGGGCCGCAAGAAGAACAACTGGGAGCAGGCCCAGCTGACCGAGATCCATCGCGAGTCCAGCCAGCGCGTGCGCCCGCTGTGCCCGCACTTCGGCCTGCACGCCGGCGCCTGCGGCGGCTGCAAGATGCAGCACCTGGACGCCGGCGCCCAGGTGGCCGTCAAGCAGCGCGTGCTGGAGGACAACCTGTGGCATTTGGGCAAGGTGCGGCCCGAGACCGTGCTGCGCCCCATCCACGGCCCGGCCTGGGGCTATCGCTTCCGCGCCCGGCTGTCGGTGCGCCATGTGCTGAAAAAGGGCACGGTGCTGGTCGGCTTTCACGAGAGAAAGAGCCGCTACATCGCCGACATGCAGACCTGCAAGATCCTGCCGCCGCACGTCGATGCCCTGCTGATGCCGCTGCGCGCGCTGATCGCCGGCATGGACGCGCGCGACACCTGCCCGCAGATCGAGCTGGCCTGCGGCGACCGCGTCACCGCCCTGGTGCTGCGCCACCTGGAGCCGTTGTCGGGCGCCGACCGCCAGCGCCTGCGCGACTTCGCCGCGCAGCACGGCGTGCAGTGGTGGCTGCAGCCCAAGGGGCCGGACACGGTGCAGCTGCTGGACGCGGGCGGCGAGGCGCTGGCCTACGAGCTGCCCGATTTCGGCATCACCATGCCGTTTCGGCCCACGGACTTCACCCAGGTCAATCCGCACATCAACCGCGTGCTGGTCACGCGCGCGCTGCGCCTGCTGCAGGTGCAGCCGCATGAGCGGGTGATCGACTGGTTCTGTGGCCTGGGCAATTTCACGCTGCCGCTGGCCACGCAGGCGCGCGAGGTGCTGGGCATAGAGGGCAGTGAGGCGCTGGTCGCCCGCTCACGCGAAAATCATGCGAAAAATCAGGCGCAAAGGCCCGCTGGACAAGCGCTGGCAGCTACCATTTTCGTAGCGCGCAACCTGTTCGAGATGACGCCCGAGCTGCTCATGGCCGATGGCAGCGCCGACAAGTGGCTGGTCGATCCGCCGCGCGAGGGCGCTTTTGCTCTGGCCAAGGCGCTGGCTGACATCCACCAGGCGCGCATCGGCGCCGAGGGCGCTGCGGCCCTGCCGGCGGGCAGCGCGGGCTGGCAGCCGCCGGCGCGCATCGTCTATGTCAGTTGCAACCCGGCCACCCTGGCGCGCGACGCCGGCCTGCTGGTGCATCAGGCGGGCTACCGCTGCACGGCGGCGGGCGTGGTCAACATGTTTCCGCACACGGCGCACGTCGAGAGCATGGCCGTGTTCGAGCGGGTGGAAGCGGGTGGATCGAGGCCTGTCTGAGGGCTGAAAATGGCTCCAGCGCTTGCCTGGCAAGCGCTGGCAGCTATCAAAAAAGTAGTGTTGACAAGCAGCGTCAGAGCGCGGGTGCGCCAGCTGCACACGGGCATCAGCTGCTGCTGCCGCTACCGCGCTCGCTGCGGCTGTCGTCATCGCTGCGTGCCGGCTTGGCCTTGGCCGGCGGCTGCAGCTGCGTGAGCACCGAGGGCGCGCCCTCCAGCTTGTGCTCGCGCATGTACGAATCCATGTCTTTCCAGCCGGCGAACACCAGGGCCTTGGGCGCCTTGGGGTTGAGCGTGAAGCAGTCCTCCAGGCCGCGCAGGGCGTGGCGGCAGGCGCCGCCTATGGCCTTGGCCTCGGCCTCGCGCTGGGCGATGCGCGGATCGGGGCCGATGCCCGGGATGTCGCAGCCGGCCAGCACCAGCGTGGCGGCCAGCAGCGTGAAGGGCAGGGCCAGGGTGGCCTTGCGCGGCAGGGAGGGGTGGCGAGGCTGCAGCATGGGTTCTTATCGGCTGTTGTGCGCCCAAGTTGAGCGTGGGCGCAAAAAAGCCCCGCGCGGCAACGGGCGGGGCAGGGGATGCTGGGTCGGCAAGCCGGCAGTGCGCGTCAGTCGCGCTCGCCGCCCATGATACCCAGCAGGGCCAGCAGGCCCTGGAAGACGTTGAACAAGTCCAGGTACAGGGCCAGCGTGGCACTGATGTAGTTGGTCTCGCCGCCGTCCAGGATCTGCTTGATGTCATACAGCATGTAGGCGCTGAAGATGGCGATGGCGCCCATCGAGATTGCCATCATGCCGGCGGTGGAGCCGACAAAGACGTTGATGACCGAGCCCACGATCAGCACCAGCGCGCCGACGAACAGCCACTTGCCCAGGCCCGAGAGGTCGCGCTTGATCACGGTGGCAAGACTTGCCATCACGAAGAACACGCCTGCCGTGCCGGCAAAGGCCGTCATGATGAGCTCGGCGCCGTTGGAAAAGCCCAGGATGGCGCCGATCAGGCGCGACAGCATCAGGCCCATGAAGAAGGTGAAGGCCAGCAGCACCGGCACGCCGGCGGCAGAGTGCTTGGTCTTTTCGATGGCGAACATGAAGGCAAAAGCGCCGCCCAGGAAGACGATCAGCCCCAGGCCGCCGGTGAGCGCGGCGGTGATGCCGGTGGCCACGCCCAGCCAGGCGCCGGCCACGGTGGGCAGCATGCTCAGCGCCAGCAGCCAGTAGGTGTTGCGCAGCACGCGGTGGCGCTGCTCCTGCGACAGGCCGTAGCTGGCGGCGCTGCCGAATCGGGTCATCTGTTGGTTCATGGTGTGTCTCTCCTGCTTGTGCGATCCAGGCCGGTGCCGTGGATGGCGATCCGGCCAGCGGGTTTCAGATGGGGGGTTGCGGTCATTTTGCAATATCCGCGCATCATCCCCTACTTTAAAGTCGGCATTGTTTCACCCTGTACGGGCGCACTGCGTGCGGCGTGCCTGGCTATGCTGCGGCGGTCTTTGAAATTTTGATTCGCACAGCCATGAAAACCACCCACGTCCTGGAGCACTCCGATATCAAGCAGATCGCCGCCGCCGCCGAGGCCGAGGCGCTGAAGAATCAATGGGCCGTGACGATTGCCATCGTGGACGCCGGCGGCCACCTGCTGCACCTGGCGCGCCTGGATGGCGCAGCGCCCCTGTCGGCGCACATCGCCCCGGCCAAGGCACACAGCGCCGCCCTGGGCCGGCGCGAGAGCAAGGGCTACGAGGACATGATCAACGGCGGGCGCACGTCCTTTCTGTCGGCGCCGGCCATTGCCGGAATGCTGGAGGGCGGCGTGCCCATCATGAAGGACGGCCAGTGCCTGGGTGCCGTGGGCGTGAGCGGCGTCAAGTCCACCGAGGACGCGCAGATCGCCCGCGCCGGCATTGCTGCCATTGGTCTCTGATCGTTGGGCGTTGTTGGGCGTGAACGTCACGCACAACGCAGCAAAAAAGGCGTGGCTACGAGGGAAAGGGCATTTCCCGCTGGCTGGCCAAAACGACTGGTCGGGCTGGAGCAGCCCGCGAGTCGCCCCACGATGAAACTGGGTTTGTCTGTCTGGCGGCTTACTTGGTCAGGATGAGCTTGCCCAGGCGCGTGGCCTGCAGGCGGTACAGAGTGCCGTTGTGTGCGATGGTGACCGCCTTGTGGCCTTGCAGCAGCCGGGCGCTGTCCAGTGCTCCCGCCTGGGCCGATGCGGCTGCTGCCTGCGAAGCGGGCTCGGCCGGGGAGGCTGGAGTGCTGGGTTGATCGGGCGTCGCGGTCATGCGGGTCATCAGGGCTGGCATGGCTGGAGTTCAGGGCAGGTCGGGCTGGAGTCAAAGTCATCAAATGATAATCATTCTCATTTGATCGTCAAGCCTTTTCCGATTTTTCTGCCTGCCTGCCCGGCGCTGCCGCTCACTGCCCCGGATCGGTGACGAAGCCGATCTTGCGCACGCCAGCCCGCTGCGCCGCTGCCATGGCCTGGGCGACGCGCTCGTAGCGCACGTCCTTGTCGCCGCGGATGTGCAGGTCGGGTTGCGGCTCCTTGCCGGCCTCCGCGCGCAGGCGCGGCTCCAGTTCCTCGTCGGCTATGGCGGTCTCGTTCCAGTGGTAGCTGCCGTCCGCCGTGACCGACAGGCGGATGGTCTCGGGCTTGATGACCTCCTCCTGGTTGGCCGCACGCGGCAGATCCACCGGCACAGCGTGCTTCATGACCGGCACGGTGATGATGAAGATGATGAGCAGCACCAGCATGACATCCACCAGCGGCGTCATGTTGATTTCGTTCATCACGTCGTCGGCACTGTCCTGGGTTCCGAAGGCCATGACGCTCAGCCTTTCTTCATGGGGATGACGCTGGCGCTGCCGGCGCCGCCCGAGGCGCGCACCCGGGCGCCGGTCACGAAGAAGGCGTGCAGGTCGTGGGCGAAGCTGTTGAGGCTGCTCAGGATGTGCTTGTTGCCGCGCACCAGGGCGTTGTAGCCCAGCACCGCCGGGATGGCCACGGCCAGGCCCAGGGCGGTCATGATCAGCGCCTCGCCGATCGGCCCGGCTACCTTGTCGATGGTGGACTGGCCCGAGGCGCCGATGGCCAGCAGCGCGTGGTAAATCCCCCAGACGGTGCCGAACAGGCCGATGAAGGGGGCAGTGGAGCCGACCGAGGCCAGGATGGCCAGGCCCGACTGCAGCCGGGCGGTGAACTCGTCGATGCTGTTGCGCAGGCTGCGCGTGACCCAGTCGCTTACATCCAGGTGGTCGTGCAGCTGGGCCTGGCTGTTGCGGTGGTGGGCCGTGGCCTCGCGGCCCTCGATGGCCAGGTGGCGAAACGGGTTGGCAGCGCTGGCGTCGAGCTTGCCCAGGCCGGCGGCGAAGTCCTCGCTGTGCCAGAAAGCGTGCGTCTCGCGCGCCAGGCGCTTGAATTTCACGATGTCCAGCGCCTTGATGGCGATGACGATCCACGACGCCAGGGACATGCCCAGCAGCAGCACGGCAGTGGCGCGGGTGACGAAGTCGCCCTGGATCCAGACGTTGGCGATGCCGAATTGCGATTCCATGAAAGAGAACTCCTGGGGTTGGCGGGGGCCGTTGTGTTGTTGGCTCACTGCTTGAGCACGAAATTGATGGGCTGCACGAACCACATGGCCTCGGGCACGCCATTGCGCGTGCCAGGCACGAAGCGCCAGCGCTGCACGGTCTCCAGCGCCTGGCGATCCAGCCGCTCGAAGCCGCTGGATTTCTTGAGCTCGACTTTTTGCGGCAGGCCGTCGGTGCCGATCAGCACGTTGAGCAGCACCACGCCCTGCTCGCCCAGGCGGCGGCTGACGGCAGGATAGGCCGGGGCCGGGTTGTTCAGGTGGCTGGCGTTGCTGGAGGGCTGCACCACGGCGGGCGGGGCTGGTGGCGCAGGCGGCGCTGGAGGGGCCGGCGGTGCCGGCGGTACCGGGGGAGCGGGCGGCGCTGGCGGCTGCGGCTCGCTGGCGCCGGTGGGGGCATCGGGCGCCGGTGCCGGATCCGGGATGGCCAGCGGCATGGGGGCTGGCTGCGGGCGCGGCGGCGTGGGTTTGGGCGGCGCCGGAGCCGGTTTGGGTGGCGCGGGCTTGGGTGGGGCAGGCTTGGGCGGTGGCGGGGCGGGGGGGCCGGCGCCGGTGGTGGCGGCGCTGGCGGCTGCGCCACCAGCATTTCGCTGATGAGCTGCACAGGCACCACCACCCGGGGCGGCTCGACCCGCGCCAGGCCCGACTGCAACGCCCAAAGGCCGCCTGCGTGCAGGGCCAGCACTGCAGTGGCCACGGCCAGGTTGCGGCCCGTCAGGCCCGGCATTGCGCCGTATCGGTCAGTCAAGGGCATGAAAAATGATAGCTGCTCGCGCTTGCCAGGCAAGGGCTGGAGGCCAAAAAGCCTTGTATTCGTCCGGTGGGCGATGCTATTTGCGCAGAATCCACCAGACCGAGCCCAGCACCAGGATCAGGCTGCCAGCGAGTGGGACAAGGATTTGCAACATGCCTGACCTCCAGGGCAGTGAGGGGCAAGCTGGCTGGCGTCGCGTGCAGCCTCATTGTGCAGTGCCGCCACCGGCTGGCTGGCGCTGCATTGGGCGACGACGCCGCGTGCCGTGGCCTCGCAGCAGCCGCACTGGGTAGCGACGCCGAGTTCGAACTGGATCTCGTCAAAACTCATCCCGGCGCGCGCATGGCGGGCAATCTCGCGGTCGGAAACACGGTGGCAGACGCAAACGATCATGGCTGGGGTGCAGGCAGACCTGGCTGGCTTGGTAAGAAAAAGTGCCGCGAGTATAAATGAGAATCCATCGCATTCACTTTTTTCCATTCCCCTGCCGGCGTCGCGGCGACCGGGCGGCGGGCAAAAAAAAACCGACGCCGGGGCGTCGGTTGCCGTGCAGCACCCTGGCGGGCTTACTTCACGTGCTTGCCGATCAGGCCGGCCATCTCGAACATCGATACCTGGGGCTTGTCGAAGACTTTCTTGAGCTTGGCATCGGCGTTGATCATGCGCTTGTTGGCCGGATCCTGCAGGTTGTGCTCCTTGATATAGACCCACAGCTTGCTGATGATCTCGGTGCGCGGCAGGGGCTCCTTGCCGACCACGGCGGCCAGGGCGGCGCTGGGTGTCAGGGGTTTCATGAAGGCGGCGTTGGGCGCGCGCTTCTTGGGGGCGTCAGCCGCAGGGGCGGCGGGAGCGGCGGCGGGAGCGGCCTTTTTTGCAGTTGCCATGTCAGGGATCCTTGTGGTGGGTGGACAGGAGACCAGCGAATGCCGGGCTGCTCCACTGGTAGGCGGGATGCTAATGGGAAAAAAACCGCTTTCCAAGGAGGCAGCGCTTTTTTCGCCCCTCGGGCGGCCTGGTTGTGGCGCAGGCGACAATGCGGCCCGCCCGGGCGGGCTGTCTTTGCCGTCCAGGCCGGCGCCGGCCCTGCCGGCACGCCTTCCTCCTGCCCCATTCAACAACCTTGCCTGTGTGCCCATGATTGCCGCGTCCGCCTCCTCCTCCTCCTCCTCCAGCCCTGCCAGCTTTGCCACCTGCGACCTGTGCGACGCCCACAAGGCCGACGACAGCGGCGCCTTTCGCGTCCTGCCGCCGGGCTTTCACAGCTATGGCGGCGTGGCCGCCTTTTGCGGCCCGGTGCAGACCGTGTACTGCTTCGAGGACAACTCGCTGGTCAAGGCCGCAGTGGACTCGCCCGGCGCGGGCCGGGTGCTGGTGGTCGATGGCGGCGCCTCGCTGCGCCGGGCGCTGGTCGGCGGCAACCTGGCGGCCAGCGCGGCGCGCAACGGCTGGGCCGGCATCGTCGTCAACGGCTGCGTGCGCGACGTGGCCGAACTGAACGCGGCGCAGGTCGGCATCCGCGCCCTGGGCCTGGTGCCGCTGCCCACGCAAAAGCGCGGCACGGGGCAAAGCGGCGTTGCCGTGCAGGTGCAGGGTGTGTGGGTGCGCCCGGGCGACTGGCTGTATGCCGATGCCGATGGCATTGTGGTCAGCGACCGCGCCTTGCCATGACCTTTGTGAAAGGGGGCGTGTGGGGGCCGGGCAGGGCTGCCAGCCGGCGTCAGGCCGCAGGCGGGCGCTGGCGCCCCACGCGCCAGGCCAGGCGCGAGGGCAGGGTGGCCAGCACGACGCTGGCAAGCGCAATGGCAAAGGCCAGCAGTTGCATAGCGCCGAAGCGCTCGCCCAGCACCAGCACGCCCACCAGCGCGGCGCTGACGGGCAGCAGCACCGTGAACACGCCGCCCTGGGCAGCGGGCACGACCTGCAGGCCGGTCATCCATAGCCAGACCGTCCACATGCACGCCGCCAGCGCGTAGAACAGCAGCAGCAGCCACAGGCTGGCGGGCACGGCGCCGAAGTCGAAGCGCAGGGCCCACCACAGGCCCAGCGGCGTGGCCAGGGCAAAGCCCCACAGGTTGATCAGCGCCGTGATGCGCTTGGGGCCGAGGGCGCCGGTCAGCTTCTTGCCGATGACCGAATAGGCGCCCTCGCAGACCGACGCCGCCACCAGCAGGGCGTAGCCCAACCACAGTGTCTTTGAGGTGTTTTCGGCCTCCAGCCCTTGCATGGTCTTCGCTGGCAGCTCCGGTTTCGATAGCGCAAAAAGTGCGATGCCGAGCACCGCGCAGGCTACCGCCAGCCAGGTGCGCGGCGCCACGCGCTCGCGCAGGAACAGCCAGCTCATGACCGCCACGCAGGCCGGAATGGAGGCCATGATGACGCCGGCCGAGGTGGCGCTGGTCAGGCTGACGCCATAGATCATGCAAATGGTGAACAGGAAGTTGCCCAGCAGCGCCTGCAGCAGCAACAGGGCGCGCGTCTGGCCGCTCATGGGTGGCTCGTCAGGTGGGCGGCGCAGCCAGCCCAGCATGGCCAAGCCGCCGATGCCAAAGCGCAGCCAGGCCAGCAGCAAGACCGGAAAGGCCGCAGCCAGCGGCTTGGACAGGGCAACGTAGCTGCCCACCAGGGACATGCTCAGGGCCAGGCAGAAGTAGGCGACGGGGCGGCTCGGTGGTGGCACGGTCAGGAAGCGGCAGTGGCAGGCCGCGCATCATGCCCGAGCCGAGCCGAGCCGGCAGTGGCACGCGGCAGGTGGCTGCAGACGGAGGGATTCCCGCATGGTGCAATCATCTTTTCGTTTGGTGAAAAGATGACTTGCTGCGGCGCCACATTTTTTCTCATTGCAGGAAGAAATTTTCCGCAACAAGAAATGCGCGCGGCAAGATGTTGTTTTTTAATCAGAAAAATTGTGTCTTATATAAGACATAAGATGTTGCACAAGTCTTATACAAGACTTAAAGTTCATCCAACGGCGCTGCAGATGTGCCAGCGCCCAAGCCGATCATTCAACCCCCGTTTTGGAGAGTCACATGACCAATACCCTGAACGCTCAACTGAGCCGTGAGCAGCAGATCGCCGCCCTGGAAAAGGACTGGGCGCAAAACCCCCGCTGGAAGGGCATCAAGCGCGGCTACAGCGCCGCCGACGTGGTGCGCCTGCGCGGCAGCCTGCAGCCCGAGTACACGCTGGCCAAGCGCGGCGCGGAAAAGCTCTGGGAAAAGGTCAACGGCGGCGCCAAGAAGGGCTACGTGAATGCGTTTGGCGCCATCACCGCCGGCCAGGCCATGCAGCAGGCTAAGGCCGGCCTGGAGGCCGTGTACCTGTCGGGCTGGCAGGTCGCCGCCGACGGCAACACCAGCGAGACCATGTACCCCGACCAGTCGCTGTACGCCTACGACTCGGTGCCGACCATGGTGCGCCGCATCAACAACACCTTCAAGCGCGCCGACGAAATCCAGTGGGGCCGTGGCATCAACCCCGGCGACGCCGAGTTCATCGACTACTTCCTGCCCATCGTGGCTGACGCCGAGGCCGGCTTCGGCGGCGTGCTCAACGCCTTCGAGCTGATGAAGAACATGATCGCCGCAGGCGCTGCCGGCGTTCACTTCGAAGACCAGCTGGCTGCCGTGAAGAAGTGCGGCCACATGGGTGGCAAGGTGCTGGTGCCGACGCAGGAAGCCTGCGAGAAGCTGATCGCCGCGCGCTTTGCCGCCGACGTCATGGGCGTGCCCACCATCGTGCTGGCCCGCACCGACGCCGAGGCCGCCAACCTGATCACCAGCGACCACGACGCCAACGACAAGCCCTTCCTGACCGGCGAGCGCACGCAGGAAGGCTTCTACCGCGTCAAGAACGGCCTGGAGCAGGCCATCAGCCGCGGCGTGGCCTACGCGCCCTACGCCGATCTGGTGTGGTGCGAGACCGGCACGCCCGATCTGGGCTTTGCCCGCGAGTTCGCCCAGGCCGTCCACGCCGCCTGCCCCGGCAAGCTGCTCTCCTACAACTGCTCGCCGTCCTTCAACTGGAAGAAGAACCTGGATGACGCGACGATTGCCAAGTTCCAGGACGAGCTGTCCGCGCTGGGCTACAAGTACCAGTTCATCACGCTGGCCGGTATCCACAGTAACTGGTACAACACCTTCAAGTTCGCCCACGCCTACGCGCGCGGCCAGGGCATGAAGCACTACGTGGAAATGATCCAGGAACCCGAGTTCGCCGCTCGCGAGCAGGGCTACACCTTCGTGTCGCACCAGCAGGAAGTCGGCGCCGGCTACTTCGACGACGTGACCACCGTGATCCAGGGCGGCTCGTCCTCGGTCAAGGCACTCACGGGTTCGACCGAAGAAGAGCAGTTCCACTGATCTGACGCAGCCAGGCACTGCCGGCGCCATTGACTGGCGCCACCGACCGGCACCGACCGGCGCAAGGCCACCCCAGCGGGTGGCCTTGCTGTTCGTGGCACTCGCGTCCAGGCCCTCATGGCAGCGCCTGCGCCGCCTCCTGCAGATGCCCCAGCAGCGCCTGCACCAGCGCATTGGCCGGCCCGCTGCGCCACATGGCCAGCATCTCCGAGGCTGGATGCTCGCCCAGCAGGGCCGGAACACCAGGCGCGGCAGGCCCACGCGCTGCAGGGCCGCAGGCACCAGCGCCACGCCCTGGCCCAGCGACACCAGCGCCAGCACCGACAGCCAGTGGCGCACCTCGTGCCGCACCTCGGGTACGAAGCCGTGCGCCTGGCACATCTCATGGATGCGCTGGTGATAGGCCGGCGACACCAGGCTGGAAAACAGGATCAGCCGCTCGCCCCCGAGCCGTGCCAGATCGATGGCCGGCGCCGCCTCCAGCGCATGGCCGGCGGGCAGGCAGGCGACGAAGGGCTCGGCGGCGATCAGCCGGCTGGCAATGCCTTCGGGCGGCTGGATGGAATGCACCAGCGCGACATCCAGGCGCAGCTGCTGCAGGCCCAGCAGCTGCTCGGCGCTGTTGGCCTCCAGCATGTCCACGCGCACATCGGGATGGGTGCGCTGCATCTGCGCCAGTGCCTGCGGCAGGCCCCGGTACAGGCTGGAGCCGACGAAGCCCAGCCGCAGATGCCCGCGCGTGCCCTGGGCGATGTCGCGCGTCTCCTGCGCGGCCTGGCGCCCCAGCGCCAGCAGCTGGCTTGCGCGCGCGTGCAGATGCGCGCCGGCGGCGGTCAGGCGCACGCCTCGGCTGCTGCGCTCGAATAGTTGCGCGCCCAGCTGCTCCTCCAACTGCCGGATGGCCACGCTCAGGGGCGGCTGCGAGATGCACAGCCGCTGCGCGGCGCGGCCAAAGTGCAGCTCCTCGGCCAGGGTGACGAAGTAGTGCAGCAGGCGGGTTTCCATGGTCGATGTGCTGGGTGAGGGAGAGGGTGGCATTCGGATAGCCAATGGTCGAAGTGCTTATTGATATTGGACTTGAATCGATCGGTCTGCTGCAATCAGGGCATACGTCCAGTCGTCCAGTCCCAGGAGAATCCCCATGTCCGCCGCCGACCAGACCCAGATGAGCGCCCTGGCCCAGGCCAGCGCCGCCGCCCATCCCGTGCCCGACCGTGGCCACGTCAACAACTACACCAGCGACCCCGAGCTGCAACAGCTGCTGCGGCTGTACCTGCCGGCCGACCTGTACGCGCACCTGCAGCCGTACTTCGAGCGCATGGGCGAGCTGGCCGGAGGCGTGGTCGATGACTGGGCGCTGCAGGCCGACCGCAACCCGCCCACGCTGCAGGTGCGCAGCCGCAGTGGCAGGGACGAGCAGCGCATCCACAAGCACCCGGCCTATGTCGAGATGGAGAAGATCGCCTTCCAGGAATTCGGCCTGGCCGCCATCTCGCACCGCGAGGACATGCTGGGCTGGCCGGGCAGGCTGCCGGCCATCGTCAAGTACGCGCTGACCTATTTGTTCGTGCAGTCCGAGTTCGGCCTGTGCTGCCCGCTGTCCATGACCGACTCGCTCACGCGCACGCTGAAGAAATACGGCGACGAGGCGCTGGTGCGCAAATACCTGCCCACGCTGCTGGCCATGGACTTCGACTCCGCCGTGCAGGGTTCGATGTTCATGACCGAGCAGGCGGCCGGCTCCGATATCGCCAACACGCTGACCGTGGCGGCTGCGCAGGAAGACGGCTCCTGGCGCCTGTATGGCGAGAAGTGGTTCTGCTCCAACCCCGACGCTGGCTTCGGCATGGTGCTGGCGCGCGTGCAGGGCGGGCCGCCCGGCATGAAGGGCATCTCGCTGTTCCTGTTGCCGCGCACGCTCGATGACGGCAGCGCCAACCATTACCGCATCGTGCGCCTCAAGGACAAGCTGGGCACGCGCTCCATGGCCAGCGGCGAGATCCGTATGGAGGGCGCCGTGGCCTATCTGGTGGGCGAGCAGGGCCGGGGCTTCGTGCAGATTGCCGACATGGTCAACAACTCGCGCCTGTCCAACGGTATGCGCTCGGCGGGCATGATGCGCCGCGCCGTGGCCGAGGCCGAGTTCATCGCCCGCGAGCGCTGGGCCTTCGGCAAGCAACTGCAGGACTTGCCGCTGATGCAGGTGCAGCTGGACAAGCTGCGCGTGCCCGCCGAGCAGGCGCGCACCATGGTCTTGCAGACGGCCGCCGCGCTGACCCGCTCGGACGCGGGCGAGCCGGGCGCCTATGCGCTGCTGCGCATCCTCACGCCGCTGATCAAGTTCCGCGCCTGCCGCGATGCGCGCAAGGTCACGGGCGATGCCATGGAGGTGCGCGGCGGCTGCGGCTACATCGAGGAATGGGCCGACCCGCGCCTGGTGCGCGACGCGCACCTGGGCTCGATCTGGGAGGGCACCAGCAACATCGTGGCGCTGGATGTCAGGCGCGCCATCCGCCGCGAGGGCTCGCTGCCGGTGCTGCAGCAGCACCTGCTGGGCCTGCTGGCCGACACCGGCGGCATCACTGCAGCCTACCGCCAGGCGTTGGCCGATGCGCTGGCCGGCGCGGCACGCCTGGCCGAGCGGGCCGTGGCCGAGGACGGCGAAGCCCTGGTGCGCCAGGCCGCCACGGCCCTGTACAACTGCACTACCGCCATCGCCATGACCTGGGAGGCAGGCCGCACCGGCTCCGCCGAGCGCCTGCGCCTGGCGCAGCTGGCACTGGCGCACCGCGTGCTGCCGCGCGATCCGCTGGGCGGCGGCGCTGCGGTGCCGGCCAGCTGGCTGGCGTGAAGCTGTCCGCACAGCCTGCGAGCAGGCTTTGAAATATCAACGAAAACCCCGTTTTTCCCTTATGGGACAAGCGCTGAAAGCTATTTTTTTGAAGTATTCAAATGCAAGCAAACACGCAGGCAGATACGCCGATTGCGGGCGCCCAGGGCGCGGCTGCGGGGGCGCTGGCCGGCATCCGGGTGCTGGACTTGTCGCGCATCCTGGGCGGGCCGCTGGCCGGGCAGATCCTGGGCGACCACGGCGCCGATGTGCTGAAAGTCGAGCCGCCGCAGGGCGACGACACGCGCGCCTGGGGGCCGCCATTCAAGGACGGCGTGGCTTCCTACTACTTCGGGCTGAACCGCAACAAGCGCATCCAGCACCTGGACTTGTCGGCGCCCGAGGGCCAGCAGCGCGTGCGCGCGCTGATGGCGCGCGCCGACGTGGTCATCGAGAACTTCAAGGCCGGCACCATGGAGAAATGGGGCATAGGCTGGGAGCAGATGCGCCCCGAACTGCCGCACCTGATCTGGTGCCGCGTGTCCGGCTTCGGCAGCGACGGCCCGCTGGGTGCGCTGCCCGGCTACGACGCCGCCATCCAGGCCATGGCCGGCCTGATGAGCATCAACGGCGAGGCCAGCGGCGAGCCGCTGCGCGTCGGCCTGCCGGTGGTGGACATGGTGACCGGCATGAACGCCGTGATCGGCGTGCTGCTGGCGCTGCACGAGCGCGCCCGAAGCGGGCTGGGGCAACTGGTCGATGCGGCGCTGTACGACTCCGGCCTGTCGCTTTTGCACCCGCACGCGGCCAACTGGTTCACCAGTGGCGAGGCGCCCCAGCGCACCGGCAACGCCCATCCCAACATCTACCCCTACGATGTGCTGCGCACCGGCGGCGCGCCCATCTTCCTGGCCGTGGGCAACGACCGGCAGTTCGCGCTGCTGTGCAGCCACATCGGCCAGCCGCAGCTGGCGCAGGATGCGCGCTTTGCCAGCGCCGGCCAGCGCTCGGTGCATCGCCACGCGCTCAAGCCGCTGCTGGAGCAGGCCTTTGCCGGCCATGACGGCCAGCCGCTGGCCGATGCGCTGATGGCCATCGGCGTGCCGGCGGCTGCGGTGCTGGACGTGCAGCAGGCGCTCAGCCATCCGCATACGCAGCACCGCGAGATGGTGGTGCAGATGGCGGGCGGCTATCGCGGCCTGGGCGCGCCGGTCAAGCTCGGGCGCACGCCGGCCAGCTACCGCCACGCACCCCTGACCGAAGGCAGGCATTTCCTGGACGGCGCGCTCTGAGCGCAGGCCCACGATCAGCGAAGGCGCAGCGCCAGCTTCACACCCGGCGCTTGTCCAGCTTGCGCGTGAGCGTGCGCCGGTGCATCCCCAGGCGCCGGGCGGCCTCGGAGATATTGAAGCCGGTCTCGGCCAGCACCTGGTGGATGTGCTCCCACTCCAGCGTCTTGATGGAGCTGGCGCGCTGGGTCAGCCCGACCTCGTCGTCGCCCTCGGTGCGGGCGAAGGCCGCCTCGATGTCGTCGGTGTTGGACGGCTTGGCCAGGTATTGGCAGGCGCCCAGCTTGATGGCCTGCACGGCAGTGGCGATGCTGGCGTAGCCCGTGAGCACGACGATCAGCATGTCGGCACTGGCGGCGTGCAGCGCACGCACGCAGGCCAGGCCGCTGGCCTCGCCGCGCAGCTTGAGATCGACCACGGCGTGCGTTGGCTGCTGGCTGGCCAGCAGCGCCTGCACGGCGCCCAGGCTGTCGGCGTGCAGCACGCGCCAGCCGCGCCGGGTGAGCGAGCGCGCCAGCGTGCGCGCGAAGTCCACATCGTCCTCCACCAGCAACAGCTGGCGGTCGTCAGGGGCAGGGGCAGGGGCGTCCATGGTGGCTCTACAGGGCAATGGCCGGCAGGGGCAGGGTGATGGTGACGCGCGCGCCGGCTTCGGGCAGGTTTTCGGCCCGGATGCTGCCGCCCAGGGTGCGCGCCACGTTCGTGCTCAGGAACAGGCCCAGCCCGCCGCCGGGGCGGCCCTTGCTGGACTGGTAGGGCTTGCCGAGCTGGCGCAGCATGTCCGGCGTGAAGCCGGGGCCGCGGTCGATGACGCTGATGCACAGCGCCTGGCCATCGCGCGAGCGCTCGGCGCGCAGGCCTACCCAGTCGGGCGAGGCATCCCGGGCATTGTCCAGCACGTTGAAGACCATCTGCTGCAGCGTGGTGTCGGCGACCATCGGCTGATCCGTGCCGAAGCGGTTGTCATAGTCGAAGGCGGCCACGCTGCGTGTGGCGCGCCACTGCTGCACCAGTGCGTCGAGAAAACGGCAGACGCTGGTCTGCGCCGAAGCCTCGCCGCGCGCCTCGCCAGCGGACAGCAAAATGCCGCTGACGATGGCCTTGCAGCGCTGTACCTGCGCCTGCATGTCGGCGATCTCCTGGTGCAGCTGCGCGTCCTGCGCCAGCCGCAGGTCGCGCCGCCAGTCGCCCAGGATGACGGCCAGCGTGGCCAGCGGCGTGCCCAGCTCATGCGCCGCGCCCGAGGCCAGCAGGCCCATGCGCAGCACATGTTCCTCCTCGGCAGCGCGCTGGCGGATAGCCGCCAGCCGCGCATCGCGCTGGCGCAGGTTGCGCCCGATGCGCTGCATGAACAGGGCCACCAGCGCCGCGTTGAGCACGAAGCACACCAGCAGGCCCAGCACATAGGGGCTGGCCAGGCCGTGTGCGAAGTCGATGGACAGCGGCAGCGGCAGGTGAAAGCGCGTCAGCAACGCCATGCACAGCCCCGTGACCGCCACCAGCGCCCAGACGTGGCGGCTGCGCAGCAGCGCCGCGCCCAGCGTGACCTGCAGCAGGTACAGGAAAACGAAGGGGTTGCCCACGCCGCCGCTCAGGTACAGCTGCACAGTGAGCACCGCCACATCGACCAGCAGCGCCAGCAGCAGCTCCACCGGGCGCACCTGCAGGCCACTGCGCCAGCGCAGCCAGCTCAGCGCGTTGAACACGGCCAGGCAGCCGACGGCCAGCAGCATCTCGGCCAGCGGCAAGGGCAGGCGCAGGCGGTAGTGGGCAATCACCATGGTGAGCACCTGCCCGACCACGGCCAGCCAGCGCAGCTCGATGAGTTGCAGCAGGTTCTTCAGGCCGGCAGCGGCGTCGGCAGAGCGCGCGCTGCGCCCGGGCAGCGCGGCGCGCGGTGGCGTCCCGGTCGGGGCGCTCATGCGCCTTGCCGCAGGCACTGCTCGTGGCGCGTCACCACGGCGGCCGCGCCCAGCACCAACAGGGCCAGACCCCACCAGGTCAGGACATAGACCAGGTGGCTGTTGTGGAAGCGCACCACGGTCAGGCCGGGGCGTGGCCAGGGGCCGGCCTCGCTGCCGCGTAGGCCTTGCGGTGCGCCGGCGGGCGCGGCGGCAGGAATGCCGGCATCGACGAAAAAGGGCGCTGCCTCCGACAGGCCCTGGGCCTGGGCGATGGCGGCCACGTCGCGCGAGTGCCAGCGGCCCTCGGCGGGCGCGTTGCGGCGCAGAAAGCCGCCGCCCGGCTCGCTCATGCGGATCAGCCCGGTGAGTTGCGCGGGCGCGCCAGCGGCTCCGCGCGCCTGGGCGATGGGATCGCGCTGCGGCCAGCCGGCGCGCAGTTGCTGCGGAATGAAGCCCCGGTTGACCAGCACCTGGCTGCCGCCGTCCAGCTGCAGCGGCGTCAGCACCCAGAAACCCGCGCCCAGCTCGGTGCTGGCCTGGGTCAGCACGGTCTTGTCCGCCAGCCAGCGGCCCTGCAACTGCACCGGCTGGTATTCGCTGCGCGCGGCGTCCATGCCTGGCCACTGGGCCGGGGGCGGCAGCGGCGTGGGGGTGGTGTGCAGGCGCTGCTCGACGCGCTCCATCAGTTGCAGCTTCCAGGCGCGCCGCTCCAGCTGCCACCAGCCCAGGGCGGCAAACAGGCTGAACAGCAAGACGCCCGCCAGCGCCAGCAGGGCCAGCGCGGCAGGCGAGCGCAAGGGGCGGGGCGGGCGTGCTGCGCCGGCGACTGGCTGCGTCAAGGCGTCCCGTGCTGCGAGTGCTGCGCTGGTTGCGTCGGTGCGCCGGACATGGGGTTGGCGTGATCCGGCATCATGTGCGCGTTCATGTGGAACATGACCCACAGCGTGCCGGCCAGCGTCACGCCCACAAAGACCAATGCGAAGATGGTGGACAGCAGCGTCCAGCCGCCCTGCACCTTGCCGTTCATGTGCAGGAAATAGACCATGTGTACGACGATCTGCGCCGCTGCCAGCGCGCCCAGCAGCACCACCAGCGTGGTGCGATCCTGGATGACGCCGGCCATGACCAGCCAGAACGCAATGATGGTGAGGACGGCCGCCAGCACGAAGCCGCGTATGTAGTCCGACAGGCTGACGTGCAGATCATCGTGGTCGTGCTCGGGGCCGTGCTCGTGCGCCGCGTGGAGTTGTTGCGTGCCCATGGTTTACAGCACTCCCATCAGATAGACGAAGGTGAACACACCGACCCAGACCACGTCCAGGAAGTGCCAGAACATGGACAGACAGTTGATGCGGCGCACGTTGGCGGTCGTCAGGCCGTGCTGCCTGACCTGCACCATCAGGGTGAGCAGCCAGATGATGCCGAAGGTGACGTGCAGGCCATGCGTGCCCACCAGGGTGAAGAACGACGACAGGAAGGCGCTGGTGCGCGGCGTCGCGCCCTGGTGGATCAGGTGTGCGAACTCGTACAGCTCCACCCCCAGGAAGGCCAGGCCCAAGAGGCCCGTGATGCCCAGCCACAAAAGCGTGCCGGGCACATTTTTTGCCTGCTTTTGCAGCATGGCAAAGCCGAAGGTGATGGACGACAGCAGCAGGAAGGCCGTGTTGATGGCCACCAGCTTGAGGTCGAACAGCTCTGCTCCGGCAGGGCCGCCGGCGTAGGCACGGCCCAGCACGCCATAGGTGGCAAACAGCACGGCGAAGATGAGCACGTCGCTCATCAGATAGAGCCAAAAGCCCAGCGCCGTGCCGTTGTCCGGGTGCGGCTCGTGCGCCAGGTGGTATTGGCGCTGCGGGCGCTGCTGATGCTGCACAGGGGCGGCGCCGATGGGGTTCAGGGTGATGTCAGACATGCGATGCAGCGGCCAGTTGCCGGGTGCGCGCCTCTTCCACGGCGGCCACGTCGGCGGCCGGGATCCAGTAGTCGCGCTGGTAGTTGAAGGTGTGCACGATGGTCGCCACGATGATGGCGGCCAGCGCGCCTATGGCCAGCGGCCACATGTGCCAGATCAGGGCAAAGCCCAGCAGCGTGGACAGCATGGCGATCACGAAGCCCGCGCCGGTGTTAGCCGGCATGTGGATGGGTGCAAAGCCTGTCAGCGGGCGCTGGTAGCCGTGCTTTTTCATGTCCCACCAGGCATCGATCTCGTATGCCACCGGGGTGAAGGCGAAGTTGTACTGCGGCGGGGGCGACGAGGTGGCCCACTCCAGCGTGCGGCCATCCCAGGGGTCGCCGGTCGCGTCACGCAGCTCATCGCGGCGCCGAAAACTCACATACAGCTGCATGAGGAAGCAGGCAATGCCGGCGGCGATCAGCACGGCGCCGAAGGCGGCCACGACGAAGAAGGGCTGGACGCTGGGGTCTTCAAAGTGGCTCACGCGGCGCGTCACGCCCATCAGGCCCAGGATATAGAGCGGCGTGAAGGCCACCCAGAAGCCCGTCAGCCAGAACCAGAAGGTGGCCTTGCCCCAGGATTCGACCAGGCGGTAGCCGAAGGCCTTGGGGAACCAGTAGTGGATGCCGGCGAATACCGCAAACACCACGCCGCCGATGATCACGTTGTGGAAGTGCGCCACCAGGAACAGCGAGTTGTGCAGCACGAAGTCCGCCGGCGGCACGGCCAGCAGCACGCCCGTCATGCCGCCGATGGCGAAGGTACACATGAAGCCCACCGTCCACAGCATGGGCACGGTGAAGCGGATGCGGCCCCGGTACATGGTGAACAGCCAGTTGAAGATCTTGGCGCCCGTGGGGATCGAGATGATCATGGTCGTGATGCCGAAGAAAGTGTTCACCGTCGCGCCCGAGCCCATGGTGAAGAAGTGGTGCAGCCACACTAGGTACGACAGGATGGTGATGACCACCGTGGCATAGACCATGGAGGTGTAGCCGAACAGGCGCTTTTTGGTGAAGGTGGGCACGATCTCGGAATACACGCCGAAGGCCGGCAGCACCAGGATGTACACCTCGGGGTGGCCCCAGATCCAGATCAGGTTCACGTACAGCATGGCGTTGCCGCCCAGGTCGTTCGTGAAGAAGTGCGTGCCGAGATACCGATCCAGGCTCATCAGCACCAGCGTGGCCGTGAGGATGGGGAAGGTGGCCACGATGAGCGCATTGGTACACAGCGCCGTCCAGGTGAAGATGGGCATCTTCATGAGCTTCATGCCCGGCGCGCGCATCTTGATGATGGTCACGATCAGGTTGATGCCCGACAGCGTCGTGCCCACCCCGGCCACCTGCAGGCCCCAGATGTAGTAGTCCAGCCCCACGCCCGGATCCTGCGCGCCCAGGTTGGACAGCGCCAGCCAGCCCGAGGTGGAGAACTCGCCCAGGAACAGCGACAGCATGACCAGGATGGCCCCGCCCGTGGTCATCCAGAAGCTGAAGTTGTTCAGGAACGGAAACGACACGTCGCGCGCGCCGATCTGCAGCGGCACCAGATAGTTCATCAGCCCGGTGACGAAGGGCATGGCCACGAAGAAGATCATGATCACGCCATGCGCCGTGAAGATCTGGTCGTAGTGGTGCGGCGGCAGGTAGCCCAGGTTCTCGCCCACGGCCATGGCCTGCTGCAGCCGCATCATGATGGCGTCGGAAAAGCCGCGCAGCAGCATGACCAGGCCCAGGATCATGTACATGATGCCGATTTTCTTGTGGTCGATGGAGCAGATCCAGTCGCGCCACAGCGGGCCCCACAGGCGATAGCGCGTGATGCCGGCCAGCACCACCAGGCCGCCCAGCGCCACCGCGATGAAAGTCCACAGCACGATGGGTTCGTGCGCCATGGGGATGGCATCCCACGTGACGCGGCCCAGCAGCCAGTGGTTGGGTGTCATTTGTTCAGGCATGTCGAATCTCGGGCTCGGATACTTCTTCTCGGGTCACGGGGCGGCGGGGGCAGCACGCTGGCGCAGTGCCGCCACGAACTGCGGCGCATCGGCCGGGGTGCAGATGTCGCGCGGCAGGCCAGCGGCGGCGCGCGCATCCATGGCCATCTGCTCGTGCAGGCAGGTCTGACCGTCTTCGACGCAGCGGTTCAGGATGCGCTCGTACAGGCCCGGCTGCACGCTGGCAAAGCGCTGCACTGGGTCGCGCTCACTGGGCTTGGCCAGTTGCAGGTAGCTGGCCTGATCCAGCGCCTGGCCTTCGACTCTGGCCTTGCGTACCCACTGCTCGAAGTCGGCCTCGGGCAGACCGTGGAACTTGAACGTCATGCCCGAAAAGCCCGGGCCGCTGTAGTGCGAAGCCAGGCCCTTGAACACGCCGGCGCGGTTGATGACGGCGTTGAGCTCGGTCTGCATCCCGGGCATGGAGTAAATCATCCCGGCCAGATCGGGTACGTAGAAGGCATTCATGGTCGAGCTGGCCGTCAGCTTGAAGTGGATGGGCCGATCTACCGGCGCAGCCAGTTCGTTGACGGTGGCGATGCCCTGCTCGGGATACAGGAACAGCCATTTCCAGTCCAGGGCCACGACCTGCACCTCCAGAGGCCGCACGCCTGCTGCCACAGGGCGCTGGGCGTCGATGCGATCCAGCGGGCGATAGGGGTCGAGCTTGTGCGTGGCGATCCAGGTCAGCGTGCCCAGGGCGATGATGATCATCAGGGGCACCGTCCAGATGACCAGCTCCAGGACGGTGGAGTGATGCCAGTCGGGTGCGTAGGGCGCGTCCTGGTTGCCCTGGCGGTACTTCCAGGCGAAGACCAGCGTGGCGATGATGACCGGCACGATGATGATGAGCATCAACAGCGTGGCGGTGATGACGAGCTTGCCCTGCTGGGCAGCCACGTCGCCAGCCGGATTGAGCACGACGGCCTGGCTGCAGCCGGCCAGCAGGGCAGCCGCAGCAGATGCCGCCAGCCAGGCAGGCCCGCGAAAGCGTGAGGTGTTCAACATGCGTGAAAGGAGGAAAGCAGGCAAGGGAAAGCCGCCGCGCCTGGGGTAAACGCGGATGGCACAACGCCCAAAAATGTAATGTGGCTGGCTTGCCCCAAGGTGAGACATTTTGTCCTGTATCAACACTCGCGGCTGACGGCAAGCGAGAAAACGCCAATGGCTGATCCAAAGCAAGGAAATTTTTCCCGAAAGCTTGCGTGAAAGAGCACTTGTAGCCTGGGTGGCTTGCGTGTAGAACGGTTCGACCTGGGTGCATCCCTTGAGGTGCATCAAGACCTGCCACACCGCAACCAGGAGTTTTGCACCATGAGCAGCAGTTCGATGGCCTTGTCCGCACACGGCTACGGGGGCGATGCCTCGCTGGCGCACGCGCACACCGATGAAGACGCGACGCCTGCCGAGATCGCGGTCGGCGTGATCATTGGGCGCTCGTCCGAGTACTTCGACTTCTTCGTCTTCGGCATCGCCTGCGTGCTGGTCTTTCCGCAGTTGCTGTTCCCGTTCCTGTCGCCGCTGGCGGGCACGCTGGCAGCCTTTGCCATCTTTGCCCTGGCTTTTGTTGCCCGGCCCTTTGGCACAGCCTTGTTCATGGCCGTGCAGCGGCGCTGGGGACGCGGCACCAAGCTGACGCTGGCACTGTTCCTGCTGGGCAGCAGCACGGTCAGCATGGCGCTGCTGCCGGGCTACGACAGCGTGGGCGCGGCGGCCATCGCTGCCCTGATCGCCTTGCGTATCGGGCAGGGCGTGGCGCTGGGTGGCTCCTGGGACGGCCTGCCGTCGCTCCTGGCCATGGCGGCGCCGCGCGAGCGCCGGGGCTGGTACGCCATGGTCGGGCAGCTGGGCGCGCCGGCGGGCTTTGCGCTGGCGGCGGCGCTGTTTGCCTATCTGCATGGCCAGCTCACGCCCGAGGAATTCCTGGCCTGGGGCTGGCGCTATCCGTTTTGTGTGGCTTTTGCCATCAACGTGGTGGCGCTGTTCGCGCGCCTGCGCCTGGTGGTCGGGCAGTCATACGCCGAGCTGCTGGAGGAAAAGGAGCTGCAGCCCATGCCTGCCACGCAGCTGCTGCGCGACGAGGGCGGCCACGTCTTCCTGGGCGCCTTTGCCGCGCTGGCCAGCTTTGCGCTGTTCCATCTGGTGACCATTTTTCCGCTGTCCTGGCTGGCGCTGCGCTTCGAGCGCAGCATGACCGAGGTGCTGGGTATGCAGATCGCCGGTGCCTTTCTGGCGGCGCTGGCCATCGTGCTGTCGGGCTACTTGGCCGACCGCATCGGGCGGCGCAACCTGCTGGGCGGCATGGCTGTGCTGATCGGCCTGTTCAGCCTGGCTGTGCCCTGGCTGCTCGGTGGCGGCGTGGCCGGTGGCAACATCTTTTTGCTGCTGGGTTTCGTGCTGCTGGGGCTGTCCTACGGGCAGTCGGCGGGCACGGTGACGGCGAATTTTTCCGCGCTCCATCGCTATACCGGCGCGGCGCTGTCATCCGACCTGGCCTGGCTGCTGGGCGCGGCCTTTGCGCCGCTGGTGGCGCTGGGCCTGTCGGTGCGCTTCGGCCTGGGCGCCGTGTCGCTGTATCTGCTCTCGGGCGTGGTCTGCACGCTGGCGGCGCTGCGCATCAACCGCTTGATTGAGCAGCAACGTGGCTGAGTTGCCAGCATATGATTTGCTATTTTAAATATAGCTTCCACCGCTTGTCCAGCAAGGGTTTGAGCCGGATTTGACCATATTTTCAGTCAGCGTCCCGCACCAGCCGGAAGCCCACGTGCGACATCGGGCTGTGCGGGTCGCTGCCGCGCCGGGCGCTGGGGCGGTAGGACAGGCAGTAGTCCTCGTTGCACAGAAAGGAGCCGCCACGGATGACCCGCCGGGGCGCGCCGGCCGGCACGCCCGGCTCATGCGGGTCGAACGATTGCTCCGGGCCGGGCGGGTTGTCCAGCGGGCCGTGGGTGCGTCTTGCCTGGCGCGCGAACTCGTCGGCGCGATACCAATCGGCCACCCACTGCCAGGCGTTGCCGGTCATGTCGTGCAGGCCGTAGCCATTGGCCGGGAAGCTCCCGACGGGCAGGGTGCCCGCCGCGCCACCCGCCTGCGCGCTGACCACCGGAAAGGGCCGCGTGCGGGCATCCCAATAGTTGGCCAGCATGGCGCCGCCGGGCCGGGCCTCGTCGCCCCAGGCGTAGGTGGCCTGCTCCAGGCCGCCGCGTGCGGCGAACTCCCATTCGGCCTCGGTCGGCAGGCGCTTGCCGGCCCAGCGGGCGTAGGCCAGCGCATCCTCATGGCTGACCTGCACCACCGGATGGTCGCCCCGGCCCTCGATGGAGCTGCCCGGCCCCTGCGGATGGCGCCAGTCGGCGCCCGGCACGTAGCGCCACCACTGCCCGGGGTCGTCCAGCCGCACCGGCGCGCTGGTGCCGGCGAAGACCATGGCCCCAGGCACCAGCACCTCGTCGGGCGGGCGCGGCGTGCCGGGCGGCAGTTGCACGCGGATGGTGTCCCAGTCGGGCTGGCGCTCGGCGGTGGTGACGTAGCCGCTGTGGCGCACGAACTCGGCGAACTGGTCGTTGGTGACGTGCGTCGTGTCCATCCAGAAGCCCTTGACGCGCACTGGGTGCGCCGGACGCTCGTTGGCCTGGGCCAAGGGGTGGTCGCTGCCCATCAAAAAGGTGCCGCCCGGCACCCAGGCCATGCCCGCCGGGCCGCGCACGCCGTCGCCCAGCACGATGGTGGGGGGCGTCGGGCGCGGCGGGGCGCGCCGTGCCAGGGCCTGCCAGCCGCCCAGGCTGGCGAGTGCGGCGATGGCGGCACCGCCGCCCAGCAGCCAGCGCCGGCGCGGCTGTTGCGGCTGCGGCTGCTCAATGGACGCCATGGCGCCTGGGGCAGACCGTGCCCATGTGCTGCTCAATGACCTGCCGATCCGCAGCGTCGGTGCGGCCATCGAAGAAAAAGTCATAAACGCTGGACAGGCCCCAGTCGCGGGAGATGCGCTGCCAGTGCGCCAGATCCTGGGCGTCCACCACGCCATCGCGGTTGCCGTCGCCCGGGCAGTCTGGCTCGGAGGCCAGCAACTCGTCCAGCCGGGCGGTGAGCGTGGCATAGGCCGCCTGCTGCCCGGCGCTGAGGGGGCTGCGCAGCAGGTTGTTGCTGTCCGGGTCTTCCAGGCGGGGGGTGCCCGGCGCCTGGTCGATCTCGTAGAGCTCGACGGCCACGTCCTCGCGGCTGCCGCCGGTGGCCGGGTCGTGGTTCAGCGTGGTGTTGCGTACCAGCTTGTAGCGTTCGTCGCGGATGGCCAGCGTGCGTTCGGGCAGCACCAGCACCGGGCCGGGCGCGGCGCCGGCAGCGGTGATGGCGCGGTTGACCTCCCAGCATTGCGCGTGGCCGGCGCCGCCCGGATCGATGACGGACGGGTCGGTGTGGCCCGGCCCCCACCACACGCCGGCGTTGTCCTCGCAGACACTCTTGGAGGTGGGGATCTGCGTGCAGCTGCCACCCTGGCTGGCCGTGCGGCTCATGACGCAGGGGCCGTTGCGCGCGCCGCCCGCCTGGATGTTGACGCCCGACTGGGTGAAGTTGATGCTGCGCAGGCCAGCCTGGCCGGGCGTGACCAGGTAGGGCAGCAGGCCCACCGAGTCGAGCGTGCGCGGCACCTGGGCAGGTACGTCAAGGCCGGCCAGCTCGCCGAAGAACTGGAACAGATCGACGCTGTTGACCATGTGCTCCACGGCGCGGCCCGGCGCCGCCACCTGCGGCCCGGCGACGATCAGGGGCACCCACACGCCCGTCTGGTAGGACGTGCCCTTGGCCAGCGACAGGCTGAACGGCGGCTTGACGGCAAAGCCCAGCGAGCCGTTGTCGCCGACGATGACGATGACGGTGTTGCCCGCCTGCGGGTCGTAGGCCAGGCTGCCGTCCGCAGCGCGCGTGGCCAGGCCGGTCTCGACCAGCAGGCGGCCGAACTCGGTATCCAGTGCCTCGGTCATCTGGTTCTGGATCAGCCGTCCGGCCACCGGGCTGGCGCAGTCCAGCACGTTGCCCGACAGGCGCGGGCTGGTCTGCGGCGACAGCTGCCTGGGTGCGTGCTGCCAGGGCGTGTGGGCGGCCGAGTAGCTCACCGTGGCCATCCAGGGTGTGCCGGCAGGGCGCGACTTGATCCAGCGGATGGCGGCGTCGGTTTCAATGGTCGTGCGGTAGCCGCGTGCGCGCGGGTCGGACAGTGGCACGGCCTCGGTGCGGCCGCCATCGATGACCACCAGCGGCGAGACGTAGTAGGCGTTCTCGCGATCGAAATCCAGCCGCGCGCTGGCCGGCAGGGGCGTGCCGCACTGGTGGCGATCGACGAAGATGCCGCCGCGCGCCAGGCACTGCAGGCCGTTGCCGTCCTCGGATAGCGGTGCCAGCGGCAGGTTCTCGCAGGCGCCATCGGCAAAGTGGCACGAGCCGGCGAAGTGGTGCGGATAAAAGCCGCAGGCCTGCGC
Organism: Melaminivora jejuensis; assembly: GCF_017811175.1. Taxonomy (NCBI): domain Bacteria; kingdom Pseudomonadati; phylum Pseudomonadota; class Betaproteobacteria; order Burkholderiales; family Comamonadaceae; genus Melaminivora; species Melaminivora jejuensis. Next base: position 844,180 of record NZ_JACWIJ010000002.1, read on the forward strand.
GCCCGCAGCGTAGGCGCCGCCCGCCGTGCTGTCGATGGAGCCGGGCAGGCCGCCGATCCAGCCGTAGAAATGATCCCAGCCCAGTTGCAGCGGTGTGGCGTTGCCGGCCTCGTTGTGCTCCGGCCCGGCCAGGTGGAACTTGCCGAACATGGCGCTCTCGTAGCCCGCCTGCTTGAGCAGCTTGGGCACGGTGGCGTCGAAGGGCGAGAGCTGCGAGTTGGCCAGGTCGTTCGGCCCCAGCGCCTGGTACATGTGGGTGCGCAGCGGGTAGCGCCCGGTGAAGAAGGCGGCGCGGCCCGGTGAGCACTCGGGCATCGACCAGGTGTTGCGGAACCTGACGCCGGCGCTGGCCACCGCGTCCATGTGCGGCGTGGGCGGAGCGTCGGCGCCGCCATAGCCGAAGCTGGCCATCTGGTCGATGCCCACGTCGTCCATGACGACGAACAGGATGTTGGGCCGCTGCTGCGCCGGCGGGGGCGTGGGCGCCGGGCCGCTGCCGCCCGAGCTGCCGCCGCACGAGGCCAGCACTGCGGCAAGCGCCAGTGCGCCGGACAGGCCGGACAATCTGCGGCAAATGTGGCTGCGGTGCATGGCAATGCTCCTTGTGTGCTTGCTTGCGCTCACGGCGCCGCGCAGCGGCGGCCCAGGTGGCGCTCGATGATGGCCCGGTCGGCGGCGTCGGTGCGGCCATCGTGGTTCAGGTCGTACCAGCTCGACTGGCCGCCATTGAGCTGGCTCAACTCGCGCCAGTTGTCCAGATCCTGCTGATCGACCACGCCATCGCGGTTGCCATCGCCCGGGCAGTGGGTGCTGTCGTAGCGCTGGTTGTAGCTCGCCACCACGTCGCGCCGATCCAGCTCGGCCTGCAGCGCGGCGTGCGCCTGGCGCGCCTGGGCGTCCAGGCCAGCGGCATCCAGCGGGCTGCGTCCCGCCGCCAGCGCCGTGCCCTGGCGATCCAGCGCTGGATGGGGCGTGGCCATGTCCACGCGGTACAGCTCGTCGGTGACGGCGAACACCGGCTCGCCCTCGACATCCCGGCCATAGACCCAATCATGGATCGGGTCAGGGCCGCTGCTGGCGCACTGGTTGCGGCTCAGGCGCACCAGCTTGTATTGCCCGTCGCTGGCGGCTTTCTGCGCGTGCGGCAGGATGTCCACCATGCCTTGGCCGCGCGCGGCGCGGTACTGCTGCACCTGGCAGCAGTTGCCGTAGCCACCGGCGGGCACGCCCGGCTGGGTCGAGCCCTCGCCGTACCAGACGCCACCCTGGTCGTCGCACAGCGCCTTGTACGGGAAGATGCTGAAGCAGGTGCTGGCCGCCTCGATCACGCAGGGCTGTGGCGTGGCGGCCACGGCCGGGTTGCGCAGGTTGGTGCCCATCTCGGTGAAGTTGATGGCGCGGATGCCGGCCTGGCCCGGGTCTTCCAGGTAGGCGCGCATCGGCTGGCCGTCCAGCGGGCGGGCCGGGTCGATGGCGGCCTCGATGTCGGCGCCGGCGATCTCGGCAAACAGCCGGTACAGGTCGGCGGCGTTGGCCAGGTGTGCCACCTCGCGCCCCGGCTGGCGCACCAGCGGCCCGGCCACCAGTAGCGGCACGGCCACGCCTGTCTGGTAGGCAAAGCCCTTGGCCCGGGTCGGATCGAACCGGCCGGGCGCGGTGAACTTGACGCTGTTGACGTAGGTGCCGTTGTCGCCCATCACGACCACCACGGTGTTGGTCTTGTCGGGCTGATAGTCGAGCGAGCCGTCGGCGCGGCGCGCAGCCAGGCCCAGTTCGACCAGCAGACGGCCGATCTCGCTGTCCATGGCCTCGGCCATCAGGTTGGTGACCAGGTGGGCATCGACCAGGTCGGCGGCGCCGTTCAGCGTGGCCCGCACGCCCTCGTTCTCGCCGTCGCTGCGTGGATAGCACACCAGGTTGTCGTTGCGCCCCGGCGTGTCCTCGGACAGCAGCGCCAGCGGCGGCAGTTGCAGCGGCGCGTGCAGGGCCGAGTAGCCCAGCGACAGCATCCACGGCTGGCCGGCGGGCTGCTGGCGCGCCCAGGCGATGGCGCGGTCGGTCTCCAGCGTGCTGCGGTAGCCGCGCGCGGTGGGGTCGGCGGCACCGATCTTGCGCGTGTTGCCCTGGGCGTCGCTCTGTATCCATTCGGCGGTGTAGTAGCCGTTTTGCGCGCTGAAATCCAGGTGAGCGGGCACGCTGGACTGGCAAGCCTGGCGCGGCTCGAACAGGCCGCCGCGCTCCATGCAGGTGCGCCCCGGCGTGGTGATGGCGCCGCCGCGCACGATCTGCGTGCAGTCGCCCGTGGCCAGGTAGCAGGCGCCGGCGTCGGCGCCGTGCGCCGGGTCGATGCTGGCGTTGGGCACGAAGCCGCAGGGATAAGTGCCCTCGGGCGTGCCGGTGCGGCCAGCGCGGGTGTCGATGGGGTAGGGCGCGCCGTCCAGATAGCCGTCGAAGTGATCCCAGCCCAGCTTCCACAGGGTCTGGTGGCCATAGGGCAGGTTGGGCGCGCCGCCCAGGTCAGTGCCCGTCAGGTGCATCTTGCCGATCAGCGCGCTGCGGTAGCCGCGCGTCTTCAGCAGCTTGGGCAGGGTGAGTTCGTAGGGCGAGATGGTCGAGTTGGCCAGGTCGGTGGACACCACAGCGTTGAGCACATTGGTGCTCGATGGATAGCGGCCCGTGAAAAAGCTGGCGCGCGTGGGCGTGCAGGTCGGCATGGCCCAGGCGTTGCGGAACTGCACCCCGGCGCGGGCAATGGCCGTCAGGTTGGGCAGGCGCGGCGGTACGGCGCCGCCGTAGCCGTAGGAGGTGAGCTGATCCACGCCCAGGTCGTCGAGCACGATGAACAGGATGTTGGGCGGCTGGGCCGCAGGGGCCGGGCCGCTGCTGCTGCTGCTGCTGCCACTGCCGCCGCTGCAGGCGGCCAGCAGCAGGGCCAGCGCGGCGGCAAGCGCCTGGTGCGGGGAGCGGGGGCAGGGGGTGGGCATGGCGGTGGACTCTCCAGTGCCGGCAGTGTCCGTGCTGCGGCGGGCGCTGCAAATACCATGAAAGCGGTATTCAGGCAGACATGCCGGCTGTGCCAGAGTGCGGGGCATGAACAAGCCATTGCAGGAGCAGGCAGTGCCGGCGCCCGGCGCACCGTGCCGTGTGCTGCTGCTCGAAGACGACGAACCGCTGCGCGAGCGCTTCGCGCGCATCCTGGCTGCCTGGCCGGGCGGGCAGCTGGTGGCGGCCTGCGCCACGCTGGGCCAGGCGCTGCAGGTGTTGCAGGGCGGCGAGCGCCTTGACCTGTTGATCGCCGACCTGCGCCTGCCCGACGGCCACGGCACCCAGGCCATCCGGCTGCTGCGCAGCCTGCACCCGCAGGCCGAGGCCATGGTGATCTCGGTGCTGGCTGACGATGCCACGGTGATCGAGGCGATCGAGGCCGGCGCGGCGGGCTATCTGCTCAAGGATGCCGACTCCATCGAGCTGCTGGAGGCCATCGAGGAGCTGCGTGCCGGGCGCTCGCCGATCTCCTCGTCGATCGCGCGCGTCATCGTGCGCCGGCTGGGCGCCGCTGCCGCGGCGACCGCTCCCGCCGCGCCGCCAGCCGAAATGCTGACCCCGCGCGAAACTGAAATCCTGTGGGGCATCGCCCGGGGGCTGACCTATGCCGAACTCGCGCAGCAGCTGGGCATCTCGCGCCAGACCGTGCCGGTACACATCAAGAACGTCTATCGCAAGCTGGAGGCGACGAACCGCTCCGAGGCCGTGTTCAACGCCTCGCGCAATGGGTTGATCCGCCTTTGACATCCTCCCCGCCCTAAAGGACGGGGATTTCAGCAAAACCAATCATGCTAGGCACAACTGATTTCCTGTCGGTTCGCACTTCGCCGGGGCTTGCGTTCACCGGCCTTGGCCCGCGCCCGTCTGACAGTCCCTCCATGCGCAGTCACGGTCTGCCCGACCGCCAATATGTTCCTCGCCGCATTCACGTCGCGGTCGTGGCGCGCGCCGCAGCTCGGACACGTCCAGTTTCTCACGTCAAGCGGCATTCGCTCCTGAATATGGCCGCAGCCCGAGCAGGTTTTGCTCGACGGAAACCAGCGGTCGATGCGCTCGACCCGCTTGCCGTAGCGCTCGGCCTTTTCTTCCAGCATTCGGGCGGCTTGTCCGAGGCTGGCATCGCTCAACGCGCGCGCAAGGCTGTGGTTCTTGACCATGCCGCGCACGTTGAGGTCTTCGATGTAGATCGCGTCGAACCGCCGCACCATGCCCGTAGAGAACTTGTGCAGTGCGTCGGTGCGGCTGTTGGCAATCTTCTCGTGGATGCGCGCGACGTGGCGCTTGAGCCGCGCGCGCCGCTTGCTGCCTTTGTGCCCGCGAGCCATGCGGCGCTGGTAGTGCGCGAGGCGCTTTTGCCACTTCGCACCGTGCTTCGCATTGGAGACCGTCTCGCCGGTGGAGAGCGTCGCCAGCCGATTGATGCCGAAGTCAATGCCGACCGACTGACCGGTTTCGGGCAGCGGAGCTGCCTGCGTCTCGACCACGAGCGAGATGAAGTATTTGCCGCTTGCGGTGCGGATCAGCCGGATCGACGACGGGTGCGCAATGATGTCGCGCGACCATTTGACTTTGATCGCGCCGATCTTGGCGAGCTTCAATGTGCGGGTGTCGATGTTGAACGAAAAGCCGCGTTCGGTGTAGTTGGCCGACTGCCGCGCTTCCTTGCGCTTGAACGACGGGTAAGCCGCGCGCTTGTCGAAAAAGTTCGAGTAGGCGACTTGCAGATCACGCAAGGCCTGCTGCAAGCAGACGCTGCTGACTTCGTTGAGCCATGCGTGTTCGGGTGTGGCTTTCAGCGCCGTCAGCGCCTTGTCGGTAGCGGGGTAGCCGATGCGCTCGCCATTGCGCCATCCGTCCGAGCGCAGCCGCAGCGCCCAATTCCAGACGAAGCGCACGCAACCGAAAGTGCGATTCAGGTGCGCGGCTTGTTCGGGCGTCGGGTAGCAGCGGAACGTCCAGCGGGATTTCATGCTTCACATTATGGGAAATAACGTGCGAAACATACAACTTTACGAGCGCGTTGCGCTCGCCCTCTACCTCCTCCCCTGAAGCATTGGTATCTACACATCTCCCGTAACGCGCCGATAGTCGAGCGTATGTTTCTAATTTCACTACTCTGGAGCCTCGCTTGCGCCGCCGAGCCGAGCGCTTGGTGATGCAACACGCCAACTGTGCCCCCAGCCTGGCCGCAGGGATGAAGTCGCTGCCCGGCTGCTCCTCGAGCATGGCTGACACGCAGGCCCTGTGGCGCTTTCTGAACAACCCGCGCGTCAAGCCCGTGGACTTGTCGGGCCCTTTGCTGGCCATGGCCCGCGAAGGCCTCGCGCGGGACTGCAAGGACTATGCGCTGGCGGTGCACGACTGGTCGCGGCTGAACTTTCGCACCCACGACAGCAAGCAAGACCGCGTGCGCATGACGCACCAGCTCGATGTGGGCTATGAGCTGCAAAGCACGGTGCTGGTAAGCGACCGCGACGGCTCGCCGATCTGCGCTCCAGTGCAGAACCTGCGCACGGCCCAGGGGCTGCTCAGCAGCCGCAGCGATGGCCTGCTGCCGATGAAGCCGCACCTTGATGAGTTGAGCGATCGCCTCGCCTGGCTGGAGCAGCAAGCGCTGGGCCGCCCGCTGGTGCACGTGGTCGATCGCGAGGCTGATTCGATCGGGCATTTGCGCCAGTGGAGCGAGCCGGGCCACCTGTGGCTGATCCGGGTCAAGGCCGGTGGCCGGGTGAAGAGGCAAAACAAGGCGTTCAAGCTCAGTGTCGTGGCCGCGCAGTTGCCCTTTGAGCAGGCGCGCGCGGTGCAACACCAGGGCGGCATGGCGATGCAGTGGAACGCCAGCACGGCGGTGGTGCTCACGCGCCCGGCCAAGCCTGCGGCGCTTAACGCGCAAGGCAAGCGTGTGGCTGGCGTCAAAGGCGTGCCGCTGCACGCGCGGCTGGTGCTCAGCCAGGTGCGCGATGACGCGGGCAACGTGCTGGCCCAGTGGTACCTGCTGAGCAACGTGCCAGAGACCGTGAGCGCTGCAACGCTGGCGCTGTGGTACTACTGGCGCTGGCGCATCGAGTCGTACTTCAAGCTGCTCAAGCAAGCAGGCCAGCAAGTGGAGCACTGGGAGCAAGAAAGCGGCCAGGCGATCTTCAAACGTCTGCTCATTGCCTCGCAGGCCTGCGCGCTGGCATGGCGCCTGATGCGCGCACAGGGCGAGTCGGCCCAATGCACGCGCGCCTTTCTCACGCGCCTGGCGGCACGCCAGATGAAGCGCGCCAGGCCGGCGACCGCCAGCGCACTGCTGGCGGGCATGTACATACTGTTTGCGATCAATGAGGCCCTGGAGCATTACTCACCCGAGGAGATTGCGCAGTTCGCTCGCCAGGCTCGCGGCATGGGGGGCGCGATAGCGAACTGAAGATGTGTAGATACCAATGCCCAAAAGGGGGAGGCTTCGCGGGAATTCAGGTGAAGCGGGGTGTCGCCCTGGTGCTGGCCTGCCTGGGCCTGCTGCTGCTGGCAGGGGCGCCGCTGTGGCCGCAGCTGGCGCTGTTCGATGGCGGGCAGCGCCTGGACAGCGCCTTGGCCGCGCGGGCCGACGCTGGCGGGATGGCCACGCCCGATTGGCAGCCGGTGGCGCTGCCGCACACCTGGCCGGCCCGGCTGGGGGCTGCCCAATACCGCTACCGCCTGCACCTGGAGCTGGCGCAGGCGCCGCGCGAGCCGCTGTACCTGTTCCTGCCGCTGCTCAGCCAGAGCGCGGTCGTGGCGCTCAACGGCGCCGAGCTGGCCGACACCGGCAACCGCACCCTGCCCACGGGCATCATCTCGGGCGTGACGGCGCTGGTGCGCCTGCCGGCGGATCGGCTGGTGCCGGGGCGCAACACGCTGGAGCTGCAGGTGGCCGCAGCCGGCGTGATCCGGGGCCATCTGGCCGCGCCGCTGGTGGGCAGCGCCGAGGTGCTGGCGCCGCACTACCGGCTGAACCTGTTCCTGCTGGAGCACCTGCGCCTGATGGTGCTGGCCGGCCAGCTGCTGCTGGTGGTGGCGCTGCTGGTGCTGTGGCGGCAGCGCAGCGCCGAGCCGCTGTTTGGCTGGCTGCTGCTCATGCAGGTGCTCAGCCTGCCGCTGTACGTGGGCCTGCGCGCCGACCTGCCGGGCGTGCAGCAGGCGCTGCCCTACGTGCTGATGGCCAGCTCCGCGTCGGCCTTCATCCTGCCCATCATCGCCCTGCTGGTGAGCGGCCTGCCGGTGCCGCGCGCTCTGCAGGCCTGCGTGCCGCTGGTGCCGGCCCTGGGCCTGGCGCTGGCGCTGCTGACGCCGCTGGCGGCGCGCCAGGTCATGCTGGGGCTGAACGTGCCGGCGGCGCTGCTGGCGATCTGGGCGGCGGTGCTGATCGCCGCGCGGGGGGCGCTGCGCGGCGCGCAGGAAGCGCGGCTGCTGCTTGTGCCCATGCTGCTGTTCGCGCTGGCCCTGCTGCACGACGTGGCGCTGGTGGCCGGCTGGGTGGATGGCGCCATCTTGCTGGGCGCCTACTGCCGCATGGTGCTGCTGATCGCCATCGCGGCCATCCTGATGCGCCGCCTGGGCCTGAGCCTGATGCGCCTGGACGGCGCCAATGCCCGCCTGCGCCAGACGCTGGCGCAGCGCGAGGCGCAGTTGGCGCTCCTGCACGCGGAGGAGCGGCGCGAGGCCGCCGAGCGCGTGCGCAGCCAGGAGCGCCAGCGCCTGACGGTGGATCTGCACGACGGCGTAAGCGGCCAGCTGGCCTCCATCCTGGCGCTGGCCGAGCGCGCCGGCGTGCCGGCCATCGAGCGCAGCGCCCGCGAGGCGCTGGACGACCTGCGCGCCGTGATCCACTCGCTGGACATCGGCGACCGCGAGCTGGCCGTGGCGCTGGCCGGCCTGCGCGAGCGCAGCGCGCGCCAGCTCAAGCGTCTGGGCGTGCAGCTGGACTGGGCCATGGCGCAGTTGCCGGAGATCTCGGGCGTCACGCCCACGCACGCGCTCAATGTGCTGCGCATCGTCCAGGAGGCGCTGACCAACGCCGTGCGCCACGGCCCGGCCACGCGCATCGCGGTGCGCGGCCAGGCGCACGGCGCTGCACAGGCGGCCATCGTGGTGGAAAACGACGGCGCTGCCCCGGCAGCCGCAGCGCCTGCCATGCCTGGCGGCGGCGCGGGGCTGGAGAACATGCGCCGGCGCGCGCAGACACTGGGCGCCACGGTCTGCCTGCAGGCGCTGCCGGGGGGCGGCGCGCGCCTGGTGCTGCTGCTGCCGCTGCAACTGCCGGGCGATGAGCCGACTCCCCGTGGATGATACAAAAAAGATAGCTGGCAGCGCTTGTCAGTCAAAGGTTTCAGGTAGAAAACTATCTGAAACCTTTTTCCAGCAAGCGGTGTCAGCTATATTTTTAATAGTCCGGCTGCCGGTCAGCACGCTCCCGGGCGGGCGCTTGCCGGCTCAGTCCTTGGGCCGGAAGCCGATGACCAGCGAGGGCGGCACGCGCCCGTCGGTGTCGCGCGGCAGGGTTTCCGTCTTGTGCAGGGCGCGCACCACGGCCTCGTCCCAGGCCGGGTTGCCGCTGGACTTCATGACGCGCACGCTGGTGATGGTGCCGTCGGGCGCGGCGCGCACCTCGACCTCGGCGCGCGGGTTGCCGGCCACGGTGTCGGGATAGACGATGTTGGGCCGCACCTTGGCCGCCACCTTGCCGCCATAGCCGGCAGAAATGCCGCTGCCGCCGGCACCGGCCGTGGCACTGCCCGGGCCGCTGCTGCGCTGGGCGCTGCCGCTGGCGGACTCGCCCCCGGTCGCGCCCGCCAGGCCGGCGATGCGGCGCAGTTGTTCGCGGCGCAGCTCCTCGGCGCGCTTTTCCTCGGCTTCGGCGCGGCGCTTGTCCTCGGCGGCTTTTTTCTTCTGCTCCTCGGCACGGGCCTGTTTTTCACGCTCGGCCTTTTCGCGTTCGGCCTTTTCGCGTTCGGCCTTCTGGCGCTCGGCTTTGTCTTTTTCCGCCTTCTCGCGCTGGGCCTTTTCCCTCTCCGCCTTTTCTGCCTTGTCCTTCTCGGCCTTTTCCCGCTGGGCCTTCTCGCGCTCGGCCTTTTGCTCGGCCAGGCGTTCCTTCTTCTCCTGCTCCAGGCGTTCGCGGCGCTCCTCTTCCCTGCGCTCGCGTTCGCGCTTTTCACGCTCCAGCTGCTGCTGACGCTTTTTTTCTTCTTCCAGGCGCTTTTTCTCGCGCTCCAGGGCAATGTCGGCCTCGCGCGTGTCGGCCACGGCGGCCTTGGCCGGGGGGGAGGGGGCGGCGGTGGCGCGGGCGCTGGCCGGGGGCCGGGGCGGGCGGTGGTGGGGGAGCGGGTGGCGGTGGCGGCGCCGGCAGGGGCGGCGGTGGCACGGCCCGGGGCGCGGCCTGCTGCGGCTGGGCCGACCACAGCTCGGCCTGTACGGCGGGCGCATCGTCGCTGGCCTTCCAGCGCACGCCCCAGGTCAGCGCGCCGATCAGCGCCAGGTGCGCCAGCACGGCCAGCGAGACGGCGCGCGTGCGCCCGGGCGGGCGCGGCGGCGCGAACTGGTCGCGGTCGGCCAGGGCCGGCTGCTGGGGCTGTCTATCCTCGGGGCCGCGCACGCTCGTCAGCCACCACTCTTGACGGCCAGGGCCACGCGCGCCACGCCGGCGCGCTGCAGCGCGGCCATGGCCTGCATCACGGCGTCATAGGGCACGGCCTTGTCGGCGCTGATCAGCACCGGCGTGTCCTCGGGCTGATCCTTGAGCCACTCGCGCGCCGTGCTGCCCAGGTTTTGCAGGGCGACCGGGCGCTCGTTGCCGTCGGTCTTGAAGCGGATGCCGCCATCCCTGTCCACGAACACGTCGGCGCGCGTCCTGGGCACCTTGGCGCCCTTGCCCACCGAGGGCACGTTGACCGAGCTGGGCGTGAGCATGGGCGCCGTGACCATGAAGATGATGAGCAGCACCAGCATCACGTCGATGAAGGGCACCATGTTGATCTCGTTCATGGAGCGGCGGCGGCTGCCGCGCGATGCGGTGGCGGGCATGGGCGCTGTTCCTGTATGTCTCTGGCGGTGCGGGTTGTCAGTGGCCGGCGGCAGGTGCCGCGTGCTGTGCCATCTGCGCGTGCTGGAAGGCTGGCTGCACGGCCAGGTTGCGCTGCAGGATGTTGGAGAACTCCTCGATGAAAGTCTCCTGGTGCGTGGCCACGCGGTCGATGTCGCGCGCAAAGCGGTTGTAGGCGATCACGGCTGGGATGGCGGCGAACAGGCCGATGGCGGTGGCCACCAGGGCCTCGGCGATGCCCGGCGCCACGGTGGCCAGCGTGACCTGCTCCATGCCGGCAAAGCCGGTGAAGGCGTGCATGATGCCCCACACCGTGCCGAACAGGCCGACATAGGGGCTGACCGAGGCCACCGAGCCGAGGAAGGACAGGCTGGACTCGATCACGTCCATCTCGCGCTGGAAGCTCGCACGCATGGCGCGGCGCGCGCCGTCCATCAGCGTGCCGGCGTCCTGGATGCGGCGTTCGCGCAGTTTCTGGAACTCGCGCATTCCGCTGGCGAAGATGCGCTCCATCGGCCCGGCGCGCTGCGGCGCCTGGGCGGCGGCGGCATACAGGTCGTTCAGGCTGGTGCCCGACCAGAACTCGCGCTCGAACTCCTCGTTGAGCGTGCGCACGCGCTTGAGCGCAAACAGCTTGCGGAAGATCGCCGCCCAGCTGGCCACCGATACCGCCAGCAGCAGCAGCATCACGAGCTGCACGACCCAGCTGGCGCCCAGCACCAGGCTGAGGATGGACATGTCTTGGGAATTCATGGTGCGTTGGTAGTCTGGGGCGGTCGGGGCAGGCGTTGCAGTACGGCAGGCGGGATGCGTGCCGGGCGCAGTGTGGCGGCGTCCACCCAGCCGATGCGGATGGCGCCCTCGCACAGCAGCGGCCCGTGATTGCAGGCGGGTGAAGCAGTGTCCGGTGCGGGCCGTGCGCCCTTGGCAAAGGCCTGTTGGGCGATTGTCAGGGACGCCCGGCCAGCTTCCAGGAGCTGCGCCGTAACAACCAGTTCATCGTCCAGCCGGGCCGGGGCGGCGTAGCGCACGCGCGCCTCGCTTACGACGAACATGCCGCCTTCGAGTTCCCGCAGCTCCCGCTGCGCCAGGCCCAGGGCGCGCAGCCATTCGGTGCGCGCGCGCTCGAAGAATTTCAGGTAGTTGGCGTAGAACACGATGCCGCCGGCATCCGTGTCCTCCCAATAGACGCGCACCGGCCAGTGGAAGATGTCTGCCTGCATCGTGCGTCAGCCGATGAGCGCGCGCAGCCGGGCGACCGATTCCTGCAGCTGCGCCATCGAGTTGGCAGTGGAAAAGCGCACGAAGCGCCCGGTGTCCGCCGTGCCGAAGTCGCGCCCCGGCGTGATGGCCAGGTGGGCGCGGCGCATCAGCTCGAAGGCGAAGTCCCAGCTGCCGGCAACGCCGAGCTTGTGCGCCGCCTGCGTGCAGTCGGCCCAGGCATAGAAGGCGCCGTCGGGCATGACGGGCACTGCCAGGCCCAGCTCCTGCAGCGCCGGGATGAAGTAGTCGCGCCGGGCGCGGAACTCGGCGCGGCGGCGCTCGTACTCGGCGATGCTGCCCGGCTCGAAGCAGGCCAGCGCGGCGTGCTGCGAGATGGTCGAGGCGCAGATGAACAGGTTCTGCGCCAGGCGCTCGACCACCGCCACCATGGCGTCCGGCACCACCATCCAGCCCAAGCGCCAGCCGGTCATGTTGAAGTACTTGCTGAAGCTGTTGATGCTGATGATGTCGTCCCCGATGGCCAGCGCGGACTGCCCGAACGCCTCGTCATAGGACAGGCCCAGGTAGATCTCGTCGATCAGCGTGATGCCGCCGCGCGCGCGCACCACCTCGTGGATGGAGCGCAACTCATCGGGCGCGATCGAGGTGCCGGTGGGATTGGAGGGCGAGGCGAGCAAGACGCCGCGCGTCTTTGGCCCCCAGGCGGCCTCGACCTTGGCGGCACTGAGCTGAAAGCGCTCCTTGGCCGTGGTCGGGATCAGCACGGCGCGGCCCTCGGCGGCGCTGACGAAGTGCCGGTTGCACGGATAGCTGGGGTCGGGCATCAGGACTTCGTCGCCCGCCTCGATCAGCGCCAGGCAGGCCAGCTGCAGCGCTGCCGACGCGCCGGCAGTGACCACGATGCGCCGCGCCGGCACATCCAGGCCGAAGCGCTCGGCATACCAGCCGCTGATGCGCTCGCGCAGGGCGTCCAGGCCCAGGGCGTTGGTGTATTGCGTCTGGCCGGCACGCATGGCGCGCTCGGCGGCCTCGGCCACGGCGGGCGGCGCGGTGAAGTCCGGCTCGCCGATGTTCAGGAAGATCATCGGCTCGCGCGAACCGGCCACCGCGCGCGCCAGCTGTTGCGCCTCCTTGGCCACTTCCATGACATAGAACGGTTCGATGCGCTCGGCGCGGGTGGAAAATTTCATGGGCCTGCTGCGTGTCTGCGCGCCTCGCCCGGGGTCGGGCAGGGCACGCGAAAGAGAAAAAACCGGCTCAGTCCTGCGGATGCTGGGAGCCCTGCGGCGGTGCGGGCGCTGCCCCCCGATCGGCTGCCACCTCGGCCGCACGCAGTTGCGGCGCCAGGTTGCCCAGGGCGCCGTTGACCCACTTGTGCCCGTCGGTGCCGCCGAATTCCTTGGCCAGTTCGATGCACTCGTTGATGACCACGCGCCAGGGCACGTCCAGGCAGTGCTGGAATTCGTAGGCGCCGATCCACATCACGGCGTGCTCGATGGGCGAGACCTCGGCCAGCTTGCGATCCAGGTGCGGCTCGATCAGCGCGTCCAGCTGCGCCGCGCCCTCGATGCAGCCATGCACCAGCGCGTCGTAGTGTGCCGAGTCGGCCTTGTGGAATCCCGACAGGTCGCGCGTGAAGGCGTCGATGGCGGCGGCGTCGTTGCCACCGACCAGATGCTGGTACAGCGCCTGCAGGGCGAATTCGCGCGCCCGGCTGCGGTTGGACTTGGAGCCGGCCTTACGCGCGCCCGTGCTGGTGGTGCCGGTGCGCGCCTGGCGCGGTGGGCGCTTTTTCGGCGCGAAGGCGCCGCCCTCGGTATCGCCCAGGTCGCTCATGCCAGGCCCCGCAGCAGCTGCGCCATCTCCACGGCCACGCGCGCTGCGTCCACGCCCTTGTCGCTTTGGCGGGCGATGGCCTGCTCCATGTTTTCCGTGGTCAGGATGGCGTTGGCGATCGGCACGTGGTAGTCCAGGCCGACGCGCGTCACGCCGGCGCCGGACTCGTTGGCCACCAGCTCGAAGTGGTAGGTCTCGCCGCGGATGATGCAGCCCAGGGCGATCAGTGCGTCGAAGGGCTCCTGGTCATCGTCCTCGCCGCGCTGGGCGAGTTGCTGCAGCGCCAGCGGCACCTCCAGCGCGCCGGGCACCTGCACCTGCACGATGTCGGCCTCCGACACGCCCAGGCGCGCCAGCTCGGCGCGGCAGGCGCCGGCCAGGGTGTTGGTGATGCTTTCGTTGAAGCGCGCCTGCACGATGGCGATGCGCAGGCCGCTGCCGTCGAGCTGCGGGGCCGTGCCTTTTTCTGCGTCAAACATGGCGAAACGATCTTTCTGTGGGTTTCTGTGGATGAAGTGGGCTTCGGGGCCGATCAGGCCGGGCCTTGCTCGGGGGCGATGAAGCCGGTGATCTCCAGCCCGTGGCCGGCCATGCTGGGCATACGCCGGGGCCGGGCCATGAGCTGCATCCGCGCCACGCCCACTTCGCGCAGGATTTGCGCGCCCACGCCGTAGGTGCGCAAGTCCATGCGACCGCGCTCGGGCGCCTGGGCCGAGCGGGCGCTGCCCTCGAACTGCGCCAGCAGCTGCTCGGCGCTTTCGTTGCAGTTGAGCAGCACGGCCACGCCCCGGCCATGCTCTGCGATGTGGCGCAGGCTGGCGTCCAGGCTCCAGGAGTGCATGCTGCGGCCCACCTCCAGCGCGTCCAGCACCGACAGCGGCTCGTGTACGCGCACTGGCACGCTCTCGCCCGCGTCCCACTGGCCCATGACCAGCGCCAGATGCACGGCCTGGCTGGGCTCGTCGCGGAAGGCGTGGGCAGTGAATTCGCCACAGGCTGTCCTGAAGGCACGCGTGCTGACCCTCGTGACCAGCGATTCGTTGCGGCTCCTGTACTCGATCAGGTCGGCGATGGTGCCCACCTTCAGGCCGTGCTCGGCGGCGAACTGTTGCAGGTCGGGCAAGCGCGCCATGGTGCCGTCGTCCTTCATGACCTCGCAGATCACGGCGGCCGGGCTGCAGCCGGCCATGGCCGCCAGGTCGCAGCCGGCCTCGGTATGCCCGGCGCGCATCAGCACGCCGCCATCGACGGCCTGCAGCGGAAAGATGTGGCCGGGCTGCACCAGGTCGGCGGCCTGGGCGCCCGGCGCCACGGCAGCGGCCACGGTGCGCGCCCGGTCGGCGGCGGAGATCCCGGTGGTCACGCCCTCGGCGGCTTCGATGGAGACGGTGAAGGCCGTGCCCATCTTGGTGCCGTTCCTGGCCACCATGGGCGGCAGCTGTAGGCGCTCGCAGCGCTCGCGCGTGAGCGTCAGGCAGATTAGGCCACGGCCAAAGCGTGCCATGAAGTTGATGGCCTCGGGCGTGACGTGATCGGCAGCCAGCACCAGATCGCCCTCGTTTTCGCGGTCTTCCTCATCGACCAGGATGACCATGCGGCCAGCGGCCAGCTCGGCCACGATGTCCTGCACGGGCGAGATCGGCACAGGGGTCGGTGCTGGGGCGGGCGGGGGAGGAGTGTTCATGCGGCGAAGCTCTCGGAAAAAGGGGGCCGGCGGCGGGGCGTCTTGGGCTCCTGGGGCGCACGGCGGCAGGTTTTTCCAAAGAACGACGCACTGGCGCGGCCAGGGGGCACGGCAGGGGCGGGGTTATCCCGAAGCGGCGGATTTTAAGCGGCGCATCAGATGGCGGACGTCGCCAGGGTCACATCGCTCATGGGATAGGCCACGCAGGGCAGGACGCAGCCCTGCTCGCGCTCCTCGGGCGTCAGGCCGGGCCAGTCGATGGCGTAGCGCACCTGGCCCTTTTCCAGGATGCCGATGCAGGTGCGGCAGGTGCCGTTGCGGCACGAGCTGGGCCAGTCTATGCCGCCTTGCTCCAGCGACAGCAGCAGCGGCTGCTCGGGCCAGGCGTCGCATTGCGTGCCATCGTCGCCCACATGGGCGGTGAAGAAGGGAGGAGTGGAAGATTGCATGAGAATATGGGTGAAAAAGCCTTGAAAGCCTTTACTGGCAAGCGCTGATAGCTACTTAAATGATAGTAAATCCGAAAGATTCCAGCACTTGCACTGGTTGCCCAAATTTTGAGCAATGCAGGGGATTTCCTTGCAAATCAGGCACTTGAGCCAGCCGTTCAGCGCTTGTCCAGAGTTATCCCCATGATTGTCCAGTGCTGCGCGGGATAACCGGGTGCTGGCGGTCAGATCCTGCCTAAAAAACAGGCAGAAAAGGTGCCGCCCTTGTAAATCAAGCACTTGCATCTGCCATACAACACTTGTTCAGGGTTATCCACACGATTGTCCAGCATACCCAGGGATAACCCGGATGCCAGCGCGTTCCTGTCCCGTTCGCGCCAGGGTTGCGCCGCTGCACTGCCGCACAATGCCCGCGCTCTGGCTGCGGCCCTTTTCGTGCATTTACAGGAGACTTGTCCATCATGACCCTCGACTTTGCAGGCCGCGTGGCCATCGTGACCGGCGCCGGCGGCGGCCTGGGCCGCCAACATGCGCTGGCCCTGGCGGCGCGCGGCGCCCGGGTGCTCGTCAACGATCTGGGCGGCGCCGTGGACGGCAGCGGCGCCGCAGCAGGTGCTGCGCAGGCCGTGGTCGATGAGATCCGCGCCGCCGGCGGCCAGGCGCTGGCCAATGCTGCCTCGGTGACCGATTTCGACGCCGTGCTGGCCATGGTGCAGCAGGCCGTGGATGCCTGGGGCCGGGTGGACATCCTGGTCAACAACGCCGGCATCCTGCGCGACAAGTCGTTTGCCAAGATGGACATGCAGGATTTCCGCCTGGTGGTGGACGTACACCTGATGGGCGCGGCCTACTGTGCCAAGGCCGTCTGGCCGCACATGCAGGCGCAGAACTATGGGCGCATCGTCATGACTACCTCCTCCACCGGCCTGTACGGCAATTTCGGCCAGGCCAACTACGGCGCGGCCAAGCTGGCCCAGGTCGGCCTGATGCAGACCCTGTCCATCGAGGGCGCCAAGCACGGCATCCACGTCAACGCCCTGGCGCCCACGGCGGCCACGCGCATGACCGAAGGGCTGATGCCCGAGGAGGTTCTGGCCCAGCTCACGCCCGAGTCGGTGGTGCCGGCCATGCTGGTGCTGGCCCACGAGAGCGCGCCCACGCGCACCATTCTGTGCGCCGGCGCGGGCGGCTTCGAGGCCGCGCACATCACGCTGACGCAGGGCATCCACCTGCCCTCGGGGCCGGACACGCCCGAGCAGCTGGCGGCGCGCCTGGCCGAAGTCACGGCCCGGGACGGTGAGCAGGTGCCGCAAAGCGGCTCGGCCCAGGGCACGCTGGAATTGACCAAGGCCCGGGCGGCGCTCGGCTGAGGGCTGTCGGCGAGGCGCTGACCCCAGGCCGCCGACGGGCACCTGCGGGCCGTGCTAAGTTCCGGCCCCATCGCCAGGAGCACAAGAAGAGCGCCCCATCACCATGAGTCCAACCAAGAACCGCGCTGGTTCCGAGCCGCTTGCCTTGCGGGGCGGCGGTCTGAGCCAGCGCCTTGCCGCCGTGTCCGCCGAGCGTCTTGCCGGCATCCGGCGCGGCATCGAAAAAGAGGGCCTGCGCGTGCTGCCCAACGGCCAGCTCGCGCTCACCCCGCATCCGCAGGTGCTGGGCTCGGCGCTCACGCACGCCAGCATCACCACCGACTACAGCGAGTCGCAGCTGGAGCTGATCACCGGCGCCCACCCCTCGGTGCGCCAGTGCCTCGACGAGCTGACCGAACTGCACCAGTTCGTGCATCGCGTGCTGCAGCAGCAGCAGCCTGCGGGCGAGTTGCTGTGGGCGTCCAGCATGCCCGGCCAGCTGCCGCCCGACGAGACCATCCCGCTGGGGCGCTACGGCAGCTCCAACGTCGGGCGTGCCAAGAGCATCTACCGCATGGGCCTGGGCCACCGCTATGGCCGGCGGATGCAGACCATCTCGGGCATTCACTACAACTGGTCGCTGCCGGGCGTGGGCAGCGACGAGTATTTCGGGCTGATCCGCAACTTCCGCCGCCAGGCCTTTGTGCTGCTGTATCTGTTCGGCGCCTCGCCGGCGCTGTGCCCGTGCTTCGTGCAGGGGCGCGAGCACGGCCTGCAGCCGCTGGGCGACGCCGGGCGTGCGCTGTACCTGCCGCACGCCACCTCGCTACGCATGGGCCGGCTGGGCTACCAGAGCGAGGCCCAGGCCAGCCTGCGCGTGAGCTACAACGGCCTGCAAGGCTATGCCGACTCGCTGCACGAGGCGCTGACCCGGCCCTACCCGGCCTACGAGGCCATTGGCCTGCGCAGCCTGGGCGGCGACTACAACCAGCTGGGCACCAGCTTGCTGCAGATTGAAAACGAGTTCTACGGCACCATCCGGCCCAAGCGCACGGTCAGGAGCGGCGAGCGCCCGCTGCACGCGCTGCGCGAGCGCGGCGTCGAATACGTCGAGGTGCGGCTGATGGATATCGACCCCTTCGTGCCCGCCGGCATCACGGCACAGACCATGCGGCTGCTGGACGTATTCCTGCTGCACTGCCTGCTGTCGGACAGCCCGCCGGACACGCCCGAGGAGATCGCCGCGCTCAAGCACAACCAGCAACTGACCGCCGAGCGCGGCCGCGATTCCGGCCTGCGCCTGGCGCGCGGCAGCGAGCAGGTTTTGCTGACCGAGTGGGGCGCCGAGATCCTGGCCGAGTGCCAGCCGATCGCTGCTGCGCTGGATGCGGCTCTTGGCGGGGCCGATTACGCCCAGGCCGTGCTGGATGCCCAGGCCAGCCTGGCCGCGCCGCACACCACGCCCTCGGCCCACGTCCTGGCCGAGCTGACGCAGCAGTTCGACGGCGACTTCACGGCCTTTGCCCGTGCGCGCTCGCAGTCGGCGCGCGACGTGCTGCTGGGCCTGCCCTGGACGGAGGCGCAGCAGCAGCGCTACCTGCAGCTGGCCGAGCAGTCGCTGGCAGCCCAGCAGGCCATCGAGCGGGCCGACGATCTGCCCTTCGAGCAGTGGCGCGAGCGCTACATGGCGGTGCAGGAGCTGGTCGCCTGAAAGTCTCAGGGCGCTGGCCGCACCAGCCGCAGCACCAGCCTGGAGCTGCGGCCCATGTCGCCGCGTGCCTCGCCGCTGGCCATGTCCACGGCCCAGGCTTGCTGCACGGTGAGCTGGCTCTCGCCCTCGCCGCCACGCATGACGTTGCCGTAGGCATAGGGGTTGACGGCGGCGGTGTTGATGCTGGCCGTGCCCGTCCAGTGCCACTCGGGCGGCGCGTTCGGAAACAGCGCGGCATCGACTACGCGCGGCTGGGCGTTGCGGTTGATCAGGCGGCGCAGCTCGTTGACGCGCGGCAGGCGCCAGCGCACTTCGCTGTCCTGCCAGCGCCGGCGCGCCAGGGCCTGGGCTTCGCCGTAGGTGAACAGCTGCGGCGCGCCGGTGCAGCTGTGCCCGCTCCAGTGCATCCCCTCGACGCAGCGCGGCCAGGCCAGACGGGCGCGGGGGTCGATCACCAGGGTGCCGTCCTCGGAGATGGTCAGCGCTGTCGATGCTGCGGATGCTGCCGATGTCGTTGGTACGGATTGGCTGGTCGCTGGCTGGTCGGTCTTCTGGGCCTCGGCGTCAGGCTCGTCGGCGGCAAGAGCGGGCAGGGCCAGCGTGCCCAGCAGCAGGGCCAGGGCGGTGGCGAGGCGGCGTGCGCGGCCTGCGGGATGGCTGGCCGGCAGCGGCATCGACGCAGCGTGCGGATGGACGGCGCACGGGCGGAGGGTGGTGGCAGCAACAGTCGTCATGGCGGGGCCTGCAGCGAAGAGTGGGGGTGAGGGGCGCCAGCGCATCCGGGCGGCACCGTGGCGCCGGGGGGATGCTGTGCAGATTGTGCCGCCACCTGGGCCGTTGCCTGCGCCGCCACCGCCTCGGCCAGCCGGCGCGCGGTCAGGGGAGCGCTGCCCTCGGCGTGGTTGCTGATGGTGACGAAGGCGTTGTGCACGCCGCGCCCGCACACGCCGGCCAGGGTGCGCGCCAGCAGGGCAATGTCCTCGGGCGCCGGGTCGTGCAGCCGGTCATAGGGGGCGTACAGGCGCTCGGCCTGCTCATAGCCGTGCGGGCCATGCACCGGGTTCAGGTTCCAGCGTGCCACCAGCGGCCCGGGCCACAGGCGGCGCAGCAGCGGCAATTGCTCGGACAGCGGCGGCATCCGCGCGTGCAGGCCCAGGCAGTAGGTGGCCCGGGTGCTGGCCAGCACGTCGGCGAAGTGCTCGAGGTGCTCGGGCGCCAGCCAGGCGCCGTCGCGCACTTCGACGGCCAGCACGGCGTCGGGCGCAGCACCCAGCGCCGGCTGCGCGGCCAGCATGGCGCGCAGGCGCTCCAGCACGTCCGGCAGGCGCTCGATCTGCTGCCAGGGCAGGGGGCTGAGCTGGAATACCAATGCCCCGGTGCGCGCACCCAGACCCTCCAGCGCCGGCAGCGTGAAGTGCCGCGCGGCCAGCTCGCCGTTCAAAAAAGTGGGATTGGCCTCGCGCCCGCGCCCGTCCTGGCTGCGCACCAAGGCGTCGGTCACCATGCTGGGCGCCTTGACGACGAAGCGGAAGTCCGGCGGCACCTGCCCGGCATAGCGGGCGAAATGGCTGGCGCTCAGGGGCCGGTAAAAGCCCCGGTCTATGCCCACGGTGCGCAGCAGCGGGTGCTGGGCGTAGGCGCCCAGGCCGTTGCGCGCCAGCACCTGCGCGCTATAGACGCCGTCCCAGACCAGATCGGCCCAGCCGGGGTAGCTCCACGACGAAGTGCCCAGGCGCAGCGTGGCCGGCAACTGTGCCGCCAGGGCGCGCAGCGTGTCGTCGAAGTGTGCCGGCTGCACGGCGCTGCCGGCCCGGGCGGCCCTGTGGCCTGTGGCCGGGGGGGTGCGGCAGGCGGCTCGTGGGGCTGCGAAGCTTGGGGTGACTGGGGTGATTGGAGTGGGCCAAAGAGATCGTCTTGCATGGCCGTCAACTCTGCGCGAACAGGCCGCCTTCGTCCAGCAGCGCCCAGGCAATCTCGGGGCGTCGCTCCAGCGCCTGGCGGATGGCGGCGGGCACGGCCTGGCGCGTCTTGCGGCACAGCCCGGGCTGGGCGTGCAGGGCGATGGCGATGCCGCGCAGGCTGCGCACCTCCTGCGCCGCCGGCGCCACCGTCAGGCGCACGCCGAGCTGCTCGTGCAGGCGCCGCTGCATGTGGCGCAGATCGGCCAGACTGTCGATGCGCGCCAGGCGCGCCAGCAGGCGGCCCTCCTCCTCGCGCGTGAGTTGCAGGATGCGCGCGTCGGGCGCGCCGGGCGCGTCAGCAGCGCCGGCGCTGCCCTCCAGCAGGGCGGCGCGCTCGCAGATGCACGCGCCGGGCGGGCATTCGGTGCGGATGGGGGCGGCGGCAAACAGCGGCGGCATGGCTGGCGGCCATTATGGGCAGCGTCCGGCGCCCGGGCCACGGGACGGGCGTGGCCGGACAGGGCCTGTGGCACACTCGCGCGCTGCTTTTTCACTGTTGTTATTTCCAGCATATGCAGCACCCGCAGCACATCGTCCGGCAGTTGGCCGCAGAAATCCGCATCACCGAAGCCCAGGTACATGCTGCCGTGGAGCTGCTCGACGGCGGTGCCACCGTCCCCTTCATCGCCCGCTACCGCAAGGAGGCCACGGGCGGCCTGGATGACGTGCAGTTGCGTGAACTGGAGGCCCGCCTGGCCTATCTACGCGAGCTCGACGAGCGCCGCGCCAGCGTCCTGAAGGCCATCGACGAGCAGGGCAAGCTGACCGACGTGCTGCGCGGCCAGATCGCTGCTGCCGCCACCAAGCAGGAGCTGGAGGACATCTACCTGCCCTTCAAGCAAAAGCGCCGCAC
Source organism: Melaminivora jejuensis (assembly GCF_017811175.1). Classification (NCBI taxonomy): domain Bacteria; kingdom Pseudomonadati; phylum Pseudomonadota; class Betaproteobacteria; order Burkholderiales; family Comamonadaceae; genus Melaminivora; species Melaminivora jejuensis. Next base: position 865,352 of record NZ_JACWIJ010000002.1, read on the forward strand.
CAAGGGCCAGATCGCCCGCGAATTCGGCATCGAGCCGTTGGCCGAGCGGCTGCTGGCCGAACCCACGCTCGATCCGCACCACGAGGCTCTGGCCTTCGTGCAGCCGGCCACGCTGCTCGACGACGGCAAGCCGGGGCCGGATTTTTCCACCACGCAGGCGGTGCTCGACGGCGTGCGCGACCTCCTGGCCGAGCGCTGGGCCGAGGACGCCGCCCTGGTGCAGCTGCTGCGCCAGTGGCTGTGGGAGGAGGGCCTGCTGGTGGCCAGGCTGGCCCCCGGCAAGAACGCCGACGACCCGGAAGTGGCCAAGTTCCGCGATTACCACGACTACGACGAGCCGATCGCCCGCGTGCCCTCGCACCGGGCGCTGGCGGTGTTCCGGGGCCGGGCGCTGGAGATTCTGGACGTAAAACTGGTGCAGCCCGGCGAGCCGCAGCCGGGCCAGGCCACGCTGGCCGAAGGCCGCATCGCCCTGCATCTGGGCTGGAGCCACCAGGGCCGCGCCAGCGACGATCTGATCCGCAAGTGCGTGGCCTGGACGTGGCGCGTCAAGCTGTCGCTGTCCACCGAGCGCGACCTGTTCGCACGCCTGCGCGAGGAGGCCGAGGCCGTGGCCATCAAGGTCTTTGCCGACAACCTGCGCGACCTGCTGTTGGCCGCGCCCGCCGGGCCGCGCGCCGTCATGGGGCTGGATCCGGGCATCCGCACTGGCGTCAAGGTGGCGGTGGTCGATGCCACGGGCCGGCTGGTCGAGACCGCCACTGTCTATCCGCACGAGCCGCGCCGCGACTGGGACGGCAGCCTGCACACCTTGGCGCGCCTGGTACACAAACATGGCGTGCAGCTGATCGCCATCGGCAACGGCACCGCCAGCCGCGAGACCGACAAACTGGCCGCAGAACTCATCAAAATATGCCAAAAAACGGCGCAAACCGTTGCTGGACAAGCGCTGCCAGCTATACAAAAGATAGTCGTCAGTGAAGCTGGCGCCTCCGTCTACAGCGCCAGCGAATACGCCAGCCAGGAACTGCCCGACGTCGATGTCAGCCTGCGCGGCGCGGCCAGCATCGCCCGGCGGCTGCAGGATCCGCTGGCCGAGCTGGTCAAGATCGAGCCCAAGGCCATCGGCGTGGGCCAGTACCAGCACGACGTGAACCAGAGCGCGCTGGCGCGCACGCTGGACGCCGTGGTCGAGGATTGCGTCAACGGCGTGGGCGTCGATCTGAATACTGCCAGCGTGCCGCTGCTCTCGCGCGTGTCCGGCCTGTCGGGCAGCCAGGCGCGTGCCGTGGTGCGCTGGCGCGAGGCGCACGGCGCCTTCAGCAATCGCCGCCAACTGCTCGACGTGACCGGCCTGGGGCCGAAAACCTTCGAGCAGGCGGCGGGCTTTCTGCGCATCCGCGGCGGCGACAACCCGCTGGACATGACGGGCGTACATCCCGAGACCTATCCGCTGGTCGAGCAGATCATGCGGGCCACGGGCCGGGGCGTATCCGAGCTGATGGGCCGGCCCGAGGTGCTCAAGGGCCTCAGGCCCGAGCAGTTCGCCAGCGGGCAGTTCGGCGCCATTACCGTGCAGGGCATCCTGGCCGAGCTGGAAAAGCCCGGGCGCGATCCCCGGCCCGACTTCCAGGTGGCGCGCTTCAACGAGGGCGTCGAGGACATTGCCGACCTCAAGGAAGGCATGGTGCTGGAAGGCACGGTGAGCAACGTGGCGCAGTTCGGCGCTTTCGTCGATCTGGGCGTCCATCAGGACGGACTGATCCACGTCAGCCAGCTCAGTGCCAGGTTCGTGCAGGACGCGCGCGAGGTGGTCAAGACCGGCGACATCGTGCGCGTGCGCGTGCTGGAGGTGGATGTGGCCCGCAAGCGCATCAGCCTGAGCATGAAGCCCGAGGGCAGCGGCGGCGGCGCGCGGCGCGACGCCGGCCAGCCGCGCAGCAACCGCTTCGAGGGCGCGGGGCGCGATGGCCGCTACGCCCAGCCGGCACGCCGCGAGCGCGACGCTGCAGCGCCGCCGCAGTCGGCCATGGCCTCGGCCTTTGCCAAGCTCAAGCGCTGAGCAGGCACTGAACGGGCGCTGGGCAAGGCCGGGCTTGCGCTCACCTTGCGAAACAGTTTGAAACGATACGGCGCGCAGGGGCTGATAATCGCGGCTTTCCGTCGCCCTGCATCCACCCGCCCCACACGCCACGACCATGGAGCTGCAAGCCCTGCTCGCCCAGCCGCCCCGGCTGCCCAGCCTGCCGCGCGCGGTGGCGCTGCTCATGAGCGAGCTGGCCCGGCCCGAACCCAGCCAGCGCCGCCTGAGCCAGTTGTTTGCCACCGACCCGAGCCTGGCCGCGCGCCTGCTGCAGTGCGCCAATGCGCCCGAGCACGGCGTGCCGGGGCAGATCCACGGCATTGCCGAGGCGCTGGCCATCGTCGGGCCGGGGCAGTTGCGCGGGCTGATCCAGAGTGCTGCCGTGGGCACCACCTCGCGCTCGGTGCCGGGCGTGAACCTGCAGCAGTTCTGGCGCTACAGCCTGCACGCGGCCAAGATGGCGCGCTCGCTGGCCGGCCTGGTGCGCCACAACCCGCTGGCGGCCTACAGCGCCGGCCTGCTGCACGCCCTGGGCGAGCTGGCCCTGCACCTGGCCGACCCGGCGCGCATGTTGTCCATTGCCACGCTGGCTGCGCCGCTGGACTTGCGCCGTGGCCTGCTGGAGCAGCACCTGCTGGGCTTCAGCTATGCCCAGGTCAGCGCCGGCCTGGCCCGCCAGTGGGGGCTGCCGCAGGACGTGGTGGACGCCCTGCGGCACCACATCACGCCGTTCGACAACGAGGTCTATGAGCCGCTGGCCGGCGTGCTGCACCTGGCCGTATGGCGCGCGCGCGTACAGGTGCTGGAGTTGGGCGAGCGTGCGGCGATGGTGAGCTTCCCCGGCGAGGTCGGCGTGGCCCTGGGGCTGGACATCGATGCCGTGCTGCAGCAAGACCCATCGACTGGAGCGCGCCGGCGGACGGCAGTTAAAATCGCCGGTTTTTGCTGCGCTGCTGGCCGGCGCCAGCGCCCATGGGTTCCCTCGCCCCCATCCACCAAAAAGGACTGTCATGCCGACCTCCCTGGCGCCTGCCCCGGCGCGCCTGCCCCTTGCCGCCTCGCTGCTGCCCCTGCTGGTGGCCCTGCACATCGCTATCGTCATCGCCAGCAACTACCTGGTGCAGATCCCGGTGACCTTGCTGGGCTTTCACAGCACCTGGGGGGCGCTGAGCTTCCCCTTCATCTTCCTGGCCACCGACCTCACGGTGCGGCTGATCGGCAAGGCGCCGGCGCGTCGCGTCATCACCCGCGCCATGCTGCCGGCGCTGGTGGCGTCCTATGTCGTCGGCGTGCTGTTCCGCGATGGCCAGTTCAACGGCCTGGCGGCGCTGGGCGGCTTCAATGCCTTTGTCTTTCGCATTGCGCTGGCCAGCTTTGCCGCCTATGTGCTGGGGCAGTTGCTGGACATCCAGGTTTTCGACCGCATCCGCCAGAGGGGCCGCGCCTGGTGGCTGGCACCGGCGGCGGCGTCCATCGTCGGCCAGGCGCTCGATACGGCAGCCTTTTTCTCGATCGCCTTCTGGCGCAGCTCCGACCCCTTCATGGCGGCCCACTGGGTGGAGATCGCCTGGGTGGATTACGCCGTGAAACTGTCGGTCAGCCTGCTGCTGTTCGTGCCGGCCTACGGCATGGCGCTGGCCGCCATCGTGCGCGCCCTGGGACGGGTGCCGGAGCCGGCGGCGGCATAAAAAACCGCCCGTTGATGGCGGGCGGTCAGACAACAGGAAATGCAAATTTAATAGCTGCCCGCGCTTGCCTGGTAAGGGTTTGCGCGGGTTTTCATGCTTTATTGATGGCTGCCGTCGCCCTCCAGCTGCGCCAGCGCCGCATTGCCGCCCAGCGACAGCAGGCCGGAGCGGGCATAGACGCCCAGTTTTTCGCGTGTATCCGAAATATCCAGGTTGCGCATGGTGAGCTGGCCGATGCGATCCAGCGGCGAGAACGGCGCATCCTCCACTTTTTCCATGGACAGGCGCTCGGGCGCGTAGGTCAGGTTGGGGCTTTGCGTGTCCAGCAGCGAGTAGTCGTTGCCCCGGCGCAGCTCCAGCACCACGGTGCCCGTGACGGCGCGCGCTACCCAGCGCTGGGCCGACTCGCGCAGCATGATGGCCTGCGGGTCGAACCAGCGGCCCTGGTACAGCAGGCGCCCGAGCTTCAGGCCGTTGACGCGGTACTGCTCGATGGTGTCCTCGTTATGGATGCCGGTGACCAGGCGCTCGTAGGCGATGTGCAGCAGGGCCATGCCGGGGGCTTCGTAGATGCCGCGGCTCTTGGCCTCGATGATGCGGTTTTCGATCTGGTCGCTCATGCCCAGGCCGTGGCGCCCGCCGATGCGGTTGGCCTCCAGGAACAGCTCCACCGGATCGTCGATGGCGCGGCCATTGAGCGCCACCGGGCGGCCTTCCTCGAAGGTCACCGAGACTTCCTCGGCTGCGACTTCGACCTCGGGCTTCCAGAAGGCCACGCCCATGATGGGGTTGACGATGCGGATGCCCGAGTTCAGGAACTCCAGATCCTTGGCCTCGTGCGTGGCGCCCAGCATGTTGCTGTCGGTCGAATAGGCCTTTTCGGCGCTCATCTTGTAGCCAAAGCCTTCCTGCGTCATGAAGGCCGACATCTCGGCGCGCCCGCCCAGCTCGTCGATGAAGGCCTGATCCAGCCAGGGCTTGTAGATACGCAGTTGCGGGTTGGTGAGCAGGCCGTAGCGGTAAAAGCGCTCGATGTCGTTGCCCTTGTAGGTCGAGCCGTCGCCCCAGATGTGGACGTCGTCCTCCTGCATGGCGGCCACCAGCATGGTGCCCGTGACGGCGCGGCCCAGCGGCGTGGTGTTGAAGTAGGCGATGCCGCCAGTGCTCACGTGGAAGGCGCCGGCCTGGATGGCGGCAATGCCCTCGTGGGCGAGCTGCGTGCGGCAGTCGATCAGGCGGGCTTTCTCGGCGCCGTATTCCATGGCCTTGCGCGGGATGGCGTCGTAGTCATCCTCGTCGGGCTGGCCCAGGTTGGCGGTGTAGGCATAGGGCAAGGCGCCCTTGTTCTTCATCCAGCGCAGGGCGGCGCTGGTGTCCAGGCCGCCGGAAAAAGCGATGCCGACTTTCTCGCCGACGGGCAGGTTCTGCAAAATGGTTGCCATGGGAAATCTTTCAAAAAAGATAGCTTTCAGCGCTTGACTGGCAAGGCTTTAAGCCAGAAAAGACTCTGAAATCAGCCGAAATGGCAGATGTAGTGGAAGGTGTCGCTGACGCGGATCTCGAAGCTGGCGTTGGCGGCGATGCTGAACTGCTGGCCCGGGCCGCAGGGCTGCCAGGCCTCGCTGCCGCTCGGGCGCCACTCGCAGGCGCCGGCCACGCATTCCATGATTTCAGCCGCAGCGGTGTTGAAGGTCAGCGTGGCCGGCAGGATGACGCCCACGGATTTCTTGCTGCCGTCCGGCCAGCTCAGGCTGTGGCTGATGCACTTGCCATCGAAATAGACATTGGCCTGCGGGTTGACGCTGGCGCCGCTGAGCTGTTGTGGGTTCATGGAGAGGGTTGCAAGTGGACAAAACCGGCGATTTTAGGTGCCACGAAAAAGGGAGCCGCGTGGGCTCCCGGACAGGGTGTGCAGCAGGCTGTGCCGCCGCAGGTGCGACCGCTCAGCGCCAGGGCCGGTCGCGATGGTCGTAGCGGTCGCGATAGTCGCGGTGGTTGCGCGGCCCGTAGGGGTAGCCGCCCTGGTACTCGATCACCGTGACCGGCGGAGTGACATAGACCGGTGGGCTGGGCGGCGTGGCTACCACCACTGCGCCCCGGTTCGGGTAGCGGGCCGGGCTGCTGCTGTAGGCCGGCGGGTAGTAGCCGGCAGAGGGCGGCGGCAGGCCGCCCACGGCGGGCTGCACGTTCAGCGGGATCCAGTTGCCCGGGTCGGTCTGGGTGCGCGTGGTGTACTGGCGCCCGGCGTACTCATAGACCACGTCGTAGCCGATGGTGCGGTTGTCGTAATAGGTTTCGGTGGTGCAGCGCTGCACGTTCTCGTAGCCGGGCCGGCCAGCCTCGATGCTGTTGCCCAGCACCGCGCCGCCGATCAGGCCGATGGCCGTGGCAGCAGCGCGCCCGCTGCCCCCGCCGATGGCATTGCCGGCCGCGCCGCCGGCGATGGCGCCCAGCACGGCGCCGGCGCCGCTGGGCGCGCGGCCACTGCTGTAGATGGTCTCGTTGCCGCAGACCTGCTGCGGCACGGCAATCTGCTGGATGATGGGTGTCGAGGACAGCACGCGCCCCATCTCCTGGGCCTGCACGGCCAGGGCAGCCGTGGCCAGCAGGGAGGCAAGGATGATTTTTTGCATGGCGGAAAAGCTCCTTTCGGTCGGCACAGATGGGGTCGGCAGCTAACGCACGAGGGGTGGCAAAAGTTTCGCCGCCCGGCGTGAAGCTGGCTGCTGGCGCAGGTAAAGATGCGTAAATGCGCCGGCACGTGTTGTGCTGTCTCTCTGTCTCTATTGGGAACGGGCAGCCAGGCGTTGGTTCCACTCGGCCTCGTCAAAGCCCACGGTCACGGCATCGCCCTGCGCGCCCTCCCATTCGGCCACGGGCCGGCGGATCAGCGAGGGCTGCTCGCACAGCAGCGCGGCCAGCTGGGCCGGATCATCGGCCCGGGCCTGGGCGGCAGCATCCAGGCGCCGCCAGGTCGTGCCGCGGCGGTTGAGCAGGCGCTGCGGCCCCAGCGCAGCCAGCCAGCGCTGCAGCTGCGCAGCCGGCACGCCGTGCTTTTTGTAGTCGTGAAAGGTGTGGGGCAGCTCGCGTGCGGCCAGCCAGGCGCGGGCCTTCTTGACGGTGTCGCAGTTGGCAATGCCGTACAGGGTGATGGTGGGGGTACTCATGGCCGCCATCATGGGCCAGGCGCTGCTGCGCGACAATCGCGCCCGCCATGGAAACCGCCCACACCGCCCACCTCCACACCCTGACCGACTGGCTGCAGCACTGCGAGCAGCTCCATCCCGCCAACATCGACATGGGCCTGGCGCGCGTGGGCGAGGTTGCGCGCCGGCTGCGGCTGGCCTTCGATTGCCCGGTCATCACCGTGGCCGGCACCAACGGCAAGGGTTCGACCTGCGCCATGCTGGACGCCATCTGCCGCGAGGCCGGCTGGCGCACCGGGGTCTATTCCTCGCCGCACCTGGTGCATTTCGAGGAGCGCTGCCGCATTCAGGGCGCGCCAGTGGCGGGCGCCGATCTGGTGGCGCACTTCCAGGCCGTGGAGGATGCGCGCACCCAGGGCGGGGAGTCCATCTCGCTGACCTATTTCGAGTTCACGACGCTGGCCATCCTGCGGCTGATGAGCCAGGCCGGGCTGGACGTGGCCATCCTGGAGGTCGGCCTGGGTGGGCGGCTCGATGCCACCAACATCGTCGATGCCGACTGCGCCGTCATCACCAGCGTGGATGTCGATCACGTCGAGTACCTGGGCGCCGACCGCGAGAGCATTGGCCGCGAAAAAGCCGGCATCATGCGCGCCGGCCGGCCCGTGGTGGTCAGCGACCCCATGCCGCCCGCAAGCGTGCTGGCGCACGCACAGGACATCGGCGCCGACCTGTGGCGCTTCGGGCAGGACTTCAACTTCTCGGGCGACAAGCAGCAGTGGGCCTGGGCCGGGCGCGGGCGGCGCTACGCCGGCCTGGCCTATCCGGCGCTGCGCGGCGCCAACCAGCTCATCAACGCCTCGGGCGCGCTGGCGGCGCTCGAAGCGCTGCGCCAGCGCCTGCCGGTCACGGCGCAGGCGGTGCGCCTGGGTCTGGCCCATGTCGAGCTGCCCGGGCGCTTCCAGATCGTGCCGGGCCAGCCGGCGCTGGTGCTCGATGTCGCGCACAACCCGCATTCGGCAGCGGCGCTGGCGGCCAATCTGGATGCCATGGGCTTTTTCCCGGCCACGCACGCGGTGTTCGGCGCCATGGCCGACAAGGACTTGGCGCCCATGCTGGCCAAGGTCGCGCCCATCATCGACCGCTGGTATTTCACCGACCTGCCCACGCCGCGGGCGCTTTCGGCGCAGCAGCTGCAGCACAAGTGGCACGCGCTGCAGATGGCCGCCGGCGCCCGGCGCGAGGTGCCCACGAGCACCCATGCCAGCCCGCAGCAGGCGCTGGACGCCGCCCTGGAGGCGGCGCAGCCGACTGATAGAATCGTCGTCTTTGGCTCGTTCTACACGGTGGGCGGCGTGCTCCAGCAGGGGGTGCCCCGGCTGCAGGCCAAGCATCTGGGCGCATAGCCGACTTTCCCCCTGTCCATGGCATTTTTCAAGTTCCGCTGGCCCGGCAGGCAGCCGCCGCCCCAGGCAGACGGTGTCAGGCCTTCCAGGCGCGCGTCTTCTTCCGCCACCGCTTCGCGCACTGCCCAGGCTCCCAGCGTGGAGGATATGCGCCGGCGTGCGCGCCACCGCCTGATTGGCGCTGCCGTGCTGGTGCTGGCCGGCGTGGTCGGCTTTCCGCTGCTGTTCGACTCGCAGCCGCGCCCGGTGCCGGTCAACGTAGCCATCGACATTCCCGACCGCAACAAGGTCGCGCCGCTGGTGCTGCCCCAGGATGGGCAGCCGCACGCCGGCGCGGCTGCCGGCCTGGCGCCCGGCGAGGAACTGCTCGCCGCGCCCGAGCGCAGCAGCCAGCCGGCAGCGCCCACCCCGGCCACCCCAGCGATTCCGGCCATCCCGGTGCCCCCTCCAGCGGCCATGGCGCCGGTGCCGCCACTGCCGCCTCCCCCCGCGCCCAAGACAGAACCCAGGCCCGAGCCAAAGCCGGTTGCAAAGCCCGAGCCCGTGCCTGCACCCAGGCCAGAGCCAAAGCCGGCCCCGAGACCGGAGCCGGCACCGGCTCCGGCACCCAAGCCTGCACCCCGGCCTGAGCCTGCGCCTGCGCCTGCGCCTGCACCCCGGCCCGTCAACAGCGACGAGGCCAGCCGCGCCCGCGCCCTGCTGGAAGGCCGCAGCCCGCCCGCCGCCGCGCCGGCGCGCAGCGAGGTGGCGCAGGCCAGCCGCTTCGTCGTCCAGGTCGGCGCCTTTGCCGATGCCGACAAGGCGCGCGAGGTGCAGGGCAAGCTGGAGCGCTCGGGCCTGCGGGCGCATACCCAGACCGTCCAGACCCGCGACGGCAGCCGCACCCGGGTGCGCCTGGGCCCGTACTCCAGCCGCGCCGAGGCCGACCGCGCCGCCGAGCGCGCTCGGGCCATCGGCCTGGCCGGCTCGGTGCTGCCGCAGTGAACGGCCTTGCGCGCAGGATGTGCAGGACGTGCAGATGGAACCGGCAGGCCATGGACACCGCAAACGGCAAGGATGCGTATGACGGCGCTGGACTGGCTTTTCCTGGCCGTGCTGGCCGCCTCGCTGCTGATCGGCGCCTGGCGCGGCCTGGTGTTCGAGCTGCTGTCGCTGCTCGGCTGGGCCGTGGCCTTTGTCGCGGCGCAGTGGCTGGCGGCGGATGCCGGGGCCTGGCTGCCGCTGCAGGGCTGGGACGCTGCCTGGCGCCACGCCGCCGGCTTCGCACTGGTGTTCGTGGCGGCGGTGTTTGCCTTCGGCCTGCTGACGGCCCTGGTGCGCAAGCTGGTCGATGCCGTCGGCCTGCGCCCGGCAGACCGCGCGCTGGGGGCGCTATTCGGCATCGTGCGCGGGCTGCTGGCGCTGCTGGCGCTGGCGCTGGTGGTCGGCTGGCTGCAGATGGCCGATGCCCTGTGGTGGCGCCAGTCCCAGGGCGCGCCGCTGCTGCAGCTGGCGCTGCAAAGCCTGCAGCCGGCCTTGCCCGAAGCGCTGGGCCGCAATCTGCCCACGTGGTCAGGGCCTTGATGGCAGCGCCGGCATGAATCCCTTGCGGGGCTGCTGCGCGCAGCCCTGCGGCAACTGCAACTGCAACCCAAACAGCACGAGAAACTCCCTATGTGTGGAATCGTCGGCGTGGTCAGCGCCCATCCCGTCAACCAGCTCATCTATGACGCGCTGCTGCTGCTGCAGCACCGTGGCCAGGATGCCGCCGGCATCGTCACCCAGGAAGGGCGCAAGTTCTTCATGCACAAGGCCCGCGGCATGGTGCGCGACGTGTTTCGCACGCGCAACATGCGGGCGCTGCCGGGCAGCAGCGGGCTGGGCCAAGTGCGCTACCCGACGGCAGGCAGCGCCTCCAGCGAGGAGGAGGCCCAGCCGTTTTACGTCAATGCACCGTTTGGCATCGTCATGGTGCACAACGGCAACCTGACCAACGCCCGCCAGCTGCGCCGCGAACTGGCCGACACCGACCACCGCCACACCAACACCGAGAGCGACTCCGAGGTGTTGCTCAACGTGCTGGCGCACGAGATCGCCCGCGCCAGCCGGGGCGCGCCGCTCACCAGCGACGACGTGTTCGCCGCCGTGCGCGCCGTGCATCAGCGCGTCCGGGGTTCGTATGCGGTGATTGCGCTGATCGCCGGCTATGGCCTGCTGGCGTTTCGTGACCCCTTCGGCATCCGCCCGCTGTGCCTGGGGCGCAGCAGCGACGCCAGCGTGATGCTGGCCAGCGAGTCGGTGGCGCTGGAGGGCACGCTGCACCAGCTCGAGCGCGACGTGGCGCCGGGCGAGGCGGTCTTCGTGCATCCCGATGGCCGCATCGAGGCCCGGCAATGCGCGGCCTCCAGCCAGCTGTATCCGTGCATGTTCGAGTACGTGTACCTCGCCCGGCCCGACTCGGTCATGGACGGCATCTCGGTCTATCAGGCGCGCCTGAACATGGGCGAGACGCTGGCCAAGCGCGTGGTCTCCACCGTGCCGCCCAGCGAGATCGACGCCATCATCCCGGTGCCCGAATCGAGCCGCCCCAGCGCCATGCAGCTGGCGCAAAAGCTGGGCCTGCCCTACCGCGAGGGCTTCGTCAAGAACCGCTACGTGGGCCGCACCTTCATCATGCCGGGCCAGGCCACGCGCAAGAAATCCGTGCGTCAAAAGCTCAACACCATAGGCAGCGAGTTCAAGGGCCGGCGCGTGCTGCTGGTGGACGACTCCATCGTGCGCGGCACCACCTCGCGCGAGATCGTGCAGATGGCGCGCGACGCCGGCGCCACCAAGGTCTATCTGGCCTCCGCCGCGCCGCCGGTGCGCCACCCCAACGTCTATGGCATCGACATGCCCACGCGCGAGGAGCTGATCGCGCATGGCCGCAGCGTCGAGGAGATCCGCCAGTGGATCGGCGCCGATGCGCTGATCTACCAGGACGTGCAGGCCATGAAGCACACGGTGGGCAGCATCAATGCGCAGGTGCAAGGCTTCGAGGCCTCGTGCTTCGACGGCTGCTACGTCACGGGCGATATCTCGGACGAGGCTGTGATGGCGCTCAACGCCGGGCGCAACCACAGCGCCGACGACGAGGGCGAGGACACCTCGCGCCTGTCGCTGCCCAATGCCGATGGGGCCTGAGGGCAGCACTGCCGTGCTTGCATGGCACTCCTGAAAAAGGAGCTGCCACCGCTTGTCAGACAAGGGTTTCAGATGGTTTTGATGCTGAAATCCTTGCCAGGCAAGCGCTGATAGCTATTGTTTTTGAAGCAAGGATTGTCCCGTGACTTCTTCCAGCCTGCCTGAAGGCCTGCATCCCGAGACCCTGGCCGTGCGCGAGGCCACCGCGCGCAGCCAGTGGGGCGAGCACAGCGAGGCCCTGTACCTGACCAGCAGCTTCGTGCAAAGCGATTGCGAGACGGCGGCGCAGCGCTTTGCCAATGCCGAGCTGGGCTACACCTACACCCGCACGGCCAACCCGACGGTGGCCAGCTTCGAGCGCCGCCTGGCTGCCATGGAGGGCACGGAGTGCGCCGTGGCCACCAGCACCGGCATGTCGGCCATCCTGCTCATGGCGCTCACCGTGCTCAAGAGCGGCGACCACGTCGTGGCCTCGCAGTCCATGTTCGGCTCGACGCTCAAGCTGCTGGGCAGCGAGATGGCTCGCTTTGGCATCGAGACGAGTTTCGTCTCGCAGACCGACACGCAGGCCTGGGAGGCGGCCATCCGCCCCAACACCCGGCTGCTGTTTGCCGAGACGCCGACCAACCCGCTGGGCGACCTGTGCGACATCGCCGCGCTGGCGGGCATTGCCCACGCGCACGGCCTGCTGCTGGCCGTGGACAACAGCTTTTGCTCGCCGGTGCTGCAGCGCCCGGCCGAGCTGGGCGCCGATCTGGTGGTCTATTCGGGCACCAAGATCCTGGAGGGCCAGGGCCGCGTCATGGCCGGCGCCGTGTGCGGCAGCGCCGCGCTGGTGGACAAGATCATGGGCCCCTTCATGCGCAGCGCCGGGCTGAACCTGTCGCCCTTCAACGCCTGGGTGGTGCTCAAGGGCCTGGAGACACTGGGCCTGCGCGTGCGCGCGCAAAGCGCCGCAGCCCTGGAGCTGGCGCAGTGGCTGGCGCAGCATCCCCAGGTGGCCCATGTGCATTACTCGGGCCTGGCCAGCCACCCGCAGCACCAGCTTGCCATGCGCCAGCAGGGCGGCCTGGGCGGGCCGGTGCTGGCCTTCGACGTGGCGGGGCAGGGCAGCGAGCAGCTGCGCGCCAACGCCTTCCACGTCATCGACAGCACCCGCGTGTGCTCCATTACCGCCAACCTGGGCGATGTCAAGACCACCATCACCCATCCGGCCAGCACCTCGCACGGGCGCCTGAGCGAGGAGCAGCGGCGCGCTGCCGGCATCGGCCAGGGCCTGATCCGCGTCTCCGTGGGCCTGGAACACCTCGACGACCTCAAGGCCGACCTGCTGCGCGGCCTGGACACACTGGCATGACGACAATGACGACTCCGCAACGCATCCGCACCCGCTTCGCCCCGTCGCCGACGGGCTTCATCCACCTGGGCAACATCCGCTCGGCGCTCTATCCCTGGGCCTTTGCGCGTGCGCAGGGGGGCGATTTCATCCTGCGCATCGAGGACACGGATGTCGAGCGCTCCAGCCAGGCTGCCGTGGATGTCATCCTGGAAGGCATGGAGTGGCTCGAACTCGATATCGACGAGGGGCCGTTCTTCCAGATGCAGCGCATGGAGCGCTACCGCGAAGTGCTGGCGCAGCTGGTCGCCAGCGGCCATGTCTATCCCTGCTACATGAGTGTGGCCGAGCTGGATGCCCTGCGCGAGCGCCAGACGGCGGCCAAGGAAAAGCCGCGCTACGACGGCACCTGGCGGCCAGAAGCGGGCAAGACCTTGCCGCCCGTGCCCGAGGGCGTGCAGCCAGTGCTGCGCTTCAGGACGCCCAGGGACGGCATCGTCGCCTGGGACGACAAGTGCAAGGGCCGCATCGAATTCCAGAACAGCGAGCTCGATGACTTGGTCATCGCCCGGCCTGACGGCACGCCGACCTACAACTTCTGCGTCTGCGTGGACGACATGGACATGGGCATCACCCATGTCATCCGGGGCGACGACCATGTGAACAACACGCCGCGCCAGATCCACATCTTCGAGGCGCTGGGCGCGGCGGTGCCGACCTTTGCCCACCTGCCCACGGTGCTCAACGAGCAGGGCGAGAAGATGAGCAAGAGAAACGGCGCCAAGGCGGTGACGCAGTACCGCGCCGAGGGCTATCTGCCCGACGCCATGGTCAACTACCTGGCGCGCCTGGGCTGGAGCCACGGCGACGACGAGATCTTCTCGCGCGCGCAATTCCTCGAATGGTTCGACCTGGATCACCTGGGCAGGAGCGCCGGCCAGTTCGACGAGGCCAAGCTGCGCTGGGTCAATGCCCAGCACCTGAAGGCACTGGATGACGCACGCCTGGCCGGATTGGTGCGGCCCTTCCTGCTGCAGGCCGGCGTGAGCGAGGCGCAGCTGGACGCCGACGATCGCCTGCCGCGCATTTGCGCGCTGTTCAAGGATCGCTGCGAGACGCTGGTCGATCTGGCGCGCTGGGCACGGCTGTTCTATGTGGAGACTGTCGAGCGCAATGCCGAGGATGTCGCCAAACACCTGGCCGATGCGCCGGCTGCGCTGCTGGAGGCGTTTGCCGTCGCCATTGCCGCCGTCGAGTGGAGCCGGGAGGCGATTGCCGCTGCCATCAAGCAAGTCCTCAAGGAGCAGGGCGCCAAGATGCCGCAGCTGGCCATGCCGGTGCGCGTGCTGACCCTGGGCACGGCGCACACGCCATCGGTGGATGCGGTGCTGGAATTGCTTGGGCGCGAAAAAATTCTCACACGTTTGAAAAACAGCTGAAAACCTGTCTATAATTCGAGGCTCAGCAGATGACGAAGACAAGCAATTGCTTTGGCATCTGAGTGGGGGTATAGCTCAGCTGGGAGAGCGCTTGCATGGCATGCAAGAGGTCATCGGTTCGATCCCGTTTACCTCCACCACTGAACAATTGAACGTGAAGTTCTTAGGTTTTGACCCTATCGTCTAGAGGCCTAGGACACCACCCTTTCACGGTGGGTACCGGGGTTCGAATCCCCGTAGGGTCGCCAAGTTTGGCTGCACTTGGACTGGCAACAGTCGCAAAGCAGCTACCGACGCGGAGTGGTAGTTCAGTCGGTTAGAATACCGGCCTGTCACGCCGGGGGTCGCGGGTTCGAGTCCCGTCCACTCCGCCATAGGTTTTTGGGGGTATAGCTCAGCTGGGAGAGCGCTTGCATGGCATGCAAGAGGTCATCGGTTCGATCCCGTTTACCTCCACCACTGAACAATTGAACGTGAAGTTCTTAGGTTTTGACCCTATCGTCTAGAGGCCTAGGACACCACCCTTTCACGGTGGGTACCGGGGTTCGAATCCCCGTAGGGTCGCCAAGTTTGGCTGCACTTGGACTGGCAACAGTCGCAAAGCAGCTACCGACGCGGAGTGGTAGTTCAGTCGGTTAGAATACCGGCCTGTCACGCCGGGGGTCGCGGGTTCGAGTCCCGTCCACTCCGCCATCAATACCCTTTCAAGCCACTGGTTTGAAAAAGCCGCATTTGGGTCAATGCCAGTCAGTTAAGCCGGGCGAGGCTGACTTGGTCTAAAAAGGGAACATGTTAACCATGTTCCCTTTTTGCTTTGGGCCTGCTGCAGACCACCCTGAACGAGATGCGGGAGGCCCTTCCTGCCAGTGGGATAGATAGCCGAGTTGAGCGCATTGCTGGATCCGGCCTGGATAGAGCAAGCGCTGGATGCCATGGGCAACGCATCGGTGCGCCGATGCAAGCTGCCCGCCGAACATGCCGTATGGCTGGTGATCGAGCTGGCGCTGCTTCGCCATAGGCCGCTGTGGCAAGTGGTGCAGGAGATGGCGCTGACGCTCGATGGCAAGGAACTGCCCGTACCTAGCACCAGCGTGCCGGCGTGCCAGCGGCTGGAGACCGAGCCCATGGAGCATTTGTGCGCTGTGCTGACCCAGGCCTGCGGCCGCTCTCCTGTGGTGCGCGCAGAGGATTTGCGTGTACTGGCGGTCGCGATGGTGTGGTCTGGTCGGCCCCGGACAGTGGCGGTAACCGCCAGACGCAATACGGCCCCCAGCCCTGGCCCAGTGCGCGCGCCGTGTGCCTGCCGGATACCGACAGCCATGAACTGCTCGATGTCCGGCTCGGGGAGTATGGCTGTGGCCAGTTGACGCTGTCAGCCGAACTGCGCGGTCTGGATCATTCGATTACCTTGTTCGGGCGTGCCTACTTCAGCGCCGCTTTCCTGCTGCAGTGGAGCCAAGCGGGCGAGCAGCGCCACTGGCTCATGCGTGCCAAGGACAATCTGCGTTATGAGGTGGTGCAGACCTTGGGCGAAGGCGATTGGCTGATCCGCATACCCGTGTCGCCACGCGCCAGGAAACTGTACGCACAACTGCCCAGCCATTGACTGGGTGCCATTGGCCTGCGGACGGTTTTTTTCCATTTCCGACTTGCGCCGCCGCTGCCGGCTGCAGATGTAATTCCTGGGCACGAAGCAGCGCCTTGAACGACTGTGTGGTCAGCACCTTGAAGGGCTATTCAGCGGAAAGGGCTGCTTCGTACCCGCCGCAGAGCGCCTATCGCATCTCGCAGCAGACTGGCGGCCATTTCACCCGGTAGGGCTGGCGTGGCACGGGTGTGCTTGTGCAGGGCGGTCACCATGCTGCGCTCTGGCAAGTCTTTGAAAGCTCGCCATTAGCTCTGCCATTCCGGCAAGCGCCCTGGACTGCAGATAACGGCTCCCATCGACGCAATCGTGCGGGATGCGCTGCTTCGTGGCTGCCAGTTGGTCGCGCTGCATGAACTGGGCAGCGGGGACGTGGCGTTCCTGCGGAAATTCGGCATGCCCGAACTCCAGGCTGATGCTCAAGTCGCTGCGCGCATAGCGGGCGACGTGATGCAGCACAAACACTGGCGCAATGGATGATTTCAAAAAAGATAGCTGCCAGCGCTTGCTGCACAAGGGGTGGAGCCGTTTTTCATTGGTAAACCAAGCAATGATTGTCCAGCCGTGCGCCTTGCAGGCCGGCGGCGTGGGGGCGTAGGCAAGGCTGGCCCCCAGCGCATCGTGCAGGCTGGCGCCCGTCCACGGCCAGCGCGCAGACCTCGGGCAGCGGCACCAGGGCGCGCCATTTGCCATTTGCCATTTGCCATTCGGCGTGAACGTGGCGATGCCGTTGGCCTATGGACGGCTCACCGCCCGGCCATCGGGCGTGGCGGCGATGCTGCCGCCATAGCCGCGGATGCCGGTTTCGCCCGCGTTCGGCGTGCTGGGCGGATGTGTCATCGTGCTTAGCCTGCAGCGCGATGCCGAGGACTTTGCGGCCTGGGTGCCCAGCCAGATGTCGCAGTCTCAGGCGCGGGTCGTGCAGGCGCCATCGGCCGAGCAGCGCGCCGGTATCGCCATCGAGGCGCACCAGGGATGAGTTCATGGTGTGCAGGTCGCGCTTGACGCGGCTGGTCTCGGGCGCGCTGGGCACGCCGCCGTTGGCGACGATGAGCGTGGCGCCGTCCCGGATCAGCTCTTGCGCGCCTGGGCCAGTGTCTGCTCCGAAGGCTTGGCGGTGAATGCCTCGATGGCCGTCTGCATCGCCCGGGCCGCCGCCAGCGTGCCGGCGTAGTTGGCATGCACCAGGGCGGCGTACTGCACCACCACGGCCTGGACGCTCATGGCTAGGCCTGCCATGGCGGGTGCCGCAGCCGGTGCCTGTGCATGGGCGGCAGTGCGGATCGACGGGCGGGATATGGGTGACTCCAGGGCGATGCAGTGAAGAAGCAGCATTGCGAGAGTGAGAACAATCATTAGGATTTGTCCGTAAATTAAAATTCTCCCGAGTCGCCCGTGATGCGACGAAGGAGCGATAAATGGCCAAGGCGCATGCCAATTCGTGGGAGGTAACGGACGAGTTCTGGAAACTGGTAGAGCCGCTGGTGCCACAGCCAGTGCGCGATCCAGGCAAGCACTACGAACGCGCAGCCGGGGCGGGCCGCCCCGCAAAACCGCCACGGCTGGTGTTCGAGGCCATCATGTATGTGCTGCGCACAGGCTGCCAGTGGAAGGCGCTGCCGGCTGAACGCTTTGGCAGCGCCAGCGCGATCCATCACAAGTTCATGCTGTGGTCCAAGGCCGGGTTCTTCGAGAACCTGTGGAAGGCAGGGCTGGCCGAATACGACGACTGTGAAGGCATCGCCTGGCGCTGGCAGAGCATCGACGGCGCCATGTTCAAGGCGCCCTTGGCGCAGGAAGCTGTGGGGCGCAACCCGACGGATCGGGGAAAAAAAAGGCAGCAAGCGTCACCTGTTGGTGGACGGGCGTGGCGTCCCGTTGTCGCTCGTCGTGACCGGGGCGAACGCGCACGACGTGACGCAACTTGAGGCCGTGTTGTCTTGCTGCATGGTCAAACGCCCCACGCCCAAGCAGCGGCGCAGCAAGCACCTATGTGCTGATGCGGGCTACCGGGGCAAGAACGCCATGAAGATCATTGTGGCCCACGGCTATATCCCGCATGTGGTGGGCCGCAAAAGCGAGGCAGAGCACAAAAAGCGTGATCCGAAGAAAAAAGCGCGCCGTTGGGTTGTGCAGGCTTGCCATGGCTGGTTCAACCGGTTCAGGAAATTACTGGTGCGCTACGAGAAGCTGGAGCACACGTTCCTCGCACTCAACCATCTCGCCGCCGCCATCATCGCGCTGCGGAAAATCCACCTGCCCGTTAATATTATTTACGGATAAATCCTTAATATTGGCTATAGCGAATCGACTTCAGGGGGTCACACTACTGTCATGGGGCTTTCCTACGCTGGGCGGGTTTGCACAACCCACACGAGGAACTTCATGATCGATCCCGATGACATCGGCTACAACACCACCGACAACCCGTCGTTTGCCACGGTGGTCGATGCGCGCCTGAGCCGCCGCAACCTGTTGCGCGGCAGCTTCGCCACGGCGGGCGGCGCCATGCTGGGCAGCATGGCGCTGGTCGCATGTGGCGGTGGCGGTGGCGACGATGATCCGGCTCCCCCGGCGGCAGGCCTGAAGCTGGGCTTCAATCCCGTGGCCAAGAGCCTGGCCGATGCGGTCACCGTACCTGCGGGCTATACCGCCAGCGTGCTCTACCGCCTGGGCGATCCGATCGCTGCCGGCGTGGCACCCTACAAGAACGACGGCACGGACGATCCGGCGACCTACGACCGCCGCGCGGGCGACCATCATGACGGCATGACCTGGTTCGGCGTGGGCGCCAACGGCAGGTGGGATGCCAAGGCCAGCGACCGCGGTCTGCTGGTGATGAACCACGAGTCGCTGACCCCCGTTTTCCTGCACCCTGCCGGGCGTACGGTCGTCAAGGGCCAGCGCACCGTGCCCAGCGAAGTAGTGCGCGAGTTCTACCTGCACGGCGTGAGCGTGATCGAGACTGCCAAGGGGTCTGATGGCAAGTGGCGCTACAAGCAAGACTCGGCGTTCAACCGCCGTGTCCATACGCTGACGCCCATGGAGCTGTCGGGCCCTGCGCGCGGCGTGGATGCGGTCAAGACCCGCTACTCGGCCAACGGCACGCGCACGCGCGGCACGGTGAACAACTGCGCCAACGGCACCACGCCCTGGGGCACCTACCTGGCCTGCGAGGAAAACTGGTACGGCTACTTCTACCGCACTCCGGCCAGCGACAATGCCCATCGCTCCGCGCGCGAGCTGGCCGCCATCAAGCGCTACGGCGTGGGCCCGCAGGAGTTCTACGGACTGTGGGGAACCACGCAAGGCGCTGCCGATGCCGAGCAGCAGGATACTTTCGATCGCTGGAACCTTGACGTGAAGGGCGAGGCCGCCACCGCCGACTATCGCAATGCCCACAACACCTATGGCTGGGTGGTGGAGATCGATCCCTTCACGCCGGACAGCACGCCACGCAAGCGCACCGCGCTGGGCCGCTTCGGCCACGAAGGCGCGTGCCTGGGCCTAGTGCAGGCCGGCAAGCCTCTGGTGTGGTACATGGGCGACGACGCGCGCAACGAGTACATCTACAAATACGTCTCCAACAAGAACTGGGATCCGCAGGATGCCACCGGCGGCCTGGCTGCCGGCGACAAGTACATGGACGATGGCCGGCTCTACGTGGCCCGGTTCAAGGCCGACGGAACGGGCGAGTGGCTGGAGCTGGCGCTGGGCAAGCATGGCATCACCTCGTCCAACGCCGCTTACGGCTTCACCGACCAGGCCGACGTGGTGCTGCACGCGCGGCTGGCCGCCGATGCGGCGGGCGCTACCAAGATGGATCGCCCCGAGTGGACTGCTGTCCATCCCAAAACGGGCGACGTCTACGTGACGCTGACCAACACCAATGCCTCGTCGCGCCCAATCGACAAGACCGACGCCGCCAACCCGCGCTTCTACAACGACCCCAAGGGTGCGGCGCAGACGGCGCAGACCGGCAATCCCAACGGCCACATCGTGCGCTTCGCCGAAAGTGCGGGCAACGCCGGCACCACATTCACCTGGGACGTATACCTGTTCGGCGCGCGCTCCACGGCTGGCGCCGACGTCAACGTCTCCGGCCTGACGGCCGACAACGATTTCTCCAGCCCCGACGGCCTGTGGTTCAGCCAGGCCTCGGCTGGTCTGGCCTGGCTGCAGACCGACGATGGCGCCTACACCGACGTGACCAACTGCATGATGCTGGCTGCCGTGCCGGGCAAGGTGGGCGATGGCGGCAAGAAGACTCTGACCAACAAGAGCGGCGACACCACGCGCACCCAGGACACCATCGTCGGTGCCAGGCCCGGCGAGAAGGACACACAGCTCAAGCGCTTCCTGGTGGGCCCCAAGGGTTGCGAGATCACAGGCATCGCCGAGTCGGGCGATGGCCGTGCGATCTTCGTGAACATTCAGCACCCGGGCGAGGACACCAAGGACGCGGACATCGGCGACCCGTCGAAGTTCCAGAGCCACTGGCCGGACGGCGGCAGTGCCCGCCCGCGCTCGGCCACCATTGTCATTACCCGCATCGACGGCGGCGTCGTAGGCGTCTGACGCAGCCGGCCTCGTGCATTCGTGCAGGGGCCGGGCCGTGCCCATCGCACACGCGTTCAGCGTGTGCACGTTTTTCTGAAAGGGGTCGCCTCAGAAAACGGAAAATAAAGCACGCTAAGCCGGTTGCAGCGGTCGTAGCGGCCTGAACTTGCCCGCGCCGATCTTGGCGCTGCTGCGCCAGAGGTAATCGCCGGTGAGGTTGATGTGCTCCCAACCGAGCGGCGACAGGTACTGCAACAGCGCGTCATCAACGGCATGGCCGTTGCCACGCAGCGCGTGCGCAGCCCGTTCCAGATAGACCGTGTTCCACAACACGACGGCAGCCGTTACCAGATTGAGGCCGCTAGCCCGGTAGCGCTGCTGCTCGAAACTGCGGTCGCGGATTTCACCCAGGCGGTTGAAAAACACTGCCCTGGCCAGCGCATTGCGCGCCTCGCCCTTGTTCAGGCCGGCATGCACGCGGCGGCGCAGTTCCACGCTTTGCAGCCAGTCCAGGATGAACAGCGTGCGCTCGATGCGGCCCAGCTCGCGGAGCGCCACGGCCAGGCCGTTCTGGCGTGGGTAGCTGCCGAGCTTTCGGAGCATCAGGGAGGCCGTCACCGTGCCCTGCTTGATCGAGGTGGCCAGCCGCAGGATTTCGTCCCAATGGGCGCGGACGTGCTTGATGTTGAGCGTGCCGCCGATCATGGGTTTCAGCGCGTCATAGGCGGCGTCGCCCTTCGGGATGTAGAGCTTGGTGTCGCCCAGGTCGCGGATGCGCGGCGCGAAGCGGAAGCCCAGGAGGTGCATCAGGGCGAAGACGTGATCGGTGAAGCCCGCCGTGTCGGTGTAATGCTCCTCGATCCGCAAGTCGGACTCGTGGTACAGCAGGCCGTCGAGCACGTAGGTCGAATCGCGCACGCCGACGTTCACGACCTTGGTGTGAAATGGCGCGTACTGGTCAGAAATGTGGGTGTAGAACGTCCGCCCTGGGCTGCTCCCGTATTTCGGGTTGATGTGGCCGGTGCTCTCGGCCTTGCTGCCGGTGCGGAAGTTCTGGCCGTCCGACGATGAGGTGGTGCCGTCGCCCCAGTGCTCGGCGAAGGGATGGCGGAACTGTGCGTTGACCAGATCGGCCAGCGCCGCCCCGTAGGTTTCGTCGCGGATGTGCCAGGCTTGCAGCCAAGCCAGCTTGGCGTAGGTCGTGCCGGGGCAAGACTCCGCCATCTTGGTCAGGCCCAGGTTGATCGCGTCGGCGAGGATCGTGGTCAGCAACAGGTTCTTGTCTTTGGCCGGGTCGCCCGATTTCAGATGCGCGAAATGCCGAGTGAAGCCCGTCCATTCGTCCACCTCCAGCAGCAGTTCGGTGATCTTGACGTGCGGCAGGATCATTGCCGTCTGGTCGATCAGCGCTTGGGCGGTGTCGGGTACCGCCGCGTCGAGCGGCGTGATCTTCAAGCCTGACTCGGTGATGATGGCGTCCGGCAGCTCGTTGGCCGTCGCCATACGGTTGACGGTGGCAAGCTGTGTTTCCAGCAGCGTCAGCCGGTCGTTCAGGTACCGGTTGCAGTCGGTGGCCACGGCCAGCGGCAATTCGCTGGCCTGCTTGAGGCTGGCGAATTTCGCGGGCGGCACCAGGTAGTCCTCGAAGTCCTTGAACTGGCGCGACCCCTGCACCCAGATGTCGCCGGAACGCAACGCGTTCTTCATCTCCGACAGCGCGCACAGTTCGTAGTAGCGCCGGTCGATGCCGGTGTCGGTCATGACCAGCTTCTGCCAGCGCGGCTTGATGAACTCGGTCGGCGCGTCGGCGGGCACCTTGCGGGCGTTGTCGCTGTTCATGCCGCGCAGCACCTCGATGGCGTCGAGCACGTCCTTCGCGGCGGGAGCGGCCCGCAGCTTGAGCACGGCAAGGAATTCCGGCGCGTAGCGGCGCAGCGTGGCGTAGCTTTCGCCGATGCGGTGCAGGAAATCGAAGTCCTCGGGCTGCGCAAGCTTCTGCGCTTCGGTGACGCTCTCGGCGAAGGCATCCCAGGACATGACGGCCTCGATGGCGGCGAACGGATCGCGGCCCGCCTGCTTGGCCTCGATCAGCGCCTGGCCGATGCGGCCGAACAGCCGCACCTTGGCGTTGATCGCCTTGCCGGACGCCTGGAATTGCTGCTGATGCTTGTTCTTGGCGGCGTTGAACAGCTTGCCCAGGATGCGGTCGTGCAGGTCGATGATTTCGTCGGTGACGGTGGCCATGCCCTCGATGGCAAGCGCCACCAGGGTGGCATAGCGTCGCTGCGCCTCGAACTTGGCCAGGTCGGCGGGCGTCATCTGGCCACCCTCACGGGCGATCTTGAGCAGGCGGTTCTGGTGCACCGACCGCTCGATGCCAGAAGGCAGGTCGAGCGCCTGCCACGCTTTGAGGCGTTCGATGTGTTCCAGCATGTGCCGCGAATTCGGTTTGACGGGCGATTGGCGCAGCCAGGCCAGCCAGGTCGTTTTGCCGTTGTCCCGACGCTTGAGCAGATCGTCGAGGCGGCGGCGATGCGCGTCCGACAGCGGTTCGGCCAAGGCATCGTAGATGCGCCGGTTGGCGCGGGTGATTGCTTCGGCGCTCGCCCGCTCGACGGCGTTGAGGGCAGGCAGAATGACCGACTGCTGCCGCAGGTGCTCGATCAAGGTGCTGGCCAGCACGATGCCCTTGTCGGTCTGCAAGGCCATCTCGGTCAGCAACTGGACGGCCTGCCGGTAGTGGCCCATGGTAAAGGGCTGGAAGCCGAACACCGTTTTCAGTTCGACCAGGTGCTCGCGCCGGGTCTGCTCCCGCTGCCCGTATTCGTCCCAGCTTTCGACGCTGACCTTGAGCTGGTCGGCGACCAGTTTCAACAAGGGCGGAAACGGCGGCTCATCGACGCCCAGGATGACACCAGGAAAGCGCAGGTAACAGAGCTGCACGGCGAAGCCCAGCCGGTTGGCCGGGCCGCGCCGCTGCCGGATGATGGAGAGGTCGGTTTCGCTGAACGTGTAGTGACGGATCAACTCATCCTTGGTGTCCGGCAACGCCAGCAGGCTTTCGCGCTCGGCGGCGGACAGGATTGAACGACGTGGCATATTTACTGATCCGTTCTCAAGTATTGATACAGGGTTTCGCGACTGATTCCGAATTCACGAGCCAGCTTGGTCTTTTGCTCGCCAGCCTCGACACGTTGGCGCAGTTCGGCAATACGCTCAGACGACAGGGATTTCTTCCTGCCACGGTAGGCCCCGCGCTGCTTGGCGAGCGCGATGCCCTCGCGCTGCCGCTCGCGGATCAAGGCGCGTTCGAACTCGGCGAACGCGCCCATTACCGACAGCATCAGGTTCGCCATCGGCGAGTCCTCGCCGGTGAAGGTCAAATGCTCCTTAAGGAACTCGATGCGTACGCCGCGCTGGGTGAGGCCCTGCACCAGGCGGCGCAGGTCGTCGAGGTTGCGCGCCAGACGATCCATGCTGTGCACCACGACCGTGTCGCCTTCGCGCACGAAGGCGAGCAGCCGTTCCAGTTCGGGCCGCCGTGTGTCCTTGCCCGACGCCTTGTCGGTGAACACTTTATCCACCTGGATCTGTTCGAGCTGCCGTTCTGGGTTCTGGTCGAAGCTGCTGACGCGGACGTAACCGATGCGCTGACCGTGCAAGGTATCCTCCTGAGGGAAATGTGTCAGGAAGAAATCTATGACCCTTGACGGCGTATGTCAATCAATTCGGAAGGCAACTCTATTCTGACGATTTAGCGCCGGATTGTCGTTTTCAGAAGACGGCTGCACTGAACGTCAGAAGCCGACTGCACTATAGCAGCGGAGGGGTTGGATCCATCAGGCAACGACGGGCTGCTGCCGGCCATCAGCGGACGCAGGGAGGACTTTCCGCAACCGGCCGTTCGATGCGGCACCGATGGCCTTCGCGCAGGGGTAGTGAATCCGCCAGGATTGACTTGCGCTGCCCTACCTCTCACTAGTGAGGGGCGGCAGCGCATCAAGCGGTGAGCGCACTCCGGCACCGCCAACTTTCAGCACATGCGTGTAAATCATCGTCGTAGAGACGTCGGAATGGCCGAGCAGATCCTGCACGGTTCGAATGCGTGTGCTGCGCAAAAACCCAGAACCACGGCCAGGAATGCCCGGCGCGCGGATACTTCCGCTCAAGGGCGTCGGGAAGCGCAACGCCGCTGCGGCCCTCGGCCTGGTCCTTCAGCCACCATGCCCGTGCACGCGACAGCTGCTCGCGCAGGCTGGGTGCCAAGCTCTCGGGTAACATCAAGGCCCGATCCTTGGAGCCCTTGCCCTCCCGCACGATGATCGTGCCGTGATCGAAATCCAGATCCTTGACCCGCAGTTGCAAACCCTCACTGATCCGCATGCCCGTTCCATACAGAAGCTGGGCGAACAAACGATGCTCGCCTTCCAGAAAACCGAGGATGCGAACCACTTCATCCGGGGTCAGCACCACCGGCAAGCGCCGCGACGGCCGAGGTCTTCCGATCTCCTGAAGCCAGGGCAGATCCGTGCACAGCACCTTGCCGTAGAAGAACAGCAAGGCCGCCAATGCCTGACGATGCGTGGAGACCGAAACCTTGCGCTCGTTCGCCAGCCAGGACAGAAATGCCTCGACTTCGCTGCTGCCCAAGGTTGCCGGGTGACGCACACCGTGGAAACGGATGAAGGCACGAACCCAGTGGACATAAGCCTGTTCGGTTCGTAAGCTGTAATGCAAGTAGCGTATGCGCTCACGCAACTGGTCCAGAACCTTGACCGAACGCAGCGGTGGTAACGGCGCAGTGGCGGTTTTCATGGCTTGTTATGACTGTTTTTTTGTACAGTCTATGCCTCGGGCATCCAAGCAGCAAGCGCGTTACGCCGTGGGTCGATGTTTGATGTTATGGAGCAGCAACGATGTTACGCAGCAGGGCAGTCGCCCTAAAACAAAGTTAGGCCTCATGAAATACTTTATCGCAGCCCTGTTTCTTCTCATCGGCACAGCTCCAGCCATCGCTGGAACCACCGAGAACTCCGCATGTGTGGACAATCCTCCACTTGCGAGCCTATCTCCGGCGGACCAAGACGCGATTCAGGCCACCCTACGCATCCATTCTGACCACTTGTGCGCAACAGATGCCTGCGAGTTCAGGGTACGGAAACTTTCTAACGGCAACACGCTCGTCAAGCTTCGCGCGGCGCGCTATGCGGCAACGCTCCAACAGTGCGTTACCGTGTACATGGGGCACGCTGGCGTAGTGTTTGATGCGTCTGGCAAAGTCGTCGATATGTGGCCGTATTGCTACCTGATGGACCAAGAGAAGAAACATGATCCAGCGTTCAAGCCGGATCGTGAATACAAAATGTGTAACAGGCTCGGCATGAGGCCTAACAATTCGTTCAAGCCGAACCTGCTTCGCTACACCAACGACATGGCAGGTTAAGCTTGCCATGTCGTCGGCTACGCTACGCAGGTCGGCTTAACTCAGGCGTTGGGCGCACAATAAGGCTCCTTGCAGAGTTGCTTGAAAGTTGTTACGATTCAAATTCAATCATGAGATAGTCAGCAGATGAGCACTTCCAAGAACGCAGACAAGTAAGCCGCAGCAACCTTCATTTTTCGGTTGTTGCGGCGTTCTCATGAATCCTTTTGCTCTACGGGAGCGCCGCCAAATCCTTTGTTCAAGGAGATGGTTTCGTGCGCTCAAAAAACTTTAGTTGGCGGTACTCCCTTGCCGCCACGGTGTTGTTGTTATCACCGTTCGATTTATTGGCATCACTCGGCATGGACATGTACTTGCCAGCAGTGCCGTTTATGCCAAACGCGCTTGGTACGACAGCGAGCACAATTCAGCTTACGCTGACAACGTACTTGGTCATGATTGGTGCCGGTCAGCTCTTGTTTGGACCGCTATCGGACCGACTGGGGCGCCGCCCCGTTCTACTGGGAGGTGGCCTCGCCTACGTTGTGGCGTCAATGGGCCTCGCTCTTACGTCATCGGCTGAAGTCTTTCTGGGGCTTCGGATTCTTCAGGCTTGTGGTGCCTCGGCGTGCCTTGTTTCCACATTTGCAACAGTACGTGACATTTACGCAGGTCGCGAGGAAAGTAATGTCATTTACGGCATACTCGGATCCATGCTGGCCATGGTCCCGGCGGTAGGCCCATTGCTCGGAGCGCTCGTCGACATGTGGCTTGGGTGGCGGGCTATCTTTGCGTTTCTAGGTTTGGGCATGATCGCTGCATCTGCAGCAGCGTGGCGATTCTGGCCTGAAACCCGGGTGCAACGAGTTGCGGGCTTGCAATGGTCGCAGCTGCTACTCCCCGTTAAGTGCCTGAACTTCTGGTTGTACACGTTGTGTTACGCCGCTGGAATGGGTAGCTTCTTCGTCTTTTTCTCCATTGCGCCCGGACTAATGATGGGCAGGCAAGGTGTGTCTCAGCTTGGCTTCAGCCTGCTGTTCGCCACAGTGGCAATTGCCATGGTGTTTACGGCTCGTTTTATGGGGCGTGTGATACCCAAGTGGGGCAGCCCAAGTGTCTTGCGAATGGGAATGGGATGCCTGATAGCTGGAGCAGTATTGCTTGCCATCACCGAAATATGGGCTTTGCAGTCCGTGTTAGGCTTTATTGCTCCAATGTGGCTAGTGGGTATTGGTGTCGCCACAGCGGTATCTGTGGCGCCCAATGGCGCTCTTCGAGGATTCGACCATGTTGCTGGAACGGTCACGGCAGTCTACTTCTGCTTGGGCGGTGTACTGCTAGGAAGCATCGGAACGTTGATCATTTCGCTGTTGCCGCGCAACACGGCTTGGCCGGTTGTCGTGTACTGTTTGACCCTTGCAACAGTCGTGCTCGGTCTGTCTTGTGTTTCCCGAGTGAAGGGCTCTCGCGGCCAGGGGGAGCATGATGTGGTCGCGCTACAAAGTGCGGAAAGTACATCAAATCCCAATCGTTGAGAGAATGTGGCAAGCTATCGCCCAACAAATCGCTGCAGCCGACCCAAAACCGCTACGCGGTTTCGGTCGGCTGAGCTCAGGCGTTAAACATCATGAGGGAAGCGGTGATCGCCGAAGTATCGACTCAACTATCAGAGGTAGTTGGCGTCATCGAGCGCCATCTCGAACCGACGTTGCTGGCCGTACATTTGTACGGCTCCGCAGTGGATGGCGGCCTGAAGCCACACAGTGATATTGATTTGCTGGTTACGGTGACCGTAAGGCTTGATGAAACAACGCGGCGAGCTTTGATCAACGACCTTTTGGAAACTTCGGCTTCCCCTGGAGAGAGCGAGATTCTCCGCGCTGTAGAAGTCACCATTGTTGTGCACGACGACATCATTCCGTGGCGTTATCCAGCTAAGCGCGAACTGCAATTTGGAGAATGGCAGCGCAATGACATTCTTGCAGGTATCTTCGAGCCAGCCACGATCGACATTGATCTGGCTATCTTGCTGACAAAAGCAAGAGAACATAGCGTTGCCTTGGTAGGTCCAGCGGCGGAGGAACTCTTTGATCCGGTTCCTGAACAGGATCTATTTGAGGCGCTAAATGAAACCTTAACGCTATGGAACTCGCCGCCCGACTGGGCTGGCGATGAGCGAAATGTAGTGCTTACGTTGTCCCGCATTTGGTACAGCGCAGTAACCGGCAAAATCGCGCCGAAGGATGTCGCTGCCGACTGGGCAATGGAGCGCCTGCCGGCCCAGTATCAGCCCGTCATACTTGAAGCTAGACAGGCTTATCTTGGACAAGAAGAAGATCGCTTGGCCTCCCGCGCAGATCAGTTGGAAGAATTTGTTCACTACGTGAAAGGCGAGATCACCAAGGTAGTCGGCAAATAATGTCTAACAATTCGTTCAAGCCGACGCCGCTTCGCGGCGCGGCTTAACTCAAGCGTTAGATGCACTAAGCACATAATTGCTCACAGCCAAACTATCAGGTCAAGTCTGCTTTTATTATTTTTAAGCGTGCATAATAAGCCCTACACAAATTGGGAGATATATCATGAAAGGCTGGCTTTTTCTTGTTATCGCAATAGTTGGCGAAGTAATCGCAACATCCGCATTAAAATCTAGCGAGGGCTTTACTAAGCTTGCCCCTTCCGCCGTTGTCATAATCGGTTATGGCATCGCATTTTATTTTCTTTCTCTGGTTCTGAAATCCATCCCTGTCGGTGTTGCTTATGCAGTCTGGTCGGGACTCGGCGTCGTCATAATTACAGCCATTGCCTGGTTGCTTCATGGGCAAAAGCTTGATGCGTGGGGCTTTGTAGGTATGGGGCTCATAATTGCTGCCTTTTTGCTCGCCCGATCCCCATCGTGGAAGTCGCTGCGGAGGCCGACGCCATGGTGACGGTGTTCGGCATTCTGAATCTCACCGAGGACTCCTTCTTCGATGAGAGCCGGCGGCTAGACCCCGCCGGCGCTGTCACCGCGGCGATCGAAATGCTGCGAGTCGGATCAGACGTCGTGGATGTCGGACCGGCCGCCAGCCATCCGGACGCGAGGCCTGTATCGCCGGCCGATGAGATCAGACGTATTGCGCCGCTCTTAGACGCCCTGTCCGATCAGATGCACCGTGTTTCAATCGACAGCTTCCAACCGGAAACCCAGCGCTATGCGCTCAAGCGCGGCGTGGGCTACCTGAACGATATCCAAGGATTTCCTGACCCTGCGCTCTATCCCGATATTGCTGAGGCGGACTGCAGGCTGGTGGTTATGCACTCAGCGCAGCGGGATGGCATCGCCACCCGCACCGGTCACCTTCGACCCGAAGACGCGCTCGACGAGATTGTGCGGTTCTTCGAGGCGCGGGTTTCCGCCTTGCGACGGAGCGGGGTCGCTGCCGACCGGCTCATCCTCGATCCGGGGATGGACCGGCGATTGGTCCATGGCGAAACGGCCGACCTTGCGCCGACCGGCTTCGGGCAACAGGTCCGCGAAGCCATGGACCAGCGCCGCGAGCATCATATCGAACAGCGCGACGCCACGCGCAACAGGGACGGCCGAATCTTCTACCGGCGCAATCTTCTCGCCACCCTGCGCGAGCGGGAAGTTGCGCGCGCCGGTGCGGAGATGGCCGAGGGCAAGGCGCTGCCGTTCCGCGCCGCCAAGGATGGTGAGAGTGTCAGCGGCAAGTTCACCGGGACTGTCCAGCTAACGAGCGGCAAGTTCGCCATCGTGGAAAAGAGCCACGAGTTCACCCTTGTCCCGTGGCGGCCGATCATCGACCGCCAGCTCGGCCGCGAGGTCGCGGGTATCATGCAGGGCGGTTCGGTGTCGTGGCAGTTAGGGCGGCAGCGGGGGTTGGGGCTATAGGAGCCAACGATACCGCATTGCAACGCAACAACTAATTCGATAAGAGCTGCTATTCAATTTCGTAATCGTGGAGCCATCAGCATGGGAAATTCCAAGTCAGCAGACAAGTAAGCCGCAACATCAGAATTGTTGTTGCGGCGCTCTGTAAGACCAATCCCATCTGATTGCTGACGAGCAGACG
The DNA here is from genome assembly GCF_017811175.1 of Melaminivora jejuensis. Taxonomy (NCBI): domain Bacteria; kingdom Pseudomonadati; phylum Pseudomonadota; class Betaproteobacteria; order Burkholderiales; family Comamonadaceae; genus Melaminivora; species Melaminivora jejuensis. The sequence continues at coordinate 895,315 of NZ_JACWIJ010000002.1, forward strand.
CTGCCCGGTATCCTTAATCGAGCGGTTGATTCGTCATGACCACCACACGCCCCGCGTGGGCCTATACGCTGCCGGCAGCCTTGCTGCTTATGGCTCCCTTCGACATCCTCGCCTCGCTGGCGATGGATATTTATCTTCCAGTCGTTCCGGCGATGCCGGGCGTCCTGAACACGACTCCATCCATAATCCAACTCACGTTGAGCCTCTACATGGTGATGCTCGGTGTGGGCCAAGTGATCTTTGGGCCACTCTCCGATCGCGTCGGGCGACGGCCGATCCTGCTTGTAGGCGCAACGGCTTTCGTTGCTGCGTCTCTGGGAGCGGCTTGTTCTTCAACTGCATTAGCCTTTGTTGCGTTTCGTCTGGTTCAGGCTGTTGGAGCATCGGCCATGCTGGTGGCCACCTTCGCGACCGTGCGCGACGTATATGCCAATCGTCCCGAAGGTGCCGTCATCTACGGCCTTTTCAGTTCGATGCTGGCGTTCGTGCCTGCGCTCGGCCCTATAGCCGGTGCGCTGATCGGCGAGTTTTGGGGATGGCAGGCGATCTTCATCACACTGGCTGCACTGGCTTCGCTCGCACTCTTAAACGCCAGTTTCAGGTGGCATGAAACCCGACCGTTGGATCAGGCCAGAACGCAACGATCTGTTTTGCCGATCTTCGCGAGTCCGGCCTTTTGGGTTTACACGGTCGGATTTAGTGCCGGCATGGGCACATTCTTCGTTTTCTTCTCGACAGCCCCCGTGTTCTCATAGGCCAAGCCGGCTATTCCGAGATCGGATTTAGCTTGGCCTTCGCGACTGTCGCGCTGGTCATGGTCACGACAACCCGCTTCGCAAAGTCCTTCGTTGCCAAATGGGGTATCGCGGGATGCGTAGCGCGCGGGATGGCGTTGCTCGTTTCCGGCGCGATCCTGTTGGGGATCGGCCAACTTTTCGGATCGCCGTCATTTTTCAGCTTCATCCTGCCGATGTGGGTTGTCGCGGTCGGCATTGTCTTCACGGTGTCCGTTACCGCCAACGGCGCACTTGCGCAGTTCGACGACATCGCTGGATCAGCGGTTGCGTTCTACTTCTGCATCCAAAGCCTGATAGTCAGTATCGTCGGGACATTGGCGGTGACGCTGTTAAACGGCGATACAGCGTGGCCCGTGATTTGTTACGCCACGGCAATGGCAGTGCTGGTGTCGTTGGGGCTGGCGCTCCTTCGATCCCGTGATGCTGCCACCGAGAAGTCGCCAGTCGTCTAGCCGACGACTGGAAGCAAGCCCGCTCCGATGCGGCGCAATAATCTTCGAAACCTCGTGAATGGCGGTATCCTGTCTGGCAAGATACCGCTCATTTCCCTTGTCCCGTGGCGGCCGGTCATCGACCGCCAGCTCGGCCGTGAGGTCATGGGCATCGTGCAAAGCGGATCGGTGTCGTGGCAGTTGGGGCGGCAAAGGGGCATAAGCCTCTAATCTGTTGTAGATGAACGCAGCCGCTCGAAACCAGCGATGAGGCTGTCGAGTCCGAAGTTGAACGCAGCATCCATGCCGTCTGTTTCCAACTCGTGAAACAGATCGTGCAGGAAGGACGACGGTGCTTGCTCGGACACATCTGGCCTGTCCGGAACTCTCTCATCGGCATCAGATGCCTGCTGCTCGAGAACGGAACCGACCACATAGTGACTGACCGCCCGGAGCGCCCAAACGGCGCGCTTCGGACAAAAGCCCTCCGCGCAGAGAAAGCGTATTTGCGTCTCGGCGGTGCCAAAATTCGGTTCTGTCGGTCGAGTGCCGGCATGGATACGCGCGCCGTCCCGATAAGAGAGCAACGCCGTTCTGAAGCTCAGGGCATTCTCTTTCAGGAACACCCGCCAGTCCTCATTCTCTTCGGGTAGCGAGCGGGTATGGCGTTCCGCCAGCATCGCCTCGGCGAGCGCATCAAGCAGCGCTCGCTTGTTCTGGAAATGCCAGTAAAGCGCAGGCTGCTGAACCTTGAGGCGTTCAGCGAGCTTCCGCGTCGTCAGGCTGTCCATGCCAACCTCGTTCAACAGCTCTAGCGCCGCCGCGATCACGGTGCCCTTGTCCAGTTTGGTCATTCACGTTCCTTCGCCAGTGCTTGACAATTTATCACCGATAAGTTATATTTCCATCTCCTTATCGTTGATAAAGTCGCTCCATTGAGCGGCGCTGGAGTTTCAGGTGCGCAGCTCTGCCATCATTGCCCTGCTGATCGTGGGTCTTGACGCCATGGGTCTCGGCCTCATCATGCCCGTCCTTCCGACGCTTCTGCGTGAGCTTGTGCCAGCAGAGCAGGTCGCTGGACACTATGGTGCCTTGCTGTCGCTCTATGCATTGATGCAGGTCGTCTTCGCGCCCATGCTTGGACAGCTTTCGGATTCTTACGGTCGGCGTCCGGTACTTCTGGCTTCTCTTGCAGGAGCCGCAGTCGATTACACGATTATGGCATCAGCGCCGGTCTTATGGGTGCTCTATATCGGCCGACTCGTGTCCGGCGTCACGGGCGCAACCGGAGCTGTAGCAGCCTCAACCATTGCCGATTCGACGGGGGAAGGTTCTCGCGCACGCTGGTTCGGCTACATGGGGGCCTGTTATGGGGCGGGCATGATTGCCGGGCCAGCACTTGGTGGCATGCTCGGTGGTATCTCTGCTCATGCCCCGTTTATCGCCGCCGCCCTTCTCAACGGGTTCGCGTTCCTGCTTGCCTGCATTTTCCTCAAGGAGACTCATCACAGCCATGGCGGGACCGGAAAGCCGGTTCGCATCAAACCATTCGTTCTGTTACGGCTGGATGATGCATTGCGCGGGCTAGGTGCGCTTTTCGCAGTTTTCTTCATTATTCAACTGATCGGCCAAGTGCCTGCAGCCCTATGGGTCATATATGGCGAGGACCGTTTTCAGTGGAACACCGCGACCGTTGGTTTGTCGCTCGCGGCGTTTGGGGCAACACATGCGATCTTCCAAGCGTTTGTTACCGGCCCGCTTTCAAGCCGGCTTGGAGAGCGGCGCACGCTGCTGTTTGGCATGGCTGCGGATGCGACTGGCTTCGTTCTTCTGGCTTTTGCCACGCAGGGATGGATGGTGTTCCCGATTCTGTTGCTGCTTGCCGCCGGGGGTGTTGGCATGCCGGCCTTGCAGGCAATGCTCTCAAACAATGTCAGCAGTAACAAGCAAGGGGCTTTGCAAGGAACGCTAACGAGCCTCACCAATCTAAGCTCTATCGCAGGACCGCTTGGCTTCACAGCACTCTATTCTGCCACCGCCGGGGCATGGAACGGTTGGGTTTGGATTGTCGGCGCGATCCTCTATTTAATATGTCTGCCAATACTACGCAGACCATTCGCAACTTCATTGTGATTTAGTCATGGCGATTTGGCATGCGTAGACTTAGGAGAAATGACGGATTAAATCTGTTGAGCAATCATCTCCTTTCGGGGCGAGTGCCAATGATGACCTTAGTTCACACTCTCGCTGTCGCCGAATATCTCAACTTCCGTCACGCCGCCAACGCGCTCGGCGTTGCACAGTCCAGCGTCAGCGCCCGCGTGAAGGCACTGGAAGAAGACCTCGGCATCCTCTTGTTCGAGCGTCATGCGCGCGGCGTTCGGCTGACCGAGGCCGGACGCCATTTCGTCGAGCGGATAGCCGTAGGTATTGACCAACTCGACCATGCGGTGAAAACCGCCGGCATGGCGGCAGCCGGAGAAAGCGGCCGGCTTCGTATCGGTATCCATGCCCTGATTCCGCATAGCTTCCTCGCAAAGCTGATCGGCCAATACCGCAAGGATTACCCCGATGTTGAAGTCGAGATCGCCGAAGGCCCGGCCCGTGAAGCGGTGGTGCAGCTTCGCGCCGGCAGGTTGGACGTGGCGTTCGTCGCGGGCACGCCCCAACCACCCGACTGCCATTCCCGTCGCACATGGACCGAACCGCTCTTGGCGGTGCTACCGGAACGGCATCCGCTCGCCAAGCGGTCAGCCGTCACATGGCCCGATTTGGCAGGCGAGACGTTCCTTGCGTATAGGAAGTTCAAACGCCCTTTTCGGGCAGTCTGCTGGGTAGGCGGCGGTCGCGCAAGCCCCGTTTTGGGCACGGATCGGACGTCTGTGAGTGGGATTTCGGCATCGCGGGGCCACGCAGCGGCGTTGTCAGCAGCCATGCTTCGCTGATTCCCGACAGCGGGCCGAGCGCCGCCCTGCGGATCGTGGCCGCATCGGCTCGGATTCCGGTTTCGCCGTCGGCTGTGCAGCCGGCAGATCGTCACGCGGCTTGCACTGGCGGCGCGCGCGCTGCGGGCCTGTAGTGCGCTTCTTCCCGCGCGCCGTGCTTCTCGAAGTGGGCGAGGATGGCGCGGATGGCGGTGGGTTCCTCGATGCTGGCGACGATCCGCACGGTGCCACCGCAGTGGACGCAGGCGGTGACGTCGATGGAAAAGACCCGCTTGAGCCGTTGCGCCCAGCTCATCGCACGGCGCTTCTCCTCGGGGCTGCGCGGCGCGTCGTGGGCGCTGACGTCCACTGGCGCCGCATCGCCCGCAGGCCGCTTGCCGCGCCCCGAGGGCGTCAGCTGCGCACGCAGGTTTGCATTCGGGGCGAATACGCCGTGGAAGCGGGTGAGATGCGCGCGAGGTGGCGGGACCAGCGCCGCCAGCTTGGCGATGAAATCCACCGGATCCCATTCCACATGCGTGGTGCCATTGCGCCACGGGGTCTTGAGCTGGTAACGCACCCTGCCCTGGAGCGCTATCGACAGCCGCTTCTCGCTGATCGCCGGGCGCGTGATGTAGCGGCACAGCTTTTCCAGCTTGTGGCTTTCGTGTGCTTCGGCCGCCACGCCGGCATGCAGTGAGAAGCCGCCGACCTTGCCGGCTTCGCCCTCCAGCGAACCGGCGTCACCGGGCAGCGTTTGCAGCGTGACGACCTTGCAGCCAGCGTCGCGGCCGGTGGCGATGCGGTAGGTGATCGAACTCATCCGCAGCCCATCCATGCTGTCGTCGCCTGCAGCGCTGTCTGCCAGGAAGGCCGATTCGCCCTCCCCTTCGAGCCAGCCTTTGCGCGTCAGGTGCCGACACACCCGGTGCGCGATGGTAGCTGCCAGCTGGGTCAACTGCGCGGTGGTGGGCGCACGGGCGCGGTGCAGGCGCAGTTCGCGCCGCGGCAGCTCGGTGGCTTCCACGTACACGCCGTCGAGCCACAGCATGTGGAAGTGGATGTTCAGGTTCAGCGCGCTGCCGAAACGCTGGATCAGCGTCACCGCGCCGCACTGGGCGCTGGCGCGGTCGATGCCGGCTTGATCGGCCAACCAGCCGGCGATCACGCGCTGCACGATGCCCAGCACCGGGCCAATGGCTTCTGGCTTGCTGGCGAACAGGAAACGCAAGGGGTACGGAAAGCTCAGCACCCATTGCCGCACAGGCCGCGGGCCGAACACCTCCTCGACCAGGTGCCGCGCACTCTCGGCCATGCGTCGCGCGCCGCAACTCGGGCAGAACCCGCGCTTCTTGCAGGAGAAGGCCACCAGCCTCTCTGCACGGCAGTGCTCGCACACCACCCGCAGGAAGCCGTGCTCGAGTACGCCGCAACGCAGGTAGGCATCGAACGCCTCGCGGACATACCCGGGCAGCGAGCGGCCCTCCGCTTCGATCCGTGCAATGAAGTCCGGGTAGTGCGCCTCTACCAACGCGTACAGCAGCGTGCGCTCGGGCGCGTGGCGCGCGTACCGCGAACCGGTGTGGGCGGACGGCAGTGGCGCGCATCCCGCGGCTTGCCGCCGGGATGTGGCGAGGCGCGGCACGCAGCGCTCCGGTGCGGGGACGGCTGCTCAGTGTTGCGCCTGTGTTCGCACGTTCGTATCGGTGCGTTCTGATCTTCGCGTCAGACATTGCCGCGGCGCGGGCACAACAAAAAGCCCGGCATCGCTGCCGGGCTCCGGCCCCGTCCTTGGGGCCTTGATGTCGGGTCGTTGCCGGGATCGGACCGCGCTGGCGCGGTCCGGTTCCCTGACGACCGGGCCAACCGGATCAGAAATCCATGCCGCCCATGCCGCCCATACCGCCAGCACCCGGCATGGCCGGCTCTTCCTTCTTCGGCACTTCGGCCACGACCACTTCGGTCGTGATCGCAAGGCCGGCGACGGAAGCGGCGTGCTGCAGGGCCGAGCGGGTCACCTTGGTCGGGTCCAGGATGCCCATGGCGATCATGTCGCCGAACTCGCCGGTGGCGGCGTTGTAGCCGTAGCTGCCTTCGCCGGCCTTGACGTTGGCCACGATCACGCTCGGTTCTTCACCGGCGTTGGCCACGATGGCGCGCAGCGGGGCTTCCAGCGCACGGCGGGTGATGGCGATGCCCAGGTTCTGGTCTTCGTTGATGCCCTGCCAGGGCAGATCCGTGCACAGCACCTTGCCGTAGAAGAACAGCAAGGCCGCCAATGCCTGACGATGCGTGGAGACCGAAACCTTGCGCTCGTTCGCCAGCCAGGACAGAAATGCCTCGACTTCGCTGCTGCCCAAGGTTGCCGGGTGACGCACACCGTGGAAACGGATGAAGGCACGAACCCAGTGGACATAAGCCTGTTCGGTTGGTAAGCTGTAATGCAAGTAGCGTATGCGCTCACGCAACTGGTCCAGAACCTTGACCGAACGCAGCGGTGGTAACGGCGCAGTGGCGGTTTTCATGGCTTGTTATGACTGTTTTTTTGTACAGTCTATGCCTCGGGCATCCAAGCAGCAAGCGCGTTACGCCGTGGGTCGATGTTTGATGTTATGGAGCAGCAACGATGTTACGCAGCAGGGTGACGGTGTTCGGCATTCTGAATCTCACCGAGGACTCCTTCTTCGATGAGAGCCGGCGGCTAGACCCCGCCGGCGCTGTCACCGCGGCGATCGAAATGCTGCGAGTCGGATCAGACGTCGTGGATGTCGGACCGGCCGCCAGCCATCCGGACGCGAGGCCTGTATCGCCGGCCGATGAGATCAGACGTATTGCGCCGCTCTTAGACGCCCTGTCCGATCAGATGCACCGTGTTTCAATCGACAGCTTCCAACCGGAAACCCAGCGCTATGCGCTCAAGCGCGGCGTGGGCTACCTGAACGATATCCAAGGATTTCCTGACCCTGCGCTCTATCCCGATATTGCTGAGGCGGACTGCAGGCTGGTGGTTATGCACTCAGCGCAGCGGGATGGCATCGCCACCCGCACCGGTCACCTTCGACCCGAAGACGCGCTCGACGAGATTGTGCGGTTCTTCGAGGCGCGGGTTTCCGCCTTGCGACGGAGCGGGGTCGCTGCCGACCGGCTCATCCTCGATCCGGGGATGGGATTTTTCTTGAGCCCCGCACCGGAAACATCGCTGCACGTGCTGTCGAACCTTCAAAAGCTGAAGTCGGCGTTGGGGCTTCCGCTATTGGTCTCGGTGTCGCGGAAATCCTTCTTGGGCGCCACCGTTGGCCTTCCTGTAAAGGATCTGGGTCCAGCGAGCCTTGCGGCGGAACTTCACGCGATCGGCAATGGCGCTGACTACGTCCGCACCCACGCGCCTGGAGATCTGCGAAGCGCAATCACCTTCTCGGAAACCCTCGCGAAATTTCGCAGTCGCGACGCCAGAGACCGAGGGTTAGATCATGCCTAGCATTCACCTTCCGGCCGCCCGCTAGCGGACCCTGGTCAGGTTCCGCGAAGGTGGGCGCAGACATGCTGGGCTCGTCAGGATCAAACTGCACTATGAGGCGGCGGTTCATACCGCGCCAGGGGAGCGAATGGACAGCGAGGAGCCTCCGAACGTTCGGGTCGCCTGCTCGGGTGATATCGACGAGGTTGTGCGGCTGATGCACGACGCTGCGGCGTGGATGTCCGCCAAGGGAACGCCCGCCTGGGACGTCGCGCGGATCGACCGGACATTCGCGGAGACCTTCGTCCTGAGATCCGAGCTCCTAGTCGCGAGTTGCAGCGACGGCATCGTCGGCTGTTGCACCTTGTCGGCCGAGGATCCCGAGTTCTGGCCCGACGCCCTCAAGGGGGAGGCCGCATATCTGCACAAGCTCGCGGTGCGACGGACACATGCGGGCCGGGGTGTCAGCTCCGCGCTGATCGAGGCTTGCCGCCATGCCGCGCGAACGCAGGGGTGCGCCAAGCTGCGGCTCGACTGCCACCCGAACCTGCGTGGCCTATACGAGCGGCTCGGATTCACCCACGTCGACACTTTCAATCCCGGCTGGGATCCAACCTTCATCGCAGAACGCCTAGAACTCGAAATCTAACGTCCGTTCGGGCATCGAGGTCCATGTCGGGGTGGGACGGGCCCGTGGCTTCAAGATCACTTGCAGTCCGACCGCGATGTCTTGGTTGCGCGAGAGGTTGTCGATATCCTCCACTTCCATCATCAACCCTGGATAATGCCGCCGCCGTCATCGCCGCCGACGCCCGTGCCGGGCTTTTCGGGCCTGTCAGGCTTGCTCGGCCTTCAGCCTGCCTGGGCGAGATCTCCGGCGGACGGATTAACGGCGGAGCTTCGCCGCCTTTCGTGCGTGTGAAGGCCGAAGATAGTTCTCTCAAAAACATCCGTTTATGAGAGATACCAAATGTCATTTTCAGAAGACGACTGCACCAGTTGATTGGGCGTAATGGCTGTTGTGCAGCCAGCTCCTGACAGTTCAATATCAGAAGTGATCTGCACCAATCTCGACTATGCTCAATACTCGTGTGGGCTCTGTTGCAAAAATCGTGAAGCTTGAGCATGCTTGGCGGAGATTGGACGGACGGAACGATGACGGATTTCAAGTGGCGCCATTTCCAGGGTGATGTGATCCTGTGGGCGGTGCGCTGGTATTGTCGCTATCCGATCAGCTATCGCGACCTTGAGGAAATGCTGGCGGAACGCGGCATTTCGGTCGACCATACGACGATCTATCGCTGGGTCCAGTGCTACGCCCCGGAGATGGAGAAGCGGCTGCGCTGGTTCTGGCGGCGTGGCTTTGATCCGAGCTGGCGCCTGGATGAAACCTACGTCAAGGTGCGGGGCAAGTGGACCTACCTGTACCGGGCAGTCGACAAGCGGGGCGACACGATCGATTTCTACCTGTCGCCGACCCGCAGCGCCAAGGCAGCGAAGCGGTTCCTGGGCAAGGCCCTGCGAGGCCTGAAGCACTGGGAAAAGCCTGCCACGCTCAATACCGACAAAGCGCCGAGCTATGGTGCAGCGATCACCGAATTGAAGCGCGAAGGAAAGCTGGACCGGGAGACGGCCCACCGGCAGGTGAAGTATCTCAATAACGTGATCGAGGCCGATCACGGAAAGCTCAAGATACTGATCAAGCCGGTGCGCGGTTTCAAATCGATCCCCACGGCCTATGCCACGATCAAGGGATTCGAAGTCATGCGAGCCCTGCGCAAAGGACAGGCTCGCCCCTGGTGCCTGCAGCCCGGCATCAGGGGCGAGGTGCGCCTTGTGGAGAGAGCTTTTGGCATTGGGCCCTCGGCGCTGACGGAGGCCATGGGCATGCTCAACCACCATTTCGCAGCAGCCGCCTGATCGGCGCAGAGCGACAGCCTACCTCTGACTGCCGCCAATCTTTGCAACAGAGCCTCCGTCGCCATGCTCACCTCGCTTTGGTGCACACGAGTATTGAGCATAGTCGAGATTGGTGCAGATCACTTCTGATATTGAACTGTCAGGAGCTGGCTGCACAACAGCCATTACGCCCAATCAACTGGTGCAGTCGTCTTCTGAAAATGACACGGATGGTCTGACGCCAAGTTAGGGTATAGCTCAGACTGACATTATTATTGTTGCGCCGCCGCAAAGAAGGTAAAATGCCTTTTCCCAAAGAATCAGCAAGCCAACTATCGGAGTTCCTACCCGTGTAAGCCTCTTTCTCGCTGCGAGCCAGCTTCAATACACACCACGCTCGCACGAGGCTGCACGTCCGATTCACTGCGTCTTGCTGGCCCTGGATTACTCGGGGTTCGTTCTCTATTCCGCTGGCCGGGAAGACGCGCTTGCGTTCGCCCCAACTGCCACCACTGGCTGGCAACCACAACGGAATAGAAGAATGATGAAATCCTTACGCCAGGACTGGCTTTCCAATGTCCGAAACGACTTACTAGCGGGCATCGTCGTCGCGCTAGCGCTCATCCCCGAGGCAATCGCCTTCTCGATCATTGCGGGCGTTGATCCGAAGGTCGGTCTTGACGCCTCATTCAGCATTGCCGCGATCATTGCCTTTGCCGGTGGTCGCCCTGGCATGGTGTCTGCGGCCACAGGTGCAATGGCGCTGCTGATGGTGACCTTGGTCAAAGACCACGGCCTGCAATATCTGCTGGCTGCCACCGTGTTGACCGGCGTACTGCAAATTCTCGCGGGGTGGCTCAAGCTGGGCGCATTGATGCGCTTTGTCTCTCGCTCGGTCATCACCGGCTTCGTCAATGCGCTGGCCATCCTGATCTTCATGGCGCAGTTGCCCGAGCTGACCAATGTGACGTGGCACGTTTATGCCATGACGGCGGCAGGTCTCGGCATCATCTACGGCTTTCCCTACATCACCAAGGCCGTGCCGTCGCCGCTGGTTGCCATCGTCGTGTTGACCGGAGTGGCGATCTTCCTCGGCCTCGACATTCGCACTGTGGGCGACATGGGCAAACTGCCTGACAGTCTGCCGGTGTTCCTGCTGCCTGATGTGCCGCTGAACCTCGAAACGCTCAAGATCATCTTCCCTGTCTCGGCCACCTTGGCGGTCGTCGGCTTGCTGGAATCCATGATGACGGCTTCCATCGTCGATGACCTGACCGACTCCAACAGCAACAAGAACCGCGAATGCGTGGGTCAAGGTGTGGCAAACATTGCTACCGGCTTCCTCGGCGGCATGGCAGGTTGCGCCATGATTGGCCAGTCGGTCATCAACGTAAAATCCGGCGGTCGTGGCCGACTCTCCACGCTGGCCGCTGGCGTGTTTCTGCTGCTGATGGTGGTGTTTATCGGTGACTGGGTGGCCCGCATTCCGATGGCCGCACTGGTCGCGGTGATGATCATGGTGTCTATCGGCACCTTCAACTGGGCCTCGATCCGCAATCTGCGCGAGCACCCAAAAAGTTCCAGCATGGTGATGCTGGCCACCGTGGTAGTGACGGTTGGCACCCACGACTTGGCCAAGGGCGTGCTAATCGGAGTGCTGCTGTCGGGCTTCTTCTTCGCGCACAAGGTGGGCCAGATTCTGCGCGTCACCTCTCGCACCGAGGACGAAGGCCGCGTGCGCACCTACACCATTACCGGCCAAGTGTTCTTTGCCTCGGCGGATCGCTTCATCAATACCTTCGACTACAAGGAAGTCATCGAGAAAGTGCGCATTGACGTAAGTCGCGCCCACTTCTGGGACATCACCGCTGTTAGCGCCTTAGACAAGGTGGTCATCAAGTTCCGCCGTGAAGCCACCGAGGTCGAAGTCATCGGCTTGAACGAGGCCAGCGCCACAATGGTGGACAAGTTCGCCGTGCATGACAAAGACGGTGCCGAAGACATGCTGATGGGCCACTGAGAGGAAACAGGATCATGAAGAACGAAAACAAAGTGCTGGCCTGCGTGGATCAATCCCACTTCGCCGATTACGTGGCCGACTACGCCGCATGGGCCGCTCGCCGAATGGACGCGCCGCTGGAGTTTCTGCACGTCATCGACCGCCACCCCGAGCAGGGATCGGGCGAAGATCACAGCGGTGCCATCGGCATTGACGCCCAGGAAAATCTGCTGACCAAGCTCACCGCCGAAGACGAGGCCCGCACCAAGAATGCTCGCGAGCAAGGCCGCATCTTCCTGAACCGACTGCGCGAACGGGCCACCGCTGCCGGTGCCGCGCTGGTCGATGTTCGCCAGCGGCACGGCGAACTTGAAGCAACGCTGGCCGAACAGGAAGACGGCGTGCGCCTGCTGATACTCGGACGCCGTGGCGAAGCCGCAGAAGCCACACAGCGCGACTTGGGCCGCAATGTGGAGCGGGTGGTACGTTCGCTGCACAAACCGATCCTGACCGTGACCGAAGGCTTCAAAGAGCCGCAGCGCGTGATGATCGCCTTCGACGGCGGTGTCGTGACCCGGCGTGGCGTCGAAATGGTCGCTGGCAGCCCGCTGTTCCGAGGTTTGCCTATCATCCTGCTGATGTCGGGGAAGAAAAGCCAGGATGCACCCAAGCAGCTTGATTGGGCCAAGACCACCTTGGAATCGGCTGGCTTCGACGTCACCGCCTCACTGATCCCCGGCGATGCGGAAAGCATCATCGCCAAGACGGTCAAGGAGCAGTCCATCGACATGCTCATCATGGGCGCATTCGGTCACTCGCCGCTGCGCACTTTGATGTTCGGCAGCAAGACCGCTGACCTGCTGCGTTCCTCGACCATCCCCACGCTTCTACTGCGATAGCGAAGGAGTCGCCTCAATGGACATGGAACAGTTCCGCGCTCGACTGCTGATCGAGCAAAGGGAAACCGTTGAGGCAATCCAGCAGGCTCAACAGTCCGCCGCGCCGGTCGAGCTGGATCAATCCTGTGTCGGTAGGGTGTCGCGTATCGACGCCCTCCAACAACAGGCTCTTGCCCAAGGATTGCGGGAGCGGCTGACCATTCGCAAGCGCAAGGTCGAAGCTGCGCTGGCCCGCCTCGACTCTGGCACCTATGGGCTGTGCTGCGCCTGTCACAGTGATTTGGAGCCGGAACTGTTGAACGCCGATCCTGCTGTTGTGTTCTGCCAGGAATGCGCGACAGCGCGTCAATGACAAAGCCGTATTGATGCCCAACGGCGGAGCCGTTTTGCCTTAACGTGCTTTATTTTCCGTTTTCTGAGGCGACCCCTGAAAGTGCCATGCCAAGCGCCTCCTGTAGGCTGTCGCAGGCATGGCACCCGACCCCTTCGGTGCGGCAGGTCTTGCCCAACCGCTCGACGTGGGGCTGTTGCGCGCGCCTGACAGGTTGGTTGAGCGATTGGTTGAACTCGTCGATGCCGCCGAAGGCTGCCAAGCGCTGCCCGCAACACAGCCCATCGGCCCTATGTCAATCCACACCCCTGGCGGGGCGGACTTGGAAAGGGTGACTCCTCTTCCAAAAAATTCCATCCCCCTAAAAGGAGCAAACCCCAGCTCGATTCTGATGAAAAACGCCTGCAAGGCAGGCGTGGCAAGCGGTGGGTGCTATGATTTTTTACTTTGGGGCGAGACGGATGGCGCCGTCGAGGCGGATGACTTCGCCGTTGAGCATGTCGTTTTCAAAGATGTGGCGCACCAGGCGGGCGTAGTCCTCGGGCTTGCCCAGGCGGCTGGGGAAGGGCACGCCGGCGGCCAGCGCGTCCTGCACCTCCTGTGGCATGCCAAACAGCATGGGCGTACCGAAGATGCCCGGGGCAATGGTCATGTTGCGGATGCCGTTCCTGGCCAGATCGCGGGCAATCGGCAGCGTCATGCCGACCACGCCGCCCTTGGAGGCCGAGTACGCCGCCTGGCCGATCTGGCCGTCGTAGGCAGCGACGCTGGCCGTCGAGATCAGCACGCCGCGCTCGCCCGTGGCTTCGGGCTCGTTCTTGCTCATGGCCTCGGCGGCCAGGCGGATCATGTTGAAGCTGCCCACCAGATTCACGGTGACGGTCTTGGCAAAGGTGGCCAGGGCGTGCGCGCCGTTCTTGCCGACGGTCTTTTCCGCCGGGGCGATGCCGGCGCAGTTGACCAGGCCCATCAGCTTGCCCAGCGACACGGCCTTATCCACCACGGCCTGGCCATCGGCTTCGCTGGCAACGTCGCAGCGCACGAAGGTCGCGCCGATCTCGCGCGCCAGGGCCTCGCCCTTGTCTGCCTGCATGTCGGCGATGACGACCGTGCCGCCAGCCTCGGCCAGCATTCGCGCCGTGCCTTCGCCCAGGCCGGATGCGCCGCCAGTGACGATGAAAACCTTGCCCTTGATGTCCATGAAGTGTCTCCTGTGAGAGTGGTTGGAAATGGTTGGTTGTTGACGTGAACGTCAATTATCGCCGCCATTGCTGCCCCCTTTGGGGCTTGGCACAAGGCTGAAGAAGCAAGGCAAAAAAATGCCCGGCAAGCCGGGCGGAAGGGGGAAGAAAGAAGAGGAGGGAGGGGCGGTTCAGCGGAAGCCTACGCGGTCGAGCATCTGCTGCACCTTGACCTGATTGGCGCCCACGGCACCGATGGGGATGGTCTCGCTCTTGAAGGGCTGGCCGCCGGTCATGGCCTTCAGGGCCGGGTTTTCCAGCTCCACGCCCTTGGCCGCCGGCCACTCGTTGTTGGCGTTGGCAAAGTAGTTCTGCGCCTCGGGGCTGGCCAGGTATTCCAGGAACTTGACGGCATTGTCCTTGTGCTTGGCATGGCGCGCCACGCCCCCGCCAGCGATGTTCAGGTGCGTGCCCCAGGAGTTCTGGTTCGGGAACACGACGCCCACCTTCTGCACGATGGCTTTGTCGTCGGCCTTGTCCGAACGCATGATGCGCGCCAGGTAGTAGCTGTTGGTCACGGCAATCTCGCATTCGCCCGTGGCCACGGCCTTGATCTGGTCGGTGTCGCCGCCCTTGGGCCAGCGCGCCATGTTGTCCACGATGCCCTTGAGCCAGGCCTGGGTCTTTTCCTCGCCCATGTGCTCCATGACGGCGCCGAACAGGCTCAGGTTGTAGGGGTGCGAGCCTGAGCGGATGCAGACCTTGTCCTTGTTGCGCGGATCAGCCAGCTTCTCGTAGGTGTCCACGTCCTCGGGCTTGACCTTGGTCTTGTTGTAGACGATGACCCGGGCGCGCGTGGACAGGCCGAACCAGGCGATGCCGCCGTCTGCCGCCGGCTTGGCGCGCAGATTGGCCGGGATGACTTCCTCCAGCAGCTTGGAGCGCACCGGCTGGAACAGGCCGTCGGCCTCGCCGCGATAGAAGCGCGCGGCATCGACCAGCAGGATCACGTCGGCAGGGGACGCTGCACCCTCGGCTTTGAGGCGCGCCATGATGCCGGCGTCGTCCGAGTCCACCCGGTTGATCTTGATGCCCGTGGTCTTGGTGAAGCCGTCGTACAGCGCCTCGTCCGTGGCGTAGTGGCGGGCGGAGTAGAGGTTGAGCACCTTTTCTTCCTGGGCGCTGGCGGCGGTGGCGGCAGCAGCCAGGGCGCAGGTGAACAACAGGGTCTTGAGGCGGAAGGACATGAGCGGGGATGCTTTCTCGAAATGGCAACTGAGTGACAACGCCCGGGATGATAAGGCAAACGAGAATCGTTCTTAAATAAGAATCTGGTCAAACCTTGCGTTTTGTCAGGAGGGCTGGCCGACCAGCACCACAGAGGCTGATGGCAGACGAAAACAGCAGGCAAAAAAAAGCCCAGTCAGGGACTGGGCTTGAAAGGATCCAGAAACGGGAGTTTCGAGAGGATCCAAGGAGACAACCGGGAGGTCTGCAGCCGCTGCAGACCCGATGTGCGTGATTATAGGGTAAACCCTGAAATTATGTTTGGGTTGTTTTTGTTCAACGCTTGCCTTGCGTGGCGGCCTGGGCGGCGGCAGCAGCAGTGGCGGTCTGGCGCGAAGCGCTGGTAGCCATGGCGTTCAGGTTGGCTTCGGCAGCGGCGCTGGCCTGCTTGACGGCCTTTTGCACAGATTCAAAGGCGTTGTTGGCGGCCGACACGGCGCTCTTGAACACAGCGACCGAGGTCTCCGAGCCGGCGGGAGCGTTCTTGGTGGCGGTGTCCACCAGGTTGCTGAAGTTGCGCTGCATCTCGGCAGCCTGGGCTTCGAAGGCCTTGCCGAACTCGCTGCCCGTGCCGGAAGCGATGTCGTACAGATGGCGGCTATAGGCCACGGCCTTCTCGGCCAGGGGCTGGAACTGGTTGGCTTGCAGGGCCAGCAGCTGCTGCACGTCCTTGGCCGACAGCACGGCCTGGGCGTGGGTGGAGGCCTCATTCAGGGCGGCGCGGGTGGCGGCCACGTTGAGCTCGACCAGCTTTTCCACGCCTTCGAAGGCCTTGTTGGTCAGGCCGAACAGGGTTTCGAGGTTGGCTTTGTGCGATGCAATCAGTTGTTCCTGGGTCAGGTTCATGTCTTCTCTCCGGTGAGATGCCCCGTTGGGCGGGTTGAGTGAGATGGCTGCGCTGACTGGCAGGTGAGCCAGAAACTTATGTTGCAGTGCAGCATGAGATGAATTATACGGGTTTTCCGCAGGTTTGCCAAATTTATGCTGCAGTGCAGCAATTGTTACCCCCTGACACTTTTGCGGCAGGCAGGCACAAGCTTCATGTCCGCCCGGGGCAGGCTGGCACAATCGTGCGCCCATGAACGCCTCGCAAACCCATGCCGCGCCGGCCTCTGCGCCGCGCCGCCCCGCCCCTGAGCCACGCAGTGCCTATGCGGTCTTTCGCACCATTGGCACGCGCTGGTCGGACAACGACGTGTATGGCCACGTCAACAACGTCGTCTATTACTCCTGGTTCGACACGGCGGTCAATGCCCATCTGATCGAGCAAGGCGCGCTGGACATCCACCAGGGCGAGACCATCGGCCTGGTCATCGAGACCCAATGCAACTACTTTGCGCCGCTGGCGTTTCCGCAGACGGTCGAGGCCGGCCTGCGCGTGGCGCACATGGGCAGCTCCAGCGTGCGCTATGAAGTCGGGCTGTTCGCCCAGGGCGAGCCGATGAGTGCTGCAGCCGGGCATTTCGTGCATGTCTATGTGGGGCGCGACGACCGCCGCCCCCGGGCCTTGCCGCAGCGCCTGCGCGACGTGCTGGCCGCGCTGCGCCTGAACCCCTGAGCATCTAAAGCCCTGTCTTTCTGAAGCAGCCCAGCCCGACGCGCGACCCATCTCCGCTCTTCCATGATCATCACCAGCCTGCTCGACACCGATCTGTACAAGTTCACCATGATGCAGGTGGTGCTGCACCAGTTTCCGGGAGCGCAGGTCGAATACCGTTTCAAGTGCCGCAATCCTGGCGTGCAACTGGCGCCCTACGTGGGCGAGATCCGCGAGGAAATCCGCGCCCTGTGCAGCCTGCGCTTTGCCGATGCCGAGCTGTCCTACCTGCGCTCGATGCGCTTCATCAAGAGCGATTTCGTGGATTTCCTGGGTCTGTTCCGGCTCAACGAGAAGTACATCCGCGTGACGGCGCTGCCCTCGGGCGAAATCGACATCGCCATCACCGGGCCGTGGCTGCACACCATCTTGTTCGAGATCCCGGTGCTGGCCATCGTCAACGAGGTCTATTTCCGCAACACGCAAAAGACGCCTGACTATGCCGAGGGCCGCCGCCGGCTGGACACCAAGATTGCCCAGTTGCAGGAAAGTGGCCTGGAGGGCCTGAAGATCGCCGACTACGGCACGCGCCGGCGCTTCTCGCGCGCCTGGCACGAGGAGGTGCTGCACATCCTGCGTGCGCGCGCACCCCACCAGCTCGCGGGCACCAGCAACGTGCTGTACGCCATGAAGCTGGGCCTGACCCCGCTGGGCACCATGGCGCATGAGTACCTGCAGGCCTGCCAGGCGCTGGGCCCGCGCCTGCGCGACACGCAGGTCTTTGGCTTCGAGATGTGGGCCAAGGAGTACCGGGGCGATCTGGGCATTGCGCTGTCCGATGTCTATGGCATGAATGCCTTCCTGCGCGACTTCGACCTGTATTTTTGCAAGCTGTTCGACGGTGCGCGCCACGACTCGGGCGACCCGTTCGCCTGGGGCGAGCGGATGCTGCAGCACTACCGCGACAACCGCGTCGATCCGCTGACCAAGACGCTGATCTTCAGCGACGGCCTCACGGTGCCGCGCATCGTGCAGTTGCACCGCCAGTTCCAGGGCCGCTGCCTGCTGGCGTTCGGTATCGGCACCAACCTGACCAACGATCTGGGGCATGAGCCGCTGCAGATTGTCATCAAGATGACGCGCTGCAATGGCCAGCCGGTGGCCAAGCTGTCGGATGCTCCGGGCAAGAACATGTGCGATGACGAGAAATACCTGGCCTACCTGCGCCAGGTCTTTGACATTCCCAGCCCGGCGTGAGCACACGCCGCAGCACCGGGCCGCTGGTGCCCGGCGACGCCGAGACAACGTTGCAAGAATTCGAGGAGGTGAATCGATGAAGCCCATGCGCGCGCTGGCCTTGACCGCGTTTTTCCTGGCCCCGGCATTGGCGGCGGCTGCCGACATGGACGGCAGCCAGCTTTCTCTGCTGTGGGGCGTGCCGTTTGCCGGCGTGCTGATGTCGATCGCGCTGCTGCCGCTGGTGGCGCCGCATTTCTGGCACCAGCACTTCGGCAAGGTGACGGCTGCCTGGGCACTGGCCTTCTTGCTGCCGTTTGCGCTGGCGTTCGGCCCGCAAGCGGCTACTGCCGGGCTGATCCATGCCCTGGTGGCCGAATACCTGCCCTTTGTCATCTTGCTGGCGGCGCTGTTCACCGTGGCGGGCGGCATCTACATCCGCGGCAACCTGCACGGCAGCGCGCTGCTCAATACTGGCCTCTTGGCCATCGGCGCGGCGCTGGCCAGCTTCATGGGCACGACGGGCGCATCCATGCTGCTGATCCGGCCCCTGATCCGCGCCAACGATGGCCGCAAGCATGTGACGCACGTGGTGGTGTTCTTCATCTTCGTGGTCTCCAACGCCGGCGGCTCGCTCACCCCGCTGGGCGACCCGCCGCTGTTCCTGGGTTTCCTGAAGGGCGTGGACTTCTTCTGGACATTCCAGCACATCTGGCCCGAGACGCTGTTCCTGGTGAGCGTGCTGCTGGCCCTGTTCTTCGTGGTCGATGCCTGGTTCTGGCGCCAGCCGGGCGAACAACTGCCTGCTGATCCGACACCCGACACGCCGCCCGAGTCCTTTGGCTTCGACGGCAAGGTCAACTTCGCCTTGCTGGCCGTGGTCGTCGCCCTGGTGCTGATGAGCGGCGTGTGGAAGAGCGACGTGCAATGGGATGTCATGGGCACCGTGGTCGGTCTGCCGGGCCTGGTGCGCGATGCCGGCCTGATCGTGGTCACCCTGGTGTCGCTGGCGCTCACGCCAGGCCAGGTACATGAGGACAACCAGTTCAATTGGGGGCCGATGCAGGAGGTGGCCAAGCTCTTTGCCGGCATCTTCCTGACCATCATCCCGGTCATCGCCATGCTCAAGGCCGGGGTCAACGGGCCGTTTGGCGCCATCGTGTCGGCGGTAACGCGTCCCGATGGCGCGCCCGACCCGGCCATGTATTTCTGGGCCTCGGGCCTGCTGTCATCCTTCCTGGACAACGCGCCGACCTACCTGGTGTTCTTCAATACCGCCGGTGGCGACCCGGTGACCATGATGACCACGCACGCGGCGACGCTGGCGGCGATCTCCGCCGGTTCGGTCTTCATGGGTGCCAACACCTATATCGGCAACGCGCCCAACCTGATGGTCAAGGCCATTGCCGAGGATCGCGGCGTCAATATGCCCAGCTTCTTTGGCTACATGCTGTGGTCGGCAGGCATTTTGATGCCGCTGTTCGTCGTTATCACCTTCGTCTGGCTGCGCTGACCGCGTACATGAATGCCATGAGTACCAAACCCCGCATCCTGATCGCGCGCCGCATCTTCCCCGAGGTGGTGCAGCGCCTGGCGCAGCATTTCGAGGTGCAGGCCAACGACGAGGACATCGCCTGGACGCCGCAGGAGCTGGCCGCGCAGCTGGCCGACAAGGACGGCGCGCTGACCACCGGCAGCCAGCGCATCGACGCGCCGCTGCTGGCGCTGTGCCCGCGCCTGAAGATCGTCGCCAACATGGCGGTGGGCTACAACAACTTCGACGTGGCAGCCATGCGGGCCGCCGGCGTGCTCGGCAGCAACACGCCCGACGTGCTGACCGAGACCACGGCCGACTTTGGCTTTGCCCTGCTCATGGCCACGGCGCGGCGCATGGCCGAGGCCGAGCACTACCTGCGCGCCGGCCTGTGGCAGAACTGGCGCTACGACATGTTCGCCGGCGCCGAGGTACACGGCAGCACGCTGGCCATCCTGGGCATGGGCCGCATCGGCCAAGCCATTGCCCGGCGCGGCGCGCACGGCTTCGGGATGCGCGTGCTCTACCACAACCGCTCGCGCCTGGCGCCCGAGCTGGAGGCCGAATGCCGCGCCGAGTACGTTGGCAAGGACGAGCTGCTCGCGCGTGCCGACCATCTGATGCTGGTGCTGCCCTATACGCAGCAGTCGCACCATGCCATCGGCGCGGCAGAACTGGCGCGCATGAAGCCCACGGCGACGCTCATCAACATTGCGCGCGGCGGCATCGTCGATGACGCGGCGCTCGCCCAGGCGCTCGCTGAGCGGCGCATTGCCGCCGCCGGCCTGGACGTGTTCGAGGGCGAGCCTGCCGTCCACCCCGAGCTGCTGCAGGTGCCCAACGTGGTGCTGACGCCGCACATCGCCAGCGCCACCGTGGCCACGCGCCTGGCCATGGCCAATTTGGCTGCCGACAACCTGATCGCCTTTTTTCGGGACGGTCAGGCACTGACGCCGGTGGAAATGACCTGAAATATCAGTCAAATCAGCCTCAAACCCTTGATGGACAAGCGCTGGCAGCTATTGATTCAGTAGTGAAATGAATATGGCAATCTATCTTTTGCTGGCCCTGGGATTGCTCAGTGTCGCCCTGCTGGCTGCGCTGCTGCTGCGGGCGCCGCGCGTGCAACTGCCACCGGACTGGCTGGCGCAGCTGCAGGCCATGCAGGCGGCAGTACAGGCCACGCAACTGGCCGTGGCGCGCAACGATGGCGCCTTGGCTGCCATGGATCAGCAGTTGCGCGGCTTCACCCAGGCCACGCAGACGCTGCTGGACGAGCGCCTGGCGCAGGCCGCTGGCGAGTCGCGCACCAGCCGCAGCGAGTTGCAGGCCGCCTTTGCCGCCCTGCAGACCCGGCTGGAGCAGCAGCTGGCACAGTCGCGCGCCGAAACCGGCGCCGGGCGCAAGGAGCTGGGCGAGGCCCTGGCCGCCTTTCGCGGTGAGTTGACGCAGACCACACAGACCCTGGCCGAGGGCGCCAGCAAATCGCACCAGGCCATCACCGAGAGCACGCAGCTGTTCGGCCAGCGCATCCAGGAGCGCTTCGACGCCCTGGGCCTGGCCACGCGCAGCACGCTGGACTCGCTCAAGGGCGATATCCACACCCAATTGGCTGCCATGGCGCTGGCGTTGAAAGACCAGCTGGCTGGCAACACGCGCCAACTGGTCGAGCTGTCGGCCAGCAGCCAGCAGGGCGCCGAGGCGCTGCGCGGTGCGCTCAACGAGCGCCTGGCGGCCATCCAGAGCGACAACGCTGCGCGGCTGGAAGAGATGCGCCGCACGGTGGACGAAAAGCTCCAGTCGACGCTGGAGCAGCGCCTGGGCGAATCCTTCAAGCTGGTCAGCGACCGGCTGGAGCAAGTCCACAAGGGCCTGGGCGAGATGCAGACCCTGGCCGGCAGCGTGGGCGACTTGAAGCGCGTCATGACCAACGTCAAGATGCGCGGCACCTGGGGCGAGATGCAACTGGGCCTGATCATCGACAACGTGCTGACCCCCGAGCAGTACGCCAGGAACGTCAAGACCATGCCCGGCAGCGAAGACCTGGTCGAGTTCGCCATCCGATTGCCGGGCCGCAATGACGAGCATCCGGTGTGGCTGCCCATCGACTCCAAATACCCGGTCGAGCACTACCAGCGCCTGCAGGACGCGCACGACGCGGCCGACAAGGCGCTGGTGCAGGCGACCGGCACTGCTTTCGAGGCCTCGATCCGCAGCGAGGCGAAGAAGATTTCGGCCAAATACGTCTCGCCCCCGCACACCACCGACTTTGCCGTGCTGTATCTGCCCTCCGAAGGCCTGTTTGCCGAGGTCATGCGCCGGCCAGGCCTGGTCGAGGCAGTGCAAAACGAGTGCCGCGTGGTCATCACCGGCCCGGCCAACCTGGCAGCCATGCTCAACAGCTTGCAGATGGGCTTCAAGACCCTGGCCATCGAAAAGCGCTCCTCCGAAGTCTGGGGCGTGCTTGGCCAGGTCAAGACGGAGTTTGCCAAGTTCGGCGAAGTGGTCGAGGCCACGCGCAAGTCGATCGACGCAGCGGCCAAGAAGTTCGAGCAGGTGGGCGTGAGGACGCGCGCCATCCAGCGCAAGCTGCGCGACGTGCAGGAGCTGCCCGCGCCCGGGCAGGCTTTGGAGACGGCCCTGGTCGGGGTCGAAATGGAGGCCGAGGACGCCTGACCTCGGGGAATGCCCTTTCCCCAAAATCATCTGCAAAGGTATCATTCTGTTTCCTTGAACTCTTTGGAGGGATGCGTCATGAAGGGCGGAAAGTGGATCAGGTCAACCGTGTTGGCCGCATCGATGGCCTGGGCAGCGGTGGCCGGCCTGCCGGCTGCAGCCACGCCGGCGGCAACCGCAGTCTTCAGCACGAGCAACCTGCAGCTGACGCTGCCGCAGGTGCGCATAGACAACAGCCTGCGCGCCAGCGATGTAGTGCTGACGTTCCTGGATTTCGGCCAGATACAGGTAGGTGATCCAGCGGTCGGCAGCCAGATCGAATTTCTCAGCCAGAGCAACGTCTTGCGCATCCCGGAGCTGATCCTGGACGGCGCGCGGTTCACTGGTGTCAGCCTGACCGGCTCGGCCATCCAGCTGCTCAGCCTGGGGCCGATCGAGATCGATTCGCCCGTGCAAGGCAGCCATACCCTGGTGCTGTACCTCAATGTCGGCGGCCAGGACATGGGCGAGGTCTCCCGTATCGTGGACATCCCCAAGCCGGCCAACCAGGCCGAGTTCTGCGACGACGCGCGGATGCAGGAGCTGCGCAACACCATCACCCAGCAGTCGGGCGGCGCCGTAGGCACGCTGACCCTGAAAAGCTGTGCATTCGACGGCACGCGCGGCCAGGTATCGATGGAGCTGGGCATCCAGGCGCCATACCCGGGCCTTCCCGCCATGAACATTCCCTACACGGCCACCTACGTGTACCAATAAGAGCGTGTTTACGATCCCCGCGCGGGATCGTAAACACGCTCTAAGGGCCAAAAGGCAGGGGCGGGGCTGGCGCCGTCAGGCGGCCACGGGCGTCAGCCGGTAGAACTCCTGGATGATGTCCCAGGCCTCCTGCGGGTCGTCGGTGATGCGAAACAGCTCCAGGTCGGCCGGCGAGATGGTGCCGTGCTCCAGCATCACGTCGAAATTGATGAGCGCACGCCAGAAGGCGCTGCCGAACAGCACGATGGGCACGGGCTTGGCCTTGGTGGTCTGCACCAGGGTCAGCACCTCGAACAGCTCGTCCATGGTGCCGAAGCCGCCCGGAAAGACCACCAGCGCCTTGGCACGCATCATGAAGTGCATCTTGCGCATGGCGAAGTAGTGGAACTTGTACGACAGCGAGGGCGTGATGTAGCGGTTGCCGCTTTGCTCGTGCGGCAACGTGATGTTCAGCCCCACGTTGGGCGCCCCGGCCTCGTGGGCGCCGCGGTTGGCCGCCTCCATGATGCCGGGGCCGCCGCCGGTGCAGATGTACAGCCGCTCGGGCAGCGGGCGGCGCTCGCTGTACTCGGCCACCAGGGCGGCAAAGCGGCGTGCAGCGTCGTAGTAGGCGGAGTTCTTCAGGGCGCGCTCGGTCAGGGCGATGCGTGCGTCGTCGCCGCTGTCCAGCGCGTCTTCGTGCAGGCGCTGGGCGTCCTCGGGTGCCAGAAAGCGCGCGCTGCCATAGACCACGATGGTGCTCTCGATGCCTTGCGCGCTCTGGCCCAGGTCGGGCTTGAGCAGTTCGAGCTGGAAGCGGATGCCGCGCGTCTCGCGGCGCAGCAGGAACTCCGGGTCGGTGAAGGCTAGGCGGTAGGCGTCGGCCTCCAGGGGGTTGCCGGCCACGGCGTAGTTGTGCAGTTCGGCCCAGGCGTTGGCCAGGCGGCTGTCTTGCAGTTTGGTGTTGGCGTCCATCGGAAAATACAAAATTTTAGTCTTTTTAGCCTCAAACCCTTGTGGGGCAAGCGCTGATAGCTATTGAAAAGATAGTAAAAAAGATCGCAGCACTCTGGCGCGGGCCGGCTCAGGCACCGCGCATCAGCCAGGTGCCGCTGTGCAGGCCCAGCCAGGCAGCAGCCAGCGAACCGAGCACATGCGCCAGCGTGACTCCCAGCGCCAAGGCGGCGCGGCCCTGCAGCAGCAGGCCCAGCACTTCGGCGGAGAAGGTGGAAAACGTGGTCAACGCGCCCAGAAAGCCGGTCACGGCCAGCAGGCGCCACAGCGGGTCGAGCCCGGGCAGCGCCTGCAGCACGGCCAGCGCCAGGCCGATCAGGTAGCCGCCCGCCACGTTGGCCGCCAGCGTGCCCCAGGGCAGCAGGGCGCCGGGCGCATTGAGCCACAGCGCCAGTCGCCAGCGCGCCAGTGCGCCGGCGCAGGCACCGACGCAGATGGCGAGAGCTTGCAGCATGGGGCGCGAATGTAGCAAAGCCGTCCGGGGGGCGGCCGTGCGTCTGGCACACAACGCACGATGCACGCCTTCCCAGGGTGCGAACGCACTCTGGGGAGTGCATTTCAGGGTATTCCTGCGTACTTCGTCAGGGGTGTCCGGGCGTGCCTGCCTAGAATCTGCTGCACTGCAATACATGCACCACACATACCCGGCTGCGCAGACTGCCGGGCCACAGCGAGGAATACCAGGTGTCCGATACCCCCGACCAGAGCCATGACCAGCCCGGCGATGCCGCCGCCGACGAGCGCGTCATCAAGAAATACCCCAACCGTCGTCTGTACGACACCAAGACCTCGACCTACATCACCCTGGCCGAGGTCAAGCAACTGGTGATCGACGGCGAGGCCGTCGCGGTGCGCGATGCCAAGACGGGCGACGACCTCACGCGCAGCATCCTGCTGCAGATCATCCTGGACGAGGAGGCCGGCGGAGCGCCCATGTTCAGCGAGGCGGCGCTGGCCAACATCATCCGCTTCTACGGCCACGCCATGCAGGGCTACATGGGCGCCTACCTGGAAAAGAACGTGCAGATGTTCACCGAGTTCCAGGCGCGCCTGGCCGAGCAGGCGCAGGGCCTGTCGCCCGAGAAGTGGGCACAGTTCATGCAGATCAACTCGCCACTGATGAAGACCTGGATGGGCAGCTACGCCGAGCAGTCGCAAAACGCCTTTGCCCAGATGGGCGAGCAGATGCAGCGCCAGACCGACCAGATGCTGGAAGCGTTCGGACTCAAGAAGCGCTGAGCGCGCCTGCAGCTGGCAAAACCCTGGCCACTGAGCCGCCGTTGTCTGGCTTAATCCATGCTGCGCTCCAAGCAGGCCTGGGGCGGATGACCGGAGGCACGCATGAAGTTCCACAACCTTTCCGTCAGAGCCAAGCTCTGGACGCTGGTAATGGGGCTGATGTTCAGCCTGGTCGTGCTGGGCGCAGCCCTGATGGCGCGCACGGAGGGTGTCGTGCGCCAGTCCGAGCAGCTGGTCGGCTTTGGCAACGAGCGCATCTTCTCGGCCCTGCGCTGGAAGGCGCTGACGCACTCATCCGTGGAAAGCCTGCTGGTGGCCATGCAGGCCAGCGATCAGGAGCTGAGCGCACGGCAGCTGGCCCAGGCGCAGAAAATGTCCGCAGCGGTGGGCGAACTGCAAAAAGAGGTCGAGGCGCAGGCCTTCTGGCCGGACAACCGGGCGCAGCTCGAACGCATCGCCGCCGAGCGCGCCGAAGTGCTCAAGGTGGCCGCAGTGCTGCAAAAGCAGCGCGCCGACGGCGACATGGCGGCCCTGCAGCAGACCGCGCAGCAGACATTCGCCCCGGCCATGGACAAATACGTGGCGGCGCTGGACACCTATATCCGGATGCAGCAGGAGCGCCGGGACGAGGCCCTTGCCGATGCGGCGGCTTCGCGCCGGGCCAGCTACGCCCTGGGCGCGGCGGTGACGGTGTTCCTGCTGCTGGTTGGCCTGGCCCTGGCCTGGCTCATGGTCAGGAGCATCACCGCACCACTGCAGCGCGCGGTCGAGCTGGCCGATACCATCGCCGGCGGCGACCTCACGCACCAGGCGCATGACGAGCGCCGCGATGAGCTGGGCCAGCTGCTGCGCTCCCTGTCGGCCATGGGGGCCAGCCTGCGCCAGCTGGTCGGGCAGGTGCGCTCGGGCGTGCAGACCGTCTCTGCCGCTGCCGGCGAAATCTCCATGGGCAACCACGACCTGTCGGCGCGTACCGAGCAGACGGCGGCCAACCTGGAGGAAACTGCCGCCAGCATGGAGCAGCTCACGGCCACCGTGACGCAAAGCGCCGACACCGCCCGCCAGGCCAATCAGCTCGTCGGCAGTGCGCTGCAGGCGGCGCAGCAGGGCGAGACGGTGGTCGGGCAGGTCATCGCCAGCATGGAGGGCATCTCGCGCTCCAGCCACAGGATCGGCGACATCATCGGCGTGATCGACTCGATTGCCTTCCAGACCAATATCCTGGCGCTCAATGCGGCCGTCGAAGCCGCACGCGCCGGCGAGCAGGGCCGGGGCTTTGCCGTGGTGGCCAGCGAGGTGCGGGTGCTGGCCGGGCGCTCCGCCGAGGCGGCGCGGGAGATCAAGGCGCTCATCTCCAGCAGCGTCGAAGGTGTGCAGGCGGGCAGCAGCCAGGTGCAGCAAGCCGGCCAGAGTATGCAGGCCATCATGCACAGCGTGCGCCAGGTCAGCGATCTGATGGGCGAGATCTCGGCCGGCAGCGCCGAGCAGCGCGACGGCATCGGCCAGGTCAACCAGGCGGTGAGCAACCTCGATCAGATGACGCAGCAGAACGCGGCGCTGGTGGAGCAGGCCAGCGCCGCCGCTGCCGCCATGAACGAGCAGGCCCAGCGGCTGGCGCAGGCCGTTGCCGTGTTCAACGTTGGAGCTGACGAGTCAGGCCGCCGCGCGGCACTGCCGGGGGCCGCAACCGGCTCAGCGCCCGTCCTGCAACTGCGCGCTGGCAGCTGACAGCGTGGCTGCGCCGGCCTGGGCGTCGGCCACCCGGCGGGCGCCGTTGAAGCGGCGCTGCCAGTAGCTGGCGTGCATGTCCTCGACGCGCACCTGGGCGCCAGCGCGCGGGGCGTGGATGAACTTGCCCTCGCCCAGGTAGATGCCGACATGGCTGAAGGCGCGGCGCATGGTGTTGAAGAAGACCAGATCGCCCGGCTGCAGGTCTTTCCTGTCGATGACTTCGGTGGCGGCAGCCTGCTCGCTGGCGCGGCGCGGCAGCAGCAGGCCCTGGGCCTGGTGGAAGGCTGCGCGCACGAAGCCGCTGCAGTCGAAACCGATTTCGGCGCTGCTGCCTCCGCGCCGGTAGGGCACGCCGAGAAAGCCCATGGCAGTGGAGATCAGATCGCCCGTGCGGTCGGCCACGACATGCTGTGCATCGCGCAACTGGCTCAGCAGCGGCAGGCGCTCGGTGCGTGAAACGGGAGTGGCGGGCCATTCCTCGACAGCCGGGGAGGCGTAAGAATTGGCGCAGGCAAGTAACAACAGGCACAACCAGCGAGACATGGGGCGCGAGGGTAGCATGGGCCAGCTGCAACCCGGCCGTCGCAGTTGTTGCAAGGGGTAGCGCCGTCTGGCGCCAGATGGCGGCTTGGACTGACGCCGGGAGAGGTGAAATCCGACATCCTGGCCTGTGAGTTGCTGCGCAAAGGCTTGGCGTCCAGCCAACCCGGGCAGCGCAAGCGGACGTTTTTTTGCTCAGGAGGCTGCCTTGCTGTCTTTTTCATCCGCCCGACCCCTGACCCTGGCCTTGCTGGTCGGCAGTGCGCCGGCACTGCAGGCCAACCCGGCGCCGGCGCCGGTAGCGGCGGCGCAGCCGGGGCAGGTGCAGGTCGTTGCCACCGGCCTCGAACATCCCTGGGCCGTGGCCTTCTTGCCGCAGGGGCGTTTTTTGGTCACCGAGCGCCCGGGGCGCCTGCGCATCATCGATGCCGACGGCAGCCTGCAGCCGCTGCTGCACGGCCTGCCCCGGGTCGATGTCGCCGGGCAGGGCGGTCTGCTGGATGTCATCACGGATCGGGATTTCGCACGCAACCAGCGCATCCATTTCTGCTACTCCGAGCCTGCCGAGCGCGGCCCGGGCAACGGCACGGCCCTGGCCAGCGCCCGGCTGGCACTGCCGGGCGGCGAACTGCAGGACGTGCAGGTGCTCTTTCGCCAGCAGCCCAAGGTGGCCAGCAAGCTGCACTTTGGCTGCCGCATCGTGCAGGCGCCGGACGGCAATCTGTTCCTGACGCTGGGCGAGCGCTTCAGCCGCCGGGACGCCGCCCAGCGCCTGGACAACCATCTGGGCAAGGTGGTGCGCATCGCGCCGGGCGGCGGTGCGGCGCCCGGCAACCCGCTGGCAGGCCGCGCCGGCGCCCTGCCGGAAATCTGGAGCTGGGGCCACCGCAACCCGCAGGGCGCCACCTGGGGGCCGGATGGCCGGCTGTGGCTGCACGAGCACGGCCCGCAGGGCGGCGACGAGATCAACCGCCCCGAGGCCGGGCGCAACTACGGCTGGCCGGTCATCACCTATGGCGAGGAATACGGCGGCGGCGCCATCGGCAAGGGCACGCACCAGGATGGCATGGAGCAGCCCCTGCATTACTGGGCGCCCTCCATCGCGCCATCGGGCATGGCCTTCCTGAGCAGCGACCGCTACGGGCCGGCCTGGCGCGGCAGCCTGTTCGTCGGCGCCCTCAAGGCGCAGCGGCTGCACCGCCTGCAGATCGAGGACGGGCGCGTGGTGCGCGACGAATATTTGCTGGACAAGCTGGGCGCGCGCATCCGCGACGTGCGCCAGGGCCCCGATGGCTGGCTGTACCTACTGACCGACAGCCCGCATGGGCAGCTGCTGCGCCTGAAGTCGCCCTGAAGCCGCTACTGCACCGGTTCCAGGAGCGGCAAACGTGCCAGACTTGCACGCTTTCTTTTCACTTCCAGAAAGACGCCCATGCTGCTTGACGCCTCGCAATCCCAACTCGTGCTCGTGGACTATCAGGAGCGCCTGATGCCGGCCCTGCTGGACGGCAGCGCCGCGCTGGCCCAGGCCAGGCGCCTGGCGCAGGTGGCCCACCTGGTGCAGGTACCCGTGTGGGGCACGGAGCAAAACCCCACCCGGCTCGGCCCCAACGACGCCGAGCTGCGCGCCCTGTGCCAGCGCACCCTGGGCAAGATGCACTTCAGCGCCGTGGCCGATGGCCTGGCCGACTGGCTGCGGCCACCCGCTCCCCCCGCGCGCCCGCAAGGCGGCAACGCGCGCAGCCTGCCCAAGCACCTGCAAAAACGCGAGCAACCGCCGCACGACGAGCGCCCGAGCATCGTCATTGCCGGCTGCGAAACCCATGTCTGCCTGCTGCAGACGGCGCTGGAGCTGCTGGAGGACGAGTTCGAGGTCTGGGTGGTCACCGATGCCTGCGCCTCGCGCACCGAGCGCAACCGCGACGCCGCCTTCGACCGCCTGGCCGGCGCCGGCGCCGAACTGGTGACCACCGAGATGGTGGCCTTCGAGTGGCTGCGCTCGTGCGAGCACCCGGCGTTCCGGGACATGCTGGCGCTCATCAAATGAGCACAGGCCGCCTGGCACCAGCATCCATGCCGCGCCATTCAGCGCCATCCAGGGCACCAATGATTTGCATGATTTTCGCCCCAAAGCCTTGACTGGCAAGCGCAGGCAGCTATCAAAAAGGGAGTTTTCAAGTGTTGCAACCGTTGCTTGAGCAGGCAGTTCAATCGTCAGATTGCTGCAAGGGCGGCGTGAATAATTATGAATTTTGAATGATCTGCTGCCGTGCCAACCGTGCCGCCGATCATCGATCCAAGGGGACTTACCATGGCTACCGCAGACACCGATTTCGCCGCCTTCCA
Organism: Melaminivora jejuensis; assembly: GCF_017811175.1. Classification (NCBI taxonomy): domain Bacteria; kingdom Pseudomonadati; phylum Pseudomonadota; class Betaproteobacteria; order Burkholderiales; family Comamonadaceae; genus Melaminivora; species Melaminivora jejuensis. The sequence continues at coordinate 925,108 of NZ_JACWIJ010000002.1, forward strand.
CCACCGCTCCATCCATGAGCGCGACGCCTTCTGGGCCGAGCAGGCCGAGCTGATCGACTGGCAAAGCCGGCCAGCGCAGATCTGCGACTACAGCAACCCGCCCTTTGCTCGCTGGTTCGTCGGCGGCACGACCAACCTGTGCCACAACGCCATCGACCGGCACGTGGCGCAGCGCGGCGAGCAGGCAGCCTTGATCGCCATTTCCACCGAAACCGGCAGCGAGCGCACCTACAGCTACGCCGAGCTGCACCGCGAGGTGCAGCGCATGGCTGCGGTGCTGCAGTCGCTGGGCGTGGGGCAGGGCGACCGGGTGCTGATCTACATGCCCATGATTGCCGAGGCGGCCTTTGCCATGCTGGCCTGCACGCGCATCGGCGCCATCCACTCGGTGGTCTTCGGCGGCTTTGCCTCGTCGTCGCTGGCCAGCCGCATCGAGGATGCCGCGCCCAAGGTCATCGTCAGCGCCGATGCCGGCTCGCGCGGCGGCAAGGTCGTTTCCTACAAGCCGCTGCTGGACGAGGCCATCGCCCTGTCGCCGCACCAGCCCGCCGCCGTGCTGATGGTCAACCGAGGCCTGGCCGAGGCCGCCATGCAGGACGGGCGCGACCACGACTGGGCGGCGCTGCGCCAGCAGCACCTGGATGCCGAGGTGCCCTGCACCTGGGTCGAGGCCACGCACCCGAGCTACATCCTCTACACCAGCGGCACCACCGGCAAGCCCAAGGGCGTGCAGCGCGACACCGGCGGCTACGCCGTGGCGCTGGCCTCCAGCATGAAGCACATCTTCCATGCCAAGGCGGGCGACACCTACTTTTGCACCAGCGACATCGGCTGGGTGGTGGGCCACAGCTACATCATCTACGCGCCGCTGCTGGCCGGCATGGCCAGCGTCATGTACGAGGGCCTGCCGATCCGCCCGGACGCCGGCATCTGGTGGAGCATCGTGGAAAAGTACAAGGTCACGCACATGTTCTCCGCGCCCACGGCGGTGCGGGTGCTGAAAAAGCACGACCCCGAGTACCTGCGCAAGTACGACATCTCCAGCCTGCAGGCGCTGTGGCTGGCCGGCGAGCCGCTGGACGAGCCCACGGCCAGCTGGATCAGCGGCGCCCTGAACATCCCCATCATCGACAACTACTGGCAGACCGAGACCGGCTGGCCCATCCTGACGCTGTGCAACGGCGTCGAGCAGCAGCCCTCGCGCTTCGGCAGCCCGGGCAAGGCGGTCTATGGCTACGACATCCGGCTGATCGACGAGACCACCGGCGCCGAGCTGACCGAGCCCAACCAAAAGGGCGTGGTGGCCATCGAAGGGCCGCTGCCCCCGGGCTGCCTGCAGACCGTCTGGCGCGACGACGAGCGCTTCGTCAATACCTACTGGAAGAGCATCCCGGGCCGGCTGATCTACAGCACCTTCGACTGGGGCATCCGCGACGCCGATGGTTATTACTTCATCCTGGGGCGCACCGACGACGTGATCAACGTCGCCGGCCACCGCCTGGGCACACGCGAGATCGAGGAGTGCATCGCCGGCCACCCGGCCGTGGCCGAGGTGGCGGTGGTGGGCATCGCCGACAGCCTCAAGGGCCAGGTGGCGCTGGCCTTTGCCGTGCCACGCGACGCCGCCAGCGTGGCCGCTGATGCGGATCGCCTGCGCCTGGAGGGCGAGGTCATGAAGCAGGTCGATGCCCAGCTCGGCGCCGTGGCGCGTCCGGCGCGCGTGCTGTTCGTCGCCACGCTGCCCAAGACACGCAGCGGCAAGGTGCTGCGCCGCGCCCTGCAGGCCGTGGCCGAGCGGCGCGACCCGGGCGACCTGACGACCATGGAAGACCCGGCAGCGCTGCAGCAGATCAAGTCCCTGATGGGCTGATGGCGGGGCTGATGGCGCAGCCGGCAGCAGGCTGCGCCATCATCTTCATCATCATTTTTGATAGCTGACAGCGCTTGCTGGGCAAGGGTTTCCGGCCTTTTTCATCTATAAAAAATATAGCGCGGCAGCCCGGTCAATCCCAATCCGTGGCCGCCAGCTCCTGCTGCTGGCTGCCGCGCCATTGCTGGGGCACCTGCCATTGCCGCACCCAGGCCGGGAAGTCATGCGCCGGCATGGGCCGGGCGATGCAGTAGCCCTGCGCCAGCGTGCAGCCCATGTGCAGCAGCGCACTGCCCTGCTCGACGGTCTCCACCCCTTCGGCAATGGTCTCGCAGCCAAACGAGCGCCCCAGGCCGATCACGCCGCGCACGATGGCCCGGTCGCCGGCATCGTCGAGCATCCCGGCAACGAAGCTGCGATCCAGCTTGAGATGGCTCATGGGCAGGCGGCGCAGATAGGTCAGCGACGAGTAGCCGGTGCCGAAGTCGTCGAACGACACGCCCACGCCGCGCTCGCGCAGCGCCGTCAGCTCGCGCGCCGCGTGCTCGATGTCGTACAGCGCCGCGCTCTCGGTCAGCTCCAGCTCCAGCAGCCGCGCCGGTATCTGCGGGTGCTGCGCCAGGCGCGACAGCAGCCAGTGGGCAAAGCCCTCGCGCTGCAGGTGCTCGGGCGTGATGTTGATGCTCACCGGCAGATGCAGGCCCTGATGCATCAGCGTGCCGATCAGCTCCAGCGCCGTGTCCACCACCCACTCGCCAAACAGCGCCTGTAGCTCCGAGTGTCCGTCCAGCAGCGGCAAAAAATGCCCCGGCGCCAGCACGCCGCGCTGCGGATGCTCCCAGCGCACCAGCGCCTCGGCGCCGACCACGACGCCCTGGCGCATGTCCACCTTGGGCTGCAGGTACAGCGCCAGCTCGGCACACTCCAGCGCCTGCTTGAGCCGTTCGCACTGCGCACGCCGCTCCTGCTGGGCGCGCTCGTGCGCTGCATCGAAGGCGTGGTAGCGGTTGCGCCCGGACTGCTTGGCCACATACATGGCCTGGTCGGCGTGGCGCAGCAGGGTGTCGGCATCGGCGCCATCGTCGGGGTACAGGGTGTAGCCGATGCTGGCTGTGACCACGGCGCGCTCCCTGCCCAGCGGGTAGGGCGCGGCGACGCTGGCCATGACGGCGCGCAGGCGCAGCTCGCACTCCTGGGCATTGGCCAGGCCGGGCAGCAGGATGACGAATTCGTCGCCGCCCAGGCGCGCCACGGTGTCGCCGCTGCGCAGCGCACGCTGCAGCCGCTCGGCCACCTGCATCAGCAGCCGGTCGCCTACGGCGTGGCCCAGGCGGTCGTTGACCGGCTTGAAGCCGTCCAGATCCAGGTAGCCCACGCCCAGCCGATCCTGGCGCGCAGTGGTCTGGCGCATTCCCTCGCGCAGGCGCCGCTCCAGCAGCACGCGGTTGGGCAGGCCGGTCAGCGCGTCGTAGTGCGCCATGCGTTCGAGCTGCTGCGCCTGGGTGCGCTGGCTGGTCACGTCCATGGTCATGCCGACCATGCGCCGGGGCTCGCCCATGGCGCTCCAGGCGACCACCTTGCCCAGGCTGCGCACCCAGCGCACGGGCTGGCCCTGCGGGGCATTCGGCGCCTGGCTGGTGACATCGAAGGGCAGCCATGGCTCGGACAGGTGGCGCGACAGCTCCGCCGCGATGGCCGCCGGGTCGGTGTGCGCCAGCACTTGCGTCCAGGGTTCGGCGCGGGGCGCAGGCGCTGGCGCCAGCCCCAGCAACTCGCGCCAGCGTGCATCGCCAGTGATGGTGCCGCTGGCCAGATCCCAGTCCCACAGGCCCAGCGATGCCGCCGAGATGGTCAGCGACAGCAGCTCCTCGCGCTCGCGCACGTGCTGCTCGGCGCGCTGGCGCTCGGTGATGTCCAGTAGCGTGAACAGCCAGCAGCCCTCGCCGCGCAGCTCCAGCGGGGAGACCGACTGCAGCACCGTGCGCTGCTGGCCAGCGGCGGTGGTGATGTCCAGCTCATGGGCGCGCAGCTCGCCGCCGCTCTCGTCCAGTGCGCGCAGCAGCGTTTGCCGCTCCGCAGCCGTGAGAATGCCCAGGCCGGTGGAGGTCTGGCCGATGGCCTGCTCGCGCGCATGGCCGGTGAGCCGCTCCCAGGCCGGGTTGACATCCAGGAACAGGCCGTCGCTGCGCCGGCTGAAGCCCAGCGGCGAGGGCAGCAGGTGAAACAGCTTGGCCATGCGCTCCTCGGAGGCGCGCAGCTGGTCGGTGGCGCGGCGCACGTCGTCGATGTCCTGGATGACGCCGCGCACGCGCACCACGCGCCCGTCTTCGAGCACCGGCTCGGCGTGCGCGCGCACCCACAGGTGGACGCCATCGGCGCGCCGGATCTGCATCTCCTGGTGCCAGGGCCGGGCCTCGCGCACGCACTCGCGCATGTGCTGGCGTATGGTTTCCTGCCACTCGGGCAGCACGAATGCCTGGACATAGTTGCGCGGCAGGGGTGCGCTGGGCGGCAAGCCGTGGAGGTCGTAGCACGCCTCGGACCAATAGAGCGTGTCGAGGTCGTGCGCATCCTCCCAGGCGCCCAGGCGCGCCATGCGCCCGGCCTGGCGCAGCAGACTGTTGCTGGCCAGCAGCTCCTCGCGCACGCGCAGCTCCTGGCTCTGGTCGTGGAACACGAAGACCATGCAATGCTGGCCATCGATGTGCTCGCTGCGCGCCGACATCAGGCCCTTGACGCTGTCGGCGCCGCTGCGCACCGTGACCGGCAGGCCGCGCGCCTCGCCCTGGCGCTGCAGGGCATCGAGCACGCGCTGGCGCTCGGAAGGCACGGCCCACACGCCCAGCTCCAGCGAGGTGCGGCCCACGATCTGCGCGCGCGGCAGGCCGACCAGGCGCTCGAAGGCCGGGTTGACATCCAGATACCGGCCATCGGCCAGCAGCGTGACGCCAGCGGCGTCGGGCAGGGTGCGGTAGATGATGGAGTACTTGACCTCGGAGGCGCGCAGGGCCTCGCGCAGCTCGCGCTGCTCGGTGATGTCCAGCACCATGCCGGCCAGGCGCAGCACCCGGCCCCGGGCATCGCGCTGGGTGATGTGGCCGCGTGTGAGCATCCAGCGCCAGCGCCCCAGGTCGTCGAGCATCCGGAACTCGGCCTGTACCGTGGCCTCGTGGCCGGCCAGGACGCTGCGCAGATAGGCACGCAGGCGGCGCCTGTCCTCGGGGTGGTGGTGCTCGCGGCTCCAGCGCCGGCCCGCCCGGCTGCCCAGGCTCAGGCGTGCCAGGGCGCTGCTGCCGTCATCGGGGGTGTCGCGCAGGCCAAAGCGCCGGTACAGCCGGCCAGCGTAGCCAAGCTGCTGCCCGCGCACGTCCCACTCCCAGCGTCCACCGCCGGTGGCGCGCAGGGCGCTGACCAGGTCGTCCTCGCGCCGGTGCAGCGCCAGCAGCGAGCGCGCGCGGCTGCGCAGCAGCGCCACGCCGCCGCACAGCACCACAACCCCCAGCGCCTGGCTGCCACTGCTTTCCAGGGAGGGCGGGGCGCTGTCCCAAAGCGCAGCCGTCCCGGCCAGCAGCAGCGGCAAGAGTGTCGCCAGGGCCAGTACGCCCAGCCACACAGGCACGCGGCTGATGCGGTGCAGCGCCAGCCAGCCCAGCGCGCCCAACAGGGCGCTGGCAGCAGCCAGCAGGCTGGCCAGCGGCCAATCGACCCCGGGCACGAGAGCCAGGCCGGCCAGGGCCATCAACACCGCCGCCGCGCCGCCCCCGAAGCCCCACAGGAAGGCTGCCGAGGCCACCAGCGAGGGGTTGATCGGGCCAATGCCCAGCGCCACCGTCTGCGGATCGGCGGCCAGCACCAGCGAGGCTGCGCCGCACAGCGCGCCCAGCAGCAGGCGCGTGCGGCCTGCAGGCTGCGCCAGTTGCGCCTGGGGCAGCAAGGCCACCAGGCCGATGATCAGCACATACAGCGCGCTGGCCAGGGTCAGGGTGCTGTTCATCGGCGCCGGCCCAGCAAGCCGGTGGACAGCATGGTGCCGCAGATGATGATGGCGCCGCAGCCGACCATCCACGGCGTGACCTGCTCGCCCAGGAACAGCGCGCCATAGCAGACGGCAAACACCGGCGCCAGAAAGGTCACGGCCAGGGCGCGGCTGGGGCCGGCGCGGGCGATGAGGCGAAAGTACAGCAAGTAGGCGATGCCGGTGCACAGCAGCGCAATCGCCGCCACCGCCGCCCAGGCGCTTGCACTGGGCGTGTGCTGCGGCCAGGCCCACAGGGTGGGCAGGGCCAGCGCCACGGCGGCGCCGATCTGGCTGCCGGTGGCGCAGGCCAGTGGCGGCACGCCCTGCAGGTAGCGCTGCACGAAGCTGGCGCCCACGGCGTAGCAGGTCGAGGCCGCCAGGCAGGCTGCCACGGCCCAGCCGGGGGTGCTGCCACTGCTGGCCAGCGCGCCGGGCGTGCGCCAGGCCAACAAGGCGATGCCGGCAAAGCCCAGCAGCAGGCCCAGCCAGCGCAGGCCGGCGATGCGCTCGCCCAGCCACAGCAGCGCCACCAGGGCGCCGAACAGCGGCACGGCGGCATTCAGGATGGAAGTCAGCCCGGTGGGCAGGTGCAGCACGGCCCAGGCGAACAGTGCAAACGGAATGGCCGAGTTGACCAGGCCGGACAGCAGCGCCGGCTTCCAGTGGCGCCGCAAGGCCGGCCAATGGCCGCTGCGCAGCAGCAGCGGCGTGAGCAGCAGCGCCGCCAGCGCCACGCGCAGGCCGGCTGTGGGCAGCGGGCCGAACTCCACGGCGCCCAGGCGCATGAACAGGAACGAGGCGCCCCACAGGCTGGACAGCAGGATGAATTCGCCAAGCCAGGGTGGCTCGCGGGCCGGGGCGGCAGGGGTGGCAATGGGAGAGGCAGAAGCGGACATGGAGGGCAGTTCCCGCACAGGCGGCAGGCCTGCATTACAAACGAAAACGTCTGCGCCCTCCATGAGATTGTGGCAATGCGCCTCCTACAATGCTTAGCTTTGTCCAGCATCCCGAGCGGGCTGGATGCAGGCAGTTTTTTGATAGCGCCTCGCGCTTGACTGGTGCGGGGTCTGGCCGTTTTTTGCCTGTTTTTGCTGGTCAAGGACAGTTTCACAGGATCAGGAGCGCGACATGCAGCCATCCCCCGCCATCTTCAAGGCCTACGACATCCGCGGCATCGTGCCGGCCACGCTGGACGAGGACGTGGCGCGCGCCCTGGGCCGGGCCTTCGGCATGGCGGCGCTGCGCCAGGGCGAGCGCACGGTGGCCGTAGGCCGCGACGGGCGCCTGTCCGGCCCGGCGCTGGCCGCCGCACTGATCCAGGGCCTGGTGGACGTGGGCCTGCAGGTCATCGACGTGGGCGCGGTGACCACGCCCATGCTGTACTTTGCCGCCAGCACGCTGTGCAACAGCGGCATCCAGGTCACGGGCAGCCACAACCCCAAGGACTACAACGGCTTCAAGATGGTGCTGGCCGGCCGCGCCATCCACGGCGAGGACATCCAGCAGCTGCGCCGCGCCATCGAGCAGCAGGACTGGCAGCCCAAGGACGGCGGCGGCGTGCGCCGGGCCGACGTGCTGGCGGACTACAGCGCGCGCATCGTGGGCGACGTCAAACTCGCGCGGCCCATGAAGATCGTCGTGGACAGCGGCAACGGCATTGCCGGGGCCTCGGCGCCGGGCATCTTCCGCGCGCTGGGCTGTGAAGTGGTCGAGCTGTTTTCCGAGGTGGACGGCGACTTTCCCAACCACCATCCCGACCCGAGCAAGCCCGAGAACCTGCGCGACGTGATCCGCGCCCTGGGCGAGAGCGGCGCCGAGCTGGGCCTGGCCTTCGATGGCGACGGCGACCGGCTGGGCATCGTCACGCGGGGCGGCAACAACATCTTTCCCGACCGGCAGATGATGCTGTTCGCCCGCGACGTGCTGTCGCGCGTGCCGGGCGCGCCCATCGTGTTCGATGTCAAATGCACCCAGCGCCTGGCACCCGCCATTGCCGAGGCCGGCGGCGAGCCGGTCATGTTCAAGACCGGCCACTCGTTGATCAAGGCGCGCATGAAGGAGCTGAACTCCCCCTGGGCGGCGAGATGAGCGGGCACATCTTCTTCAAGGAGCGCTGGTACGGCTTCGACGATGGCACCTACGCCGGCTGCCGGCTGCTGGAAATCCTCAGCCGCCACGAAGACGCCAGCGCCGTGCTCGACGCCCTGCCGACCAGCTTCAGCACGCCCGAGCTGAACGTGCAATGCGAGGAGGGCGAGCCGCACCGCCTGACCGCCGAGCTGCAGGCGCTGGCCGCCGGCGCCTTTGCCGAGCCGGCGCGCATCAGCACCATCGACGGCCTGCGCGTGGACTGGCCCGACGGCTTCGGCCTGATCCGCGCCAGCAACACCACGCCGGTGCTGGTGCTGCGCTTCGAGGGCCAGACGAGCGAGGCCCTGGCGCGCATCGAGGGCGAGATGCGCGCGCTGCTCGAGCGCGTCAAGCCCGGCGCGCAGATCGGCGGCGCGGCGCATTGAAGGGAGGGTGTGCGTGGTGCGCCCGGCGTTTGGCGCACAACGCACAACGCACACCAAGGCGGGGAACACGCCCTGTGCCGCATCCCTTACTTAAAGACCATGCAGTTCCTGGCGCTGAAGCTCTACGGCCTGCTGATCTGGCTGGCCAGCCCTTTGCTGCGCGCCAAGCTGCGCCGGCGTGCGCGCCGCGAGCCGGGCTATGCCCTCCAGGTGGACGAGCGCTTTGGCCACTACGAGACCGCAGTCTGCACGGCGGCGGCGGCCCAGGCCGGGCCGCTGGTCTGGCTGCACGCCGTCTCGCTGGGCGAGACGCGGGCCGCCGCGCTGCTGCTGGCCGAGCTGCGCCAGCAACTGCCCGCCATGCGGCTGCTGCTCACGCACGGCACGGCCACGGGCCGCGCTGCCGGGCAGGCGCTGCTGCAGCCGGGTGACCTGCAGGTCTGGCTGCCCTGGGATACGGCAGGCGCGACGCGCCGCTTCGTGCGGCAACTGCGTCCGGCCATAGGCGTGCTGATGGAAACCGAGGTCTGGCCGAATCTGGCTGCCGCCTGCCGCGCCGCCGGCGTGCCGCTGGTGCTGGCCAATGCGCGGCTGAACGCCAAGTCCTACGCCGGCGCGCGCCGCCTGTCCTGGCTGGCGCGCCCGGCCTATGCTGGCCTGCGCGCCGTCTGGGCGCAGACCGAGGCCGATGCCGCGCGCCTGGCCGATGTCGGTGCGCCGGTGGCCGCAGTGCTGGGCAATCTGAAATTCGACGTGCAGCCGAGCGCCGCACAGCACGCCCAGGGCCGCTCTTGGCGTGCGCGGGCTGGCCGGCCCGTGATCCTGCTGGCCAGCACGCGCGAGGGCGAGGAAGCCCTGTGGCTGCAGGTTTTGCAGTCAAATCAGGCTCAAACCCTTGCTGGGCAAGCGCTGACAGCTATTAAAAACGAAGTCGCAAAAAGGGGTCAAACAGCTCTGCCGCCCGTCCAATGGCTGCTGGTGCCGCGCCATCCGCAGCGTTTCGACGAAGTGGAGCAGCTGTGCCGGGCCGCCGGCCTGCGCGTGGCGCGGCGCAGCCAGTGGACGGGCGATCCCGCGCCTGCCGATGTCTGGCTGGGCGACAGCCTGGGCGAGATGGCGTTGTACGCCGGCATGGCGCACGCGGCGCTGCTGGGCGGCAGCTTTGCCCCGCTGGGCGGGCAGAACCTGATCGAGCTGGCGGCCAGCGGCTGCCCGGTCGTCATGGGGCCGCACACCTTCAATTTCGCCCAGGCCGCCGAGTTGGCGCTGGCCGCCGGGGCCGCGCAGCGCGTGCCGGACATGGCTGCGGGTGTCCAGGCAGCGTGCGCCCTGGTGGCCGATGCTGCGCTGCAGCAGCGGCGCTGCGCCGACAGCCTGGCCTTTGCCGCCGCCCACCGGGGCGCCGCCCGGGCCACGGCGCAGGCCATTGCCGATGTGCTGCACGCCCGGTAGCGCGGTGGCGCTGAAAGCGGTCAATCGTCTCTCCCCTGGGCCACAATCGAGCGGCATATTCCTTGCGCAGCCCGCGCTGGCCCACTTCCAGAGAGATTTCGACCGCCATGATGGACAAACACTACCTCACGCCACTGTTTGCGCCCAGCTCGATCATCGTGCTGGCGGGCAGCCGCGACCATGCCGACATGCTCGCGCCCCAGGGGCGGCTGCTGCACGAGGCACTGCGTGCGCACACCTACAGCGGCACGCTCACCTTCTTCGACATCCACACCAGCGGCACGCTGGCCGACCTGGCGCAGACGCGCGCCGATCTGGCCGTGCTGGCGCTGCCCCCGAGGAGCTGGCCGCCGGCCTGGAGCTGGCCGGTCGCGTGAACTGCCGCTGCGCGCTGATCATCTCCAGCGGCGTCGATGCCGAGCTGGCCCGGCGGCTGCACAAGATCGCCCGGCGCGAGGGTATGCACCTGCTGGGGCCGAACTCGCTGGGCATACAGCGCCCCTCGCTGCACCTGAACGCCAGCGCCGCCGGGCCGCTGGCGCGCGATGGCTCGCTGGCGCTGATCTGCCAGTCGGGCGCGCTCACCGCCTCCATCCTGGACTGGGCGCACAACAACGGCGTGGGTTTCTCCAGCGTGGTGTCGCTGGGCCCGCACACCGACTTGGGCCTGAGCGAGGCGCTGGACTTTCTGGCGCATGACCCGCGCACGCAAAGCATCGTCGTCTATATGGAGGGCATCCAGAGCGCCCGGCGCTTCGTCAGCGCGCTGCGCTCGGCCTCCCACGCCAAGCCGGTGGTGGTGCTCAAGGCCGGGCGCAAGCCGGCGGGCAACGTGGCCGCGCAGACGCACAGCGCCGCCATCGTCGGCAGCGACGATGTGTTCGATGCCGCGCTGCGCCGCGCCGGCGCAGTGCGCGTGCGCTCCTTCGTCGAGCTGTTTTCCGCTGCCAAGTGCCTGGCCTCGCGCTACCGCCCGGTGGGCCGGCGCCTGGGCGTCATCACCAACGGCGGCGGCCCCGGTGTGCTGGCGGCCGACTGGGCCTGCGAGATCGGCCTGGAGCTGGGCCGGCTGTCGCCCGAGTCGGTGGAGAAGCTGGCGCCCGGGCTGCCGCCGTTGGCTTCGCTGGTCGATCTGATCGACCTGTCCGAGGAGGCCGGCCCGGAGCACTACCGCGCCGCGCTGGACGCGGCCTTTCGCGACCGGGGCATCGATGGCGTGCTGGCCATGTTCTCGCCCAAGGAGGGCATAGACGGCACGGCGATTGCCAACGCCGTGGCCGAGGCCAAGCGCCTGGCGCCCAAGCCGCTGCTGGCCAGCTGGATGGGCGATCTGTCCGTGGTGGCGGCGCGCCAGGCGCTGCGCGACGCGCAGATCCCGCAATTTCGCACGCCCGAGGCGGCCGTGGGCGCCTTCGGCAACATCGCCAAGTTCTATCAGAACCAGCAACTGCTGCAGCAGACGCCGCCGCCGCTGTCCACCCTGGTCAAGCCCGACATCGAGGGCGCGCGGCTGGTCATCGAGTCGGTGCTGGCCGAGCGGCGCACCGCGCTGACCGAGATGGAGTCCAAGACGCTGCTGGCGGCCTTCCACATCCCGGTCACGCGCACGGTGCTGGCCAGGAGCGGGCACGAGGCCATGATGATCGCCACGCAGCTGGGCTTTCCGGTGGCGCTGAAGATCGACTCGCCCGACATCGCGCACAAGTCCGATGTCGGCGGCGTGGTGCTCAACGTCCACAGCGGCGCTGCGGCGCGCGATGCCTTCAACGACATGGTGCAGCGCGTGGCGCGCCTCAAGCCTGACGCCCGGGTCAACGGCGTGACGGTGCAGAACATGGCGCGCGCGCGGCGTGGGCGCGAGATCAACATCGGCCTGGTCACGGACGACCCGTTCGGCCCGGTCATCACCTTCGGCGCTGGCGGCACCATGATCGAGCTGATCAAGGATCGCGCCATGGAGCTGCCGCCGCTCAACCAGTTCCTGGCGCGGCGGCTGATTGACCGCTCGCGCGTGGCCGAGACGCTGGGCGACTGGCGCGGCGCGGCTGCCGTTGATCGCGATTCACTGGAGCAGACGTTGCTGCGCGTGTCCGAGATGGTCTGCGCGCTGCCGCAACTGCGCGAGATGGACATCAACCCGCTGATCGTCGATGAGCTGGGCGCCGTGGCCGTGGATGCGCGCATCGTGGTCGGCGAAAGCGCCCAGGCCAACACCCGCAGCGACGGGCAGGGGCACGGGCAGTACGCCCACCTGTCCATCCTGCCGTATCCGGCGCGCTACGAGCAGGTCTGGCCGCTGCGCGGCGGCGGCGAATACCTGGTGCGCCCGATCCGCCCGGATGACGCGCAGATGGTGCAGCGGCTGGTGCGCGAACTCTCGCCCGAGAGCCGCTACTTCCGCTTCGTCTCGCAACTGGCCGAGCTGCCGCCGTCCATGCTGGCGCGCTTCACGCTGATCGACTACGACCGCGAGATGGCGCTGGTGGCCGAACGGCGCGAGCGCGTCGTGGGCGATGATGGCGAGGTCAGCTACAAGCAGCGCATCGTCGGCGTGTCGCGCTACGTCACCAACCCTGATCAGACCAGTTGCGAATTCGCCCTGCTGGTGGCCGACGACTTTGCCGGCCAAGGCCTGGGCGCGCGCCTGATGCTGAGCATCATGGACGTGGCGCGCGACCGGGGCCTGGCGGAGATCCAGGGCCTGGTGCTGGCCAACAACCCCAACATGCTCAAGCTGATGCGCCGGCTGAACTTCGAGATCCGCTCCTTCCCGGAAGACCCCGAGTTCCGCTTGGTCGTGCATCAGCTGTGAGGGGCGTTTTCGGGGGGGGCCGAGCGTTGTGCGTTGCGCGCTTTGTGGCTGTTCACGCCAAACGCTCAACGCTCAGCGCCCAACCTCCATCAGATCCGCCCCATGAGCAACAGCACCAGCAGGATGAGCACCACCAGGCCGACGCCGCCACCCGGGCCGTAGCCCCAGGAGCGGCTGTAGCCCCAGGTCGGCAGCACGCCGATCAGGATCAGGATCAGGACGATGAGCAGGAGGAGGGAGAGCGACATGGTGCGGTTTCCTTTCGTTGAGCAGCCATTGCCGGGCGCAAGGCCGCAGGTGGGTGCATTGTTCTGACGGAGGCAGCGCAGGCGGGGTAGTCCGCTGGCGCAAGGCCGGGTCAGCCGGGGAGGGCAGCCGGCGCTGGCCGAACGCCTGCCTGGCCGCCGCCTGGCCGACCTGGGCGGTGCGATGGCGCACCTTCCTACATGCGGGCGAGGGCCGGGCTTTTAGCGTTGCAGCCTTCTGCCCAGTCCCACCAGGAGCGCCCCGCATGAGCCAGAAAGCCACCCCGTCCGATACCGCCACCACCGGCGCCACCAGCGCCGAAGCCGCTGCGCGCAATACCGACAGCGGCCCGGCTGCCCTGCCGTCTGGCGCCAGTACCGCTGCAGCTGCCAAGGCCGGCCAGACCCAGCAGATGGCTGCCGCCATGCCGGACAACCCGTCCAAGCCGCTGGAGTACGGCGAGGCAAATGGCCTGGCACCCAGTGCCGGCGCCACGGTGCAGCCGCCTTCGCGGCAGGTGCTGGCCAGTGCCTTGTCCGAGAAGAACACCAATGCCAAGACTGGCGGGGCCGCCCCCGAGGGCCGCAACGCCACCAGACACGCAGCTGCTGCGCCTGGGCGGGCCGAATTTCCACGAAATCCCGATCAATGCGCCCATCGTGCAGGTACACAACAACCAGCGCGACGGCTTTCATCGCCAGGCCATCTTTCGCGGCCGCGTGGCCTACGAGCCCAATTCGCTGGCCGGGGCTGTCCGTTCCAGGCCGGCGGGCAGGGCTTTGTTTCGGTGGCAGCGCGCGACGAGGCGCGCCAGGGCACGGCCAAGGTGCGCGCCAAGCCCGAAAAATTCGCCGAGCACTACGCCCAGGCGCGATTGTTCCTGGACAGCCAGACGCCTGCCGAGCAGGAGCACATTGCCGCCGCCTTCCGCTTCGAGCTGAGCAAATGCACCGTGCCGGCAGTGCGCGAGCGCATGGTGGCGTCGCTGCGCAATGTGTCGGACGGGTTTGCCGCCAAGGTGGCTGCCGGCCTGGGCATCGACCCGCTGCCGGCGCCCCTGCCCCTGGCGGTGCGCAATCCACCCGCGCCGGAGGTCACCCGCTCCAGCTACCTGTCGCTGCTGGCGCGCCCTGGCGACGGCTCCATCGCCGGGCGCAAGGTGGCGATTCTGGTCGGCCCGGGCGTGGCGGGCGGCTTTGCCCGCAGGGTGCAGCAAACGCTGCTGGACGGCGGCGCTGTTGGCCGTTTCGTCGGCCTGCACATCGGTGCCGTGGCGGCGGCGGACGGCACTGCCCTCGACGCTGATGCCTCGATGGAAAACGCGCCCGGCTATCTGTTCGACGCCCTGGTCATCCCGCACGGCGTGCAGGAGCTGGCGCGCGACGCCCACCTGTGGGAATTCGTGCGCGATGTCTATCGGCACTGCAAGCCCCTGCTGGCCATCGGCAGCGCGTGCGAACTGGTGGCGCGGATCCTGCCCGAAGGCGCCGCTGCACAGGCCGACAAGGCGCTGATTCTGGAACAGCGGCAGGAAGAAGAATCCGCCCAGGAGTCGGCCATCGAGCGGCTGGTCTCGTGCCTGGGCGCGCCGCGCGACTTTTCCCGCGAGGGGGCGGCGAGATGACCACTCCCAGGAAAGACCCGGGCGCCGTACCCACCTCATCCCAGCGCAATCGCTTCGCCACCAAGCGCACCCTGATCGTGGCAGGCATGGTGCTGGCTTTCCTGCTCCTCGCCATCTGGACTCCCTGGTGAGCGGCAGTGTGGCGCCCTGCGGCACGCGGGCGGCGCAGGCACAGCAAAAAGCCGGCTCAGGGCCGGCTCGTCTGTTGCGGGGTCATGCCTGTTGCGGGGCCAGGTGCCGCCCTCATCCGGCCAGACCCTGGGCCAGCATGGCGCCCTTGAGTCCGCCCGTGTCCTCGCGCTTCTTCAGCGCCGTGATGCGCGCCACCTGGGCGCCCGACTCTGGCGCCATGCTCGTCTCCTGCGGTATCGGGGCCGCTTGCGGCAGCCGCTGCTCGGGCGTGATTTCCAGCTGCAGGCGCGCCACCCGCTCGCGGTACATGCGGGCCAGGGCGGCGTGGTGCTCGGCGGCGCTCTCATGCTCCAGCGCGGCCATGCGCGCCTCGTCCATGGAGCGCTGGGCGCGGCGCATGTAGATCGTGGCGGGGTCGAAAAATCGCTTGAACATGGCGGGTCTCCAGGCAAAAAAGGGTATGGCGTGACCTTACGTGGGCGCACGGCGCCCGGTGCGTCAGACGAATGCCCCAGCCCGCGCCGGAAAGCGCGTGGCGGGCGCTGTCGGCGCCAGCGGGCTGCGCCAATGCCGGGCACACTGGCCGGCAGCCACGGTTTCTTCCCCCTGCCATGAAGCTCTCCCTCTCCCTTCCGACCGGCGAACGCCAGGCCCTGCTGTGGCTGGTGGCGCTGGGCTTTTTCATGCAGACGCTGGACGCGACCATCGTCAACACGGCGCTGCCGGCCATGGCGCGCGACCTGGGCGAAAGCCCGCTGCAGATGCACTCGGTCATCGTCGCCTATTCGCTGGCCATGGCGGTGCTGATCCCGGCCTCGGGCTGGCTGGCCGACCGCTTCGGCACGCGCCGGGTCTTCATGTCGGCGATTGCGCTGTTCGTCACCGGCTCGGTGCTGTGCGCGCTCTCGCCCACGCTGCCGCTGCTGGTGGGCGCGCGCGTGGTGCAGGGCCTGGGCGGCGCGCTGCTGCTGCCCGTGGGCCGGCTGGCGGTGCTGCGCGCCTTTCCGCGCGACGAGTTCATCCGCGCCATGAGCTTTGTCGTCATCCCCGGACTGATCGGCCCCTTGATCGGCCCGACGCTGGGCGGCTGGCTGGTCGAGTTCGCCTCCTGGCACTGGATCTTCTGGGTCAACGTGCCGGTCGGCCTGGCGGGCCTGGCAGCGGCGCGGCGCTTCATGCCGGCGGGCGACGCGCAGCCGCCGCGCGGCTTCGATCTGCTGGGCTACGGTCTGCTGGCCTTTGGCATGGCGGCGGTATCGCTGGGCGTGGAGGCCATGGCCGGCGGCGGGCTGAGCCGGGCCTCGGCGCTGGTGCTGTTGGTCTTTGGCATCGCCAGCCTGGCCAGCTACGGCCTGCACGCGCTGCGCAGCCGCAATCCGCTGTTCACCCCGGCGCTGTTTGGCGTGCGTACGCTGCGCGTCGGGTTGCTGGGCAATTTCTTCTCGCGCCTGGGCAGCTCGGCCATGCCTTTCATGATTCCGCTGGTGCTGCAGGTCAGCCTGGGCTACTCGCCCATGCACGCCGGCATGATGATGCTGCCCACGGTGCTGGGCAGCATGGCGGTCAAGGCGCTGGTGACGCGGCTGGTGCAGCGCTTTGGCTACCGCGAGGTGCTGGTGGCCAACACCGCCGTGCTGGCGCTGCTGGTCGGCAGCTTCGCCCTGATGGCGCCGGGCGCGCCGCTGGCGCTGATGGTGCTGCAGCTGGCGCTGTTCGGCGCGGCTAACTCGACGCAGTTCTCCGCCATGAATACGGTGACGCTGATGGATCTGGAGCCGGGCCACGCCAGCAGCGGCAACAGCCTGCTGTCCATGGTGCAGATGCTGGCCATGGGCATGGGGGTGGCGCTGGCCGGGGCCGTGCTGGGCAGTCTGCAGGCCAGTGCGGCAGCGCAGGGCGCAGCGGGCACGCTGCACGCCTTTCGCGTCACCTTCATCTGCATGGGGCTGCTGACGCTGGCGGCCACGGCATTGTTTTTCCAATTGCCGCCGCGTGGCATACACCGGGCGCAGGCCCAGGCTCGGCAGGACAAGGAGCAGGGCTCGCTGCCCTGAAGCCGGCTGCGGGCCAGCCGCGCGTCCGGCGCCCGGTGCTGGCGCGAAGATTTTTAGTGTTTTCGGCCTCAAACCCTTTGCCAGCAAGCGTTGACAGCTATTTTTAAAGTAGCAAACATCCTGCCAGCCGCGCCTCTACACTGGCGCCCCTGCCACATTTCTGCCGCTCGTCCCTTGCTGTCCTCCGTTCTTGCGCCTTTGGTACCCGTCGTCCTGTGCATCGCCGTCGGCTTTGCCATTGCCCGTTTCGGCTGGGTGCGCAGCAGCGCCATCCCTGACCTGTCCAACATCGTCTTTTTGGTGCTGACGCCGGCGCTGCTGTTTCGCACCATGGCGGGTACGCGCGTGCAGGAGCTGGATTTCGCGCCTGTGGCGCTGTACTTTGCCAGCGCCCTGCTGGTCTTTGGCGCGACGCTGCTGTTGCAGGGCTGGAGCAGCACTGGCGCGGCGCGGGCGCTGGCACATACCTTCGGCAACACGGTCATGATCGGCGTGCCCTTCGTCGGCCTGGTCTATGGCGAGTCGGGGCTGGTGGCGCTGTTCACGCTGATTTCCATGCATTCGCTGGTGCTGCTGACGGCGGCGACGTTGGTGTTCGAGCTGGTGCAGGCGCGGGCGCGCCAGGGCCAGCCGGGCGCTGTCGCTGCCTCCCGCTGGCAGACCCTGGGGCGGGTGGTGAAGAACAGCATCCTGCACCCGGTGCCCCTGCCCATCCTGGCCGGGCTGCTTTTTGCCCAGACCGGGCTGGCACTGCCGCAGGTGCTGGATCAGGCGCTGGCGCTGCTGGGGCGCGCCGTCGGCCCGACGGCCCTGCTGCTGGTGGGCATCAGCCTGGCCTGCACCCGCGTCGGCCAGCACTGGCGTGCGGCGCTGCGTATCGCTGGGGTCAAGCTGCTGGCCCTGCCGCTACTGCTGGGCGCGCTGGCCTGGGCGCTGGGCCTGTCCGGCCTGGCGATTGCCGTCATGCTGACCACGGCGGCGCTGCCGGTAGGGGCCAATGTGCTGCTGTTCACCCAGCGCTACGGGGCCATGCAGGACGAGGTGTCCTCGGCCATCGCCATCTCGACGGCGCTGGCGCTGCTCACGCTGCCGCTGATGCTGATGCTGGCGCGGCTTTTCGAGGCATGAGCTTGTCTCAGAGCGTGTTCATGCTCTCAGGGCGCCAGGCGTTCGCGCCGCCATTGGCCGCCATCCAGCCGGTAGCGCAGCCGGTCGTGCAGTCGGCTCTTGCGGCCCTGCCAGAACTCCCACTGCTGCGGCACCAGCCGATAGCCGCCCCAGTGCGGTGGGCGCGGCGGCTGCAGCAGGAATTGCGCGCCGTAGCGGGCCGCATTGGCCACCAGCACGCTGCGCCCGGCGATGACCTGGCTTTGCGGGCTGGCCCAGGCGCCGATGCGCGAGTCCAGCGGGCGGCTGTGGAAGTAGGCGTCGCTCTCGGCGACGTCCACTTTTTCCACCGCACCCTCAATGCGCACCACGCGCTCCAGCTCGATCCAGTGGAACTGCAGCGCGGCAAAGGGGTTGGCGGCCAGCTCGCGGCCCTTGCGGCTGTCGTAGTTGGTGTACCAGACGATGCCGCGCGCGTCGTAGCCCTTGATGAGCACGATGCGCGTGCTCGGGCGCTGGTCGGCGCCCACGGTGGCCAGCGTCATGGCGTTGGGCTCGGGCACCTGGGCGGCAATGGCCTGCTGCAGCCACTGGTCGAACTGGGCCAGCGGATCGGCCAGCGAGGCGTCCTCGCTTAGCTCGGCGCGCTCGTAGCTCTTGCGCAGGTCGGCGATGGTGGTGGACAGGGCGGGGCGTTCGGTGCTCATGGCTGCCATTGTGCAGCGCCCTCAGCGCTCGCCGCCGCCCCCGACCAGGCTCAGCAGCCGCGCCAGCGCCCGGTCGTGGATGCCCAGGCGCTGCAGTTCGGCGTGGGTGGCCTCGGCGTAGTCGCGCGTGCTGCCGTAGATGCCCTGCGCCTGCGCGAAGATCTGCCGGTAGTGCTCGTCGGGCAGCACGCCGGTGTGGTTGGGGCTGCGCCGCGACAGCGTGAAGGCCAGGGCGTGCACCGGCCCGGCCTCGGTGCGGCAGGTCAGCCAGCGCGGGTCATAGACGCCCAGCACCATCTCGCGCTGCCACAGGGCCGGGAACATGGCCGCCACCTCGTCGCGCGCAATGCGGTAGGCCATGCCCCGGCAACTGCCGCCGGGCAGCATGGCAAAGACCAGGCCCGGACATTCGGGCGTGCCCCGGTTGACGCGGCTCCACATCTTCAGCGCCCGGTGCCAGCCATGCACCGTGGCCGGGCGGCGCTCGACATACGGGAATTCAGGCCGCCAGATCAGCGAGCCGTAGCCGAAGAGCCACAAGTCCTGCTGCCCGCCCCACTCGCGCAGGGTGCGCTGCAACATGGGGGCGGGGTCGCGCGTGGCGGCGTGGGCGGAGGGCAGCATGAGGGGAATCTACAATCGGCGGGTTTTGTCCAACGCTACCGATTATTCACAAGCCCCGGGAGTTCCGATCATGTCCTTCAATGCCTCCGACGACGACAGCCAGCAGCGCTTCGCCCTCGGCTTTCTCTTTGCCCTGATCACGCTGATCATCGCCACCGTGCTGGGCGTGGTGGTCTTCAAGCGCGGCATCCAGCGTGCGCCGGTGGCAGCTCCGGCAGCCGTGGCAGTGGCCGAGCCGGCACCCGTGGCTGCCGCAGCGCCCGGTGTGGTCGTGACCGAGGAGGCTGCCGTGGTGGTCGAGGGCGGCGTGGTCAAGTTCTACTTCGCCAGCGGCAAGGTCGATCTGGCGCCCGGCGCTGCCGAGGCCCTGCAGGACGTGGCGCGCGGCGTGAACGAGGGTGGCCGAAGCGCTGCCATCTCCGGCTACCACGACGCCACGGGCGACGCTGCCCTGAACGCCGAGCTGGCCAAGCAGCGCGCCGTGGCCGTGCGCGAGGCGCTGCTGGCGCTGGGTGTGGCCGAGGACAAGGTGGAGCTGAAGAAGCCCGAAGTCACCCAGGCCGACGGCAACAACGCCCAGGCGCGCCGCGTGGAAGTGCTGCTGCTGCCCTGAGAGCGTGTTTACGATCCCCGCGCGGGTGCGCGAGCGCGGCCTCGGGCGGTCTGCGGCGTTGCAAATCCTCGCGATAGCACGGGCTATCGCTGCGGTTTGCGCCTGCCAGCCCATCCCGATCCGCACCCGCGCCCCTGCGCGCGGAGATCGTAAACACGCTCTGAGCGAGTCGGCAACAAGCGGGCCGGCACCGGCCTGCGCCCATCCCACCAGCCCGGCATTGCCGGGCTTTTTGTTGTCCCTGCCCATGCCGACACCGCCAGCAGGTGCGCAGGCCTACGCCGCCGCAGGAGGGGAGGGCTACCATGCCGGGTGTCTGGCCAGACGGCCGGACGGCCAGGAGGCCAGTTCAGATGTCAGGAGGTACGCCCACCATGCCGCGCAACGCCATCGATACCGTCCACCGCGTCACCGAACGCATCCGCGAGCGCAGCGCGCCCACGCGCGGCGCCTACCTGGAGCGCACTGCCGCCTGGGGCCGGCGTGAGCACAGCATGGATCGCCTGGGCTGCGCCAACATCGCGCACGCCGTGGCCGGCATCCCGAACAACGACAAGCTGCGCATCGTGGTCGAGCGTGGGCCGCACATCGGCATCGTCACGGCCTACAACGACATGCTGTCGGCGCACGCGCCGCTGCAGTCCTACCCCGACCTGATCAAGGACGAGGCGCATCGCCAGGGCGCGACGGCGCAGGTCGCCGGCGGCGTGCCGGCCATGTGCGATGGCGTCACCCAGGGCACGCCGGCGATGGATTTGTCGCTGTTCTCGCGCGACACCATCGCCATGGCGACTGCCGTGTCGCTCAGCCACGATGTCTTCGACGGCGCGCTGCTGCTGGGCGTGTGCGACAAGATCGTGCCCGGCCTGCTGATCGGCGCGCTGCACTTCGGCCATCTGCCCACGGTCTTCGTGCCTGCCGGGCCCATGCCCTCGGGCCTGTCCAACAGCGAGAAGGCCCATGTGCGTGAGCAGGCTGCCCAGGGCCTGGTGGGACGCGACGAGCTGCTGCGCGCCGAGATGGCGGCCTACCACGCGCCGGGCACCTGCACCTTCTACGGCACGGCCAACAGCAACCAGACCCTGCTCGAAGCCATGGGCCTGCACGTGCCGGGCACGGCCTTCGTCAATCCGGGCGAGCCGCTGCGCCGCGAGCTGACGCGCGAGGCCGTGCGCACCGTGCTGGGCCGATCTAGTGGGCCGGGCGGGCCGGGCGGCTGGCGCTGCCCGCCCATCAGCCAGGTGGTGGACGAGCGCGCCATCGTCAACGCCATGGTGGCGCTGCTGGCCACGGGCGGCTCGACCAACCACCTGATCCACTGGGTGGCGGTGGCGCGCTCGGCGGGCATGGCCATCGATTGGCAGGATTTCTCCGACCTGTCGGCCGTCGTGCCGCTGCTGGCGCGGGTCTATCCCAATGGCAGCGCCGATGTGAATCAGTTCCAGGCAGCGGGCGGGCCGGGCTATGTCATCCGCGAACTGCTGGACGCCGGCCTGATGCACGAGGACGTGCTCACCGTGCGCGCGGGCGGCATCCGCGAATACACCCGGCTGCCGCAGGGCGATGCAGCGCAGCGCCTGCACTGGACGGACATTGGCGCCAGCGCCGACGACCATGTGCTGCGCCCGGTGGCCCAGCCTTTCAGCGCCACCGGCGGACTCAAGGTGCTGAGCGGCAACCTGGGGCGCAGCGTCATCAAGGTCTCTGCCGTGCCCGAGGATCGTCACGTCATCGAGGCGCCGGCGCGGGTGTTCGACTCGCAGGCGGCGCTGCTGGCGGCGTTCCACGCCGGTGAGCTCGATGGCGACGCGGTCTGCGTGGTGCGCTGGCAGGGGCCGCGCGCCAACGGTATGCCCGAGCTGCACAAGCTGACGCCGCCGCTGGCCGTGCTGCAGGGCAAGGGCCATCGGGTGGCACTGGTGACCGACGGGCGCATGAGCGGCGCCTCGGGCAAGGTGCCGGCGGCCATCCATGTCGTGCCCGAGGCGCTGGCCGGCGGGCCGATCGCCCGGGTGCGCGACGGCGACCTGATCCGCCTGGACAGCGTGGCCGGCACGCTGGATGTGCTGGTCGATGCGGACACCTGGGCCGCACGCGAGGTGGCGCAACTGCCCGCGCAGCAGGCCCAGGACAGCTCCCACGGCCTGGGCCGGGAGCTGTTTGCCGGCTTTCGGCGCAACGCCCTGGGCGCCGAGGAAGGGGCTTGCACATGGCTGTGAACCGCAAGGAGGAGGGCGCAACGGCAGCAATCGCAGGGTGCGCTGCTGCTGCTGCGCCTCGGCCCAAGTCTCTGCCCATGCCCTTGACTGCGCTGGATGTGGTGCGCGACGCGCCGGTCATCCCGGTCATCGTGTTGCACGAGGTGCGCCACGCCGTACCGTTGGCGCGCGCCCTGGTGGCCGGCGGCATCCGCATGTTGGAGATCACGCTACGCACGCCGCAGGCGCTGCAGGCCATGCGCGCCATCGCTGCCGAAGTGCCGCAGGCCGTGGTCGGCGCCGGCACCGTGCGCCAGGCAGCCGATGCCGAGGCGGCCCAGCGCGCCGGCGCGCGTTTTGCCGTCAGTCCGGGCCTGACCCCGGCGCTGGCGCGTGCCTGCCGGGCGCTGGCCCTGCCGCTGCTGCCCGGCGTGGCCACGGCCAGCGAGATCATGGCCGCGCAGGACGAGGGCCTGAACGCGCTGAAATTCTTCCCGGCCATGCAGGCGGGGGCACGGCCATGCTGCGGGCCTGGCAGGGGCCGTTTGCCGACGTGCTGTTTTGCCCCACGGGCGGCGTGCAGCCGGACAACGCCCCGCAGCTGCTGGCCTTGCCCAACGTGGCCTGCGTGGGTGGCTCGTGGCTGGCGCCGGCAGCAGCGCTGGAGCGGGGCGATTGGGCACAGGTCACCGCGCTGGCGCGGGCTGCCTGCAGCCTGCGCGGTCTGGATTGACAATAAATTTGAATAAAAAACGGCTCAAACCCAATGCCAGCAAGCGGTGACAGCTATCTTTTTCATAGTTAATTGAGCTGAAGCGCTGCGCTGCCTGCTCAGGGCTGCCCCCAGCCCAGGCGGTGGGCCTGCGACGTGGCATCGTGGCGGGCATCGTCCTCGGTGTGCAGGTAGATGCTGGTGGTGGCGATGTTGGCGTGGCCCAGGTTGTCGCGCACCATCTTCAGATCCATGCCATCGCTTTGGTGCGTGCCGGCGGTGTGGCGCAGCCAGTGTGCCGAGGCCTGCTCGATGTGGCAGGCCGCGCCCTCGTGCTGCGGGCCGCAGGCGCGCAGGCGCGCAGCCGTCTGGCGCACGATGTCCTTGACCAGGGTATGGATGGCGCTGCGGCTCAGAGGGCGGGCGCCTTCCAGCGTCGCTGAGGCGCCGATCACCGGCAGCAGCAAGGGGCGCTCCTCGCCCTCCCGGGGCAGATCGGGCAAGGCGTGCGCCCGGCGGTAGCGCGCCAGCTCCTGCACCAGCTCATCGGTGGCAGGCAGGGTGCGCGTCTTGCTGCCCTTGCCCTGGACGGACAGCCACCAGCGCAACTGGCCGTCCGTGCCCTGGCGTGCGTGGAAGTCGCCCATCCGGTTGCCACAGACTTCGGAAATGCGCAGCCCGGCCAGATACAGCAGTGAGAACAGCCAGCGGTAGCGCGCCGCGTGCAGGGCCTGGCGTGGAGTGTCGGCGGGCAGGGCCTCGATGGTGGCGCGTACCTGCGCCCAGTGCTCCTGTGGCAGGAAGCGGCTGACCTGCCGGCTGCCGGCTGCCGCCTTGCGCCGGCGCAGGGCCAGGGGGTTGCCGGCCAGGTAGCCGGCCTGCACCAGCCAGTTGAACAGATTGTTCAGGATGGTCATGGCCTGGCGCTGGCTGGCGCGATCCAGCGGGCCGGCGAAGGGGCGCCAGTGCGGCGAGGCGCGCGGCGCCTTCTGCGCCACCTGCATGACCCAGCGCTCGGCGGGCTGCGGGTCGGCCAGGAAGCGCTCGTAGAGCAGGAAATCCTCGTGCGCCAGATCGGACAGCGCCTTGCCGTGCTGGTGTACGCACCACAGCAGCAGGCGCTCGGCCTCCTTGCGGTAGCTGGCCAGCGTGGCCGGCGAATCCTGGTAGCGCGCCAGCCAGGCCAACACCGCCGTGCGGTCGTCATGCGCCGCCACCTGTGCCAGACCCCGGCCCCGATTGCGCCCGTGAGCGCCCGACAGGTGGGGGGAGGCCGGCTGTCCCTGGGTTGCGGGCAGGCCGCTCGGGGAGGGTAAGGAGTTGATGGATCGTCCGGGGGCAGCGTTCATGGCCTTGATTCTAGGATTTCTCGCAGAATTTTAGACATTATGTGAATTATGTCCAAAGATTTCATGAAATATCAATAAATATTACATATTACGTAGTAATATTTGGAAATGACCACAGAGACTGACATCCAGGCCGAGATCGACCTGCTCAAGGCCCGCATTGCTGACACGCGCGCGCTGTACCGCGAGGTGTGCGTGCTGCTGTTCTTCCGCCACGGCGTCACACCGACGGCCAGCCGGCTGTACCAGTACGTCCGCCGGGGTTCGATGGGCGTGCCGGCGCAGGCGCTGGCGCAGTTCTGGGACGATCTGCGGGAGAGGGCGCGGGTGGAGATCGACCACCCGGGTGTGCCCGATGCCCTGCGCCAGGCGGCCGGGCAGGCGCTGGCTGGCCTATGGGAACAAGCCACGCAACTGGCGCGCGATGAGCTGGCGGCCTTGCGTGTCGAGGCCCAGGCTCAGGCCCGGCAGGCGCTGGCAAGCCTGGCTGCCGCCGAGCAGCGCCAGCAGCAGCAGGAGGCGGAAATGACCGCCATGCGCGCCTTGGTCGAGCAGCAGCAGGAGCAGCAGCGCGTGCGGGACGAGCTGTTGGCGCAGGAGCAGCGTGGCCACGCTGCCACGCAGGCGCGCACCCAGGCGCTGGAGCAGCAGATTGCCCAATTGCGCCAGGAGCTGGAGACCAGTCGGCAGCATTTCAGCGCCGAGCTGGACAAAGGGCGCGAAGCGGTCGCGCTGGCGAGCCGGCGCGCCCAGGACACCGAGCGCCGGGCGTTGCGCGACATGGATGCCGAGCGCACGGCGCGTGCCGGCGTCAGCAAGCAACTGGATGCCGCCCGTGCCCAGTTGGCACAAGAGCAGCACGAGCGCCAGGCCCAGGCGCTACAGGCCAGTGCGCTGCAGGCGCGCCTGGCCGCCGAGCTGGATGCCGCCAGGCTGTCGGCCAGTCAGGCCCAGCGGACGGTCTCGGAGCAACACACCCAGGTGCAGCAGCTCATGCAGTCGCTGGCACGCCAGCAGGCCGAGGCCAGCGCGCTGCGCGGAGTGCTGCAGCAGGGCCGGCCTGCGCCCCGGATGCTGCGCAAGAACCGCCGCGCCGCCCAGGCGCCCGGCCCGGCACCCTGACCCTGATGCACGCCGCCGACCTGCTGGGAGGTTGAGCGTTATGCGTTTGGCACGGACTCCCGCACAGCGCACAGCCGCCTGGCGGCGCCCACAGGGCTGGTCGCCGCAACCCTCTTGAAAGGTGAAGGGGCAGGGCAGCCCTCAGAGGGGCCGAGTGGACTTGTGCGTCTTCGGCGGCGGCTGGCGTTTGACCTGGGGGCGCTGCAGGCGCTGCTTCACGTCCTTGCCATCGGGCAGGTCGGCGCGCTGCAGCTGCACATGCGCCACCAACCCGCCCGAGGATGAATTGGCCAGGGCGAAGACGCCGCCCAGGCGCTGCACCGTCTTGTCCACGATGGACAGGCCCAGTCCGGCGCCGGCAGCCGCCGTGCGCGCCGAGTCGCCCCGGAAGAACGGCTTGGTCAGGTGCGCCAGCTGCTCGGGCGGTGCGCCGGGGCCGTGGTCGCGCAGCTTGAGCAGCACCCAGCGCTCGCGCGCCTTGGCGGCGATGTCCACGGTGGTGATGCCGGTCTCGCGATCCTTGCCGTAGCGCCGGGCGTTCTCCAGCAGGTTGGAGATCACGCGCGCCAGCTCCACCTCGTCGGCCAGCACGTTCAGGTTCTCCGGCACGTTCATGGTGATGGCCAGCTCGCGGTGATCCTGCACGGCATAGACGCACGAGGACACCACGGCGTGCAGGTTGACGGCCGTCAGCGCCACGCCGTCGGGCGGGCGTAGTCCAGGAACTTGTCGATGGTGGCATCCAGCTGCACGATGTCGGCCACCATGTGCTGGCGCGCCACGTCGTCGCTCACGCTCATCTCGGTCTCCAGCCGCAGCCGCGCCAGCGGTGTGCGCAGGTCGTGCGAGATGCCGGCCAGCATCACGGCACGATCCTGCTCCAGCTTGGCAAGTTTCTGCGCCATGCGGTTAAAGCCGATGTTGACCTCGCGGATCTCGTTGGTCACTGCTCCCTCGTCGAGCTGGCTGGCGGCAAAATCCCCGTCGCGCACGCGGTTGGCGGCATAGGACAGCTCTTTCAGGGGCCGGTTGATGAGCCGGGCGATCAGCGCCGCCCCGGCCAGCGACAGGGCGCCGGCAGTGAGCAGCCAGATCAGCCAGGTCTTGCCGCTGGCGGTGGCCAGGCGCGAGCGATCCATCAGCAGCCAGTTGGGATCGCCGTTGATGGTGAAGCCCACCCACAGGCCCGTCTCGCCATTGACGCTGCCGGCCACGATGGTGCCCGGCCCCAGGCGCTCGGTCAGCTCCTCGGTCAGGCGCGCGCCCAGGGCCGAGGGCGGCAGCACTTCGAAATGATCGGTCGGCTCGCGCGGCAGGATGCGCACGCCCTCCTGGTCGGCCATGGTCTTGAGCAGTGACACGCGCGCAATGGCGTCGGCGTGGATCAGTGCCGCCCGGCTCAGGTTGACCAGCGAAGCGACCTGCTGCGCCGTCTGCAGCGTGCGCGGCTCGAACTCCAGCGCCCGCAGGGTCTGCAGCCAGGCCAGGATGCTGCCCACCAGCAGCAGCGACAGCAGGAAAAAGGTGCGCCAAAACAGGTTCAGGCCGACACGGGCGCGCTGCGCGGCGGTGTCCTCCAGCGGAGCCGGGCTGGTGACGTCAGGAGGGGGGTGGGGTGATGAGCGTTCATGGCGCCTGGCCCGGTCACGGCGCGTAGCGCGCCGGGCCTGGAGCAAAAGGGCAGGATGGGAGCGTGCGTTCGCAGGGCTGGCAGGGCCAGGGTGGGAATGCTCAGGCTTGGGACGCGGGCCTTGGCGCAGGTCTTCAGTTGGCCCCATCGGGCACGAAGACATAGCCGACGCCCCACACGGTCTGGATGTAGCGCGGCTGCGCGGCGTCGATCTCCACCAGCTTGCGCAGGCGCGAGACCTGCACGTCCAGGCTGCGGTCGAAGGGCTCGAATTCGCGGCCACGAGCCAGCAGGGCGAGTTTCTCGCGCGACAGCGGCTGGCGCGGGTGGCGCACCAGCGCCTTGAGCATGGCGAACTCGCCGGTCGTCAGCGGCAGCTCCTCGCCGTTCCTTTGCAGCGCCCGCGTGCCCAGATCGAAGGTGAAGGGGCCGAAGGTGACGACCTCGTTCTCGCCCGAGGGCGCACCCGGCGCCTCCATGGGCGGGCGGCGGCGCAGCACGGCGTGAATGCGCGCCAGCAGCTCGCGCGGGTTGAAGGGCTTGCCCAGGTAGTCGTCGGCGCCGACTTCCAGGCCGACGATGCGATCCACGTCCTCGCCCTTGGCCGTGAGCATGATGATGGGCGTGCGGTCGTTGGCCGCGCGCAGGCGCCGGCAGATGGACAGGCCGTCCTCGCCCGGCATCATCAGGTCGAGCACGATCAGATCCACCGTCTCGCGCAGCAAGATGCGGTTGAGCGCCTTGCCGTCTTCGGCCACCATGACCTCGAAACCCTCCTGGGTCAGATAGCGGCGCAGCAGATCGCGGATGCGCGCGTCGTCATCCACCACGAGGACTTTGTCGGTGCGGTTGGTTGTCGAAGCCATGTCTTTTTTCCTCGAATCCAATTTGTAACAGCGGCGATTCTGACCAGCTTGGCAGGGCAATCCCCGATTTGGCAGGCCGGCCTGACCAACTGTTACAGGTTTTGCGGCGTCTCGCAGGCAACTGGGGGTAAAAGTCGCAAGCCCTGCCACGGCTGAGCGTGCCACGGCTGTCAGCGGCCAGCGCATTTGCCTGTCGCCCGCGCGCACTACAAAAGATTTTGCAGATTCCAAGGAAAGGCCCCATGACCCTCATGACCCGCACATTTTTCGCCGTCCTGCTGGCCGGCGCCGCTGCCGCCGCCGTGGCCCAGGGCGCCAAAGGGCCGCCGCCGCACAATGTGCTGCAGCTGTCGGCCTCGGGCAGCGTCCAGGTGCAGCAGGATCAGCTGGTGCTGACCCTGGCCACGAGCCGCGAGGGCGAGGATGCCGCCGGCGTGCAGGCGCAATTGCGCCAGGCGCTGGACGCCGCACTGGCCGAGGCCCGGCGCGACGCCGCCCAAGACCAGCTGGAGGTGCGCACGGGTGATTTCAGCATCCAGCCGCGCTACGGCAAGGAGGGGCGCATGAGCGGCTGGCAGGGCCGCGCCGAGCTGGTGCTGTCCGGGCGCGACTTCGCCCGCATCACCAACGCTGCCGGGCGCATCCGCAGCATGACCATCGGCCAGGTAGCGTTCGATCTGTCGCGCCAAGCGCGCGAGCAGGCCGAAAGCCAAGCGCAGACCGAGGCCATCGAGGCTTTCAAGGCGCGTGCCAGCGAACTGGCCCGGGGCTTCGGCTTTGCCGGCTACAGCCTGCGCGAGGTCAGCGTGAACAGCCATGCCGCCTCGCCCGGCCCGCGTCCGCGCATGTTGGCGATGGCAGCCAAGGGCCCGGGCTTCGAGGCCGACGCGGCAGTGCCGGTGGAGGCCGGCAAGGCGCTGGTCGAGGTCACGGTCTCGGGTTCGGTGCAGCTGCGCTGAACAGAACCCGAGCGATTTTTTGATGATTTTCGGCTAAAACCCTTGTCTGGCAAGCGTTGATAGCTATATAAAATATAGCATTCCGCTGTGGGTTCAGCATGAATTCATTGCGCTGCCCAGCCGCCATCCATGTTCCAGGCCACGCCGCGCACGTTGTTGGCGGCCGGTGAGCAGAAGAACACGGCCAACTCGCCCAGTTCTTCAGGCGTAGTGAACTGCATGGAGGGCTCCTTCTCGCCCAACAGCAGTTTCTTCGCCTCCTCGTTGGAGATGCCGTGCTGCTCGGCCTTGGCGTCCACCTGCTTTTGCACCAGCGGGGTGAGCACCCAGCCGGGGCAGATGGCGTTGCAGGTCACGCCGGTGGTGGCGGTCTCCAAGGCGGTCACCTTGGTCAGGCCGACGATGCCGTGCTTGGCGGCCACGTAGGCCGATTTCTGCGCCGAGGCCACCAGGCCATGCACCGAGGCCACGTTGATGATCCGGCCCCAGCCGGCGGCCAGCATGTCCGGCAGCGCCAGGCGGCTGGTGTGGAAGGCGCTGGTCAGGTTGATGGCGATGATGGCGTCCCACTTTTGCGGCGGAAAGTCCTGCACGCTGGCCACATGCTGGATGCCGGCGTTGTTGACCAAGATGTCCACGCGGCCGAACTGGCCGGCGGCATAGCGCATCATGTCCTCGATCTCGTCCGGGCGGCTCATGTCGGCGCCGTGGTAGGCCACGCGAACGCCGGCCTGTTCGCCGGCAGCCAGCACCTGGGCGCGCGGGCCTTCGGCGTCGCCAAAGCCGTTGAGCACGATGTTGGCGCCGCGCTGCGCCAGGGCGCAGGCGATGCCCAGGCCGATGCCGCTGGTGGAGCCGGTGACGAGGGCAGTTTTGCCTTTCAGCATATGAATCTCTCCAGTCTTGATGAATTAGGATGCAGCGCAGGCATTATCGAGCGCACCGTACACCGGGTATTTCCATGTTTGAACCTAAGCTGAACTACGTATCGTGTCCCGGCCCGGCTGCTGTGGGAGCCGATCCTGCCGCCGCCCAGGGCCATCGCATGGCCTACTGGGAGTGGGACGCAACGGGCGGCGCAACGCTGGCGCCCCATGTAGTGGTGTGCGTCCATGGCCTGTCGCGCCAGGGGCGGGATTTCGACGAGCTGGCGCAGGCCCTGGCGCCGCACGCGCGGGTAGTCTGCCCGGATGTCGTGGGCCGGGGCCACAGCGACTGGCTGGCCGACCCCATGCACTACCAGGTGCCGGTCTATGCCGCCGACATGCTGGCGCTGCTGGCGCAGCTGCACGCCGAGGCACCCATCCAGACGCTGGACTGGGTCGGCACCAGCATGGGCGGCCTGATCGGCATGGCCCTGGCCGGGCAGCCCGGGCTGGCGCTGCCAGCGCCGCTGCGCCGCGTGGTGCTGAACGATGTCGGGCCGGTCATCCAGTGGGAAGCCCTGGAGCGCATCGGGCAGTACCTGGGCGCATCAGTGCGCTTTGCCAGCCAGGAGCAGGCCGCCGACGCCCTGTGGGCGATCTCCAGCAGCTTTGGCCCGCACACGCGCGAGCAGTGGCTGGCGCTGTCGCAGCCCATGCTGCGCGAGGACGGACAGGGCGGCTGGCGGCTGCACTACGACCCGGCCATTGCCGTGCCCTTTCGGGCACTCACGCGCGAGGCGGCCACCGGCGGTGAGCAACAGCTGTGGCAGCTCTACGACCGCATCACGGCCCAGGTGCTGCTGCTGCGCGGCGCACAGTCGGATCTGCTGACCCTGGAGACGGCTCAGGCCATGACGCAGCGCGGCCCGCGCGCGCAGCTGGTGCAGTTCGAGGGCGTCGGCCATGCGCCGACCCTGGTCGAGCCGGGTCAGCGGGCCGTGGTCGAGCGCTTTTTGCTCAACGCGGCGGGAGCGCCATGAAGCCTGCCAGTCCCGCTCCCGCATCGGCCACCTCTGGCGTCGCCCCCGATGCCGTGCCGCAGCTCATCGCGGCCACGGCGCAGGTGCAGCCGCAGGAGGTCGGTTCCCTGCAGCGCGCACGTACCTTTGCCGAGCCACTGCTGGCCGGCCAGACCTTGGATACTGGTGAAAACGCCCTGGCCCATGCAGACGGCGTGCGCGCCATCCTGCGCCATCTGGGCGGCTCGGAGGCCATGCAGGCGGCTGCCTACCTGGTCTATACCTGCGCTCATCTGACGCGCCCGCACGAGGTCATCGCCAAGGCCTTTGGTGACAACCTGGCCGAGCTGGCGGTGGAGACCACCAAGCTGATGCATGTGCAGCGGCAGGCGCGCGATGCGCACGTGAGTGGCCAGCAGGTGGACGATGCCGCCACGCAGACCGAGAACGTGCGCAAGATGCTGCTGGCGTTTTCGCGCGATCTGCGCGTGGTCATGCTGCGCCTGGCTTCACGGCTGCAGACGCTGCGCTACTACGCAGCCAGCAAGCGACCGGTATCGCCGGCAGTGGCGCGCGAGGCGCTGCAGGTCTTCGCCCCGCTGGCCAACCGCCTGGGCATCTGGCAGATGAAGTGGGAGCTGGAAGACCTGGCGTTTCGCTTCCTGGAGCCCGAGACCTACAAAAAGATCGCCCGCCTGCTTGATGAAAAACGCACCGAGCGCGAGCACAACATGCAGTTGCTGCGCGAGCGCCTGGAGGGGGAGTTGCGCGCGCACAGCATCAGCGCCACGGTGACCGGGCGGCCCAAGCACATCTACAGCATCGTCAAGAAGATGCGCGGCAAGTCGCTGGGCTTCGACCAGGTGTTTGACATCCGCGCGCTGCGCGTCATCGTGCCCAGCGTCAAGGACTGCTACGCGGCATTGAGCTGGGTACACAGCCACTTCCAGCCCATCGAGGCCGAATTTGACGACTACATCGCCCGGCCCAAGCCCAACGGCTACCAATCGCTGCACACCGTGGTGCGCGACGACAGCGGCAAGGCCATTGAGATCCAGATCCGCACCCAGGCCATGCACGACCATGCGGAAAATGGCGTGGCCGCGCACTGGGCCTACAAGGAAGCTGGCACCAAGGGCTATGCCGGCGTGGCCGCCAGCAGTGAATACGACGCAAAGATTGCCGTGCTGCGTCAGCTGCTGGCCTGGGAGCGCGACCTGTCGGGCGCAGCCAGCCAGGGCTTGTTCGAAGACCGCATCTATGTGCTGACGCCCAATGCCGCCGTGGTCGAGTTGCCCCAGGGTGCCACGCCGCTGGACTTCGCCTACGCCGTACACACCAGCCTGGGCCACCGCTGCCGTGGCGCGCGTGTGGACGGGGTCATGGTGCCGCTCAACACGCCGCTGCACAACGGCCAGACGGTGGAGATCAGCACCGTCAAGGAGGGCCGGCCCTCGCGCGACTGGCTCAACGCCGAGCTGGGCTATCTGAACAGCAATCGCGCCCGCGCCAAGGTGCGTGCCTGGTTCAACGCCCAGGCCACGCACGCCACCGTGGCGCGCGGGCGCGAACTGGTGGAAAAGCTGCTGCAGCGCGAGGGCAAGACCGCCGTCAAGCAGGGCGACCTGGCGGTGCAGCTGGGCTTCAAGACGGCGGATGCGCTGTTCGAGGTGGTCGGCAAGGATGAGTTTTCGCTGCGCAGCATCGAGCAGCTGCTGCGCCCACCCGCCGAGCCGGCGGTGCCCGAGCCGCAGCTGCTGCTGAAGAAACCCAGTGCCGCCCGCTCTTCCGGCAAGGGCGGGGTGCTGGTGGTCGGCATCGACTCGCTGATGACGCAACTGGCCAAGTGCTGCCGCCCGGCGCCGCCCGACCCGATTGCCGGCTTCGTCACGCGTGGCAAGGGGGTCAGCGTACACCGCAGCGACTGCCGTAACTTCCGCGAGATGGCAGCGCGCAGCGCCGAGCGGGTCATCGACGTGCAGTGGGGCACCCCGGGCGGCGGCGGTTCGGTGCGGCCAGCGGTCTATCCGGTCGATGTCATGGTCGAGGCGTCCGACCGCCAGGGTCTGCTGCGTGACATCTCCGACGTGTTTGCCCGTGAAAAGACCAACGTCATCGGTGTGCAGACGCAGTCCGTGCGCGGCACGGCCTGGATGACGTTCACGGTCGAAGTGTCCGATGCCGGCCGGCTCGCCAAGGTGCTGGGCATCGTGGCCGGCGTGCCCGGCGTGCGCGCTGCACGCAGGCGCTGAAAGGTGCCGGGGCCGCCCGGGCGGCAGGCGGCCTCGCGCTACAATGCAGGGCTTTCCCGCCAAACAGTCGCCCGGCCGCACGAAAAGCAATCCCTTCACAAGCAGCAAACCGCAGGACACAGTGCCCTGCGGTTTGACCGGGCGACCCGCACATTTCGGAGAACCCAGTGCTTTTGTCTCTCAAGGGAGCCTTCCCGCCCGCCATCCTGGCGCTTGCAGACGGCACGGTCTTTATCGGCAGCTCGATCGGTGCCAGCGGCACCACAGCCGGCGAGGTGGTCTTCAACACCTCCATGACCGGCTACCAGGAAATCCTCACCGACCCCAGCTATTGCCAGCAGATCGTGACGCTCACGTATCCGCACATCGGCAACTATGGCGTCAACCCCGAGGACATCGAGTCCGACAAAGTCCAGGCCGCCGGCCTCGTCATCCGCGACCTGCCCCTGCTGGCCAGCAACTTCCGCTGCACCGAAACCCTGTCCGACTACCTGGCGCGCAATGGCACCGTGGCCATCGCCGACATCGACACGCGCCAGCTCACGCGCCTGCTGCGCGACCAGGGCGCGCAGAACGGCGCCATCATTGGCCTGCAGGCTGGTGAAGCGGTGACGCAGCAGCACATCGACGCTGCAATTGCTGCCGCCAAGGCTGCGCCCAGCATGAAGGGCCTGGATCTGGCCAGCGTGGTCAGCACCGCCAAGCCCTATGAGTGGACGCAGACCGAGTGGGAGCTGGGCAAGGGCTACGGCACCCAGGGCCAGACGCAGTTCCACGTCGTGGCCTACGACTTCGGCGTCAAGTACAGCATCCTGCGGATGTTGGCCGAGCGCGGCTGCAAGCTCACCGTGGTGCCAGCGCAGACCCCGGCTGCCGAGGTGCTGGCGATGAATCCAGATGGCGTCTTCCTGTCCAACGGCCCGGGCGATCCGGCTGCCTGCGACTACGCCATCGAGGCCGTGCGCACCCTGGTGGACAGCGGCCTGCCGGTCTTCGGCATCTGCCTGGGGCACCAGATCATGGCGCTGGCCGCCGGCGCCAAGACCTTCAAGATGGTCAACAGCCACCACGGCGGCAACCATCCGGTCAAGGATCTGGACAGCGGCTGCGTGGCCATCACCAGCCAGAACCACGGTTTCGCGGTGGACATGGAGAGCCTGCCCGCACACCTGCGTGCCACGCACGTGAGCCTGTTCGATGGCACGCTGCAGGGCTTCACGCATCGCGACAAGCCGGCGTTTTGCTTCCAGGGCCACCCCGAGGCCTCGTCCGGCCCCCAGGACGTCGCGCATCTGTTCGACCGCTTCACCGACCTGATGCACTCTGCCCGCACCGCCCGGGCCGCCTGACCGCCGCGACCGACCACCAGCCAACACCATGCCAAAACGCACAGACCTCAAGAGCATCCTCATCATCGGCGCCGGCCCCATCGTCATCGGCCAGGCCTGCGAATTCGACTACTCCGGCGTGCAGGCCTGCAAGGCGCTGCGCGAGGAGGGCTACCGCGTCATCCTGATCAACAGCAACCCCGCGACGATCATGACCGACCCGGCCACGGCGGATGCCATCTACATCGAACCCATCACCTGGCAGACGGTGGAAAAAATCATTGCCAAGGAGCGCCCCGACGCCATCCTGCCGACCATGGGCGGCCAGACGGCGCTGAACTGCGCGCTGGATCTGTGGAAGCACGGCGTGCTCAACAAGTACCGCGTGGAGCTGATCGGCGCCAAGCCCGAGGCCATCGACAAGGCCGAGGATCGCCTCAAATTCAAGGACGCGATGACGCGCATCGGCCTCGAATCCGCGCGCTCAGGGATAGCCCACACCATGGACGAGGCCTGGGCCGTGCAAAAGCGCGTGGGTTTTCCCACCGTGATCCGCCCCAGTTTCACGCTGGGCGGCACGGGCGGCGGCATCGCCTACAACCCGGAAGAGTTCGAAACCATTGCCAAGCGCGGCCTGGAGGCCTCGCCCACCAGCGAGCTGCTGATCGAAGAGTCGCTGCTGGGCTGGAAGGAGTTCGAGATGGAGGTCATCCGCGATAAGGCGGACAACTGCATCATCGTGTGCTCCATCGAGAACCTCGACCCCATGGGCGTACACACGGGCGACTCCATCACCGTGGCGCCGGCGCAGACGCTCACCGACAAGGAATACCAGATCATGCGCAACGCCAGCCTTGCGGTGCTGCGCGAGATCGGCGTGGACACGGGCGGCTCCAACGTACAGTTCGCGGTCAACCCCAAGGACGGGCGCATGATCGTGATCGAAATGAACCCGCGCGTGAGCCGCTCCTCGGCGCTGGCCTCCAAGGCGACCGGTTTTCCGATCGCGAAGATTGCCGCCAAGCTGGCCATCGGCTACACGCTCGATGAGCTGAAGAACGAGATCACCGGCGGCGCCACCCCGGCTTCGTTCGAGCCGACCATCGACTACGTGGTCACCAAGATCCCGCGCTTTGCCTTCGAGAAATTCCCCGCCGCCGACTCGCGCATGACCACGCAGATGAAGAGCGTGGGCGAGGTCATGGCCATGGGCCGTACGTTCCAGGAATCCTTCCAGAAAGCCCTGCGCGGCCTGGAAGTGGGCGTGGACGGCATGAACGAGAAGACCCAGGATCGCGAGCTGCTGGAAAAGGAGCTGGGCGAGCCCGGCCCCGAGCGCATCTGGTATGTGGGCGACGCCTTCGCCATGGGCCTATCGGTCGATGAGGTGCATGACCTCACCAAGATCGACAAGTGGTTCCTGGTGCAGATCGAGCAGATCGTCAAGATCGAGCTGGAGCTGGACAAACTCGCGGAAGAAAAGGGCGAGGGCGCGCTGGCCAGCCTGGACAAGGCGAGCTTGCGTGAACTCAAGCGCAAGGGCTTTTCCGACCGCCGTCTGGCCAAGCTGCTCAAGACCCAGGAAAAAGCCGTGCGCGACGCCCGCCATGCGGCTGGCGTGCGCCCGGTCTACAAGCGCGTGGACACCTGCGCTGCCGAATTCCCGACCAACACTGCCTACATGTACTCGACCTACGAGGACGAGTGCGAGGCCGCGCCCACGGACAAGAAAAAAATCATGGTGCTGGGCGGCGGCCCCAACCGCATCGGCCAGGGCATCGAGTTCGACTATTGCTGCGTCCATGCCGCGCTGGCCATGCGCGAGGATGGCTACGAGACCATCATGGTCAACTGCAACCCCGAGACCGTCTCCACCGACTACGACACCTCGGATCGCCTGTACTTCGAGCCGCTGACGCTGGAAGACGTGCTGGAGATCGTCGCCCTGGAAAAGCCCGAGGGCGTGATCGTGCAGTACGGCGGCCAGACGCCGCTGAAGCTGGCGCTGGGCCTGGAGCGCGAGGGCGTGCCCATCATCGGCACCACGCCGGACATGATTGATGCCGCCGAAGACCGCGAGCGCTTCCAGAAGCTGCTGGGCGAGCTGGGCCTGCGCCAGCCGCCCAACGCCACGGCACGCACCGAGGCCGAGGCCATGGACAAGGCCGCTGCCCTGGGCTACCCGCTGGTCGTGCGTCCCAGCTACGTGCTGGGCGGGCGCGCCATGGAGATCGTGCATGAGGCGCGCGACCTGGAGCGCTACATGCGCGAGGCCGTCAAGGTCAGCAACGACTCGCCCGTGCTGCTGGATCACTTCCTGTCCAACGCCATCGAGTGCGACGTGGACTGCGTGCGCGATGCCACCGGCCAAGTCTTCATCGGCGGCGTGATGGAGCACATCGAGCAGGCGGGCGTGCATTCGGGCGACTCGGCCTGTTCGCTGCCGCCGTACTACCTCAAGGCCGAGACCGTGGCCGAGATCAAGCGCCAGACCGCTGCCATGGCCGAAGGCCTGAATGTGGTCGGCCTGATGAACGTGCAGTTCGCCATCCAGGAAACCGATGCCGGCGACGTGATCTATGTGCTCGAAGTCAACCCGCGCGCCAGCCGCACCGTGCCCTTCGTGTCCAAGGCCACCGGCATCCAGCTGGCCAAGGTGGCGGCGCGCTGCATGGCCGGCCAGACGCTGGCCCAGCAAGGCGTGACGCGCGAGGTCACGCCGCCGTACTTCAGCGTCAAGGAGGCCGTCTTCCCCTTCGTGAAATTCCCTGGCGTGGACACCATCCTCGGCCCCGAGATGAAGTCCACCGGCGAGGTCATGGGCGTGGGCAAGACTTTCGGCGAGGCTTTCGTCAAGAGCCAGCTTGGCGCCGGCACGCGCCTGCCCAAGTCGGGCAAGGTGTTCCTGACGGTGAAGAACGCCGACAAGCCGCGCGCCGTGGCAATCGCCTGCGAGTTGGCCGGCATGGGCTTCGAGCTGCTGGCCACCAAGGGTACGGCGGCGGCCATTGCCGAGGCCGGCATTGCCGTACAGGTGGTCAACAAGGTCACCGAGGGCCGGCCGCACATCGTGGACATGATCAAAATGGGCGAGATCGCCATGGTCATCAACACGGTGGAGGAGCGCCGCAACGCCATCGCCGACTCGCGCGCCATCCGCACCAGCTCGCTGCAGGCGCGAGTCACCACCTTCACCACCATCTTCGGCGCCGAAGCCGCGGTGGAAGGCATGAAGTTCATGGATCAGCTGGGCGTCATCTCGATCCAGGAAATGCACGCGCAACTGGCCTGAGGCCTAAGGATTTGTCCGTAAATTAAAATTCCCCCGAGTCGCCCGTGATGCGACGAAGGAGCGATAAATGGCCAAGGCGCATGCCAATTCGTGGGAGGTAACGGACGAGTTCTGGAAACTGGTAGAGCCGCTGGTGCCACAGCCAGTGCGCGATCCAGGCAAGCACTACGAACGCGCAGCCGGGGCGGGCCGCCCCGCAAAACCGCCACGGCTGGTGTTCGAGGCCATCATGTATGTGCTGCGCACAGGCTGCCAGTGGAAGGCGCTGCCGGCTGAACGCTTTGGCAGCGCCAGCGCGATCCATCACAAGTTCATGCTGTGGTCCAAGGCCGGGTTCTTCGAGAACCTGTGGAAGGCAGGGCTGGCCGAATACGACGACTGTGAAGGCATCGCCTGGCGCTGGCAGAGCATCGACGGCGCCATGTTCAAGGCGCCCTTGGCGCAGGAAGCTGTGGGGCGCAACCCGACGGATCGGGGAAAAAAAAGGCAGCAAGCGTCACCTGCTGGTGGACGGGCGTGGCGTCCCGTTGTCGCTCGTCGTGACCGGGGCGAACGCGCACGACGTGACGCAACTTGAGGCCGTGTTGTCTTGCTGCATGGTCAAACGCCCCACGCCCAAGCAGCGGCGCAGCAAGCACCTATGTGCTGATGCGGGCTACCCGGGCAAGAACGCCATGAAGATCATTCTGGCCCACGGCTATATCCCGCATGTGGTGGGCCGCAAAAGCGAGGCAGAGCACAAAAAGCGTGATCCGAAGAAAAAAGCGCGCCGTTGGGTTGTGGAGCCTTGCCATGGCTGGTTCAACCGGTTCAGGAAATTACTGGTGCGCTACGAGAAGCTGGAGCACACGTTCCTCGCACTCAACCATCTCGCCGCCGCCATCATCGCGCTGCGGAAAATCCACCTGCCCGTTAATATTATTTACGGATAAATCCTAAGTGCGGGCAGCTACTTTTTCAATAGCTGCCAGCGCTTGCCAAGCAAGGGTGAAACGGCTTTTTTGCCAATAATTGGCTGTCCCCGGACAGGCCGACCTCGCCCGGGGTCGGCCTGTGCGTTTCAGGCCAGCCAGTCGATGCGGCCCGTGGCCACATCGTGCATCGCGCCGACCACCCTGAGCTGTCCCTGCTCGATCAGGGCGCGCAGCACTTCAGCTTGCTCCAGCTGGGCCACGGCGTCGCGCACATTGCGCTCGGCCACGCGCTGCACCAGCGCGGCGTCCTTGGAGCTGGGCACACCCGAGTAATCCAGCCGCTGCAGCGATGGTCGGATGCGCGCCAGCAGCCCCGTCAGATGGCCCAGCTGCGCGCCGTCGATGGCGCCCTTGACGGCGCCGCATTCGCTGTGCCCCAGTACGGCGATCAGCCGGGCGCCAGCCAGGCGGGTGGCAAATTCCAGGCTGCCCAGGATGTCGTCGTTGACGATGTTGCCGGCC
This sequence comes from Melaminivora jejuensis, assembly GCF_017811175.1. Lineage (NCBI taxonomy): Bacteria > Pseudomonadati > Pseudomonadota > Betaproteobacteria > Burkholderiales > Comamonadaceae > Melaminivora > Melaminivora jejuensis. The sequence goes on from NZ_JACWIJ010000002.1 coordinate 963,912, forward strand.
ACGCGTGCGGCGAAGATGTCGCCGATGTGCTGGTCGAACACCAGCTCGGGCGGCACCCGGCTGTCGATGCAGCCGACCACGGCGGCAAAGGGCGCCTGCGCCTGCGCCGTGCCGCGCACCTGTTGGCGCAGGTCGCAGTGCAGCGGCTTGCCGGCGACGAAGCGCGCGTTGCCCTCCTGCAGCCGCCGCAGTGCGGCATCGGGCGTGAGGGCGCTTTGCGTGGCGGCGGTGGAGATGGCGCAGGCAGCCTGCGCCCAGGCGGCCCCCGGCAGGGCCAGGTAGGCGGCGCTGGCAAGGCCCAGCGTCTGGCGGCGGTTCAGGACTGGCATGTCTTCCTCCTGGGTGCGGTAGCCAATGGGCGGCTTAGAATCGGGCCGATAGAGCAAACCATCTGCGTTCGAGCGCCGATGGTTTCTTCTTTTTCAAGCCCCGTCAACAACGCATTTGCCCTCCATCACACCCATTCCATGGCCACCTTTCCCATCACCAAGCGCGGCGCCGAGCTGCTCAAGGCCGAGTTGCAACGCCTGAAGTCCCAGGATCGTCCGGCGGTCATCGCCGCCATTGCCGAGGCGCGCGCCCAGGGCGACCTGAGCGAAAACGCCGAATACGAAGCCGCCAAGGATCGCCAAGGCTTCATTGAGGGCCGCATCGCCGAGGTCGAAGGCAAGCTGGCCGCCGCGCAGATCATCGACCCGGCCAGCCTGGACGCCGGTGGCCGTGTGGTCTTCGGCGCCACGGTGGAGCTGGAGGACGAGGATACGGGCGAGACGGTCAAGTACCAGATCGTCGGCGAGGACGAGGCCGATCTGAAGCTGGGCCTGATCAACGTCGGCAGCCCGATTGCCCGCGCGCTGATCGGCAAGGAAGAGGGCGACACCGCTGAAGTGCAGGCGCCCGGCGGCGTGCGCTGCTACGAGATCGTCACCGTCAGCTATCGGTGATGGGCTGGCTGGCTCGCCTGCGCGCCGATGTGCCGCTGCTGGCGGCGGCGCTGTGGTGGGGCAGTCTGTCGGCTATCGGCTTCATGGCCGTGCCGCTGCTGTTCGCCAGGATGCCGACGCCGGTCATGGCCGGCAACATGGCAGCGCAGCTGTTTGCGGCGCAGATGTGGCTGTCCGTGGCCTGCACCCTGGTGCTGCTGGTGCATTCATTGCCGAAATATGAAGAAAAACCGGCTCAAACCCAGGCCAGTCAAGCGCAGTCAGCTACTATTTTCATAGTAGGCGGAATGCTGCTGGCGCTGCTCATCCAGTTCGGCGTGGCGCCGCGCATCGTGGCCCGGCAGGACTTGCGCCTGTGGCACAGCGTGGGCACGCTCATGTATGTGGCGCAGTGGCTGTGCGCGCTGGTCGTGCTGCTCAGGCTGAGCCGGCGTTGAGGGAGGTGGAGCGTCGAGCGTTTGGCGCCAGGGGCGAAAAGCCGCAAAACGCTCAACGCACCATACCCTTTCAAAGGGACAGGCCTTATTCGCGCCAATGCTCGGCCACCCAGGTCGCTGGCTGGATGTGCCGAAAGCGCCGGTTGCGCCGCCCGGCCAGGGCGTCGGGCGGGTTGCACTCGCCGTGGAAGATGACGATGCGCGCCCCCGGCGGCACGCCTGGGGCCTGCCAGTAGTTCAGCGGCCAGCGCGGGATGCTGTGGTATTTGAAGCTTGGGCACCAGTGCGCCGGCCAGTAGGCCAGCTTGCCCTGGGCGTGCAGAAAATCCGACAGATAGGCCTGCTCGTTGCGAAAGCGCTGGCGCACCTCTTGCACATGCGCGCGAAAGTGCTCCAGCACATCCGGATGCGCGCCCAGCTCGAAACGATAGACCGACGAGTTGCCGGTGATGCGGCGCGGCCGCTTGTAGTCGTGGATGATCAGAAATTCGCCGGGCTGGGTGAAAAAATCATCCAGCGCCCCCACGACCACCACATCGACATCCAGAAACAGCGCCGTGCCGCGCAGGCCGTGCAGGTCGGCGCTAAAGGTGGCCAGCTTGTTCCAGCCGCGCTCGGGGATGCCGGGCGGCAAGTCCAGCGCCGGGATGGGCAGGCAGCGCACCTCGCGGCGGATGCCGGTGGCGTCATCGGTCAGGCAGACGAAGGAGAAATCCCCGCGCAGGTGGCGCCGCACCATGGCGTACAGGCGGTTCACATACTCGGGGCCGTACTTGCGACCCCATTTCATGCAGATGACGTGGCGCTGCGCCGCCGCCGTGTCAGGCATCGATTGATCTCTCAGGCTCAGTCGCTTCAGTCGCTCTGGCGCTTCTTCACCGAAGTCTGCTTGGGCTTGGCACGCTTGATCTGCCCGCCGGCCGTCAGGCGCTGGTTACCCAGCACGCGCAGCTGCTTGACCTCGGGGCGCTGGCCGGGCCGGCCGAATTTCAGCACCTTGACATCGCGCGGCCCAGGCTTGCGGTCTTCATCGACGGCCCGCACTTTCTCGGGGATGGGCCGCCACAGCACCAGCAGCTTGCCGATGTGCTGCACCGGCGCGGCGTCCAGCTCGTCGGCCAGTTGCTGGTACATGGCCTCGCGCGCCACCCGGTCGTCGCCGAAGACGCGGATCTTGATCAGGCCGTGGGCGTTCAGGGCGGCGTCGATTTCCTTGTGGACGGCAGGGGTCAGACCGTCGGCGCCGATCAGCACGACAGGATCGAGGTGGTGCGCGTCGGCGCGGTGGGCGCGCCGCTCGGCGGTGGTCAGTTCGATTTGGGGCATCCCCATATTATTCTTCAAGGCATGAAACCCCAGATCCAGTCCCAGAGCAAAGGCAAGAAGGTGAACAAGGCGTGGCTGCACGACCACGTCAACGACCCCTGGGTCAGACAGGCGCAAAAGGACGGCTATCGCGCCCGCGCCGCCTACAAGCTCAAGGAGATCGACGAGCAACTCGGGCTGATCCGGCCCGGGCAGGTGGTAGTTGACCTGGGCTGCGCGCCCGGGGCCTGGAGCCAGTACCTGCGCCGGCGCATGGCACCCGCCGGGGCCGCAGCAGGAGCGCTGGACGGCACCATCATCGGCCTGGATCTGCTGCCTCTGGAGCCTATCGAGGGCGTGGCCTTCATCCAGGGGGACTTTCGCGACGACGCCGTGCTGGTGCAACTGCAGCAGGCGCTGCAGGGCCGGGCGGTGGACGTAGTGGTCTCCGATATGGCGCCCAATCTGTCGGGCATCGCCTCGGCCGACGATGCGCGCATCGCGCACCTGATCGAGCTGGCGGTGGACTTTGCCCGCCAGCAACTCAAACCCGAAGGCGCGCTGGTGGTCAAGCTGTTCCACGGCAGTGGCTACGATGCCCTGGTGCAGCTGTTCCGGGACACTTTCCAGCTAGTCAAGACCATCAAGCCCAAGGCCTCGCGCGACCGTTCGGCGGAAACCTTTCTGGTCGGAATGCGCCTCAAGCCAGGAGGCTGAGAGCGCCGCACCGGCCCTAGTCCATGGCCTGGCGCGGGGTTAATGGGCCATCGGCAAGGGTTGAAAGGCCTAAAATCCGCCCCACGTGCCTCTAGGACGGCCTGCCTGAAACCAGGTAGCCGGCCCATTTTTTTTCAGTCTCTGGAGTTCAGCTTGAACAATCAGTGGTTTTCCAAAGTCGCCGTCTGGCTGGTCATCGCCATGGTGCTGTTCACGGTGTTCAAGCAGTTTGACACCCGCGCCGGCATGGGCGCCGGCACGGTGGGCTACTCGGCCTTCCTGGAAGACGTGCGCAATGGGCGCATCAGGAGCGCCACCATCCAGGAAGGCCCGGGCGGCACCGAGATCGTCGCCATCACCAACGACGACCGCCGCGTGCGCACTACCGCCACCTACCTGGATCGCGGCCTGGTGGGCGACCTGATCAACAACAACGTCAAGTTCGATGTCAAGCCGCGCGAGGAAGGCTCATTGCTCATGACGCTGCTGGTCAGCTGGGGGCCGATGCTGCTCCTGATCGGCGTGTGGGTCTATTTCATGCGTCAGATGCAGGGCGGCGGCAAGGGCGGCGCCTTCAGCTTCGGCAAGTCCAAGGCGCGGATGCTCGACGAGAACAACAACACCGTCACCTTTGCCGACGTAGCCGGCTGCGACGAGGCCAAGGAGGAAGTCAAGGAGGTCGTGGACTTCCTGAAAGACCCCAACAAGTTCCAGAAGCTCGGCGGGCGCATCCCGCGCGGCCTGCTGCTGGTCGGCCCGCCCGGCACTGGCAAGACGCTGCTGGCCAAGTCCATCGCCGGCGAGGCCAAGGTGCCGTTCTTCAGCATTTCCGGCTCCGACTTTGTGGAAATGTTCGTCGGCGTGGGCGCGGCGCGCGTGCGCGACATGTTCGAGAACGCCAAGAAGAACTCGCCCTGCATCATCTTCATCGACGAAATCGACGCCGTGGGTCGCCAGCGTGGCGCAGGCCTGGGCGGCGGCAACGACGAGCGCGAGCAGACGCTCAACCAGATGCTGGTCGAGATGGACGGCTTCGAGACCAACCTGGGCGTGATCGTCGTGGCTGCCACCAACCGGCCCGACATCCTGGACGCGGCCCTCTTGCGCCCGGGCCGTTTCGACCGCCAGGTCTATGTCACGCTACCCGACATCCGGGGCCGTGAGCAGATCCTGAACGTCCACATGCGCAAGATTCCCGCTGGCCAGGACGTGAACCCGGCGGTGATCGCACGTGGCACACCCGGCATGAGTGGCGCCGATCTGGCCAACCTGTGCAACGAGGCTGCCCTGATGGCCGCGCGGCGCAACGCCCGCGTGGTCGAGATGCAGGACTTCGAGCGCGCCAAGGACAAGATCATCATGGGGCCGGAGCGCAAGTCCATGGTCATGCCCGAGGAGGAGCGGCGCAACACCGCCTACCACGAGGCCGGCCACGCACTGATCGGCAAGCTTTTACCGAAGTGCGACCCGGTACACAAGGTCACCATCATCCCGCGCGGGCGCGCCCTGGGCGTGACCATGAGCCTGCCCGAGAAGGATCGCTACTCCTACGACAAGGAGTACATGCTGAACCAGATCGCCATGCTGTTCGGCGGCCGCATCGCCGAAGAGGTTTTCATGAACCAGATGACCACCGGCGCCAGCAACGACTTCGAGCGCGCCACGTCGATCGCCCGCGACATGGTCATGCGCTACGGCATGAGCGAAGCGCTCGGCCCCATGGTCTATGCGGAGAACGAGGGCGAGGTCTTCCTGGGCCGTTCGGTCACCAAGACCACCAACATCTCCGAGGAAACCATGCAAAAGGTGGATGCCGAGGTGCGCCGCATCATCGACGAGCAGTACACCCTGGCGCGCAGCCTGATCGAGGACAACCAGGACAAGATGCACGCCATGGCCCGCGCCATGCTGGAGTGGGAGACCATCGACGCCGAGCAGCTCGACGACATCATGGCCGGGCGCGAGCCGCGCCCGCCCAAGGACTGGACGCCGCGCCGCCCGCCCTCCGGCGGCGACGATTCGGGCGGCACGCCGGCAGTCAAGCCGGATCCGGCCCCCACGGCGGCCTGACATACTGCGCCGCAGGGCTGAAATGACAAACGGGGCCAAGCGCCCCGTTTTTCACGCCCTGCAGGCCGGTTTTTACTTTTCCTTTTCCCTTTCTCCCTTTTTCTTTCATGCTCTGGCAGACCACCCGCTTCGCCGTGGATCTGGCGCGTCCGCGCGTCATGGGCATCGTCAACGCCACGCCGGATTCGTTTTCCGACGGGGGCCGGCTATCCGATGCCCATGCCGCCCTGCGGCGCTGCGAGCAATTGCTCCAAGAGGGTGCCGACATCCTGGATATCGGCGGCGAGTCCACCCGCCCGGGCAGCCCGCCGGTGCCGCTGCATGAAGAGCTGGCACGCGTGCTGCCCATCGTGCAGGAGGCCGTGCGCCTGGGCGTGCCGGTCTCCGTCGATACCTGCAAGGCCGAGGTCATGCAGGCCGTGCTGGATCTGGGCGCCGACATCATCAACGACATCCAGGCGCTACGCCTGCCAGGCAGCGCCGAGGTGGTGGCGCGGCATGGGCGCTGCGGCGTCTGCCTGATGCACATGCACGGCCAGCCGCAGACCATGCAGGCGACTCCCATGAGCGGCGATGCCGTGTCTCAGGTGCTGCAATTTCTGCAGCAGCGTGCGCTTGCCCTGCAAGGCCTGGGCGTGCAAAAGGCCCGCATCGTGCTGGACTATGGCATTGGCTTTGGCAAGACCGTGGAGCAGAACTTCGCCCTGCTGGCGCGCCAGCACGCGCTGCTGGCCGCCGGCTGGCCGCTGCTGGCCGGCTGGTCGCGCAAGTCCTCGCTGGGCAGCGTGACCGGGCTGGCCGTGGCTGAGCGCCTGGTGCCCAGCGTCGTCGCCGCCGTGCTGGCGGTGGAGCAGGGCGCGCGCATCGTGCGCGTACATGATGTGCGCGAAACCGTGGCGGCGCTGGCCGTATGGCAGGCCATGGATGCGCAGCGTGCCTGATGGCAGGCATTTTCAGGCAAGAATTTTGGTCAAATCGGCCTCAAAGCCTTGCCTGGCAAGCGCTGGCAGCTATCAAAAACGAAGTTCAGCAGACCCCCGAAAACCCTCTGAACAACCACCCGAATACTCACCCGGACGCTCCATGACACGCACTTATTTCGGCACCGACGGCATTCGCGGCACGGTGGGCCAGGCGCCCATCACTCCTGATTTCGTGCTGCGCCTGGGCCATGCCGTGGGCCGGGTGCTGCGCCGCAGCGAGGAGCGCCCGACGGTGCTGATCGGCAAGGACACGCGCATCTCCGGCTACATGCTGGAGAGCGCGCTCGAATCGGGCCTGAACTCCGCCGGCGCCGACGTGGTACTGCTGGGGCCGCTGCCCACGCCCGGTGTGGCCTACCTGACACGCACGCAGCGCGCCAGCCTGGGCGTGGTCATCAGCGCCAGCCACAACCCCTACCCGGACAATGGCATCAAATTCTTCAGCGCCCAGGGCTGCAAGCTGCCCGATGCCTGGGAGGGCGAGGTCGAGGCCGCCCTGCAGCAGCCGCCTGCCTGGGCCGATTCGGCCACGCTGGGCCGCGCGCGGCGGCTCGATGACGCCGCCGGGCGCTACATCGAGTTCTGCAAGAGCACCTTCGACCACGACCTGACGCTGCGCGGCCTGCGCATCGTGGTCGATGCCGCCCACGGCGCGGCCTACCACATCGCGCCCAAGGTCTTCCACGAGCTGGGCGCCGACGTTATCGCCATCGGCTGCGCGCCCGACGGCATGAACATCAACCACGAGGTCGGCGCCACGCACCCCGATGCCCTGGTGCGTACGGTGCGCGCCAACCGCGCCGACTTCGGCATTGCCCTGGACGGCGACGCCGACCGGCTGCAGATGGTGGACGCCAGCGGGCGCCTGTACAACGGCGACGAGCTGCTGTACCTGCTGGCCGCCGACCGCCTGGCGCGCCAGGAGAGCGTGCCCGGCGTGGTCGGCACGCTCATGACCAACATGGCGGTGGAGTTGGCGCTGCAGCAGCAGGGCGTGCAGTTCGTGCGCGCCAAGGTGGGCGATCGCCATGTGCTGGAGGAGCTGATGCGCCGGCGCTGGCTGCTAGGCGGCGAAGGTTCGGGCCACCTGCTGGCGCTGGATCGCCACACCACGGGCGACGGCCTGGTCAGCGCGCTGCAGGTGCTGCAGGCCTGCGTGCGCAGCGGCCAGAGCCTGAGCGCGCTACTGGCCCAGGTGCAGCTGTTTCCGCAGGAGCTGATCAATATCCGGCTGGCGCCCGGGCAGGACTGGCGCGCCAACGCCCGGCTGGCCCAGGCGACGCGCGCCGTCGAGCAGGAGCTGGCTGGCCAGGGCCGGGTGCTGGTGCGCGCCAGCGGCACCGAGCCGCTGCTGCGCGTCATGGTCGAGGCGCGCGATGCCGACCAGGCCGGCCGCTGCGCCCGGCTGCTGGCCGAGGCGGCGCGCGCCGATTGAAGGGTCGAGGGAGCCAGGGCGCCCTGCAGCTGCTCGGCCCGGCGTCGCGCACTTCGATCATGCGGCTGATGGCCTACCCGCAGGGCACGGCGGGCAGCATCATGACCACCGAGTTTGTGCAGGTGCCACAGGACTGGACGGTGGCGCGCACGCTGGAGCACATCCGCGCCACCGAGCACGAGCATGAAACGGTCTATGCCATCTACGCCGTGGACGGGCGCCAGCACCTGCAGTTCGTGGTGTCGCTGCGCGAGCTGGTCTGCGCCGGATCGCAGCTGGCCCTGACCAGCCTGCGCCGGCGCCCGGCCATTGCCTGCGGGCCGTATGCCGACCGCGAGGAGGTGGCGCGCATCATCCGCCGGCACAACTTCCTGGCTCTGCCAGTGGTCGGTGAAGACCAGCGCATGGTCGGCATCGTCACGGTGGACGACGTGATCGACGCGCTGATGGAGGAGGCGCAGGAGGACATCGGGCGCTTCGGCGGCGGTGGCGAGCACATGGGCGCGCCGTATTGCTGTAGGCGCCGGGGCCGGGGCTGGAGCTCAGCAGCTGGAGTTCAGTAGCGTGGCACCGCCGGATCGCACACCTGCGACCAGGCGTCGATGCCGCCGGCCACGTTGGCCACCTGCCCGAAGCCCTGCTGGGCCAGGAACATGGCCACGCGCAGGCTGCGCGCGCCATGGTGGCACAGGCAGGCCACTGGGCGCTGCGGATCCAGTTCGTGCAGGCGCGCCACCAGCGAACCCATGGGGATGTGCAGGAATTCAAAGCTGGCAGCAGGCGCCACGCTGGCCTGCTGCAGCTCCCAGGCCTCGCGCACGTCCAGCAGCACCGGTCGCTGCCCGGCGTGCTCGGCCAGCCAGGCCAGGGCCTCGTTGGGATACAGCTGCTCGATCATGGCGGGCGCGGATGGCGGCTTTCAGAAGCGGAAGGTGGAGGGCTCGCCAAAATGGCGCAGCCGGGGCACGATGGCATCCCAGGGCTGGCTGGTCTCGAAGCGGTCGCCAGCGCGGCGCACGATGGTGGCGCGCATCATGGGCTCCAGGCCGACGATGGCGCTCAGGCGGCCACCGTCGCGCAGCAGGCCCAGCAGGCGATGCGGGATCTCGGCCACCGAGCCACTGAGCACGATGACATCGAATGGCCCGTCGTTGATGGGGTCGCGTGCGCCATCGGCCTGGCGCACGTCGGCGTTCAGCACGCCGGCGCTGCGCAGGTTCTCGCGGGCGAACTCGACCAGTTCGGGCACCAGCTCCAGCGACACCACATGCTCGGCTTGGTGCGCCAGCAGCGCCGCCATGTACCCCGAGCCGGCGCCGATCTCCAGCACCCGGTCGGTCGGGCGCAATTGCAGCTCCTGCAGCGTGCGGGCGTCGATGCGCGGCGCCAGCATCATCTGGCCCAGGCGCTCGGCGGTCTCGACCGGATGGCTGAGGGGGATTTCCACATCGGCAAAGGCCATGCCCTGGAAGGCCGGCGGCACGAAATCCTCGCGGCGCACCATGGCCAGAGTCTCCAGCACTCGCTCGTCCAGCACGTTCCAGGGGCGGATCTGCTGCTCGATCATGTTGAAGCGCGCCTGCGCGGTCGCATCGTGAACGTCGGCAAACGTGTTCAAGGGCAGGTTCATGCAAAACTCCGAAAAGACAGGCGCCTGGGGCGACGGACAAGGACAAACCCGCGATTTTAGGCTGCCCCGGCAGCGCCTCCCTGCCGCAGCAACTTGCGCCTTTGTCCTGCAGCCAGGATGCAATTCGTTGCCCATCATGCGCAAGTCGTCACAATTTCCCCCTCCCTCCACGCCATGTCCTCTCTGCAAACCCAAACCATCACCCTGGCTGGTGGCTGCTTCTGGTGTACCGAAGCCGTGTTCACGCGCGTGCGTGGCGTGACCGGCGTGCAAAGCGGCTACGTCAACGGCCAGATGCCCGATCCGACCTACGAGCAGGTATGCACCGGGCGCACGGGACATGCGGAGGCCGTGCGCATCAGCTTCGATCCCGAGGAGATCGACGTGCGCGAGATCCTGGAAATCTTCTTTGCCACGCACGACCCGACCACGCTCGACCGCCAGGGCAACGACGTGGGCACGCAGTACCGCAGCGGCATCTACTGGAGCGACCCGACGCACCGCGAAGTGGCCCAGGACATGCTGCGCCAGATGGAGCGCGACGGGACTTTCGGCGCGCCCATCGTGACCGAGCTGCAGCCGCTGGCGCATTTCTGGCCTGCCGAGGACTACCACAGCAGGTACTACGAGCGCAATCCGCAACAGGGTTACTGCGCCATGGTCATCGCGCCCAAGGTCGAGAAATTCCGCAAGACCTTCCAGCGCTACCTCAAGCCGCATGGCTGAGGCAGGCGCGGCCTTTCCTCCAACCCAGCCGCCCCGCTTGCGACCCCTTCACACCTGCACCCACACCCAGGCGATGCCTGACGCCTGAAGGAGAGCTGTCCATGGTCTTTCGCATCTCCATTGCCATCGTCGCCGCGCTGGTGCTGCTGGCCGGCCTGATGCCTGGGCCGTTCAACGATGTCATGCAGTCCACTCTGGCCCAGGTGGTGCGCGGTGCCGGCTGGATGTATCTTTTGATCGTGTTCCTGGCGCTGCTGTTTCTGCTGTACCTGGCCTTCGGTCGCTTTGGCCGGCTGCGCATCGGCGGCGAGGATGCCGAGCCGGAGTTTTCCCAGATGAGCTGGCTGTCCATGCTGTTTGCCGCCGGCATGGGCATCGGCCTGGTCTTCTGGGGTGCGGCCGAGCCGGTTTCGCACTTCATGAAGCCGCCCGAGGGGTTGGAGCCGCAAAGCTCGCTGGCCGCACGCGCGGCCATGCGCTATGCCTTTTTTCACTGGGGCCTGCACCCGTGGGCCATCTACGCCCTGGTGGGCCTGGCCATGGCCTGGTTCCAGTACAACCGCAGCGGGCGCGGCCTGATCAGCGACATGCTGGAGCCAGTCATTGGCCGCCACCACAGTGGTGCGCTGGGCCACGCGGTCAACATCGCCGCCGTGGTGGCCACGGCCATCGGCGTGGCCACCACGCTGGGCTTCGGCACCATCCAGATCGCAGCCGGCCTGGAGCGCGTGTTCGGCCTGCCGGCCACCACCACGACGCAGCTGGTCATCATCGCCGTGGCCTTCGTGCTGTACATGGCGTCCAGCACCAGCGGGGTGGAGCGCGGCATCAAGTGGCTGTCCAACTTCAATCTGATCCTGGCCGGGCTGCTGATGCTGACAGTGCTGGTCATCGGCCCCACCGGCTTCATCCTGGATACCTTCACCACCACGCTGGGCGCCTACATCAACCAGCTGGTGGTGATGAGCCTGCGCCTGTCGCCGTTTTCCGACAGCACCTGGGTGCGCGACTGGACGGTCTTTTATTGGGCCTGGTGGATCGCCTGGGCGCCCTTCGTCGGCGCCTTCATCGCCCGCGTCTCCAAGGGCCGCACGGTGCGCGAGTTCGTGGTCGGTGTGGTGCTGGCGCCCAGCCTGCTGGGCTTCGTGTGGTTCTCGGTCTTTGGCGGGGCGGCGCTGCAGGCGCAGATCTTCGGCAAGGTTGATCTGCTGCAGGCCCTGGCCAATGGCTACCAAACCGTGCTATTCGCGCTGTTCGACAGCCTGCCCGGCTCCAGCGTGCTGGCGCTGGTGGCGCTGCTGCTCTTGATCATCTTCTTCGTCACCTCGGCGGACTCGGCGGTGCTGGTGCTGGCCAGCATGTCCACTGCCGAGGCGGGCGATCCACCCCTGTCCAAGCGCATCGCCTGGGGCGTGGCCGTGGCGCTGATCGCCGGCGTGCTGCTGCTCGCCGGCGGGCTTGATGCCCTGCAGGCACTGATCACTATCGCCGCGCTGCCCTTTGCCGTGCTGATGGCGTTGGTCATGGTCAGCGTCTATCGCGAGCTTGACGGCGAGGACACCCGGCTGCGCCGCCGCGCCCTGCGCCGGCGCCGCATCGTGGAGCTGTGGATGGCACGCGAGCGCGAGGCGCAGCGCGAGGATCGCGAGGGCGGCAACCTCAATCCGGATCAGCTCCCATGAAGCCGCCGCTTTGGTGCGCCCACAGGCGCGCATAGATGCCGCCGCGCGCCAGCAGCTCGGCGTGTGTGCCCTGCTCGGCAATGCGGCCTTCGTGCATGACGATCAGGCGATCCATGGCGGCTATCGTGGACAGGCGGTGGGCGATGGCAATCACCGTCTTGCCCTGCATCAGCGCATCCAGGCTGCGCTGAATGGCCACCTCGACCTCGCTGTCCAGCGCGCTGGTGGCCTCGTCCAGCAGCAGGATGGGCGCGTCTTTCAGCAGCACCCGGGCAATGGCCACGCGCTGGCGCTGGCCGCCCGAGAGTTTCACGCCGCGCTCGCCCACCTGGGCGTCGTAGCCGCTGCGGCCTAGGCTGTCGGTCAGCTGGGCGATGAAATCCGCAGCCTCGGCCTGTGCGGCTGCGGCACGCATTTGCTCCTCGCTGGCATCGGGGCGGCCATACAGGATGTTCTCGCGCATGGAGCGGTGCAAGAGCGACGTGTCCTGCGTGACCATGCCAATGGCCCCGCGCAGGCTGTCCTGGGTGACATGGCGAATGTCCTGCCCGTCGATCAGGATGCGCCCGCTGCCCACGTCCGACAGGCGCAGCAGCAGATTGACCAGCGTGGACTTGCCCGCGCCCGAGCGCCCGATCAGGCCGATGCGCTCGCCCGGGCGGATGGTCAGCTGCAGATGGTCGATGACCTGACGCCCGCCGTCCTTGTAGGCAAAGCTCACATCGTCGAAGACGATCCCGCCGTGCGTGACCACCAGGGGCTGGGCATCGGCGCCGTCCACGATACTGCGCGGGCGCGTCAGCGTCACGATGCCATCCTGGATGGTGCCCACGTTCTCGAACAGGCCGGTCATCTGCCACATGATCCAGTGCGAGTAGCCCATCAGCCGCAGCGCCATGGCCAGCACCGCCGCCACCACGCCGGCGCTGGCCTGTCCCTGGCTCCACAGCCACAGCGCCGTGCCGCCCGAGCCCAGCAGCAGCAGCGTGATCATCAGGTGGTTGACGATCTCGAAGCGGCTGACCAGGCGCATCTGCGTGTAGCCCGTGGCCTTGAAGGCCTCCATGGCATTGCGTGCGTATTCGGCCTCGCGCCGGGTGTGGGCGAACAGCTTGACGGTGGCGATGTTGGTGTAGGCGTCGGTCACCCGCCCGGTCATCATGGAGCGCGCATCGGCCTGTGCCTTGCCGATGGCTCCCAGGCGCGGCACGAAGTACCAGCACGCCGCGCCGTAGCCGATCAGCCACAGGGCAAAGGGCAGCATCAGCCGCCACTCGAAGCTGGCCGCCAGCACCAGGATGCCGATCATGTACACGCTGACCCCCACCAGCACGTCCACCACCATGAAGACCACTTCGCGCACCGACAGCGCCGTCTGCATGATCTTGGTGGTGATGCGCCCGGCGAACTCGTCGGCATAGAAGGCCATGCTCTGGCCCAGCATCAGCCGGTGGAACAGCCAGCGCAGGCGCATCGGGAAGTTGATGGCCAGCACCTGGTGCATGACAGTGGTGTGCAGCGCCAGCAGCGCGGTGCTGGACAGCAGCACGGCGGCAATCGCCAGCACCGTGGAGCGCTGCGCTTGCCAGAAATCAAGGGGCGAGATGGACGACAGCCAGTCCACCACCCGGCCCAGGATGGCAAACAGCAGTGCCTCATACACCGCCAGCAGGGCGGAGGTGCAGGTCAGCAGCGCGATCCAGCCGCGCATCCCCTGGGTGCAGCGCCAGACGAAGGCGAAAAAGCCTTGCGGTGGCGGCTCGGGCTCTGCGCCGGGGTAGGGCGCTATACGGTTTTCAAAGAAACGAAACAGCACAGGCTTGCGATAAAGGACGAGGAACCACCCAGCATAAAAGCTTGCGCGCCCCGATGGGTAGGCGCGCAGGACGGCGCTCTCCACGGTTAGCCCTGGGCACGCGCGAATCAGACTATGCTGCACACCCATCACGCCATGGCAATCGACATCTTCACACTCCCAAAAGCCAAACGACCTCTCTGGCAATCCCTGCCCGGGCCGCTGGTGGCACTGGTCGGCGTGGTGGCCAGCTACGGGTTGTGGCAGTACCAGCAAGGCCTGACCCAGACCCTGGCGCAGGCCCGCTTCGAGCGTCAAGCCCGCGCTGCTGCCGATGTATTCAGGCAGCGGGTGGGGGCCAAGAACGATTTGCTGATGGGCCTGCGCGGTCTGCTGGTGGTCAATCCCGAGCTGCCGCGCAGCGCCTTCGAGCAAGTAGCCAGCAGCCTGCAGCTGGATGTCGCCCACGTCAGCGTGCTGAACCTGCACTTCACCCGCCATGTGCCGGCCAGCCAGCGCCAGGCCTTCGAAGCGCAGGCGCGCGCCAATCCCCATCTCGATGGCAGCTTCCCGCGCAACTTCTCCATCCACCCGGCCCTGGTGCAGCCGGAATATTTCGTGGTCGATTACGTCTGGCCGCTGCATGGCAACGAGGAAGTGCAGGGCCTGGAAGTGCATTCGCAGCCGGTCAATCTGGACTCCCTGCTGCGCGCGCGCGATACCGGGGCGCTGACGGCTTCGGCGCCGTTCAGGATCTTGCAGCAGGAATCCGGCCCGGTCACCACCATCAACTTCCTGCTGCCGGTCTTCGCCCAGGACGGCCCGGCGGCGCAGCCCCGTTTCCTGGGTGCCGCAGGGGCCATCGTCAGCGTCAAGGCCATGGTGGACAGCCTGCGCCAGCGCGGCTTCCTGGACGGACTGTTGATTGCAGTGCGCGACATCGGCCCTGTGGAGCAGCTGGCGACCGCTGCAGGCGTTGCCCTGTACGACGCCGAGACCCTGCCGGCAGATGCCATGCGCCACAGCCAGATCATCGCGGTCAGCGGGCGCCACTGGCAGCTGGACTTTGCCTCTGCCGAATCCTTCATCAGCCCTGCCGAAGCGCGCCAGCCGGCGTTCTTTGCCGCCGGCGGACTGGTCATGACCGCCCTGCTCACGGCGCTGGTGGGGCTGCTGGTGCGCCGGCGCTCCCAGGCGCTGGCCTTTGCGCAGTTGGCGACGGCCTCTGCACGCGAGAGCGAGACGCGCTTTCACACTGTGTTCAACCAGGCAGCCGTAGGCATGGCGCAGGTCGAGTCGGACAGCGGGCGGCTGGTGCGCATCAACCAGCGCTTTTGCGACATCGTCGGCTACGCGCCCGAGCAATTGCAGCACATGCACATGCACGAGTTGATCCATCCCGATGACCTGGAGCGCGGCAGGGCGCCGCTGCGCCAGCTGCTGGCGGGCGAGGTGGCCGAGTACCGCCAGGAAAAGCGCTATGTGCGCAAGGACGGCAATCTGGTCTGGGTCGATGTCACGACTTCTGCCATGCGCGAGGAGGGCCGCAACGGACAGCATTACATCGTGGTGGTGCAGGACATCACCCGGCGGCGCAAGACCGAGGAGGAGCTGCGCTACCTGGCCTACAACGATCTGCTCACAGGCCTGCCCAACCGGCGCCTGCTGCTCGATCGGCTGGAGCAGGCCCTGAGCACGGCGGCGCGGCACAAGAGCTGGGGCGCCGTGCTGCTGCTCGACCTGGATCACTTCAAGACGCTCAACGAGACGCGCGGCCATGACGCCGGCGACCGCCTGCTGCACCAGGTGGCCGAGCGTCTGCACGCCTGCCTGGGCAGCAACGACACCCTGGCACGCCAGGGTGGTGACGAGTTCGTCGTTGTGCTCAACGAGCTGAGCGGGGACGCCGAGGAGGCCGGGACGCACGCCGAGGAAGTCGCGCGCCGGATGCAGCAGGCGCTGCGCGAGCCCTTCACGCTGGGCGCGGGCGAGCCCTACCACACCACTCTGAGCATCGGCATTACGGTCTTCGACGGCAATGGCGAGCCGGCCGACGAGCTGCTCAAGCGCAGCGAGCTGGCCATGTACGACGCCAAGGCCGCCGGGCGCGACACGCTGCGCTTTTTCGACCCCCGGATGCAGGCCGTGGTGGCCGCGCGTGCGCAGCTGGAGACCGACATGCGCTCCAGCCTGGCCAGCGGCGGCTTCGAGCTGTACTACCAGCCCAAGGTGGCGTGCGGCAGCATCCAGGGCGCCGAAGCACTGCTGCGCTGGCGCCATCCCGAGCGCGGCTTCGTGCCGCCTTCCGAATTCATCCCGCTGGCCGAGCAAAGCGGCCTGATCCTGCAATTGGGCCAGTGGGTGCTGGAGGCGGCCTGCCGGCAACTGGCACAGTGGGGCAGCCACCCGCTGATGCAGCGCCTGACCCTGGCCGTCAACGTCAGCCCGCGCCAGTTTCACGAGCCGGGCTTCGTCGCCCAGGTGCTGCAGGCGTTGGCCGGCAGCGGTGCCGAGGCACACCGGCTGCGCCTGGAGCTGACCGAGGGCATGTTGCTGCGCGACGTGGAAGACACCATCGCCAAGATGGTGCAGCTGCGCGGCTATGGCGTGGGTTTCTCGCTGGACGACTTCGGCACCGGCTACTCCTCGCTGGCCTACCTCAAGCGCCTGCCGCTGCACGAGCTGAAGATCGACCAGAGCTTCGTGCGCGACGTGCTGACCGACCCCAACGACGCGGCGATTGCCCGCACCATCGTCGCCCTGGGCACCAGCCTGGGGCTGCAGGTCACTGCCGAGGGCGTGGAGACCGAGGCGCAGCGCCAGTTCCTGGAAAAGAGCGGCTGCCATGTCTGGCAGGGCTACCTGCTGGCGCCGCCGTTGCCGCGCGAGCGCTTCGAAGCCCTGGTGCTGGAGCACGCTGCGGATGCCTCCTGAGACTCCTGCCGAGTTTCTTTTTTGATAGCTGGCAGCGCTTGCCTGGCGCTGGCTGGAGGCACTTTTCGTATGCAAAAGGCAGTGCCGGCAGGCGGGGTAGGCGGCACGTTATGATTTCGTCCCTGCCCGCCAGGGCGGCCATTTCCGGGTCACCGCCTCCTTTCGCTCCTTCGTGCGCCTCAGCTCCATCAAGCTTGCCGGCTTCAAGTCCTTTGCCGAACCCACCAACTTCCTGCTGCCGGGCCAGTTGGTGGGTGTGGTCGGGCCCAATGGCTGCGGCAAGTCCAACATCATGGACGCCGTGCGCTGGGTGCTGGGCGAGTCGCGCGCCAGCGAGCTGCGCGGCGAGTCCATGCAGGACGTGATCTTCAACGGCACGACCAGCAGGAAGCCGGCCAGCCGCGCCAGCGTCGAGCTCACTTTCAGCAACGAAGACCACCGCGCCGGCGGGCAGTGGAACCAGTTCGCCGAAATCGCCGTCAAGCGCGTGCTCACGCGCGACGGCACCTCCAGCTACTACATCAACAACCAGCCGGTGCGCCGGCGCGATGTGCAGGATGTCTTCCTGGGCACCGGCCTGGGGCCGCGCGCCTACGCCATCATTGGCCAGGGCACCATCTCGCGCATCATCGAGTCGCGCCCCGAAGACCTGCGCCTGTTTCTGGAAGAGGCTGCCGGCGTGTCCAAGTACAAGGAGCGCCGGCGCGAGACGGGAAACCGCCTGGCGGACACGCGCGAGAACCTGACGCGCGTCGAGGACATCCTGCGCGAGCTGAATGCCAACCTGGACAAGCTCGAACGCCAGGCCGAGGTCGCCGCCCGCTGGCAGCGCCTGCAGGCCGAGGCCACGCTGCGCCAGCAGCAGCTGTGGTTTCTCAAGCGCGCCGACGCGCTGGCCGAGCAATCGCGCGTGCGCAGCGACGGCCTGCAGGCCGTGAACGACCTGGAATCGCGCATGGCCGAGCTGCGCCACGGCGAAGCCGAGCTGGAGGTCATCCGCCAGCAGCACTACGAGGCCGGCGACACGCTGAACCAGGCCCAGGCGCGGCTGTACGAGGCGACTGCCGAGGTGGCGCGCCTGGAGGCCGAGATCCGCTACGTGGTCGAAGGCCGCCAGCGCGTGCAGCTGCGCCTGGAGCAACTGGCGCGGCAGATCGAGGAGTGGGCCGAGCGGCGCGAACAGGCCCAGGCCGAGGCCGAGCAGCTCGAAGGCGAGGATCTGCAGGCCGAGGAGCAGGCCGAGCTGTTGGCCGCGCAGCTCGACGAGCAGGCCCAGGCGCTGCCCGAGCTGGAGGACGCCCTGGCGCGCGCGCGCCAGGCCAGCGAGGCCCAGCGCACCGGCGTGGTGCAGGTGCAGCAGCAGATCCAGGTACTGGCCGCCGAGCAGCGCGCGCTGTCCGAGCAGATGCGCCAGCTCACGGCGCGCAGCGAACGCCTGCGCGCCGAGCGCAATGCCCTGGCCGCACCCGACGAGTTGCGCCTGGTGCACCTGCGCCAGCAGCTCGAACAGGCGCAGGAGCAGGCCGAGATGGAACAGGCGCAACTGGCCGAGCTGCAGGACGCCCTGCCGCAGCTCGACGACGAGCGCCGCACGCGCCAGCAGCAGCTCAACGCCGAGAGCACCCGGCAGGCGCAACTGGCCGCGCGTCTGCAGGCCCTGCAGGCGCTGCAGGACAAGGTCAAGGTCGATGGCCGGCTGCAGCCCTGGCTGGCGTGCCACGGCCTGGACGGTCTGGCCGGCCTGTGGAGCCGCATCCAGATCGAACCCGGCTGGGAGCCGGCGTTGGAGGCAGCGCTGCGCGAACGCCTGTCAGCCCTGCCCGTGGGCCGGCTGGAGAGCGTGCGCGGCTTTGCCGGCGCCGCCGCTGCCGAAGGGCCGCCGACGCGGCTGGCCTTCTACAGCGCCCCACCGCAGCCATTGCAGCCCCCGCAGGCAACCGGGCCAGCCGCACCATCGCGCCTGAGCGAGTTGCTGCAGGTAGCCGATGCCGGCCTGCGCGCCGTGCTGGAGCACTGGCTGCACGGCTGCCGCACCGCACCCACGCTGGACGACGCGCTGGCGCAGCGCGCCGACCTGCCACCGGGCGAGACCCTCTACGTCCCCGCCGGCCATGCCGTGACGGCGCACAGCGTGACCTTCTACGCCCCCGACTCCGAGCAAGCCGGCCTGCTGGCGCGCGCCCAGGAGATCGAGCACCTGCACAAGGAACTGCGCGCCCAAGCGCTGATCGCCGAGGAGGCCGCCAGTGCCCTGGCGCGCGCCGAGGCCGCCCACACCGATGCCGCGCAGCGCCTGACAACGTCCCGGCGCGAGGCCAGCGACAGCCAGGCGCGCACGCACGAGCTGCAGGTGCAGGTGCTGCGCCTGTCCCAGGCCGTCGAGCAGTCGCGCGCACGCAGCGAGCAGCTGGGCGCCGACCTGGCCGAGGCCGACGAGCAGCTGGCCGAACTGCACGAGCGCGCCGCCAGTGCCGAGGCACGCTTCGAGGAGCTGGACATGCAGCTGGCCGACAGCCAGGAGCGCCATGCCCAGCTGGGCGAGCGTGCGATCGAGGCCGAGCGTCGCGTGAATGAGTGCCGCGAGCAGCAGCGCAGCCTGGAGCGGCGCGCCCAGGAGGCGCAGTTCGCCCAGCGCAGCCTGGCCGCACGCCGTGCCGAGCTGGCGCGCACCATCGACACCGCCAGCACCCAGGCGCGCAGCCTGCACGACGAGCGCCAGCGCGCCCACGACGAGCTGGCCCGCCTGGGCGACGCTGCCGCGCAGGGCGGCCTGCAGCAGGCGTTGGAGCGGCGCAGCACCTGCGAGCGCCTGCTGGGCGAGCAGCGCAGCCACTACGACGGCCTCACGGCACGCCTGCGCGCCAGCGACGAGCAGCGCAGCCAGCACGAGCGCACGCTGGAGCCGCTGCGCCAGCGCATCACCGAGCTGCAGCTCAAAGAGCAGGCCGCCCGCCTGGGCCTGGAGCAGTACGAGACGCTGCTGCAGGACGCGCAGGCCGACCTGGAGCAGCTCGAGCGCTCGATTGCCGAGGGCGGCGTGCGCCTGGCCGGCCTGGCCGGCGAGATCGAGCGGCTGCAGCAGGCCATTGCCGCGCTGGGCGCGGTGAACCTGGCGGCGCTGGAGGAGCTGGCGGCGGCGCGCGAGCGCAAGGGCTTTCTGGACGCGCAGACCCAGGATCTGCAGCTGGCCATGAGCACGCTGGAAGACGCCATCCGCCGGATCGACGCCGAGACGCGCACCTTGCTGTCGGGCACCTTCGAGACCGTCAACGGGCACTTTGGTCGCATGTTCCCCGAGCTGTTCGGCGGCGGCCAGGCGCGCCTCATCATGACCGGCGACGAAATCCTGGACTGCGGCGTGCAGGTCATGGCCCAGCCGCCGGGCAAGAAGAACCAGACCATCCACCTGCTGTCGGGCGGGGAGAAGGCGCTTACGGCGATTGCCCTGGTGTTCGCCATCTTCCAGCTCAACCCGGCGCCGTTCTGTCTGCTGGACGAAGTGGATGCTCCGCTCGATGATGCCAACACCGAGCGCTATGCCCGTCTGGTGGCCAGCATGTCGCATGGCACACAATTCCTGTTCATCAGCCACAACAAGATCGCCATGGAAATGGCTGAACAATTGATCGGTGTGACCATGCAGGAGCAGGGTGTGTCGCGTATCGTTGCCGTTGACATGCAATCCGCCCTGTCCATGGCCGAGGCCTGATGCCAGAACCCATTTTTTGACCATGAGCAATTTCCAACTCGGCCTCATCATTGCCGGCGCGCTCGTGCTGATCATCGTGGTCGCACACAACGCCTGGAACAACCACCGCAATGCGCCCAAGCGCCCGCGCCCGCCAGCCGGCGGAGCTGCGGACGGCGCCGGCGCCCGCCACGAGCCGGCCCTGGAGGGCGCAGCCCTGGCCTCGGGCGAGGGCGTGGACAGCGCCCTGAGCGGCCACGCCATCGACCCGCGCGACGCCCTGGATCTGCCCGCGCCTGCCCCTATGACCGAGCGGCGCGGCGGGCTGGATGTGCTGATTGATGCCATTGCGCCCATCACGCCTGAGCGCGAAGTCGCCGGCGAGGCCGCGCTGGCTGCGCTGCCGCCCACGCGCCGCGCCGGCAGCAAGCCCTTCGCCATTGAGGCGCTGCGCGAGGAAACGCGCCAGTGGGAGGCGCCCCAGGCCGGCCAGCGCTACCGGCACTTCCAGGCCGGGGTGCAGCTGGCCAACCGCACCGGAGCGCTCAACGAGATCGAATTTTCCGAGTTCGTCATGAAGGCCCAGCAGTTCGCCGATGCCATCGGCGCGGCGGCGGACTTCCCGGACATGCTGCACGAGGTGGCGCGCGCGCGCGAACTCGACCAGTTCGCCAGCGAGCACGACGCCCAGCTGACCTTCGTGCTGCGTGCGCGCCAGGCCGCCTGGAGTCCCGGCTACGTCGAGCAGAACGCCGCACGCCAGGGCCTGGTGCCCGGCCCCATCCCCGGGCGCATGGTGCTGCCCGTGGCCGAGCCCGGCCTGCCGCCGCTGCTGGTGCTGGACTACGATGCCCAAGCCGCCATGTCCGACGAGCCCGAGCAGACTGCCTTGCGCGAAGTGGCCCTGAGCCTGGATGTTGCCCAGGTGGCGCGCGCCGAGCAGCCCTTCGCCCGCCTGCGCGAGCTGGCGCAGACGCTGTGCGAGGCCATGGACGGCGTGCTGTGCGACGGCAACGGCGCGCCGCTGCCGGCCATGGCCATGGATCCCATCGCCGCCGATCTGGAGCAGCTCTACGACCAGCTCGACCAGCGTGACCTGTCGGCCGGCTCGGCCCTGGCGCGGCGCCTGTTCAGCTGACCGCAGCAGCCCATCGACATGGCCGAGCAATCCGAGCTTTTTTCGGCTCCAGCGCCCAAGGGACAAGCGCGAGCAGCTACAAAAATCGAAGCACTGCGGGCGCAGCTCAACCGCTGGGCGCATGAGTACTACGTGCAGGACGCGCCCAGCGTGCCGGACGCCGAGTACGACCGCGCCTTCCAGCAGCTGCAGGCCCTGGAGGGTGCCTACCCCGGTCTGGTCACGCCCGACTCGCCCACGCAGCGCGTGATCGGCGCCGTGCTGCCGGGCCTGGCGGTGGTGCGCCACCACGTGCCCATGCTCAGTATCCGCACCGAGACCGACACCGAGGCCAGCGGCGCCCAAACCTTCGACGCCCGCGTGCGCCGCGAGCTCAAGCTGGCCGCCGACGCGCCGCCGGTCGAATACGTCGCCGAACCCAAGTTCGACGGCCTGGCCATGAGCCTGCGCTACGAGGCTGGCCGCCTGGTGCAGGCGGCCACGCGCGGCGACGGCGAAGTGGGTGAGGACGTGACACACAACATCCGCACCATCCGCCAGATTCCGCTGCTGCTGCACGGCGGCGGCGATGACGCCAGCTTGCCCGTGCCGCCGGTGCTGGAAGTGCGCGGCGAGGTCTATATGCGCCGCGCCGATTTCGAGCGCCTGAACGAGCGCCAGCGCGAGCGCGGCGACAAGACCTTCGTCAATCCGCGCAACGCCGCCGCCGGCGCGGTGCGCCAGCTGGACTCGGGCATTGCCGCGCAGCGCCCGCTGTCGTTTTTCGCCTATGGCCTGGGCGAGGTCACGCCGCCCGGGGAGGACGGGCCGGATTTCACCTCCCACCACCAGGTGCTGCAGCAGCTGAAAAAATGGGGTTTTCCGGTCTCAAGCCTTGTCAGTCAAGCGCTGGGAGCTACTGAATTAGTAGCGTATCACCAGCGCATCGGCGCTCTGCGCGACGAGCTGCCCTTTGACATCGACGGCGTGGTCTACAAGGTGGACAGCCTGCAGCTGCAGCGCGAGCTGGGTTTTGTCACGCGCGAGCCGCGCTGGGCGGTGGCGCACAAGTACCCGGCGCAGGAGATGGTCACGCGCGTGGAGGGCATAGACATCCAGGTCGGACGCACCGGCAAGCTCACCCCGGTGGCGCGGCTGGCGCCAGTGTTCGTCGGCGGCGTCACCGTGACCAATGCCACGCTGCACAACCTGTTCGAGCTGCGCAGAAAAGGCGTGCGCGTGGGCGACGAGGTCATCGTGCGCCGTGCTGGCGATGTGATCCCCGAGGTCGTGGGCCGGCTGCCGGCGCCGCGCGGCAGCTATGTGGCGAACTTCCGTATGCCCCGCGAATGCCCGATCTGTGCCAGCCGCGTGCTGCGCGAGCCGGGCGAGGCCGACCATCGCTGCTCGGGCGGCCTTTTCTGCCCGGCGCAGCGCAAGCAGGCGCTCTTGCACTTCGCCCAGCGCCGCGCCATGGACATCGAGGGCCTGGGCGAGAAGCTGGTCGATCAGCTGATCGAGGGCCACATCGTGCGCTCGTTGCCCGATCTGTACCGGCTGGGTCTGGCGACGCTGGCGCAGCTCGATCGCATGGCCGACAAGTCGGCGCAGAACCTGCTGGCGGCGCTGGAAAAATCCCAGCGCACGACGCTGGCGCGCTTTCTGTTCGCCCTGGGCATCCGCCATGTGGGTGAGGCCACGGCCAAGGAGCTGGCGCGGCACTTCGGCCAGCTCGATGCCCTGATGGATGCCGACGTGGACGCCCTCATGCAGGTGCCCGACGTGGGGCCGATCGTCGCCCAGGCGGTACACGACTTCTTTGCCGAACCGCACAACCGCGAGGTGGTCGAGCAGCTGCGCGCCTGCGGCGTGCGCTGGCCCGAGGGCGAGCCGCAGCCGGCGGCGCTGCTGCCGCTGGCCGGCAAGACCGTGGTGCTGACCGGCCAGCTGCCCACCCTGGGCCGCGAGCAGGCCAAGGAAATGCTGGAAGCCGCCGGCGCCCGGGTGGCCGGCTCGGTCAGTGGCAAGACCAGCTATGTGGTGGCCGGCGCCGAGGCCGGCAGCAAGCTCGAGCGCGCCCGCGCCCTGGGCGTGCCGGTGCTCGACGAGGACGGCCTGCACGCCCTGCTGCAGGGCGGCGCGGCCTGAACCGGCCTCACCCGCGCGCCACGGCCTCGGGTGGCAGCGCCAGGTCGATGCAGTGCATTCCCAGCCGGCCTGCGCGCCGGTCGGCAAAGAAGCGCTCCAGCGTCACGCGCACGGTGCGAAAGGCGATCTCGTCCCAGGGGATCTCGTGCTCGGCAAACAGCCGCGCTTCGATGGTCTCGTGCCCGGGGTGGAATTGCTCGCTCAGCAGCGTGGCCAAGTAGAACAGGTGTACCTGGCCGACGTGCGGCACGTTGACCAGCGAAAACAGCGGCCCCAGGGTGATCTGCGCGCCGGCTTCCTCGTCGGTCTCGCGTGCCGCGCCCTGGGCGGTGGTCTCCTGAAGCTCCATGAAGCCGGCGGGTAGCGTCCACTTGCCCCAGCGCGGCTCGATGTTGCGCTTGCACAGCAGCACGCGCTCGCCCAGCACTGGGATGGTGCCGACCACGTTGAGCGGGTTTTCGTAATGGATAGTCTGGCAGGCTGGGCAGATGGCGCGCTGGCGCGTGTCGCCATCGTCGGGCAGGCGATAGGCCACGGCGGCGCCGCACTCGCGGCAGTGGCGGATGGGGCGGCGACCGAACGTCATGCCACGGCCAGCCGCAGGGTGCCCAGGCCGTCGATGCCGCCCTCCAGCACGTCGCCATGCCGCACGGCGCCGACCCCTTCGGGCGTGCCGGTGAAGATCAGGTCCCCAGGGCGCAGCGTCCAGGCGGCGGACAGGTGGGCCACGACCTCGGCCACGCTCCAGATCATCCGGTCGATGCGGCTGGCCTGGCGCTGCTGGCCGTTGACCTCCAGCCAGATGGCGGCGTGCTGCACGTCGCCGGCCTGCGCCGCCGGGGTGATGGCGCTGATGGGCGCGCTGGCGTCAAAGCCCTTGGCGATGCACCAGGGACGGCCCTGTTTCTTCATGTCCGCCTGCAGGTCGCGCCGCGTCATGTCCAGCCCGATGGCGTAGCCCCAGACGTGGGCCAGCGCGTCGGCAGCGGCGATGTTGCTGCCGCCCTGGCCGATGGCTGCCACCAGCTCGATCTCGTGGTGCAGGTCGGCGGTCAGCGTGGGGTAGGGCAGGCGGCCCGTCTCGCCGGCAGTCACCGGCACGACGGCATCCGCCGGCTTCATGAAAAAAAACGGCGGCTCGCGCCCGGAAAAGCCCATTTCGCGGGCGTGCTCGGCGTAGTTGCGGCCCACGCAGAAGATCCGGTGTACCGGAAACAGGGCGTCGCTGCCCGCAACGGGCACGCAGGCCGGGGCGGCAGGGGGGAAGACATGGCGCATGATGCGGGCTCGTTGAACGACAGATGGCAAGCGCCGCAGTGTGCCATGCAGCACCTGCAGGCCCCGACACGATGGCTACACCCTCTCTCTTGCATGACTGGCTCATCCCCGACTGGCCGGCGCCGGCGCAGGTGCGCGCCATGTGTACCACGCGCAATGGCGGCGTCAGCGCCGCGCCCCACGACAGCCTGAACCTGGGGCTGGGCACGCAGGATGCGCCGCAGGCCGTGGCCGCCAACTGGCAGCGCTTGCAGGCTGCCCTGCAGGCCATGCAGCCGGACGGCCAGCCGGTGCATCCGGTGCGCCTGCGCCAGATCCACGGCACCGCAGTGCTGCCCATCGAACGCGCCACGCCCGACCAGCAGGCTGCCGACGCCAGCACTACCAGCGCGGCCGGCGTGGCCTGCGTGGTCATGGCCGCCGACTGCCTGCCGGTGTTGCTGACCAACCGTGCCGGCACCCGGGTGGCTGCCGCCCATGCCGGCTGGCGCGGGCTGGCGGGTGGGGTACTGGAGAATGTTTTGCAGTCTTTTCTGGCTCAAACCATTGCTGGGAAAGCGATGACAGCTATTGAAAGCGAAGCAAAAAATGCCGGGAATGCAGAAACTGTCATGGCCTGGATCGGCCCGGGCATAGGCGCCCAGGCCTTTGAAGTCGGCCCCGAGGTGCGCGCTGCCTTCGTGGCGCACGATCCGGCTGCGGCGCAACACTTCCAGGCGCGCCCCGGCAAGGCGAGCTGCGGCGGGGACAAGTACCTGGCCGACCTGGCCGCCCTGGCCCGCCAGCGCCTGCGCGCTGCCGGCGTGACCAGCATCCATGGCAACGACAGTTCAAAGGCCTGGTGTACGGTGGCCAATGCCTCAAGGTTTTTTTCGTACCGGCGCGACCACCGCGTCCTGGGCGGCAGCGGGCGCATGGCGGCCCTCATCTGGCGGTGCGGCTGATGCGGGCACTGATGCGGGCGCCGGGGCGGCCTGTTGCAACTCCCGCTGCTGGCGCACACGCAGGCGCCGCTTGCGCGCCGGCGTGCCGAGGATGTACAGGAGGATGGACAGCGGCAGCAGCCCGTACAGGACAAAGGTGATGACGGCGCCCAGCACCGTGCCGTTGTCCGCGCCGGCTTCGGCGACGGCCATCATCAGGGTGACGTAAAGCCAGGCAATGGCAACCAGATACATGATGCAAGTCAAGAAAAAATCCCCAATGGGGGACGCAGGTAAGGCTGGCGTATTTTTGTGTCAGGATACTGTGGCCAGTTACAAGAGCATGAAGGCGTGCTTAAAGCCGCTGGCGCCCGGACTTGAGCACCAGCGGGACACATTGTTGAACTATCGGTTGAAGGAGGCAGCATGAACACGGATGCAGGCTGGACACAGGCCACCCAGCAATGGCAAAACCTGATGAACGAGAGTTGGGGCAAGATGCTGGGTGCATTGCAGCCTGGCGGGGCCGGCGCACTGCCGGCGGGCTTGCCGGCACAGGCGCCGATTGGCTTCGACCCGGACAGGCTGGCCCAGCTGCGCGAGCAATACCTGTCGGGTGTGCAGGCGCTGTGGGCGCAGGGCACGGCAGCGATGGACAGTGGCGACAAGCGCTTTGCCGGCGAGAGCTGGGCGCACAACCCGCTGGCGGCCTACGCGGCGGCGGCCTACCAGTTGCAGGCGCGCATCATGACCGGCCTGGCCGATGCCGTGCAGGCCGATGACAAGACGCGCGCACGCGTCCGCTTCTCGGTTGACCAGTGGCTGGCGGCCACGGCGCCGAGCAACTTTCTGGCACTCAACCCGGAAGCGCAGAAAAAAGCCCTGGAAACCAAGGGCGAGAGCATTGCCAAGGGCGTGGCCAACCTGCTGCACGACATGCGCCAGGGGCAGATTTCCATGACCGACACCGAGGGCTTCGAGGTCGGGCGCAACGTCGCCACCACCGAGGGCGCGGTGGTCTTCGAAAACGAGCTGTTCCAGCTCATCGAGTACAAGCCGCTGACGGCCAAGGTACACGAGCGCCCCTTCCTGATGGTGCCGCCGTGCATCAACAAGTACTACATCCTGGACTTGCAGCCGGCCAATTCGCTGATCCGCTATGCCGTCGCGCAGGGCCAGCGCACCTTCGTGGTGAGCTGGCGCAACCCCGACGAGTCGCAGGCGGGCAAGACCTGGGACGACTACATCGAGCACGCCGTACTCAAGGCGATAGAGGTCACGCGCGAGATCGGCGGCGCCGAGCAGATCAACGCCCTGGGCTTCTGCGTCGGCGGCACCATGCTGGCCAACGCTCTGGCCGTGCTGGCAGCGCGCGGCGAGGAGCCGGTGGCCAGCGCCACCTTCCTGACCGCGCTGCTGGACTTCACCGATACCGGCATCCTGGATGTCTTCATCGACGAGAACTTCGTGCGCCTGCGCGAGATGCAGATGGGGCGCGGCGGGCTGATGAAGGGCCAGGACATGGCCAGCACCTTCAGCTTCCTGCGGCCCAACGACCTGGTGTGGAACTACGTTGTGGGCAACTACCTCAAGGGCGAGACGCCGCCGGCCTTCGACCTGCTGTACTGGAACGGCGACTCGACCAACCTGCCCGGGCCGTTCTACGCCTGGTATCTGCGCAACTTCTACCTGGAAAACAAGCTGGTGCAGCCCGGCGCGCTCACCGTCTGCGGCGAGCAGCTGGACTTGAACCAGGTCACGCTGCCGGTCTATATCTACGGCTCGCGCGAGGATCACATCGTGCCCATCGGCGCGGCCTACGCTTCCACCCAGGTGCTGCCGGGCGACAAGCGCTTTGTCATGGGCGCGTCCGGGCACATCGCTGGCGTCATCAACCCGCCGGCCGCCGGCAAGCGCAGCCACTGGCTGCGCGAGGACGGCGAATTCCCGGCCACGCTGGATGAATGGCTCGAAGGCGCCACGCAGGTACCCGGCAGTTGGTGGGAGGACTGGGCCGAATGGCTCAAGAGCCATGCCGGCAAGCAGATCGCTGCGCCCAAGACTTATGGCCGGGGCAAGGCCTACAAGGCCATCGAGCCGGCGCCGGGGCGCTACGTCAAGCAAAAGGCCTGACCCTTTCCCTTCAGCAACCAACCAAAGACAACAGAAAGACCGACATGGAACAGGACATCGTCATCGTCTCCGCCGTGCGCACGCCCGTGGGCAAATTCGGCGGCGCCTTCGCCAAGCTGCCGGCCACGCAGCTGGGCGCCACCGTCATCAAGGAAGCGCTGGCGCGCGCCAAGGTGGCACCCGACCAAGTGGGCGAGGTCATCATGGGCCAGGTGCTGACGGCGGGCTGCGGCCAGAACCCGGCGCGCCAGGCCATGATGGCTGCCGGAGTAGCCAAGGAGACACCGGCACTCACCATCAACGCCGTGTGCGGCTCGGGCCTCAAGGCCGTCATGCTGGCCGCCCAGGCCGTGGCCACGGGCGACAGCGAGATCGTCGTCGCCGGCGGCCAGGAAAACATGAGCCTGTCGCCCCACGTCCTCAACGGCTCGCGCGACGGCCAGCGCATGGGCGACTGGAAGCTTGCGGACACCATGATCGTCGATGGCCTGTGGGATGTGTACCACCAATACCACATGGGCATCACCGCCGAGAACGTCGCCAAAGAGCACGGCATCACGCGCGAGATGCAGGACGCGCTGGCGCTGGCCAGCCAGCAAAAGGCCGCTGCTGCGCAGGACGCGGGCCGCTTCAAGGACGAGATCGTCCCGGTGCAGATTCCGCAGAGAAAGGGCGAGCCGATCACCGTCGATCAGGATGAGTACCTGAACCGCAAGTCCAATGCCGACGCCCTGGCCGGCCTGCGCCCGGCCTTCGACAAGGCCGGCACGGTGACGGCAGGCAATGCCTCGGGCATCAACGATGGCGCTGCCGCCGTGGTGGTCATGAGCGCTGCCAAGGCCCGCGAACTGGGCCTGACGCCGCTGGCGCACATCCGCGCCTACGCCACCTCGGGCCTGGATCCGGCCACCATGGGCATGGGGCCGGTGCCGGCGTCGCGCAAGGCGCTGGAGCGCGCCGGCTGGAAGGCCGAGGAGGTCGATCTGTTCGAGCTCAACGAGGCCTTCGCTGCCCAGGCCTGCGCCGTCAACAAGGAGCTGGGTATCGACCCGGCCCGGGTCAACGTCAACGGCGGGGCGATTGCCATCGGCCACCCCATTGGCGCCTCGGGCTGCCGCGTGCTGGTCACGCTCTTGCACGAGATGCAGCGCCGCGACGCCAAAAAGGGCCTGGTAGCCCTGTGCATCGGCGGCGGCATGGGCGTGGCCCTGGCGGTGGAGCGCTGAATCAGTATTTACCTGAGCAAGAATTGCTCACAACCCTGGTTAGAGTGACCAGGTTCATCAGCAAAAAAGGAGAAGGAAAATGAGCCAGAAAGTAGCATACGTCACCGGCGGCATGGGAGGCATCGGCACCGCCATCTGCCAGCGCCTGCACAAGGAGGGCTTCAAGGTCATCGCCGGCTGCGGCCCCACGCGGGATTACCAGAAGTGGCTGGATGAGCAAAAGGCACTGGGCTACACGTTCTACGCTTCGGCGGGCAACGTGGGCGATTGGGACTCCACCGTGGCCGCGTTTGAAAAAGCCAAGGCCGAGCACGGCAGCATCGACGTGCTGGTCAACAACGCCGGCATCACGCGCGACCGCATGTTCATCAAGATGACGCGCGAGGACTGGGATGCGGTGATCGAAACCAACCTGAACTCCATGTTCAACGTGACCAAGCAGGTCGTGGCCGACATGGTGGAAAAGGGCTGGGGCCGCATCATCAACATCTCCAGCGTGAACGGCGAGAAGGGCCAGGCCGGACAGACCAACTACTCGGCTGCCAAGGCCGGGATGCACGGCTTCACCATGGCGCTGGCGCAGGAGATGGCCACCAAGGGCGTCACCGTGAACACTGTGGCACCGGGCTACATCGGCACCGACATGGTGAAGGCCATCCGTCCGGACGTGCTGGAAAAAATCGTCGCCACCGTCCCGGTCAAGCGCCTGGGCGAGCCCAGCGAGATCGCCTCCATCATCGCCTGGCTGGCCAGCGATGAGGGCGGCTACACCACCGGCGCCGAGTTCTCGGTCAACGGCGGCCTGCACATGAATTGAAGCCGGCCTTGTACGCAACAAAAAACCCGCGAAAGCGGGTTTTTTGATGGGGCGGCTTGGCGGGAAAAAGGAGCGCCGGCTGTCGGCTCTGGTTCGGGCGGGCAGGGCGCTGGCGGCCCGCGCCGGCGGCGCTCACACGCGGGCCGGTGCGCGTTTGCGGTCGCGTTCGTCTTCGGGCCAGGCGGACAGGATGGTGGTGCTCATGTGGGATCTCCTAAGATGACAGGAACAACGCACCCGGGTTGAACCGCGTTGACACAGCGGGAAAAATAATTTCCATCCCCTGCAACGCTTTGCTAATTTTCAAAATTGATAGCTGTCAGCGCTTGCCAGTATTGGGCTGCAGCGGTATTTCACACTTCAATTGCCGCCCCTGCCTCCAGCGCTTCCAGGGCCTCGCCCAGCTCCAGCCAGCGCTCTTCGAGCTGCTCGATCTCGTCGCCGCAGGCCTTGAGGCGCCGGCCGCAATCGGCAATCTCGGCAGGCGGCAGCGATGTGGCCAGGCGCTCCTGCAGCTCGGCCTTTTCCGCCGACAGTGCTGCCAGCCGGCTGTCCACCTGGGCCAGCTCGCGGCGCAGCGGACGGGTTTTTTCTGCCAATTGCTGGCGCGCCTGGGCGCTGGCCTTGCGCTGCTCGCGCGAGTTGACCGGCGTCGGGCGCTCGGCAGCGTGCGCTGTGCTGGCGGCGTCCGCCGCCACCCGGGCCGCCTCGCGCAGGCGGCGCGCTTCTTCCAGCAAATAGCGCTGGTACTCGTCCAGATCGCCATCGAAGGGGCTGACCTGGCCGCGCCCGACCAGCCAGAAATCCTCGCAGACCGAACGCAGCAGCGCCCGGTCGTGGCTGACCAGCATGACAGTGCCGTCGAAATCCTGCAGCGCCATGGCCAAGGCTTCGCGTGTGGCCAGATCCAGGTGGTTGGTCGGCTCGTCGAGCAGCAGCAGGTTGGGCCGCTGCCAGACGATCATGGCCAGCACCAGGCGGGCTTTTTCGCCGCCGCTCATGCTGCCCACGGCCTGCGCCACCATGTCGCCGCTGAAGTTGAAGCTGCCCAGGAAGTTGCGCAACTCCTGCTCGCGGCTACTGGCGGCGTCCGCCCCCAACTCGCGCGCCAGGCGCACCATGTGCTCCAGCGGGTTGTCCTGCGGGCGCAGCACGTCCAGTTCCTGTTGGGCGAAATAGCCGATGGTGAGTCCCTTGCCCTCGGTCACCTTGCCCGTCAGCGGGGCCATTTCGCGGGCGATGGTCTTGACGAGCGTGGACTTGCCCTGGCCGTTGGCGCCCAGGATGCCGATACGCTGGCCGGCCAGCACCGAGCGGTTCACGCCGCGCAGGATGGTGGTTTGCGTGCCGTCCTCATGGATATAGCCGAAGGAGGCATCGCTGATGGCCAGCATGGGATTGGGCAGGTTGGCCGGCTCACGAAAGGTGAAGGTGAAATCGGCGCTGGCCAGCACCGGCGCGAGGCGCTCCATGCGCTCGATCTGCTTGACGCGGCTTTGCGCCTGCTTTGCCTTGGTGGCCTTGGCCTTGAAGCGGTCGATGAAGCTTTGCAGGTGGGCGATCTTTTCCTGCTGGCGCTCATACGCCGCCTGCTGCAGCACTAGCTGCTGGGCGCGCAGCTCCTCGAAGCGGCTGTAGTTGCCGCCATAACGCGTGAGCTGGGCATTTTCGATGTGCAGGGTGACGTCCGTGACGGCATCCAGGAACTCGCGGTCGTGGCTGATGACGATCAGCGTGCCGCCGTAGCGCTTGAGCCAGGCCTCCAGCCAGACCAGGGCGTCCAAATCCAGGTGGTTGGTCGGCTCGTCGAGCAGCAGCAGGTCGGACGGAGCCATCAGCGCGCGTGCCAGCTGCAGCCTCATGCGCCAGCCACCGGAAAAACTGTTGACCGGCTGCTCAAGCTGCGCCGGCTGAAAACCCAGACCCAGGATCAGCGTCTGTGCGCGCGCCAGCGCGTCGTGCGCGCCAGCATCCTGCAGGTCGGCGTGCAACTGGGCGATGGCCATGCCGTCGCCACTGGCCTCGGCTGCGACCAGACGCCCCTGCAACTCGCCCAACCGCGCGTCACCGGCCAGCACGAAGGCACTGGCGCTTTCGCTGGTTTCGGGCATCTCCTGCGCCACCTGGGCCATGCGCCACTGGGGCGGGATGGAAAAATCGCCACCATCCTCGTGCAGATGGCCGGCCAGCAGGGCGAACAGCGAGGACTTGCCGGCGCCGTTGCGTCCGACCAGACCGATTTTTTCACCGGGGTTGAGGGTCGCGGAAACGCTGTCGAGCAGCACGCGGCTACCGCGACGCAAGGTGACTTGGCGTAGGGAGATCATGTTTCAATCCGCGCCCCTTCGGGACGAACTGGGGACAGGGGGGCTGTTCCGAACAAATGCAGTCCCCCTGGCGAGGGGGGAGCGAAGCTGCAGCCAGCTCTTGCCGTCAGCTTTCGATGAAGCACAAGATTATCTGCCGGGATGCGTATCCAGATTTTTCTGAGCTGATGTTGATGAGAGAGGGAATTTTGACTTTGTCAAGTGTTTGCCAAAATTAATAGCCGGCTTTTCCAGGAAAATATAACTAATAACAGATAGAGTCAATGTCAATAATATACTAACTGCGACGCCGAGATATCCGGAGATCTGCCAAATATTTTTCACCATGAGTAATACTGGGAAGTGGCACAAATAAATTGAATATGACACTTCGGAAATAATAAATACCCCTTTACTGCGGAATGCAGGGCTATTTATTCCTGCCAGCATCAACAGGCCAAGTCCTATTCCGGTAATGAATATTGGATTATAAATGAAATAATATTTTCTCAATATGAATAACAAGACAGCAAGCATCATCAGGAGAAATGGATTTACCTTCCTCAGCCTATCTTTGTGGAAAAATATCCACGCTCCAAAGGCGAAAAAACAAATTTGTGAAAAGAAATGATTCGCCAGAAAAAGATATGAAAATCCCGGATTGACATCTGTCACCCCTGGATAAAATCCATCAAAGACATGCTGGTTGGCCGCATAAGCCCAAGCGGAAGAAAACAATGTGATCCCCATTACGGTGGCTGTGCTCAATGAACGACGCCACAGTAATAAAGGTGCGCTTGCATACCATAATACCTCTACAGTCAGAGTCCAAGTAACATGCAATGTATCATAATGAAGCAACGCTTTTGGGAACAAATGTTGCATCAGCAATATATTTGCCAAAAACTCCCATGGAGCCTGAGAAATATTGTCCCAGGAAATCACTCCATTAAATAATCCAATGCCTAAAAAAAACAACAGGTAGGCGGGTATTATGCGGAAAATTCTGTGGATTGCATAATCTGTCAGCGGGTGTCTGGTACAGCTGGCACTTATGAGGTAACCACTTATGAGGAAAAACAACTGTGGGCCGAATTGCCCGCCGTATTCCCCAAAGAAAGGAAAATCACCTCCAAAGGTCGATTGCGCATGATGAATGAATACGGAAATTACAGCGATGGCGCGTAATAGGTCAATGTTGTTCTGGCGCTGATTGTCAAATAATCCACGCCAATATTCATCGAAATTATTTTTTATGCCTGGCATGAAGCGGATTAGACTCCGATAATATTTTTGGTCGATTTATGATTTTTAAGGGCAATGTTATTTTGCTGCATTCTAGGATAATGAAATTGCTTCAGGAGCCCATCCATGCTTTCAGAGAGCACGCAGTCACCAGCAACACCTGTTCATCGCCTGCGCTGGTTTCCAGCCAGAACACCGGAAATTCAGGAAAAGCTGCCTCGAAAAACGGTTTTTCGTTGCCGATTTCCAGCACCAGCACCCCATCTTCAGCCAATTGTTCCGGCAGGGCTTGCAGCAGCTGGCGGATGAAATCCATGCCGTCGATGCCGCCGGCCAGGGCCAGCTCGGGCTCGGCGCGATACTCGGGCGGCAGGGCGGCCATGCTGGCAGCGTTCACATAGGGCGGGTTGCACAGCACCAGATCCCAAACGCCAGGCGCCGCTGCCAGGCCGTCGCCCTGCACCAGGGCAATACGCTCGCCCAGACCGTGGCGCTCCACATTGATGCGCGCCACCTCCAGCGCATCGGCGGACAGGTCGGCACCTGTCACCTGCACCTCGGGCCAGGCCAGCGCGGCCAGCACGGCCAGGCTGCCGTTGCCGGTACACAAATCCAGCACGCGGTGGGTGCGATCGCTCAGCCAGGGGTCGATGCTGCCATCTGCGATCAGCTCGGCAATCAGGCTGCGCGGCACGATGGTGCGTTCATCCACATGGAACGGCACGCCCTGCAGCCAGGCCTCGTGCGTGAGGTAGGCGGCTGGTTTGCGGGTGGTGATGCGTTCTTCAAAAACAGTAGCTGCCCGCGCTTGCTCAGCAAGGCTTACAGGCCGATTCGATACTGAATCCTCGGCCTGTTCAGCCAGATTGCTGTCCAGCGGCAGGCCCAGGCTCCACAGCACCAGCCAGGCGGCTTCATCGCGGGCGTTGGTCGTGCCGTGGCCAAAGGACACGCCGGCCTGCAGAAGATATTGCTCGCCGTCCCGGATCAACTCGCCCAGCGTGCTGCCGGTGATGTGCCGCTGCGTCATTGGGAGTGGACATCCAGGACGATCTCGGTGAAGGACGGAGCGTCGTCGTCCGCCGAACGGCCCGCCTGGCTGGCGGCCTGCGCCTCCCGGGAGGCGGCCGCGAAATCGTTTTGCAGCCGCCACATCAGGTTGGTCGGGGAGTCGGCATAGGCCAGGCCTTCTTTGCGCTCGATGCGGCCTGCCAGGATCAGCTCTGCCAGCGACTCCTCAAAGGTCTTGGAGCCTTCGGCCATGGATTTTTCCAAGGCGTCGCGCACGCCGGAGAAGTCCCCTTGCTCGATCAACTCGGCCACCAGCTTGGTGTTGAGCATGATCTCCACCGCTGCCACGCGCCCGCCGCCGGATGTGCGCACCAGGCGCTGCGAGATGATGGCGCGCAGCGCCGAGGCCAGATCGCTGAGCATGGTCTCGCGCACTTCCACCGGATAGAACGACAGGATGCGGTTGAGCGCGTGGTAGCTGTTGTTGCCGTGCAGGGTGGCCAGGCACAGGTGGCCCGACTGGGCATAGGCAATGGCCGCCGACATGGTTTCGCGGTCGCGGATCTCGCCGATCAGAATCACATCCGGCGCCTGGCGTAGGGCGTTCTTCAGCGCCGTCTGCAGCGAGCGCGTGTCGCTGCCGATTTCGCGCTGGTTGACGATGGATTTCTTGTTCTTGAACTGGTATTCGATCGGATCCTCGACGGTGAGGATGTGGCCGGCAGTCGTCTGGTTGCGCTCGTCGAGCATGGCGGCCAGCGTGGTGCTCTTGCCCGAGCCGGTGGCGCCGACGATCAGGATCAGGCCGCGCTTGTGCAAGGCCAGCTCGCCCAGCAGCGGCGGCAGCCCCAGCGAGGACAGGGCCGGAATGTGCTGGGCAATGAAGCGGATGACCACCGCCACGGTGCCGCGCTGGCGCATGGCGCTGACTCGAAAGCGCCCCACGCCGGCAATGGGCACACCCATGTTCAGCTCACCCGTCTCCTGCAGCTCCTCGATGCGCTCGGGCGGGACGATCTCGGACAGCAGGTTCAGCGGCGCATCGACCGGCAGCTCCTGGTTGTTGATCGGGATGCATTCGCCATTGATCTTGATCAGGGCCGGGGCCTTGGCCGACAGGTAAACGTCCGAGGCGTTCTTGTCCGCCATCAGGCGCAGGATCCGCTCCATGGTTCCCATAGTGCTCATGGTCGATGTCTTGTCTGGTGAAGTGGATGGGCGATGCAAGCGGGCGGGGAGGCGCGCGCCAGGCATGTGGGAAGGCGCGATTATCGAGCAGCGCTGCCCCGGTGGCGGCTGCCGGCAGGTCTGCCGCTGCGGCAGGCACACGGATGGGGCAGGCGGGCAGAAATGTTGCATTCATGCGCGGCCCGATTTGGCAACTGGTTGCAACAGATATCATGACTTGACGCCGGCTGGCGGCGTTGGCAAGCACACATGATGAGGCAAGGGAGCGATGCGCAATTCAATATTCCTGCGTCCGGGGTTGTGGCTGTTGCAGCGGCTCGGGCTAGGGGGGCGAATGGCCCTGCTGGCCGGGCTGGCGGTGCTGTCCCTGGTGCTTCTGGCTGCAACTGCTGAATTCTTGCCGCAGGCTCTGTGGCCTCTGTGCCTGTGCCTGGTGTTGCTCGTCGGCTACCTGGCGGCTGCCCTGCACGCCGGCATGGCCGGGCCGCTCAACCGCTTGCGCCAAGCCATGGAGCAGGCGGCGCAGGGCGATCTATGTGCGCGTGCCAGCCTGGACGGCAGCGACGAGCTGGCGCGGCTGGGCAATCGGCTCGATCGGCTGGTGCTGCATCTGTCCAGCGCCGTAGCCGATATCCGCAGCAATGCGGCACTGGTCGATCACGCCGGCGCCAGCCTGGCCCGCGACAGCGCAGCGCTGTCCGCGAGAACCGAGCAGCAAGCCAGCAGCGTCGAGCAGACTGCCGCCAGCGTGGAGCAGCTGACGGCGGCCATCGACAATACCATCGAGGCGGCCCGGGAGGCGGCGCAGGAGGGCGAGCGGGTGCGCTTGCGCGCCGAAGAGGGCAGCCAGGCCATGACGCACGCCATCTCCTCGGTGCAATCCATCCAGGATGGCGCCCGGCGCATGAGCGAAATCATCGGGGTGATCGACTCGATCGCCTTCCAGACCAATATCCTGGCGCTCAACGCTGCCGTGGAGGCGGCGCGCGCCGGCGAGCAGGGCCGGGGTTTTGCGGTGGTGGCCAGCGAAGTGCGCACCCTGGCGGGCCGCTCGGCCGAGGCGGCGCGCGAGATCCGCACCCTGATCCAGACCTCGGTGCAGCAAGTCCAGGACAGTGGCACCCTGATCCGCAATGCTGGCGATGGCATGGCTGCGGCGCAGCAGGGTATCCGCACGGTGGCTGGCCACGTGGCCAGCATCTCCCACTCGGTGGTCGAGCAGGGCACGGGCCTGCGCGAGATCAATGCCGCTGTCCAGCAACTCGATCAGCTCACCCAGCACAACGCCAGCATGGTGGGCGATACGCTGCAGCAGGCGCGCGCCCTGCAGGGCCGCGCCCATACCCTGGCGCGTGCGGTACAGGTGTTTCGCCTGCAGCAGGGCACAGCGGAGGAGGCCCTGGCACTGGTACAGCGCGCCGCAGCCGTGGCCCAGGGCCGCAGCCGCGAGGGTTTCCTGCGCACCATCACCGACCCTGCCCAGCCATTTCACGACCGGGACATGTACGTGTTTGCCCTTGATGCGCAGGGAGCCTATCTTGCCTTTGCCGGCAATCCGGCCAAGGTCGGCTCGCGCGTGCAGGACATTCCGGGAGTCGATGGCCAGGCGCTGCTGCAGGCCATCATTGCCCAGGCCGAGCGCAGCCCGGGCTGGGTGGAGTACGACATCGTGCATCCGACCAGCGGAGCCGTGCAAACCAAGATGTCGTTTGTGCAGCGGGTGGCGGATGTCTATCTGGGCTGCGGCGTCTACAAGAGCCTGACGGCAGTGTCCTGAGGGCCAGGCAATTTTCAGGCGTTGCTGCGGCGCGCGCGCGCGCGCGCCAGGGCGGCGGCCACGGTTGCCTGCCTGTCCGGGACGGGTGGCGGCGCCTGCTCGGGGCGGCGGGGGAGGTTGCAAGCCGCTGCTGGCGGGCGCGGTGGCGTTGGCGGGCGTGCTCGGCCTGGGTCTGCGACCAGGCAGCCCAGCCAGTCAGGCTGCCGCTGGCGTTTTCCATGCGGATGCAATCCACCGGACAGGCGGGGAGGCACAGCTCGCAGCCGGTGCAGTGCTCGGGCAGCACCACGTGCATACGCTTGTTCAGGCCGATGATGGCGTCCACCGGGCAGGCTGCCAGGCACAGAGTGCAGCCGATGCACCAGTCCTCGTCGATCACGGCGACGCCACGCGGCAGCTCCTGGCCATATTGCGGATCGACCTCGCAGGCTGCCACAGCAAGCGCCGCGATGGCCGCCAGCCGGGCCACCCCTTCGGCGCCTCCGGGCGGACAGCGGTCGATGGCGGCGGTGCCTTGGGCCACCGCCTGGGCATAGGAATGGCAGTCGGGATAGCCGCAGCGCGTGCATTGGGTCTGCGGCAGGGCGGCGTCGATGCGCGCCGCCAGCGCAGACAGATCAGAGCCGCGTGCGCAACCCGGCACCATGGTCAGGCCGCAGCGGCGTGCAGGGCTTTGGCGGGAGTGCCTGCCTGCTTGCTGGGTTCAGTCCTGTTGTGGGCCAGGATGAAGTCGCGCACCTGGGGATAGACGATCTCGCGCCAGCGCCGGCCGCTGAAGATGCCGTAGTGTCCGGCGCCCTGGACTTCCAGGTGCTGGCGGTGCTTGGCGGCGATGCCGCTGCACAGCTCGTGCGCCGCCTGGGTCTGGCCGCTGCCGGAAATGTCGTCGAGTTCGCCCTCGACGGTCAGCAGGGCCGTGGTGGCGATGTCCTGGGGGCGCACGCGCTCCAGCGTGCCGCCGGGCGAGCGCACGTCCCAGGTGCCGTTCATCAGCTTGAAGTCCTGGAAGACCGTGCGGATGGTCTCCAGGTAGTAGTGCGCATCCATGTCGAGCACGGCGTTGTACTCGTCATAGAACTTGCGGTGTGCCTCGGCGCTGGCGTCGTCGCCCTGCACCAGGTTCTTGAAGTAGTCGTAGTGGCTGGTGGCGTGGCGATCCGGGTTCATGGCGATGAAGCCGGTGTGCTGCAGGAAGCCCGGATAGACCATGCGCCCGGCGCCCGGGAATTTGCTGGGCACGCGGTAGATCACGTTGTTCTCGAACCACTCGAAGCTGCGCTGCGTGGCCAGGTCGTTGACCGCCGTGGGCGAGCGCCGCGCATCGATGGGGCCGCCCATCATGGTCATGGACAGCGGCGTGCTCTCGCCCCGGCTGGCCATCAGCGAAATGGCGGCCAGCACCGGCACCGTGGGCTGGCACACGCTCATCACATGGCAGTTGCCGTACTTGCCCTGCAGGTGGCGGATGAAGTCCTGCACGTAGTTGACGTAGTCATCGAGGTGGAAGTCTCCCTCGGACAGCGGCACGGTGCGGGCGTTCTTCCAGTCGGTGATATAGACCTTGTGGCCGCTGAGCATGGTGCGCACCGTCTCGCGCAGCAGCGTGGCGTAGTGCCCCGACAGCGGCGCGACGACCAGCACCACGGGCTGGTTCTTGAGCTCGTTCAAGGTGGCGGGATCGTCAGAAAAACGCTTGAAGCGACGCAGCTCGCAAAAGGGCCGCTCGATCTCCACCCGCTCGTGGATGGCCACCTCGACGCCATCGACCTCGACGGAGCGGATGCCGAATTCGGGCTTTTCGTAATCCTTGCCGAGCCGGTACAGCAGCTCGTAGCCAGCCGACAGCCGATGGGCGGCCTGGGTCTGGCAAAACGGGTTGTGCGGGTTGCTGTAGAACTTCGCCGTGGCCTGTGCCAGGTCGGTAAAGGGCTCCATCAGGGCGCGCTGGGTCTCGAAAAGTGTATACAACATGGCATGTAAAAGGTTGTTGCAGTGCAATATAGCAGTAACGTCTGCGAATTGCTGTGCGGGGTGAATCGGCTGGTGCGGGACAACAACAGGATTGACAGATGTTGATGATGCTATTTTTGCGATAGCGCCTTACGCTGATCTGTCGGTGTTTTACGCGTGTTTTGATGGTGAATTGGCTTGCAGCCATGTCTCGAAGGCCTCACGCGCACTGTTGCGCAGCGCACGCTGGAACGCGGCCTTGTCCTGCAGGTACAGGCAGTGGCGCATCATGGTGAAAGCGTTGAAGCCGCCCTGGCGGTTGACGCTCTCATGGTGCTGGCGATAGCGCTTGACGGTGCCCAGCGTGCTGCGCATCAGGCTGTTGAACTGGGCGCGCGTCAGGCCGGGCGCCCAGCCGTGGATTTCATCGACGAAGTGATCGACCCGCACCGGATCGAAATCGTGCTCCGGAAAGAAGTGCTGCGCGGTGCGCAGGAAGGTGAAGGCATTGAGCCGGGCTGAAGAACTGGAGCTGCTGCGCCCGGCGCTGTCCTGCGCCTCCTGACCCTCCTGTGGCTCGGCGCTGGCGCTGCGCAACTCGGCCTCAGTGGCATCGCGAATCTGGCTGAACTCCCGGTCGGCCAGCTCGAACAAGGCCGACAGCACGTTGATGCGTCGCTTGAGCTCGGCCGGGATGGATTTTTTGTACTTGATGCGGTGATCGAGCACGCTCCAGGCGTCCTGGATGATGGTGCGCACCTGCAGCTCGAAGGGGCGGTCGGCGTGGCTGGGCAGCGGCTGCGCCTGCACCAGCGCCGCCGGCTTCAGGCGTAAGTCCAAGTGCAGCCCCTTGTAGCCGAAGGACGATTCCGTGCCCTGCATGGCGCCGGCCTTGTCGGTCACGTCGATCACATCGAAGTGCTGGCCCACGATGGCCGCCACCTTGGCCAGCTCGTCCTCATACAGGCAGACCACACGCACGCCGATCAGGTCGGTGATGTGTTCCTGGATGCGGTAGGGCGCGCCGCCGTCCTCCAGCGCCGTGCGGTACTTGCGGGCGAACTTGCGCAGGCACTCCTCGCGATCCTTGACCCGGCCCTCGATCTTGGCGATCTCGACACCGCCGGCCTGCTGCAAAAGCGCCTGCAGCCGCGCCACATGCAGGGTGCAGGCCAGCTCCAGCGCGGCGCGCTCGCGGTCGTACCAGGCGAGGAAATCGGCCTCTTCAGGGCTGAGCCGGGCAGTTTCGGTCATGGTGCGTGGGCGGATGGATGCGGCGTCACCCAGGCTCAGGGCCTGGTGCGCGCCAGGAGCATGACCTCGCGCGCTGGCAGATGTTTCAGGCGGTGGTCGCTCCAGACCTGGCGCCAGCGGCGCGCCCCGGTCAGGCCGTTGCGCAGGCCGAGCATGTGCCGGGCGATGGCCTGCCAGGGCGTGCCGTGGCTGCGGGCCTCGTGCTCCATGTAGATCACCATGGCTTCTTCGATCTCTTCGCGCGTGAGCGGGTTGGGCGCTGCGCCGAAGAACGCCTCATCCCAGCGCGCCAGCCACCAGGGGTTGTGGTAGGCCTCGCGCCCGACCATGACCCCATCGAGCAGTTGCAGTTGCTCATGCACCAGTGCATCGGTGGCAATACCGCCGTTGATGGCCAGCGTGAGCGCCGGAAAGTCATGCCTGAGGCGGGCCACCACGTCGTAGCGCAGCGGCGGGATCTCGCGGTTTTCCTTGGGGCTCAGGCCCTTGAGCCAGGCATTGCGGGCATGGACGATGAAGACCTGGCAGCCGGCCTCGGCCACGGTGCCGATGAAGTCGCGCACGAAGCCGTAGTCCTCGCGCTGGTCGATGCCGATGCGGTGCTTGACGGTCACCGGCAGGGCCACCGCGTCGGCCATGGCCTTGACACAGTCGGCCACCAGTTGCGGTTCGTTCATCAGGCAGGCGCCAAAGGCGCCGCGCTGCACCCGCTCGCTGGGGCAGCCGCAGTTGAGGTTGACCTCGTCATAGCCCACTCGGCGGCCAGCCGGGCGCAGCGTGCCAGATCGGCAGGTTCGCTGCCGCCCAGCTGCAGGGCGACAGGGTGCTCGGCCTGGCCAAAGCGCAGATGGCGCTGCACATCGCCATGCAGCAGCGCGCCGGTGGTCACCATCTCGGTGTACAGGCGGGCGTGGCGGCTCAGCAGCCGGTGCAGGTGGCGGCAGTGCCGGTCCGTCCAGTCCAGCATGGGGGCAACCGACATGCGCCACGGGCTGCTAAGTTGTTGATTTATCTTAGTTTTTTCTTTTCTCATACATATTTTTCTGCGCCCCGTAGCATTCTTGAAGCACCCGAAATCCCCCGAAAAACCCTGGAAAGCTTCTGCCGATGCTACATTGAGTGCTACAGCAAAGTCTTGTAGCACTGCAATCATGGGCACTATCACAGCACGAAAACGCAGCGACGGCACGACAGGGTACACGGCCCAAATCCGCATGAAAAACAAGGGCGTGATTGTGCATACCGAAGCGCAGACCTTCAGCAAGCGGGCCTTGGCGCAGGCATGGCTCAAGCGCAGGGAGGCAGAGTTGGAGGCCGCACGGTCAAGCGGGCAATTGGCCGTCGCTCCCCTGACCGTTGGAGAAATTCTCCAGGCCTACGTCGAGCAATCGACCGGAATCACGGAGTGGGGCAGATCCAAAAAAGCGGACATTGCCCGCCTCCAAACGGCAGGACTTGCTCAAAAAGATGCACGGCTGCTGACGGCAGCAGACCTGATCGAGCACGCCAAAAGGCGGCGGCTGAACGACGGGGCCGGGCCTGCCACGGTGCTGAACGATATAGTGTGGCTGCGTCAGGCGTTTTTGATGGCTGCAACCTTGCTCCACATCCAGCAGCCTTTGCTAGCGGTTGATGCCGCCAAAGTAGAGTTGATGCGCTCGCGGGTCATCGCCAAGGCTCAAAAGAGGAAACGCAGGCTGGCCACAGGAGAAGAAGAGCGCCTCATCGATTACTTCTCAAGCCGTGACAGGCGTAGCCAGATTCCAATGCTGGACATCATGCTTTTCGCGCTGCTCACTGCGAGACGGCAGGAGGAAATTTGCCGCTTGCGCTGGGAGGATGTTGATGAGGAAAAAGGCACAGGCTGGATCGACGACGTGAAGCACCCCACTCAAAAAAGAGGCAATCGGCGCGAGTTCCGTATCCTGAGACCCGCCATGGAGATCATCATGCGCCAGCCGCGCGTTGCCGCTGAAGTGTTCCCCTATCAATCCAGGAGTGTGGGAGCCGCGTTCACGCGAGCGTGCAGGTTTCTGGATCTGCCAGATCTACATTTCCATGACCTGCGGCACGAAGCAACCAGTCGGCTTTTTGAGAAGGGTTACAGCATACAGGAGGTGGCTCAGTTCACGTTGCATGATAGCTGGAGCACTCTCAAGATATACACCCATCTTCGCCCTGACGCCATCCCAGAGCGGTAGATTATGCGCGCACGCGCTCCCAGTCCTGCTGGGCCTCGCGTTTTTTTCTGTCGATGTACTCGGCCAGTTTTTCCGCACTCACAAACCAAGGGCTGCGCTTTCCCCGAGTTTGTATGTAGGGATAGGCTTTGTTGCACAAATCGAGTTGCAGACGGCATGACCCCACCCCAGACGGATCTATGCCACGGCAGCCACTGGTACGGTTCGAGGACGACCGATCTGGCTGAAGCGATTCAGCAATGACCTGCAACCCGCGGCCCGTACCAAGGCAATAGAGAAGAATCCGCGCAACTGAGAGGAAGCGCGATGCGCAAGAGCAGGTACACAGACGAACAGATCATTGGGTTCATCAAGCAGGCCGACGCCGGTATGAGCGTGGTGGACTTGTGCCGCCGAGAGGGATTCAGCTCGGCAACCTTCTACAAGTGGCGAGCCAAGTTCGGCGGGATGGAGACCAGCGACGCCAGGCGGCTGCGCGATCTAGAAGCCGAGAACAACCGGCTCAAGAAGCTGCTGGCCGAGGCGGTGCTGGACAACGAGGCGCTGAAGGTGGCCTTCGGTGTAAAGCGCTGAGCCCACCGGCGAAGCGACGCGCGGTGGGCGAGATGTTGAAGGCGACTCCGATCAGCGAACGGCGCGCTTGCGCCTTGATAGGGCTGGGGCTCCTCGTCGATTCGTGTGGATCCCAACACCCACAATTGGCCCCTGGGGCAACACTGAGTAGATCAGAAGAAAGAAGCAAACCGACATGACCGCAGGAGCAGGGATCGAGGCGTTGTTCACCACGGCACTGGGCCTGCAGCCGCCCTGGGAGGTGGTGCAGGTGCAGCTTGAGACGGCCCGCCGGCGCATCGACTTTGAAGTGCGCTGCAGCGCCAAGCGCCTGGCTTGCCCGCACTGCGGCCTGGCCGAGCAAGGCATCCACGACCGGCTGCGCCGCTGCTGGCGCCACCTGGACTTCTTTCAATACGAAGCCTGGCTGCCAGGCCATGGACCAGGTGCGCACCAGCGAGTGGCGCAGCCACCCCAAGGCGGTCACGGAGGTCTTTGGTGACAAGGACAGCGAAACCCGCAAGGGCTTGATGTGGGGCATGCGCAAGAACCCGCAGGGCTGGAGGGCCAGGCAAGCCGCCGCCATGCACTGGCTGCAGCGCTCGCATCTTCAGTCTGCCCGTGCCTGGCGCATGAAGATGAGTTTGCGTGAGGTGTACGCCAGGGCGCGTGAACACAACGATTCGGGCAGCGCGCAGCTTGAGCTCAGGCGCTGGCTCAGCTGGGCCAGGCGAAGCCGCCTGAAGCCCTTTGTGCGTCTGGCCAAGACCATCACCGAACACTTCGATGGCGTCGTGCGGGGGATGCTGGACAACCGCTCCAACGCCTATGTGGAGGCCATGAACGGGCTGCTGCAGCAGGTCAAGCGGGCGGCCCGGGGCTTTCGCACAGCCAAGAACTTCATCGCGATTGCGCATCTGCGCATGGGCCGGCTCAAGGATTTGCCGCAAAGCCCATTCAAGATGGCTGAGCCTGGCAATGACACGGGCTACCGCCATGTGTAGTGCCTGTCAGATTCCACACGAATCGACGAGGAGCCGGAAATTACTGGTGCGCTACGAGAAGCTGGAGCACACGTTCCTCGCACTCAACCATCTCGCCGCCGCCATCATCGCGCTGCGGAAAATCCACCTGCCCGTTAATATTATTTACGGATAAATCCTTAGTAGCGATTGCGGGCTCAGGGCGCCAGGGTCAGCGTCACGTTGACGTTGCCGCGCGTGGCGTTGGAGTAGGGGCAGACCTGGTGCGCGGCGTCCACCAGGGCCTGGGCGGCGGCGCGCTCCATGCCGGGCAGGTGCACCTGCAGGCGCACGGCG
Source organism: Melaminivora jejuensis (assembly GCF_017811175.1). Classification (NCBI taxonomy): domain Bacteria; kingdom Pseudomonadati; phylum Pseudomonadota; class Betaproteobacteria; order Burkholderiales; family Comamonadaceae; genus Melaminivora; species Melaminivora jejuensis. Next base: position 1,008,703 of record NZ_JACWIJ010000002.1, read on the forward strand.
ATGCCATAGCCGCCGGTGATGGGGCCCAGGTCCACCTCGGCGTCCACGGCCACGTCCTGCGGCACGGCAATCTTCTGCATGCCGCCCACGGCCTTGAGTGCGCCGATGAAGCAGGCCGAGTAGCCGGCGGCGAACAACTGCTCGGGGTTGGTGCCGGTACCCGAGGTGCCGGGCGAGGACAGTTTCACATCCAGGCGCCCGTCGTCGGTGCGCGAGGCGCCGTCGCGGCCCCCGGTGGTGTGGGCGCGGGCGGTGTAGAGGACTTTGTCGAGGGTGGCCATGGTGCTTTCCTTTGCGGGTGGTGCCCGGTGCGGGCGGGGTTGAATCGGTGGGTTCAGGCCTGGCCGAGCTGGGCGCGCAGGGCCTGGAGCTGGCGCGTGAGCGCCTGCAGTTCAGGCAGGGCGGTACGGCTGCTGCGCAGCACGCAGGCGGGCACGCTCTCGGCGTCGTCGCGCAGCGCGCGGCCCCGGGGGGTGAGGGTGATGCGCACGCGGCGCTCGTCCTGCGGGTCGCGCTGGCGCGCGACCAGGCCCGAGGCTTCGAGGCGCTTGAGCAGCGGCGTCAGCGTGCCGGAGTCGAGGAACAGGCGCTCGCCAAGCTCGGACACCGTGGGGCCGTCCTGCTCCCAGAGCACCAGCATCACCAGGTACTGCGGGTAGGTCAGGCCGATGGCATCGAGCAGCGGCTTGTAGAGCTTGGTCATCGCCAGCGAGGTCGAGTACAGCGCAAAGCACACCTGGTTGTCGAGCTGCAGGAGGGGCGGGCTGGGACGGTCGGCGGTGTATGCGGCGGCGGGCATGGGGTGAATTATGGCGAGCAATTCAATTGTGCGCAATTGAATTGAAAAAACGTGGTCCGTGGTGTGGGATTGGCGCGGGGGTGGTGGCCTGCAGGCGCGCTGGCGCGCCTGGCTGCGTGTTCAGCGCCCGCTGAACTGCGCGGGCCGCCGTTCGACAAACGCGCGCACCCCTTCGGCGGCATCCGCGCTGTTGGCCAACTGCTTTTGCACAGGGACGAAGTCCGCCACTGCCGCCGCCGGTCCTTGCTCGATCGCCTTGAGCACATTGAGCCGGGTGGCCACCACCGCCAGCGGCGCTTGGGCGGCGATGCGCCGGGCGATGGCCAGCGCCTCGTCCAGCTCCTGCCCGGCAGGAACCACCTTCTGCACGAAATTCAGGCGCAAGGCCTCGGCGCTGTCGAACTCGTCGGCGGTCAGCAGGTGCAGCAGCGCATTGCCGGCGCCGGCACGCTCGGCCATGCGCAGCGTGGCGCCGCCTGTGGCCATGATGCCGCGCTGCACCTCCATCTGCGAGAAGCGGCAGTTGTCCGCTGCCACCACGATGTCTGCGCCCAGCATGAGCTCAATGCCCACCGTGAAGCAAATGCCCTTGACGGCCACCACCATGGGTTTGGTGCGCCGCCGGTAGCCGGGCTGGCCGAAGTCGTGCGGCTCCACCAGGCCTTCGGGAATGGCCTTTTCGCCGCGCTGCAGATAGGCGGTGACGGCGGGCAGGTCCAGGCCCCCGTGAAATGGTCGCCAAATGCATGCAGCACACCCACGCGCAGCTCCGGGTCGTCGTCCAGGCGCGTATACGCCTCGGCCAGTTGGCGGAACATGGCAGGCGTCCAGCCGTTGCGTTTTGCCGGACGGTTGATGCCGATCAGCAGAATGTGTCCGAGCACCTGGGTGTCGATGCAGCCTTCCGGCGGCGGGACGGTGGGAGGGGCGATGGCCAAGGCGAAAGACATGGTTCGGAAATCCTTTTCGTGCAGGCGGGCGGGCGGCGGGACTGCGTCAGGCAGCGCCGAGCTCCTGGGTGTACAAATCCTTCTTCGAGAGCTTGCCAACGGCCGTCTTGGGCAGCTCGGCGCGCAGCTCCAGGGCGTGCGGCATCTCGTGCTTGCCCAGGTACTCGCCAAGAAAGCCGCGCAGCTGCTCGAGCGTGAGCGGCGCGCTGCCCTCCTTGAGCTTGACGAAGGCCTTGGGCGACTGGCCGCGATAGGCATCGGGCACACCGATCACGATCACCTCTTCCACGGCGGGGTGGCGGTAGATGGCTTCCTCAATGTTGCGCGGGTAGACGTTGAAGCCGCCGCAGATTATCATGTCCTTGGTGCGGTCGACGATGTAGACGAAGCCTTCCTCCGTCATGTAGCCGATGTCGCCGGTGCGCAGATAGCCGTCGGCGGTCATCGCCTCGCGCGTCGCCTCGGGGTTGTTCCAGTAGCCCTTCATGACATTGGGGCCGCGAATGCACAACTCGCCGTGCGTACCCAGCGGCACCTCGACCTGCTGGTCCAGGCTGATCACCTTGACCTCGACGCCCGGCACAGGAATGCCGCAGGAGCCCGCACGGTGCGCACCGACGCCGGGCGAGGCCGTGGCCATGGTGCAGGATTCGGTCATGCCCCAGCCTTCCTGCAGCCGGCACTGCGCCAGGCGCACGAATTTCTGGAACACCTCGGCAGCGATGGGCGCGCCGCCCGAATTGCAGAACTTGAGGGAGGACAGGTCTGTACGGCCGATGTCCGGATGGCCCGTGAAGGCCACATACATGGTCGGCACACCCAGAAAGACGCTGACCTTGTTGGCCACGATTGCGTCGAGCGTCGCCTGCAGGTCAAAACGCTGGTGCAGGATCAGCTTGGCGCCGATGCTCAGGCCGAACAGCATGTTCACGACCAGCGAATAGATGTGGAACAGCGGCAGGACCGACAGAAACGTCTCCTCGCCTTCCGCGAGCGTGCCGGCGCCCACCAGCGTGTGCCACACCTGCGACACGGCCGAACTCAGGTTCGCATGCGTGAGCATGGCGCCCTTGGGGTGGCCGGTGGTTCCGCCAGTGTATTGCAGCACGGCCACGGCCTCCAGGGCGGGCGGCTGGGGCCGTGCGGCCCCGGCGGCAGGCGAGGCCTTGAGCAGGTCGGCGAAGCGCAGGCGCTGCGCGTCCCAGGCCACGGCATGCGCGTCCTGCGGGGCGCTGGCGCCGCCGAACTCGTTCACCGAGCCGACGATCAGGCCGCGCAGCCGCGTCGTGCCCAGAAACCCGTTCATCTTTGCGAACAAGGCGGGGCTATCGAGCGTCACGATGAAGTCGGTTTCGCTGTCGCCGATCTTGTGCTCCAGCGCAGCGCCGGCGTCCAGCGGCGAGTAATTCACCACCGTCGCGCCCGCCTTGAGCACCGCAAAGAAGCTGATGATGTAGTGCGGCGTGTTCGGCAGATAGAGCCTGACATGGGAGCCGGGCCCTATCCCCAGGCGAAGCAATCCCTGGGCCATGCGGTCCGACAGATCGGCCAGTTCGGCGTAGCTGAAGCTGCGGCCCTCGAAATGCAGCGCGCAGCGCGCCGGCCAGCGCGCGGCGGCGCCGTCCAGCATCTGCGGGAGCGCCAGCGTGCGCAGCGGCGCATTCCAACGGGTGCCGGGCGGATAGGTCTTGATCCAGGGATGGGCGTGTCCGAATTTTTGTGTAAACGGGTCGGACTTCAATTGACGGAGATGCGGTCTCCGAACTGAATGGTAAAGCGGGTCAGCGCGGCCTTCCAATCGCGGATGGGCATGTTCCACTTCTGGCTGATGTTGCGCAGCGCCAGGTAGAACAGCTTGGTCAGCGCCTCGTCGCTGGGGAACGAGCCCCGGTTCTTGGTCAGCTTCCTCAGGCTCATGTTGACCGACTCGATGGCGTTGGTGGTGTAGATGACCTTGCGGATTTCCGGCGGGTAGTCAAAGAACGGGGTCAAGCGACTCCAGTTCCTGCGCCATGACTGGCCGATGGGCAGGTACTCGGCATCCCATCGGGCCTCGAACTCTGCGAGCATCAGCTCGGCCTCTTCGGCGGTGGCGGCCGTGTAGATGCGGCGCAGGTCGGCAGCCACTTCCTTGCGGCGCTTGCATGAGACGTAGTTCAGGCTGTGGCGCACCATGTGAACGATGCACAGTTGCACCACCGCCTTGGGGAACACCGCCTCAATGGCGTCCGGGAAGCCCTTGAGCCCATCGACACAGGCAATGAAGATGTCCTGCACGCCCCGGTTGCGCAGTTCGGTCACAACCTGCAGCCAGAACTTGGCACCCTCGGTCTGCGCCAGCCACAGACCCAGCACCTCCTTCTCGCCCGTCATGGTGATGCCGATGGCCAGGTACACCGCCTTGACCCGCACCGCGCCCTCGCGCACCTTCACGTGGATGCAGTCCAGATAGACGATGGGGTAAATCGGCTCCAGCGGTCTGGCCTGCCAGGCCTTGACCTCATCGGCCACGGCATCGGTCACCGAGGAAATCAAGCTGGGTGAGACCTCGGTGCCATACATCTCTTCGAGATGGGCCTGTATCTCGCGCACCGTCATGCCACGGGCGTACAGCGAGATGATTTTGTCGTCGAAGCCGGCCCAGCGGGTCTGGTGCTTGGGGATGAGCTGAGGCTCGAAGCTGCCATGGCGGTCGCGTGGCACTTCGATGGGCAATTCGCCGAACTCGCCCTTGAGGGTCTTCTTGCTCTTGCCGTTGCGGGTGTTGCCAGCGGGGTTGGCCACCGCCTCGTTGCGTTCATGGCCCAGGTGCTCAGTCAGCTCAGCGTCCAAAGCTCGCTCGACCAGCAGCTTGGTCAACTGCTTGAGCAGTCCGTTCTCGCCGATGAGGTCTTCGGGCTTCTTGTAGTTGGCCAGCAGGCCAGAGAGCAGTTCTTCGGGTACGTCGTGTTTCTTGGTGTTCATTGTGCTTACGGACAGGCCGGCTTGCGCCGGCGGTGGATTGTCCGTTTACACAAATTTCTGCACACCCTCATTCCACAGCTTGACGGGTGACGATGGAGACAGCCTCGGCCAGCTCATGGCGCGGAATCTGGCGGTAGCCGACGCGGAAGTGGCTCTTGAGCTTAGACCAGGCGCCCCCAGCCTCAAAGAAGGGCTGACCGGCCAAGTCACTTCTGACTTGGGGGCGGTCGTGCTGCTACATTCCCCGCGGGAGAACGCATGGCATCGAAATTCACCAAGGAGCAGAAGGAGGGCTTGGCCCGCTTCATCGACACCATCGCGGCATCGGCCTTCATCGGTGGCGTGGTGGGCGCTGCAGGGCACAGCGTCTTGAGCAGGCTGGAGATTGGCATCCTGTTTGCGGCCTGCCCTATACTTCTCGCATTCTCTTGGCGTCTAAGGAGGCCTACACCATGATTACCGCCATCATCCTGTTCGTCGTGATCGCTGGCTGCGTGACTTGGTACGTCACGACCCACTGAGCTTCTGGGCAGACCTTCCACATGGGCGCTTCGGCGCCCTTTGTCGTTTCTGAGGCACCCCTATAGGGTTTGCCGCCCGCCGGATGCCCCGCCATCCTGCGGGCATGGCTGCCAACTTCTTCGACCAGTTCGACCCCGCCAGCGCGAAGCCCGAGGGCGGCGGGAATTTCTTCGACCAGTTCGACCCAGGATCGGCCAAGCCGGCACCCGCCGGCGGCACCCTCTCCGATCTGGGCAAATCCCTCAAGGCCGGCGTGCAGCGCCTGCCTGGCGCCGTCGCTGGCCTGGCCGACCTGCCCATTGCCCTGGCCACGGGCGCGCGCCCGTTCACCGCCGCTGCTGACGCGCTGGGCGAGGCCACGGGCTTCCAGCCCGGCAAGTGGGCCGACGAGACGAAGTTCAGCGCCGGCTACGAGCAGGGCCGCGCCGCGGTGGACAAGGCGTGGGAAGAAGGCGGCGCGGGCAACATCGCCCGCGCCTACCTGGCCAACCCCGGCTATACCGCCAACCAGGTGGCCGAGTCCTTGCCCGGCATGGTGGCGAGCGGCCTGGCGGGCCGCGTCCTGATGGGAGCCGGCGCCGTGGCGGGCCGCGCTGCCACGGCTGCGGCGCCAGCGCGTGCTGCCGTGCCTGGCGCGCTGGAGCGCGCCGTGGGCGAGCGCGCCGCCACCGCCATTGCGGCAGGCGCGGGCGAGGGCGCCGTGACCGCCGGCCAGCAAATGGCCGAGTACCAGGGCGAGGACGCGCAGCGCGGCGCTGCGGGCGCGCTGGGCGCGGGCCTGGGCACGGCGCTGATTGGCGCTGGCGCAGGCCGGGTGGCGAATGCCTGGGGCTTGGAGACGGCTGAGACCGCCCTGGTGCGCGCCGGGCGCGGCGCTGGCGACAACGTGCCGGCATCGGCCAAGCGCCGCATCCTGGGCGGCATGGTGTCTGAGGCGCTACTGCAGGAGCTGCCGCAGTCCGCGCAGGAGCAGATGTGGAGCAACTGGGCCGAGGGCAAGCCGCTGATGGAGGGCGTGGCGCGCGCCGGTACTGAAGGCGCCCTGGCTGGCGGCGTGATGGGCGCTGGCGCCAACTTGCGCGGCCCGCGCGCGCAGCAGCCGAGCCCTGCGCCGGATGCCCAGCCGCAGCCGGATGCCGCGCCGCTGCAACTGGGCCACACGCCCGACCCGCTGGTCGTGTTCCCGGACGGCACGGTAGGCCGGCGCGCCGAGGTGGATGCCTACCTGGCCAGCCTGCCCGAGGATCAGCAGACCGCCGCGCGCGCGGCGTTGTATGGCTATGCGGCGCAGCCGGCTGAGCCAACCACTTCACCCGGCGCTGCTGATCCGGCAGCGCAGCCCGAGCGCCCGCGCACCATGATCGAGGCGCTGCAGGCCGAGACTGCCCTGGGCGCACAGGCGCCGCGCGACGGCATCGACTTCACGCGCGAGTTCGACCATGGCGGCCTGACCCTGCAAGATCCGGCTGAGACCGAGCGCGCGCGCGCCGCCAGCATCGACTACGAAGCCACCCCCATCGAGCCGCAGTGGGAGACCGCCGCTGGCGCTGCACCTGAGCGACTGCCGGGCCTGGACATGCCCGCGCGCGAGGTCGATGTGGGCACGCTGGAGCTGGATACGCGCACGCCGTCGCAGCGTCTGGGCATCGACCCGGCTGCCGGGCCGCTGTCGCGTGCGGCAACGCAGGCGGTGGACGCCGCGCCGGCGCACCCGGGCAACGCTGCCCAATTGGCGGCGCCCGCTGGCGGGGCGAGTGCCTACGACCTGGGGGGGCAGGCGTTTCGCAGTGGCGCCGCCCGCCAGGAGCTGGCTGCCATCCCCAATGTCGCCACCCGGCTGCAGCACCTGCGCGGCTACGACGACGCCGCGCGCCAGGCGGGTGCAGGCTCTGGCCCTGGCCCGCAGGCGCAGGCGCCGGCGCAGGGCGCGCCCATGGATGGGCTGAGCGGCCTGCGCCCCGAGGGCTGGCGCAAGACCATGCTCAAGGCCGTGCCGGTGGCCCAGGCTTTGGGCATCGACACGAAGGGCAAGCGCCTGGCGCAAGTGGTGGCCGAGGTCGAGGCGCTCGATGCGCGCGCCGCCCATGAGCCGCCGGCGCCAGCGGCCAGCGCTGCGCCCCAAGGGGCAGCGCCAGAAACGGTCGTTGGTCTTGCTGGGCAAGCGCAGAATGCTACAGAAAGTGTAGCTGCAACTGCGCCAATGACCACTGCCGCAGCACCCGTTGCTGCGACGACTTCCCCCGCCGCGCCTGCGGCATCCACCCTAGGAGACAGCCTTGCCAGCCAAGCCCAAGCCATCCAAGCAAGCCCGCAACAGCAAGAAGCAGGCAATCCGCCGCCTGCTGGCCGAGCAGCAGCAGGAGAAGCGGGCGCAGTACCTGCTGCCGCCGCGCAGGCTGGAGGAGGTGGCGTACAAGCGGATGGGCTGACGCCAGCGCAACCCGCCCCTGCTGCGCCAGCCGCCCCCGCCCCGCGCGGCGTGCTGGCCAAAAAGGCGCAGGCCGAGGAGGCCGCGCGCGCCGACTACTTCGCGCCGGGCAACATCGTGCGCGGCTACGACGGCTCGCTCGAACGTGTGCTGGCCTACAGCGCGCCGGATGCCGAAGGCGCCTGGTCGGTGCGCGTCATGCCGGTGGAGCGCTCCGGCGCCCAGTGGCGCGATGTGCCCGAGCGCGCACGCACGCACTCGACTGCGCCGACGGCGCGCGAACTCAAGGACGGGCCGGTCGAGCGTGCGCCGGCTGACGTGCAGGGCCAGGAGCAGGCGCCGATGTTCAGCCGCAGCGCTTCTGCGGCGCAGGCGCTGCCTGAGGTGGCGCAGCAGCTCAAGGACACCGAGCGCGCCTACGGCGGGCGCGCAGCCTACGACCGCGCCAAGGCTGCCGGCAAGACGAAGCTGGCCTATGGGCAGTGGGTGCAGGTGAGGACGCCGAATTTCAAGGCGTGGTTTGGCGACTGGCAGGCGCTGGCCGCGCAGCAGCGGCTGGATGCGATGGAGCCCGTCCGGGTGCGCGTGCCGGGTGAGTGGCATGGGCTCGGTCACGCAGAGCTGCGCGAGAAGCTGGCACTGGAGCTAGACCGCATGGTGCGCGAGAAGGTGGAGATTGAGCACCCGGAGCTGGGCGCCATTCGTGTGGGGCGCGCAGGGGCCAAAAAATCCCAGGGCGCGGCGCGTGACCCGGCGAAATCGTTGATCGTCGCGGACATCAAGGCACTGATTCCGGCGGCCATCTATGCCCGCTCCGAGGTGGCACGCGGCGACGGCCCGGACATTGCCGGTTACTCGACGCTGCTGGCCCGCGTAGAGGTGGCCGGTGTGCCATTGGTGGCCTCGTTCACGGTGCGCCACCAGTCGGACGGCCAGTGGTACTACAACGCGGTTGCGCTGCACGACGCCAAAGAAAAAGCCCAGGATTCCTATGGGCGTCCTGACCAGCAAGCCGGTTCAAGTGTCGCCCCTATCGCTGGGCTTTCCGACTTTGTACGCCGCCCGCTGGCGCGTGTCAACCCTGCCGAGGTCTCCAAGGTGGTCGATCCGAGCACCGGCGAGCCGTTGGTGGTGTATCACGGCACTGGTGCCGACTTCTCGGTGTTCGATGACAAAAAGCGCGGCTCCAACACCCGCGAGGTGGATGCTCGCCAAGGTTTTTTCCTGTCATCCTCGACTGAAATCGCCAGCGAGTATGCCCAGGAGGCTGTTGCAGATGGCGGGGCCAACATCATGCCCGCCTACGTGTCGCTGCAGAACCCCCTGGCCATCGACGAGGGTGGGCGTGACTACGATGCAGCCCGCTTTCGTGACTACATCCTGCAGGCCAAAGAGCAAGGCCACGACGGTGTGCTCCTGCGCAGCAGCGGCGATGGCATGTTCAAGAACGGCCTCACGGGCGATACCGTGATTGCCTTGCGGCCTGAGCAAATCAAGAGCGCCATCGGCAACAACGGCAACTTCAGCTCCAGCGACCCCGACATCCGGCGCAGCTTCGCCGGCCAGCAGGCCGCCACTGCCGACCAGCACGCGCTGGCATCGGCCCAGCAGCGCCTGGAGGCGGGCGAGGATGCCGAGGCCGTGCGGCGTGACACCGGCTGGCATCGTGGCGCCGATGGCAAGTGGCGCTTTGAGATCAGCGATGCGGATGCGCGGCTGAAGGTAGGCCACAAGGGCGTGCCTGTGTCGCAACTGCTGGCCGGTGTTGCGCAGATGCAGGCAGGCTGGTATCGACTGGCCGATTTGCTGGATCATCCGGCGCTGTTTGCCGCCTATCCCGACCTGGCGGCAATGCCCGTCAAGTTCATGCCCGGCTCGGCGATGGGTCAGGCAGATGGGAGATTCAACCCGTCCAATGGGACGCTTTATTTGCACGAGGACTTGGCGCAGCGGCAAGCGCTATCGACCTTGCTGCACGAGGTGCAGCACGGCATCCAGAACATCGAGGGCTTTGCCACGGGCGGCTCGCCGTCGCAGTTTGCGGGCGTTGATTTGGCGGCGCAGGCCGCGCTTGACCGGATCAATGAGCGGCTCAACAGCGGCGAGTACGACATGGACGAGTATGACGCGTTGCTGCAGCAAAAGCGTGACATTCTGAGCAGGGCAGGTACTGCGTCCCCGCGTGAGCTGTATCGCCGCCTGGCCGGCGAGGTCGAGGCCCGCAACACCCAGGCCCGCCAGAAGCTGACCGACGAACAGCGCAGCGCCACGCCGCCCGGCGCCACTGCCGACGTGGCCGATACCGACGTGATCGTCACATTCAACGGCCAGGAGATGGCCAGCGCGCCGATGCCGGCCAATGCCGCCGGCTTCGACTTTGACGCCATGCGCCGCACCGTACTGGGAGAGGGCGCTGCTGCAGCGCCGAGCGGCGCCACCACCACGCAGGTGGCCGGCGCCATCCGCCGCGCCTACGGCAGCTTGCTGGACAAGCTGCAGGCCAAGGGTCTGGTGACGCTGGTGCAGTCCGAGGATGAGGCGGTGGAGGCCGCAGCGCAGGCGCGCGCAGCCAAGACGGGCGAGGCGCTGGAGCGCGCGCGGGCCAGTCTGATGGCCAGTGTCCAGAGCAGCCGCTCGCCTATGAAGTCGGTGGAGGCCAACATCCGCCGTGGCCGCGAGGCCCTGGCGCGGGCGCTCAACGGCAAGACCAGCGTGCATCGGGCCATGTACCGCAACGGCCTGGGGTGGGTGGATTTTGTGTGGGGCGATGAGGGGGGCGCTGTCAAAAGAAACGGCTCGCGCCCTGGCGAGAAGGGGATCGCACACATCCTGGAAGCGAGGCAGCGCAAGGACGGGTTGCCCGAAGCGAAGGCGCTCAGGCTGCTCGATGGTCTGATAGAAACCATTGCGAACGGCGCTGAGGTGCGCCGGCGCGAATTGGGCGGCTCCATCCGCGCGGTCGTCGGACTGCGCAACATGGAGGCCATCCTCGTAAAAACCCCCGGCAGCAACGCATGGATGCTGACGGGGTGGGAAGTGAAGCCCGATGCAACGGCGGCGGCCAATGACACCAGCCGCGCTACGCACGACCAGGCTGACTCTAGCGACCTGGCGGTGGGGGCGGGCGAGTCCAGTGTGGCACAAGGCAGCCTGGACATCAAGCGCAGCGCCGCTGGCGCCGTCGAGGGCTTCTTCGACCCGGTATCGGGCCAGTCCTTTCTGGTGGCCGATGGCTTGAGCGAGGCCACGGCGCCGGGCACGCTGATGCACGAGGTCGGCATCCACATGGCGGCTGACGGCACGCTGGCGCCCTTGTTCGAGCGCGCTCAGGCGCTGGTGCAAGAGGGGGGCAGCGACTTCCTGCGCCGGGTCAAGGCCCGCATGGAATCCGCCGGCGAGGCCAGCGCCGAGGAGGCTGCCGCCTACATCGTCACCGAGTACGAGAACGCACGGGCGCTGGCGCCGACTTCGGTGCGCCAGTGGGTGCGCTCAAGGGAGGGTGTGCAGAAATTTGTGTAAACGGACAATCCACCGCCGGCGCAAGCCGGCCTGTCCGTAAGCACAATGAACACCAAGAAACACGACGTACCCGAAGAACTGCTCTCTGGCCTGCTGGCCAACTACAAGAAGCCCGAAGACCTCATCGGCGAGAACGGACTGCTCAAGCAGTTGACCAAGCTGCTGGTCGAGCGAGCTTTGGACGCTGAGCTGACTGAGCACCTGGGCCATGAACGCAACGAGGCGGTGGCCAACCCCGCTGGCAACACCCGCAACGGCAAGAGCAAGAAGACCCTCAAGGGCGAGTTCGGCGAATTGCCCATCGAAGTGCCACGCGACCGCCATGGCAGCTTCGAGCCTCAGCTCATCCCCAAGCACCAGACCCGCTGGGCCGGCTTCGACGACAAAATCATCTCGCTGTACGCCCGTGGCATGACGGTGCGCGAGATACAGGCCCATCTCGAAGAGATGTATGGCACCGAGGTCTCACCCAGCTTGATTTCCTCGGTGACCGATGCCGTGGCCGATGAGGTCAAGGCCTGGCAGGCCAGACCGCTGGAGCCGATTTACCCCATCGTCTATCTGGACTGCATCCACGTGAAGGTGCGCGAGGGCGCGGTGCGGGTCAAGGCGGTGTACCTGGCCATCGGCATCACCATGACGGGCGAGAAGGAGGTGCTGGGTCTGTGGCTGGCGCAGACCGAGGGTGCCAAGTTCTGGCTGCAGGTTGTGACCGAACTGCGCAACCGGGGCGTGCAGGACATCTTCATTGCCTGTGTCGATGGGCTCAAGGGCTTCCCGGACGCCATTGAGGCGGTGTTCCCCAAGGCGGTGGTGCAACTGTGCATCGTTCACATGGTGCGCCACAGCCTGAACTACGTCTCATGCAAGCGCCGCAAGGAAGTGGCTGCCGACCTGCGCCGCATCTACACGGCCGCCACCGCCGAAGAGGCCGAGCTGATGCTCGCAGAGTTCGAGGCCCGATGGGATGCCGAGTACCTGCCCATCGGCCAGTCATGGCGCAGGAACTGGAGTCGCTTGACCCCGTTCTTTGACTACCCGCCGGAAATCCGCAAGGTCATCTACACCACCAACGCCATCGAGTCGGTCAACATGAGCCTGAGGAAGCTGACCAAGAACCGGGGCTCGTTCCCCAGCGACGAGGCGCTGACCAAGCTGTTCTACCTGGCGCTGCGCAACATCAGCCAGAAGTGGAACATGCCCATCCGCGATTGGAAGGCCGCGCTGACCCGCTTTACCATTCAGTTCGGAGACCGCATCTCCGTCAATTGAAGTCCGACCCGTTTACACAAAAATTCGGACACGCCCATCCCGACTTCGCCGTCACGGCCATTCGGCGTCAATCCCTCACGCCTTCGCGCCTGTGGCGCTGCGCGCTGCGCTTGCGGTGAAAGTCGCACCCCGCTGCAAGGGGCGGGGCTTGTGGGCCTACGCCCCGGCTTGCTGCTGCAGGTTGCACGAAAGCGTGCCGTCCTCGACGCTGGCGGTTCGTCGCCTGTACATCACGAAGGACGGTTTACCGACACGCCGCCCGGCCTTGCAATGGCGCTTCCACGCCACGCCTCAAGCAAGAGGCCGCCTGCTACGTCAAGGACGCTTTCACCTTGTCGCTGGGCATTGTCCTTGCCCGTGCCAGGGCGCAAGCCGGTGAAGCCGTCACGCGGGAAGCCGAGTCGGCCATGTTCCTTTCGGAGTGGGTCGGCCCAAGGCGTCCTGTCTGTTTGTGAATCCTGGCGGTAGCCGGGCTTCTATGGCTGCAACCTTCCAGCGAAAACAATTTCCCCTGCGCTGCGCGCATTCCTCGCGGGACAAGTTCTTTTCGCTTCCAGGCGCTCCACTGCGTTGCGCCCGCGAGCGGTGCAGCCAGCCCATCCCCCGCCGGTCGGATCACAACAGGACGCGATGGGCGCGAACCCTGTTCAACCGAAAGGAAATTCATCATGGCAAACATCGGCACCTTCACCGCAGAGAAAGACGGCTTCACCGGCACGCTTCGCACCCTGACCCTCAACGTCAAGGTCAAGCTGGTTGCCAACGCCAAGGGCGAGAACGAAAGCGCCCCCGACTTCCGCCTTCAGGCGGCCGGCCACGACATCGGCGCGGGGTGGAAGAAGACCAGCGAAGCCGGGCGGCCCTACGTGTCCGTATCCCTCGACGATCCTTCGTTCCCGGCAACCGTCTATGCCCGCCTGATCGAGAACGAGGACGGTACGCACGACCTGATCTGGTCGCGCAGCAAGCCCAAGGCGGCCTGACGACCGCCCACCGCGCCCCGCCCGTTGCGGCGGGGCGCGGTGCTGCTGATCGCAACACTGCCGCACATATGCCTATGGCGCTCCGCTTTCCGAACCTGGCGATGCAGGCTGAATCAGGTTTTTTTCTAGAATTTCCACACAACGGTCGATAAAACCTCGTCTTGCCTGTTCGTCGGGAATTATCTCTCCGAGAACCTGCGCTATGGTTTCTTCGTATTTTTTCTTTTTTGAACTCAAAAGCCTTGCAGAAATGAATCTGAATTTTCCGTTTCTATGGTTCGCAATAGAAATGGTGTAGTTCATCTCCTTGATGCCGGGAGGAGGAATTTCTAGCTCATCTCCATCGCGTTTTAGATCAAGGTCAGAGAAGATTACGCATCTTTCACCATCCGCCTCATTAGGGATGGGAACTAGCAATGTTCCGAATTTTCTTGAGTAGCTAACGGCCTCGCCAAATCCAATGCCATGCTTGATGATATTCTGCCCATTCTTCGGTGGATCATATTCATAAAGTTCGTTGTTTGAATATGGATGCCCTTTATATGGAATAGACTCGTAAAATTCTGGCATCAAGCATTTGAGCGCATAGGCTTCAATGTCAGGTTTGCAGCTGTAACTGGCCTGAATACCCCTCGGATGAATTTGAAAAGCAAGTCCTTTCGAGCTTCGGGTAATCCTTGGTGCTTGATCCTTTCCTCAAACTCTTCCCTGCTGAGGTCTTTGATGGCTTGCCAAGCTTCAGATATGTCCATTTCGCATCCTGCTTTCTTAACTTTGAATTTCTTACCCCAGTAAGCCAGCAGCTTACAGAGCGTAGCGTGGCAACTCACGGCGCGTCGTGCTTTTTCAGCACGGTCTCGAATTCTTGGCGCACCTGCGCCAGCAGTTCGTCGGCCTTGTGCGTGTCGTTGCCAGCGTAGGCCAGGGTCAACAGCGTGAGCGGATGCACTTCCATGACCTCGCACAGTTCGGTCAGCTTGTGCAGGGTGGGGCTTTTCAGATCGCGCTCCAACGTACTCATATAGGTGCGGCTGGACACGTCGGAGAACGCTTCCTGGCTCAAGCCTCGCGCTTTCCTGACCGTCTTCAATGCCTTCGCCAACGAGTACGCTGCCGCCACCTATGGTTTCCTCGCAAAAACCAAGATGACAGCCCATTGCGCCCTATAGGACTACAATCTATAGTGTTCATTTGGTGTTGTTCTACGCTTTCGTGCCTTTACGGAAATCCGCATCTGCGGATGGCTCCAAATCCAGGGAACCGCATTCGTGTCTTTACTGACTTGCACCCATGCACCTTCGTGCCTTTGTGCTTCTGCGGATTCGCGGGCTTGCGTCTTTGTGTTTGTCTGCGGTGGCACAGATACGTTTCGGCGGTTTCGAGCATTCGGGGAAGAACCGCGCTCATGAACCCGCTCATCACTGACGCAGACCGCGCGCACCTGCTCGCCAAGGGCGAGGCGCGCACCACCGATCCGCTGCCGGTCGTGCGCCTGTTCACCCCGGACGCGCATGCGACGTGGCTGCTGGTGTCGCTCGATCCCACTGACGGCGATACTGCCCACGGCCTGATCGACTTGGGGATTGGCATGCCAGCACTGGGTACGGTGAAGCTGTCAGACCTGGCCGCTATCGTCGGGCCGCGCCAGCAGCCCGTGAGGCGGGAGGCTCCTCGTCGATTCGTGTGGAATCTGACAGGCACTACACATGGCGGTAGCCCGTGTCATTGCCAGGCTCAGCCATCTTGAATGGGCTTTGCGGCAAATCCTTGAGCCGGCCCATGCGCAGATGCGCAATCGCGATGAAGTTCTTGGCTGTGCGAAAGCCCCGGGCCGCCCGCTTGACCTGCTGCAGCAGCCCGTTCATGGCCTCCACATAGGCGTTGGAGCGGTTGTCCAGCATCCCCCGCACGACGCCATCGAAGTGTTCGGTGATGGTCTTGGCCAGACGCACAAAGGGCTTCAGGCGGCTTCGCCTGGCCCAGCTGAGCCAGCGCCTGAGCTCAAGCTGCGCGCTGCCCGAATCGTTGTGTTCACGCGCCCTGGCGTACACCTCACGCAAACTCATCTTCATGCGCCAGGCACGGGCAGACTGAAGATGCGAGCGCTGCAGCCAGTGCATGGCGGCGGCTTGCCTGGCCCTCCAGCCCTGCGGGTTCTTGCGCATGCCCCACATCAAGCCCTTGCGGGTTTCGCTGTCCTTGTCACCAAAGACCTCCGTGACCGCCTTGGGGTGGCTGCGCCACTCGCTGGTGCGCACCTGGTCCATGGCCTGGCAGCCAGGCTTCGTATTGAAAGAAGTCCAGGTGGCGCCAGCAGCGGCGCAGCCGGTCGTGGATGCCTTGCTCGGCCAGGCCGCAGTGCGGGCAAGCCAGGCGCTTGGCGCTGCAGCGCACTTCAAAGTCGATGCGCCGGCGGGCCGTCTCAAGCTGCACCTGCACCACCTCCCAGGGCGGCTGCAGGCCCAGTGCCGTGGTGAACAACGCCTCGATCCCTGCTCCTGCGGTCATGTCGGTTTGCTTCTTTCTTCTGATCTACTCAGTGTTGCCCCAGGGGCCAATTGTGGGTGTTGGGATCCACACGAATCGACGAGGAGCCAGCTCGATGGCATGACGTAGGCTTCCTGAATCTGGTCAGCCGTCGCGCCGACAGTTCTGGCCTTGGGAATCGGGCTCTATCAGTGCAGCACCGAACGATGAAAAGGACGGTTGCGTCATGGTCGTGCTCCGGTTGTTCGGGCGGAATTGCCCAGAACCGTGGCCAGTACGGCGCAGCGTAAGCAATCAGCTATTCGGCTATTCGGCTACCTGATGATTTTTGGCATCGCGTGGTTACGACTCTGCGGCCGACGTTTCATGATCGCGGCGTAAATCGGACACCACTGCGATCAGCCGGTTGATCGGCTCGGCCAATCGCTTGGGCAGCACACAGTGTTGGGTATGGATACCCTGCTCGGCAATCCAGCGATGGGCGATCCAGACATCCTCCTCTGGATCGTTGTTGTTCACGCCGTTGCAATACTTGTAGCCGACAAGTGCATCGGCATGGGAAAGCAGCAGTCGCGCCATCGTCATATGAAAACGATGGGCCTGAAGATCCGCAGTGTTTCGAGGGCGAGGAAGAGTCAAACGCAGGCACCGCTGGCTATTGAAGTCCTTCCAATCAGGCCCGGCAACTTCCCCTGCGCGCTCCAGCATCTTGCGTGATTGTTCACTTTTTCCGTTGACCAACGCGACCGCAACAGCTCCCTTCGGGTATTCCAGCCTTTCCGCCAGCAAGTTCATCCAGTGCGCCAGCTTTTGCAAGGTTGCATCATCTGCGAACACTAGGAACTGGTGACGTTGCTCGTCATCGAGGAATGCTGGCAACTGGGCGTAGAGGGGGTACAGCAGGTCATGGAGATAGATGTACGTTTGCCGGCGCCCTTGTTCGTGGCTGCGCGTGGTGGCGGTCAATGCCTGCTGCGCCCATTCTGGCGTCAACTCGTCGATCGACATTTCCGTGATGTCGATGGAGATGAGCGGGAACCCCAGCGACTTACCGATCAGTGCCTTACGTCCGTCGAAGGCATGGCCAAGCTCGATTTCCACGCCACCCAAAACCATTGGCTCCGCTTGGACAGGCGGCCCAAGCACCGCAACATCGAGCCGGAATCGGCTGCCGAAGGGTGTATCCAATGGATGCTCGGTCGCTACACGATCAGCGCCGAGCAATAGGTTACCTTCCAGCGGGTAGTCTGATGCATCCGCATCCTTGAACCACCACGGCATGGCAAGCCGGGCATCCAGACGCCGACCAAGCTCTGCCGCGATCAACTCTTTTGCGCGCCGATGCTCTTGGCTTTCCTGTACGGCCCGCTGCCGGTTGGTTTCTTCGTCATCAAAGTGCGCCCTGAGGTCGTAGATGCGATCAACGGGCAATTGCCGGAAATGGGAGCGCCGACGCAGCTTTCCATCTTCAAAGATAGGGCTGACCCACGTCACCATTTGCCACAAAGCATCGGGAGACACCAACGGCCATAACTTGCGCGCATGTTCCCGGCTGCGAACATCGCGCGCCACAATCCGGGTCTGAAACAGGCCCTTGCGGGAGAAAACGACTACGGCTTCATCCATGCGTGGCAGTCACCAGTGCGGGGCACTAGATGATGGCTTGCAAGCCCTTGTCGGCGATGATGTTCAGCAGTTTGAGCGCCGGGCCGGCCGGGTGGGTATCGCCTTGCTCCCATTTGCGCACCGTCGAAGCAGTCGTGTGCAGATGCAGCGCGAACACCGGCTGGCTGAACTTCAGTTCTTCGCGCAGGTGTTTGATGTCGGCAGCACTGAACTCCCGCACTGGCGGCGGGCAGATGGCATCGAACTCGCGCATCGTTACCTTGCCGATTGCGCCAGCGTCATGCAGCGCAGCCAAGTCGCCGCGCAGGGATTCAATGAGCTTGCTCGTCACAACACACCTCCAGTAGAACGCCGGACTCCAGCGCTTTCGCCAAGTTCTCTGCCGACAGTTCCAGAAACACCTTGCCAGCGAACTGCAACGCCTTCCTTTCGTGCTGAGTGATATTCGCCTTGTTGCTCTTGGGGAACCCATGCAGGAACACATAGCTGCTGCCGATCCGTGCCGACAGCAGCGTCCGATAGCCGCCGCTTTTGCCGCCACCAGGGCGCGCTACCCGCTTCTTGTAGAGAAAGCCGCCCAGGTCAGCATCAACCAGACCGGCCTCCATCTCCTGGACTGCTTTGCACAAAGCGGCGTCAGGTAGCCTTTCGCTGGCCTGCCACCGTGCAAAGTCCCTGCGTTTGAAGACGGTCATATTTGGCACTCCCGAAAACTATACCCGAAACGGGCATGGTTTGCCAGTTCAACTTTCGGCTTTCTCGGCGTTGGAGAGGATTCGCCAGACAATGTCTGGCGGATTGGCTTGTCGTCCATATACAGAAGCATTTCGCTGTTCATGCTGCGGCCTCCAGCGACTGGCGCTGCCCTGCGCCGGTGATGGCCTGACGCCGGCTGGCCACCAGTTCGGCCGCCTCGCGTACTGGCTTGTCTTCTGTGTGGACGTAGTGCATGAACATCGCTACGGTCTTGTGTCCTGTCAGTCTCATCCCTACCTTGGTCGGCACGCCCGAATTGGCAATGTCGGTGGTCGAGCGGTGGCGAATACCATGCGTGCCGACGTGCGGCACGCCGGCGGCCTTGAGCGCCCGGCACCAGCCGCCGTAGTGCTCGCCAAAGGTCAGGTGCTTGTCCGGGTCGTTGGGCGACGGCAGGACATACGGGCAGCCTTCCCGGCGCGGCGCCGTCGAGAGCAGCCGATAGGCTTCCGCGCTCATGGGCTTGGACATGCCGCCAGTCTTGCTGTCGGGCCAAACCACACGGCGGTTCTCGAAGTCCAGCCAAGCCCATTCGAGTGGGCAGATTTCGGAGCGCCGGGCGGCAAACTCGAATTGCAGCCGGATCGCCAGGGGGATGACGTAGTTCTCCAGCCCTTCGGCCTCCAACTTGTCCAGGTGGCGGTAGATCAGCGCCAATTCGCCATCCACGATGAGCCGGGTTTCCTTGCCCGGCGGGAACATCGGGACATGCCGGCACGGGTTCGTGCCGTCCGGGCGGTAGCCCCACACGGGCGTGTCCGAATTTTTGTGTAAACGGGTCGGACTTCAATTGACGGAGATGCGGTCTCCGAACTGAATGGTAAAGCGGGTCAGCGCGGCCTTCCAATCGCGGATGGGCATGTTCCACTTCTGGCTGATGTTGCGCAGCGCCAGGTAGAACAGCTTGGTCAGCGCCTCGTCGCTGGGGAACGAGCCCCGGTTCTTGGTCAGCTTCCTCAGGCTCATGTTGACCGACTCGATGGCGTTGGTGGTGTAGATGACCTTGCGGATTTCCGGCGGGTAGTCAAAGAACGGGGTCAAGCGACTCCAGTTCCTGCGCCATGACTGGCCGATGGGCAGGTACTCGGCATCCCATCGGGCCTCGAACTCTGCGAGCATCAGCTCGGCCTCTTCGGCGGTGGCGGCCGTGTAGATGCGGCGCAGGTCGGCAGCCACTTCCTTGCGGCGCTTGCATGAGACGTAGTTCAGGCTGTGGCGCACCATGTGAACGATGCACAGTTGCACCACCGCCTTGGGGAACACCGCCTCAATGGCGTCCGGGAAGCCCTTGAGCCCATCGACACAGGCAATGAAGATGTCCTGCACGCCCCGGTTGCGCAGTTCGGTCACAACCTGCAGCCAGAACTTGGCACCCTCGGTCTGCGCCAGCCACAGACCCAGCACCTCCTTCTCGCCCGTCATGGTGATGCCGATGGCCAGGTACACCGCCTTGACCCGCACCGCGCCCTCGCGCACCTTCACGTGGATGCAGTCCAGATAGACGATGGGGTAAATCGGCTCCAGCGGTCTGGCCTGCCAGGCCTTGACCTCATCGGCCACGGCATCGGTCACCGAGGAAATCAAGCTGGGTGAGACCTCGGTGCCATACATCTCTTCGAGATGGGCCTGTATCTCGCGCACCGTCATGCCACGGGCGTACAGCGAGATGATTTTGTCGTCGAAGCCGGCCCAGCGGGTCTGGTGCTTGGGGATGAGCTGAGGCTCGAAGCTGCCATGGCGGTCGCGTGGCACTTCGATGGGCAATTCGCCGAACTCGCCCTTGAGGGTCTTCTTGCTCTTGCCGTTGCGGGTGTTGCCAGCGGGGTTGGCCACCGCCTCGTTGCGTTCATGGCCCAGGTGCTCAGTCAGCTCAGCGTCCAAAGCTCGCTCGACCAGCAGCTTGGTCAACTGCTTGAGCAGTCCGTTCTCGCCGATGAGGTCTTCGGGCTTCTTGTAGTTGGCCAGCAGGCCAGAGAGCAGTTCTTCGGGTACGTCGTGTTTCTTGGTGTTCATTGTGCTTACGGACAGGCCGGCTTGCGCCGGCGGTGGATTGTCCGTTTACACAAATTTCTGCACACCCTCTGTTGCCACCGTCTTTCCTGAGTTCATCGCCCGCGACGGTCAGGAGCCCACGGACGTGGGCCGTCAAGGAGAAAAGCGTCAGGGTGGTGCGGCCCGCAAGCGCAGCTGAGGACACGGCCTGGCGCGCCTCGATGGCACGCGGACACGGGCTACAGTCGCGAGCAAGATGATGGAGTCAGGAGAGACGGATGGACATGGCAACGGCCGCCGCGATGTGCAAACCGCACGCAAGCGAAGCGCGCAGGCCCGAAGCTGGAAGTCGGGCCGTAGGCGTCAGGGATGTGGAAGGCTGGCGAATGCCAGTCCCGTCAGGGATGAGCGAACAGCGAACCTGGAGCAGCGCGGTCCGCGAAGCGGAGACGCGACTATTTGTTTCGTTTATTATCTATTTGCGCTATCGGTTTCTTCCCATTAAGAGCGGACGGCCAGAATTCAGGCGCAGAGCAGTTGCACAGTCATGAATGCAGGTCACTTTGATCGTTCCACAAAACTGTGCGCGAGAGGAAAATCTGATAATTATTGTGACAAGGAATGGAGGGGAAAATGACGGCTAGCGCCGCACGTCTAGTTGGTACCGATTGGGAAGATTGGGCAAATCGTCTCTTGTCGCATCACTTCGGCCCGACAGACTATCAAAGGGTTCCCGCAAAAGATCGCGGAGACGCCGGCATAGAGGGGTTTAGCGTTTCTAAGCGGGAGGCTTTCCAGTGCTACGGATGTGAAGAGCCTATCAGCGTCGAAGCTCGCTATGACAAGCAGCGCACCAAGATAACAACCGATATCAAGAAGTTCATCAATAACAAAGATGCATTGCTGCGGTTATTTGGACCGCTCAAGATGAAGCGTTGGGTGCTCTTCGTTCCCGTATTTGATAGCAAAGAAATCGTGGCACACGCAGCGACAAAAACTCAAGAAGTCATCAATGCAGCGCTACCTTACGTTGACCATGATTTCCGCATCGTCGTCAGCGAAGAGTCCAGTTTCGCTGTTGCTCGTGATCAGCTTCTGGGAGCGACCACGCAGAGTCTCAAAATAAACGCCCCTTCCATAACAGCTGAAGACGTTGATGCATGGAGCCAATTAAACGTTGGCCTTCTTGGCGTACTAAAAGAAAAGCTTACAAAGCTACCTACTTTGCATACTCAGACTGATCGAGACGAGTTCGCCATTAAGGTGTTGAAGTGGTACTTGACAGGCCAAGCATTACTGGAGCGACTCCGAGATTACCCACAGGTCTATGAGAAGATCATCGAAACAAAATCCCACCGTGAAGAATATCTGTCCATAGGATCTTTGCACGGATCTGCCTCTAATATCGTATTCGCAGAAACCTTAAAAGACTTTCGAGAGACCGTGCAACGCGAAGCCAAGGAACTTCACAGTTTCTGCGCAGAACAACTGGCGGCGGAAGCTGTGGCCGACTGGCTCATGCGGTGTCCGTTGCAGTTCCCGGAGACGAAAAATGGCTGAACTGCACGAGGATCATTTCTTCTCCATACCTGAACTAGACGTGGATTTCATCTTTCGACGTCGCCCAGTAGCCTTGCCAGGAGACCTACGCCCTACCTGGCGTATCGGCCTATTGATGCTACTCCTTAGTCAATGTTGTCGCCAGCAACGTTCTAGTCTTACGAGGCTACATGTGCTGAACTGGGCTGTGCGCTCTGAGGCGAATTATCAGGAGCTAACCGCATTGATTGAAGGCCGGCTGCCACCCGATGCACTCATCGTTCGTTTTGAACCTGCGTTTAGTCGAGCAATTGACTTTGCTATCGGTGAGAATCTCGTAAAAAGAGTCGATGGTGCTCGAGTTGAACTCACTGATAACGGCAAGGAGTTCGCAGAAGAAATCTTAAAAGATTCGAGCCTTTATATCCCAGAGAAGAAGCTCACCGGCGTGCTCAGACAAAGAGCTTCAGAAACGCTGGTAGACAATATCTTCGGCAAGAGGTAGGACCATGAGACTCCGACAACTTAAGATAAACATCAGTACAGTTGACGGCCACTACGGGGCAACGGTGCCGTTTTCCGATGGCCTTGTAGTAATTTGGGCGGACAACTCAATGGGGAAATCCACATGCGCTCGAGCCATTCTTGTGGCACTAGGCATGGAAGCCATGCTAACTACGTCTCAGCAGGAACTTCCTCTTCCCCCTGCAATGACTGCCAAGCTTGACGCCGGAGCGACCAGTGGGGCCACGCTCGAATACGCAGTACTAGAATCTGAGGTATGGCTTGAGATTGAAAACTTGAAGGGTAGGCGCATTGCCGTCCAGCGGACTATTAAAGGTGGTCGAGATAAAAACCTCATTACCGTACACGACGGGCCAGCGCTGACTGAGCCTGGCACCTATCAAACCACAGACTATTTCGTGAATAGGGCCGGTGGCGCCACACGTTCAGTGGGTTTCCACAGGTTTCTTGCAAACTTCCTGGAATGGGACTTACCTGCAGTCCAAACCTACGAAGGAAATGAGACGCCGCTGTATCTTCAGTGCATCTTCCCATTTTTTATGACCGAGCAGACGCGAGGGTGGTCTAGCATACAACCTCCGGTTCCTACGCAGTTCCGAATCCGCGATGTACACAAACGAGCCGTGGAGTTTTTACTTGGTATGGATGCGCACAAGAATGCGCTGACCCGCCAAGAACTGCAACTTCGCAAAACTCGCCTCGAGGCACGGTGGTCCGCACAGATCCGTCAACTCAAGGAAATCGCAACTACAGCGGGCGGCGTGGCTCAAGCACTTCCAAGCGAGCCAACTTCCGTATGGCCACCGCAAGTTTCTCCTACTATCAACGTCCCAGAGCAGAAGCACTGGATTAACTTGGAGGAACGCATCAAGCAACGAGAAAAGAAGAAGCAAGCTCTCGAGGCTCAAAATGTTCCACAGGTATCGAATGCAGCAGAGTCAGTCAAACACGAATTAATGGAAGCGGAGTCAAATGTTATCAACCAGCAAGCTACTCTAGCGCGGCTTATAGATGCGCTATCTGCCGAGGAGCAAGAGGTCGCCCGTGTTCAGGATCGGCTCGCTGTGATCAAGGAAGATATTCAACGCAATAAAGATGCTCGCACTCTCCGCAGTCTAGGGTCGCGACAAGGGTCAGAGCTGGACAATGGTACTTGTCCCGTCTGCCATCAACACGTCGCCGACTCTCTCGTACCCTTGGCACCCGGTCAAACTGTTATGTCACTCGATGAAAGCATCAGCTTTCTGAGCGAACAGAGCCGTACGTTTGAAGGTATTTTGCAGCAAAGTAAGCGTGTGGTAGCTGCAAGGCAGCTCCAGATACAAGCCGCTCGCGTTGAAATCAGTCAGTTGCGCGATCGAGTCCGCTATCTCCGTCAAACGCTTATCTCAGACGACAAAAGTCCCTCGATTGCTGCGGTGTATGAACGCGTCGAACTCGAGCGCGATCTCAAGCAGGACATTCGTTATAGTGAATCCTTCGCGAATACTCTCACTGAGTTCGCCGACTTATCGCGCGACTGGAAAGATCTTCAAATTGCACTGGAAAATTTGCCGAAGGATGACCTATCCGCTGACGACCGTCAGAAGCTGACGTTGTGGGGATCCTCTGTCCGGCAGCAACTCAGGGAGTATGGTTTTGGGAGTATCTCTGCATCTGAGATTGAACTATCGCCCTTCACATACAAGCCGGAACTCGAAGGCTTCGAACTGCAGACCACCATTTCCGCCAGCGACCTCATTCGCACCATTTGGGCGTATCAATCTGGCATGCTTGAAGTAGCACGTGAAGCCTCAACCAATCACCCCGGTATGCTCGTATTCGATGAGCCGCGTCAGCAGTCTACACGTGATGTCAGCTTTGCCGCTTTACTTGCACGCGCTTCCAACGCATCCAAACACGGCCAGCAAGTCGTCTTCTTCACCAGTGAGGAGAAGGTGCGTCTCAAAGAACACCTAAGCAACCTGAATCACAGCCTACATGAAATAAATGGGCGGGTGATTAAGAAGCGGCTGAACGGTAACCTGTAGGATATTTATCGACTATTCTTCCAAAATAGTCATTTTCACCCATGAACCCATAGGATAAAAAGGGGCACTCGCCAATTCGAAAAATTTCGAATGATGGCTTGGGGGTAGAAATCAACTGCTGAAACAAGGAAAAAATCAAAGCAAAGAAGGGGCCGAAGCCCTCGACGTTAGATTCGTCCTCGCTCTGCAAATGACGCTGTATTGGCTCCTGCTACGATGACGTGATCCAGAGTGCGTACTTCCACCTGCCCCAGTGCTTCCTTGAGCCGCTGCGTCAGCAACTTATCGGCCTGCGACGGCTCAGGATTCCCGCTCGGATGGTTGTGCGAAAGGATCACTGCCGCAGCATTGAGCCGTAGCGCCTCCTTGACGACTTCACGCGGATACACCGAGGCACTGTCGATGGTGCCGTGAAACATCTCCCGTATTCGATCAACCGGTGGCGCGTATCCAGAAACAGCACCACAAAGACCTCATGCTCGAAGCCTGCCAGCTTATTGCGCAGGTACTCCTTGACCAGCGCCGGGGAAGTGAATTCAGCTCCACGCCGCATCTTCAGCTCGATGGCCTGACGTGCCGCTTCAAGAATTTGATCCACCGATGCCGGCAGGTAGCGCCCCTGTGCGTCACACACCAGCAAAGCGTCATCGAACGAGGAAAAGGACAGTTGCGACATGATCGTGCTCCGGCTGCTCGGGCGGAATTGCCCGGAACCGTGGCCAGCACGGCGCAGCGCAAGCAGTCAGGGATCGAAGACGGCCGACAGGCCACAAGCGTGCGAGCACGCGCAGGCCCGAAGTTGGAAGCGGGGGCGAAGGCGTCAGGGAGGTGGAAGGCTGGCGGATGCGAGTCCCGTCAGGGATGAGCGAACAGCGAACCTGGAACAGCGCGGTCCGCGAAGCGGAGACGCAAGCATGTATTTCGCTTATTATCTATTTGCATCAGCGCCTGATTCCGACCAAGAACGAACGGCTAGGAATTGTTTATGCGCCGATTCATAGGATCAGTGGATCGAAAGAATTATGCGGTTTGCCTTTGTGGATTGGCCATAATCGGAAAAGGAGTAGAAAATGAAGGTAGTTCGGCTAGGTATCTCGAATTTTCGGGGCATCAAGTCTGCGGAACTGCTTTTCGATGGGCACACGCTCATGGTCGGCTCTAATAACGTCGGTAAGAGTACCATCTGTGACGCGCTAGACCTTGTCTTGGGGCCAGATCGGCTAAACCGATTCCCGCCAATTGACGAGTTTGACTTTTACAACGCCCAGTATCTGGCCCCGCCTGCACAAGAGGGGGCCGAGCCCGAGTCAATTTCATTACGCATAGAAGTCGTCCTGATCGAATTGAGCGCTGAAATCGACGCCAAGTGCGGTGGCAACACAGAATTCTGGCACTTAGAGGAACAGCGCCTTTTGGACGAGGGGGAAGTACAGGCCGCCAACCCGCCACATGTGGTTCCTTGCCTTCGTCTGGAGACCATTGGCAAGTACGATCTTGCCGAGGACGAATTCGAAGCCAGAACTTTCTTTTCCCACAGTCCCGACGCACCAGAAGGCACACTGACGCCCGTCTCTAAGCCGATCAAACGGCAGTTCGGATTTCTCTACCTGCGGGCATTGCGGACGGGATCGCGGGCGCTGAGCCTTGAGCGCGGCTCGCTTCTGGACATCATCCTACGCAACAAGGGCGTTCGCACGACTCTTTGGGAAAAGACCATTGAGCGACTACGCGGGCTCGACATTGAAGCCGACGCCGCCGAGATCGCTCCTGTCTTGCGTTCGGTCGAAAAGCGGCTTGCCCGCTACATCGCGTTGGAGTCGCCCGGCAACGCGACGAAGCTGCACGTCTCGGAGCTCACGCGCGAGCATCTTCGCAAGACGATGTCGTTCTTCCTGTCCATCTCTGCCGACCAAGGCCCCGTTCCCTTTCCCCACGCGGGCACCGGCACTGTCAACACGCTTGTGCTCGCTCTGTTGTCGTTCATTGCGGATCTCAAGCCCGACACCGTTATCTTCGCCATGGAGGAGCCCGAGATCGCAGTACCTCCGCACACGCAGCGCCGAATCGCCCAATACCTGCTGACGAAGACCACCCAGGCCTTCGTGACCTCTCACTCGCCCTTTGTGATCGAGAAATTCGAGCCGTCGAAAACACTACTTCTCTCGCGTGACGGCGGTATGGTCAGCGCCCGCAAGGTATCCGACGCAACGGGCCTCAAAGACAACGACTACAAGCGATTCTCCCGCTCGGGGCTGTCCGAATGCATGCTGGGGCGAGCAGCCATCGTCGTTGAGGGCGTCACTGAGCTGCATGCAATGCCCATCATCGCGCGCCGCATGGAAGAAAACGACCCTAACTTGCAGCCTCTGGACATCGCCGGCGTGGCGTTCTTCGACGCCGACGGCGAGTCGAACATGCCCAAGTTCGGTAAGTTCTTCAAAACGCTGGGGCTGCGCACCTTCGCTTTCTACGACCTCGACTACAAGAAGAAGCGCAAAGCCGAGCAGGCGCAGGCACTTGCGGAAAATTTCGAGATTAACGTCGAGCACGCCTACAAGGGCTTTGAAGACCTCCTGGTGGCTGAAGTGCCAGTGGATCGACTTTGGTCATTCCTCGCAAGCCTCAAAGCAAACGGCGAACATGGCAATATCGCCATCCCCGACGCGCGCCCACCCGACGACGCGGTCAAGGCCGTCGCCAAGGAGGCTCTCGGCGGAAACAAAGGCGCAGGCTGGTCGGCCCGCCTTCTTGAAAAGTGCGAATTCAACGAGCTGCCGGCTACCGCCACACAGTTCCTTGCGTCCGTGTTCGCTCTGTTCCCACCGCCGCCGCCCATCGACGAGGGCGGCGGCGACAACGCCGATCTGTTCGCCTGACCATGAACGAGCCTTGCCCGCTTCGTGACAGTGTCCTTGTTTGCGAAGGGCACGCGCTGGTGACTGGTGGCCCTGGAAGCGGTAAGACGACCATTGCATTGCGAAAGGCGGTCAAGCGTATTCAACAGGGAATGACGCCTGGGCAATCCGCTCTCTTCTTGAGCTTCTCGCGCGCGGCAGTGGCGCGCATCCTCGACGCGGCCAAGCTAGAAGCTACAGCAGCCGAGCAAGAACAACTTTCCATTCAGACCTTCCACTCCTTCTTCTGGGACATCCTCAAGGCGCACGCGTACCTGCTCGGTGCTCCGCGCAAACTGTCGATTTTGCTGCCGCAGGATGAAAAGGCTCTGAACGGGGGCATCGACGACGAGGACGACGAATGGGATCAATGGCTGATTGAGCGCGAGCGGCTGTTCCGCGAAGAGGGCCGCATCGCGTTCGACCTGTTCGCTCCCAACGCTACTCGTCTGCTCGCCACTAGCAGCCATTTGCTTTCGTCGCTCGCGCGACGGCATCCCATCATCATCGTTGACGAGGCCCAGGACACCGGGCAATTCGCGTGGCAATGCGTTGAAATGCTTGCTCCACACGCGCAGATCGTTTGCCTCGCTGACCTCGAACAACAAATCTTCGATTACCTGCCTGGCGTTGGACCAGAGCGGATCGCAGCGATTCGCTCTGCACTTCATCCACTCGAAGTCGATCTGGGCACTCAGAACCATCGCAGCCCAGACTCTGAAATATTGATCTTTGCCAACGACATTCTGGCCGGGCAGGCACGCGGTGCGCCCTATAAAGGGATTTCTTCCTTTTCCTATCGGCCAGAAAACCCAACGCCGAACTGGAACCATGTGCTACGACGCGCCATAGCTCAGTTGCTATCGAAAATCCGCGCGGAGTCCGATAGCCGACCCCAAACGCTCGCAATATTGGTGTCAAACAACAGAAGTGCGCTACGCATGTCCAACGCGCTCAACGCAATCGAACCGAATGTAGGCAAGGCTGTGCGCCACAGGCTGTTGTTCGACGAGGCCGAGGCCCTACTATCGGCACGATTTGCGGCGTTTCTGCTTGAGCCCAAAGACCTTGCTCAGCTCGAGCTCGATGTGGCAGCCAGCATGGAGCTGATCGCCGCTGCGCGGCGGGCGACCGGACAAGCTAAGGCCGCCGTGAGCAAACTTTTGGAGCAGGCGGGAAAAATTCGAGGCGGCAAGACCCTCAACATCAACATCGTGAAAGCGTTGCGGAGGCTAATTTCAGGTCTTCACGCCGACGGCTTCACCGGAGACCCCGCCACCGACTGGCTTACCGTCAAATACGCTCTTCGAGCCACTGGCCAAAATGAGTTGCTGCGTGTGGCTTCCCAGCTTGACTTCCTAGTCGCCTTCCGACGCGGACATCGAATTTCAGCAGGCTTAGCCAACGAATGGCTGCGCGACGGTGCCTACACGAACGCTCGGTTAGCGTTAGATCAGGCCCTTGCACAAGAGCAAATTTTGGATGGTATCGAGGCTCCTGCCGGGCTCCAGGTGATGAACTTTCATAAGGCCAAGGGTAAGCAGTTCGATGGAGTTGTCATTGTCCGAGAAGCACGGCGCACGGCTGCCGGAGTACAGTCTTCCTTCGTTTGGCGAGGAGATGAGGCACCACATCCTAAAAGCCGCAAAGTCCTGCGTGTGGGGATCACCCGTGCTCGTATCCACACATTGATCGTCAATCCCATGTGGCCGGCCTGTCCAATCCTGCGAGGACATAAGTTGTAGGCGCAAGGTCTGCGAAGCTCTTCCACAGATAACGCTGACGGACTTCAGTTCTACCGTAATCCGCAACCCTTACAGGAACGCTATAAATTCAATGACTAAATCTGCGCACGAGAAAAACGGGGAAAAAACCGACTACTTCTCCGCTGGCAAGCCAGTTCACCGGCTGTCGTATTGTGCTTTTCTGGATGTCTTGGGCTTTTCGGAGAGGATTCGCACCAGCTATAAGGATGGCACCGCGAACGCGCTATTGGAAAGTTTTCATAAAATCCTCGCCAAGAGCATTGCACGGCTTAAGGAGAATACCGACGAGTCGATGCTCTATTTCAAGTCGTTCACCGACAACGTGGTACTAGCCCATCCTCGATTCAGCGACGACATGGAATCGGAGTTCGGATTCACCCTCTGGTCCATCAGGGAATACCAGTTCCAGATGGCGCTCAAAGGCTTTTTCATTCGAGGGGGATTGGCGGTTGACCAGTTGTTCATGGATGGAAACAGCGTGTACGGCATGGCGTTGTTGACGGCCCATGACCTTGAAAGCAAAGTCGCCGTTAATCCCATCGTTGTGCTGTGCGACAACACCATGAAGCTGGTTGACAAGCACATCGGCTACTACTCCGGGGAGGCGGCCCCTCAAGTCCGGGATGTTCTGAAAGGCCCGGACGGCCGTTATTTCTTGAACTATCTGACGGAGTGCATTATTGAGGGTGATGATCGAGAGTATCTCGATGCCAAATCCCTTCGCCGGCACAAGAAGCAGGTCGAATCAGCGCTGAAAGCCTATGCCTCAATCCCTACAGTGTTCTCAAAATTCGCATGGCTCGCCGAGTATCACAACTATTTCTGCGACACGGTTTCAGGCTACCCGGAATACAACGAGGCAATGAAGGTGTCGGCGACAATCTGTTCTGTGCAGTTCCAGCGAATCACCAAGAAAAAGTAGGCCTTCGATCGCGGATCCCGCGGGTTGCACGCCGAGACACCCGGTTATTTCTTGCGTGTCTTGGGGATTAGCGTTCCACGAGATTCAAGCAGACGCCGCGTGTTCTCCAGCTCTTTTTGTAGCAATTCTGCATCTGGCAGTACGGTGCGGTAGTTCGCCGCCATCACCTTGGTCGGCAAGCCATCCAACGCATACCGCGCCAGGGCATTGCCCTTGTCCGCGCACAGAATCAGGCCCACTGGCGGGTTTTCGTCCGGGTAGGCCCAATGCTCCTTGGCATAGTTGCAGTACATGTGCATCTGCCCCACATCGGCATGGTTCAAGCTGCCCAGCTTCAGGTCGATGATGACCAAGCAGCGCAGCTTGCGATGGAAGAACAGCAGATCGACCCGATACCATGTCTGGTCGATGCGCAAGCGACGTTGCCGCCCGACGAAGGTGAAGCCTTCCCCGAGTTCCAGCAGGAAGTCTTCCAGCCGCTGGATCAAGGCCGCTTCCAGGTCGGATTCCGAATACTCGTCCTTGAGGTCGAGGAACTCCAGCACATACGGGTCTTTGATGGCATCGTTGGGCGTGACGGCATCCTCGGGCTTGGCCACCGAACCCTTGACCAGCATTGCCGCCTTGTCCTTGGACAAGGCAGTGCGCTCGTAGAACTGGCTTCCAATCTGTCGATCGAGCTGGCGCACGCTCCAACCACCGCGCAACGCCTCGGCCTCGTAGAACTGACGGGCATGGTCATCCTTGACCGACAGCAGCCGGACATAGGCCGACCACGGCAGAGTGAAGACCTGGGCCAGTTCGGAGAGGTCGAATTTCCGAGACGCCGTCTCGGAATTCTCGATGGGCAGTCCGTCTCCAGATTTCCGAGACAGTGTCTCGGAAATTGCTTCAAGGGGGTAAGCGGCGAAGAAGCGCCGCATGTTCTCCAGGTTGTCCGGGCTGAAACCGCGCCCGAATCGTGCCGTCAGATCGGCGGACAGCCTTGCCATCAACTGCTCGCCGTAGCCAGCCCGTCGCCTGCCTTTCTGCTCAGCTTCGACGATTCGGCGGCCAATCTCCCAATAGCTGGCCGTCATCAGCGCATTGACGCTGCGCGCCGCTGCCTGACGCGCGGCATCCAGCAGCTCAACGATGCCGCCGTGGATGCCGGCATAGCCGGCCGGTAAGGCCGCAGGTTTCCGCTTTGCCACGGGCGTCTTCCTTGTCATGCTGTCACCTCCATAGAACGGGATGCCCCGGTAATCGCCAGCCGCCGATTCGCCACCAGTTCGGCTGCATCCCGCACCGGCTTGTCCTCGGTATGAACATAGTGCATAAACATCGCCACGGTCTTGTGGCCTGTGAGCTTCATGCCCACCTTGGTGGGCACGCCCGAATTGGCAATGTCGGTCGTCGCTCGGTGACGGATACCGTGCGTGCCAACGTGCGGCACGCCAGCAGCCTTGAGCACGCGCGTCCAGCCGCCGTAGTGCTCACCGTGGGTCATGTGCCGGGTCGGGTCATTGGGCGACGGCAGGACATAGGGGCAGCCTTCCCGACGCGGTGCGGTGGACAGCAGCCGATAGGCTTCCTCACTCATGGGCTTGGAGATGCCGCCGGTCTTGCTGTCAGGCCAGACGACGCGGCGCTTTTCCAGATCAATCCAATCCCACTCCAACGGGCAGATTTCGGAGCGGCGGGCGGCGAACTCGAATTGAAGGCGAATCGCCAGCGGGATGACGTAGTTCTCCAACCCCTCGGCTTCCAGATGCTCCAGGTGACGGAAGATCCGCACCAGTTCATCGTCCACGATGAGCCGGGTTTCCTTGCCGGGCGGGTACATCGGGACGTGGCGGCACGGATTGGTGCCGTCCGGGCGCAATCCCCACACTTCGGCCAAGTTAAACATCTTGCGCAGCACGCCGAAGGTACGATTCGCCTCGGCCTGCTTGTAAGCCAGCTTCTTCATCAGCGCGGCCACGTCCGGGCGCTTCACGTCCTGCACCTTCATCCGGCCCATGATCGGGATGATGCAACGGTCGATGACGCCCTGATAGCCGCGCTGCGTGCTGGGCTTGTTGCGCTGCTTGGAGTAGTCCTCCATGAAAGAGTGGCAAAACTCCTTCATGGTCGGAGCCTTGCGGGCGGCGTTCTTGGCCGCGCTGGGGTCGCCACCCTTGCGTACCTCGGCCAGCCACTCCTGCGCCATTGAGCGTGCCTGATCGACCGTCAGCTCCCCGTACTGGCCCAGGGCGGGCTTGCGGCGTTCGCCGGCGTTCGTGCGGTACTGGAGCATGAACACCTTGCGGCCCGCCGGGGTGATCTTGCACATGAAGCCGGGCACTACGGTATCCCGCAGTTCGATGGCCTTGTCTTGGGGTTGTGCCGCATCGACTGCGGACTTGGTGAGCTTGATCTTCGCCATGATGACTCCTCGGAAAGCCCGGTTTCCAAGAGCCGCATGGGAGCCACGCGAGGGGAAGCCGGGTCAAGTTTCGGAAAGCACCGGCATATATTGAACTCGCCTAAGTGATTGATAAACCTGCTGTATCGAGCCTTGGCGTAGTCCAGCGAATTGCCGAGCTAGAGTCATCGTGAAACAAAAAAACCGCCTCCTGGCGGTTTTTTCAATGAGCTTGCTGCCAAAGCACCCAGCCGGATTTCTTTCCAAGCCCGTTGGTTCTGTGCATTTTGGAAAATGGGATTTCCATCAATGGATGGCCGAAAAGCACGGCGACTTTTCTTTCTTGATCGATGCTGGAAATTCTTCTGAGACGGCCTTTTTTTCCGGGGGTAATATCCATCCAGGTTTGCCCGGGGGAGATATGAGAAAAGTTCTCAGCGTGCTGCTTGGAGTGGGTTGTTTTTGGTTTGTCCATCGATCCAAAATCCTTGCATGAAATCCGCGCCGTGCGCGATGGCTTCGTGAGCCAAGAGTTCACTGGCAACCAACTCCGCGATGACTTTCCCTGCGTGGAATTTTCTCACCTCCATCGCTATGCGAGGGTCTTCGATCTTGATGAAGTCAGGCGAGAATGCTTGAATTTCCCTTATTTCCAATTCGGTCAACTTTACATCATCAATGGCGATTTTGGCTCCGCGCCGACGCAGCTCATCAAAAACGTTTCCGATCCGCTCAAATATCGCCGGGCTTTCCAGCAAGTCGTTGCGCTCAACAATTTCGATGACCACCGAGGACAGGTCGGCGCTGCGTGCCGCCTTCAGCCATTGCAGGTGCATCAGGGAAAAGATTTCTGCATTGCAGTGCGTGGGTATGCCCAAGGTGCGCGATAGCAGCGAGCAAGCCTGCAGGGCGGCGATGTCTTGCGCCAGCAAAGCGGTTTTTTCTGAAAAATTCAGGGGTTGGCGTGACAGCAGCTCCCAGGAGTGAGGCTGCAGGGTGTGGGGACACACGATGGCTTGTGCCTTGAAGTGCTGGGCAACCAGGAAGATTGCTTCGGATGGACAGGCATTGGGGCTGTGGAGTGGTTGTTTTTCTTGGGTGGGCATGGGAGGCTGCGTTGAGGTGAGCGGGAAGGTTTGCACAAGCCTTGGCCCCTGTTGCATTGAAAAATGGCTTTTGTGGCGCGTCATTTGAGGCACGCAAAACATCCAGGCTCCACTACACTCAAAGAACCGAGCCTTCGGAATTGTTCGCGCCATTGCTGCAACGGCAGTGGTTGGTGTGCCCTGCCAGGACAAGCCGCACCAAGCCGCCAGACCATGCCTGCGGTCTGCTTCCCTCTTTCTTTCGTATCGCGCCTTTGCCTGGTTGCTCAAAGCCTCTCGCGTGGAAGTTTTGAACAGCCTCGCACCCCTTTCTCAACGCCGCTTTTGTGGCATTTTTAAGGGGAACTCTGATGAAAGAAGTTTTTGCTTTGAACGCCGCCAATCAAACAAGCCCGGAAGCCGGGGAGGTTTGGTTGGCAAAGTTTTCATTTGAGGAGGGCGGTTCTTACAAGGTTCGCCCCGTGTTGCTTCTGGAGTCGCGGCCTTATGGCTGCAAAGCGGCTTTTGTGGGGACGCAAAAGCTCGACAGCACATCGTCGCGCTGCGATGTGCTGCTCGATGACGAACAGGCCCAGGCCATCGGCCTGCAGAGGGCATCTCGGCTGTGTTTTGACAACCACCGGGTGCTGTCGCCCGCTGACTTGCTGCGCCCGCTCGGAAAGCTGGGCGTACCTGGGCAAAACCTGCCCGTCGGTAAGTTCAGGGAAATGGCTGAGGCTGTACAGGCCGCTGGCGTTCTCTGACCTGTCCCAATCCTGACTGCCGGCCCGGACACCCTTCTCTTGAGGGGTTGCTCCGGGCTGCAGGTCAGATCAGCCCCATGTTGGCGGCTGTTTCCTTGATTTGCTGGGCGCGATCTTGGGCCTGCGCCTGGCTGGAATAACTTTGGCCTTGCAGGGCTGTGGCCAGCCGCTGCTGTCCGTCGTTGTAGCTGACCCGGACGGCCCAGCCGGCTTGATGTGCTACGACTTCGATTGCCTCGATGGGTTGGCTCACCCGCAGCCACTGGCGATCACTCTCGCGCAGCAGACCCGAAAGAAAGCTGTTGTCGAGGTTCTCGATCTGGGCCAGTGCGACCCCTTGGGCGCGACGCTGTGCAGGAGCGGTGATGAGGTCTTCGTACATCTGCGCGATGGCGGGCAGATCGTCCCCTGCTTCACAGGCCAGGAGCACTTGTTGCTGCTCGTCGGCTGTTGCACGGATGGCGTGCTGCGCGGCTGGCGGCAGAGCCTTGAAAACGATGGAGTGGAGGATGCCGCAAGCGTTGATCTCGGGCAGGCCCAGCAGGGCGCGAACGGGGGAGTTGGATGTGCTGTGCATGGCTTTCTTTCCTTTTTGAGGTCGAGCTTCAACGTCGAAGCCAAAAAACCGTGCATCTGGGTTCATTGTAAGGGGCTTCGCTGCAAACGCAAATCCCCGTTGTCGGGCGCTACCCAAAGTCGGTACTTTGGATAGCTTCTGACCTTTCTCAACACCGCTTTTGCGGAAATGAAAGGTACACATGGGATCTACTGTTGTGACCGGGAAGAAGGCTACGGCCTTCAAAACCGATCAGGAAAAAATCGTGTACGTCCTCTTTGAGGAAACGTATGAAAGCAATTGCTACCCTCATGAACCGCATTGGAGCGCGATTCATGTGGGAACGATAGACACTGCCTTGCAGCGGATTTTTTCCTCCGCCTCCGCTTGCGAGGGCGGCAGTCTTCGCAGTCGCTCCGGGAGCATCAAGCCCGAGAGCTATTTTCAAGGCTGGATGAGGGCTTTGAAAAATCCATTTCATTTCACAATGGAAGAGGTGGATCTCAAAATAGGGGATGGATTTTACACTCCTATTCAAACGAAGCACGCCGAGGAAGCCCTCAAGAGGCTGGCCAAGGCTGGGATGGCTCAAGATCAAATTGATCTACTGAGGTCTGGTGGTCTTGTCAAAGTCTCTTTGGACAAGAATGCCGATTTCATTTTGTGCCTTCAGGGGCTGGTTCTTCCCTGGAGAATCGTTCCGGGATATTTTTCCGCCTGCGACAATCCTGCTCCTGAGTTGGCATACAACCCGGAAGTGAAAAAATCTTGCCCTATCAAAGAAGTCGATCTTTGCGATCCGCGAAGATTGGATGAGTGGATTCTCACCAAAGATCACTCTCATCGATGGAGGTGCGCATCCCAGGGATATTCGCTTATATCTGAGTTCGTGAGCGCTTTCTATAGGCATGAACTTGAGTATCCTGGTTCCTTCTTGAAATCCATCAAGAAATTGAGGGAGGATTTTAAGAACTTCCCGGAAATTGGGCCTGATTGGTCTGCATTTGTCGATGTAGGTCACAGGCTGCATCAGTCCTGGAAAATTGGTGCCATCGATGATTTCGGGCCGCACCTTCAATTGGGGTGTCCCACGGAGACGGCTCATGGGTATGGTTTTGAAATAAAACCATCCCATACGCAAGTATGGGAGAGCCTTTATCGGCTTTTTTGCATTCCTGCCGAAAACGTCTTGTGGATGCCGCCAAAAATTGAGTGCGCCTCTATGGAGAGCTGCGCTCAATTGGATGATTCAGATCTGAAGCAATTCGATTTGTTCTAAAAACAAGCCCCTTCGGGGGTTTGTGCCTGCCCTGCTTTGCAGTGAAGGTGGCAGCCACAAACCTCTTGGGTCTCCTTTTTTTAACACCGCTTTTGCGGAATAGGAGAAGGAAATGGAAAATTTTGATCTGAACCTCGTCCCGGGTGCCGTCAAAGCAGCGATGGTTGGCGTCAAAAGTGCCGACCTGTGGAAAGTACCGCGTGACCGGATCAAGGTCATGTCGGGATTCAATGTACGTGTCAAAAATGAGGATCACCAAGCCCAGGTGAGATTCATTGCGGATTCGATGAAGGCCAATGGCTTCTTCCCGGACAAGCCACTTGCCGGCTTCGTCGCCAAGGAAGATGGCGAGAACATCATCTACGTCATCGACGGCCATACCCGCTTGGAGGCTGTCGATCTGGCCAACAGCGAGGGCGCCGAGATCAACGAGATCCCGGTGGTCACCAAGCCTGCGGGCACCAGTATGGAAGACCTCACGGTCGCCCTGGTGGTGTCCAACGAAGGCCGGCACTTGACGCCCTACGAGGTCGCGTTGGTGTGCAAGCGCCTGATCGGCTTCGGTATGGATGAGGCGGAAGTTGCCCGCCGCATCGGCAAGAGCAAGCCCTATGTGGACAACCTCTTGCTGTTGGTATCAGCCCCTCGGGCGATCACCAACATGGTGCAAGAGGGCACCGTGAGCGCCACCTTGGCAGTCGAGGCGGTCAAGGCGCACGGCTCGCAAGCGCCCCAAGTCCTTCAGGATGGGCTGAAAGAAGCCCAGGCTCAAGGAAAGAGCAAGGTCACTGGACGGCATTTGCCCAAGCCTGCACCGGTTCGCAAAGCCGCAGCTCCCGCTGTCCCAGCGGTCAATGAAGTGCTGGAGCGAGGCGTGAAGTGGCTTGAAGCCAACGCGCCTCAAGATGACGCCAGCGTTCGCCTGCTGGCGTTCCTGGCCTGTGTCGGCCTGGAGGAAGTGGAGGCTCGGATTAACCCCGATCTTTCCAAATAAACCAGTTCGATTGAAAAAGCCCCCTCGGGGGCTTACCGAAGTTGAGTGATTTCGGTAAGCCTCTGGCGCTCTTTTTTTCAACACCGCAGATGCGGGAAAAGGAGTTTTAATGGAATACAAAATTGTTCAGTTAACCCTGAACGTCATGGCGCCCAAAGGTGCCGAAAAAGACGAAATCACCCGGCTCGTTGTGGGTGCGCTGAACGACGTAAGGGTGGAAATTTGCGATTCAAAGGAAGATCTTTCTCTTGGCGAAGTTAATTTCGTCGATAAAATACAAGGAGCTTTTTCTGGAGATTGTTGGTCTTGCGACGATCTTCGCCAGAAACTTCAGGTGGAGCGTCTGGTTTCCAAAAATCTCGCCCAGAGTAGAAGGTGCCTGATCATCGTGTCGGGTGGTGTTGCAGATTACGTCTGCGACACCGGGGTCGATGTCGAAATTTTCGACTGGGATAACTACAAGGAAGATCCCGTAAAAACAGGGTTGCCACCCGAGCGTTTCAGGGATTTGGCTGATGTAGCCGAAATTCCTGAAAAGTAATTTCACCAATTCAATTAACAGCCCCTCCGGGGGCTTATCTGAATCACAAGATTCTGATAAGCCTCTGGCATTCCTTTGTCAACACTGCTGTGATGCAGGAAAGGAGTGACGTGATTGAGATTGTACTTCCGTCAAGCTGGGCTTCTGCTCTGATCAACAATGATTGGAGCGGTTACGACCAAGATGAGGTTGCCCAGATTAAAACTTGGGTAAAGAAAGCCGGCTTGCCCGAGCCGGTTTCTTGTGGCGAGGATTTTATTGGGGACTTCCAAGGGGAAAAGACTGTGCTTTGCACTTACTTTTTTCTCAAAAAATGAGGATATATGAAAATTCACAAATCTGAAATCATCAAGGCGTTCAAAGAAAACCGCCTTGGGAAGCTTACCGAGAATTATGTAACCGAGGAAGGCGAAGA
The DNA here is from genome assembly GCF_017811175.1 of Melaminivora jejuensis. Taxonomy (NCBI): domain Bacteria; kingdom Pseudomonadati; phylum Pseudomonadota; class Betaproteobacteria; order Burkholderiales; family Comamonadaceae; genus Melaminivora; species Melaminivora jejuensis. The sequence goes on from NZ_JACWIJ010000002.1 coordinate 1,046,697, forward strand.
AATTAAAATCGTCGCCGCGATGTTTGTTCGCGGCACCCTTGGCTTTTGGGTGGCGGATGCCTACCGCCTGGATGCAAGGGGAGATGCGGTCGATGGCCCAACTCCAGTCCCCGTGAGGCTTTCAGAAGTCTCCTGCATGGATGAAAAAGAATTCTGGGACATGATTGCCGGGATGTTCTTCGAGGAGTTGGCATGAGGCGGCGGTCATGTTCGCTGGTTGTCAGCTACAAGAGGCATTGGATACACCAAAATACTGACGGATCGGTGTATTGGATGACAAATGATTTCAATGAATATCGCGCAGCCAAATCTTGGCACGCAGCAAAAATTGGAATTACAAAATATATAAAATCTATCGACAAATAAAAAAACCCGCCCATCTTCGGATGTGGCGGGTTTTTTTGTGCTTAGATTTAATCCATGCAGCACTCGCTGAGGAATCTCCGGGTTTCGTAATTCAGCTCCAGACTGTGTTTAGTCCGAGTGACCGCCACGTACAGCAAATTGATTTCCTGTCGATCCAATTCTTCTGGCTCCAGGGGGATGCCTTCGTGGTCGATGAGTTCGGGAAAGTCATCGGCCAGAACAACATGATCGAGCGTCAAGCCTTTTGATTTGTGCGCTGTGCCCAGGATGACTTCTGCCTTTGACAAATTGCTTTCGGTGGACTTGTAAATATCCTCGATCAGTCTTTCAAGGCTGCCTCCGTAATTGAAGATGATTTCAATTTGCCGCTTGGCTTCAATGTCCTTGGCCTCCTTGCTGTAATTGACGAAATCCTCAAAGCTGGGAAAGCTCCGCAGGAATTGATCGCGTATTTTTTCGTTTTGATCTTGTGCCAAATAATTCACATCCATCAATTTGTCGAAGCCGTAGGAATGCACTCCACCGATCAGGCCCAGGCTCTTTTTTTGTTGAATGGCATCGACGGCATGAAGAAAAACCGTTGCGTTCGTGCGTGCCAAGATGGCCTTTGCGGCGCCCTGCGGCGGCTCGCCAATGCGGGTGTCCGGCCCCAGTCCTTCAACGGGTAGCATCTCGTGGTGGAAGGTGGTCAGCAGCTCGGTGGCGATGGCGGCCACGCGATGGCCAAAGCGAAAGCTTTGTGTCAGGGGAAAACTCTGGGTTGGCCGGGTTGCCTCCATCGCGTTGATGGCTCCACGGAACTTGTAGATCGACTGGTAGCGGTCGCCTACGATGACCACTGGGCAGGTCTGCGCCTGGATGATGGCCCAGGTGACAGGGTTGGTATCTTGGGCTTCGTCGAGCATCAGCAAGTCGCATTTGATGCTGGGCTTGCTCAGTTGGTAGAGCTTGAGGTAGCCGTCGTGGGGCATCGGCATGAGGTCGTTGGGGTCACACATGCGCTGCCATACCTGCTTGGCAATCCCTGCAGCTTCGGCCAGGAAAAGAGGGTGCCCGGCCACAGGCCCGCCAATGGCCTTGGCGGTATCGGGAAACACTGTCCAGTCGCTCACGCACCAGGCGCGAATGGTTTCGATGATGACCTGCGCCAGCCCCCAGTTCCAGGGCAGCCCCATGAGCCGGATGATGTCGGTGCTGCGCGGCTCCCCCAGCTTGTGGGCGTAGCGTTTGCCGTAGCTGCCAAAGGCCAGCCCATGTACGGTAACGCATCGCGTGTTGGGGCCAAAACGCTTGGCGGCGTCTTGTTGCGCGGACTTGTTGAAGGCCAGATACAGGCAGTTCAGGCTGGCTTGCTGATAGGCGAGGGCGCACAGCGAAGCGGTCTTGCCTGTGCCGGCATAGGCGTTGACCTGGACTATGCCTGATGGTGTGCTGCTTGCCAGGGCGGCCTGCTGCGCCGTCAGGTTTTCGGTCGGGGGTTGCGCAGGGGCGGCGGGAGCTGCTGCGCCTCGGCGGCGCTTGCGGGTGAGTTCTTGCAGGTAGGACATGTGTCCATCGTGCAGGAGGAAGAAGGGAAAGCAAGTTGGATGTAGGCGCAGGTTAGCTCTTGAGTGGTCAGCGGAGCCACATAAGTGCTACACGATTTTTTTCGATTCAAAAAACATCAATAAAATCAATGATTTATATGTTTGCGCATCCCATCCAGCATGGGGGCAACCGACATGCGCCACGGGCTGAAGCCAGGGACATTGGATTCTTTGTTCGACACAATATGGGTGTTTTTGGCCTAAAACCCTTGCTGGGCAAGCGCTGACAGCTATGAAAAAAGTAGTAATTACGATCTGCTGACGGGGCCGTGCGTTTCAGCGCCGCGTGTACATGGCCTCGATGGCCGGGGCAAATTGCGCCATGAGATTGTTGCGCTTGAGCTTGAGCGTCGGCGTCATGAAGGTGTTTTCCACCGTCCACGGCTCCAGGCTCAGGTGGATGGCCCGGGGCACGGCGTAGCGCGGAAAACTCGCCGCCTGGCGCTCGATGCGCTCCAGCGCGGCGCGCTGCGCCCTTGGGTCGGCCAGGCTCTGGGCTGCGGCAGGGTCTAGGCTCAGCTCGCCAGCCAGGCGCGTCCACTCCTGCCCGTTGAGCACTACCACGGCAGCGATGAAGGGCCGATCCTCGCCCACCACGAAGGCCTGCGCGAACAGCGGATCAGCCGTGATGGCCAGCTCCAGATCCCCCGGCGGCACCTTTTCGCCCGTCGAGGTGACGATGATTTCCTTGAGCCGCCCAGGATGCGGATGCGGCCATCGACGATCTCGGCCTGGTCGCCAGTGGACAGCCAGCCGTGCCCGTCCAGCACGCGGGCCGTGTCCTCGGGGCGCTTCCAGTAGCCCTTCATCACGATGGGGCCGGCCACCTGCAGCTCGCGGTTTGCGCCGATGCGTACCTGCACGCCCGGCAGGGGGCGGCCCACCGTGGCCGGGTCGTTGTCGTCCAGCGTGTTGACGCTGACCACCGGTGTGGTCTCGGTCATGCCGTAGCCTTGCACCAGGCCCAGCCCCAAGCCCAGGAAGCAGCGCGCAATGGCCGGCGACAGCGGTGCGCCGCCGCTCACCGCCACACGTACGCGACCGCCGAACTGCTCCAGCAGGGGCACGGCCACCAGCGCCCGCAGCAGCGGCCAGGGCAGCAGCCGCGCCCAGCCGCCGCGCGCCGCAGCGTCGACCATCGGCTCGGGCGCCAGGCCCTGGCGGGCGCGAAAGCGTCGCCAGCCCTTGTCCTGCGCGGCATCGAACAGGCGCCTCTTCAGCGGCGAGGTCGAGAGCGATTCGAGCACCTTGGCGTGTACCCGCTCGTAGATGCGCGGCACCGAGACCAGCACCGTGGGGCGCACGCTCCTGAGGTCTTGGGCCAGCAGTGCCACCGAGCGCGCATAGACCACGCTGCTGCCCGCCGCCATGGGCAGGTAGTAGCCAGCAGTGCGCTCGAAGGTGTGCGACAGCGGCAGGAAGGACAGGAACACGTCCTGCGGCACGGGCGTGATGCGCGCCAGCACGGCGGCAACGTCGGCCACCACGTTGGCATGGGTCAGCATGACGCCCTTGGGCTTGCCCGTGGTGCCGCTGGTATAGACGATGGCGGCCAGGTCGCCGGGCGCCGGCCCGGGGGGCAGCGGGGCTTGCGGGTCGGCCTGGGCCAGCCAGTCGGCCAGCGCCAGGAGGGCTGGCGCCGTCGGGGCGGCAGGGCGGACAGCGGGCAGGCCGGCGGCGCCGGGCTGGGTGACCACCACGGCCCGCAATTGGGGCAGGGCGGCGCCCACGCCGCGTATGTGCTCCCACTGGGCCAGCTCGGCCACCACCAGCAGCGAGACTTCGGCATCGGCCAGGATGTAGGCGATGCTGCCCGGGTTGTCGATGGCGTGCAGCGGCACCGGTACGCAGCCGGTGGCCAGCGTGGCCTGATCCACGCTCATGGCGTCGATGCCGTTGGGCAGCAAGATGGCGATGCGCGCCCCGGGCGGCAGCCCCAGGCCTGCGATGGCCCGGCTGAACTGCTGCACGCGCGCCAGGGTCTGCGCCCAGTCCAGGCGCTGCCAGTCGCCGGCGGCGGCGTCCCACTCCCGGTAGGCCTCGCCCTGCGGGGTGGCGCGCTCGCGCTGCGTCAACAGTTCGGGCAGGGTGCGCACCGCGCCCAGGCCGGGAAATGCGTCGATCATGGCAAATCAGGGAAAACCCGAAATCATACCTGCGCCCTTTCGGGCCTCGGCGCCAAAGCGCTGCCAGCGGTTCTTGCCGGCCTGCTTGGCCTGGTACATGGCCTGGTCGGCGCGGCGCAGCAACAGATCGGGCGTGTCGGCATCGAGCGGGTAGAGGCTGATGCCGATGCTGGCCGACACGCGGGCCGTGCTGCTGTCCAGCGTCACCGGCTCGTTGACCAGCTGCAGCACCCGTTCGAGCACGGGCTGGCAGTCCTGCGCATCGTCCAGATCGCCCAGCAGCAGTGCCATCTCGTCGCCGCCCAGGCGCGCCAGGGTGTCCTGCGCCCGCAGCAGGCCCTGGATGCGCCGGGCCATCTCCACCAGCAGCTGGTCGCCGGCGTCATGGCCGAACTGGTCGTTGACCTGCTTGAAGCCGTCCAGATCCAGGTAGCACACGGCCAGCAGCTGCTGCTGGCGCTGGGCGCGCACGATGGCCTGGCGCAGGCGATCGGCCAGCAGGCGCCGGTTGGGCAGCCCGGTCAGGCCATCGTGCAGCGCGATGCGTTCGAGCCTTTGCTCGTAGGCCTTGGAAGCCGTGATGTCGCTGAGCACGGCAATGCTGTGGCTCGACGGCAGTGCCTCCTCGCGCACCGCCGCGATGGATGCGCGCTGCGCCAGCACCCGGCCCTTGGCGCCGGCCATGGTCAACTCGCCCTGCCAGTGCCCGTGCTGCTCGACGGCCTGCCAGATGGCGGCGAAATCCACCGCTTCGTAGAAGCTCTCCAGGGTGCGCTCCAGGCATTCGCTGCGCTGGAAGCCGCTCATGCGCTCGAAGCCCGGGTTCAAGTCCACGATGCGCCGCTGGGCGTCCAGGATGGCGATGGCCTCGTAGCTGTGATGGAACACGCTGGCGGCGATGCGCAGCTGCTCCTGCGCCTGCTTGAGGGCGCTCAGGTCGGTCAGGAAGCCGACGAACAGCGGCCGGCGGCGCAGGCCGAAGCGGCCCACCGCCAGGCGCAGCGCAACGGTGCTGCCGTCCTTGCGCAGGCCGATGACCTCGCGCCCGATGCCGATGATGTGGGCCTCGCCGGTGGCCATGTAGCGCTCCAGGTAGCCGTCATGGGCACTGCTGAAGGGCTCGGGCATCAACATGCGCACGTTGCGCCCCACCATGTCCTGCTCGCTCCAGCCGAAGATGCGCGTGGCCGAGCGGTTGGCGCTTTGCACGATGCCGCGGTGGTCGATGGTGATGATGGCGTCCACGGCGGTGTCCACCAGCGCGCGCAGGCGCAGTTCGTTGCCGTGTACCTGGCGAAACAGTTCGCGGTAGCGCAGCAGGCCGTTGAGCAGCAGCAGCAGCACGCCCACGATGGCCAGGGTGAAGGTGAGCGCCAGGGCCAGTGGATGCTGCCAGGTGATGTGCGTGGGCACCTGCAGCGCCGGCAGGCCGGTGAAGCGCGCTGCGCCCATGGCGGTGTAGTGCATCCCGGCGATGGCCAGCCCCATGACCACGGCTGCCGCCAGGCGCGCGCCCAGCGGCGCCAGTCCCAGGCCTGCGAAGCCGAAATGCAGCCACAGGGCCAGCGTGGCCAGGGCCAGCGCCACGGTCACGGAAATGGCGAACTGCAGCGGGTCGTAGTGCAGGCCACCGTCCAGCAGCATGGCTGCCATGCCGCTGTAGTGCATCAGCGCAACGCCCAGGCCCAGCAGCGCGCCGCTGCCCAGCAGTTGGCGCAGCGTGACCTGGCGCTGCACCAGCAGGCGCAGCGCCAGCCAGGACGCCGCCAGCGACGGCAGCAGGGACAGCATGGTCAGGCGCAAGTCGTAAGTCACCGGCACAGGCAGGCGCAGCGCCAGCATGCCGATGAAGTGCATGGCCCACACGCCCAGGCCCAGGGCCGCGGCGCCGCTGGCCAGCGCCGTGTGCCGGCGCACGGTGCCCGATGGCCGGCGGCGCGCCTGCTCGGCCAGGTACAGGGCCAGGGCAGCCGAGGCGATCGCGACGGCAAGGGACAGCGCGACCAGCGCCGGGTCGTGCCGTCCGGTGGCATAGGCGTCCGGGGCGAAGTTGGAAGGAAAGAGCCGCTCCATCGTCATGCGGGTGCTGGGCCTTGTCCGGGCCTTGTGTCCTGAGAGATGACCCGCTCGCGCACCCGAGTGTGCAGCGACCGGCCAGGACAGCATTGGAAGCGCAGCAGCAGCCCCTGGCCTGTAGGCCAACAGGCCACAGGCAGATTCAGCCTGCCGCCTCCAGTCCGCTGGCGAAGTGCGCCCGCATGGCCCTCTCGGTGGCCGCAGGGTCGCGTGCGCGCAGCGCCGCCATGAGCGTGGCGTGCTCGGCCAGCGATTGCTCGATGCGCCCCTGCTTGAATAGCGAGTTGTGGCGGTTGAGCTTCATGACCTTGCGCAGATCGGCCACCACCTGGCTGAGCCAGCGGTTGTCGGCAAGATCCAGCAGCCGCATGTGGATGCGCTCGTTGATGGCGAAAAAGCGCTCGCGGTCGTGGGTGGCAGCGGCCAGCTCCTCATGCAGGGCCTGCAACTCCTGCAATTGCGCCGGCGTTGCCCGGGTGGCTACGCTGGCGGCGGCGTCACGCTCCAGCAGGCTGAGCAGGTGATAGACGTCGCGCAAGTCCTTGTCACTCATCTCGGTGACGTAGGCGCCGCGGCGCACCTTCATGGTCACCAGGCCCTCTGCCGCCAGCACCTTGAGCGCCTCGCGCAGCGGCGTGCGGCTGATGCCGAATTCCTCGGCGATCTTGAGCTCGTCGATCCAGCTGCCCGGCTCCAGCTCGCGCCGGAAGATGCGCTGGCGCAACTCCTCCGCCACCTGCTCATACAGGGCGCGAGGGGTCAGGGAGACGGCAGAGGCGGCGGACATGCGCGCAACTGTAGCCGAGAAAAACTAAGAATTAATAATTATGGATGCGGTAAACTCGGTGCCAAATTGCGAACGGCGGCCCGTGCCCGCCTGTCGATTTGCCACATTTGCGAAAGCTCCATGCCATGAGCCAGTCCTCCGCCCCTCGTTCTCATCTGCCAGCCTCGAAGACTGGGCCAAGGCAGCTGCCAAGTCCGCCCCTGGCGGCGACGTGCAGGCCCTCGACTGGGTCACACCCGACGGCATCACTGTCAAGCCGCTCTACACCGCCGAGGACACGGCCAGTCTGCCGTATGTCAACACGCTGCCGGGCTTCGAGCCTTACGTGCGCGGCCCGCAGGCCACCATGTACGCCGTGCGGCCCTGGACGATTCGCCAGTACGCGGGCTTTTCCACCGCCGAGGAGTCCAACGCCTTTTATCGCAAGGCGCTGGCTGCCGGCGGGCAGGGCGTGTCGGTGGCGTTCGACCTGGCCACGCACCGCGGCTACGACTCGGATCACCCGCGCGTCACCGGCGACGTGGGCAAGGCTGGCGTGGCCATCGACAGCGTGGAGGACATGAAGATCCTGTTCGACGGCATTCCGCTGGACAAGGTGAGCGTGTCCATGACCATGAACGGCGCCGTGCTGCCGGTGCTGGCCGGCTATGTGGTGGCAGCGGAGGAGCAGGGCGTCAGCCAGGACAAGCTGTCCGGAACCATCCAGAACGACATCCTCAAGGAGTTCATGGTTCGCAACACCTACATCTACCCCCCGAAGCCGTCGATGCGCATCATCGGCGACATCATCGAGTACACGGCCAGGAACATGCCGAAGTTCAACTCGATCTCGATCTCGGGCTACCACATGCAGGAGGCGGGGGCCAACCAGGCGCTGGAACTCGCCTTCACGCTGGCCGACGGCAAGGAGTATGTGAAGACCGCCATTGCCAAGGGCATGGACGTGGACGACTTTGCGGGCCGGCTGTCGTTCTTCTGGGCCATTGGCATGAACTTCTACCTGGAGATTGCCAAGATGCGCGCCGCACGCCTGCTGTGGTGCCGGATCATGAAGGGGTTCGATGCCAAGAAGCCCAAGAGCCTGATGCTGCGCACGCACTGCCAGACCAGCGGCTGGAGCCTGACCGAGCAAGACCCCTACAACAACGTGGTGCGCACGACCATCGAGGCCATGGCAGCAGTCTTCGGCGGCACGCAAAGCCTGCACACCAACGCGCTGGACGAAGCCATCGCCCTGCCCACTGAATTTTCTGCCCGCATCGCGCGCAACACCCAGCTCATCATTCAGGAGGAAACCCACATCACCAACGTGATCGACCCCTGGGCCGGCTCCTACATGATGGAAAAGCTGACCCAGGACATGGCCGACGCTGCCTGGAAGATCATCGAGGAGGTGGAAGCCATGGGCGGCATGACGGCCGCCGTGGACTCGGGCTGGGCCAAGCTCAAGATCGAGGCTGCCGCCGCCGAGAAGCAAGCGCGCATCGACTCGGGCAAGGAAGTCATCGTTGGCGTCAACAAATACAAGCTGGCCAAGGAAGACCCGGTTGATATCCTGGAAGTGGACAACGTCAAGGTGCGCGACAGCCAGATCGCCCGTCTGAACGGCATCAAGCAAAAACGCGATGCAGGGCGCGTCAGCCGGGCGCTGGATGCTCTCAGTTCTGCAGCGCAAAGCGGCGAGGGCAACCTGCTGGGCCTGGCCATCGAGGCCATCCGCGCCCGCGCCACCGTGGGCGAAGTCTCGGACGCACTGGAAAAATCCTTTGGACGGCACCGCGCCGACACGCAGATGGTCACAGGGGTCTATGCCACCGCCTATGAGGGCGCCGAGGGCTGGGAAAAACTCAAGGGCGAGATCGACGAATTCGCCGCCAGGCAAGGCCGCCGCCCGCGCGTCATGATCGCAAAATTGGGCCAGGACGGCCACGACCGGGGCGCCAAGGTCGTGTCCACGGCGTTTGCCGATCTGGGCTACGACGTGGACATCGGCCCGCTGTTCCAGACGCCCGAGGAATGCGCGCGCCAGGCCATCGAGAACGACGTCCACGCCATCGGCGTCTCGACGCTGGCCGCCGGCCACAAGACCCTGGTGCCGGCCATCATCGCGGCGCTGCGCGAGCAGGGCGCCGACGACATCATCGTCTTCGTCGGCGGCGTGATCCCGGCGCAGGACTATGACTTCCTGTGGCAGGCGGGCGTCAAGGGCATCTACGGGCCGGGCACGCCGATTCCGGCGAGCGCAAAGGATGTGCTGGAGCAGATCAAGGCGGCGCTTGCTTGACGCCGTAGGTTGAAATACTGTATTGCAGTATTTCAACCCAGGAGAACATCATGGCTGTCTCTGTTCGCATGGATCCCCTGCTGGAAAAGGAGCTGGAGCAAGCTGCGCGTCGCCAGGGCGTGAGCAAATCGCAATTCATCATTGCTGCGGTGGAGCGCGCCCTGGGGCGCAAAGACCCGGCGCAGCTATACCAGCAGGTAATGGGCAAGGCCGAGGAGGCCGCACAACCCCGCTTCACGGATGCAGCGCACGCGCGCGGATCGGATGAGGGCATGGCAACCGATGCTGCGAACAGCACCAGCATTCGCTTGCGTGAAAAATTGCGCGCACGACATCAGGCGCAGTCCCGCGACTGGCAGGCCTACCAGGAAGCGCGCAAGAGAGGCGTTGCCTGGGTGCCGGACGATGAGGAAGGCGCTGCGTGAACATCGCCCTGCTCGATGCCGGCCCGCTGATTGCACTGTTTGATCAGCAGGATTTGGCCCATGACCACTACAGCCATCTGTTGACGACAGAAACCTCAGGCTGGCACCTGACCACCACCTGGCCTTGCCTGGTGGAAGCCTCTCATTTCCTGCTGCCCGCCGCTCGCTGGAAGATGTTCGACTGGGTGGCCATGGGAGGTGTCTCGGTGTTTCCCTTCGATCCCGGACATCTGGAAGACATGCTGACCCTGATGCGCCGCTACACCGACAGACGCAGCGAAATGGATTTCGCCGATGCCTCTCTGGTGTGGGCGGCAACAGAGACCGGGATCACGCAGATCTGGACTATCGACGTGCGTGATTTTTATCGCTACCGCCTGCCCGATGGGCGTGCTTTTGAGATTCTGTGATCCGGCATGAGCCATCCTCCCTTGCTCGAACCACTGCTGCATGGCTCGCCTCCAGAGCGCCGCCGCGCCATGGCCAAGGCCATCACCCTGCTCGAATCGACCCGCGCCGACCACCGTGCGCAGGCCGACGAGCTGCTCACGGCGCTGCTGCCGCACACGGGCCGTGCGCTGCGGCTGGGCATCAGCGGCGTGCCCGGTGTGGGCAAATCCACCTTCATCGAAGCGCTCGGGCTGCACCTGATCCGCGAACATGGCCTGAAGGTGGCGGTGCTGGCCATCGACCCCTCATCCACCGTCTCGGGCGGCTCCATCCTGGGCGACAAGACGCGCATGGAGCAGCTGTCCAACCAGCAGGACGCCTACATCCGCCCCAGTCCCAGCGGCGGCACCCTGGGCGGCGTGGCAGAAAAAACCCGCGAGGCCATGCTGGTGTGCGAGGCGGCCGGCTACGACGTGGTCATCGTCGAGACCGTGGGCGTGGGCCAGAGTGAGATCGCGGTGCATGGCATGACGGACATGTTTTGCGTGCTGCAACTGCCCAACGCCGGCGACGACCTGCAGGCCATCAAGAAGGGCGTCATGGAGCTGGCCGACCTGGTCGTCATCAACAAGGCCGACATCGACCCGCACGCCGCCATGCGCGCGCAGGCGCAGATCACGTCGAGCCTGCGCCTGCTGGCCATGCACGGCAACCCCGATCACGACTGGAAGGCCGGCCTGGTCTGGCGGCCCAAGGTCATCACGCTCAGCGCGCTCAAGAGCGAGGGCGTGGACGAGTTCTGGGCCGTAGTCAGCGAATTCCGCGCCATGCAGACAGGCAATGGCCGCTTGGCCGCGCGGCGCGAGCGCCAGGCCCTGGCCTGGATGTGGGAGCGCATCGACTTCGGCCTGAAGGCCGCGTTTCGCCAGCATCCGCAAGTGCAGGCGCTGCTGCCGCAACTGCAGCAGGACGTGGCCACAGGGCGCATTGCCGCCAGCACTGCAGCACGAAATCTGCTTGCAGCCCAATCAGGACAAGCGCTGACAGCTATCGATTGAATAGCTAATACCGACAATTTCCAACCAATCCCCGGTTCAACACAAGGACGAACTCCACATGCAAAGCATCCTCGATCAACTGGAGCAAAAGCGCGAGCTTGCCCGCCTGGGCGGTGGACAAAAGCGCATAGCCGCGCAGCACAAGAAAGGCAAGCTGACGGCGCGCGAGCGCATCGAGCTGCTGCTCGATGACGGCACCTTCGAGGAATGGGATATGTTCGTCGAGCACCGCTGCGCCGATTTCGGCATGCAGGGCAACAAGATTCCGGGCGACGGCGTGGTCACGGGCTACGGCATGATCAATGGCCGCCTAGTCTTCGTCTTCAGCCAGGACTTCACTGTGTTCGGCGGCGCGCTGTCGGAGGCCCATGCCGAGAAGATCTGCAAAGTCATGGATCAGGCCATGAAGGTCGGCGCGCCGGTCATCGGCCTGAACGACTCGGGCGGCGCGCGCATCCAGGAGGGCGTGGCCAGTCTGGGCGGCTACGCCGAGGTGTTCCAGCGCAACGTCATGGCCTCGGGCGTCATCCCGCAGATCAGCATGATCATGGGCCCGTGCGCCGGCGGCGCGGTCTATTCGCCGGCCATGACCGACTTCATCTTCATGGTCAAGGATTCGAGCTACATGTTCGTGACCGGCCCCGAGGTGGTCAAGACCGTGACGCACGAGGAAGTCACGGCTGAAGAGCTCGGCGGCGCCATCACCCACACCACCAAGAGCGGCGTGGCCGACATGGCGTTCGAGAACGACGTGGAGGCGCTGCTCATGCTGCGCCGCCTGTACAACTACCTGCCGCTGAACAACCGCGAAAAGCCCCCCGTGCGCCCGAGCAAGGATCCGGCCGACCGCGCCGACCTGAGCCTGGACACCCTGGTGCCGGCGAATCCCAACCAGCCCTACGACATGAAGGAGCTGATCCAGAAAACCGTGGACGACGGCGACTTCTTCGAGCTGCAGCCCGACTACGCCAAGAACATCCTCATTGGCCTGGCGCGCATGGAAGGGCAGACCGTGGGCATCGTCGCCAACCAGCCGCTGGTGCTGGCCGGCTGTCTGGACATCCGCTCCAGCATCAAGGCGGCGCGCTTCGTGCGCTTTTGCGATGCCTTCAACATCCCCGTGGTCACCTTCGTCGATGTGCCCGGCTTCATGCCCGGCACGGCGCAGGAGTACGGCGGCATCATCCGCCACGGCGCCAAGCTGCTGTATGCGTATGCCGAATGCACCGTGCCCAAGATCACCGTCATCACCCGCAAGGCCTATGGCGGCGCGTATGACGTGATGAGCTCCAAGCACCTGCGCGGCGACGTGAACCTGGCCTGGCCCAACGCCGAGATCGCCGTGATGGGCGCCAAGGGCGCAGTGGAAATCATCTTCCGCGAGGACAAGAACGACCCGGTCAAGCTCGCCGCCCGCGAGGCCGAATACAAGGAGCGCTTCGCCAACCCCTTCGTCGCCGGCGCGCGCGGCTACATCGACGACGTGATCCTGCCGCACGAGACCAGAAAGCGCATCTGCCGCAGCCTGGTCATGCTGCGCGAAAAGAAGCTGGAAAACCCGTGGCGCAAGCACGGGAACATCCCGCTGTAACTACAAGAACAAGAAACCAGGAGTTCACCAGACATGTTCACCAAAATCCTGATTGCCAACCGCGGCGAGATCGCCTGCCGCGTCATCGCCACGGCCAAGAAAATGGGCATCGCCACCGTGGCGGTGTATTCCGACGCTGACGCCGCCGCGCGCCATGTCAAGCTGGCCGACGAGGCCGTACACATCGGCGCCGCGCCCAGCCGCGAGTCCTATCTGCAGGCCGACCGCATCATTGCCGCGGCCAAGCAGACCGGCGCGCAGGCCATCCACCCGGGCTACGGCTTTCTGTCGGAAAACGAGGCCTTCGCCAAGCGCGTGGAAGAAGAAGGCCTGGTCTTCATCGGCCCCAAGCACTACGCGATCGCCGCCATGGGCGACAAGATCGCCTCCAAGAAGCTGGCGCAGCAAGCCGGCGTGAGCTGCATCCCCGGCTACAACGAGCCTATTGCCACACCCGAGCAGGCCGTGGAGATCGCCCGTGGCATTGGCTACCCCGTGATGATCAAGGCCAGCGCCGGCGGCGGCGGCAAGGGCCTGCGCGTGGCTTTCAACGACAAGGAAGCGCACGAGGGCTTTGCCAGCTGCCAGAGCGAGGCGCGCAACAGCTTCGGCGATGACCGTGTGTTCATCGAGAAATTCGTGCAGGAGCCGCGCCACATCGAGATCCAGGTGCTGGGCGACGCGCATGGCAACGTGATCTACCTGAACGAGCGCGAGTGCTCCATCCAGCGCCGGCACCAGAAGGTGATCGAAGAAGCCCCGTCGCCCTTCATCAGCGACACCACCCGCCGCGCCATGGGCGAGCAGGCCGTGGCCTTGGCCAAGGCGGTGAAGTACCAGAGCGCCGGCACGGTGGAGTTCGTGGTCGGCAAGGATCAGGACTTCTACTTCCTGGAGATGAACACCCGGCTGCAGGTCGAGCACCCGGTGACCGAGTGCATCACCGGCCTGGATCTGGTCGAGCTGATGATCCGCGTGGCCGCCGGCGAGAAGCTGCCGCTGGCGCAGCAGGACGTCAAGCGCGACGGCTGGGCCATCGAGTGCCGCATCAACGCCGAAGACCCCTTCCGCAACTTCCTGCCCTCCACGGGCCGGCTGGTGCGCTTTGCCCCGCCCGAGCAGAACCTGTTCCAGGGCGAGACCGATGGGCGCTACGGCGTGCGCGTGGACACCGGCGTCTATGAGGGCGGCGAGATCCCCATGTTCTACGACTCGATGATTGCCAAGCTCATCGTGCATGGCCAGGATCGCGACGACGCCATTGCCAAGATGCGCGCCGCGCTCAATGGCTTCGTGATCCGGGGCATCAGCAGCAACATCCCGTTCCAGGCGGCGCTGCTGGCACACCCGGATTTCGTCTCGGGCAACTTCAACACCGGCTTCATCGCCGAGCACTATCCGCACGGCTTTGCCGCAGGCGACGTGCAGCACGACGACCCGCCGTTCCTGGTCGCCCTGGCCGCCTACATGCACCGGCGCTACCGGGCGCGTGCCAGCGGCATCAGCGGGCAACTGGCCGGCCACGGCGTGCAGGTCGGCGAGCAGTTTGTCGTCGTTGCCCTGGGCCAGGACGGCGAGCACCAATACCACGACGTCGAGGTGACGGACTACGAGAGCCAGTCCGGCGCCAGCACCGTGCAGGTGGGCGGCAAGAGCTACCGCATCACCAGCAGCGCCCACCTGGGCAGCATCTGCGTGCAGGGCGCGTGCAACGGCCAGGGCTTCACGGCGCAGATCGAGCGCGGCACGCCCAAGAACCCGCTGGTGCTGCGCATCTCGCACAACGGCGCGCAGATCGATGCCATCGTGCTCACCCCGCGCCGCGCCGAGCTGTTCAAGCTCATGCCCTACAAGGCGCCGCCGGATCTGTCCAGGTTCCTGCTCTCGCCCATGCCGGGCCTGCTGGTCGATGTGGCGGTGCAGCCCGGCCAGAAGGTGCAGGCAGGCGAGCGCCTGGCCGTCATCGAGGCGATGAAGATGGAAAACGTCCTGTTCGCCGCGCAGGACGGCGTGGTGGCCAGGATCGCCGCCGACAAGGGCGCTTCGCTGTCGGTCGATCAGGTCATCCTGGAATTTGAATGAAATCCGGCCTCAAGCCTTGCCAGTCAAGCGCTGGCAGCTATCAAAAAGGGAGTTCTCATGACTGACGCAGCATCCGTGCGCCCGTTCCGGGTGCTGGGCATTCAGCAAGTCGCCATCGGCGGCACGGACAAGGGCGCACTGCGCCGCCTCTGGGTGGACATGCTGGGCCTGACGCACACCGGCACCTTCGTGAGCGAGCGCGAGAACGTGGACGAGGACATCCTGGCCGTGGGGCGCGGCGCGCACACGGTCGAGGTGGACATCATGCAGCCGCTGGACATCGAGAAAAAGCCGGCCGTACACGCCACGCCGCTGAACCACATCGGCCTGTGGATCGACGACCTGCCCCGGGCGGTGGAGTGGCTGACCAGCCAGGGCGTGCGTTTTGCTCCGGGCGGCATCCGCCGGGGCGCGGCGGGGCACGACATCACGTTCCTGCACCCCAAGGCCAGCGAGGAATTCCCGATCGCCGGCGAGGGCGTGCTGGTCGAGCTGGTGCAGGCGCCGCCGGAGGTGATTGCGGCGCTGGGCTGAATCTGGCGGCTCCCTCTCCCGCGTGCGGGAGAGGGTTGGGGTGAGGGCGGTTTTTGCTCGTCAAACCACCCCGCGCGCGCGCAGTTCGGCCAGGCGCGCCTCATCCACCCCCCACTCGCGCAGCACCTCGTCCGTGTGCTGCCCCAGCGCCGGCGGGGCACGATGCAGCACCGGCGGCGTGGCCGACAGGCGCAGCGGGCTGGCCACGGTGGCGATGCGCTCCACGCCATCGCCCGCATCGCGCGGCAGCTCCACGCGCAGGCCACGGGCGCGCACCTGGGCATCGTCGAAGGCCTGGGCAATGGTGTTGATGGGGCCGCAGGGCACGGCCTTGTCCTCCAGCAGTGCAATCCACTCGGCAGTTGTGCGCGTGCGCGTCACCGCCTCCATGGCAGGGATCAGCGCCTCGCGGTGCCGCACCCGCAGCGTGTTGCTGGCAAAGCGCGCATCCTGCGCCCACTCGGGCTGGCCGGCAGCAGCGCAAAAGCGCGCGAACTGCCCGTCGTTGCCGATGGCCAGCAGCATGGCGCCGTCGCGGGTCGGGAAATCCTGGTAGGGCGCCAGGCTCGGATGCGTGTTGCCCTGCCTGCCGGGCGCCACCCCCGTGGCCAGAAAGCCGGCGGCCTGATTCGCCAGCACCGCCATGCCGACATCGAGCAGCGCCATGTCGATGTGCTGGCCCGCCCCGGTGCGCTCGCGCACGTGCAGCGCCGCCAGGATGGCGTTGCTGGCATACAGCCCGGTGAACAGGTCGATCACCGCCACGCCTACGCGCAGCGGCCCGCCGCCAGGCGCGTCATCGCTGCGGCCGGTGATGCTCATCATGCCGGTCATGGCCTGCACCATGAGGTCGTAGCCGGCGCGCTCGGCATACGGCCCGTCTTGGCCGAAGCCGGTGACCGAGCAGTAGATCAGCCGTGGGTTGAGGGCGCGCAGGCTGTCCCAGTCCAGGCCGTAGCGCGCGAGGCCGCCGACCTTGAAGTTCTCCACCAGCACGTCGCAGTCCTGCGCCATCTGGCGGATGAGCTGCTGGCCGTCCTGCGTGGCCATGTCGATGGTGACCGAGCGCTTGTTGCGGTTGCAGGCGGTGAAGTAGCTGGCCTGTTCGGTGTCGCGCCCCTGGGCGTCGCGCACAAAGGGCGGGCCCCAGTGGCGCGTGTCGTCGCCGGCGCCGGGGCGCTCGACCTTGATCACGTCCGCGCCCAGATCGGCCAGCACCTGCGTACACCACGGGCCGGCCAGCACGCGCGAGAGGTCGAGCACCCGGATGCCGGCCAAGGCGGCGGGCCTGGAGGAGATGTCAGTCATGATGAGAATATGGTCAAAATCGGCTCAAACCCTTGCTGGACAAGCGCTGGCAGCTATCAAAACGATGTGCAGCAACAGATCCACCAGCTTGCCTCAGCGGGCGATGTCGCCCACGCACAGGTATTTGAGTTCCACGTAGTCATCCATGCCGTGGTGCGAGCCTTCGCGGCCCAGGCCGGACTGCTTGACGCCGCCAAAGGGCACGTGCTCGGTGGCCAGGATGCCGACGTTGATGCCCACCATGCCGTACTCCAGCGCCTCGCCGACGCGGAAGATGCGGCCCACGTCGCGGCTGTAGAAGTAGCTGGCCAGGCCGAACTCGGTGTTGTTGGCCGCCGCGATGGCCTCGGCCTCGGTCTTGAAGCGAAACACCGGGGCGAACGGGCCGAAGGTCTCCTCGCGCGCGCACAGCATGTCGGGCGTGGCGTCGGCCACCACCGTGGGCTCGTAGAACTGGCCGCTACCCAGGTCTGGCAGCCGTCGCCCGCCGGTGAGCACCCGAGCGCCGCGCGCCAGGGCATCGTCCACATGGCGCTGCACCTTGGCCAGCGCCGCCTCCTCGATCAGCGGCCCCTGGTTGACGCCGTCCTCGAAGCCGTTGCCCACCCGGGCCGTGCGCACCTTGGCGACGAAGCGCTGGACGAATTCCTCATACACCCCGTCCTGCACATAGAAGCGGTTGGAGCACACACAGGTCTGGCCGGCGTTGCGGTACTTGCTGGCAAAGGCGCCCTCCACGGCGCTGTCCAGGTCGGCATCGTCGAAGACGATGAAGGGCGCGTTGCCGCCCAGCTCCAGCGACATCTTCTTGACCGTGGGCGCCGACTGGGCCATCAGGATGCGGCCCACCTCGGTCGAGCCGGTGAAGCTGATGTGGCGCACCGTGGGGCTTTCGCACAGCACCTTGCCGATGGCCACCGACTGCGCAGTGTCGGCGCACAGCATGTTCAGCACCCCGGCAGGGATGCCGGCGCGCTGCGCCAGCTCGGCGGCGGCCAGGGCGGTGAGCGGCGTCAGCTCCGCCGGCTTGATGACCACCGGGCAGCCCGCCGCCAGCGCCGGCGCCACCTTGCGCGTGATCATGGCCAGCGGGAAGTTCCACGGCGTGATGGCCGCGCACACGCCGATCGGCTGGCGCAGCACCAGCAGCCGGCGGTTGTTGTCAAACTGCGGCAGCGTCTCGCCGTTGACGCGCTTGGCCTCCTCGGCATACCACTCGACGAAGCTGGCGCCGTAGGCGACCTCGCCGCGCGCCTCGGCCAGGGGCTTGCCCTGTTCGGCGGTCATGATGCGCGCCAGGTCGTCCTGGTGCGCCATCAGCAGGTCGAACCAGCGGCGCAGCACGATGGAGCGCTCCTTGGCGGTGAGCGCCTTCCAGGCCGGCCAGGCGGCGTGCGCGGCCGCGATGGCGGCCTGCGCATCCTGCGGCCCCAGGTTGGCCACATCGGCCAGGTGCGCGCCCGTGGCCGGGTCGTGGACGGCAAAGCGGCTGGCGCCGCAGACCCATTGGCCATCGATCAGGGCATCGGTCTTGAGCAGCGCCGGGTCGCGAAGCTGGGCCAGGGGACTGGGTTGGGCAGAGGTCATGATGCTATTGAATAAAGAGTGGCTTGCCCTTGCCTGGCAAGGGTTTCAAGGGGTTTTGACTGGAATTGCAGGAGTTATTTGCGCCGTCCGCGCAGCCACTCCAGCGTCATCATCAGCGCTGTGGTGAACAGGGTCAGCAGCGTGGCCACGGCGGCGATGACCGGCGAGATGTTCTCGCGGATGCCGGTGAACATCTGGCGCGGCAGCGTGACCTGCTCCGGCCCGGCCAGGAACAGCGTGACCACCACCTCGTCGAAGGATGCGGCAAATGCAAACAGCGCGCCCGAGATGACGCCCGGCGCAATCACCGGCAACGTGATGCGGAAAAACGTCTGCACCGGCCCGGCGCCCAGGCTCAGGCTGGCCTTGACCAGGTTCTGGTTGAAGCCCTGCAGCGTGGCCAGCACCGTGGTCACGACGAAGGGCGCGCCCAGCGCGGCATGGACGAGCACCAGGCCCAGGTAGCTCTCGCTCAGGCCGATGCGGGCAAAGAACAGGTAGGTGCTGACGGCCACCACTACGATGGGCACGACCATGGGCGAGATCAGCAGGGCGCTGAGCAGGCCCTTGCCGGCGAACTGCGTGCGCGCCAGGCCCATGGCTGCCAGCGTGCCCAGCGTGGTGGCCAGGAGCGTGGCCAGCGGCGCCACGATGAAGCTGTTGCGCGCCGCGCGCGCCCACTCGGGCGAGGCGAACAGCTCGCGGTACCACTGCAGCGACCAACCCGGCAGCGGATAGGCCAGGAAGGAGCCGCTGGAAAACGACAGCGGCACGATCACGAAGATGGGCAGCAGCAGAAACAGCAGCACGCCGATGCCGAAGGCGCGCAGGCCCAGCCAGCCGAGCTTGTCGGCCAGCGTGTAGTGGGCGGGAAAGCGGGAGGGTCTCATGGCGGTGTCTTGCGTGAATTCAGCCCATGCCCAGCTCGGCCTTGCCGAACTTGCGATAGACGGCGTACAGCGCCAGCGTGGTCACCAGCAGCACCGAGCCCAGCGCCGCCGCCATGCCCCAGTTGACTTCTACGTTGGTGTATTGGGCAACGTAGTAGCTCAGCATCTGGTCGCTTGGCCCGCCCAGCAGCGCCGGGGTGACGTAGTAGCCGATGGAGGTGATGAACACCAGCAGCCCGCCGGCGGCCACGCCCGGGTAGGTCTGCGGCACATAGACCTTGAAGAAGGCCGCCAGTGGCGTGCTGCCCAGCGAGATGGCGGCGCGCAGGTAGTTGGGCGGCACGGTCTTCATGACGCTGTACAGCGGCAGGATCAGAAAGGGCAGCAGGATATGCACCATGGCGATGACCACGCCCAGGCGGTTGAACAGCAACGCCACCGGCGCTTCGGTCAGGCCCAGGCCCATCAGCGCGCGGTTGAGCAGGCCGTTGTTTTGCAGCAGCACGATCCAGGCGGCGATGCGCACCAGCACCGATGTCCAGAACGGCACCAGCACCAGGATCATCATCAGGTTGGCGCGCCGCTCGGGCAGCAGGCTGAGCCAGTAGGCCAGCGGGTAGCCGAGCAAGATGGCGATCAGCGTCACCGTGGCGCTCATCTCGAAGGTGCGCACCAGGATGTCGCGGAACGCCGCCGCCTCGGCCGGCACGGCGACGATCTCGCCCTGCGAATTGCGCCGCAGGTCGACCGAGGCCAGCAGGTAGTCGGGCGTCCAGCGCGCCGAGTTCTTGGCGATCGCCTGCCAATAGGGCAGTTCGGCCCAGCGCGCATCCAGCTGCAGCAGCTGGTCGCGCACCTGGGCGTCGCTCAGGCCCGGCTCCAGCGGCAGGGCGCGGTAGGTGCCCATGATGAGCGAGCGCGCCCCGCTGACCTCGCTATTGAGGCGGCGCGCCAGCGCTCCGGCCTGCGCCGTCTCGGGCAGACCCGACAGGTCGCGCACCAGCGCGCCGTAGGCGGCCTCGGGCGGGGCGCTGCGCCCGTCCCAGTCGGCCAGCACGCTGCCGGTGGCGCTCAGGGTGCCCGCCACCTCGGGGTTTTCCACGGCGCGGATCATCAGCGCGGCCAGGGGCACGACGAACACGGCCAGCAAAAAAGCCAGCAAGGGCAGCGTGAGCGCGATCGAGCGCAGGCGCCGGCGGCGCTCGCTGGCGCGCAGTTGCTGGCGCAGATCCGCCGGGGCGGCGCGGCCCGGAGGCAGGGTCAGGGTGGTGGCTTGCATGGTCGAAGCGCTGGCGTGGACGGCGCGCGCTTACTGGGCGGCCCAGGCGGCGAAGCGCTTTTCCAGGGCCTCGCCCTGGTCGGCCCAGAAAGCCACGTCAAAGCGCAGCGCATCGCGGCTGTTGGCCGGCGAGGTCGGCAGCAGCGCCTGCGTCTTGGCATCGATCTTGGCCATGGCCTGGGTGTTGGTCGGGCCGTAGGAGATCTGGCGTGCGTACTCGGCCTGCGTGTCGGCACTGCTGGCCAGGGCGATGAACTTCATGGCCGCGTCCTTGTTGGCCACGCCCTTGGGCATGACCCAGAAGTCCAGGTCGTAGATGCCGCCGGCCCAGGTGATCTGCAGGTTCTGGCCCTCGCGCTGCGCGGCGTCGATGCGGCCGCTGAAGGCGCTGGTCATGGCCACGTCGCCGGCCACCAGGAACTGCGGCGGCAGCGCGCCGGCCTCCCACCACTGGATGTGCGGCTTGAGCTCGGTCAGTTTCCTGAAGGCGCGGTCGGCCCCTTCCTTGCTCGACAGCAGCTTGTACACGTCGGCGGCCTTGACGCCATCGGCCATCAGGGCGAACTCCAGGTTGTAGCGCGCGCCCTTGCGCAGGCCGCGCTTGCCGGGGAATTTCTTGACGTCCCAGAAGTCCGCCCAGCCGGTGGGCGCGGTCTTGAGCCGGTCGGCGTTGTAGGCCAGCACGGTAGACCACACGAAGGTGCCCACGCCGCACTCATGCACGGCAGCGGGCAGGAAGTCGGCCTTGTTGCCGATGCGGCTCCAGTCCATGGTCTCGAACAGGCCCTCGTCGCAGCCTCGGCTGATGTCCGGGCCTTCGACCTCGACCACGTCCCAGGTCACCTTCTTGGCCTCGACCATGGCCTTGATGCGCGCCTGCTCGCCGTTGTATTCCACCTGCGTGACCTTGCCGCCCGTGGCTTTCTCGTAGGCATCGAAATAGGCTTTTTTCTGTGCTGCGCCATTGGCGCCGCCGAAATTGACCACGGTAATGGCCTGCTGCGCCAGGGCTGGCAGGGCCAGGGCGGCGGCAGCGGCCAGCAGTGCGGTGCGGGCGGTGCGGGCGGTGGAACGGATCATGGTGATGTCTCCTCGGGGATGGTGTTGTCGTGATGGGGTGAACAAGGGCCGGGCCAGCGCGCTGGCCTGCCGTCAGCGATAGACGCGCATGTGCTGCGCCGGGGCGTGCAGATGCACTTCGTGGCCGGGCCGGGGCAGGGCTTCGTGGCCCAGCGGCAGCTTGACCATGACCTCGGCGTCGCCGGCCATGCGGCAGCGCAGGCGCAGGTGGTCGCCGAAATAGATGATGTCCAGCACCGTGCCGGGCAGGGTGTTGGCGCCGGCGGCGCCGGCCAGGGCGATGCGCTCGGGGCGCACGCAGCACTGCACGGCATCGCCCACGGCGGCGCGGTTGACGTTGATGCCGCGCAGGCGCGCGCCGTCGTCCAGCACCACTTCGCAGTCCTCGCCGTCCAGGGCCTGGATGCGCGCCTTGAGAGCGGCGTTGTCGCCCACGAAGCCGGCCACGAAGCGGTTGACCGGGCGCTCGTAGAGCTGATCGACCGCGTCGATCTGCTGGATGCGCCCGTCGTTGAAGACAGCCACGCGGTCGGACATGGTGAGCGCCTCGGACTGGTCGTGCGTGACATAGACGAAGGTCACCCCGAGGCGCCGGTGCAGCGCCTTGAGTTCGAGCTGCATGTGCTCGCGCAGCTGCTTGTCCAGCGCGCCCAGCGGCTCGTCCATCAGCACCAGCTGCGGGTCGAACACCAGCGCGCGCGCCAGCGCCACGCGCTGCTGCTGGCCGCCCGACATCTGCGCCGGGTAGCGTGCGCCCATGGTGTCCATCTGCACCATCTCCAGCGCCCGGCGCACGCGCGCCTCGCGCTCGGCCTGGGGCAGCTTGCGCACGCGCAGCGGGTAGGCGATGTTCTCGGCCACCGTCATGTGCGGAAAAAGCGCGTAGTTCTGGAACACCATGCCGAAATTTCGCCTGTGCGGCGGCGTGCGCGTGATCGGCACGCCGTCCAGGCTGATCTCGCCGGCGGTGGGCGACTCGAACCCGGCCAGCATCATCAGCGTGGTGGTCTTGCCCGAGCCGGACGGCCCCAGCAGCGACAGGAATTCGCCGCGCTGGATGTCCAGGTTCAGGTCGCGCACCACCAGGCTGGTGCCGTCATAGGTCTTTTGCACCCCTCGGAAGGTGACGAGGGCATCGCTAGCTGTCATGGCAATTCCATCGGTTGTCGTGCGAAACGGCTCAGGCGCCGAACTGTAGAGGCTGCGGGACTGTCCGGCGCCCGCGCGCGCTCAGCCTGCCGCCAGCGCGGCCTGCAGCGACTGCCCGATGATGGCCAGGCCCTCGTCGAGCAGCGCATCGCTGGCCGTGAGCGGCACCAGGATGCGGATGACGTTGCCGTAGGTGCCGCACGACAGCAGGATCAGGCCGCGCTCGGCCGCCTGGGCGCACAGGTTCTTGGCCAGCTGCGCATCGGGGCGGGCCGGATCGCCGTCCTGGCACAGCTCCATGGCCACCATGGCGCCCAAGCCGCGCACCTGGGCGATGCAGGCGTGCTGCTGCGCCAGCTCCTGCAGATTGAGCATCAGGCGCTGGCCCACGTCCTCGGCGCGCTGCAGCAGGTTTTCCTGCTCGAACACGTCCAGCACCGCCAGTGCGGCGGCGCAGGCCAGCGGACTGCCGGCGTAGGTGCCGCCCAGGCCGCCGGGGTTGGGCGCGTCCATGATCTCGGCACGGCCAATGACGGCGGAGATGGGAAAGCCCCCGGCCATGGACTTGGCCATGGTGATCAGATCCGGGGCCACGCCGCTGTGCTCGATGGCAAACCATTTGCCGGTGCGCCCGGCGCCGGTCTGCACCTCGTCGGCGATCAGCACGATGCCATGCTGGTCGCACAGCGCGCGCAGGTGCTGCAGCAGCGCCGCCGGCGCGACGTTGAAGCCGCCCTCGCCCTGCACCGGCTCGATGATGATGGCAGCCACGCGCGTGGGCTCGATGCCGTTCTTGAAGATGCTCTCCAGCGAATCGATGGCGTCCTGCACGCTCACGCCGTGCAGGGCATTGGGAAAGCGCGCATGGAAGATATCCGCCGGGAAGGGACCGAAGCCCGCCTTGTAGGGCACGACCTTGCCGGTCAGGCCCATGGTCATCAGCGTGCGGCCGTGGTAGCCGCCGGTGAAGGCGATGACGCCCGGGCGGCCGGTGTAGGCGCGGGCGATCTTGACGGCGTTTTCCACCGCTTCGGCGCCGGTGGTCAGGAACAGCGCCTTCTTGGCGAAGTCGCCTGGCGCCTTGGCGTTCAGGCGCTCGGCCAGCTCGACATAGCTCTCGTAGGCCAGTACCTGAAAGCAGGTGTGCGTGAAGCGGTCGAGCTGCTCCTTGACCGCCTGCACCACGGCAGGGTGGCGGTGCCCGGTGTTGAGCACGGCGATGCCGCCGGCAAAGTCGATGTAGCGCCGACCGCTCACGTCCCAGATTTCGGCGTTCTCGCCCCGGTCGATGAAGATCTGGTGGGAGTGACCGACACCGCGCGCAATGGCGGCCTCGCGGCGGGCAAACAGGGCGGCGTTGTCGAGATGGGGTTCGCGTTGCATGAGGGGATGTCCTTCCTGGAGGGTGCGCTCGGGCTGTGGGTCGGGCTGTGGGGCCGTGGTCGCGCCACTGTAGGAAGGCCTGGCGGGAACTAACATATACAGTTGCCGCGCTACAGCCAATGCACTGTGCTGCCCGGCCAGCCTGTACAGCAAAACCCTGTCCAGGCAAACCCTGAGCGGGCAAACCCTGGGCATTTGTCGGGCCAGCCCACCCGCCCGGCTCCTGCCCTGCCGCCATCCGTGTGCCTCCGGGCGCCCGCCTTGCCCCCTCTTGCTGCCTGCCGCCATGTTCTCGCTCGATCACCAGTCCGCCACCCCTCTTGTCGTGCAGGTGGTCGAGGGCTTTCGCGAATTGGTGGACAGCGGCAGCCTGCGCGCCGGCGCCAAGCTGCCCTCCATCCGCCAGTTCGCCCACATGCACGGCATCAGCGTCTATACCGTGGTCGATGCCTACGACCGGCTGGTGGCGCAGGGCTACTGTGTGTCGCGGCCGCACTCGGGTTTTTTCGTGCGCCGGCGCGCCGATGCGCTGCAGCCCGAGCCCCTGGCCGAACCGGTCTCCACGGGGGAGTACCGCTTCGATGCCATGTGGTACATGCAGCGCATCTTCGAGAACCGGGCGCTGCGCCTCAAGCCCGGCTGTGGTTGGCTGCCCGGCGAGTGGCTGTTCCATGACGGCGTGCGCCGCAGCCTGCGCGCGCTGGCCGCCGAGGATGCCGACCTGGGCGGCTACGGCGAGCCCAAGGGCTATCTGCCGCTGCGCCAGCTGGTGCGCGACCTGCTGGCCGAGCACGAGGTGGCAGCCAGCGCCGAGCAACTGCTGCTGACCCAGGGCTCGACCCAGGCGCTCGACCTGGTGGCGCGCCAGTTGCTGCGCCCGGGCGACGCCGTGCTGGTGGACGACCCGGGCTATGCCAACCAGTTGTCGGCGCTGCGCTTTCAGGGCGCGCGGCTGATCGGTGCGCCGCGCACCGCCCAGGGCTACGACCTGGAGCTGCTGGAGGAGCGTGTGCGCCAGCACCGGCCCAAGGTGCTGTTCACCCAGCCCCGGCTGCAAAGCCCCACGGCCTCGACGGCGCAGGTGGCGCACCTGTACCGGCTGCTGCAGCTGGCCGAGAAATACGATTTCGTGGTCGTGGAAAACGACATCTACGCCGACCTCGACCCCGAGCCGCGCCCGACGCTGGCCAGCCTGGATCAACTGCGCCGCGTGGTCTATGTCAGCAGCTTTTCCAAGACCATCTCGCCCAACATCCGCGTGGGCTACCTGGCGGCGCACCCGGATCTGCTGGAGGAGCTGGCGCGACTGAAGATGGTCTCGGGCCTGACCTCATCGGAGTTCACCGAGCGCCTGGCCTACGGCGCCCTGCTCGATGGCCGCTGGCGCAAGCACACCAAGGCGCTGCGCGACCGCCTGGCCGTGGCCCAGCAGCGCGTGGCCTCGGAGCTGCTCGACCTGGGCTTCGAGCTGTTTGCCGAACCCAAGGCCGGGATGCTGCTGTGGGCGCGGCACCCGCGCATCACCGACTCCACCGAACTGGCCTACCGCGCCGCCGAGCACGACATGCTGCTCGGCCCCGGCCACCTGTTCACCATCGACTTGCAGCCCAATGCCTGGCTGCGCTTCAACGTGGCGCACTGCAACGACCCGGCGGTGCTGGCCTTTCTGCGCGCGCAGCTGGGTTGAGGGCGTTCTGCGCTGGGCATGAGCGCGCTTTGAAAAGCGTTGTGGGAAAGCCCGAGAAATATCAAATTTGATAGCTGTCAGCGCTTGTCTGGTGCGGGTTTGGCGCTGTTTTTTATCAAATCCTGCCCGGCAGAGCGCTTGTGTCGGTCTGTCGTCTTGTTCTGGCGCAGCGAAGGGCTTTTGCCGTCTTTTGCCGTCTTTTGCCGTGGTTCGGGCGGCGGCTTCCGGCATTCTTGCCATACTGCCGGCAAAAGACGCAAAGATTCCGCCAAAAATCATCTTCTGCTGGCAAATTTGGCGACAAATGCCATCTTTTACCACCTCTTGCCAAGGGCCGACTATTTGCAGCTGCAGGTGTGCCAGGAGGCGGCTGGCACGGCCACAATGCGCCGCCATGAACCAAGCCCTGTCCCCCTCTGCCCCCGAAGCGGTCGCCAGGCCGCTCACCTTTCTGTCCCCGAAGGCCACCAGCGCCCGCCCGACCCAGCGCTGGAGCGTCGCCGGCGTCCAGGCGCTGCTCGACCTGCCTTTCCTGGATTTGCTCTGGCAGGCCCAGGCCGTACACCGCCAGCACTGGCCAGCCGGCGACATCGAACTGGCCACGCTGCTGTCGGTCAAGACCGGCGGCTGTCCGGAAAACTGCGGCTATTGCCCGCAGTCGGCGCAGTTCGACACCGGCGTGGCGGCGCAAAAGCTCTTGCCGCTCGATGAGGTGCTGGCCGCCGCCCGGGCCGCACGCGAGGCCGGCGCCACGCGCTTTTGCATGGGTGCGGCCTGGCGCGCGCCCAAGGAGCGCGACATCGAAAAAATGGCCGAGCGCATCGCCGCCGTCAAGGCGCTGGGCCTGGAAACCTGCGCCACGCTGGGCATGTTGACGCCGGCCCAGGCGCAGGCGCTCAAGGCGTCCGGGCTGGACTATTACAACCACAACCTGGACACCGCGCCCGAGTACTACCAGGACGTGGTCAGCACGCGCCAGTACCAGGATCGGCTGGACACGCTGCAGGCCGTGCGCGGCGCCGGCGTCAAGGTCTGCTGCGGCGGCATCATCGGCATGGGCGAGGCGCCGGTGCATCGCGCCGGCCTGCTGGCGCAGCTGGCCAACCTCGACCCCTACCCGGAGTCCGTGCCCATCAACAGCCTGGTGCCGGTGCCCGGCACGCCGCTGGCCGGCAGCGCGCCGGTCGATCCGCTGGACTTCGTGCGCGTCATCGCCGTGGCGCGCATCACCATGCCGCGCGCCCGGGTGCGCCTGTCGGCAGGGCGCCAGCAGCTGGGCGATGCCGTGCAGGCGCTGTGCTTTCTGGCCGGGGCGAACTCCATCTTTCATGGCGACCAACTGCTGGTCACCGGCAACCCCGAGGCCGAGGCGGATGAGCGGCTGCTGCAGCGCCTGGGGCTCAGACCTGCAGCACGAGTAGAGGGCGCATGAAAGCCCAGGGCGATCGCATCTAAATGCATAGCTCCATGACCCGCTCCAAGTAGGTCAAGTCCCAGCCCGCGCGTTTGCGCTTGGCCTTGAGTCCGGCCTTCACGCTGGTGTCGGCTTGCAGCATCTGCTGGGCTATGCGCCTGAGCAGCGCTTGGTTGTGCGCAGCGTGGTCTTTCTGGCTCAGACCGCTGTCGTCGCCCATGCCCACATCCAGGCTCCAGTGCAGCTGGTTTTCCACGCTCCAGTGCCCCCGGATGTATTGCGCCATTTGCTGGGCGCTGGTGTGTGCGCTCAGGCTACTGAGGTAGTAGCTCGTTTGTTCGCTGACTCGCTCTTGGCCTGGCAATTGGCGCGTGCGCACCACGCGCACCACGCTTTGCAGCTGGGGCCAGTGCTGGGCCGCACGCTGCAGCGCCGGCGGCAGTGCCGACACCTGGTACTTGCGCGTCTCGATGCGCCCGTGGCCTTTGTCTGAGTCACTGAACGTTTGCTGGCCCCTGTCAGCTTCAGCGCTTTCAAAGTGTTTCTTGCACACGTTGAACATGTGCCGCTGATTGCCCTTGAGGCTGAGCACGTAGTGGGCACCTTGGTCGGCGATTTGCTTGGCAATGGCTTTTTGGCAGCCCATGGCATCGATGGTGATGGTGCACCCACCAATGTCCAACAACTTGAGCAACTCAGGAATGGCCGTGATCTCGTTGCTCTTGCCATCGACCTTGCGCTGGCCCAGCAGCAAGCGCTGCTCAGATGCCCAGGCGCTGACCAAATGCAAACTGTGGTGCGCACCCTTGCCCTTGCGGTGGGCGCTGCGCACGCTCTTGCCATCGATGGCCACATGGCCCGAGGCGCTCGCAGACATACCCTTGAGCCATTGCTGCAAGACCTGTTCGAGTGCATGTGGATCCAGGCGGCGAAAGACCCGCGCGAAGGTGTCGTGCGAGGCAATGCCGCAGGGCAGGCGCAAAAAGCGTTGCAGCCAGGCCTGGTGGGCCTGGGCAAACTCCACCGTCTCGATCCAGTTGTCTGCTCCGGCGACAGTAGCGCACAGGGCGATAGCCAGCAAGTCGATGAGCTCATGGCGGCGGGTGCGCTGCACACGGGGATCGGGAATTTGTTGGAGCAGTTGCAGCAGGCTCAAGGTCGCATCCGGTTGGCTTTAGGAGCCTGCACTTTGCATCAAGATTGGCTCAAAATTTAGATGCGATCGCCCTGGGGACAAGCCTGTTTTGCTATTTTGTTAATAGCTTGCAGCGCTTATCCAGCAATGGTTTCAGCCAATTTTGATGCTACTTTGGCTGCTGGCCCGGAAAGGGCGGTACTCACGGCTTGGGCGGCTGCTGCTTGATGGGGCAGGTGTTCATGCCCAGCAGGCCATAGGCCGGGCAGAAGCGAAACAGCCCGGTCACCAGCGGCACGATGCCGATGTAGCCCCACCAGCCCACGGTGCCGGTTGCGGCCAGGGCGATCAGCACCAGGCCGACGATGATGCGCAGGATGCGGTCGATGCCGCCAACGTTGAGTTTCATGGAGTGCTCCTCGGGTTGCAGAAAAAAAAGGCCTGGGCGCAATCAGCCGAACTGCGGCAGCTTGGGCTGCTGCACCGGCTGGCCGGCGGCGACCCAGGCGTCGTAGCCACCGGCAATCGAGCGCACGTTGCGGTAGCCCATGTCGTGCATGGCGCACGCCGCCAGGGCGGCGCGGCCACTGGTCTTGCAGTACAGCAGCACGTTCAACTCGGCGTTCTGGCAGGCCGGGTGGCTGCTGAGCTGGAATTCCAGCAGGCCGCGCGGCATGTTCACGGCACCGGGCAGGTGGCCCTGGCGGTACTCGTCGGGCTCGCGCACGTCGATCAGGACGTCGGCACCGGCCACGGCCTGGGCGGCCTCGGCAACGGACAGTTCGTGGACGCGGGCCTTGGCCTCGGCCACCAGTTCAAGGGCGGTTTTCATGGGCTTCCTTTGCGGAGGTTCAACAATCGGTTCAGCAGCCGGGCTGGGCGCCCAGCTTGCGCAGGATGTTCTCCAACATGCACCATTTGGTGAAGCTGCTTTGCAGCAGGTTGGCGCCGACGAAGGCGGTGAAGGCCAGCCACCACTGGCTCATGAACAGCGGGCTGCCAGGGATGCCCAGGGCCAGCGACAGCAGGATGAAGGTACCGGCCAGCAGGCGCACGATTTGCCAGGAAGTCATGGGAACAGCTCCTTGAAGAATGAAAAGAAAGGGCAGGGCACTCGGGATGTTGTGCCTGGCCGGCTCAGTTGGCTGGCCGGGCCGGGCAGGCGCCGCCGGCACAGGCCGGGCAGAACATGGCCACCAGCGGCCAGGCGAACAGCGCAAACGCCGCACCCAGGCCCAGGGCCATGCCCAGCAGGTTGAGCCAGTCCACCCAGTAGCCCATGTTGTCGAACGAGGACTGGGTCAGGTGGGGCAGCGTGAAGAACAGCAGGCCGGCCACGAAACTGGCCGGAAACAGGGCGCGGCGCAGCGCCAGCAGGCTCAGGCGCGAGCGCGCCAGCACCATCAGCGCCAGCCAGACCACGGCCAGCGCCAGCAGCACCGGCCACAGGCCCAGGGCGATTTCGTAGAGGATGTTCAGCACCAGCCAGATTTCGTACATGACGTGTCTCCTTGGAAAACATCAGCAGGGCATCAGACACGGCCCTTGAGCACCGCCATGTAGGCCGGCTTGAGCATCCGGATCTTCATCAGCCAGGCGGCGTAGCTGTCCTGCAGCGGCTCGATCATGGGCAGCGAGGGCGTGAGCCGGCCCTCGTAGTCGAACTCGATCAGCCAGGCCGAACCCTCGCGCACGATCATGGGGCAGGAGGTGTAGCCGTCGAACACCTCGCCCGGCGTGCGCCCGGCGATGACCTCCACCAGATGCCGGGCGACGATGGGCGCGCTCTTCTTGACGGTGGCCGCCGTCTTGCCGCGCGGCGTGCCATTGGTGTCGCCCAGGCCGAAGACGTTCTTGTAGCGCCGGTGCTGCAGGGTGCTCTTGTCCACCTCCAGCCAGCCGCCGGCGGCCATGGGGCCGTCCTGCCAGGCCAGATCCGAATTCTTCACCGCATCGACGGCGCGCATGGGCGGCACGACGTGGATGAAGTCGTAGGGCACTTCGCTGGCCTCGCCCTCGGGCGTGGCGAAGGTGGCGCGGCGTGCGCCGATGTCGATGGCCGTGAGCTTTTGCCCGTACTGCACGCCCACGCCCAGGGCCTGCCAGCGCTGGAGCACGCTGTCGTTGACCGCCGGCACGCCAAAGACGTTTTGCAGCGCCGAATAGAAGGTGATGCTCGACTTGTCCAGGGTGCCGGCCTGCGCCAGCCGGTCGCGCAGCATGAAGGTCATCTTCAGCGGCGCGCCGGCGCACTTGAGCGGCGTGGCCGGCAGCGTCATGACGGCCTGGCCGCCCTTTTGCCGAAAGCTGTCCATGGCGGCCCAGGTGGCGACAGCTGCCTCGGCGCTGGGATAGACGCTGGCCAGACCGTTGCTGCCGATGGCCTTGATATCCATGCCCTCGATCTGCGCCCAGTCCTGGTGCGTGCCGGTGGCCACGACCAGGTAGTCGTAGGTGATGCGCTGGCCGCTGGCGGTGACCACCGTGTTGGCCGCCGGGTCGAACTCGGCCACCATGTCCTGCACCCACTGCACGCCGGCGGGCTGCAGCGCGGCGTTGCGCTCGATGACCTTGTCCACCGGCCATACGCCCGTGGCCACCAGGGTGTAGCCGGGCTGGTAGTGGTGTGCCTGCTTGGCATCGATGATGGTGATGCGCGCGCCATCGAGCAGGCCTTGCAGGCGGTGCGCCACGGCGATGCCGCCCAGGCCGCTGCCGGCGATGACGATGTGCGCCTTGGTCGGCAGGCGGGCGGCATGGGCCGGGGCGGCAGTGGCCCCAGGCCGATGCCGGCGGCAGCTCCTGCCCTGCGGCTGCACCCAGCCAGGCGCGGCGGGACAGGGGCAGGGCGGTGGAGGATTGGGTGGCGCCAGCCGGGGTCGGGCAGCCTTGCGGATGGGGGTGCATGGGCATGGTCATCTCCCTGTTTCCTGGTTGTTTCCTGGTCTGTGCCGGCGTGGCTACAGCGCCTGCCCCAGCCAGCGCACGACCTGCGCCGGCCCCTGGTGTCCCGGGCCTTCGTCCAGGTTGGCCAGCACTTCGGCGCCCAGTTCCTCGCGCAGCAGGCCGGCGAAATCCTGGCGCAGCGCGGCCAGGGTGTAGAGCATGTCCACGTCCTTGGGGCCGCCGCTGGTGAAGGCCAGTTGCCCGGGATGGAAGGCCTCCAGCAGCAGCCAGCCCCCGGGCGCAGGGCGCGCGCCAGGCGGCGATGGATGGCGGGGCGCGCTTGCGCGGGCAGGTGGACGTAGGTCAGCACCACGGCGTCGCAACTGGCCGGCTCGGGCGTCCAAGTGCCCAGGTCGGCTTGCAGGGTCTGCAGGGCCACGCCCTGCTGGCGGGCCAGAGTGCGGGCCTTGTCCAGACCCACGGCGGAGGCATCGACGGACAGCACCTCGTGGCCCTGGGCCGCCAGCCAGACGCCGTTGCGCCCCTCGCCGTCGCCGGGCACCAGCACGCGGGCCGCCGGGGGCAGCCGCCGTGCCTGCTCGCGCACGAAGGCATTGGGCTCGGTGCCGTACTTGTAGTGCGGGCTGTCGAAAGCCTGATCCCAGAATGTCATTTTTTGCCTCCTTTTGCTGTTTTTCCCTTGCTGGACAAGCGCCATCAGCTATTGAAAAGTGAGTGAATACACTTGCTGGTCAGCATTTTTTTCACTCCTTTTCTTTCTGGGCGCTGCCTGTGGCGGCATCTGCCGCTGCCGCTGCCGCTGCCAATGCCTGGCTGGCGGCCCGCAGGCGCTGTTCGTCCAGCTGGCCGGCCAGCAGGGCCAGGCGCAGGCCGTCCAGCAGCAGCGCGCCGCGCGCCTGGCTCAAAGCCAGCTCGGCGGCGGCGGCGTCGTTCTGGGCGTTGAGCCAGTCCAGCAGCGTGCGGTCGCCGGCCTCGCGCCCGGTGCGCGTGGCGTCCAGGCGCGACCGACTGGCGTTGAGCGCGTGCTCCAGCGCCTGCACGCGCTGCGCCCCGGCGGACAGGCCCAGCCAGGCGGCATGGGTCTGGCTGGCGACCTGCTGGCGCGTGCTGTCCGCCTGCGCCTGGGCCTGTTCGAGCTGGCGCAGGGCCTGCTCCTGACGGGCCTCGCGCATCCCGCCGGTGTACAGCGGCACGGTGAGCTGCACGCCCACGCTGGCGCTGCGGGCGCTGCTGCGCGAGCGGCCAAAGTCGCCGCTGCCGTGCAGTCGCTCCTGACCGGCCTGGGCGACCAGCTCGACGCTGGGCGCGGCGCGGGCGCTGTGCCGCTCGGCCTCGGCGCGCGCCAGCTCCTGCGCCAGCCGCTGCAGGCGGATGCCGGGGTTGGCGTCTTCGGCCTGCTGCTGCCAGTGCGCCAGGGGCAGGGCGGTGGCGGCACTGGCGTTCGCGGCTGTAGCCGCGGCGACGGGCAGCTGCGGGCGCAGGGTCTCGGGCGGCAGGCCGGTGGTGTCGGCCAGCAGGCGCAGCTTGACCTGCAGCGCGACCTGCGCGGCCAGCTCCTGCGCCTGCAGCGCAGCCAGCTGGGCGCCGGCCTCGTGGGTGTCGGTGATGGGCGCGTCGCCGATGCGAAAGCGCTCCTGCGCTTCTTCGAGCGCGCGCTGCACGGCCTGCAGTTGCTGGCGCGTCAGCTGCAGGGCCTGCTGCGCCAGGGCGGCGTCCAGGTAGCGCTCGGCGGTGCGCAGCATGGCCTGCTGGTGCGCCGCCTGCCATTGCAGCTCAGCCCTGTCGGCCTGCAGCTGCAGCAGCTGCTGCTGGACGCGGCGCTGCGGGTGGTACAGCGGCTGGCTGGCCTGCAGCGCCCAGCGCGTGGCCGTGCCGCCGTGGACGGAGGTGGAAAAATCCACCCCGTCGTTCTGGCCCATGCCGGGCGCGGCAAAGTGGGCGCCGCGCGTGTCGCTGTCGTGGCTGGCGGCGCCGGCGCTGGCGGCAAGCTGCACGCCTGGGCGCCACAGGGCGGCGGCCTGCTCGCGCAGCGGCTGGGCGCCGGCACGGGCGGCACGCGCCACGGCCAGCTCGGGGTCGTGCTGCTCGGCCCCCGCCCAGGCGGCCAGCAGGTCGGTTGCCAGGGCAGGGCGCGGCAGGGCCCCGGCAAGCGTCAGGCCGGCAGCCAGGGCCAGGGCGCTCAAGGCCCTGGAGGAGAGGGGCAAGGCAGGCATGGGTGGGCAGTCTTTGTGTGGAGAGCGAAGGGGGACGGGGCGCTGCCGGCGGGCTTCAGCCAGCCTTGGCGGCGGCCTGGGCGGCGAACTCGTCGAAGGCGGCGCTGGCACGGGCGGCATACATCAGCGATGGCCCGCCGCCCATGTAGACGGCCATGCCCAGGGCTTCGGTCAGCTCCTCGCGGGTACAGCCGAGCTTGACCAGGGCCTGCGTGTGGTAGCCCAGGCAGGGGTCGCAGCGCACCGACACCGACAGGGCGATGGCGATCAGCTCCTTGGTCTTGGCGTCCAGCGCGCCGTCCTTGGTGGCGGCCTGCGCCATGGCGGAAAACCCGCGCAGCGTGTCGCCGATCTCGCCGCGCAGCTTGCCGATCTCGGCGCTGGTGTCCTTGATGATTTCCTGGTAGCTGGGGAACATGGTGTGACTCCTTGTCGTGAGGGTGAAAAAGCAAGCTATCCATTCAATAGCTGGAATCGCTTGCCAGGTAAGGGTTTCAGGCCGTTTTGCCCATTTCCTGCTGGCCTGGCGCGCGCCGGCGATAGGCGGCGTAGTACAGCGTAGGGATGACCACCAGCGTCAGCAGCGTGGACACCAGGATGCCGAAGATCAGCGCGATTGCCAGGCCGTTGAAGATGGGGTCGTCCAGGATGAAGAAGGCGCCGATCATGGCCGCCAGGCCGGTGAGCACGATGGGCTGGGTGCGCGCGGCCACGGCGTGGACGACGGCACGGGCCAGCGGCACGCCACCGGCCTGCTGCAGCCGCACGAAGTCCACCAGCAAGATGGAGTTGCGCACGATGATGCCGGCCAGGGC
The DNA here is from genome assembly GCF_017811175.1 of Melaminivora jejuensis. Lineage (NCBI taxonomy): Bacteria > Pseudomonadati > Pseudomonadota > Betaproteobacteria > Burkholderiales > Comamonadaceae > Melaminivora > Melaminivora jejuensis. The sequence continues at coordinate 1,080,849 of NZ_JACWIJ010000002.1, forward strand.
GATCATGCCGATCATGCTGGTGGCGGTGAACTGCGCGCCCAGCAGGGCATGGCCGGGCATGACGCCGATGACGGTGAGCGGAATGGGCGCCATGATGATCAGCGGCGTGAGGTAGGAGCCGAACTGCGCCACCACCAGCAGGTAGATCAGGATCAGGCCGACGGCGTAGGCCGCCCCCATGTCGCGGAAGGTCTCGTAGGTGATGCGCCACTCGCCGTCCCAGCGCAGGCTGTAGTCGCGCTGGGCGTCCTGCGGCATCTCGACGAACAGCTCCTGCAGCGCGCCGCCGCCGGGCGTGGCGATGCCGGCCAGCGCGCCGCGCATGGCGAACATGCCATACAAAGGGCTGTCCACGCGCCCGGCCATGTCGCCCTGCACGAAGTCCACCGGCAGCAAGTCCTTGTGGTAGATGGGCTGCTCGCGCTGTGTGTTGCTCACGCTGACCAGCTCGCGCAGCGGCACCAGCCGGCCCGCCGCGCCCGGCACGCCGAGCTGCAGCAGGGCATCCAGGCTGCCGTGGCTCTCGGGCGGCAACTGCAGCCACACGGGCACCGGGTGGCGGCTGGCGTCGCGCAGCCAGGTCACGGCCTCGCCGGCCAGGCCGGCGCGCAGCGTGGCCACGATGTCCGGCTGCGCCACGCCGGCCAGCGCGGCCTTTTGCCGATCGACCAGCAGCAGCGTGCGCGGCGCCGGGGCAATGGATGTGGAGTCCACATCGACCACCCCCGCCGTCGATTCGAAGACCGCGCGCACGGCCTGCGCCACCTGGCGGCGGCCTTCGGTGTCGGGGCCGTAGATTTCCGCGACGATGGGCGCCAGCACCGGCGGGCCGGGCGGCACTTCCACCACCTTGACATTGGCGCCCCAGCGCCGGCCAATGTCCTGCAGCGCGGCGCGCTCGCGCATGGCGATGGCGTGGCTTTGCTGCTTGCGGTGCTGCCGATCCACCAGATTGACCTGGATGTCGCCCAGCTCGCTGCTGGCGCGCAGTTCGTACTGGCGCACCAGGCCGTTGAAGTTGATGGGCGCTGCGGTGCCGGCATAGGCCTGCCAGTCCTGCACCTCGGGCACGCTGGCCAGGTGTGTGCCCAGTTCGCGCAGCACGGCGGCGGTGTCTTCCAGCGGTGTGCCGGCGGGCATGTCCACGACGATCTGGAACTCGGACTTGTTGTCGAAGGGCAGCATCTTGAGCTGCACCCAGCCCAGCACCGGCAACAGCACCGACAGCGCGATCAGCGCGGCCACGGCAAGCCACAGCAGCGCCCGGTTGCGCCCGCCGCGCTGTTCATGGAGCAGCGGGGCGAAGGTGCGGGCGAAGAACGGCTCGAGCCGGGCGGTCAGGCCGGTATGGCCGCCGGCGCTGTGCGACTTCATCCAGAGCCGGGCCAGCCAGGGCGTGACGACGAAGGCAATCGCCAGCGACAGCAACATGCCCATGCTGGCGTTGATGGGGATGGGCGCCATGTACGGCCCCATCAGGCCGGAGACAAAGGCCATGGGCAGCAGCGCGGCAATGACCGTGAAGGTGGCCAGGATGGTCGGCCCGCCGACCTCATCGACGGCGCGCGGGATGATCTGCGCCAGCGGCAGGCCGGGCTGGAGCTGCTGATGGCGGTGGATGTTCTCGACCACCACGATGGCGTCATCGACCAGGATGCCGATGGAAAAAATCAGCGCGAACAGCGATACCCGGTTCAGCGTGAAGCCCCAGGCCCAGGAGGCAAACAGCGTGGCCGTGAGCGTCAGCACCACCGCCAGCCCGACGATGGCGGCCTCGCGCCGGCCCAGCGCCAGGAACACCAGCGCCACCACCGAGGCCGTGGCGAACAGCAGTTTCTGGATTAGCTTCTGCGCCTTGTCGTTGGCGGTCTCGCCATAGTTGCGCGTCTGGCGCACCTGCACGTCATCGGGGATCAGCACGCCCTGGAGCTGCGTCATGCGCGCCGACAGGGCATTGGCCACGTCGATGGCGTTCTCGCCGGGCTTCTTGGTCACCTGTAGCGTGATGGCTGGCCATTCCTGCACCTGGCCGCCTTCGCCATCCTTGCCGCGCTGGCCCAGCCAGACCAGGCGCTGCGCCGGCGGCGCGCCGTCGCGCACCTGCGCCACGTCCTGCAGGAAGATGGGGCGACCGGCGCGCGTGGCCACGACCAGCCCGGCCACCTCGCGCGCCGAGGCCAGGAAAGGGCCGGCCTGCAGCTCGACGCTTTGGCCGCCGGCCAGCAAGTCGCCCACCGGCAGGCCGAAGTTGGCCGACTGCAGCGCGGCGCGCAGCTCGCGCACCGACACGCCGGTGCTGGCCATGCGCGCAGCATCGAGTTCGACCACCACGGCGCGGCCCGGCCCGCCGATGGCACGCACCTCGCGCACGCCGGGCACGCGGGCCAGCTCAGCCTCGATGGTGTGGGCCACGCGCTCCAGGCCGAAGGTGTCGGCGGTCTCGTCGCTGGCGTGCAGGGTAAAGCTGACGATGGGCACATCGTCGATGCCCTTGGGGCGGATCAAGGGCTGCTGCACGCCCAGGCCCTGGGGCCACAGGTCGGCATGGCTGCGCAACTGGTCGTGCAGGCGCACCAGGGCTTCATTGCGCGGCACGCCGACCTTGAACTGCACCGTGAGCAGCGCCAGGCCCGGACGCGAGACGGACATGACATGCTCCGTGCCTTCCATGCCGGCGAGCAGTTGCTCGGCGGGTGTGGCGATCAGTTGCTCGACATCACGCACCGAGGCGCCGGGGAAGGGCACCAGCACGCTGGCCATGGTCACGTCGATCTGCGGCTCCTCCTCGCGTGGGGTGACCAGCACGGCAAAGGCGCCTAGCAGAAAGGCCACCAGCGCCAGCAGCGGCGTGATCTGCGCCGACTGGAACAGGGCGGCAATGCGGCCGGAGATGCCCATGCGGGCCGGGTTGGCGTGCTGCATGTCAGCGCACCCGGGCCGCAGCCTGTGGATCGAGCACCACGCGCTCGCCGGCGCGCAGTCCGCTCAGGACGGGGATGGAGGCCTGGGCATCGGCGGCGCTGGCCGGGCTGGCCGGCGCCTGGCCCAGGCGCACCTGGCGCAGGCGCGGGCGCTGCTGCTCGTCCAGCACATAGACGGCGGTCAGCTCGCCGCGGCGCAGCACGGCGCTGGCCGGCACGGCGAGCGCAGGCGTGGGGACGGAACTGGCGCCAGGCTGGGCGCTGGCACCTGGGGCCACCGGCAGCCACAGCCGGGCGAACATGCCGGGTGCGGCGCCTGTCAGATCGCCGGGCAGGGGCAGGCGCCATTGCGCCGTGTGCGTGCTGCGGTCGATGGTGGGCAGGCGCTGGATGTCGTTCAGCGCCACGCTGGCGCGGCTGCCGGGCAGGCTGGGGATTTCCCATTGCGCGGGCGCATCGGCCAGTTGCAGGGTCTGCGGCACGCTGGCGGTGATGCGCAGCGCTGCCGGGTCGTACAGGCGCAGCAGCGGGCGCCCGGGCGTAGCCATGTCGCCCAGGGCCACCGGCAGTTCGCTGACGATGCCGGAGTAGGGCGCGCGCACGATGTGCAGGCCCGCCTGTGCGGAGGCGGCACCGGCCTGGGCCTGCAGGGCGCGCATCTGGGCATGGGCGGCCTGGGCCTGGGCCTGGGCGCGCTCCAGCCCGGCCTGGCTGATGTATTGGCGGGCGAACAATTGTTTTTGCCGCGCCAGCTCGCTGTCGGCCAACTGGGCTTGCGTGCGGGCCGCCTCCACCTGGGCGGCGCTGGCGAGAGCGCCTTGCCGGGCCGGCTGGGCATCCAGTCGCAGCAGTTCCTGACCGGCCTGCACCCGGTCGCCCACACGTACCAGCAACTGCACCACGGCACCGGCCACCTGGGTGGACACGGTGGTGTCGCGCACGGCCTCGACAACGCCGTCTGCGGCGTGCAAGTGCGGGCTGTGGCTGGCCAGGATCGGAGCCGACGCCAGAGCCTGGGCGTTGGCAAAGGGCAAGCCAGCGACCGAAGCCAGCCCGGCTGTGACAGCCAGCGCCACCAGCATCCGCCGGGAATCAAGGGGCAAGACAGGACAGAACATGCAGGCATTATTTAACTAAACAGTTAATTAGTCAAACAACTCATAGAATGTCGGCCATGCACCACACCTGTGAACCTGTTCTGTCTGTTCTGTCTGGAGGGAGGACGTCATGAAGGAACTCCCGCCCGAGGCGCTGGAGCACATCGCTGCATATTTCCAGGCCTTGTCCGAGCCGATGCGCCTGCAGCTGATCAACCTGCTGCGTGCCGGCGAGCGCAACGTGGGCGAGTTGGCGCGTGAATGCGGCTGCACCACGGCCAATGCGTCCAAGCACCTGGCGCTGCTGGCGCAGCAAGGCATGGTCGCGCGCGAAAGCCGTGGCACCAGCGTCTATTACCGCATCGCCGACGACACCATTGATGCCCTGTGCGATCTGGTGTGTGGCTCCCTGGCGCGGCAGTTCGAGCAGCGCGTCCAGGAGGGTGCGATGTTCAATCGCTGACTGCGGTTTGCGGCTGCAGGTCATGTGTGCCGACCGACCGACCGCCGACGGCTTTTTCTGTTCCTGGTTACAGGGCGGTAAGTGCGGCGGAAACGGTGAATCTTTGGCAATTGTTGTTTGTAAATTAACATAATATACATCGTATATATAAAAACCATGCCCAAGGGCCGCCCGGGCCTTTCGCTGATCGGGATAATCACCCCATGCGATTCCTTCACACCATGCTGCGCGTTGGCAATCTCCAGCGCTCCATCGACTTCTACACCCAGGTGCTGGACATGCAACTGCTGCGCACCTCGGAGAACCCCGAGTACAAATACTCGCTGGCGTTTCTCGGTTTCTCGGGCGGCAATCCCGACCAGGCTGAGCTTGAGCTGACCTACAACTGGGGCGTGGACAACTATGAGATGGGTACGGCCTATGGCCACATCGCCATCGGCGTGCCCGACGCCTACGCCGCCTGCGCACGCATCAAGGCGGCTGGCGGCAACGTCACCCGCGAGGCCGGCCCGGTCAAGGGCGGCTCGACGGTGATCGCCTTCGTCACCGACCCCGATGGCTACAAGATCGAATTGATCCAGGAGAACACGCGAGCTGCCAAGGCCGATCCGCTGCGCTCATAGCCAGCCTCGGCGGCGGCAGTTCAGGGCCGCTGCAGCAGCACCACTGCGCGCGCCTCGATGGCCAACCCCTGGCCGACCGGCCCCAGGCGCTCGGCAGTCTTGGCCTTGACGTTGACCTGCTCGGGCGCCAGGCCCAGCACCTGCGCGATGCGTCCGCGCATAGCGGCGATGTGCGGCGCCAGGCGCGGTGCCTGGGCGATGACGGTGCTGTCCAGATTCACCACAGCGTAGCCCTGTTTGGCCACGCGCCGCATGGCTTCGGCCAGCAGGACGGTCGAATCTGCCCCGCGAAAGCGCGCGTCGGTGTCGGGGAAATGACTGCCGATGTCACCCAGCCCGGCGCCGCCCAGCAGCGCATCGGTGATGGCGTGCAGCAGCACGTCGGCATCCGAATGCCCCAGCAAGCCCGTGCGGTGGGCGATCTCCACGCCGCCAATGACCAGCTTGCGTCCGGGCACCAGGGCGTGGACATCCCAACCCTCGCCAATCCTGAAATTCATGTCGCTTCGACTCTCGCTTGTTGTGTGCCGGATGCTCAGCCCGGCGGACGATGGAAGAACGCCGTCTTTTCCCCGCCGGCTGCTTCGCCCGCAGCGCCACCGAAACGCTCGACCGTGGTGCCCAGCAGGCGCTGCGCCAGCACTGCCTCGGCCAGGGCGAAGTCCTGCGGCCAGGTGACCTTGAAATTCTGCGCCCCGCCCTCGACCAGGCGCGGGTGCAGGCCCAGCGCCTCCATGGCGCTGGCCTCGTCGGTGGCGCCGCTGCCGACCTGCTCCAGCGCCTGCCGCAGCGCCCCCAGGCGGAACATCTGCGGCGTCTGCGCCAGCCATTTGTCGCTGCGATCCACCGTGGCCAGCACGCGCACGCCGCCTGGGCCGTCGCTGGCCGTCTTAAGCGTGTCGGCCACCTTGTGCGCCAGCAGACCACCCACGCTGTCGTCCAGGCAGGCATCGATCAGCGCATCGATCAGCGCGCTGGTGACCAGGCAGCGCGCTGCGTCGTGTACCAGCACCCAGTCGTCCTCATGCGCGCCACGCTGTGCCAGCGCGCGCAGGCCGCCCAGCACCGAATCGGCGCGCGTGGCGCCGCCGCAGGGCACGGCAAAGCCGCCCGGGTGCAGGGCGTGGCGCTCGAAGAAATCATCGCCCGGCGCCACCGCCAGCAGCGTGCCGGCCAGCCGCGCCACGCCGGCAAAGGCCGTCAGGGTGTGCAGCACCAGCGGCTGGCCGGCAATGACCTGGTACTGCTTGGGGCCGCCGGCCATGCCCGGGGCCAGGGCGCGCGTGCCAGTGCCGGCGCAGGGGATCAGGGCCCACAGCCGCACGGCCGCAGGCGGCGGTGCGGACAGGGTCGCGTAGGCCGCATCGCGGGCCGGAGGCTGGCCCGGCGCAGTGCCGGGGGCGGACAAGGCAGTCATGGGCGCGCATTCTAGAATCGCCCTCCGCCGCCCAGGAGCTGACCCGCCGCCCCGCCCGGCCCGCAGCCTGCCCCCTGCTGCGCGGCGCCCTTGCATGGATCTACCCAAACTCTCCCCCGGAAAACGCTTCACCCTGCCCCGCCCGCGGGCAGCGCCGATGCCTTGCTGCTGGCCCGCCTGGGCCAGCAGCAGGCCGCCGCTGGCCGCCTGAGCGCCGTCATCACCGCCGATGCCACCGACGCCCGGCGCCTGATCGACGAGCTGGCCTTCTTCGCGCCCGAGCTGCGCTGCGCCCTGTTCCCCGACTGGGAAACCCTGCCCTACGACAGCTTCTCGCCGCACCAGGACTTGATCAGCGAGCGCCTGGCCACGCTGTGGCGCATCTCGCAGGGCGAGGTGGACGTGGTGCTGGTGCCGGCCACCACGGCGCTGTACCGCCTGGCGCCGCAGTCCTTCCTGGCTGCCTACACCTTTCACTTCAAGACCGGGCAGAAGCTCGACGAAGCCAGGCTGCGCGCGCAGCTGACGCTGGCCGGCTACCAGCACGTCTCGCAGGTGGTCAGCCACGGTGAGTACGCCGTGCGCGGCGGGCTGATCGACCTCTTTCCCATGGGTGCGGAGCAACCCTACCGGGTCGATCTGTTCGACGACGAGATCGACTCCATCCGCACCTTCGACCCAGACAGCCAGCGCAGCGCACATGCCGTGCAGGAAATCCGCCTGCTGCCCGGGCGCGAATTCCCCATGGACGACGACGCGCGCGCGCGCTTTCGCCAGCGCTGGCGCGAGTTGCTGGAGGGCGACCCCACGCGCAGCCGCATCTACAAGGACATGGGCGCGGGCATTGCCACCGCCGGCATCGAGTACTACCTGCCGCTGTTCTTCGAGCACACGGCCACCGTGTTCGACTACCTGGGCAGCAGCGCCACACTGGTGCTGCACGGCGACCTGGAGGCCGCCTTCCAGCGCTTCTGGCAGGACACGCGCGAGCGCTACCGACTCATCGAAGGCGATGCCGAGCACCCTGCCCTGCCGCCCGAGGCGCTGTTCCTGTCCGCCGAGCAGTTCTACGTACAGGCCAAGCCGCACGCCCAGCTGGCGCTACGCGCCGGCATTGAGGACAGCCCGGACAACCCGGTGTTTCAGCCGCTGCCGCCCCTGGCCGTGGTGCGCGGCGCCGAAGACCCGCTGGCGCGGCTGCAGGCGCACATCGCCATGGGCGGCCAGCGCACACTGCTGCTGGCCGAAAGCAGCGGGCGGCGCGAGAGCCTGCTGGACTTTCTGCGCGCCTCGGGCCTGAACCCGCCGGCCTTCGACAGCCTGGCGCAATTCCAGCAGACGCAGGACGAACGCATCGGCATCGCCGTTGGCGCCCTGGCGCACGGCTTTGCCTGGGTCGAGGGCGGCATCGACTTCGTCACCGAGACCGAGCTGTTCGCCGCCAGCGGCACCACGCGCCGGCGCAGAAAGCAGGAGCAGGCCAGCGACCTGGAAGCGCTGATCAAGGATTTGTCGGAGCTCAAGGTGGGCGACCCGGTCGTGCATACCCAGCACGGCATTGGCCGCTACCTGGGCCTGGTCAACATGGACGTAGGCCAGAAAAACCCTGACGGCACGCCGGCGCTGCAGGAATTCCTGCACCTGGAATACGCCGACAAGGCCGCGCTGTACGTGCCCGTGAGCCAGCTGCAGCAAATCGGCCGCTACACCGGCGTGTCGCCCGACGAGGCGCCGCTGCACAAGCTGGGCGGCAGCCAGTGGGAAAAAGCCCGGCGCAAGGCTGCCGAGCAGGTGCGCGACACCGCCGCCGAGCTACTCAACATCTACGCCCGCCGCGCCGCACGCCAGGGCCATGCGTTTCGCTTCCCGGCGCAGGACTACGAGGAATTCGTCAGCGACTTCGGCTTCGAGGAGACCGCCGACCAGCAGGCGGCCATCACCGCCGTGGTGCAGGACATGATCAGCCCGCAGCCCATGGATCGGCTGGTCTGCGGCGATGTCGGCTTTGGCAAGACCGAAGTGGCCCTGCGCGCGTGCTTCGTCGCCGTGGCGGGCGGCAAGCAGGTGGCGTTTCTCGCGCCGACGACGCTGCTGGCCGAGCAGCACTACCGCACGCTGGCCGATCGCTTTTCCCGCTGGCCCGTCAAGGTGGCGGAAGTCTCGCGCTTTCGCTCGGGCAAGGAGATCACGGCAGCCGTCAAGGGCATTGCGGACGGCACGGTGGACATCGTGGTCGGCACGCACAAGCTGCTCAGTGAATCCACCCAGTTCAAGAACCTGGGCCTGCTCATCATCGACGAGGAGCACCGCTTTGGCGTGCGCCACAAGGAAGCCATGAAAGCCTTGCGCGCCGAAGTGGACGTGCTGACGCTGACGGCCACGCCGATTCCGCGCACCATGGGCATGGCGCTGGAGGGCCTGCGCGACCTGTCGGTGATCGCCACCGCGCCCCAGCGCCGCCTGGCCATCAAGACCTTTGTCAGGAGCGAGAGCAACGGCGTCATCCGCGAAGCCGTGCTGCGCGAGTTGAAGCGCGGCGGCCAGGTCTATTTCCTGCACAACGAGGTCGAAACCATCGAAAACCGCCGCCAGGCGCTGGAGCAAATCCTGCCCGAGGCGCGCATCGCCATCGCCCACGGCCAGATGCCCGAGCGCGAGCTGGAGCGCGTCATGCGCGACTTCGTGGCGCAGCGCTTCAACGTGCTGCTGTGCTCGACCATCATCGAGACCGGCATCGACGTGCCCTCGGCCAACACCATCGTCATCGCCCGCGCCGACAAGTTCGGCCTGGCGCAGTTGCATCAGCTGCGCGGGCGCGTGGGCCGCAGCCACCACCAAGCCTATGCCTATCTGATGGTGCCCGACCTGGAAAGCCTCAGCAGGCAGGCCAGCCAGCGCCTGGAGGCCATCCAGCAGATGGAAGAACTGGGCAGCGGCTTTTATCTGGCCATGCACGACCTGGAAATCCGTGGCGCCGGCGAGGTGCTGGGCGAGAGCCAGAGCGGCAACATGCTGGAAGTGGGTTTTCAGCTGTACAACGAGATGCTGGCCGAGGCCGTGCGCAGCCTCAAGGCCGGCAAGGAGCCGGACTTGCTGGCGCCCATGCAGGCGGCCACCGACATCAACCTGCACGCCCCGGCCCTGCTGCCCGAGGACTACTGCGGCGACGTACACCTGCGCCTGTCGTTCTACAAGAAACTCGCCACCGCCAGGAGCAGCGAGCAGATCGATGCGCTGCTGGAAGAACTGGTCGATCGCTTCGGCAAGCTGCCACCGCAGGCGCAGACGCTGATCGACGTACACCGCCTGCGCGTCTTGAGCCAGACCTACGGCGTGGTCAAGGTCGATGCGGCGCCGGGTGTCATCACCATCACCTTCAAGCCGCAGCCGCCGGTCGATCCGCTGGCCATCATCCAGCTGATCCAGAAGAACCGGCACATCAAGCTGGCCGGCAACGAGAAGCTGCGCATTGAACGCGCCCTGCCCGAAGCGCGCGACCGTGCGCAGATGGTGCGCGACGTACTGCGCAGCCTGGGCCAGCCGCTGGCCGAGCCGACACCGGCTTGAATCTGTCCGTATTTATATGAAATCAGCCTCAAACCCAATACAGGCAAGCGCTGACAGCTACCAATATGATAGTTGCAGCAAACCTGCGAACACATGCCGCGCGGGTATCGAGGGTGCCTGCAATGGAGTTTGAGTCCGCGCTGGCCACCCTGGCGCTGCTGCTGGCCTTGGCCGCGCGGCCCTGGCGCATGTTGGCCAGTCAGCGCCCCCTGGTGCATGAGGCCCACGGCGCCCCGGCAGCGCTGTGGACGCCGCTGCTGGCCACGCTGGCCATCCTGCCCTGGGCCTGGGCGCTGCCCACGCTGCACCGGATGCCGCTGCAGCTGCAGTGGTCGGGCGCCTGCCTGGTGCTGCTGATGCTGGGCTGGCCGCTGGCCGTGCCCACGCTGCTGGCCGTGGGCGCGCTGGCCTGCCTGTTCTCGCCCGGCCTGGGCTGGGAGGAGGCCCTGGGGCTGGCCGTGTGGTCGGGCATCGTGCCGGCCACGCTGGCCATGCTGCTGGGCGTGCTGGTGCGCCGGCTGATGGGCGAGCGCAGCCTTGGCGGCGTGCGCGTGTTCATCTACGTGCTGGGCCGGGGCTTTCTGGGCACGGCGCTGTGCATGTTCATCGCCGGCAGCCTGGCGCAGTGGACGGGCCACGTCCTGCCCGGCGTGGGCGAAGGGCTGTCGCTGGTGGCGCGCTGGCTCATGGCCTGGGGCGATGCCTTCGTCACCGGGATGCTGTGCGCCGTGTTCGCCGCCTTCAAGCCGCAGTGGCTGGCTACGTGGTCGGATGAGATTTATCTGCGCCGGCCTGATAGTCCCGGGGGCAGCGGCGGCGATTGAGCCGCCTCAACCCTGGTCAGGCCAGCAGCTCTTCTTCTTTCAGATATTGGAAAAACCTGTCCAATATATCCTTGCTGCGCTGCACTATATCGTCCTCATCGAACTTGGCCAGCTCGCTCAGTGACAGGGCTTGCGCAATCTTGCTGGGCTCCAGGTAACTGCCCCGACGCAGCTTGCCGGTGTATATCTTTTTCTTGTCCTCGAAGCGGTAGTCGGAGGCCCGGATATTGATGCTGGACTCCAGCAGGATCTTGTTGCCCAGCGCTTCGATGTTCTCTGCATTGGCGAGGCCTTTTTCCATTTCCTGGCGCTTCCTGGGATAGATATGCTCCAGCTGATAGACCTGCCCTGCATCCAGCAGCTTCTGCTCGGGGTGGGTATGGGCATACCAGGTCAGAATGGAACGAGTGATGTTGCGCTGATTGGTGAACGTATAGTTGTCGAACATCGCTCTGGCATGGGCTTCGGTGAACCTGTGCTTGTCGAACCTGACATCACCGCCGTTCACGATGTTGACCATTTCATCATATACCGGGGTGCGCAGCGCGTTGACCCCGGGGTTGGTCACTGCATAGGCATAGATGAAGGCGGTGATCCTGTCGAGGAATTGCCCGAACCGCACTGGCTCAAGCAATTCGTCCTCCAGCCGATTGAACAGAAAATAGACCGAGGTGATATGCTGCCACATACCATTTGGCGCGTAATTCAGGATGAACAGCTTTTTCAGGATATCGTCAGAAAATCTTTCCGTATCCTGCTGCGCGACGTCTTTCCAAAAAAGCGCCAAGGCCTTCAAGTCATCCAGTGTGGTCTCGCAGTGCAGGTACTGATACTTGTTGCGCTCATAGAATTTTCGCAGGGCATCCGTGGTCGTGCTCTTGTTGCCCTCCTTGGCCCGAAGGTAGTACATGTAGCGGGTGAACAGCTCATCCATGGGCGTGCTGGGCGGGTTGGTGAACACCTCGCTGGCCAGCGCCTCCAGCTCCTTCCACTCGGCGATGAATGCATCCTTCCTGCTCTCGCCCTTTTCGTTCACAAGGCCGCCATAGTACTTATAGAGCTGCGCCTTGAAGATATCGGCATCCGACAGCGGAAGACCACGATCGTTGAGTGTGGAAAAAATGCGCAAAGCCGTATCCTGTGACTCCGCCTCGATGGGCAGCAGAATGCAGTTGTTCAGGATGCGCGCCGGCAGATAGGCAAAATAACTGGGGTAGTCCTGCAGGAATTCATCGATCTTTTTTTGAAAGAAGCGATAGTTTTTCACATAACGGCTCTTATTACCACTCTTTGCCGATCCAGTGCGCAACAACTCGATGAATTCATCCTTGTCGGCATCGGTGGCAACTTCCGAGTCTATTTTCAATTTTTCCTTGTCGGCATTTCCGAATATATCGGTCTTCCAGATGCATTTCTCGATGTACTCACGGGTCGCAATGGAATTCTTGTCCTGCATGTTGGCGAATTTTTCATAGAACGCCCGCAGAATCAGCATCAATGTGGTCAGCCGTTGCTGGCCGTCGATGATCTCGGATTTGCCGTCCTCATTCTTGTAGGCAACGATGGAGCCCAGAAAATATTCCTCATTGTTGTCGAAGGCATCACAATCATTGTTCGGAAAGGAAAAGGCAAAAATATCATCCCACAGTAGCTGGCACTGCTCCTCACCCCACGCATAGGGACGCTGATAGTCAGGAATTAGAAAATCCGCTTTCTTGTCGGACAGCAGGGCAAGTATGGTTTTTTGATCGACATTCAGCTTGGACATGGCATTCCCTCGGAGTTGATATTTGATTTGCACCGCGCAGCGTCGGCTGGCTTCAGCGCATGTGCGTCAGGGGTGCGTCAGGGCATTAGCATCGAACCACTGCCCCACCCCCGCCGCCATGCGCTCGAAGGCGGCCTCCAGCGTCTGCGCGTCCCCGCCCAGCAGCGCCTGCAGCACGCTGGCATTCTCCAGCAGGCCGTGCAGATAGACGCCCAGCACGTTGCCGGCGACGTTCTGCCAGGCCAAGCCGGGGATGAGTTCGCGCGCCACATCGCCCTTGGCGGCCATGGCCGGGTGCTGCGCGGTCTGGCCGTGGTGGATTTCGTAGCCCAACACCTCCACGTCGGCAAGTGCCTGCCATGCTCCCTGCACCTGGCCAAAGCGCGCCTGCGTGCTGCGCACGGTCTTGTGCTGCTCGAAGCTGGTGACCAGCGGCAGCAGGCCCAGGCCGGGGCCGTTGCCGTCCACGCCCACGGTGTCGATCAGCGCCTCGCCCAGCATCTGCAGGCCGCCGCACACGCCCAGCACGCGCCGGCCCTGCGCGGCGTGCCGGGCGATGGCGCTGTCCAGGCCCTGGGCGCGCAGCCAGGCCAGGTCGGCGGCAGTAGCCTTGCTGCCGGGCAGGATGATCCAGTCTGCGCCTTCGAGCTGCGCCGGGCTGCGCGCCCAGGTCACGGCGACGCCGCCGGCGGACTGCAGCGGCGCGAATTCGTCCAGGTTGCTCCCGCGCGGATAGGCCACGATGGCCACGCGGGTGTGGATGCGCCCGGCCCCCCGGCCAGCTGCGGGTTCAGGCTGCCCTCGTACAGGCCATCCTCCTCGGGCAGGCCGTGGCCGTATTGCATGGGGATGGTGGCCACCACGGGCACGCCGGTGCGCTCGTGCAGCAACTGCGGCGCCGGGGCCAGCAGGCTGGCGTCGCCGCGGAACTTGTTCAGCACAAAGCCCTGGATCAGCGCACGGTCGTCCTCGGGCAGCAGTGCCCAGGTGCCGTACAGGTGGGCAAAGGCGCCGCCACGGTCGATGTCAGACACCAGCAGGCAGCGCGCCCCGGCATGGCGTGCCACGCGCATGTTGACCACGTCGCCGCTGGACAGGTTGATCTCGGCGGGCGAGCCGGCGCCCTCGATGACAACCACGTCGTTCTCAGCGCGCAGCTCATCGAGCGCCTGCGCGATCGTGGGCCACACGCGCTGGCTGCGCCCGCGCCAGGGCAGCTGCGACAGCGCGTGATCGACCCGGCCCAGCACGATGACCTGGCTTTTGGTGTCCGCCTCGGGCTTGAGCAGCAGCGGGTTCATGCGCACGTCGGGCACGGCGCGCGCGGCCAGCGCCTGGAAGTACTGGGCGCTGCCGATCTCGCCATATTCGCCCGCCGGCGTGGCCACGACGCGGGCGTTGTTGCTCATGTTCTGCGCCTTGAAGGGCGCGACCTTGAGGCCTTGATTGGCATACCAGCGGCACAGGGCGGTGGCCAGCCAGCTTTTGCCGGCACCGCTGCTGGTGCCCAAAATCATGATGCAGCGGGCGCTCATGGGGGTTCCGTTCGAGAAACTAGAAATGGAAAGCGGTGCCGGTGGCAGCGCGGGGTGGATGACGGCGAGGCGGTCAGGCGCGATGGTAGTCCCGCACGGCAGCGCGCAAGGCCTGCTGCGCGACCGGCGCCAGCACGCCCAGGCGCACATGGCCGGGCAGGCCGAAGGAGGCGCAGTCGCGCAGCTTGATGCCGCGTGCGCGCAGGTGCGCCAGCAGCGCGCCGGGTTCGCGCAGCACCTCTTGCGGCAGGCGGGCGGTGAAGAAATTGGCCAGGCTGCCGGGCAGCACCTGCCAGCCCAGCGCCCGGCACAGGGCCAGTTGCTGCGCCTTCCAGTCCTGCAGTACGGGCAGCGATGCGGCCAGCCACTGCTGCGCGCCCTGCCCCGTCCAGGTGCTCAGGAGGGCCACGCCATCGGCCCCCACCGGCCACGACGGCGCCAGCGCGCGCAGGTGCTGCGCCGTGCCGTCGGCAACGGCGGTGAATGGGGCGATGGCGTAGGCAGCGCGCACGCCTGTCAGGCCCAGCGCCTTGTTGGGCGAATACATGCGCCAGATGCCGTCCGGCAGATCATGGGCCGGATAGTGCGCCGGGCCGGGTGGGTCGGATGGGCCGGGCGGCAGCAGCAGCGGCGCATAGGCGCAGTCCAGCACACGCCAGTCGGCGCCGGCTGCGCCGGCCTGCCAGGCGTCGAGCGCGCCATCGCGCCCGCCCAGCGGGCTGGCCGGCTCGCAGGCCCAGTGCAGGGCGGGCGCTGCAGCGTCGGACGGCGGTGCCTGCACGGCCAGGCCCCACAGCGCCGCAGCGCGCACGTAGTCGCCATAGCCATGCGCCGGCACGACGGCCCGGCGCAGCCCGCTGCGCGCCGCCAGTGCGCTGATGCGGTGGATGAACTCGCTGGCGCTGGCGGCCAGCACGATGCGCTCGGGGGCCACCCCGTGGAAATCCGCCAGGGCAGCGCCCAGGGCGGTATAGGCCGGGTCGGGGTAGCGCGTGCGGTCGGCCTGCGCCAGCGCAGCCAGCGCCGCCGGGCAGGGGCCGCAGGCGTTGGCGTTGGTGGAGAAGTCATGCTGCGGCACGCCCAGCGCATCCGGGCCGCCATGCAGGGGTGTTGTGCTCACCACCATTCCTTCATTGAAATATCAAAAATCATAGCTGCTAGCGCAATCCCAGCAAGGGCTAGAACCGCTTTTCGTGCAAAAAATACGGCCTGCGCCACATGCCCGTCCTGCGGCGCGCAACCCGCCGGGTTGAGCACATAGACGCCTGGCTTGCCCAGCCGCACGCCCAGCAATTGCGCCATGACGCCCATGGGCCAGCCGCTGTTGGGCGACGGCGTGGTGCTGGCATCGCGGCGCAGTTGGGCCAGCGCCAGGCGCTGCCCGCCACCGGCCAGGCCCGCCAGCCACAGCAGCGCTGCCGTCAGGCGCGCCGGCAGCCAGCTCAGGACATCATCGGCATGTGCTGCCCACTTGCCAGCCCACTGCCAATGCCGCCGCTCGGCACCGGCGCCGCGCCAGCCGGGGTAGCCCCACATGGCATCGGCCGTGTTGGCCAGGCGGTACAGCGCCGCACCGGGCAGGCCCAGCAGGGCGAACCAAAAAAGCGGCGCGACCACCGAGTCGCAGAGGTTTTCCGCCAGGGTCTCGATGGCGCTCTCGCGCACCTGGGCGGCGTCGAGCTGCGCGGTGTCGCGGCTGACCAGCCAGGACAGGCGCTCGCGCCCGGCGGCCAGCGACTGCGCCAGCGCCGCCTGCACGGCCAGCACCTCGGCGCGCAACATGCGCCAGGCCAGCAGCGGCTTGAGCACGACGCCCAGCGCCAGCGCCGCCGCCCAGCCAGGCAGATAGCGCAGAAGGCTCCATTGCAGCATCCAGGCTACTATGCAAACCATAGCTGCCAGCGCAAGCCAGACAAGGGCTGCAAGCCAAAATGTCTTGTAATCGTGCGAGCGCTCCTGCGCTGGCGCCAGGCGCGCCCCGCAGGCGCCCAGCGCCCGGCCCATCCAGACCACGGGGTGCAGCCGCACGGGCGGCTCGCCCCACAGCGCATCGATGGCCAGGGCCACCAGCAGCGCGCCCGCCAGCAGTGCCGGCGTGCTGCCAGCGGTCTGGGCCGCTCCGGCAAGGCTGCCCAGCGATGCCAGCCAGGTGTTCATGGCAACTCCCCGGCACCAGCGCATTCCAGCACCAACCAGTCGCGAAACGCCGTGACCAGCGGCGTCTGCGCCCGCGCCTCGGGATAGACCAGGTAGTAGGCATCGCCACTGACCAGCGTGTCGGCAAACAACTCCACCAGGGCGCCGCTGGCCAGCTCTTGCTCGATCAGAAAGCGCGGCAGCAGCGCAGCGCCCATGCCGCAGGCGGCGGCCTGGGCAATCATGGCGAAGTGCTCGAAGTGCGGGCCGCGCAGGGCCGCATTGGTCTCGATGCCCAATTGCTCGAACCACTCGGCCCACTGCGCTGGCCGCGTGCTTTGCTGCAGCAGCACCACGCGCGCCAGATCCTGTGGCTGCCCGATGCCGTGCGCGTCGCGCAGCGCCGGGCTGGCCACGGCCACGGCCTGCTCGTGCATCAGGAACTCGCATACCGCCCCGGCCCAGGTCGGCGCGCCGAAGTGAATGGCGGCGTCGAAGGGCGTGCCGGCAAAGTCGAACGGCTCGGAACGCGCCGCCAGGTTGACCGTGGCCTGCGGATGCCGCGCCTGGAAGCGCGGCAGGCGCGGCACCAGCCAGCGCGTGCCCAGCGTGGGCAGCACGGCCAGGTTCAGCAGCCCGCCGGCGTGTGAGAACGCCATGGCCTTTTGCGTGCTGGCCGACAGCTGCTGCAGCACGGCGCGCACGTCAGCGGCATAGACGCGGCCCGCATCGGTCAGCACGATGCGCTGGCGCACGCGGTGAAACAGCGCCATGCCCAGGCGCTGCTCCAATTGCCGGATCTGGCGCGAGACAGCGCTTTGCGTCAGGTGCAGCTCATCGGCAGCGCGCGAGATGCTGGCCTGGCGCGCGGCGGCCTCGAAGGCCAGCAGGTCGCTGATGGGCGGCAGAAAGTTCTTGCGAAAACTGTTCATGCAGGAAAGGAATGATGCTGGCGAAGTCAGTGCCGTGAGACAGAACAATCGCCCCTTGTCAAGCCCGGCAAAACCCGGTCGAGAGGTCTCAATTCTGACCGGGTTCATTCGCTGTGCGCATGAAGTCGTTCCGCATTTTTGCTATCCACAGGTGCCAGGCCGGGCGATAGTGTGTATCGCAAGGCAGAACAACCATTCAAGGAGACGCAAGCATGACCTTCTGGCACCAGACCTGGCACAGGAAAGCGGCCTCGTTTTCGCTTTCCACGGCTTCCTCGGCCTTTTCAGGGGCGGCGCTGGCGCTGCTGTGCGCCGCCGTGGTGCCGGCTGCGCAGGCACAGGCCCCTTCAGCCACCTTCGACAAGATCAAGTCCAGCGGCAAGGTCGTGCTGGGCGTGCGCGAGACCTCTCCGCCCATGGCCTATGCCCTGGGCGCCAACGACAAGTATGTCGGCTACCACGTCGAGCTGTGCGAGCGGGTGCTCCAGGACATCGCACCCGCCGCGAAGCTGGAATACATGGCCATCACGGCACAAAGCACCATGCCGCTGGTCAGCAACGGCACGGTGGACATCGGCTGCGGCCCCACGACCAACAACCTGGCGCGCCAGCAGCAGGTGGCCTTTGCCGTGACCAGCTATGTCAGCGAGGTGCGCATGGCCGTGCGCAGCGACTCGGACTTGAAGTCCATCAGCCAGCTGGGCGGGCGCACGGTGGCCGCCTCCACCGGCACCACGGCCGTGCAGCTGCTGCGCAAGCAAGAGCGCGTGGTCGGCGCGCCCATCAAGACGGTGCTGGGCAAGGATCACCACGAGAGTTTCATGCTGCTCGAGTCGGG
This sequence comes from Melaminivora jejuensis, assembly GCF_017811175.1. Lineage (NCBI taxonomy): Bacteria > Pseudomonadati > Pseudomonadota > Betaproteobacteria > Burkholderiales > Comamonadaceae > Melaminivora > Melaminivora jejuensis. The sequence goes on from NZ_JACWIJ010000002.1 coordinate 1,098,970, forward strand.
CCGGGTCGATGCCTTTGTGCTGGACGACAACATCCTGGCCGGCGTCATCGCCAACTCCAAGGATCCGGGCGCCTTTCGCATCGTCGGCGAGCCGCTGGGCGCGGAGCCGATCGCGCTGCTGTTTCGCAAGGACGACCCGGTCTTCAAGGCGGCGGTCGATGGCGCCATCACGCGCCTGATGCAGTCGGGCGAGATGGAAAAGCTCTACACCAAGTGGTTCGTGCAGCCCATCCCGCCCAAGAACGTCAGCCTGAACCTGCCGCTGGGCAACACCTTGCGTCAGCTGTTCGCCAACCCCAACGACAAGCCGCTGGAGTCCTACCAGCAGCCTTGATGCCTTCTGGCCCGCCGTCATGACCATCCCAACCCCTACCCCTCCTTCCTCCCGCACCGGCGGCCAGATCCTGGTGCGCCAGCTCCTGGCCCACGGCGTGCAGCAGCTGTTTTGCGTGCCGGGCGAGAGTTATCTGGCCGTGCTCGATGCACTGCACGATGCCGACATTGCCGTCACCGTCTGCCGCCAGGAGGGCGGCGCCGCCATGATGGCCGAGGCGCAGGGCAAGCTGACCGGGCAGCCGGGCATTTGCTTCGTGACGCGCGGGCCGGGGGCGTCCAATGCTTCCGCCGGCATCCACATTGCGCAGCAGGATTCGACACCGCTGATCCTGTTCGTCGGTCAGGTGGCACGCGGGGCCAAGGGGCGCGAGGCCTTCCAGGAGCTGGACTACCGCGCCGTCTTCGGCACCATGGCCAAGTGGGTGGTGGACATCGACGACCCGGCGCGGCTGCCGGAGCTGGTCTCGCGCGCCTTCCACGTCGCCACCTCGGGCCGGCCTGGGCCGGTGGTGGTGGCCTTGCCCGAGGACATGCTGACCGCCAGCGCCAGCGTGGCCGACGCCCTGCCCTACCAGGTCAGCGAAACCCACCCCGGCGCCGCAGCCCTGCAGGAGCTGCACGGACGCCTGCAGGCCGCCCGCCAGCCCGTGTTCATCCTGGGCGGCAGCCGCTGGAGCGAAGCGGCCGTGCGCGATGTGGCGGATTTTGCCGAGCGCTGGCAGGTGCCGGTGTATTGCTCCTTCCGCCGCCAGATGCTGCTGCCGGCCAGCCACGACTGCTACGCAGGCGACCTGGGCCTGGGCGTCAACCCCCGGGTGCTGGCGCGCATCAGGGACAGCGACCTGGTCGTGCTGCTGGGCGGGCGGCTGTCGGAAGTGCCGTCACAGGGCTATGAGCTGCTGGACATCCCCAACCCAGTGCAGCCGCTGGTGCATGTCCACGCCGATGCCGACGAGCTGGGCCGGCTGTACCGCCCGGCGCAGGCCATCCACGCCACCCCCGTGGCCATGACACGTGCGCTGGCGCAACTGCCGGCCCCATCAGCCACCCCGCGCTGGCTGGAACACACCCGCGCCGCGCGCGCCGAATACCTGGCCTGGAGCGACCCGGCGCCCATTCGCATCCCGGGCGAGCTGCAGATGGGCCAGGTCATGCAGCACCTCAGGGCCGTGCTGCCGCCGGACGTCATCGTGTGCAATGGCGCCGGCAACTTTGCCACCTGGGTACACCGCTTCTGGCACTTCGAGTGCTACGCCAGCCAGTTGGCGCCAGCCAGCGGCTCCATGGGCTATGGCCTGCCGGCGGGTGTCGGCGCCAAGCGCCTGTGGCCGCAGCGCGAGGTGGTGGTGTTTGCCGGCGACGGCGATTTTCTGATGCACGGCCAGGAGTTCGCCACTGCCGTGCAGTACGGCCTGCCGCTGGTAGTCATCGTGCTGGACAACGCCATGTACGGCACCATCCGTATGCACCAGGAGCGCGAGTACCCGGGCCGCGTCAGTGCCACCAGCCTACGCAACCCGGACTTCAGGGCCTACGCCCAGGCCTTCGGCGGCCACGGCGAGCGCGTCGAGCGCACCGAGGAGTTCGCCCCGGCCCTGGCGCGCGCACGCGCCAGCGGCCTGCCGGCCCTGCTGCACTGCCTGATCGACCCGCAGGCCATCACGCCCGGCAGCACGCTCGACGGTATCCGGGCAGCGGCGCTGGCCCAGAGCTGAGTTGCCCCGCATGGCAGCGCTGCCGAGTTTTTTGGGTTTCCTGGAGCTGCATTAGCAAAATCGGCCGAAATCATGGCTACAATGGCCGGCTTCGGAGAGGTGGATGAGCGGTTTAAGTCGCACGCCTGGAAAGCGTGTGTGGGTTAATAGCCCACCGCGGGTTCGAATCCCGCCCTCTCCGCCAATATATGAGCCCAAGTGATTGATTCACTTGGGCTTTTTTTTTGGGTTTTTTCTCTACCCACGTTTTTACCCACGTCGAAAACGTCGGTAGCAGCGGACGTCCAGCACGGTTCAACGGGGTCGCATCCCCCTTCGAACGCACGAGCCTGAAGCCTTGTCTGCCATGAGCAGCGCCCACGCTGGAGATCGGCAAGTGCCAGGCTGCCTGAACTCTGCTGCGATGAGCTGCCTCCTCGTGCCGCCATGGATGGCCCAAGCCAGCCTCTTGCCGAAAGAGGAGCCTATCCGGTCGTCTTTTGACCGGCCAAATTTGGCCGGTCGCTTGGCTGCGATCGCTTCAGCAAGTCGCCCAGCCACTGTCGGCTTCATACATCAGCCTCGCACATCAGCATTGCTTGCTTCGGCTGGTGTGGCATATACTTCCGCGCGTTGCGCCTCTCTCTTTTGGCTTCGATGTTGAAGCTCGTCCGCAGAAAAGAGAGAGCACCATGCACACCAACGCGACCTCCCCCATCCACGCCCTGCTGGGCCTGCCAGAAATCGGCTCCCAGGGCATCGAGCGCAGCGTCATCTTCCCCCTGCTCCCGGCAGCCGCCCAGACAGCCATCCGCAGGGCCACCAGCGAGGCCGACAAGCGCCAACTGGCAGCTCAGGCAGGCGACGCCCTGCCCGTCATCCTGGAGATGTACGAGGACTGCGTCATCCAGCCACAGCAGCGCCGCAGCGCTGGCTTGGCCTTCCCCACCTTCGCAGACTTGGGAAATTTCTTCTTGCCCGGTGTGCTGCACACGCACGACCGCTCATGGCTGCGTGTCGGCCAGCAAATCACAGCCATCGAAGTCACCCAGGAGTCCTCGCCTGCCCAGGGCTGGCAAGTCCTCGTTCGCTACGCAGACGGCGAACAACGCCTGGCTGCCGGCAGTGGCGGTGAAAGTTGTTTTTCCTCCTGCGCCGACGCAATGGAGCTCGCACAACACATCAGAACTGCGGCATTCATTCTGGGCAACCTGATCGACTGAAAAAAGCGCAAGCCTGCCGTGAGCCCGGCGCTTCCTATCTTGCGGGTAGCTGCCGGGCACGTTCACTTGAGCAGCCAAGATGCTGTTGAAGGTGGCTCGGTCATCCAGGCGTGGACGCTGTCTTAGGCGAGGGCCGGGCAGCAAACACCTGCGGCTCCAGTTTCTCCCAAGGCTTTTGGCCCATCAGGGAAGTGTTTCATCAGGAAGGGATCTGCACGGGATATTCCTGTAGCAGAGTTTATTGCCGAACCTAGCCTGTACCCAAAGAAGCAAAGCGCATTGAATAGCTGGCAAACAGCGCATACACCTCTTTACTGGCGCAAGAAAAACAAAATTGCCGACTGCCTCGGCAGACTGCTGCCAAGCCATCCTCGGACTACGCTTGACTGAGAGATTATTCATGGGATATTGAATTGAACCAATCGGAGCAGACGGTCTGCTCAATTGGCTCACATAGGAGAACCCATGAAAGACTGTACCAACCACCAAGAAGATAGCTCTTCAGGCCAATACTCCGAGGCAGACGTGGCTACAGGCTGCATCACCTTGGCAAAAGCTCTTGTCCAGCTTAACGTTCAGCTGGGCAAGACACTGCTGCTCGAAGTGATGTATGCTGAAAATTTCCCCGATTACGGGGTCTTGCAAAAGACTCTTCTCGCCGAGCATCTCAAGACTGATCGGTTGCGACTGCAATTGCTGGATTTGAGGATCAAGGCAGCGCTTGACTTGGCTACTCGGGTGAAGGTGCTGTTCAGGCAAGCGCCCGATGCTCATGTTCTGAATGAAGAAGTCGTTCAGTTGCTTTTGACGGATATGGAGAGAGTGGGGTTTCACTGGAAGGGGCAGATCAGCCTGGATCGTTGGGCCGCAGATACTGATGCGATCGTGCGCCAATGGCAACGAGAGCGCAGAACACTGGAGGCCAGAATCAGCGAAAAACAGGAAACCTCTGAGTTGATGGCCCTTCAGCAGGAAATAGTAGAGGTGCTGACCCTGGGTGCCAATCATTTGCATACCCATCTGTCCGCCATGGAGTCAACCGACCCCTGCAAGGCGCAGATCCTGGAGGGTCTGGAGGTCAATGCCCGCAAGCCTCTGACGACCAGTTGGCAATGGATGTTCAGCAACAGTGACTTCCAGGAGTTTGTCCAACAGTCTTGCTGAGGCAGCAGATAGTGGCGAAAGAGCCTGGGCCTTGAAGGCTCCGGCTCTCGCCTAACGACAGGTTGCGCTACTGAATGTTGATACCCAACGCGTGTTATTTGCTTCCAGAGCCGTTCGTGGAGTGCTTACCATGCTCACATGGATTCATGGACGTACCGATTGAATCCATGGTGTTTCCGGCTCACGCCTATGCACTGCCAATCGACTGTACGCAGCACGCGGGTGGCACCGGATCTTCTTCGATCTTTGCTTTTGTTGAAGGGTATATCTATGTCTGTAATGCTTGGTATGAGCAACACAATGTACCAAGAGCGTCGTCTGCTGCGCTTGAGGTCGGTTTTGGAGATGACAGGCTTGGGGCGCAGCAGTCTCTATAAGATGATCAAGGAGCAAAAATTTCCGCGCCCGGTGCAAATTGGCGCACGATCAGTCGCTTGGGACAGCACCGCAGTGGCAACTTGGATGCAAGAACGCATCAGTGGAAAATTGTGATCTACCGGAGAAGGCTCAAAGCCTTCTCTGTGAAATCTGAAGCCGTTGTACTTCAAGATCAATCACGCCATCGTCATCGCACAAATCCTCACCGACGTGTGCCTGGGTGCTCGGTGGCTCCATCCGCTTTCCAATAGGCAGGCCTTGGGAGTTAGATGATGGGCTTGAGGTGCGGTACACGTATGGTTTTACCTCTGTAGTTGCAACATGACTGTTTTTACTGCTCTCGATCGCATTGGTTGCCAGACGCCCGCAGAGGCACTGCTGGTACTACCCAAGGATTATGTCGACAAAACCCACATGTACCGATGCATCAACGCACATCTACCGACCAATCGCCTCATCATGTTCTGCGCTGTTGCTCGCTCTTGGAGAGGTCTCAACAGCCAAGGTCAAGTGACCTACAGCCCATACCCACGCTGCATTGACCTGATGCTGGATTTTGAAGATACCAAAGGTTTTCGGGTGCGCTTCTTCGGCCTGACTCCTGATGCAGCCAAGATGCTTGTCGATATGCCGCTGGAGTTTCAGGCCAGTATCAAAGACTACACCGATGGTCAGCGATTTTTACAAAACGCTCAACTTGCTGCATTGAGCGGCAAGATCGAGCCACAGTACGCCGGCGTGCAAGGTTCTGTCTCGGGCACCAAGATTGAGGCCGCAGTACGGGCTGCGCTGGCGATGCCTGACGCTCTGGATGCAGCAGCGCAGATCCTCATGGACAACCCGACCATCGCCCGCTTGCTGCATCAGCACAGCATCACCGCCCGACAACTTATTGTGGATTTGCACCGGCCCAGCTCGTTTGAGCGTGCCGACACCGCCCTGCGGCTGGCCCGTCACTGCGTCGTCCAAGAGGTACGTGCGCTGGCGCTGCAAGGCAGTGATGCAAGCCGTAGCGAAGTCGTGCCAGCTTTCTACAACCTGGATGAGGACTTGCGCGCCCTGGTGCAGGCCCAGCCCGAGACCCTCAGCCATGACCAGCGCCATGCCCTCAACGGCATTCGTAAACTTGTCAACGCCCAACGCGGCGTGCGCATCCTGCTCAATGGCGACGTGGGCACCGGCAAAACGCTGGTGTTTCTGCTGGCGCTGGCCGCCATCTGTCAGGCCAGTCTCAGACGTGTTGCCGTCGTGGTGCCAAGCGATTTGGTAGCACGACAGATTCATGCCCAGGCCGTACGGCGCTTTCCTCACTTGGAGCCTGATCTGGTAATCGCTGGCACCACACCTTCACCCCACGCACGGATGCTCATTGGCACCCAAGCGCTGTTTACACATGCTGGCGAATTGGATCTGGAGGCTCTGGTAGTCGATGAACAGCACAAGTTCTCTGTGCAGCAGCGCACTGTGCTCTCCCAAGGCCACACCCATATTATCGAAGCCAGTGCAACGCCGATTCCTCGTTCTCTGGCACTTGCCCTCTTTGACGGCTGGCAGCAAATTCGCCTCACCAACAGCCCGGTGAGCAAAACCATTCGCTCGTCCATCGCCTCGAATGCCGAGCGCTCAAAGGTCAACCAGTTGATTCGCACACATATGAGCAATGGGCGCAAAATCATTTTCTTGTACCCCAAGGTCAGCGGTCAGGGCGCGTCCGTAAAGGCTGCCGGTGAGCGACTGGGACAGCACTTCAAGAACAAGGTGGCCGTGCTGCACGGGCAGATGGCAAGCGAAGCCAAGACTCAGGCGCTCCAGGCATTTGCCAGCGGCGATAAACCCATTGTGGTAGCCAGCACTGCGGTGGAAGTCGGCGTGGATGTGCCCGATATTGGGTTGATGGTGGTCTCTGGCGCTGACCGCTTCGGGGTCGCCCAACTGCACCAATTGCGCGGGCGGTTGGCCCGTAATGGCGGCAGCGCCGATTTCGTGATGGTGCTCGACAAGCAGCCTTCGCGCCTGACCCAGGAGCGGCTCCAAGCTGTGTGTGATCACCCAGACGGATTTTCGCTGGCCGAGCGGGACATGGAGATCCGAGGCTTCGGAGATGTGCTGGGTGAGTTTCAGACGGGCAAATCCCTGGGTACTTTCAAGCTTCCGCGTTTGGAGGTGCAGGACTTTATCCAGTCCAAGCGCCACTTCTAGAGAGCCTCTGCATCACTCCATCACCATTGCATGACGGCCATGGTGGCCGAAGACGCGAGGGGGTCCAAAATGCTGCATCTATCGCTATCTACGTTGAATCATTGAATATTTTGATTCAACTTGAGCATCGGCTCCGCATGAGGTATCCAGAGCAGCACGGACTCATGATTTTGGCTATTTTGCGCCTGCCATCGGTTGCGCCACAATTTTTGTGCAAACTCTAGATGTGGATATTTTTAGAAATGGAAGCATTGATTTCGGCAAGCCGTACCAATTATTTGCAGCAGGCTATGCGATTTTTTAAGGAAACAGCACCTGCACGCCCTTTTTGCAGCGATGATCCACGCACTCAGGGTCAATATCAATTGAGGCGATGCGAAGCATTAAAGCGCCGCCATATCCAACCCAACACGCCTAAACTTGTGACGTGGCTTTGTTTCGACATCGATCGACCCGGCGCTGCCTACGACTGGTACGATCGCAACTTGCCGCCACCCACGTTGACTATCGAGAACCCCCACAATGGTCACGCGCACTTGGCTTATGCCCTGACCAAACCGATCCCGCGATCCGATATATCGCGTATCAAGCCCTTGCAATACATGGCTGCCGTGTCCGAGGGAATTCGCGCACAGGCAGGCGCTGACCTGGGGTACTCTGGTGGACTATTGAAAACGCCAGGGCACCCTGCGTGGCACACCGCGTCCTATGCTGGAACCTACAGCTTGGACGATCTGGCAGACTGGGTAACGCCTGTCAAGCTTGTAGATCTACGTAAGAAGGTCAAAAACAGCGAATATGCGGGCCTGGGTCGCAATTGTCTGTTGTTCGAGCTGCTGCGTACCTTCGCTTACGCCGCTTGGCGTCACTACCGTCTCGCAGGGTTCGAGACGTTTCAATCTGAGGTAGAACTGAGGGCTATCGATTTGGCAGCCAAAAGCAGCCCACGCACGCCCTTGTCAACCGCTGAGACCCGCGCCATCGCTCGCAGCGTAGCCAAATGGGTGTGGCGTCATTTTTCCGCTTCGGGGTTCGCGGCTTACCAGTCGGCAGTGGGCAGGCGTAAGGGCGCAGCCAAACGTGCCGCCGAGCTAGAGCGTGTGCTCCTCATGGCGTCTGAAGGTTATTCGCAGCGTAGGATCAGTGCTGCTGTCGGTGTTGCCCAAACGACTGTCAGCCACTGGCTCCGAACCCACGCCCAATCGACTGAGCAAAAGCCATATCAGATATACCCTGTCTGCGCCCCCCAGCCTCTCTGAGGGCCACGGAGTAGTCGGTCGCGTGAAAAATTAGTTTTTTGACGCAGACTGCATTTTTCAGCTCATGTCCATGCATGAGGGCGGCGGCTGCGCCACCGACCGGCCAAATTTGGCCGGTGCTCTGCCAACCAGGGCTTCCTGATGGCATCCATCGGTGCTGCCGTCGGCGTCCTCCAAACAACTGTCGGCCACTGGCTCCGAACCTACGCCCAACCAACTGAGCAAAAGCCATATCAGATATACCCTGTCTGCGCCCCCCAGCCTCTCTGAGGGCCCCAGAGTAGTCGGTCGTGCGAAAAAATTCGTTTTTTTGACGCAAACTGCATTTTTCAGCTCATGCCCATGCATGAGGGCGGCGGCTGCGCCACCGACCGGCCAAATTTGGCCGGTCAAAAGATGCCGGGAAAGAGGTGTCTTTGGATGCCGAAACTGATTCTGAACGCCAAAAACACCCACCCAAGTCCGAGCGCAGTTCGATAGCTGCTCGCGTCGAGTGCTTCGGCTGCTGCTTGGGTCGGGACGACCGGCCAAATTTGGCCGGTGCTCTGCCAACCAGGGCTTCCTGATGGCATCCATCGGTGCTGCCGTCGGCGTCCCTCCAAACGACTGTCGGCCACTAGCCCGAACCCATGCCCAACCGACTGAGCAAAAGCCATATCAGATATACCCTGTCTGCGCCCCCAGCCTTTCTGAGGGCCCCGGAGTAGTCGGTCGCGTGAAAAATTAGTTTTTTGACGCAGCTTGGACTTTTTTCGCTCATGTCCATGCATGAGGGCGGCGGCTGCGCCACCGACCGGCCAAATTTGGCCGGTCAAAAGATGATGAAAAGACCTCATCTTTTGAAAATTTTACGGAAATTCGCCGTCTAAATAACCAATGATAGTTATGAACCGAAATTTGATGCCAATAGGCATATTTTGGGTGCTTGACCAGGAGGCAGGCTCTGCGCAGTGGTGAGCCCTCTTGATACATCAAACGCGAGCAGCCTTGTGATCGGAGAGGCGAGGTGATCGCCCCGTGCTGACGAGCGACCGGCCAAATTTGGCCGGTCGAAAGACGCACGCCAAGCGTCATTTTTCGTTTGCTTTGACTTTCATCAATCCAGACGTTCTTCGAGCGTGCCATGGCAATCAACGTGGCGGATGAGCCAGCTGTTGCAAGAGCGCTCCTGTCCGCTGGAGTGGTTGGAGCCTTCGTCTGAGCGACCGGCCAAATTTGGCCGGTCTAAGATCCATCCACTTGGACAAGGACAGAGAGCTATCGCTGATCCTCCTTGGTACGTAAGTACACGGCTCTGCGCCCTCCCCGCGCCAAGCCTCGACACGCCGCAGACCCAAAGCGCTACCACGATCGGCATCGGAGATCTGAAGACGGGTAGAGGTAGCAAAGGATCGGCATCCTGCCCTCATAGCTGCCACATGGTAATCCCCCCGCAAAACCAGAGCACTGAGAAGTAGAAGTTTTCGAAGGAAAATTTCTACCATGAAGAAGTCTCGATTCACCGACAGCCAGATCATTGATGCACTCAAGCGCGTGGAGGCTGGTCTCGCCGTGCCCGAGCTGTGCCGCGAGATGGGCGTCAGCACAGCCACGTTCTACAAGTGGCGCTCGAAGTTCGGCGGCATGGATGCCTCGCTGATGGCGCGCATGAAGGAGCTGGAGGAGGAGAACCGCCGGCTACGCAAGATGTACGTCGAAGAAAAGCTCAAGGCCGAAGTGGTCTCGGAGGCGCTCGCAAAAAAGTGGTGAAGCCATCTCGCCGCCGCGAGATGGCTCAAAGGGCGTGCTGGAACGAGGCATGTCGATCCGTGCCGCATGTTTGGCGTTCCAGATCAGCCAGGCTTGCTACCGATACGAAGCCAAGCATCAGGCCGAGAACGATGAGATCGCCGACTGGCTGCTGCGCCTGACGGACAACAACCGCAACTGGGGCTTCGGGCTGTGCTTCCTGTACCTGCGCAACGTCAGAGGCTTTGCCTGGAACCACAAGCGCGTGTACCGAATCTACAGGGAGCTGGAGTTGAACCTGCGCATCAAACCACGCAAGCGCCTGGTGCGAGAGAAGCCCCAGCCGCTATCGGTACCAGAGGCCATCAATCAGGTATGGTCGATGGACTTCATGCATGACCAGTTGGAGGATGGCAGAAGCTTCAGGCTGCTCAACATCATCGATGACTTCAACCGCGAAGCACTGGGCATCGAGGTCGACTTCTCGCTGCCCACGCTGCGGGTGATCCGCACGCTCACACAGGTCATTGCCTGGCGTGGCAAGCCGCAGGTCATTCGCTGCGACAACGGGCCGGAGTACATCAGCGCAGCCATCGCGGCGTGGGCCGAGTCATGGGGCATTCGTTTCGAGCACATCGAACCAGGCAAGCCCCAACAGAACGCCTACGTCGAACGCTTCAACCGGACGGTACGCTACGAGTGGCTCTCGCAGTACCATTGGTCTGATCTTGATGAGGTCAGGCTGCATGCCACCCAATGGATGTGGATGTACAACCATGAACGCCCAAACATGGCCTTGGGCGGCATCACCCCCAAGCAGCGGTTGGCCATGGCCGCTTAGCTCTACTTCTCGGAGCGGTGGTTTATGGGGGATTACCAGGTGTTCGACAGGCGCGCTAGCATGAGCGCGGCAGATTTATGCAGAGGTTCCTTAGCCGCTCTAAATCTGTGTCGCCCGTTTCGGACGCTGCACTCTGCACCGATGTGGTATTCGTGTAACTTACGCGTTGTAAATCCTATTGTTATAAACTAGAATTTCCACTTCTAATGGAACAGGTAACAAGTGATGAAAAAATTGGTGTTTTTGGCTTGCGCTTTTTTTATTGGCTGTGGTGAAAGAACGCCGGAGGTGCCATTATTTGTTGAACTTAATTCTGACCAGATACAAGCGCTACCGGCAGGGGAGAGGGTCTGTTACAAAATTGCCGCCACTGTAAACGGCGTTTTCCCAAGCAGTCCAACCCAATGTTCTCCAATTAAAACAGCGTCAGGGGCAATGTTTAAAGAGAGTTTTTCTTTTTATTTAAAAACCTCTACCAAACAAGTTTCCGAATGGAATAAGTGGGCTTGTCTATCTGCGGGAAAGGTAATGGCTGATGGTGTAGATGTTGGTATGGATAAAATTTTCTTAAAGAGTCATCCTTCGAATAAGCGAGCAGCTGAAATAAGCGCCTATGTTTGTAGGAATTTGCAGGAAAAGGCTTCTCTTGGGGAAATAAATGGATCAGAAGTCTTAAAAGAATTTAATCGCTATTCGACCCTGAAGGATATGTAAGTAATTTCTTGTTTTTGGAAATGCCTTGATGGTTTTTTTGGTCAGAGATGATGCTAGAAAACCTGTGCACAAAGCACCTTGAGCTGTGCTGATGCGACGTTGAAAGGGTTCGGGTTCATCTTTGGCCGAATGCGCAGGCGATTTCAGCCCATGCAGATCGCTTTTGCGGCCCTGTGGCCGCACAGCAGGCGCACTCATGCCTGCACTGCACCCAACTGGCGTCGCACCATCCACAGATTGGACAGGGCAAACAGCGTGTGCAGTTGCGCCGTGTTCTTGGCCAGGCCCCGGTAGCGCACCTTGACGTGGCCCCACTGCCTCTTGATGACTTGAAACGGATGCTCGACCTTGGCCCAGACCGCCGCCCACGCCATGAAAGCCCGGCTGGGAACTCTGGCCCCTGATCGGTGCAGATGGCCAGTGGGTAGCCTCAAAACTGCGCGGTCTAGTCCAGCAAGCGCACGCTGTACTCGCTGCCCGTGCCGTGGTCCACCGTGATGCCCACGCACTCCCGGCTGAAGTCTTTGACCACCGTCAAGCGCTTGATGACTTGATGCGCCGGCCATTGGCCAGCGCGCCCATTATGAAGTCCGCGCTCCAGGTATTATTGGCATGGCGGCTACTCACCAAGGCAAGGGCGGACGCTCGCCTGTGGGATGCTTGATCTTGCAGCGCTTGCACACTGACAGATTGGCCAGCTTGTACAGACACCACACTCGCTTGTGATTCACTTAACGGCCTTCCAGAGCCAACAGGTCATAGATGCGCCGGTAGCCAAAGCGCCCCGCTTATGCGCCTGACCTGTCCCCATCCACCACGGTCGAGGTCCAGGGCGATCGCATCTAAATTTTGAGCCAATCTTGATGCAAAGTGCAGGCTCCTAAAGCCAACCGGATGCGACCTTGAGCCTGCTGCAACTGCTCCAACAAATTCCCGATCCCCGTGTGCAGCGCACCCGCCGCCATGAGCTCATCGACTTGCTGGCTATCGCCCTGTGCGCTACTGTCGCCGGAGCAGACAACTGGATCGAGACGGTGGAGTTTGCCCAGGCCCACCAGGCCTGGCTGCAACGCTTTTTGCGCCTGCCCTGCGGCATTGCCTCACACGACACCTTCGCGCGGGTCTTTCGCCGCCTGGATCCGCAGGCACTCGAACAGGTCTTGCAGCAATGGCTCAAGGGTATGTCTGCGAGCGCCTCGGGCCATGTGGCCATCGATGGCAAGAGCGTGCGCAGCGCCCACCGCAAGGGCAAGGGTGCGCACCACAGTTTGCATTTGGTCAGCGCCTGGGCATCTGAGCAGCGCTTGCTGCTGGGCCAGCGCAAGGTCGATGGCAAGAGCAACGAGATCACGGCCATTCCTGAGTTGCTCAAGTTGTTGGACATTGGTGGGTGCACCATCACCATCGATGCCATGGGCTGCCAAAAAGCCATTGCCAAGCAAATCGCCGACCAAGGCGCCCACTACGTGCTCAGCCTCAAGGGCAATCAGCGGCACATGTTCAACGTGTGCAAGAAACACTTTGAAAGCGCTGAAGCTGACAGGGGCCAGCAAACGTTCAGTGACTCAGACAAAGGCCACGGGCGCATCGAGACGCGCAAGTACCAGGTGTCGGCACTGCCGCCGGCGCTGCAGCGTGCGGCCCAGCACTGGCCCCAGCTGCAAAGCGTGGTGCGCGTGGTGCGCACGCGCCAACTGCCAGGCCAAGAGCGAGTCGGCGAACAAACCAGCTACTACCTCAGCAGCCTGAGCGCACACACCAGCGCCCAGCAAATGGCGCAATACATCCGGGGGCACTGGAGCGTGGAAAACCAGCTGCACTGGAGCCTGGATGTGGGCATGGGCGACGACAGCGGTCTGAGTCAGAAAGACCACGCTGCGCACAACCAGGCGCTGCTCAGGCGCATGGCCCAGCAGATGCTGCAAGCCGACACCAGCGTGAAGGCCGGACTCAAGGCCAAGCGCAAACGCGCGGGCTGGGACTTGACCTACTTGGAGCGGGTCATGGAGCTATGCATTTAGATGCGATCGCCCTGGGTCGAGGTCGACGCTGCTATACAAAAAGTGAAAAATCCGGTTACCACCCTCCTTTTTCATAGGGGAGGGTATGAGAGGTCTTTTTTTAGCGCTAGCTTTTATAGCTGGCAGCGCACTCGCACAGCCAACGGTGTTGAAGTCATGGTGAAGTTGGTATGACTTGAGGCAAGGAATTGACAATAATCTACCCTGTTCATGAGTCAGGATTTTAATGTAATTTCAGGAAATAAAATATATAATTCTTCATCTTCCAATCGGCGGCTTTAAAAATCAAAAATTAATAGTTTGCGTAAGTCCTATCTCATTTAATCACCAAACACGGCGCAGAAAAATCCACAACACCGTAACCATCAACATAATAATTATCAAATTCCTTTTTACTTCGCACGGCAGGTTTTTTGTACCAATCCTCTATTTTGTAAAAATATCGAACAGCCTTCTCTTTCCCAGATTTTTTAATCACTCCCAGGCTCTCCCGAAAAGCGATATAAACCACATCACCAGCATCCTTGGAAAAATTACCCAAATCGCAACTATTTGAACCAAACGTAACTACTTTTTGATCAACAGGAACAATGTCACTAATTTTCCTCCAGTCAGATGCATTACGACAACCATTTAAAATTCCTTCCCGGGACTCCCAAATCATTATTTTTGATTTTGACTCAGAAATATACTTATCCTGCCCCTTGACCCTAAGGGTATTATATATCATCCCCTCCCTAATAACATCACGATGATCCACCTCCACTTTTTTCTTACAAAAACCATCAGGAGGCATGCTAGGATACATTTCAACAATAGCTGCATAACAAGAAAAATTCACACCAAACAAAAAAACAAACATCATATTTTTCATTACAATCATCCTCCAAAAAAATTACACATGAATCTTAATTCGATAAATTTTCCATCAATTACCCGCTATTCCGAAATCACCCTCGTACAGGCAGTCGAACTACCGACTTCACGCGACCTCATTCACTGCCCGGCCTGCACCATATCCCCGGTATGGACAGAAAGGCCGCACCCGTTACGGCGATGACCACGCCATAGCCCGGCAGCGGCAAACCTGACGGGGACAGCCCAACCATGACAGCGACCACCACTACCGCAAGCAGTCCCGCCAACACCGGATAGAAGCCCGACGCCAGCCGCAGCACGCGGCATAGCGCCCAGGCCACGGCCAGCAACACGGCCATGCCCACGCTGACCAGCGGCCCCCAACTGAACAAGGCAGCCTTGGCAAGACGCGGGCTGACGGGCGTGAGCAATGACCAGCCAAGCCAGACCGCCAGGGTGACGGCGATGGAGGCGAGCAGGATCGGTAAAAGATTTTTCTTCATGCAAAGGGGAGCACTCGTAGATGAGCTCGGTATAAACATACTTTTGACTATTTGCGCGAGGAGTTGCGCCACCGTCATTTTACATAGACTTATTGCCCCGAAAGCAATGAACTTGATATCAACCCATATTCCATCAGAGAGAGCTTGGCGACCTGAATTTCAAGTTCTTAAATCTCTCATCAATAGCACAATTCCTACTTAAACAATTGAGAGCACCCTGAATACTCAAGCAGAACAACTGCAATAATTACACCAACAATAAATTGGATGATTTTATTGGCGTCGCTAATCCCAGGCTCACCTTTACCGCAGTGCGGGCATACTTTAGCAGATTTGGAAACTTCTTTTCCACACTCAGTACATTCCACTAGTGCCATATAATTATCCCATCAAAAAAACACCATAGAGGGTAGAAATTTCATATTTTCAAATAAATCAGAAATTTATTTCCGAAAGATAGATCCAAAAAATTTCAACTTGCCTCGTATCTTTAGGATTTACGCAAAGTATTTTTCGAAATAAAAGCAAAATATTAATTTCCCCAATGAAATCAATAATTTGCATCGACGGAAATCCTCTGTGGTTTAGAGATTTTCAAATAATCAGGACTTACGTAAGGATTTGCACCGCCGTCAGTTCGTATATATTTTGCACAACCCCTATTTAGCACTAGACAATTTATTGCCCAAGAAGGGATCTAAATACATTTCCAATTTGCTTCATTTCTTTATAATCTTTCAATTTTGACGACTCCCAACTCGGACTCCAGTCTTTCCCGCTCCACTTACCATCAACAGTTGTCACAGAGATAATCCCATCAGCACCATAGCCCGACTCATCTGAAATACTGCCAGACCAAGTCATATTAACTTTTAATCGAATTTCATTTTGCGAAGAATCTTGGAGATCATGCTCTATGAGATTGACTTGTATTTTTTTTCCTCCGTCATAATAACTACGAACAACCCACTTTCCGTAGAAATCAGCAAGTTCTCTGGCTTCACTCTGAATTCGAACCCGCCTCTCCTCCTTCTTCTTTCTTTCATTTTCTCGCCACGCCATTAATTCTTTTTCATATCCATCATAGTTTATTTTGATTTTTTATAATACCCATCGATCTCCCTTTCGACTCTCAAGATACCACTTTTCACCTTACCGGATGATATATAACACTGCTTCACTTTGTCTAGAATATTAAAATTTGCATGCCTACTACCTCTAGCAGAATTGAAATATCCATCCAAACCGGAATAGCCATAATTGGCACTCAAAAATTCATCCAGAGATTTCATCTTTTTCTGAATTTCATTACTCATTCCGCACTCATCCGCAACGGCAAATTGAGTTCCAGATTTTTCAGCAAGGGATTGATATTCTGCCTTATCCAGCCTGGGCATTGCAGGCTGAGAAAATGCAAAAAATGAAACAAAGAACAATCCGGAAATCAACGTATTTCGCGTGTTTTTTCTTCTACTCATCACAATATCTCCAGGAAGCATTTCAATCACAAACCCACGATTCATTTCATCTATTTAGAGCATCAACAAATGATTTTGGCAGTGGATTCATCTTTCCATTTCTATAAATATACGCCTCTCGCACAATTCCACCTGTCATCACTATTTTCCCATCAAGTCGCCCATTTTTATATTGATACTTAATCGCCTTAAATGGATTTTTATTAACTTCATCTCTCTTTGAGGGAAAATATCCCGTCGCCAAAATATCAGAATGCTGATATACAGAAACACGTATTTCCTTCAAATCACCGCCAAAATATTCGTACTCCCTTTTCAACTGCACTCCATTGCCACGATCCTCCATCTCAATTTTTGTATTCAATTCAGCAGCATTCAGAGCGGGATGAATAATTGCCTGAGATATAATTAAAAAGAAAAAACATACGATTTTCATAATTTCACCCTTGATAAATAAAACCTCATAAGCCACTATTCAGCATATAAAATTAGGCAACCAAATAAGCAAAGCCCCCATCGCGCCAATGCGCGATGGGGGCTCAAAAAAGAAGGAAAAAAGGAAAACCGAGCGGAACTATTCCGCTCAACCCGTTCTACATGCGGGCTGCGGGCTGCGGGCTGCGGGCTGCGGGCTGCGGGCTGCGGGCTGCGGGCTGCGGGCTGCGGGCGAACATGCGGCGGGGTGGTGTGTGGCGGTTACGGGTTGATGGTGGGCGGCAGGTGTCGCTTCTGGTGCCTGCTGCCACCTGCCTGCGCCGCAATATAGCAAAGGCCGTTACCTTTGCAACCGGGTGTAAGCCCAATGCTGTTCAGTTAGCGTGCTTCCTGCCACTGTGGGAGCGGCTTCAGCCGCGAATGCCCATTCATGCCGCTGGAGACATCCAAAGACAACATGCCAGCCAGCAGCGGGTAGCCCACGACCACCAGCAGAACCCCAACGCCTGCCACGGCGAACTGCCTTTGCAATGGCGTCGCGGCATCTGCCCACCGCACCCACACAAGCCAGACCAGAATCACTGCAAAACCCATGGCTACGGCGGCCATCCACCATGCGCTGGGAGTTGTTCCTGCAAGCACCTCGCCGCTCGCTCGAAAAAAGGTATTCCAGAACCTTTCCCGACGAAATGGCGACACAAAAACCCATGCCAGGAAAGCCGCCACTCCCGCACCAACGGCCATGGGCAGCCCCACGCGGATGGCATTGCGTGCTGAAAGGCTGATCACGACGGCAACCACACCCAACAATTGCAGGCTGTAGAAATCCGGCTGCGCCAAAAGGCATGCCGCCAATGCCATGCAACCCATGGCCAGCCCCGCATATGCGGCCATGCCAGGCACACGGCGCTGCGAGAACAATGCCAGGGCAACCACAAACGCCACCAAGCCCCACAACCCGAACGCAAGGACGCCACAGGGTAATAACGCCAAGCGCCGTTCTCTTCCACCCCAAGCCATAAAACCAGGGAACACAAGCCGATTGACAGCACAAGCCACGGCCACGGACTGGCCAGATGGCTGCGCAAGAAATGGCCCACGGCGGCATGGGCCTGGGTATGCAACGGGAGCAGCAGGACGGCCAGTGCCAGCGCCCCCCAGACCATGGCGGGCACTGACATGCCATGCCAAACCAGGCCCAGCAACATCAAGAACAACCCCGCCAGAACGGGGACGAAATACTAAGCAATTAATAAATTTAATTCACAAACCCAAATTCTGGATGTGCAAAGAATCCACGGACAATTTCCGGCATTTGCTGAAGCCTTTCCAAGGGAAGGTCTGCAAAACCCTTGGTCACCCCGACTGGTGCTGGGCGTGAACGTCTGGGAAGATGCGATGCATGGATCAGATCATGCTCGGCCTTGACCCGCTACCCAAGAAGACCCGCAAGGAGGTCTTCCTCGAAGAGATGAACCAAGTCGTGCCATGGGCTGCGCTGGTGGCGCTCATTCAAGCGCACGTGCGCGGCGCGCATCAGACGCTGGGCGGACGCCCGCCATTTGCCGTGGAGACGATGCTACGCATCCACTGCCTGCAGCTATGGTGGAATCTGAGCGACCCGTCCATGGAAGAAGAGTTGCACGAGCGTCCGCTGTACCGTCGCTTCGTCGGCCTGGAGGGTGCGGCGCGCATGCCTGACGAGACGACCATCCTGCGCTTTCGACACCTGCTGGAGAAGCACGAGCTGGCGCAGAAGGTGCTGGCCGCGATCAACACCACGCTCGCCGAGCGCGGCCTCATGCTCAAGACTGGCACGGTGGTGGATGCCACCATCATTGCCGCGCCGAGTTCGACCAAGAACAAGCGTGCAGCGCGCGATCCCGAGATGCACCAGACCAAGAAGGGCAATCAATGGCACTTCGGGATGAAGGCGCACATTGGTGTGGACGCCGCCTCGGGCTTGGTGCACACGGTGATTGGCACCGCAGCCAACGTCCATGACGTAACGCAGGCCGCGGGGCTGCTGCACGGCGACGAGACCGATGCATGGGGCGATGCGGGCTACCAGGGCGTGGACAAGCGCGAGGAGTTCAAGGACAGCAAAGTGCGCTGGGAAGTGGCCATGCGCCCGGGCAAGCGCCGCGCCCTCGATCCCGAGCGCGAACTGCATCAGTTGCTGGACAAGGCCGAGAAGCTCAAGGCCAGCATCCGTGCCAAGGTCGAGCACCCATTTCGCCTCGTCAAGCAGCAATTTGGCTACGCCAAGGCCCGCTATCGCGGGCTGGCCAAGAACACGGCGCGCCTCACGATGCTGTTTGCGCTGGGCAATTTGTGGATGGCGCGCCGACAGTTGATGGGCGCGCAGGGATAGGTGCGTCTGCAGTGCGCCAAATGGTCACGCGAGGGCCAGTAAACGGGTCTGCGCAGCGCTCAAAACGCTAGATTCACGCGTGCGCAACCATCTTGAGAAACAGAAATCCCGCTCGACATGGACGCAGTCGCCACGAACGGGGTTTTGCAGACCTTCCCTAACATTTCGTCGCAGCCGACCGGCTTTGCCGGCGGCTGAACTCAGACGTTAGGCGGCGATGCGTGTAGATGACAATGTTTAGAGACAGTAAACAATATCGTTGACTTTTGGTTACTCGCGAGATATGCTCTGACCCTCGTTCAACCTTCGGAGTACTCATATGGTAAAGCAACCTCAGCCGATCCAACCCGACCCGCTGGAACAAGTCATGGCCACTGTCGTTCAGGGCTTCAAGATGACCACGGAAGCGATCCAAGACCTTCGCGTGCAACAGGCAAGCCTGGAGCAGAGGCTGCAACAACAGGCTCGCGCCGCATACCAGGGAATGACTGGGAGTGGAAAATCAAGATATGCCGAGGAACTTGTAAAAATCGAGAGCGAGCAGAACCCTCGTGGTGCGCAAGCTCGTGTTGCTGAAACACTTGGCGTTACACCCGGACGCATCACCCAACTGTTGAAATCCGAGAAGAACCGCAAGAACGGCAAGTAACGCAAAGTCGCGCGTGTAGATACTTTATGCCTAACTGTGCAGTCAAGCCGACCCGCCTGCGGCGGGCGGCTTACTTTCATTCTTTACGCTTTTTTTGGAGTCTTCATGAATCTCATTGGGGAAGTTGATGTAGAGCTTGTATACGCAAGCGACCCACCGATGAATATTACAATTGATTGCTCAAAGTTCACGTGGGAGGACGGCGACAGAAATTATCCAATTTTTGTGTATTTTGGCGAATATTACAATATAAAAATACAAACAACCATTGATAGATCAAGGATCGTCGGCGATCCTGACGTATTTGGAGAAGTTACTAATCACCGAGAAATAAGAGATGTGATAATTAGAAGAGTCAACATTAGAAGAGATTTGGATATGAATATGGGACCATTTTACGATGATGACTAAACTGCCACCATTCAGCATAATAAGAGCGGCCAACAAAACCAGAAACTTACGCTAAGGCTGGCAGTCCTTGCCCTGATGAGACTTGCCCTGATCAGCCAAAAGCTCTGGGAAGAACTTGAGCCGCTGGTGCCCGCTGCCAAGCCCTCGCCCAAAGGAGGCCGTCCTCGGTTGGATGACCGCGCCGCCTTCAACGGCATTTTGTTCATCCTGATGACTGGCATCCCGTGGGAGGAGTTGCCCCAAGAGCTGGGTTTTGGCAGCGGCATGACGTGCTGGCGGCGCCTGAGGCAGTGGCAGCGCCAAGGCGTGTGGGACCGGCTGCACCAGGCGCTGCTTTGCCGTCTGCGCCAGTACGACCAGGTCGACTGGAGCCGCGCAAGCATCGATGGCGCCAGCGTTGCCAGCCCCCGGGGGCCAGGAAACTGGTCCCAACCCCACGGACCGGGGCAAGCTTGGCAGCAAGCGCCACATCTTGACCGATGCACGGGGCGTGCCGCTGGCGATCTTGGTCAGCGGGGCAAATCGGCACGACTCAATGCTCTTTGAAGAGTTGTTGGACGCTGTACCCCCTGTGGCGGGGCTGCAAGGCAGACCGAGAAAGTGCCCCGACAAAGTTTATGCGGACAAAGGCTATGACTATGCCAAGTGCCGAAGGGCGCTGCGCCAGCGTGGCATCCAGGCGCGCATCGCACGGCGCGGCATGCACAGCAGCCAGCGGCTAGGACGCCACCGCTGGGTGGTCGAGCGCACGCACGCTTGGCTGGCCGGCTTTGGCAAGCTGCGCATTCGCTTCGAGCGCCAATTGGACACCCACTTGGCCTTGCTCAAGCTCGCCTGCGCGATCATCTGTCTGCGCTGCGTGGAGCGGTTTTGTTAGCCGCTCTAAGGAACCTCTGCATAAATCACTCATCGTGATGAACACCCCCAAAAAATCAATAACTTACGTGTGCATAAAACGCGAAAAACGGATTTATGCAGAGGCTCCCTAAACATCTGTGAATGTGAACTAAATTTGTTTATTTCTTAGCAATGTTTGATTTTCGAATCCTGCAGCCGAACGCTTCGAGCAACGTCACTGCATCTTTTTTTGCATAGTACAATGCTTAGATTTCTTCTGCTCTGTCTGCTAGGCCTAACCTTTTCGGTTCATGCGCTCGAGTTCTACGAGAATTCCACAACCGGAGAAATAGTTGCTACGGGAATAGTAGAGCCACGAGATGCAGAAAAAATCGCAGGAATCATCACACTCGATTATCGGCAGCGGCATCACAATGTAAGAAACTTAGTAACAGTGAGTCTTGATTCTCCTGGTGGAAGTCTATTGGGCGGTCTGCGCCTCGGGTATGCTCTGCGTCGGCTTGGAGTGCATACGAATGTTGGAGCTAATCAGTCCTGCTTTTCTGCCTGCGCGTTGGCGTTCCTTGGTGGTCAGGAACGGACTGTAGAGGGAAGGTACGGTGTTCACGCGGCATCCCTCAACGCAAAAGCAAAGCAGGGCGACCGCAACGATCAACTTGACACCATTCAACAGCTTAGCGCAATCACCACCGCCTACGTTCACGAAATGACCGGGCGAACAGACATTGCGTTGAGAGCACTGTCCACGTCGGCTGCAAAGATCGCGGTCCTAGATGACTCCGAACTGGGATCCATGGGCGCAATTACCTTGGCTCGCCGCCCGAGCCAGTTTGGTCACCCGGGATTCAAGTGCCCTCAAGAGCATAACTTCACTGTACTAAGTGCAGTCTGCGCTCATATTGATATTTCATTTCTAGATCAAGAGCTAAACGTCCTCTATGCAAAGATTCAAAAAGAGGGCGCACCGGCTGAACTTTCGACAGAGCAAGATCGTTGGAGACGCTATCGAAACTCATGCATTAATGATGGAGCGCCTAATGGATATTCAAGCGTCGTGCATTGTGTGCGGGAAGCTTATCTTGTGAGGCGCGATCAGCTCATGTCCATGTGGTTAGCCATTTCTGCTAAAAAGAGCCGCCCTGGCTCAAGTAATTGGCGTCCCATCGAGCCGCGACGATAGGTTCGGGTCAACCAGTCCCTAAGAGCGTGTTCACGATCTTCGTGTGCTCGCAGAAAATTGAGCTGCTGCCGGTTTCACAGACACCTTGTTAAGGTGGAAGATAAAACCGGAGGTGGTTCATGGACAGAAGAAGAGCATTCAGTCGCGAGTTCAAGTTCGAGGCGGTGAAGCTGGTCACCGAGCGTGGCGTGTCTGTGGCCCAGGCGGCCAAAGACCTGGACGTTCACGAAAACGTACTGTGCAAGTGGGTGCGCGAGCTGCGAGAGGAGCCCCAGGAGGCGTTCCCTGGCAACGGAAAAAAAAGGGCCGCAGATGCTGAGATAGCACGGCTGTGCAAGGAAGTGGCCAAGCTCAAGATGGAGCGCGACATCCTAAAAAAGCCGCGGCCTACTTCGCCAAGGAGTCGATGTGAGGTTGGGCTTTGTGGCGAAACACCGAGGGCTCTGGTCGGTCAATCTGATGTGCGAAGCGCTCGGTGTCTCGCGAGGTTGAGGTTGCCCCTGAAAACTGGAGTTCTTAACCCTTGTTGAAAATAGCGACAAGGAGTTCAGAGATGAGTGACAAGCAGGTGCGTGCGCAGTACACGCGAGAGTTCAAGCAGGAGGCTGTTCGGCAGGTCCGCTCGGGTCAGGCGATTGCGGTGGTGGCCAAGGTGCTGGGCATTCCCAAAGCGAGCCTGGGCAACTGGGTACGGCTGTCAGCCAGGGGAGAATTGGACGGTGCGGGCGGTGGAGACAAGAGCATCCAGGTCTCGCCCGAGCAGATGGAGATAGCCCGGTTGCGTGCAGAGAATGCTCGCCTTCGCATGGAGCGCGACATCGCAAAAAAAGCCGCGGCGTACTTCGCGCAGGACACGCTGCGAGGTACGCCTGGATTCACCAAATGAGAAAGCTGTACCCGGTGAGTGTGTCCTGCGGGGTGCTGGAGGTCAGCGCAAGCGGGTACTTCAACTGGCTACGCCGGCGTGAGTCTGGCCACGGTGGACCTGCCCGGCGTCACAGCGACGAAGCCCTGCTGGCGTACATGCGCGCCATCCACGCCGAGGTGAAGGGGGAATACGGCTGGCCCCGCATGCACAAGGAACTGCTGGCCCGGGGCATCCGGGTGGGCAAGGAGCGGGTGCGCAAGCTCATGCAGCAGCACGGCATCAGGGCCAAGACCAAACGCAAGTTCGTGGTGACTACCGACAGCCGCCACAGCCTGCCGGTGGCGCCCGACTTGGTACAGCGGCGCTTTAACCCCGAGGCGCCCAACCAGCTGTGGAGTGGCGACATCACCTACATCCAAACCGACGAGGGCTGGCTGTACCTGGCTGCGGTCATCGACCTGTTCAACCGTCAGGTGGTGGGTTGGAGCCTGCAGCCGCACATGCAGGCCAGCCTGGTCAAGGACGCGCTGGCCATGGCGTGGTGGCGCCGCAGGCCACCTCCTGGACTGATATTCCACAGCGACCGGGGCAGCCAGTATTGCAGCCATGAGTTCCAGGATGCCTTGAAGGACTGGGGCATGCGTTCATCGATGAGCAGAAAGGGGAACTGCTGGGACAACGCACCGACCGAGAGCTTCTGGGGTCGGCTGAAAACAGCCAGCGTACATGGGTGCAAATTCGCTACCCGTGAGCAGGCCAGGCAGGCGGTGATGGACTGGATGGCCTTCTACAATCACCGCAGGCTGCATTCGTCGCTGGGCTACCTCAGCCCGATGCAGTACGAGCAGCGCTGGTACGAGGCACAGCGTAAAAAGGCCGCGTGAACCGTGGGTTAAGAGCTACACGAAACAGGGGCAAGGTCAGTTTGGGATTTTGGGTATTGGTGGTGGAACACGGAACCGAACCCGCGTCCGTAATCCGAGCCAGATAGTAACGCCTCCGCCTTGGGGGCGTGAATTCGACGAGTTGGCCACCCGCGCCTGAGGCCGTGCGCAAGCGCGTCGTACTCAGCTTGACTGAGGCAATCCATCCCACCCCTACCAAGTAGAAGACAAACTTTCCGAGCTCGGTCGCTTTTGGTCGCCAGTTGGAAAATTCTGCACTATCCTGTCGTCCTTTACCAATCATCCGACTGGCCCCATTCCATGCCCAAAAACACCAGCGAAAGCGGAATCCTGACGATCAAGGAAGTCGCCGAGTACCTGAAGGTCACGGAGCGGACGATCTACCGACTCGCGGCAGCCAAGAAAATACCGGCCTTCAAGGTCGGCGGGACATGGCGCTTCCGGGCAACGGACATCGACGGCTGGATAGCCGACCAGTCGAAGAAGGCGGAGGGAACCGATTGATCTCCGCCTACCACGCCAAGTACTACGCCCACGAGCTGACGCGGCGGCACGCCGCCGATGGCGTTGATCGCCTCTCCCAATCGCTGTTCGATGCCAGCGTCGATTTGAACCCGCATCAGATCGAGGCGGCGCTGTTCGCCCTTCGGAACCCATTGCAGGAAGGCGTACTGCTGGCTGACGAGGTGGGGCTAGGCAAGACCATCGAAGCCGCGCTGGTGGTTTGCCAATACTGGGCTGAGCGCCGTCGTCGGCTACTGGTCATATGCCCGGCTAGCCTGCGCAAGCAATGGGCGCAGGAGCTGCACGACAAGTTCGCCGTGCCCACCACCGTGGTGGATGCCGTTTCTCTGCGCAAGCAGTCCGCTGGCGACATGCTCGCCACCCTGCAACGGCAAGTCGGCAAGGCAGTCGTCATCATGTCCTACCAGTTTGCCGCCAAGCTGGAGGCCGAGCTGCGCGCCGTGCCTTGGGATGTGGTGGTCATCGACGAAGCGCACAAGCTGCGCAACGCGCACCGGGCCAGCAACCGTACCGGGCAGGCGCTCAAGCGCGCGCTGCAAGGCCGCAAGAAGCTGCTGCTCACCGCCACGCCGCTGCAGAACTCGCTGATGGAGCTGTACGGCCTGTCGACGCTGATCGACGAGCACCTGTTCGGCGACGAAACTGCCTTCCGCAAGCAGTTCATGAACAGCGGGACAGGCCTTGACGAACTGCGTGAGCGTCTTGCCAGCTTCGCCAAACGCACACTGCGCCGTGACGTGCTGGAGTACATCAAGTACACCGAGCGTAAGGCTCTCACCCAGCCGTTCAACCCCACCGACGACGAGCAGGCGCTGTACGAGCGCATCTCGGCCTTTCTGCAAAAGGAAGACTCCTACGCCCTGCCCAAGCAGCAGCGCCACCTCACAGCACTGATCTTGCGCAAGCTGCTGGCCTCCAGTTCGCACGCCGTCGCTGCCACGTTGGTCACCATCCGCGAGCGCCTGCGGGGCTTGCTCACAGCAGACAAAGCGGAAGACGATGGCAGCCAGCTGGTCGAACAGCTCATTGCCGAGGACGACTTGGAGCAGGACTACCTGGAAGAGGAAGCCAGCGAGGCAGAAGAAAACGCCGAAGTCCCGACGCCTGCGCCAGCCGAAGAAGGTAAGCCGGGCGCGGCAAAAGATGCCCATGCCGTCCGCGCCGCCATCACCGCCGAGATCGCGGAGCTGACTGCGTTCGTCGATGCCGCCCAAGCCCTGAAAACCGACACCAAAGCACAGGCGTTACTCAAGGCGCTCAACCTGGGCTTCGGCAAGATGGCCGAGCTACGTGCGCCACGCAAGGCCATCATCTTCACAGAGTCCAAGCGCACGCAGGAGTACCTGCACCGCTTCCTCTCAGCCAACGGCCACGCGGGCAAGTTGGTGTTGTTCAGTGGCACCAACACCCACGAGGAATCGACCGCCATCTACCAGCGCTGGCTGGAAGAGTACAAAGGCACGGATCGCGTCACCGGCTCGCCGCAGGTAGATCGCCGCACCGCGCTGATCGACCACTTCCGCAAGGACGACGGCACCGGTGCGGAAATCATGATCGCCACCGAAGCGGCTGCCGAAGGCGTCAACCTGCAGTTCTGCGCGCTGATCATCAACTACGACCTGCCGTGGAACCCGCAGCGCGTTGAGCAGCGCATTGGCCGCTGCCACCGCTACGGTCAGCGTTTCGACGTGGTGGTCATCAACTTCTTGAACACCCGCAACCAGGCCGACCAGCGTGTGCTGGAGCTGCTCACCGAAAAATTCAAGCTGTTCTCTGGGGTGTTTGGCGCAAGCGATGAAGTGCTGGGCCGCATCGAGGGGGGCCTCGATTTTGAAAAACGCATCCTCCAAATCTACGACACCTGCCGCCAGCCCGCGCAGATCGAAGCCGCCTTTAATGCCCTGCAGGCGGAGCTAGAAGAATCCATAGCCGACCGCATCAAAGACACCCAGTCCCAGCTGCTGGAGCATTTTGACGAAGACGTTCACGACCGGCTCAAGCTGCGATTGGACGAGGCTGAAGCGCGGCTCGACAAACTGGGGCGCTGGTTCTGGGGTGTTACCCGCTATGCGCTCAATGACCGTGCGCGCTTCGACGAACAGTCCTACGCGTTCTCTCTGAGCACGCCGCCAACTGGAGTCGCACAACTAGCCCCCCTGGCCGCTATCAGCTCATTCGCGGTGCGGCGCAGCCGGACATGCTGGCGCACGCCTACCGCCTCAGCCACCCGCTGGGGGAATGGAGCATTGATGCCAGCCTGAACGCGGCCACGCCCGTCGCCACATTGAAGCTCGACTATGGCAAATACGGTGCGCGTGTCTCCGTCATCGAGAGACTGCGCGGCAAGTCCGGCTGGCTGACGCTGGCCAGGCTGGAAGTCACCGCATTCGAGACCACTGAGGCGCTGCTGTTCTCTGGCATCACTGACGATGGTCAGGTGCTGGATCAGGAAGCCTGCGAAAAGCTGATGGCCATTCCAGCAGCAGGCAAACCCACTCCTTTGAGCACCACCGTGCCCGAGGCACTGCTGGCCAACAGCCAGCGCGCGGTCGCCGCCACCATTGCCCAGGTACTGGAAGCCAACCAGCGCCTCTTCAATGAAGAACGGGACAAACTGGAACGTTGGGCAGACGACAAGCTGCTGGCCGCAGAGGAAGCCTTGAAGAACACCAAGGCGCGCATCGCACAGTTGAAGCGTGACGCCCGCAAGGCTGCCACATTGCAGGAGCAAGACGGCAT
Organism: Melaminivora jejuensis; assembly: GCF_017811175.1. Classification (NCBI taxonomy): domain Bacteria; kingdom Pseudomonadati; phylum Pseudomonadota; class Betaproteobacteria; order Burkholderiales; family Comamonadaceae; genus Melaminivora; species Melaminivora jejuensis. The sequence continues at coordinate 1,126,310 of NZ_JACWIJ010000002.1, forward strand.
CCAGCGCGAGCTATCTGAGCTGGAGCGCAAGCAACGCCGCCTGCGGCAGGAAATTTTCGCCGTCGAGGACGAGATCATTGCCAAGCGCGACGAATTGATTGCCTCGCTCCAGCAGCGCCTGCAAGAAAAAACAAGCAATGAGACCCTGTTCAGCGTGCGCTGGCAGGTGCTCTAACCCGGTTCAAGTATCCGGAGATTAGGCCAAACCATGACCAACAAACAGAATCCAAAATTCCAGGAGCTCGTCGCCAAGCTGCGCGAGATCTTCCAGATCGACCGCCCGGAACTCGACTTCGGCATCTACCGCATCCTCAACGCCCGCGCGGGCGAGATCAACGACTACCTGCAAAACCGGCTGGCTGAGAAGGTGCAGGCCGCCCTGTCCGCTGGCAGCGCCGCCAGCGCCCAGCAGTTGCAGACCGATCTGGACGAAGCGATCAAACAGGCACAGGCGCTGGGCGCGAACCCCGACGACCTGCCCAAGGTCAAGGATTTACGCGCCCGGCTGAAGGATGCGACCGCAGGCAGCAGCGAACACGAGAACGCAGTGTTCTCGCACCTGCTGGCCTTTTTCTCCCGCTACTACGAGCAAGGCGACTTCATCAGCCAGCGCCGTTACAAGGGCGACACCTACGCCATCCCCTACGCGGGCGAAGAGGTGATGCTGCACTGGGCCAACAAGGATCAGTACTACACCAAGAGCGGCGAGAACTTCAGCAACTACAGCTTCAAGCTGGAAGACGGTCGCACGGTGCATTTCCGCCTCGCCGCTGCGGACACCGCCAAGGACAACCGCAAGGACAACGACAAGGAGCGCCGCTTTGTCCTGGTGACGGCCAAGACCGTCACCCGTGTGGATGAAAACGGTGACGAGTACGAGGAAGAGCTCGTGCCAGTGGAGGAAGCATCGGGCAGTGACGGCAATCAGGAGCTGATCATCCGCTTCGAGTATGCCGCCCAGCCCAAAGGCACCAAGCAGGAGGCGCTGGTCACCAAGGCCGTCGAAACCATTCTGGACGATGCGGCGGTCAAGGCCCGCTGGCTGGCCTTGGGCAACCGCGCGCCTACCGAGAAGAATCCGCAGCGCACTCTGCTGGAAAAGCACCTCTCCGACTACACCACCAAAAACACGGCGGACTACTTCATCCACAAGGATCTGGGTGGTTTCCTCCGGCGCGAGCTGGACTTCTACATCAAGAACGAAGTCATGCATCTGGATGATGTGCAGAACGCGGGCGCGTTCGCGGACATCGAAAAGAACCTGCGCATGATTCAGTGCCTGCGCGCCATCGCGCTGGAGCTGATCGCTTTCTTGGCCCAGTTGGAAGACTTCCAGAAGAAGCTGTGGCTGAAAAAGAAGTTCGTTGTCTCCAGTCACTACTGCATCACGCTGGATCGGGTGCCGGAAGCGCTGTGGCCGGAAGTGGTAGCGAACGCGCAGCAATGGGCGCGGTGGAAACAGCTGGGCGTGTGGGATGGCGATGCGCCGGGGACGGTGGAGGACTTGAAGGCTGCGCCGTTTCGTATGCTGGATACCGCGCTGTTCACGGATGATTTCAAGCAGCGACTTCTGGCTAACATTGATGATATTGATGCTGGCCTTGGAGGCACCGTTATCAACGCCGATAACTTCCAGGCGCTTGCTCTATTGAGCAATCGGATGGCTGATGAAGTCGATTTCGTTTACATCGATCCTCCATACAACGCAACCACGAGTGAAATAGCCTACAAGAATGGCTTTAAGCATGGTTCTTGGATCACGCTCATGGAAAATCGGCTGTCTCGGGCAAGAGCGCTAATGCGCGCTGACGCGCCAGTTTGTGTTGCAATCGATGAGAACGAGAGGGAGCACCTGTCGCTGCTGATGAAAGACCTGTTCTCAGACGGGGACATAACCCAAATCAGCGTGATCCACAATCCGCGTGGCATTCAGGGCAACGGGTTCTCTGTAACAAACGAATCAGCTATTTTCTTCAGGCCTGAAGGCAAGCTGTTGGGAAAGCGAAGTCTTAGTGATTCGAAGTCCAAGCCGCTGATGAAAACGGGCAGCGAATCAGAGCGGCACACGGCAAAGAACTGCTTCTATCCAATTTTCGTTAAGAACGGTGCAGTAGTCGGGTTCGGAGACGTTCCTGCTGATGATTTTCATCCGCGCAGTGCGTGCACTGAACTTGAAAATGGAGTTCTGGCGGTGTGGCCGATCTCATCGACAGATGGATTGGAGCGTAAGTGGCGTTACGCACGACAATCGGTCGATGCCATTATCGATAATCTTGAAGTTAAGACTGGAAGAAATGGGCTGCCCTCCATAAATCTCGCAAAGGACAAGGAGTCCTACAGGACTGTTTGGAGCGACGCCGAGTTCAATGCGGCCGAGTATGGAAGCACCCTGCTAAAGAATATCGTTCCTGGCAATGGATTTTCGTTTCCAAAGTCACTGTATACAGTTCGGCATGCGATCGTCGCAGCGAATTGTCGATCCAATGGGGTGATTTTGGACTTCTTTGCAGGGTCTGGAACTACCGCGCATGCGGTAATTTCTTTGAATAGAGAAGAGGAGCTTGATCTTTCGTATTTGATGGTTGAGCAAGGCGATTACTTTGACACTGTCTTGAAACCCAGACTTCAGAAAATCATTTTTTCCGCAGATTGGTCTGAGGGAAAGGCGACTAATCCAGAGACTGGTATCTCTCACTGCTTCAGGGTCCTTAAGCTGGAAAGCTACGAAGACACCCTGAACAACCTGCAACTGCGTCGTACGTCCGCGCAGGGCGATCTGCTGAACAGCCTGCCGCAGCAGGCCAAGGACGACTACCTGCTCAACTACCTGCTGGACGTGGAGAGCCGTGGCTCGTTGCTGTCGGTGGAAGACTTCAAGAAGCCCTTCGACTACACCCTCAACGTGGCCGTGGATTCGGCGGGCGCGTTCGAGCCGCGCAAGATCGATCTGGTCGAGACCTTCAATTTTCTGATCGGACTGCGCGTCAAGCACATCGACACGGAACCGCAGCGCGGCTTCGTCACCGTCACCGGCACCTTGCCCAGCGGCGAAAGCTGTCTCGTGCTCTGGCGTGACTGCGACGTACTGGACTACGAAGGCGTCACCAAGCTCTGCGACAAGCTGGCCATCAACCCGGCGGACAACGAGTTCGACGTGGTCTACATCAACGGCGACCACAACATTCCCACCGTGCTGACGCAGACGGCCGAGGAAGGGGGGCCACCCGCGTGCTCAAGCTGCGCCAGATCGAGCCGGAGTTTCTGGAGCGCATGTTCTCGGTGGAGGACATCTGATGGCACGGCCACGCAAGACCCCTGTCGCCGGTTCGGGCGCAAGCGGCGCAGCCGGTTCCACTCGCGGCGGCAAGAAGCGCAGCTTCCATCAGGAATTGGTGCTCAACCGCTGGGTGCTGGGCTTCTTTCAGGGCGGCACGCTGGCGGCACTCAAGATGCGCTTGGGCGATGACCGCTTCGAGGGCATCGACGAGGACGGCCAGACCAAGTTCTTCCATGAACTGATCCGAGGCCTGTTCGACCCGAACAAGGTGCCCGAGGCCGATCTGCGGCGCTACGACTTGAACGTCGTCGCGCACTGGCAGGCCATCACCGCCCAGCGCAATAAGCTGGAAGGCCACGAACTGCAGATGAAGTACTTCCAGTACCTCTCGCTGCTGTTCACCGAGCTGTATCTGGACTGGTACTTCAACCACCGTCAGGACTTGCTCGATGGCCTGAACGAGGAAATGGTTCGCTACCGCGCCGAGACGGGCGCGGAACCGTTCCGCGATTTCGAGGCGGATGATCTGAACAAGATCGCCTTCTGGAACGCCACCGGCAGCGGCAAGACCCTGCTGCTGCACGTCAACATCCGCCAGTACCTGCACTACTTCCAGGCGGGGCGCAGCGATCACTTTCCCGACAAGATCATCCTGCTCACGCCCAACGAAGGGTTGAGCCGTCAGCATCTGGAGGAGCTGCACCTGTCCGGCTTCGGGTTCTCGCAGTTCTTCAACAAAGCCCAGTCGCCCGCGCGCGGCACCATCGAAATCATCGACATCAACAAGCTGGGCGATGAGATGGGCGACAAGACCGTCGCCGTGGATGCCTTCGAGGGCAACAACCTGGTGCTGGTGGACGAAGGCCACCGTGGTACGGGCACGGCGGCGGGCGCGTGGATGGCGCGGCGCGATGCGCTGGTGCGCGGTGGTTTTGCCTTCGAGTACTCGGCCACCTTTGGGCAGGCGGTGGCCAAGGGCATGATCGTGGCGGCGGCGGAAGAAGACATCCAGAAGAAGCGCGCCAAGATGTTGTTCAACACCACCAGCCTGCGCAACCTGGACGACGGACAGAAGGCGCAACTCGTGCTGACCGCCGAGGACAAGCGCCGCGCGCGCATCACGGCCACGCGTGAGATCTACGCCAAGTGCATCTTGTTCGACTACTCGTACAAGTTCTTCTACGAGGATGGCTACGGCAAGGAATCGCTGATCCTCAATATGAGCGGCGACGCCTACGAACAGGCCGACAACGCCGCCAAATACTTCACCGCGTGCTTGCTGGCGTTCTATCAGCAGTTGTTTCTTTGGAGCACGCACCGCGACAAGCTGACTGACTTCAACATCGAAAAGCCGCTGTGGGTATTCGTGGGCAACACGGTGTCAGGCGAGGAGTCGGACATCCTGGAAGTGGTGAACTTCCTCGCGGCCTTCCTCAACAACGACACTCAGACCAAGACGTGGCTGGCCGACCTGATTGCCGACCGAGCGCAGATTCTGGATGCAAAGGGCAACAATATCTTCAGCGGGCGCTTCACGCCCTTGATGGGATTTTCCGGGAAGGTGGATGAACTCTACGCAGACATCGTGCTGCGCGTTTTCAACGCCTCAGCGAAGCAACGGCTGAAACTGGTCAACATCAAGAGCAGCAAGGGCGAGCTGGCACTGCGCGTGGGCGACGCCGAACCCTTCGGCCTCATCAACATCGGCGACGATGCGGGCTTCTTCGGGATGGCGGAGGACGTGGAGGCCTTCGATAGCGAACGCGACGACTTCGGCGGCGCGCTGTTCGGCACGCTGAACAACAAGGACAGCCGCCTCAACGTGCTGATCGGCTCGCGCAAATTCACGGAAGGCTGGAGCAGTTGGCGCGTGTCCACGATGGGTCTGCTGAACATGGGCCAGGGTGAAGGCTCGCAGATCATCCAGTTGTTCGGACGCGGGGTGCGCCTCAAGGGCAAGGGCTTCTCGCTCAAGCGCACATTGCCGCAGGACCGACCCAAGGGCGTGCATCTGGACAAGCTGGAGGCGCTGAACATCTTCGGCGTGCGCGCCAGCTACATGGCCGCGTTCAAAGACTACCTGCGCGAGGAAGGCATCACGCCCAGTGACGAAGTGCTGGAGCTTGACTTCCCAACGCGGGCAAACCTGCCCAAAGGCAAACTCAAGACCTTGGCGCTGAAGGATGGCTACAAGGACAACCAGAAACTTGGGTTCAAGCGCACGCACTTCCCGTGGCTGTACGAAATACCCACGCAGTTCCAGGGCAAGATCAAGCCCCCTCATGTGGTACTCGACCTGTACCCGCGTGTCGAAGCGCTGTCCAGCAAGGACAAGGGCACAACCCCCACGACGGAAGCCCGCAACAAGGGCAAGCTGAATCAGACGCTGTTCCCGGCTTTCAATTGGGATCGCATCTATCTGGCGTTGCAGGATTACAAGTTGCAGCGCAGCTGGAGCAACCTGCGGTTGGAACGGCAGAAGCTGATCGACTTCTGTGCGGGCACGCAGGATTGGTACACGCTGTTCATCCCGGTGGCGGAACTGAACGTGACGACCTTCGCCGACATCCGCAAGCAGGAAGACATCCTGCTTCGACTGCTGACGGACTACACCGACCGCTTCTACAAGGCCCTGAAGACGGGCTACGAGGGCCAGTTCTACGACATCACCCACATCGATGAAGATCACGGGTCGATGCTCAAGCTGTACCAGTTCGAGATCGAGAACAGCGACGACGGTCTGGAGTATCAGGCGAAGCTGGAAGTGCTGAAGAAGCTGGTGGCGGACGGCAAGATCGGAGAAGCCAGCAAATGGAACGCACCACACATGGTCGCCATCAGCTTCGACCGCCACTTGTACTACCCGCTACTGGCGTTGGAGGACAAGGATGCAGTGCCGCTGAAACTGCGTCCGCTGGCCTTTGACGCGCCCAGCGAATGGGATTTTGTCCGCGATCTGGAGGCGTTCTACAACTCCAGCGAAGGCAAGGAAGCGATTGGCCCGCGCAGTCTGTACCTGTTGCGCAATGCGGATCGGGAAGAGAAAGGTCTGGGCTTCGCGTTGGCGGGCAACTTCTATCCTGACTTCCTGCTGTGGCTGGTGGACGATGCCACAGGTGAACAATGGCTGACCTTCGTCGATCCGAAGGGTCTGCGCAACCTGGATCTAACCCACCCCAAGTTGGGCCTCTACAAGGAGGTCAAGACGCTGGAGGCCACGCTGAACAAGCAGGCCAAGACCGACGAGCCACGCCTGGTGCTCAACGCCTTTGTGTTATCGCCGACCAAGTTCTCTGACCTGCTGAACGTCGGTGATCCTGCCAAGAAGCAGGATCTGGAAGACCGGCACGTCCTGTTCATGGAGGACGGGCGGGACAAGTATCTAGGCGAGATGTTCTCGCGAATCATCTGATGGCCCATACATTTAAGGAGAAGCTATGTTCCATACCTTTGGAACCCCGGAGCCACTCAGATCAATCGGGCAGGAATCCATCGATATGGCTGAGGCCAAACGTCAGGTGGAGATTGCCGTCTTGGACGACAACCCGTTCGCACCCAAGGAGGCGCTGCTGCATCACAAATTTCGCATCACAGAGCTGGGGCCTGACATCAGGTCTCTGGATCAGGTTGCTACGTTTCCAATCATCGTGTGCGATGTGGCGGGTGTTGGGCGCGCTTTCGGCAGCAGCTTGGAGGGGGCGCACCTTGTCAACGAGATTCGCAAGGCCTATCCAGACAAGTTTCTCATCGGCTATACAGGGCAGACCCACAGCGTTGCCACCACTAATGCTCTGACCGCTGCTGACAGGCGCATGGCGAAGGACGAGAGCATTGAGGCTTGGATAAAAAATCTCGAGGCTGGCATGAGTGAGGTGATGAATCCTCGGAACCGATGGGTCCGGATGCGCAGGGCTTTGCTCGAGCGTGGCATCGAGCTCTTTGACGTCTTCAAGTTGGAGCAAGCATTCATCAAGGCGGTCAGGCAGGGCAAGCCGGACGTGCTGGCCAACGAAGCACGCAATCTTGGTATTGCGCAAGAGATTAAGGATTTGGTCATCAAATTCTCGGCGACGGCGGTCGCAGCCCTGATTGGCGCAAGTCTCGGTATCTGAATGCGTTACGACAAGCAGAACCGGCGGCTGGATCGCCTACAAGCCGAGATCGAGGACTTGAGGATGCAGAACACCCGCCTCGTAGCCGAAGCCCAGGGTATCCAGGCAATCCTGGACAGTACCCTCCACGAAGTGCGCAGGTTCAGCGCTCAACTGACCAAGTTTTCTGAGCGGCTCAGTAGGGAAACAGAAGGTCAGGCGCAACTTAACCAAACTGCGCTGTCAGTCTTCTATACGGCGGGCATGATCTCGTCGAGATTGGCTTACACCGACATTGAGCTCAACCCCCGCGCACTCGAAAGTCAAACAACAGTTCGGTCGGGAATCTACAAAAAATTTGACAAGGCCCGGCGAATCCTCGCAGAGGAGGCGCGCGATCACGGAGTGACGATTCGGCTTGAGGGCGAGTCAAGAATCGAGATTGATGCTCTGCCAGTTTTCGAACTGCTGCCGTTCGTTCTGCTTGAGAACGGAGTCAAGTACTCACCGAGAGGCCAGTCTGTGACTGTCAGTTTTGAAACCATCAGGGGGTGTCAGTTTGTCACCGTCACGTCCGTCGGCCCAGCTGTTGCAGATGCAGAGCTGCCGCACCTTTTCGAGAAGGGGTATCGCGGCGCGCAGACAGCAAGCTTGCCGGGTGAAGGGCTTGGGTTATTCTTGGCCAAGCAGGTCTGCAGGTTTCACGACGCTCAGATACGTGCTGAGATCGGACGCCAAAATCTGTATCAGATGGGCGGCACATCATACTCAGAGTTCCGAATCGTTCTACAGTTTTGATCTAAAGCAACATCCAGATCCAACAAGGTTGTAGCGGCTCGGCATTTTAGTTTGACTGGGTGCTACGTGCTGCGCACGCCGAGCCTGTAGCCCCGGCCATCCGAGAATGCTCCCTACCGCGCTCAAAGGGAAAATCCAGCCCACCCCTTCTGCGATCTGATTCGTGAGCAAACTACCTCACAGTTGCCGCCATCTCACTTATCCACACCTGCAACGCCCTCAGTTGCTCGGCGTTTTCGTGGCAGGACTGGTAGTTGCCTGCGACGGTTCCGGCGACGGCAGAGAGCGCAATGCCTGCGGCGGCCGCATCAGCATCTCCGGCGGGTTCGGGCAGTTCACCGGCGGCGGCAGCGTCGTGCAGGCGCACAAGGCCACGGTTGATAGTGCAAGCAGCATCGGCTTGAACGGGCACATAGACGGGAACCTCCTTGATGATGGTGTCACCCTTCTCACGGACGACGCGGACGCGGTCGACGTACTCGGTGACGACCTTGACGGTGGCCTCGGCCTGCCGCTTCTGGACGACGGCGGCCTGCAGGGTTTGTTGTTGGATGGCGGCATCCCACTGGGCTTGAACGTGGCCCGCGCCTTTCACCCAGCCGAAGCTGACCAGGGCAGCGGCGAGCAGGACGAGGGCCAGCCAGCGGTACGGCCAAGGAATCAGGCTTATGGCACGTCCCCAATGCACTAGTGGTACTCGGCCTGTCGCCGTGTGGCCAGCCCACCGCACAAACGCGCATTCGCTGGCAGCGAACATGGTCCCGAACATGCACTTGACCGACACGGGCCAGTGCTTCCCTATGTACTGGTATGAGGCCGTAGGAGAGCAGGCCGCGACTGCACAGTCCACGATGTTCGACACACAAAACCAACCCGATGCCGATGGCTGCGTGCGCCGCGACTCCGTCACCGACTGGGCCATTTCGTTCAAGGAAGGCGCGGTGAAGCACATCTACTTCGTAGCGGAAACCAAGGGGTCAATATCCTCGATGGATCTGCGCGAGATTGAGAAAACCAAGATCAAATGCGCCCGCAAGTTCTTCGATGAGATGAACCGCCGCTTCGCCCCGGAGAACGTCAAGTACGACGTGGTGGACAGCTTCGGGAAGTTGATGGAAGTGGTGAAGTAGTCATCACGGAAAAGCACAGCCAGGAGAGCGTGCAGCCGTTTGCAATCACGCTGTTCACCACGGCGGCAACCTTGAGGGAACTCGCCCCTCGATAAATAAAAATGATCGCCCTCAAGGTCGTGGCCGAGAATTCTCTTGGATGCTCGTCGACACCACTCTGAGCGGCTGGGGCTGAGGGGAAGTCACTGCACGCGAACCGGCAACGTCACCTTCGGCTGGATGGGCACCAGCGTCTTCGCGTAAGCGCGCAGAATCTCGTTGTAGAGGTCTGCATGCTTGGGCGCTTCAACCGTGATGATCAGCGCGTAGCGAATTTTCTCGGCGTTGGTCGTCGGCCCGCCAGCTTCTCGGGCGTTGTAGTGGATATCGAACACCGGGTTGTCGAGACTGCGACCCAGCATGGGTTTGTTGCCGTGCAAAACAGTCTCCCACTTGCCGAGGTCAGAGCGGCGCTCTTCCTCCGTGGCGTACTTCTTCATGCTGAAGAAGCCCGTTGCGGTGGCGCTGGTCTTGCCGTCCTTGACCTTCTTGTCGCTGGGGCGGAACACAACCTCCAGGCCAGCGCGCGTGTAGGCCACAGCATCTTGCGGGTCTGTCGGCGATGCATAGCAAAAGGTTGCCTTCAAACGAATCTTGCCTTGCAGGCCGCCTACAGGCAGGGGGAGCGTTGCGCGCAGGTACTTGCCCGGCTTCAACTCACCCTGATAGACCACTCGTGCCACGCCGGTCGGGCAGGCGATGACCTCCATCAGGTCTTCCGGAACCTTGCCCCAACCTACTTCGAGCTTGTCGTGGGTGGAAGAATCGGCGGCGTGAACGAGCAAGGCCTTGATGGCCAGCGGCGTCAAATCCGCGCCGAGAATCGCCCGAACACCGACGGCATTACGCAACAAGTATGGCGACGCAAAGCTGGTGCCCAACTGCGGGATCAGCGTCGGCTTCGCGCCAGCGCCCAGCACATGGAAGTACTTGGAGCTGGCGGCGTCTCCACCAAATGCCATGAGGTCAGGCTTCACAACGCCCGGACTGCGCCCAGGCCCAACGGCGCTATAGGCGGCACGCGACCACGTCGCATCCACGTTGTCGGCAGCGCCCACGGACAAGGCGTTGACGCAGTCCGAGGGCACCTGCACGCGGGCATTACCCACCGAGCGATCCATTTCGCCGTTGTTGCCAACGGCGACGGTCATCAAGGTATCACCGTCGCTGAGCAGGTCATCGATCACCGATGTCCACGCATGAACGTCGGTGTCCTCAATCGGTAGATCCGGCCCCAGGCTGAGATTGAGGAATTGGTATTGGCGCGAGAGCAGAACTTCTTCAACCAATCCCAGCGTGCGGTACAGCTCCAGTGGATCTTCCGATTCAGTCTCGCGATCCAGCACGCGCAGGTGGTCAACGTAGGAGTATGGGCGTGCCGCAGTACTGTTCGGTGTTATTGGGCCGAACAGGAAGGCCGAGGTCACGCCGAGGCCGTGCTCCAAGCCGCTCGGGTCATCCGCCGCGTTTTCATCCAGTGCTCGGTAGGTTCGCAACCACGGAGCGATGCTGTGCTGTTCGGGTAGACCGCCGTCGAGGATGGCCACCTTGGGCTCGGACGACAGGGGTTGCTCTGTCGGCAGGCTGCACGCTACCATCACGCCCGCAGAGCGTTGCACCGGACGCATGCCACGCAGTTGCGGCATGGGACGAATCACGCGCACAAGGGTGAACTCAGCCAAGCGCTTGATGTTGTGGTGCGTACCCTCGGCTGGAAGGAACCACAGGTTGCCCGCGCTGAACGCCAAGTCGGTATGGATCGTCACACCAACATCGGCTGCGTACTTGGCGAACGCGCGTTGCACGAACTGGTCGTTGTCACCGGGAAGCAGATGAATACCAACCTCGAAGAAGCGATCTTTTGCCTTGCCTAGCGAGACGATGCGATCCTTGGGCTCAAAGGCAGAAAACCGCTCGATATGCGACAGATCCTTGGCTTCATTCGACCCTTCGCCCAGTCGCCCGGCCCAGTCTTTCAACTGGCGGAAGGCTTGGCGCTGGCCCACCACGAAAAGCTCCGTGGTGGCCGATTCACGCGGCGGCCCCTTCCTTGACCAGCCTTCGGGCGTGAGTTTGACGACCCTGCTGCCGACCGAATAGAGGCTCGCGCTCCGCAGCATGGCTGTCGGGAAGAAGGAGCGCGCGATGTAACTCGGATTGAGCGTGAGACGAGCCACGCCCAAATCTCCCGGACAGGCTTTATCGGGCACGCTATCGAGGTTCGCCGCAACTTCGGCGAACTGCGGCATCAGTCGGCTCCTCGCTTGCTGCAACGTGTAGACCTCAGCCTTGTCCATGCCGCGTTTGGGGCCCTTGATCTCGTGGGTCAGCAACTCGCCGCGCCCGATCAGAAAGTTGGTCTGGCTCATGCCTCACGTCTCCGTTTCTTGGGAACCACGGTCGAACTGTCGGTGGTGTATTTGCGAATGGTGTCCCGGCTCACGCCGGTGATGTCCGAGATACTGTGCTGAGACAGGCGCGTCTGCTTTGCCAGCAACACTGCCATGTCGATGCGGCCTTGCCGATCCAGAGAGAGGGCGCGTGCCTTGATGAATTCTTCGATCAGGTCGGCATCCGGCGTTGTCCCCAACGCCACAGCACGACGAAAGCGCTGTATCTCGCGCTCGATGTCGCTAAAGGACTGTCCGCGAAACGCGAAAGCCAGAATCTCGATCCAGCGGCCGAACAAGGCAAAGTCCGGCCCCAAGAAGCGCTTGATGGCTTCTTTGACCGCCGCCGCCGCTGGCACCTTGAATTCCACAACCAGATCGAACCGTCGCCACAGCGCTGGATCGATCAACTCCGGGTGATTGGTGGCGGCCAGCAGCAATCCCGTTGCTGGCCACTCGTCGACCTCTTGCAAGATCACGGTCACCAGCCGCTTGAGTTCACCGATGTCCGTGTCATCGCTGCGGCGTTTGGCGATTGCATCGATCTCGTCCAGCAGCAGGACACAGGGACTACGTTTGGCGAAATCCAGCGCCGCGCGCAGGTTGCTGCCACTGCGTCCCAGCAGGCTGCTCATCACGGCAGTCAGATCGAGCACGTACAACGGCACGCCCAGTTGAGCCGCCAACCAGCGAGCCGTCAGCGTCTTGCCCACCCCGGGTTGACCAACAAAGATGGCAGAGCGGGTCGGGGTCAAACCAAGCGTGGCGAGACGCGCTGCCTGCTTGCGCTCCTGGATCAATTGCCCAAGGGACTCTTCCAGCTCGGCAGACAACAATGGAGCCTTACGATCCGGTGAGTCCTTGAAGACCTTCAGCAGCGACAGACGCGACTCGTCATCCACCGGCAGCACCTGCTCCGGCAGCGAAGGCGATGTCATTTTGCGCAGCGGTGCCCCTGCCCGATGCGGCTTGGCCCGAAGGAACAGATCCACCTGTTCGGCCAACTCCGGCTCAGTGCCTCGGTACTTCCTGACCAGCCTCGCAGCAAACAGGCGCACGTCCTCCGCCTGCTCAGCAAGCGCCAGTCGGACAACCTGGGCTAAATCAGCCTTCAAACCAGTCAACTCGCCCATAGCAATCTCAAGTTATTGATTCATATAGTGTTTTCATTTATTGAAAACGGACTATTTGTATTGTCTCATACTTCTGTGGTGCCTGTGAAGGAGATCGGCACGAGCACGCCACCTCAGGCGTTGGCTACTTGATGGCGGATGCCATCTCCCTGATCCACGTCTGCAACGCCCTCAACTGCTCGGCGTTCTCGTGGCAGGTCTGGTAGTTGGCAGCAACGGTTCCGGCGACGGCAGAGAGCGCAATGCCTGCGGCGGCCGCATCAGCATCTCCGGCGGGTTCGGGCAGTTCACCGGCGGCGGCAGCGTCGTGCAGGCGCACAAGGCCACGGTTGATAGTGCAAGCAGCATCGGCTTGAACGGGCACATAGACGGGAACCTCCTTGATGATGGTGTCACCCTTCTCACGGACGACGCGGACGCGGTCGACGTACTCGGTGACGACCTTGACGGTGGCCTCGGCCTGCCGCTTCTGGACGACGGCGGCCTGCAGGGTTTGTTGTTGGATGGCGGCATCCCACTGGGCTTGAACGTGGCCCGCGCCTTTCACCCAGCCGAAGCTGACCAGGGCAGCGGCGAGCAGGACGAGGGCCAGCCAGCGGTACGGCCAAGGAATCAGGCTTATGGCACGTCCCCAATGCACTAGTGGTACTCGGCCTGTCGCCGTGTGGCCAGCCCACCGCACAAACGCGCATTCGCTGGCAGCGAACATGGTCCCGAACATGCACTTGACCGACACGGGCCAGTGCTTCCCTATGTACTGGTATGAGGCAGTACAGCAAGGTGCTCCGGCCACGCAGGCAGCGATGTTCGACGCGCAAGACCAGCCTGCTGTCGATGGCTACGTGCGCCGCGACTCCATCACCAAGGAAGACATCTTCTGGTACGTGTACGGCATCTTGCACTCGCCCGAGTACAAGTCACGCTTTGCGACAGACCTCAAGAAGATGGTGCCCCGCATCCCCTACGCGAACGACTTCCGCGCGTTCAGCGACGCGGGGCGGTCGCTGGGCCACTGGCACCTGAACTACGAAACCATCGAACCCTATGCCTTGAATGAAGAATCCAAGCGGCTAGTGATGGAGCCAGGTGACTTGCGAGTGGACAAGATGAGCTTTGGCAAGAAAGATGGCAAGCCCGACAAGAGCGTCATCCTCTACAACGCGCACCTCACCCTGCGGGATATACCCTTGGAAGCCTATGACTACGTGGTCAACGGCAAATCCGCCATCGAGTGGGTGATGGAGCGCTACGCCGTATCCGTGGATAAGTCCAGCGGCATCAAAAACGACCCCAATCAGTGGTCAAGTGACCCCAGGTATATCCTCGATCTCGTGCGCCGCATCGTCAGGGTCAGTATAGAGACAGTAAAAATCGTCAAAAACCTTCCTGCCCTACTAGAACAACAGGCGTGATGCACGTCGGCGAGATGCCGCGATGGGAGACCGCGCACCCGCCCTGGAACTCAGTGATTCGCACCCTGAAAGCCTCCCCGACATTCAAAGCCCCAAACAAAAAACCCGTGTAGCATCAACACTACACGGGGTTTTCAGTCCGATTGCCGCAGCTTCAGGCCGCAATTAGGTATTCATCGCGGTTCTCGACACCAGCGATCCACCTCGGCGGCTTGCCACGCCCAGTCCACGTCTGGCCGGTCACCGGGTCACGGTACTTGGGTGCCACCGGACGCTTTTCCGAAGGCTCAGCAATGCCGCGAGCAGCGCCGCGCCCAAACACATCCGCCTCCGTCAGATCGTAGGTCTCGATAATTTCACGCACCTGACGCACCGCACTCTGGGTCGCCTCTCGGCGCATCACCGCCAGCTTCTCGTCAAGCGCCTTGCGCTCTTCCAACAGCTCCCTGTATGTTTTTACAGGTTCCTGGTTTTCGATAGTATCCATGGCAAACCCCATCATCGTTGAAAAAATAGACCCCAGTGGTGGATTCCACCTCGGCAGAGTCGAACAATGATCGAAGTCTAACAGCGGTTTTTAGAAAAAATCAATACATGGCAAGAAAAAAATCTCCCAGCCTCAAAAAATTGCCCTCAAAGATCTACCGTATCAGGCGATGGCTCTACGTGCTGGTTCCCATCTCCACCGGCGTGCAGCTCTCCAGTTGCGCCCTGCCCTTGCCCGATTCGCTCTCTCAGCTCCCCAGCGTCTCACAGATCAAGAATCAGGGCCAGCGCCTGTGGCAGCACGCAAGCCGCCTGTTCCCAACAGCCACGGCCAAGACTTCTGCCAGCCCTCTCGCGTCTTCAAGCCCAAGCACACAAAAACTTGCTCAAACATCATTCAAAGACTGCAAACAATTCTTTCCAGGGCCGCTGCCGCCAATGGTTCCCAGCCTGCCCGCAACCCGAGAATTGTGCTTCTCTTCTTTCGCCATTAGGACTTACGCAGCCGCCATAGGGACGGATGGACAACGCAGCTCTTGGCGTAGATAGTTGGATAGCATCTCTTTTTTGAGCTGGTATATGCTTTTTCCTGCTTTTCTAGCAATAGCGGTCAAACGAATCCAGACCAAGACAGCGCAGGCAATGTGATTTCTTTGAATTCTGGATTTTCTCGCCTGACATTTCTCAACACCTGTCAACTGCTTCAACTCTCGATGAAATTGCTCAATCTTCCAACGCAAGGCACACACATTTTGCGCCCCTCGCGTAGTATCTTGCGCCAAGTCGTTGGTCACGACCCAATCCGTGCGGCTGGAAGAAACCACTACCCGGAATAATTTCACCTTGTAGTCTTTGGGAAATTCTTTGATCTTGATCGTCTTGCCAAAACCTTCCTCAAAATCGTTCCACTGCAGAGCATCAACACGGCGATAACGCAGGGTTGCCCCGCTGTCATCGACTTGGCGGTTGGACTTGATGGGGCAGTAAAAGAGCTTGCCCAGGGAGTCGATGAGCAGCATCAGCTCCTTGGTAGCGTACCAGCTGTCCATCAACACTCTGTCGAAGGGCAACTCTTTGGATGCAACAGCAGCCACCAGCATCTCCCGCACATGATCGAGCTTGCTCTTGCCGTCACCGTCAGGATCATAGATCCTGTAATCCACAATCCAATATTGATGTGTTTCTGGGTTGATATAAAGGCAATTGACCATGCCGATGCCTTTGATCAGCCCGTGGGCGTTGCCACTGTATTGCCATCTGACCATGTCGATCCGATGCGAGTGCCCCTTGTCCAAAATTGAATCATCAAAAACAAGGCAGCCACGAGGGGATCGGAAAATATCCCCTTGAACATGTTCCCATACAATTTTTCCGGCTCCTCGTCGATTCGTGTGGATCCCAACACCCACAATTGGCCCCTGGGGCAACACTGAGTAGATCAGAAGAAAGATGCAAACCGACATGAGCGCAGGAGCAGGGATCGAGGCGTTGTTCACCACGGCACTGGGCCTGCAGCCGCCCTGGGAGGTGGTGCAGGTGCAGCTTGAGACGGCCCGCCGGCGCATCGACTTTGAAGTGCGCTGCAGCGCCAAGCGCCTGGCTTGCCCGCACTGCGGCCTGGCCGAGCAAGGCATCCACGACCGGCTGCGCCGCTGCTGGCGCCACCTGGACTTCTTTCAATACGAAGCCTGGCTGCACGCCGACGTGCCGCGCGTGGCCTGCTCGGGCTGCGGCAAGACGGCGCAGGCGCCTGTTGCCTGGGCCCGGGAGGGATCGGGTTTTACGGCCTTGTTTGAAGCGCTGGCGCTGTCGCTGTGCGCGCAGATGCCGGTGCGCCAGGCGGCTGAGCTGCTGCGCTGCTCGGACAAACAGCTGTGGCTGCGCATCGAGCACTACGTCGGGTGCGCTCGCCACGGCGACGACATGAGCGGCGTGCGCCGCATCGGCATCGATGAGACCAGCCTGCGCAAGGGGCACAACTACATCACCGTGGTGCATGACCTGGAGGCCAAGCGGCTGCTGTTTGCCACCGAAGGGCGCGACCATGAAACGGTGCACGCCTTCGTGCAGGACTTGCAGGCGCACCAGGGCGATCCCGCCAAGATCGAGCATATCTGCCAGGACATGAGCGGCGCCTACCTCAAGGGGGTGAGCCAGGCGCTGCCCCAGGCGGCCATCAGCTACGACCGCTTTCACGTGGTGGCCCTGGCCGGCCAGGCCATGGACGAGGTGCGCACCAGCGAGTGGCGCAGCCACCCCAAGGCGGTCACGGAGGTCTTTGGTGACAAGGACAGCGAAACCCGCAAGGGCTTGATGTGGGGCATGCGCAAGAACCCGCAGGGCTGGACGGCCAGGCAAGCCGCCGCCATGCACTGGCTGCAGCGCTCGCATCTTCAGTCTGCCCGTGCCTGGCGCATGAAGGTGCGTCTGGCCAAGACCATCACCGAACACTTCGATGGCGTCGTGCGGGGGATGCTGGACAACCGCTCCAACGCCTATGTGGAGGCCATGAACGGGCTGCTGCAGCAGGTCAAGCGGGCGGCCCGGGGCTTTCGCACAGCCAAGAACTTCATCGCGATTGCGCATCTGCGCATGGGCCGGCTCAAGAATTTGCCGCAAAGCCCATTCAAGATGGCTGAGCCTGGCAATGACACGGGCTACCGCCATGTGTAGTGCCTGTCAGATTCCACACGAATCGACGAGGAGCCAAACACCCGCGTACCAGGCCGCCAAACCCACCATTACCAAGTGCAGCCGCCAGTAGCGCCGCCGCCAGTAACCAGTGGCAATCAGCCAAGCGCCCAGCGCAAATCGTCCAGACGCAACAAACCCGGAGCGCCCTCAACGCCCCTCCTCGCCAGCAGTCTCGCCCGCCAGCCCTGCGCCAACTTCACCCCGTTGGATAGGGAGGGGATTTGCACCCCCGACACCCCACTTGAAGAAACCTAACCGCTACGTACAGCCCGTGTCACGACTGTACGCCCGCACCCTTACGGTAATGCGACCTCCATAACCCGTAGCTCCGAAGAACCCAGACGCCTGGAAAAGCACCCTAGACCGGGCCAGCCGCTATTTCGAGAGCCAACAGACCCCCGTGGTTGCGAGACCACCGCCGTGAACCCAACCTACGCGCTACTCCCCGCCCCAGTCGGCAGGCCCTCACGCGCACTGGACGCCTATCCAGCAGGTTCCCTTATCACGCTAGCTACAGAGCGCCCCAGAGAGCCAGCAAAGCGCCAGCAACCCCTACACACCCATCACCCCCATCGAGCCTACTGCGGCCCACCATCGCTCCCTTCATCGTTGCCTACCCACAGCCGCCAGCAGCACACCAGCAGCCACCCATCGCAGCGCAGTTCCACAGCTCCCCACCAGCAGCTCCCCAGCAGTCCTCAGCACGCTTTCCCTCGCGCCAAAAACCCCAGAAAACCACCCAGCAAGCAGCCGCAACACACACGCAGCGCCACGCCCAAAACAGTACACACGCCGCCCCGGACAACACCAAAGTTGCTCAAATTTTCAGCAGTTCAGTGCCGAAATCGTTCAATAAACACGTTCTGTGCCCGCCTCTGTGTTGAACGAAGCGCGTAAGTGCTTGTCACCATTGAGGAATTCGACCGAGATATGACACTCTGTGTTGGTCTGTTGTGAATTCCAAAAAAGCGCACTACCCCTATAGGGCAGTGGGCGCAACAAAAAAAACGGGTCAGCCGAAGCTGCCGTTTCTTTCGCCCATTGCGGGTCAAGAGTTGCCAGACATTTCCGCAAAAGCGGTGTTGGAAAGTGGTGCATGGCTCTAGCAAACCATGCGTGGGGGCCAGCGTAGCACGGCCTGGGCTGATCGTGCAGTGCAAATGAGAGCGCAAACGCAGCGCCTTTCAAATTTGACTCAAAGCCTTCTTGCTTGAGACTGAAGGCTGACCCGCGCCACTTTTGGACAAATTCCGCCAATTTCGGACAGGACTGTCCAGATTTGGACAAATTCCGCCACTTTTGGACAGGACTGTCCACTTTTGGACAAATTTCGCCAATTTTGGACAGGATTGTCCAAATTTGGACAGCGAACAGCAAGACGCAAACAATGAGCAAGCCAGCGAAGAACACTCCCGCCCTACCCCATCCGTGCGCCTGCGGCTGTACTTTCACCGGGCCGAGTGGTCTCTCAGGGAGCTTTTCTCGCTGCTGGCGGCCATGCCTACCGAGAGTGAAAGAGCGGGGGCTATCCGCCATGTTTTGACATTTGGGTGCAGGCTGCCTTCACCTGCCCAACCAGTGGCCCCTCCCCAGAGGTCTCAGCCCTGTCCGTGCGCATCACCTTGAGCGCGAGAGATCCCTGGCTGCTGTCGCTGCTCCAGGAGATCACCCAAATCAACACCCCGGCAGAGAGAAGCACCTTCGTCAAGCAGCGATTATCCAAAATATATTCCTTGGAAAATAACTCGCTGGCCTTTAAGCAAATAGAAAATACAACGGGAAAAATTCAACCTATTCAAGACGCCGCACTGGAACAACCTCAACATCAAGGGGTGCAATCTCAGCAGCAGGAGATGGCACCACAACCCTTTACCGCATCCTTGGCCCCATCTGAGCCGCCAGTAACCATCAAAACACCGGCCAATCAAAGCACCACTGCCGATCTGACAGAAATGCCCCACCCACGTTGAAGGAGAGCCTAGACACGCACCCACCCAAGGAATCCCCACCCAAAATGTCCAGCAGCTCCCAGCATCCAACCGAATTGGTTCCCGATGCAGGACAAGCTCGGGACGAAATAACAATCGTCACCAAAAAAAGCGCTTCTTTCAGGGAAAAAATGCGCATGTCGGCCAATATGCTCAAGCAGCAAAATTGATTGGAACCCAAGATGGAAACAAAAGTAATCGCAATCGACGTTGGATACGGCAACACCAAGGCCGTCTGGAAAAACGGCATAGACAAGCTCGGGCGTGAGCGCTGGGGGGAAATCTGCTTTCGTTCAGTTGCACCCTTGGCCCTGGTGGATGAAAAATCCTCTGGCATGAGCCACAGTCACAACAAGGTTCTGCTCTCGATCAACGACCGCAACTATTACGCCGGGCCGGGTGCATCGCTGGGCATCGAATCGCGGGCGCTCGACCCCAATTACATCGAATCCGACGAACATGAGGCTTTGCTTCGGGCCAGTTTGCACTTTGCCATGCGCGACATGAACTGTGTGTTTGAAGAAATCGACATGCTGGTCGTGGGCTTGCCCGTTTTGGGATTCAATGCCCGCAGCAAACGCCTGGAGCAAATCGCCTCTCAGCCTCGCACCATTCCCGTTCCAGGCGCGCTTCAGGAAAAAGGACACCCTGAAAGGGCTTTGTTGCACAAATCGCCACGACGACGCCCGTAGACTGACGGCGTGACAGATGCGAAGAAGAGGCAGCGGAGCAAGTACCGCACGACGAACTGGAAGGCGTACAACGCGGCGCTGAAGGCGCGAGGCTCGTTGACGATGTGGCTCGATGAGAGCATGCAGTGGCGTGGCACGCCGACCGGCAAGCGTGGGCGCAGCCCGACCTTCTCGGACACAGCGATCCAGTTCTGCCTGAGCATCAAGTGCCTGTTCGGCCAGCCCTTGCGCCAGGCGCTGGGCATGGTGCAAAGCCTGCTGCAGTTGGCCAAGCTGGACTGGCCGGTACCGGACTTCAGCACGGTCTGCCGACGCCAGAAGACCTTGCAGGTCGAACTGAGCTACCAGCCGAGAAAGTCGCCGTCGCCGTTGCAGTTGCTGGTGGACAGCACTGGCATCAAGTTCCTGGGTGAAGGCGAGTGGAAACGCAAGAAGCATGGCGCCGAGTACCGGCGCGAATGGCGCAAAGTCCATCTCGGCATCGACGCGCAAACGCTGGAAATACGCGCCATCGAGGTGACCAGCAATGCCATCGGCGATGCACCGATGCTGCCAGAGTTGCTGGCCCAGATCCCCGCCGACGAACCCATCGAGAGCGTCTGTGCGGATGGCGCCTACGACACGCGAGGCTGCCTGGACGCCATTGCCGAGCGGCAAGCGATGGCGGTGATACCGCCGCGCAAGAACGCCAGCCATTGGAAGAAGTCGAGCCCGGGCTCGGCGCACCGCAACGAGGCTATTGGCGCGTGCCAGCGCTTGGGCCGCAGTATCTGGAAGAAGTGGAGCGGCTACCACCGGCGCAGCCTTGTGGAGACGAAGATGCACTGCTTCAAGCGACTGGGCGAACGGGTGACCGCGCGCACGTTCGACCGCCAGGTTGTGGAGTTGCATGTCCGCGTGGCCTTGCTCAATCGCTTCAGCCAGATCGGCCGTCCCCAAACCGTGCCGGTGGCTGCCGTGGCATAGGTCCGTCCGGGGTTGGGGTCATACCGTCTGCAACTCGATTTGTGCAACAAAGCCCCCTGAAAGCATCACCGTCACCGCAAAACAAGTCAAGGTACTGCCTCAGCCCTACGGAGCACTGCGTTATGCAGCCCAGCATTTGCCCGAGGACGATGAGATGTTTGCCGACCGAGCACTGTCCATGGTGATCGACCCTGGTTATCGCACCTTCGATTGGTTTGTTGCCAACTCCATGATGCCAGAACTCAAACTCAGCGGCTCATTCGACGGGGGTGTATCCAGCATCTTACGGCAGGTGAGCCATCAGATCGGCCATGACCACGGCACGGGCAGCCTGGAGTTCGACCAGGTGGAAGAAGGACTCACACGGGGCCGCATCAACCTGGGGTATCAGGTGATCGATACCGGCCCTTATCAAAGCACTGTTCTGGACGCGGCCCGTAAAGAAGTCCTGGCTTTCCTGAGCCGTATTGACGCCAACAAATCCCGCTTGAGTCGTGTTTTTCTTGCCGGAGGTGGAGCGCACTACTACCGCCAAGCCTTGCAAGAAAGGCTGCCCGGCTACGATATCCAGCTCCTGAGCAACAGCGTCATGAGCAATGCGCGCGGTTACTGGCTCAGTGGCTGCGATGACTTTCAAGATTGAGGCCAGGCATCAATCCTTTGATGCCAGCGTGCGTCACAGGCACGCGCAACGGCGCAGCAAAACCCTTGGAAGTCATCGGGGTGATGATCACAGTCCTCAAGTGGTCGTACAGCTCAGCGGGCGACGCCACGACGAGGGGCACGACCTCCTGATTTCGCTACCTATGGTCGGCTCGAGGTTCACGAGCCAGATTTCACCGTGCCTTACCACGCCAGCTCCACATCCCCCTCGTTGCCGAACTCGCCCATGACCAGCCCGTCATCGCCCTCGGCGGCGAGCCTTCGGGCGGCTTGTGCCCAGCCTTGGCGCGGTGGCTTGGCAGGTTTGCGCAAGATGATGGCCCCGCCTTCGACGGTCATCTCGGCATCGGTCGCATCCTCCAGACCCACTTGCGCCAATACAGTCTTTGGCAGGACAACGCCCCGGCTGTTGCCGATGGGGCGGATAGTGACGTGAATGGCCTGCATAGTGCCCACAACGTTATTACCGACACCTTCCACCGTCAAATCCTCGTAGCAACATGGTTGCAACTGCTCAGGCAGATCGGCTCAGGGGGACGACGCCTGCCGGCACCACCACATGGTCACAATGCCGCGCCCAATCGGCCATCAGGACGCGGCGCTTTTCAAACAGGCTCCCACGCTGATAGGCGGCCTCGGCCTTGTCCTTCAACTGGTGCGCCAGCGCATGCTCTATGACCTCGCGCGGGTGGTTGGTGGCCTCACCGCTCCAGTCCCTGAAGCTGGATCTGAAGCCATGCACGGTCAAATCCTGCCGGCCCATGCGCTTGAGTAGTGCCAAGCCGGCCATGTTGGACAAGGGCTTTTGGAGCTTGACTCCAGGGAATACATAGTCCCCTTTGCCATACACATCAGCCTGCATTTGCAGCACGTTCACGGCGGCATCTGACAGCGGTATGACGTGCTCTTTGCCCGCCTTCATGCGAGCAGCTGGAATCGTCCAGGTGCGCTGCGTCAGGTCGATCTCGCGCCACTCGGCGTTGAAGACTTCGGACGTACGGCAAGCGGTCAGGATGACCAGTTCGACGGCTCGCGCGGCAGCACCTTGTTGGCTGCGCAGCTCGCGCATGAAGGCTCCCATCTCGCGCCAAGGCAGGGCAGCATGGTGTTCTGTCTTTTGTACCTTCGAGCGTGCCGGCAGCAGCTTGTCCAGGTGTCCACGCCAGCGGGCCGGGTTGTCCCCTTGGCGGTAGCCGTGCACCGTCGCCCAATCGAGGATGCTCTCAATCCTGCCGCGCAGGCGTGCAGCGGTCTCGGCTTTGGTGCGCCAGATCGGTTCCAGCACGCGCATGACGTGCGTGGTCTCGACCTCGGCAATGAGCAGCCCACCAATGATGGGATAGGCATAGGTCTCCAGGGTCGCCGTCCACTGGGCAGCGTGTTTTGCACTCTTCCAGCCGGCCTCGTGCGCCTTGATGTAGTCGTCAGCACATGACGCAAAGGTGCGGCTGTTGCTGAGCTCCAAGCGGGCCTGTCGCTGCACCTCGCGCCTTTGCTCAATCGGGTCTATGCCATCGGCCAGCAGCTTGCGTGCCGCCTGGGCACGCTCGCGCGCCTCTTGCAAGGTGAATGCGATGACACTGCCCAGACCCATCTCGCGCGCCCTGCCGGCGATGGTGTAGCGCAGCACCCATGACTTGCTGCCACCACGCGCCACTTGCAGCCACAGGTTGCCGCCATCGGCGTAGTAACCTGGCACCTTTGCCGTTTTGACTTGCAGCGCGCTCAAACGATTGATTGCCCTTGCCATTTTTACCCACATTTCTACCCACGTTACATGGAACGATTGTATGGGATACTCTCGGATTCTTCAGGATCAAACTTAAACCTAAGTCATTGTTTTACATTGCTTTTTTAGCTTATTTCGAACTACCCTAGACTGCTAAGTGACGGACGCCCTCTCCGCCAAAATAGATGAACCCTTGTAAGTCATTGATTTGCAAGGGTTTTTTCTTTTTCAGGTTTGGTGACTTACCACACGCAGTTACCACACGCCCAGGTGGTTGATCACCCCCAGAGGCTCCCACGATTTTTTACCGCAAACTTTCGAGGTCTCACCCCTAAGCAATACTGTGCCGAGTTCCCCCGTGCCGGGGGTGTAGTGTGGCTGTGCTTGCACTCCCTGAATAAAGGAAGTCTTCGCTCTCGGTGACCACGGCGAGGGTGTCCCCTTCATATACCCAGCGCCAGCAGGTAGGCGGTGGAACGCCTTGGCTTCTGGCTTGTAGCTGCGCATGATCAGCTTGTAGAGGCCGGACTCGGAGACGGTCGTTAGACGCTGGCACCCACCAGGGGTGTTAAAAGTTTGAATACCCTTCTCAGCTTCATCCAGCGGGCGCACAGCGTTGGCAGTGTTGTTCAACCCAAGAACACGGCAAGCATCAACCGCAGCGAACCAGGGCTGGCCGTTGATGGTGATGACTCGGATGTTGTTGGTGTTGAAGTTGAAGGTGGACACGTTGTTCATGGTGTTCTCCTGTGGAGGTGGTGGTGGTGGATGCAAAGCTCTCGGATGTTCTTGGGATGGGACTCGCTTGTGTGGAGTCACTCCACAGTAGCCCAGTGCCCTACCATCCACATGGCAGCCCCTCGGGCAGGGTCTCGGTGGTCTTCTGCTCGTTGAACCACTGACGAAGGTGTGTGGGGTGTGAGACCGTCACACACCTCATCCCCTGTGGGAAAGCTGGTGTCATCGCCGCCGACACCTCGGCCAACCACATGGCAGCACTTCGGGCAGGGACTCGGTGGTCTTCTGCTCTCGTGCCCACTGACAAAGGCGGTGAGGGTGAGTGGCATCTACTGGACAGCCGCTGTCTAGTGGAGGATCGTCCGACTCCACGCAGACAGGGTGTAATTTGAGAGGGCGCTCATCACATCTGGTGAGCGGGTCGGTAGTAAACAGGACAAATCTGTCCCTTTTACAGGGCTGGCCCAACCGTATGGCAGCACTTCGGGCAGGGTCTCGGTGGTCTTCTGCTCGTTGAACGCCTTTCTGATCCACGTCGGGTGGGTCACCTCGTTATCGGAGGCTCCGACAACGGCCCAGTGTTCCGCGAACCACATCCTGATGCGGGTCGGGTGTGACTCCGAGGTGTCCAACGGTTGGACACCAGCCTGTGCAAACCACATGGCAGCACTTCGGGCAGGGACTCGGTGGTGTGACAGCCTGTCCTACCTCGGCCAACCACATGGTGTAGGCATAGGCCAGTTCCATGCAGACGTAGGTTCCACCGTAGCGACCAGCGTTCGAGATCACAGGTTGGTAACTCTGCGAATCCGCAGAATTAGAAAGTTCAACCATTAGTTCGGCGGTCTCTTCACGACGCAGAAAGAAGGCTGGTTGATGGTTCGGCTCACCACCCGCTGCCTTGTGCAGATCGTTCAGGCAGTAGCGGCCTGCGCTGTCAGTTTTGATGGTGGTGTTGTCGAGGGTGATGGTGTTGTTCACGGTGTTCTCCTGTGGCCGGAGGACACACCCACAGGCTCTACTCCTGTGGATCAAAAGGTACTCCCTGTGAGCCACCCAAAATCAACCTCTGCCGCTTGGATCATTGCTGTTGATTTTTAATGAGCCACCGCCTATGATGTGAGCCATACATTGTGAGCCATCCTGGCAGGAGCCATTCCCCATGTCCTCAGTCATCGCCTACGTCCGAGTCAGCACCGACGACCAAACCAACGAGAACCAGCGCAGGGCCATAGAGAGCCGCTACAAGGTCTCCAGATGGTTCGAGGAG
Source organism: Melaminivora jejuensis (assembly GCF_017811175.1). Classification (NCBI taxonomy): domain Bacteria; kingdom Pseudomonadati; phylum Pseudomonadota; class Betaproteobacteria; order Burkholderiales; family Comamonadaceae; genus Melaminivora; species Melaminivora jejuensis. The sequence goes on from NZ_JACWIJ010000002.1 coordinate 1,151,806, forward strand.
GAAGGAGTATCGGGCAGCATCCCGGCCTCTCAGCGCCCTGCTATGAGCGCCTTGCTGTCCTACGTGCGTGAGGGTGACACGGTGGTGGTGGTTGCCATCGACCGCCTTGGCCGTAACACCATCGACGTTCTTAGCACGGTGGAAGCACTCCAGGCTAAGAAGGTCTCCGTGGTCTCGATGCGAGAAGGCTTCGACCTCGCCACCCCTGCCGGGAAACTGATGCTCACCATGCTGGCAGCAGTCGCTGAACTGGAGCGGGAGAACATCAAGGCACGGCAGATGGCTGGGATCGAGAGAGCCAGGGCCGAGGGGAAGAACCTAGGCCGCGAGAAGGTGATCAACGATGAAGAGGTGCGCCAATGGCGACAGGCCAACAGCGCCAGCATCAAGGCCACAGCAGAACACTTCGGCATCTCTACGGCCTCGGTCAAAAGGGCGTTTCAGGGAGGCGCAGGAAGGGCCTTGGCGGCCTCATAGAGGCCTCGTGGAGGGAGAGTGAAGGCAAGAGTCAGGAAGCGCCATCAAGGGCAGTAGCAAGGCCCTCTGCCCCTGCAAAACCCATAGCTTCATATGCAAAAACGCATATGAAATCGACGTTTAATGAAATGCCCGCAGTCCTGGAGGAGATGCAAGTCTCCCCGGAGGAACTCAAGGGAGCGGCTCAGGTGAAAACCGACGACTTCTGCCTCCGTACCAACGATGTTAAGTACCGTGGACAGGACTGCTCTGGATCGCTGGTCATTCACCCTTCCCTGGGTGGACGACCCACCGGAGTAAGCTGAACATCCACCAAGACGGTTCAGGAAGTGATGCACCCTGGATGAGGTCGGTACCCTTGATCACCACCCCCAAAGGTGGAGGACTTGGCTCATCGGTGGATGCGGAGGAATCTAAGGGAAGCAGCTAGGTGAATACTTAGTTGTCTCCCTTGATGAAATCATCCTTGATAGAACCATAGTGATCTGCACTCATGGGACTACTTCAGTTGATCTTCGGTGAACTTCCAGACACCACACCAGTGGTCACGGAAGTCCAGACTGAAGGTATGGCTGAAGGGATGCTGGTGATGTGATCCATCCTGGTCAATACCATCAAGAATCACCAAGAACCATGATCACCATGGTCAGTCGCTTCCATCAGCGGCTGTTCCTGGCGGAGAGATCAACGGAGGATTTTCTCCGTTTGAAGACTCAGGGATTAACGCGGAAATTTCCGCGTAAGTCTTCCACGGCATCAGACCCACTGCTGATCGAGGCCCCCACACTGACTACACCCTCTCCCGTGACGTTGCCTCCCACTTGGCGATGCAGGCCATCTTGGTTACTGACCAAGATCGAGACCTTGCGTCAGAAAAGCTGAAGTCATCTTCCGGTGAACTTCCAGTAGCCACACCAGTGGTCACGGAAGACAGGACTGAATTGGCTCTTCAACCTGCTCCCGATAGCACCTCCAACATGGTCATTCACTGACCCATCCATCCCCTTGATTCAGGGGGATGACGCGGCCATCCACGGCCAATTTCCAACCAAGAACCTTCTTTGGCTGGAGCCCTCCCGCCTTGCCGCAATGCGGTATAGGTTTCATGTGTGTCCTGTCTTGGGCCGCATTGTGGGTGGACTCGGCTGGAGGGTTTCAACCAAAGAAAGACACACACCATGAACAAGACACAAACAGGGCAACCCGCAAGGCACTCGTGCCGAGCACTCGCAAATGCCGCTGTATTCGTCCACACCACGTTTGAGCACGAGGCATTCGGGACAATCCGAATGATCCACCACCGTGAGGAGCCGTGGTTTGTTGCTACGGATGTCTGCAAAGCCCTCGGCTACAAGAACACCACGGTCGCTGTCGATACGCACGTAGAGCCAGAATGCAAGGCTAAGTTTTCCTTAGGCTTGGCTGGCAGTGCCCCCGTGGTCATCAATGAGGAGGGTCTGTATTCCTTGATTCTTGGAAGCCGCCGACCTGAAGCCAAGGCATTCAAGCGGTGGGTCTTGGGCACTGTGCTTCCCTCGATCCGTCAGCACGGCGGGTACTCAAAAGGCCAGGAGGATTTGTCTCCGACCCTAGTGGCGACTCTTCACAAGACCATCAAGGAAAACGCCCTGCCTGCACTGCGCTACTACGACAAGCTCACTGAACACGATCACTGGAAGTCCCCGGCCAGATGCCGAGCGAGTGCCGAATGGGCAATCCAAGAGACTGCCCTGAAATTCGACCTCCCTGTTTCTCTGGTGGAGAAGCTCACCATGCAGGGTGTTTCCGTCATTGAGGCATGAAACAGGCCAAGAGCCTCTCAGGAGGGCCTTCAAGCCCTTCAAAGACTTACCCCTCAACCAGCCCCTCAACACCACTTGCTGGCCCTGTAAAGCGGAAGGCACCACAGGCTTCAGGTGTGCTGATTGATGTTGCCAACATGATCCAGGCAAAGCCCCCAGGACGGGAGACTGTCAGCAAGAACAGCAAGGCATGGCACAAGCTCATCGAGCGTTGGAACAGGACTGATGCGGGGCACTTGAGGGGCTACCTTCACCGTGCTGGGATACGGATTGCCAACATGCAAGAACCCACCACGTACCCCAGGCTCCATCAAGTGCTGCGGCGTGTGGGGGTCTCGGGTGCTGACATCACCAAGAGCGTTGGCCTTGTCTCGGAAGGCTTCAAGACGACAGTTCCCAATCTGCCCTTATGGGCTGCTTTTGCCCTGGTGCTGGAGAGCCTCAGCGAGGCCACAGGACGCTTCCGTCCACAAGGCAATCGTGTCGCAAAGCCTTCGGGCTGCGCCCTTGAGCACTTGCGTTGATCCACGATCTCAAGACAACCCCTTCTCATGGCCTCACCGCTTTGAGGAGGGGTTTTTTTGGTGCAAATGAGAAAAATTATCATTTGATCCATGCTATCTGTGGGCCTTAACCCCCCAGCACCGCACCAGTCCAACAGCAGTCCAACCACAGCCCCTGAAGTTCGCAAAGCCCTCGGGCTGCGCCCTCGCTGAAGCTCACACACCACAGCCACTTCAGTGCAACCCGGCACCCATCCCCTGGTACACGCTCTGACCAGCCCCTGAGTAGTTCTCGTAGATGTGGGCGTAGGTCTTGGATCGCTTCTCTTTCTTCAACTCGATGGTGTACGCCTTGGGCAGTTGGATGAAGAAGTCCCTGATGGTGCGCTCCACATCGGCCTTGGTTTGGGTCTTGAGCTTCCAGTCCAGCACCAGCTTCTCGGCCTTGAGCTTCGCCAGCAACTCCTTGGCGACCTTCTTCACCTCGTCCTTTTCCTTCTCGGATAGGGCAGGTTCGGGCTGAGTCAACAAGTCGAAGATCGCCAGTTCTTCCTCGGTCAGGTTTTCCCGGTGTGCCCGCTGCTCCTCCTCAGTCAGGTTCTGGGCAAAGCTCATCAGCTCCTTGAAGAACCCTTCCAGGTTGTGGCTGGATGCGTTGTAGGACTCGATCAGCTTCTGGAACTTCTCCAGGAAGTCGATCCGGCCCTTGTTCTCCCTGACCATCTTGTCCAGCTTCTTCTCGATCTGGCCCTTGAGCTTCTCGGTCTCGGTGGCCTTCTTGCCTTCCTCGAACTTCTTCTGCAAGGCAGCGAAGTCGATCTGGGACAGGTCGATCAAAGCCTCTGCCTGTGGGCGTTCACCAATGCGGTAGCCCTCCGTGGCAATCGAATCATCCAGCAGAGCATCCAGGTCGCTCATGACCCCTGAGATGTCTGGTGGTGGCCTCAGGGCCTTGATCATGGCCCCCAGGTACGACACCAGCACCGAGGTGGGAGCATGGGCGTTGGCCTCTGGGTCAGGCAGGATGGCCTTGAAGGTACGGGCAACCTGACCAGACAGCAGCAGGTACGCCTTGGTCTTGTCTTCCCCCGCCTCTAGGATCACGTCCATCGCCTTCTGAAGGGCCTCCAGGCGCTTGGCTGGTGGTGTAGCTACGATCCCATTCAGGTCGATTCCAAGGCCCGTACAGAACGCCTGAGCCTCTTTCAGCAGCCCCTCCAGTTGCTCCACCAGGGCAGCCTTCTCTTTGATGGGCAGTTGCCCCGGCTGGTTGGGTTTGGCATAGATGCGCAGGGCATCCTGAAGGTTGCGGAAGATGCCCACGTAATCGACGATCAGCCCTGCTGTCTTGCCTGCTGCCACCCGGTTAGCACGGGCGATGGTCTGCATCAGGGTGTGGTTGCGCATGGGCTTGTCGAGGTACAAGGTCGAGCAAGTGGGCACATCAAACCCAGTGATCCACATGGCACAGACGAAGACCAGCCGCAGTGGGCCATCAGGGTCTTTGAACTGATCGTCCAGGTTCTCACTGACCATGCGCTGTCGGTGTGGAACGATGTCCAGGCCCTTGGCCTTCAGGTCTTCAATCTCGTTCTGAGACTGCGACACCACCACGGCCATGTCGGTGGTTTCCATCACCTTGATCTTGTCGATCAGGGTCTCTCTAGCATCGCCCGTGGCGGTCTTCAGTTGCCCCTTCAGTTCGGCCAGATGCTGCTTCCAGTGGGCCTGCACCTTGTCGTACATCTTCACCGCCGTGGCTTTGTCGATGCAGACCATCATGGCCTTGCCCCGATAGCCCCGCCCGAGGAAGTGCTTGACCAAATCAGCAGCCACCGTCTCCAGCCGGTCATCGCGGGTGATCAGGTGGTACTCCCTGGCGAACTCCCGCTCCAGTTTCTTCTCCTGTTCCTCGTCGAGTTCTGCCTCTTCCAGCAGTTGCTCAATGTCCTGGTTCAGGTTCTCGTTGGTGATCTGGAGTTCGGGTGTGCGGTTCTCGTAGTACAGCGGCACCGTGGCCCCATCCTCGATGGATCGTGCAAAGTCATAGACCGAGACGTACTCACCGAAGACCTCGCGGGTACGCTCCTCCTCACCAGCAATCAGCGGGGTGCCCGTGAAGCCCAGGAAGGCTGCATGGGGCAGGGCGTTACGCATATTCAGAGCGAACACGTCGTACTGGCTGCGGTGTGCCTCGTCGGTGATGACGATGATGTCGTCCCGATCAGAAATCTTGGGGTACGCCTCGCCCTTCTCGGTGCGGAACTTCTGGATCAGGCTGAAGACATAGCGGTGGTCTTCGCGCAGCAACTGCTTGAGGTTCTCTGCACTGGTGGCCTGCACCTCTGCCCCGGTGATGGCCCCGGTGGCAGTGAAGGTCTTGTAAATCTGGTCATCAAGTTCGGATCGGTCAGTGACCATCACGAACGTCCACTTGCCAGGGAGCTTGCGTAGCACCTTCTGGGTGAAGAACACCATCGACAGACTCTTGCCGCTGCCTTGTGTGTGCCAGAACACACCAAGGCGTTTGGCTGCCTCTCGGTCACCCGACTCACGCAGCTTAATCATCTGCTCGATAGCCTTATTCACACCGAGGTACTGGTGGTTCTTGGCAACCTTCTTGATCAGGCCACCCCGTGCAGTCTCAAAAACGGTGAAGTTCTCCACCACATCAAGCAACCGGCGCTTGTCGCACAGGCCCCGCAAGGCTGTCTCCAGCGAGGTCGATCCTGCCTCGGTCTCATCGTCAATGCGCCGCCACTCGAAGAAGTGTTCCCAGGGGCTGGTGAGCGTTCCCACACGGGTCTGGGAGCCATTGGAGAGGATGATGAATGCGTTGGGGTGGAACAGTTGCGGGACGCTCTGGCCCTTGTAGTCCTTCAGGTTGTCGTCGTAGGCCGACTTCAGGGGAACGTGGGGCGCCTTCAGTTCGATGAAGACCAGCGGGATGCCATTGACGAAGCCCACGAGGTCACAGCGGCGCTTGTACATCTCCCCTGAGACCCACATCTGCTGGGTGAGGAAGAAGTCGTTGTTGTCTGGGTTCTTCCAGTCCACCACCGATAGCTCCACCGTCTGCGGGTTGCCATCGTCGTCCGTGATCTCCACCTTCACCCGGTCACGCAGCAGCTTGTAGAACGCTTGATTGGCATTGACCGGAATCTGCTTGGAGCGGTCTTCTGTGAGCTGATTGATGGCCTGTTCGTAGGCTGTGGCTGGGTGGCCAGGGTTGATGCGTTCCAGGGCCTTCTTGAGGCGTGGCACCAGGATGACCTCTGCAGAGGATTTGCGTCCCTCCGTGCCGTCAACCCCGAAGGTCTCGTTGTAGAGGTTGGCCGTTTCCCACCCCAAGGAAGCAAGGCAGTCGATGGCTGGTAACTCGACGAGTGCGAGTTCCCCGTAACCGGCAGTCACGTCTTTGGTGGTGAGAACGGCATTCATGCTGCGATGGCCTCCCCAGGTTCAGGCAGGTTGGACACGTCGAGTTCACCGGAGATCAGCTTGGGGAGCAGTAGGTCTCGGGTGGTGCGGAGGTTGGCGTTCTGGAATTGAAGATTCCATGCGAGATTAAACAATGGCAACACTGCCTCGTTGTATTTTTCGAGAAAGGTGTCGCCAGGAGTCAGCATTTTTGCATTATCCAATCCCTCAATTGTTATTTGTGGCTGTGCCGCACCACCAATAACATCATTTAGCCCCCTGTATTTCAATGCTTGGAACAACCAAAGCATCCCGTTGGGGTTTTGGGGATTGATGGTAAATGAGTTATTCGTCACAAAACATCTTGGCAGTGTGATCTGAGGAACTCCAACACTCCCTCGGCAGCCAACAATCAGGGTTCTATTTTCACAAGTGTACTCATTGAATCGACCGATAATTTTTGCAGCCCCATAAACAGGGTAATCACCATTCTCGACAAGATATTTAGTGGGAAGACCCTTCCCGTACTTAACGGTGGCAATAGTAGTAATTGGCTTGAAGCTCCACCCCTCCGGTATCAACCCCAGTTCCGACTCCACCATCTTCACCTGTTCATGCCCTGGAAAACGGAAGTGGACAAACCACTCCTCGTAAATCCTCCGGGCCATTTCCTCAAGGATGGCGATACGGCGGGTATTGTTCTCGATCAGGTCGTCGTAGGCGGACAGGATGAAGGCTATGCGGCGCTGCTCTTCAAGCGGTGGAGCATGGATACTGATATCTGCCAACTCAGAACTGCGAATTCCCTTCTGAGCTGCACCCGTAATAATCGCTTCTATACGCGACCGCCCAATAGGACTTCGAAAGTAGTAGTAGTAAAAACGCGGTAGAGTACGTGAAGTGTCAAGACGAACGCGGATAATAGATGATTCAAATACTGTCGGCTCGGAAAGGTTTTCAACGATGACACACTTCCCTGCACCAGCCTCGATCAAACTTCTACGAGCAAACAAAAGGTCTCCATTGGAGACACCGAACCTCGCCAACTCTATATTGGTAACCTGAAGGCGCTTCATTTGTTGACATCCAACAAATGGATATGCAAAAAGTTCGCCCATGTTGATTATCTTTGCGCCATCGCCATGGAACTCTTTCGCCTTATAAAGGCCGTTGCGTGACGGCTCTAGGAAAAGCGAGCCAAACCGCATCTCGGGCCAACTCATGATCGATCCTCAAGAAAGGACGCTAGGTTCATCTGAATACGTTCTTCGAGTTCCTTTGCTTCAAAATTCATCAGCGTCAACTCTTCAGCGAGAACTTCCAGTCGTTCCAAAAAATCAAAGTCATCAGACCCACGATCAGCCACCCCCACATAGCGCCCAGGGTTCAGGCTCCACCCCTGCGCCTCAATCTGCGCCAGCGTCGCAACCTTGCACACTCCTGGCACATCCTGATAGCGCCCCTCCGGGAAGTGCTGCTGGATCAACTCCTGGCTACCTGCCTCAGTCTCAACGGCTTCAATGCGCCACAGCCGCACGATGTTTGCCAGGAACTCGATCTGCTCAGGCAGAAAGTCACGGTGCGCACGGCTCACCTGCCGGTAGAAGCTCCGCGCATCAATGAACAGCACTTGGTCTTTGCGCCAGCCCTTGGCTTTGGCCTTGTCAAAGAACCACAAGGTGCAGGGCAGCGTGACGGTGTAGAAGAAGTTGGAACCCACCGAGACGATCACATCCACACCACCTGTCTGGATCAGCTTCTTGCGAATCTCCAGCTCAGTGCCCCGTGCATCCCCGCCGAGTTCGCCATGACAAAGCCTGCACGACCCTGCTCATTCAGTGCGGTGTAGAACAGTTGAATCCACAGGTAGTTGGCGTTGTCCGTATTGGGGATGCCGTAGGAGAACCGGGGGTCATCGCTCAACCGCTCCTTGTCCACCCCTGAGACGTTGAAGGGCGGGTTCGCCATGACGAAGTCGAACTTGCCCAGGGCCTTGTGGGGGTCTTCGTAGTAGGTGTTGGACTCCCGGATGTCACCAGACAGGCCATGCACTGCGAGGTTCATCTTCGCCAGCTTCACCGTGTCGTTGGCCTTCTCGGTGCCGAAGACGGTCAACTCCTCGGCTGCCCGCTTTTTGTGACGGCTGACGAACTGGGCACTCTGAACAAACATACCCCCGATCCACAGGCAGGGTCAAAAATCTTGCCGTGGAAGGGTTCGATGATTTCGACGATCAGCTTGACGATGCTGGTGGGGGTGTAGAACACGCCCCCCTTTTGGCCTTCTGCCATTGCGAACTTGCCCAGGAAGTATTCGTAAATCTTCCCGAAGGCATCGCCCTCGATCTCTCCCAGGCCATTGAGCACACGCAGCAACTCGACCAGGACGGTGTTGGGCAGCTTCCCGTAGGAGCGGGGCAGCACACCCTTCAACTCTTCGTTCTCGGTCTCCACAGCAGACATCGCCTCATTGACGGCTCGGCCCAGATCATGGTCTTCTGCCAGATCAAGCAGGTAGGTGAAGCGGGCGTTCTCTGGCAGATACAGCGCACCCTCGGCCTGGTAGTCGAACTTCTCAATCTCGGAGACATCCAGCCCCTTGTCGAGCAGCGTGGTTTCAGCCTCGTGGAACTTCTTCTCTGCATAGCGCAGGAAGATCAGGCCCAGCACAGGGTTGGAGAACTCGGAAGGCTTCAGCCCTGTGTTGGCCCACATTTGGTTGGCAGTGGCCCAGAGGCGGTTTTCGAGCTGGTTCAGGTCAATCGTCATTTTTCTTGCTGCACTCCCATAGCACAGTGTTCTTCAAAGGGGAAAGCCTCACAGGTTTCTGTGACTGCCCGTAACTGATGAATCTACCATGCGACCGCCCCGTTGCTCAGACCAAAGCCGCTGGGATCATCTGAGTTCCTGGACTGCTTCAGCCAAGGGTCTTCACGCGAGCTTCGGGAAGGTCTCATCCCCAGCCTCACGGGTAGCGAATCTTCTCGATAGCATCCTTCATAGAGGCTAGCGAGTGCCCTCCTGAGTACAGCCCGTAGGTGATGCGGGGCTTCTCGTGGCCCACAATGTCCGCCGTGAGGTTCTCAGAGACCCCAGCGTCTTCCAGCAGGGTCACCACGGTCTTTCTGATCGAGTGGAAGACCTTCTTCTCGGGGAACCCAAGGGATGCCTTCAGTCGCCCGAAGCGTTTACCGATGGCATTGGAGCGGTCACCGTACTTGTTGAAGGTCAAACCGGACAAGAGGTAGCCATCCTGGCTGGCAGCCATCAAGCGATCCACAACCTCAACCAGTGCGGAATGGACAGGCACCTGCCTGATCCCGGCATCCGTCTTGCTGTCGGTGATGGACAAGACTTCCTTGGTGCAGTTCTCGACCTTCAGCGCACACAGCTCCTCAATACGCGCCCCGGTGTACATACCCAGCCTGATGAGATCGGCCAACTCCTGGTCACCCTTTTCCACGGCGGCGTTGAGCAGGGATACCACCTCATGGGGAAGGAACGGTTCCCAGCCTCCCTTGCCGGTGGTTGCCTTGGTGGCTGCCTTCTTGCTGAAGGACGGAACGACGAAGGGCTGAATCTCACCAGGGGCCTTCTCAATCTCTTGCAGGTAGCCCCAGAAGCTGCGCGAGAAGCTCACGATGCGCTTGATGGACGACTCGGATGCTCCTGGCTTTGCTGCTGCGCCTTGTGAGGCGGGGGTTCCACGCATCAACATCCTGACCCACTCCCTCACCCCTTGGCCGGTGATGGCCTGTACGGTGCCGAAGTGCTTGATCATCAGCCGCACGTCCTTCTTCATCTGATCAACTGTCTTGGGCGTGTGTGACAGTTGAGCAGCCCAGTCATCAAAGTGGGGCAGCAGTGGCTCGTGTGTCCCGGTAGCCACGCCGTAGAAGGCAGCACCAGCATCAGGCCCTTGGGCACGGGCGAACTTCTTCGCCTCTTCTTCGATGAGATCACGAACAACTTCAGCAGCCTCGTTGGTCTCGATCTCCTGTCGCCACATCAGGGCCTTGTCAATGAAGGGGTCAGATTCACCCCGTGCGGCAGCTATGCGGGCCTTCCACTTGGCAACCAAGGGGGCAGCCCTGGTCTCAGCGACTCGCTTGTCAGTGGTCTTCAGGGTCTCAAACAGCTTGGCTTTGCCGATGATGTGCTGCACGTCTTTGGGTACGTGCAAGGTGGCGTACCAAGTGTTTCGACGGCGTTCGATGTTAGCCATGAGGGGGTAACAAAACGGTGGCGGAGATAGTAATTTACCACACGTATTTACCACACGGATTTACCACATCATGCCACGTAAGTGCTTGATACCATTAAGAATCAACGACTTAGATGCTCTAGGCGGAAAGTCCCGCCCTCTCCGCCAGAAAAATTTTCTAAGTTGTTGATTTAGAAGGAAAAAAGCCACCGAAAGGTGGCTTTTTTGTTGTCCACCCAACTCTCTAACCATATTGCTTTCGTGGCTGCGGTTAATGTGGAAGACACCCGCCACCGTACGTGCAGACACCTGACCTGAGGCAGGCCAGGGCCGCAAGGTCAGCGGGCTGATCGAGTCTGAGGCGGCAGCGGGCGTGGCGATGAAACCGTGCTTGCGCAACATTTTGATCCAGCGCGGCGCGTTGCGCTGAACGTTCAGCGCCTCGTAATCGACTTCCTTGTCCTGGTAGTGACTGCCGTTGCTGAGCATGGCATAGATGGTGCGCAGCATCTTGTGGGCCAGGGCCACCACTGACTTCTTGTGGCCCTTTCGGATGGTCAGCGCGTCGAACTTGGCCTTGAGTGCGCAGCGCGTTCGTGCTGCAGCCTGGGCGAACTCGCACGGCAGCCTTCTGACCCAGGCGTTGCCCTTGCGGATGCGCCCGGTTTTGCGCTTGCCGGCGCTCTCGTTGTTGCCCGGGCAGATGCCCACCCAACTGGCCAGGCGCTCAGCACTGCCGAACACGCTCATGTCCGCGCCAATCTCCACCAGCAGCATGGCCGCACCCTGCTCGTCGATGCCCGGCAGGGTCTGCAGCAGCCTGAGCTGCGGCTGCCAGGGCCGCAGGCCCTGCAGCAGGTACTGGTCCATGCGGGCGATGCGCTGCTCGATCTGCTCAATGTGCTGCATGATCTCCTGGCACTGCGCTGAACTGCTGGGTGCTCAAGGCCTCGCACAGTTCTTGACGGCTCGCTCGCAGCCGACCCTTGTGGTCCAGCACCTCGTGCATGGGTTGGCCCGCAATCAAGGCTTTGACCATGGCGCGCGCGCTCTGTCCGTGCATGTCGGCCACCAGCACGTTGATGCGAATGCCCGCGTCCACCAGCACCTTGTGCAGCCGGTTCTTCTCGGCGCTGCACATGCCCACCAGCTTCTGACGCTGGCGTGCCACCAAGCGAAGCTGGCGCATCTGCACCGGCGCGATGAACGAGGCGCGCAGCAAACCTGCACGTGCCAGCGTGGCCAGCCACTGCGCATCAGCCATGTCGGTCTTGCGACCGGGCACGGCCTTGACATGCCGCGCGTTGACCACCCACGCGATCAGGCCCACCGCCTCCAGCGCCACAAACGGGCTCTTCCAATACAGCCCTGTGCTCTCCATCACCACGACCTCAGGGGCGATCTCCAGCGCCCACTGCGCCAAGGCGCGGCGGTCGCGTTTGAAGGCGCCGAAGTCTCGCTTGGTGACCTCGACCTGGCCATCGTCATGTTCGATAACGGCGCAGGCCGTGATCTTGGCCTAGTGAACATCCAGCGCAATGACGCGCTTGTGCATCGGGGTCAAATCCATTGCGGCTCTCCTGCAGCTTCAATGACAATCACAAGGGTGCGGACCAGCCAAGGTGCCGCCGACCAACGGCCTGCCGGGCAAGCCCGGCGGCTCTCTTTAATGTGGGCTGTCAGGCGCGCTCTGACGCGGCTGGGTCTGTGCAACGCCCGCAGGCAATCCTGGGTACGAGTGGTCGGCAGCGGGTCAAGTTAGCGATCGCGGTCGAGTGCCATCAAAGAATTGACCGACCTCTACCCGTGCTGGCCCGCACGCCTGCAGTGTCTTCCATCATCCAGGGTGAACCAACTGGGTCATGACAGTTAGCCCCCCATTGCCACAATGTCACAGCCATTGGAACAACACCTGATGCCGCACACGGCCAAACTTTGACCTGCCATTTTGCAGGCGCACGCGAATCTGCCCGCGCTGTGTATGATGTACAGAATTTTGCACAATTCTCGTCAACCGGAGGCCCCTATGGCAATCTCAGCCAGCGACGTGATCCCCTGTCCCACGCTCGTGCCAACTTTTCTGAGCTGGCTGAGGATGTCAGGGTGGTGCTGAAAAACTCATCACCAAAAACGGTGAGGCCTACATCGCCATCATTGACGCGAAGCGGCTCGACTACTACCACCAGCTAGAGCGCGAGCGCATCCACCTGCTGCTGATCGACGAAGCATCCAAGGGCCTGGATGACGTGGTGGCAGGACGCACCCAAGATGCTCGCTTAGCACTGTCAGCCATCAAAAAACGACGTGCAGTCGCTTGAGTCCCGTTGGCATCCCATGACCAACCGCGTGACCATCAAGCTCACCGCCAACTTCGAGCGGAACCTGGCCGACATCGAACAGTTCCTGACCGAGGCAGAAGCTCCTAAGGCATTCGACGGATTGATCGACGAGTTGCTCGGCACGGTGCTGCCCAACCTGGAACGGTTTCCAGAGCTAGGCCGGCCTTTTTTCAACCGTGCTGTCGGCTCTGCGGAGGCCACCAACGCCACTGCCGCACTGAAAGCCAAGCTGGCTGCTCTGGTGGGCACCTCGTTGACCAGCTTGCGTGATTACGTGATGAACCACTACCTAGTGCTGTACGTGCAGGTTGAAGACACCCTTTTCCTGCTGTCGATCAAGCACCACAAGCAACTGTCATTCGACTTCGAGGGCATTGGGGAGGCAGTGCGTGAGCGAAGCAAAAAGAATCAACGGGATGTCGAGCGAGGGGGCGCAATGAAGTTTGTCAGTAACGCTGGATCTGATCGGGTTTTGGACTTGATCCGCCCCTGGCTCAAGCCCAACCATCGGATGGACATGGTGTCGCCATCCTTCTCGCTCTATGCCTTCTCCGAAGTCTTGACTGAGCTGCCGCACCTGTCGAATGCGCGCCTGGTGGTGCCACCAACCTCCACCGCACCAACAAAGGGCACAGAGCAGGAGCAGTTGGGCTTGTTGGGGACGGCGGCTGACCGAGCCTCCCGAAACAAGTTGCAAGCTCCCTGGCTTGCGAGAAAGTTGGCTGCTTGGCTCGAAAGCAAAGCCGATGTTCGTCACGCCAGCGGCCCCATTCCCCAGGGCACCTTGGTTTTGAGGGATTCACAAGGCTCCGCACAACAGGCTGCACTCGGCTCCTTTTCGTTCAGCAGCGAAGGCTTGGGGCATCTCGTTATACACAACCCTCTACCATCCACATTTCTCCGTAAAGAAGCAAACCGATGAGCTGGGCAGCACAGGAATTTGAAACCCTCGATCTGGGCGATGCACGGCTGAACAAGCGGGCGGTGCTGCTGGCCGAACGCCTGGCCGCCAAGCCGACGGCGAGCATCCCCAACGCCTGCAGCAATTGGACAGAGACGATTGCGGCCTACCGTTTCTTGAACAACGACCGCCTGTCCTGGGAGGACGTGATGCAGCCGCACTGGCAAGCCAGCGTCCAGCGCATGGCCGCGCACCCGCTGGTGCTGTGCCTGCAAGACACCACGGAGCTGGACTACAACGGCCAGCAAATGCAGGGTCTGGGGCCGCTGAGCTACGAAGCCCAGCGCGGCATGTACCTGCACCCCACTTACGTCATCACCCCGCAGCGTGAACCGCTGGGCGTGACCGACGCCTGGATGTGGGCACGCGAGCCCAAGCCGCTCGATGGCCAGCGCCCAGGCGTTGTGGAGAGCCTGCGCTGGATTGAGAGCTATGAGCGCATCGCAGAGCAGGCCGCGCAGCTGCCGCAAACGCGCCATGTGTGCATCAGCGACCGCGAAGGGGACATCATGGCGTTGCTCGAACGCGCGCACGAGCTGGACTATCCAGCCGATTATCTGGTGCGCTGCAAGCACAACCGCGTCCTGCCCGAAGGCGGCAAGCTGTGGCAAAACGTGATGGACAGCGCGCCGCTGGGGTGCGTGCGCTTTGAGATTGCCGCCGGTCGTGGCCGCAAGGCGCGCAGCGTCAAACAAGAGGTGCGCGTGCGGCGTGTCGTTGTCAAGGACAGCCGCCAGGGCCGCATCGAAGTCAGCTGCCTGATCGCCACCGAGATCGATCCCCCGCCGGGAGTGCAGCCCGTGGTCTGGCGGCTGCTGAGCAACCGCCAGACCGTCACCTTGGAGCAGGCCTGTGAGCTACCAGACGCAGCCCCGAACAACCATCGACCAGCAAGTGCTGGCCTGATTGGAGCTGCTTTGCGGCGCGCGGGTCGAACTGCACGGTACAATTTCTCCTGTGTCTGGCGTAGGTTTTTTTGCCAACCTGGCGTAGCGTAAGAAACTACGCCAAAGCCTACGCTAGGACGTAAGTGTAGATGGGTTTTGCTGGGTTCTAAATTGCCACGCCGCGAGCAGCAAGCGAGTACAATCCACCAGAAAATCAAGCACTTACAGTAGAAATCCCTGGTAAATCAGAAACTTACGAGAATGCGGGCGTCGTTCAATGGCAGGACCTGAGCTTCCCAAGCTCAAGACGTGGGTTCGATTCCCATCGCCCGCTCCACTTCGACTTTCCAGGGACTTCCACCGAACGCCAGGGAACGTCGTAAGTCATTGTCAGGATTGAGATTTTTGCCTGATCTCAATCCACTGACATCCAGCGAAATCCACTCCCAGCCGGTTCTAACTGGTACGTTGAGCGGTACACTGGCAATACGGAGGTCCCCAAAACCGTATTGTTGCTGGAGGAGCCGGGGTTCCGTCGGGAACATGGCATCCAACTCGCTTCGCAGGAGTTGGACTCATGCTTTCAGACCTCCAGGTTCGACAGGCCAAGGTGACCGGCAAGGCGTATTCGCTTGTCGATTTCGACGGTCTCTACTTCTACATCTCCGCCACCGGCTTCAAGGCCTGGCACTTCCGCTTCACTTGGGGCGGCAAGCGCGAGCGCATGTCCTTCGGTGGCTATCCCGCGCTTTCCCTGAAAGACGCTCGCAATCTGCGCGACGAGGCCCGGGCCATGCTGGCCAAGGGCATCAACCCGCATTCGGAGCGCAAGCGCCACGCCATCGTCCTGGCGGGCGAGCACACCTTCCAGGCCATCTACGACAAATGGCTGGCCCACCGCAGCCTCTCTCTGGAAAATGAGGGCCGCCAAAGTACGCCCAAGCAGATCGGGCGCGTCTTCGCCAAGGACGTGTTTCCCGTATTGCGCCACCTGACCATCTACGACGTCACCCGCGCCCACCTGCTGGACATCATCGGCAGAGTGGAAAAGCGTGGCTCGCTGTCGGTGGCCGAGAAGCTGCGCACCTGGTTCAGCCAGCTATTCACCTACGCCTCGGTGGTGGTGCCCAACATGGGCGACAACCCGGCCAAGGATTTGGACGTGGTGGCGATGCCGCTGCCCCCGGTGGAGAACAATCCCTTTTTGCGCATGCCCGAGCTGCCGGCAATGCTGCAGACGTTGCGCAAGTACAGCGGTCGCCTAAATACGCAACTGGGTCTACGTCTGCTGCTGCTCACGGGCGTGCGCACCGGTGAATTGCGCTACGCCACGCCCGATCAGTTTGATCTGGAGCGCGGTCTGTGGATCATCCCGGTTGTCAGGCTCAAGCAACGCAAGCAGCTCACCAAGAAGAAGCGCCAGCGTTTCGCCGACATCCCGCCATACATCGTGCCACTGTCGTTGCAGGCACAAGAGGTCGTTCGTCATTTGCTGGGAAATCTGAAGCCAGCACAGGTGTATCGGCTCCTCGTCGATTCGTGTGGATCCCAACACCCGCAATTGGCCCCTGGGGCAACACTGAGTAGATCAGAAGAAAGATGCAAACCGACATGACCGCAGGAGCAGGGATCGAGGCGTTGTTCACCACGGCACTGGGCCTGCAGCCGCCCTGGGAGGTGGTGCAGGTGCAGCTTGAGACGGCCCGCCGGCGCATCGACTTTGAAGTGCGCTGCAGCGCCAAGCGCCTGGCTTGCCCGCACTGCGGCCTGGCCGAGCAAGGCATCCACGACCGGCTGCGCCGCTGCTGGCGCCACCTGGACTTCTTTCAATACGAAGCCTGGCTGCACGCCGACGTGCCGCGCGTGGCCTGCTCGGGCTGCGGCAAGACGGCGCAGGCGCCTGTTGCCTGGGCCCGGGAGGGATCGGGTTTTACGGCCTTGTTTGAAGCGCTGGCGCTGTCGCTGTGCGCGCAGATGCCGGTGCGCCAGGCGGCTGAGCTGCTGCGCTGCTCGGACAAACAGCTGTGGCTGCGCATCGAGCACTACGTCGGGTGCGCTCGCCACGGCGACGACATGAGCGGCGTGCGCCGCATCGGCATCGATGAGACCAGCCTGCGCAAGGGGCACAACTACATCACCGTGGTGCATGACCTGGAGGCCAAGCGGCTGCTGTTTGCCACCGAAGGGCGCGACCATGAAACGGTGCACGCCTTCGTGCAGGACTTGCAGGCGCACCAGGGCGATCCCGCCAAGATCGAGCATGTCTGCCAGGACATGAGCGGCGCCTACCTCAAGGGGGTGAGCCAGGCGCTGCCCCAGGCGGCCATCAGCTACGACCGCTTTCACGTGGTGGCCCTGGCCGGCCAGGCCATGGACCAGGTGCGCACCAGCGAGTGGCGCAGCCACCCCAAGGCGGTCACGGAGGTCTTTGGTGACAAGGACAGCGAAACCCGCAAGGGCTTGATGTGGGGCATGCGCAAGAACCCGCAGGGCTGGACGGCCAGGCAAGGCGCCGCCATGCACTGGCTGCAGCGCTCGCATCTTCAGTCTGCCCGTGCCTGGCGCATGAAGATGAGTTTGCGTGAGGTGTACGCCAGGGCGCGTGAACACAACGACTCGGGCAGCGCGCAGCTTGAGCTCAGGCGCTGGCTCAGCTGGGCCAGGCGAAGCCGCCTGAAGCCCTTTGTGCGTCTGGCCAAGACCATCACCGAACACTTCGATGGCGTCGTGCGGGCGATGCTGGACAACCGCTCCAACGCCTATGTGGAGGCCATGAACGGGCTGCTGCTGCAGGTCAAGCGGGCGGCCCGGGGCTTTCGCACAGCCAAGAACTTCATCGCGATTGCGCATCTGCGCATGGGCCGGCTCAAGGATTTGCCGCAAAGCCCATTCAAGATGGCTGAGCCTGGCAATGACACGGGCTACCGCCATGTGTAGTGCCTGTCAGATTCCACACGAATCGACGAGGAGCCACTGCGGGCAGCTTCAAGAAGTACCTCTAAACCTTGACCTCCAGTTCGTAACAATCACGGAACGGCGGATTTCGTCCCCCGCATGAAAGCATCGATCTCCGCTAAGCTCCGTCGTACTCCTCTGTATTCCGTTTGACTCGCTCAAACAGCTCCTGCCAAGTCTCTCCAGGCACCTTTAGGTCCATCCACCAATCCATCTCGTCCCACTGACGATGGATGCGAATGCGCGATGCGGTCTTGCCTCGAACCTTCGCCAACGCAAGCTTCTCAACTGTGTCGTACCCCTCGCGAACACAGTTTCCAAGCTTTTCGAGTTCGACCGAGACAAGCTCACCAATCTCCAAAGATAATTCTTCCTCCGTCAAGTATCGGCGAACGAGCTCTGGAAGAGAGAAGATATAGGCGAGTTCCGGAAGTACCCGCAGGACGAACCGTCGAGCATGCTCGCAGTGCTTCCGCTGTTGGGTCGTGGGCTTCAGCTGCTGAATTTCTGCCAGCGTCCGCCCGGCAACCCAAGCCTTTAGCGCTTCAAGCACAACGTCTACGGCGAGCTTGCCTCGCTCCTCATCGCCTTCTATCGACTTGAACGGTTCGCCCATATAACCATCCAAGCTCTCGCGCCTAGTCATCTGTGCGATGAGGGTGGGGCGTTCGGTCAACCATGTTGCAGTCCACGTGAACCAGTCCAGCGTCGTTCGACCAAAAGGAGGCGACTTCTCAAGCCGAACCTTGAGTTCGCGCAATACGTCCGATGGTGCGCCATAGTTGGCGGCCATCTTATCGGCCCAGTCGGGCTCTTCATCCAGCTCTTGAAGCTTCCTGCGCGCGCGCAGTGCATGATTGATACGATCGTTCAGCAGATTCTCTCGCGCTTGCTTCCTTAGCTTGAAGGCCGCGAATGACTTGCTTAGAAGCGTCTTGGCAGGGCCATCGACGTCTGCGGCCTGTGTTGAGATAGGGAGCCGACGTAGAAGGTAGTCCGCATCGCCTCCGGCATGCTCGCCAAGCTCCTGGATACGGTCGAGGATGGCATCCAGCGGGTCTTCGATGGCCAAGCATTGATCGCTCTGCGAGAAGATGCCTTGAAGATCCCTCCAATGTTTGCCAACCCGATTATTCGAGTCATCGATTTCTATGACTCTACTGGGAATAACTAGCACGAGACCATACGAACTCTGACCTGCCCGCCCAGCCCTGCCGGCGGCGTTGAGCAGGTCATGCGCCTTCATCTGCGCCAACTGCTTGTTCTCCTCATCAAACTTGCTGTCACCTGCGATGATGACAACGTGGCTTGGAAGGTTCATTCCCTGCGCCAGGGTGGATGTAGCAACGAGCACGGACACGCCGTCCGGACGCTTGAAGAGAGACTCATGTAACTGCCGCTCAGTCGGCAGCAGAAGTCCGTGATGACAGAGGCTTGCCCACCGCACGCGCGTGCCTTCGACAACGTCGATGTAGAGCGCCGAGTCGTCGCCCAACTCATCCCGCGTCAGGTCGTACAGATGTTGCTCTTCTTCCGTGAAGGCAATATTTGCTTCTCCGAGATGCTGGCCTGCTATCTCCTGAGCGCTCATAGCGTATGGTACTGTCTGGGCGAAGATCAGCGCTTTGCTGCCCTCACTGCGGGATGAGAGCGCAGCAAGCTCAGCGGCCACTCTATTCACATTCGGAGTGAGCCTCCAAGTTGTTGGGCTGACCGAAAGTAGCATTTCGTGGTCTGAGAGTGGAAGCAACGTGTAGTCGTCTCGACGCATCGAATCCCATCGAAATCTCAGTCCAATAAACCCCAGCGGTCGAGCTTTGAGTTCGCGCTTTAGCGCAGCTGGCGGTCCGGACTTGCGCTTGCCTGCCGCCACCAATTCATGGCGCTTTGCCGACAGCCTGTTGTGTAAATTAGTGATTTGGTCGCTCGGAAAAACCACTGAGCCACGCACTTGTCGCGTCGGCTTCCATGCCATGTTCAGCGATAGACATTGCCGACCGGTGAGCTCCGTCAACCAAGCTGCCACCTCCTCAGCGTTGCTCATCATGGCCGAAAGCAATAGGTAGTCCGCATCCGGAGCGTGCGTAGAGAGGTTCAAAATGCATAGCATCGCATCAACGGCACGCCGGCTACGGTCGTTCACGCCCGCGTGTAGCAGGTGACACTCGTCAAACACGAGCAAGCCAACATTCTGGAAAAGTTCCTCTTGAAACCCCATCAACGCCAAGCAGCGCTCTGGCGTCATCACCGATATCGGCGGAAGACGATCGCTTACGTCAAAGTCGAAGGGGTTGTCATTCCCCCGCTCACGGCTCAGCCGCGCGTCAGGAAAGGTCTTCTGGAGTGCGCGCGCGGTCTGGTCAACTAGCGCCAATGTCGGCGCCAGAAAGATAGTGTCCTTCCCTTGACATAGGTTCGAGAGAATCTTGAGCTCGGATAGTGTGGATTTCCCGGCCCCCGTGGGAAAGCTGATAGCAGCCGAAACACCAGGGGTGAGATACCCCTGCGCAACAGCGCTCCGGTGATTTATCCAAAGATACGGCCGGGTATTAGCAATGAGTGTTAAGCCCGAAATCCAAAGAGAGGCGCTGACGTCAGGCGGCGCCGGCAGACGGGCCAAACTGTCGACTGGAAGCTCACGACCTACGGCCCTCAACAAAGACGCCAAGTGGCGAGGACCAGGGAATCCGCTATTGCCAAGTCGATCTTGGAACTGCACAACCGGCTGCGTGCAGATGGCTTCAACACGCTCAAGCTCGGGTAGTGACGGCTGATATCCGGGTCGTCCGAGCACCTCAGCCGCGATGCTCTGAACGCACCGCTGCAACATTAGGTAAAGCGCACTCGCTCCAACCTCGGCCATCGTCAAATGACTATCCAAGGATGGCGGTTCAGGAACGTTCGAGTCTGCAAGCAGTGCGGCAAGATCGCCCGTTGCAAGCCGTTTGATGTCCTGCAAGAGCCTCCGCTCGACTTGCGGCAAGCCATCAGGAAGATGAATTTGGAGCGACATCTCGGCGGCGTCCGGACTAGCGCCGGCAGCAAGGAATAGAAGCGTCGCTGAGACCTCCGGCGCAATTCCGCCGACCGTGAGCGGACCATAATCGTCTCGCTCATCCGGGGCCGCCAGCCGCTGCGCTTGCAGGGTCACATAATGCGCCGTCGCTGCCAAAAAGGCCGCACCACGTCGTTGAGATCCTTCAGGATTTACGGAAGCGATGGCTTCTTGGGTAAATGCAATCTTCCGGAGCCGCTCAAGCTCAGGTCGTAGCGCCTCCAGCAGATCAGCGGCGTTGGACGCCCCGTTCGCCATCTTTCGGAGGCGCAGCCGTACTGCAACGATTTCGGCGAAGGCCTTGGTAAGAGCCTTGGGCAATGAGTCGGGATCTAAGCCAGACAGTTCTGGGGCAGATCGGATGAGCTCGGAGGTGGGGTCATCAAACACGCGTCGCTCTCAGTCAGTAGTTGCCAAAGACTCAGCCTTCTTAATGGCCACCTTCGCCAAGTCATCCATCCATTTGCGAAGGCCCATCACTTCAAAAACTTCAGCGCGCCGCCGCTCCACCCCGCCAGGAACATTTTTCTCGTACCCCTTGAACAGCTTGGCCTGTGACTGATCCGTACTCTGCCCGTCCGTGATGCTCAAGCGGTAGCGACGGGCCTGCTTCCACATAATGTCAGCTACCGCATGCTGGGGGTCAGAGTGCCCAGAGCTCTTGAGGAGCAGAGTCACCTCGGCAGCAACAAGGTGCTCGTTTTCGCCAGTTTCGAACTCCATGAATCCAGGCCACACCTTGCTGGTCACCATAGACCGAGGGTTTTCCGTCGCCTTATCCTCGAAGAGTACGACGGCAGTGACCTTCTCGGCTCCGTCGATGGACACCTGCAACCCATCCAAGCCCTTGTGGGCATGAATCATGTGAGGGGTGTTCATCAGCGCACCCGGGGTGCGCAACTGGGCAGCAAGCCAGGACATGACCTGGAACATCCAGCCATCCCGGTGCGCGATATTGCCAGATGAGGTAAGGAGCTTGATCGCCCCCTTGACCGCGCCTTTGGTGGTGGTTTTTGCAGCCAAGCCTGCAGCGTGCAAGATGTTAGCGACATGAAGGGCTTGGCCTACCGCGATAATGGCGATGGCGTTTGCAAGCTCGTCAACGGAGGGCACGCTCCACGTACAGCCCTCCCATTCTTTCTGAACAGTAAATGCTGTCAGAGTAATCGGCATATGTCCCCCTTTACGCATCTCGTTATACACAACCCTCTACCATCCACATTTCTCCGTAAAGAAGCAAACCGATGAGCTGGGCAGCACAGGAATTTGAAACCCTCGATCTGGGCGATGCACGGCTGAACAAGCGGGCGGTGCTGCTGGCCGAACGCCTGGCCGCCAAGCCGACGGCGAGCATCCCCAACGCCTGCAGCAATTGGACAGAGACGATTGCGGCCTACCGTTTCTTGAACAACGACCGCCTGTCCTGGGAGGACGTGATGCAGCCGCACTGGCAAGCCAGCGTCCAGCGCATGGCCGCGCACCCGCTGGTGCTGTGCCTGCAAGACACCACGGAGCTGGACTACAACGGCCAGCAAATGCAGGGTCTGGGGCCGCTGAGCTACGAAGCCCAGCGCGGCATGTACCTGCACCCCACTTACGTCATCACCCCGCAGCGTGAACCGCTGGGCGTGACCGACGCCTGGATGTGGGCACGCGAGCCCAAGCCGCTCGATGGCCAGCGCCCAGGCGTTGTGGAGAGCCTGCGCTGGATTGAGAGCTATGAGCGCATCGCAGAGCAGGCCGCGCAGCTGCCGCAAACGCGCCATGTGTGCATCAGCGACCGCGAAGGGGACATCATGGCGTTGCTCGAACGCGCGCACGAGCTGGACTATCCAGCCGATTATCTGGTGCGCTGCAAGCACAACCGCGTCCTGCCCGAAGGCGGCAAGCTGTGGCAAAACGTGATGGACAGCGCGCCGCTGGGGTGCGTGCGCTTTGAGATTGCCGCCGGTCGTGGCCGCAAGGCGCGCAGCGTCAAACAAGAGGTGCGCGTGCGGCGTGTCGTTGTCAAGGACAGCCGCCAGGGCCGCATCGAAGTCAGCTGCCTGATCGCCACCGAGATCGATCCCCCGCCGGGAGTGCAGCCCGTGGTCTGGCGGCTGCTGAGCAACCGCCAGGCCGTCACCTTGGAGCAGGCCTGTGAGCTGATCGACTGGTACCGCGCGCGCTGGGAAATCGAGCTGTTCTTTCTGGTGCTCAAGGAAGGCTGCCAAGTCCAGCGCCTGCAGCTGGGCAACACGCAGGCGCTGCAAACGGCCCTGGCGCTGTACATGGTGATTGCCTGGCGCATCAACCGCTTGATGCGTCTGGGACGCACCCTGCCCGAGCTGCCCGCCGATCTGCTGCTGGAGACCCAAGAGTGGCACGCGGCGTTCATCTTGAACAAGAAAAAACCACCCAAGGAGGTGCCCCAGCTCAATACGGTGCTGCGGCTGATCGCACAGCGCGGTGGGTTTCTGGCACGCAAGGGCGATGGTGAACCCGGCGCCAAGACGATCTGGTTGGGAATGCAGGACGTAGCGGCGTTTGTGGCCGGGGTGCGCTACATGCGCGAGGCCGGGCTGGGGTGAGTTGTGTATAACGAGATGCCCTTTACGGCACTACGTGCCGCCCTGACGTTTTCCTTGAAAATTGTAACCCGCAGAAACAATCTAGGTAGTGCTCTATCAAGCGCTTCACGCAAGATCTTTGGACACATCGAAAGTGCCGTGTGAAGCTATTTAACGTATGAATCCGGTGATGCTTGGATTCCTATTGTTTGCGGCCTGAAGTCGCCCTGATCTCCACGATCAAGCCATTGCTGATCACACAGGAATGGCGCGATGGTGGCTTCGATCTGGCTGCGCGCCGCGCATCGCGGCGTGCCCCTTCTTCCCCTTGTTCTGGTGACGGCCCTCCTGCTGGGCCAGTCGCCGATGGCCCGTGCCGAAACGCCGGTACAGCGGCGCGCCCGGACCTCGATGAGACACAAATGCACGACGTGACCTGGATCGGCTCGCGCTTCTTCACGGACACCGGCGGCTACTACGACAGCTATCGCTCCAGCACACCACGCGATGACTGGCCCTACGACAGCAACCGTGATGCCGGGCTTGCGCAGGTGGCCAGCGGTGGCGGCTATCCGTCCTGCAGGCAGTGGTGGGCCGATGGCAGCAATGGCCTGCGCGCACGCCTGCTGGGGCAGGTAGACCCAAGCCTGCTGAATCGCCTGGCGGGCTGGGCCGGCTTTCTGAGCCGAGCCGAGGTGGACGACTCGGTAATCCGCACCATCGCCTCGCCGCGGCAGCAGAAACTGAACCAGGGCAACGTCTATACGGACTACGGCGGCCAAATCGACAAGACCCTGCCAAACATCGTGACGCGGGCCACGGGCGACGTCGGCATGGCTGTCGGCGCGATTGCCGCGTTTCCCGCCATGGACGTGGTGCGCCAAGCGCTGCCCATGGTGCTCGGCTTGCTCAAGATGGCGCTGGTCATCTGCATCCCGCTGGTGCTGGTTGTGGGCACCTATGACTTGAAGACGGTCGTTACCGTGAGCGTCGTGCAGTTCGCGCTGTTCTTCGTCGATTTCTGGTTCCAGCTCGCGCGCTGGATCGACAGCACCATCCTCGATGCGCTTTATGGCTGGGGCTTCGGCTGGAACCGGCCACACGCCAACTTCGATCCACTGGTGGGGCTGAACAACGCCTTTGGCGACCTGTTGTTGAACTTCGTTATGGGGACGATGTTCATCGTGCTGCCCACCTTTTGGATCGGTGCGCTGACCTGGGCCGGAATCCGCGCTGGAACGATCGCAAACAGTTTCTCAGCAGGTACGAGGGACGCAGGCGCTGCCGGTGGAAAAGGAGCTGGCGCAATGTCAAGGAAGTTGAAGTGACGCACGCTCAAGCCGAGTGTCAGTCATCATCCTTGTACATCTCATGAGATGTGTCGTTGTAGAGATTCGGGTCATAACCCGGTGTCTCTCGAAGTTCTTCCAAGGTGGTAGGAAACTGCAAATGGAACTCTTCGTCTGAATGGCTCTGATTTGCTGCCCATCCCACAGCCACGACACAAACCAACAGCAGTGCCAGCCAGAACGCGGAATAGAGCAGTACACCGAGCACGGCCAGCTTGACCACCCACACAACAGCACGGTGGCACCAACTACCGGCACGCCCCTGTACACCAACCAGCTCGACGCCCGCCGTTCGCCACGCGCATAGGCGCGCCATCCACGGCCAAAGCTACGGCCGAGGCGTTCTGCGGTGCTGATGCGGGTCGTGGTGTTTATGGTCGTCTCCTGCTACTGAGGGATGCCTATTCCAGTTTGCTCCAATCCTGCTTGCTTGCCTGTACCAATGCCCTCCATTCGTCCGGCGGGTTCCCGCGCCCGAGCATCTTCTCGAACACGGCATACGGGTCTGATTTGCTTCCCGAAGACCGCAGGGTCTGTTCATCGTTGACCCAGGTGTACACGATGACCTTCGCCTTCGAGTCGTAGCGGAAGAACAGCCGGTATCGCCTTCCGAGCTTGGCCCGCCGCCAGTGGCGGTGATCCGACCCCAGGGTGTTGCCCTGGCGGTATTCGTCACGCGCCGGATCATTCGGTATCACGTCTTGTATCAATTGAACCAAGGCCCGGAAGAACTTGACGTTGGCGTTCGATCCGAACCCTTCCGGGCCGTTCTCTTGGGCGCGTAGCACGGCCGCGCGCAGCTTCATCATCTGCTCGATCAGGTTGTCGTGAAACAGCAGAGTCCAGCCATGCTGTTGCATCAGATTTCCACTTCCTCATCGAAATCATCGCCCAGGTCCACCTTGTGTCCCGCGTGCTCCAGCATGGTGCGAGCCACATCCTCGGGCAGGCCGCGCACATTCCGGCCCGCTTCAATGTCGCGGGCCAGCAAGGTCAGAAACGCGGCAATGGCCGGGTCCTCGTGCTCGGCATCGGCGCGGGTCACGACGACCTCACTGCCACGAAGCTCGAACGCAAGCTTGCTACCAGTATCGGCACCAAGCGCCTGCCGGATGGATTTGGGCAGCGTGATCTGACCCTTGGAGGTCAGCGTGGCAACTTCGTGAATGGCAGGCATGGCGGCTCTCCTGATCGCAATGCTCGCATTGTAAGGAAAAATCCTTACATGATCAATAAAAGGGCTCACCGGGGTTCTCCAGCATCCAACAATGAGCCTCATCGTAGGGCGGGAACAGCCAGCCTTCCCGCATCAATCCGGCCTCACCACCCCCACATTGACGGTGGACGACCAATGTCCACCGCTCTATATCCAAAGACTTCTAAGGGCCAAAGGGCCAAATGGCAAGGGAATGGGGTGCAAGGGCTTTGTTGCACAAATCGAGTTGCAGACGGCATGACCCCCACCCCAGACGGATCTATGCCACGGCAGCCACTGGTACGGTTCGAGGACGGCCGATCTGGCTGAAGCGATTCAGCAAGGCCACGCGTACATGCAACTCCACCACCTGGCGCTCGAACGTGCGCGCCGTCACACGCTCGCCCAGTCGCTTGAAGCAGTGCATCTTCGTCTGCACAAGGCTGCGTCGATGCTAGCCGCTCCACTTCTTCCAGATGCTGTGACCCAGGCGCTTGCACGCAGCAATGGCTTCGTTGCGGTGCGCCCAGCCCGGACTGGACTTCTTCCAATGGCTGGCGTTCTTGCGCGGCGGGATCACCGCCATCGCCTGCCGTTGGGCAATGGCGTCCAGGCAGCCTCGCGTGTCGTAGGCACCATCCGCACAGACGCTTTCGATGGGCTCGTCGGCGGCAATCTGGGCCAGCAACTCGGGCAGCATCGGTGCGTCTCCGATGGCGTTGCTGGTCACCTCGATGGCGCGTATCTGCAGGCTCGTGGCGTCGATGCCCAGATGGACTTTGCGCCATTCGCGCCGATACTCGGCACCATGCTTGTTGCGTTTCCACTCACCTTCGCCCAGGAACTGGATGCCGGTGCTGTCCACCAGCAACTGCAGCGGCCACTGGGGTCGCTGGTAGCTGAGTTCGACCTGCAAGGTCTTGTGGCGTCGGCAGACCGTGCTGAAGTCAGGCACTGGCCAGTCCAGCTTGGCCAGCCGCAGCAGGCTTTGCACCATGCCAAGCGCCTGGCGCAAGGGCTGGCCGAACAGGCTCTTGATGCTCAGGCAGAACTGGATTGCTGCGTCCGAGAAGGTCGGGCTGCGTCCGCGCTTGCCACTCGGCGTGCCAAGCCACTGCATGCCCTGATCCAGCCACATCGTCAACGAGCCTCGCGCCTTCAGCGCCGCGTTGTACGTCTTCCAGTTCGTCGTGCGGTACTTGCTCCGCTGCCTTCTCTTCGCTTCTGTCACGCCGTCAGTCTACGCGTGGCAGCGAGGCGATTTGTGCAACAAAGCCCAATCAACCCACAAATTCAACCCACACTTTCCTGCCCATTTTTTGAGCATGAAACTTGGTAAGTTGTTGTTTTATTGAATAAATGTGATGTAGGGTTTTTCCCATCGCCCGCTCCAGCCCGCCACCCTCGGCAGGGCCGGCGCTTCAGCCCTCTACCCCCTCCCAATCACGTAAATCTCGCAGCCGCAAGGTACTGACGAAGTGCTGCCGCTGCCCCGTCAGTGGATCGGTGAACTGCAGTTTGCGCGCCAGCAACTGCAGCGGGTTAGACCAATCCCCAGGCGCCGCATCATTGACCTGCGGGTACAGCGTATCGCCGACCAGCGGCAGCCCCAGCGCCGCCATCTGCACGCGCAACTGGTGGCGCCGCCCGGTGATGGGCTCCAGCCGATAGCGCGCCAGCCCTGCCGAGCGCTCGATCACATCGATGGCGGTGATGGCATTGGGCACGCCCGGCACCTCGTGCATACGAAAGAAATGGCCGCTTTCCTCCAGCCGGCTTTGCTGCACGCGCGGCAGGGGCAGGTCGGCGCGCCAGGGCGCGATGGCCTCATAGACCTTGCGTATCGCGCGCTCACGAAACAGGGCCTGGTAGCTGCCGCGCGTGGCGCGCTGGACGGAAAACAGTACCAGGCCAGCAGTGCCGGCATCGATGCGATGCACGGGCGACAGCTCCGGCAGGCCCAGACGGCGCTTGAGGCGCACCAGCAGCGTCTCCTGCAGGTACTGCCCGCCTGGCACCACCGGCAAGAAATGCGGCTTGTCAGCCACCAGCAGGTGCTCGTCGTGATACAGCACGCGCTCATGGAACGGTAGCGCCAACTCATGCGCCAGCTCACGGTAGTAGTAGTAGCGCAGGCCGGCAGTGAACACGGTGGCTGCGCCGGCGGCCCGGCCATGCTCATCGACCACCTCACCCGCCGCCATGCGCCGCAGCCAGTCGGCGCGTGCCACCGCCGGCAGGCGCTGGCACAGGAAGTCCAGCAACAGGCCCGAGCCCGTGGACGGCAGCACGACGCAGCTTGGACTGACACCATCGCGCATGGGCAGGACGCGTGGGTCGTGGGGGTTGTGCATGGGGGCGCCATTGTAGCGGCGCCAGACTCTCAGCTTGCTATTCCTTCAATAGCTTGCAACGCTTGACTGGCAAGGGTTTGAGCCATTTTTTACCCTAATCCGGTCATGCAGCAGGCTCGAACACGCCCGGCAGGGGCGGTTGGTGCTCCGTCCCCTCCAAGGCCACGTCGATGGCGTGCTTGATGTGCGCCAGGGTGTGTAAGTCGCCTTCGGAGCGCTCGACCGCATCCCAGCGCACGGCCTCCAGGTGCGCTGCCGCATGGTCGGTCACCGCAGTCACGCTGGCCTCGACCGGCTGGGACACGATGCGCCCGTCCTGCTGCGGCACGGGGATGCGGATCAGAAAGCCGCGATAGCCTTCTTCCAGAATGTGGATGCCTTGGGGGTCTGCAGTCATGGGTGCTCCGGTGTGGGATGGGCGGCTTGGCGGGCGGCACCCGAGGCCATGCTGGCCAAACCTTTGAGGGCGGCTTCGCGCGAATCGAAACGCGCCTGAGGCAGCGTCACCGGCTCGCCATCGACCTGCACCTGGGCGAAGAAATAGCATTTGCCGTCTCCTCCCAGGCACAGCATCCCCGAGTACGCGGCACCGTCGGCCATGCCGAAGATGGTTTCCTGGGTCAGTGCAGTGGCAGTGTGCATGGATGGCAGCCTCGCTGGTGTCGAAAAGGTGGAAGAAAAAAGCTTGGCCCCAAGGTTGACTGCAAATTGTTTCGATTCTGCTTGCAACATATCCCGTCAGCCTGTAGGCAGAAAGCGCATGTGCCTGCCATGGATGCCTGCCTGCTGGACGCTGCCGGCCAGCAACACCGATCCGCACAGCCCAGGCTGCGCGGCAAGGCGTGGCGCCGGGCTGTAGGACAAGCGCGGCAAACGCTGGCCCGGGGGCTGTGCAGAGCGGTTGCGGCCCTAGCATGAAAGGCCCGGCGCCAGTCCAGGACTTGCGCTGCCCCGCTGCCGCACGCCATGACCCCTGCTCCCGCACCCGCCGCTGCCCCCAATCCATCGCCCACCGCCCCGCGCCAGCGCCCGGCACGGCGGGCGCTACGCTGGGCGCTGGCGCTGTTGGCAGCGCTTGTCGCCCTGGTGCTGCTGCTGATCGTGCTGGCAGCAAGCTTCGACTGGAACCGTCTCAAGCCCTGGGTGAACGGCAAGGTCAGCGCCGCCACCGGGCGCGATTTCGCCATCGAGGGCGATCTGACGGGCCGCTGGCACTGGCCGCAGCCGCTGGAGAGCGGCTGGCGCCACTGGGTGCCCGGGCTGACGCTGCAGGCGCAGCAGCTGCGCATGGATAACCCGCAGGGCTTTGCCACGGCGCAGGCAGCGGCGCTGGTGCCGCCTGCACCGCCAGGCATGGGCCGCATCGCCAGCGCCAGCGCCACGCTGCGCCTGCTGCCCCTGCTGTCGCGCACGCTGCTGCTGGACACCCTGGTGCTGACAGCGCCCGACATCGTGTTCGCACGGCGCCAGGATGGCAGCAACAACTGGACGTTCACCACCACTGAACAGGGCCAGGAGCGGCCCGGGCGCGACAACCCGTGGGATTTGCAGGTCGGCCAGCTCGTCATCCGGGGCGGCTGGCTGGGCTACGCCGATGACAGCAAAGACCTGGCGCTGCGCGTGCGCGTGGACAACCTGGAGCAGGGTGCGGCTCAGTCGCAAGATCGCTACGGCGTGCGGCTGGGGCTGCAGGGCCGGTACGGCAAGGCCGCCATCGAAGGCAGCGGCCTGGCCGGGCCAGTGCTGGCGCTGCGCGAGCGCCAGGTGCGCTTTCCGCTGCAACTGTCGGCGCGCTCAGGCAACGTCCAGGTGCAACTCGAAGGCGTGCTGGACAACCCGGCGGCCCTGTCGGGCCTGGACTTCCAGGTGCTGCTGGGCGGCGCCAGCATGGCCGACCTGTTCCCGCTGACCGGCCTGGTGCTGCCCAACACGCCGCCCTTCGAGGTCAAGGGCCGTCTGCTGGGCAGCCTGGCGCCCGATCGTGCGGTCTGGGAGTACCGCGACTTCAACGGCACTGTGGGCGACAGCGACCTGCACGGCACGCTGCGCTACACCTCCGGCCAGCCGCGCCCCAGGCTGCAGGGCCACGTCACTTCAAAGCAGCTGCGCCTGGCCGACCTCGGGCCGGTACTGGGCGCGCCCAGCGGCAAGCGCCCTCAGGAAAAAGGCACGCACCAGCGCCCCGGCAAAGTCCTGCCCGATGCACGTTTTGCCACCGGGCGCTGGGACGCCATGGATCTGGACGTCGCCTTCGACGGCGAGCACATCATCCGCCCCGAGGCACTGCCTTTGGAGCGCCTGAGCGTGCGCGCCGTGCTCGATGACCGGCAATTGCACCTGGCGCCGCTGCGCTTTGGCCTGGCCCGGGGGCGCATCGACTCGGACGTGCTGATCGACGGGCGCAGCCAGCCGCTCAAGGCCACGCTCAAGGGCTCGGTGGAAGGCCTGCAGCTGTCGGCGCTGTTTCCGAAGGTGGAGCTGATGAAAAAGAGCTTTGGCCGGCTCGACGGCTCGTTCGAGCTGGCCGGTTCGGGCGATTCGGTGGCCGCCATGCTGGCCAGCAGCGCCGGACGCACGCGGTTGTTCATCCGCGAGGGCACCTTCAGCAAGGAAATGCTCGACCTGGCGGCGCTGAACCTGGGCAGCGTCATCGTGGCCAAGCTGTTCGGCGACGACCGCGAGGTCAGGCTGCGCTGCGCGGTAGCGGATTTCCGGGTTCGCCACGGCATGGCGGATGCCAACCGGGTCAGCCTCAACACCGAGGAAGCCATCGTGGATATGACCGGCCTGATCGACCTGGCCGAGGAGGAGATGAGCCTGCGCATCAAGCCCCGCTCGCTGCAATGGAAGTTCCTGTCGCTGCGCACGCCGCTGCACGTGCGCGGCACTTTTGCCCATCCGCAGGTCGGCATCGACCCTGGCCCGCTGCTGCTGCGCGCCGGCGCTGCCGTGGCCGCTGCCGCCGTGGCGCCGGCGGCGCTGGCCCTGGTGCCCATCACCGTGCCCGGCGCCGAGGACGATGCCAACTGCGCCCGGCTGCTGGCGCCGCTGCGCCAGAAAGCGCCTGAACATCCGGCAAAACCATCAAAATAAGAACAAAATCAGGCTCAAACCCTTACCAGACAAGCGCTGACAGCTATATTAAACATAGCAAACCAAGTGCTGCACACCCCCCCCATCACTGCAGGGCGGCCCCAGCCTGCGGGGCCTGCGCTGCCAGGGTTTCGCCCCAGGCCAGCACCGCTTGGTCGCTGGCATCCGCACTGTCATGCAGCCGGGGCCAGCGACCGTGGACGACATCGACGATGCTGCGCAGCTGCCACAGCGCCTCGCGCCCCAGCCAGGCCAGCTCGGCCAGGCTTTGCGGGTCGCCCTGCAGATAGTCCAGCGCTTCGGCCTGCTGCTGGGGGTGCGAGCCGGACTCGAACAGCGATTTCTGCAGGCCCACCAGGCGCTGCGTGACAAACGTGCTGGGGCGCCCGCTGTCGGGCGCAAAGGCCTCGGGCGGCAGCGTCAGGCACAGCCTGTCCCAGTCGGCAAAAGCCTGGGACAACTGGCTGATCAGGATGCGCACCTGCTCGGCGCCAACGGGCGGGCCAGCCTGCGCCGTGGCCTGCGCCAGCGCCGGCAACACCCTGGCCACCAGCGCTGGCGGGAACTTGCGGTGATTCATGCGCAGCATCAGCGACAGGCGCGGCGCCGCGCCCTGGCCGGCGTATTTCTCGAAAAAGCCCGTCGCCACCTCGGCCAGCAGCAGGATCTGCCCCAGCGGCGAGATCTCCGCCCCGCGCAGGCCACGCGGGTAGCCGCTGCCGTCCAGGTATTCGTGGTGCTCCAGCACTGCCTGGGCCACGGCAGGCGGATAGCCCTTGTGCTCCTGGATCAGCATGGCGGCGGTGATGGGGTGTACCAGCAGCTCCTTGCGCCTGGCCCCGCTGATGTGAGTCTGCGGGTCATGCCAGTCGGGCGTCATGTGCAGCACGCCGATGTCGTGCAGCAGCGCCGCTGTCGCCAGGCTCTGGCATTGGCGCTCGTCCAGGCCGCTGTCCAGGCCCAGCGCCAGGCCCACCAGCATCATGCGGATGCTGTGCTCATACAGGGGGCGGCGCTGCTCGCGCATCACCGTCAGCTTGAAGGCCAGCGGGTGCGGCAGCTCCAGCGCCCGCACCGGGGCCAACAGCCGATCCAGCTCCAGGCCCGGCAGGGCGCTGGCCAGCAGCTGCATCAGCGCGTCCTGTGCATATTGCCCGGCAGCGTCCTGCAGCACCGACTCCACGCTGACCATGCCCTCGACCGCCAGCTGCTCGTCGATGGAGCCGCGCAGCTTGTGGCGCACCAGGCGCTCGTACAGCTGCGCCTCCACCGGCACCCCCTTGTCCAGCAGCTTGACGCCCTGCTCGCTGTACAGCGCGTACTGGGTGACCACGCTGCTGTGCTCGGCCATGTCGGTGACGGCCTGCAGATAGTGCTCGTTGTTGCCCTCTTCGCCCTGCAGGGCGGCGAGGTCGGCGGAAGACGTGGATTCGGACATGCGGCAACCCGGCAAAGCAAATGGCAATGGCGGGGAACTATACGTTTGTCCGCCGCCGCAAGAAAAAAGCCGGGCTGGCAGGCCCGGCTGGCACGGATCAGCGCCGGCGGCGCGCCTCAGCGCAGCAGCGGCACGCCGGTCTTGGCCTGGATCTCGTCGAACTCCACGCCCGGCGCCAGCTCGACCAGCTTCAGCCCCTCGGGGGTCACGTCCATCACCCCCAGGTCGGTGATGATGCGGTTCACCACGCCCACGCCCGTGAGCGGCAGCGTGCATTCGGGCAGGATCTTCAGGTCGGTGGTGCCGTCCTTCTTGCGCGCCACGTGCTCCATCAGCACGATCACGCGCGGCACGCCGGCCACCAGATCCATGGCGCCGCCCATGCCCTTGACCATCTTGCCGGGGATCATCCAGTTGGCGAGATCCCTTTTTGGCTGACCTGCATGGCGCCCAAGATGGACAGGTTGATCTTGCCGCCGCGGATCATGGCAAACGACTGATCCGAGCCGAAGATGGCCGAGCCGGCGATCGTCGTCACGGTCTGCTTGCCGGCGTTGATCAGGTCGGCATCCACCTCATCCTCGGTCGGGAAGGGGCCGATGCCCAACATGCCGTTTTCCGACTGCAGCCACACTTCCTTGTCGCCCGTGTGGTTGGCCACCAGCGTCGGGATGCCGATGCCGAGGTTGACATAGAAGCCGTCCTGCAGCTCCTGCGCCGCGCGCGCGGCCATCTGATCTTGCGTCCAGGGCATGTCTGCTCTCCTTATTTCTTCTCGCTGAGGGTGCGCTTTTCGATGCGCTTTTCGGGATTCGGGTTGTGTACGATGCGATGTACGTAGATGCCCGGCAGATGCACATCGTCGGGCGCGATCTGGCCGGTCTCGACGATCTCCTCGACCTCGACGATGCAGACCTTGCCGGCAGTGGCCGCAGCCGGGTTGAAGTTGCGTGCCGTCAGGCGAAACTGCAGGTTGCCGCTTTTGTCGGCGCGGTGCGCCTTGACCAGCGACACATCGGGCACCAGCGAGCGCTCCATGACGTAGGTGTGGCCGTCGAACTCGCGCGTTTCCTTGCCCTCGGCGACCAGGGTGCCCACGCCCGTCCTGGTGAAGAAGGCCGGGATGCCGGCGCCGCCGGCGCGCAGCTTCTCGGCCAGCGTGCCCTGCGGGGTGAACTCCAGCTCCAGCTCGCCGGCCAGGAATTGGCGCTCGAACTCCTTGTTCTCGCCGACGTAGGAGCTAATCATCTTCTTGATCTGGCGCGTCTCCAGCAGCCGGCCCAGGCCGAAGCCATCGACGCCAGCGTTGTTGGAAATCACCGTGAGGTCACGCACGCCGCTGTCCTTGAGCGCCTCGATCAGCGCCTCGGGAATGCCGCACAGGCCGAAGCCGCCCACGGCCAGCATCTGGCCATCGCGCACGACGCCTGCCAGCGCTTCGGCCGCAGAAGGGTAGAGCTTGTTCACTGACTGTCTCCTGATGAAAGGAATGGGGGATTGAGTCGGCTACGATACTACGTAAGTTTTTAAGTAGTATTCCCTAAGTATCTCCATGGACATTGCCGACTACCGCCTGGCGTTCGAGATGGCTCCCGTGGGCCTGGTCATCTCGCGCAACCGCACCATGATCGACTGCAACCAGCAGGTATGCGAGATGTTCGGCGCCTCGCGCGAGTTGCTGATCGGCCAGTCGTTTCGCCTCCTGTATCCGTCCGCCGACGAGTACGAGCGCCTGGGCCGGCGCATGGAGCCCATCCTGAACGCACGCGGCCACTACGCCGACAGCCGCCTGATGAAGCGCGCCAGCGGCGAGATCTTCTGGTGCCACGTCTCGGGCCGGGCGCTCAACCGCGAGCAGCCGCACGCCTCGGGCATCTGGGCCTTTGAAGATCTCAGCGCCGAGCGCCCGGTGCGCGCCGAGCTCACGGCGCGTGAGCGCGAGGTCGCCGCGCGCCTGCTCGATGGCATGACCAGCAAGGAAATCGGGCGCGCGCTGGAGATCAGCCACCGCACGGTGGAGATCTACCGCGCCCGCCTGATGCGCAAATACGGCGCCTCCACGGCAGCCGAGTTGGTGCAAAAGCTGCTGGTGGGCTGAAGCCGGCACAGGCCCGGCTATGGCGGCCTTGGATAAATCCAATGGCCGGGGCGTTGCCCTTTTCATGGGTGATGACAACAATTACAAGAAATAAACAGTGGCACGCCGCCCAACGCTTCATCACCGCAAAGGAGTTCACCCATGGCCCACCGCCTCACCACTGCCGCTGGCGCTCCCGTCGCCAACAACCAGGACTCGCTGACCGCCGGCCCGCGCGGCCCCATGCTGCTGCAGGATCTGTGGCACCTGGAAAAACTCGCGCACTTCCACCGCGAGGTCATCCCCGAGCGGCGTATGCACGCCAAGGGCTCGGGCGCCTACGGCAGCTTCACCGTCACCGGCGACATCACGGCCTACACCCGCGCCCGGGTGTTTGCCGAGATTGGCAAGCAGACCCCCCTGTTTGCGCGTTTTTCCACTGTGGCCGGCGAGCGCGGCGCGGCGGATGCCGAGCGCGACATCCGTGGCTTTGCCGTGAAGATGTACACCGAGGAGGGCAACTGGGATCTGGTGGGCAACAACACGCCGGTGTTCTTCTTTCGCGACCCGCTCAAGTTCCCCGACCTGAACAAGGCCGTCAAGCGCGACCCCTACACCAACCTGCGCAGCCCCGAGAGCAACTGGGACTTCTGGACTGGCCTGCCCGAAGCGTTGCACCAGGTCACCATCGTGATGAGCGACCGAGGCATTCCGCGCGGCTACCGGCACATGCACGGCTTCGGCTCGCACACCTACAGCCTGATCAACCGGGAGGGCGTGCGCCACTGGGTCAAGTTCCACTGGGTCTGCCAGCAGGGTATCGAGAACCTCTCGGATGCCCAGGCGGCCGCCACCATTGCCGTGGATCGCGAAAGCAGCCAGCTCGACCTGCTGGGCGCCATCGAGCGCGGCGACTTCCCCAGGTGGAAGCTGTGCGTGCAGATCATGACCGAGGAGCAGGCGCAGACCTACCGCTTCCACCCCTTCGATCTGACCAAGGTCTGGAGCAAGAAGGACTTCCCGCTGATCGAGGTCGGCGTGATGGAGCTCAACCGCAACCCGGACAACTACTACGCCGAGGTCGAGCAGGCCTCGTTCGCGCCCTCCAACCTGGTGCCCGGCATCGGCCCCTCGCCCGACCGGATGCTGCAGTCGCGCCTGTTCTCGTATGCCGACGCGGCGCGCTACCGCCTGGGCGTGAACCACCACCAGATCCCGGTGAACGCGCCGCGCTGCCCGGTCAACCACTACCACCGCGACGGCGCCATGCGCGTGGACGGCAACTTTGGCCGCACCATCGCCTACGAGCCCAACACCCGTGGCCAATGGCAGGAGCAGCCCGAGTACGCCGAACCCGTCGAAAAGCTCTACGGCGACGCCGCGCGCTGGAACTACCGCGAAGACGATGCCGACTACTTCACCCAGCCCGGCGACCTGTTTCGCCTGATGACGCCCGACAAGCAGCAGCTGCTGTTCGAGAACACCGCGCGCGCCATCGCCGGTGTGTCCGACCCCATCGTGCAAAAGCACATTGAGCACTGCACCAAGGCCGACCCGGCCTATGGCGCAGGCGTGCGCGCCGCCATCGAGGCGCAACGCGCAGGCCGGCTGTAGGCAGGGGCACCCGTCCCGCAGGGGTCAGGGACGCCCGGGGCGCTCGGCTATGCTGGCCCGCCCCCATCCGGGGACGACAACACCACTTTCAGGAGAATCCATGGCCGAGCGCTACCCCCTGCCCGATCTGAACGAGCTGCCCGAAGACATCCGCACCCGTATCCTGGCCGTGCAGGAAAAGGCCGGCTTCGTGCCCAATGTCTTCGTCGCCTTTGCCCGCCGTCCAGCCGAGTGGCGGGCATTCTTCGCCTACCACGATGCGCTGATGGAGCCCGAGAGCTGCGGGCGCACCAGCAGCCTGACCAAGGGCGAGCGCGAGATGATCGTCACCGCCACCAGCGCTGCCAACCAGTGCCTGTACTGCGTGGTGGCGCACGGGGCCATCCTGCGCATCTACGAGAAAAAGCCCTTCGTCGCCGACCAGGTGGCGGTCAACTGGCGCCGCGCCGACATCAGCCCGCGCCAGCGCGCCATGCTGGAGTTCGCCATGAAGGTCTGCCAGCGCTCGCACGAGATCGAAGACGCCGATTTCACGGCCCTGCACGCGCACGGCTTCGACGACGAGGACATCTGGGACATCGCCGCCATCACGGCCTTCTTCGGCCTGTCCAACCGCATGGCGAGTTTTTCGGGGATGCAGCCCAACGCCGAGTTCTACCTCATGGGCCGCCTGCCGCGCGAGAAGAAGGCCAGCGCCTGATACCGGCCTGGAATATGGATCAAAACGCCTTCAAACCCTTGCCCAGCAAGCGCTGGCAGCTATCAATTTTGCAGATTATTCAGTCTGCCAGCGTGCGGCACATGGTGATGTGGGCGATGCCGGCCTCCTCGAAGGGCGCGCCCTCGGGCGCGAAGCCGGCGCGCAGATAAAAGGTCTCGGCGCTGCGCTGGGCGTGCAGCAGCACGGCGCGGTCGCCGCGCTGGCGTGCCGCCTGCACCAGCGCATCGAGCACCGCCCGGCCCCAGCGCTGCCCGCGCATGGTGCGCTCCACCGCCATGCGACCGATGCGCGCCACGCCGCCGTGCGCCGGCAACAGCCGCCCGGTGGCAATCGGCAGGCCCAGGCGGTTGT
Source organism: Melaminivora jejuensis (assembly GCF_017811175.1). Classification (NCBI taxonomy): domain Bacteria; kingdom Pseudomonadati; phylum Pseudomonadota; class Betaproteobacteria; order Burkholderiales; family Comamonadaceae; genus Melaminivora; species Melaminivora jejuensis. The sequence goes on from NZ_JACWIJ010000002.1 coordinate 1,189,149, forward strand.
AGGCCACGGCGTGCAAGGCCGCCGCATCCTGCTCGTCGATCTCGATGGCCGCATCGATCCCCTGCTCCTGCACGAAGACCGCCATGCGCAGCGCCGTGGCATCGCGCTCCAGCGTGGCCCAGTCGCCGCAGCGCAGCTCGGCCATCTCGCCGCCGGCCTCGAAGTGCTCCACGATGGCGCGCAGCGCCGGCGGCACGCTGCGCTTGGTCTGCGTGGCCGGGTCGGCAAAGACGTAGATCAGATCCACCGTCACCAGCAGCCGGTCGCCGCAGAAGATGGCGCAGACGAAGGTCATGGAGCTGTTGCCGATGGCCGTGCAGCGCATCCCGATGTCCAGCCAGTCATCCATCCGCGCCGAGGCGTGGTACTCGACGCTGGCCTTCTTCAGATAGACCTCGCCGCCCAGGGCGCCCATGCTGGCCTCGTAGGGCAGCGCCAGGGCGCGCCAGTACTCGGTCATGGCGCAGTCGGCATAGCTCAGATAGTGGCCGTTGAAGACGATTTTTTGCGGGTCTACTTCCGACCAGCGCACGCGCAGGCGCAGCGTGCAGCGGAAATCCTGTCGTTGCATATTCATATTCATGTGTCAGTCGGTGCCGAAGGCGTGGCGCAGGGCCTGCGCGGCGTCGTGGTGGAACTGGCGCGCTTCGGGGATGGCGCGGCCCATCTTGATGAATTCGTGCGTCACGCCGCGATAAATCTCCAGCCCGACGGCGACGCCAGCGGCGCGCAGCCGGTCGGCGTAGGCGATGCCCTCGTCCACCAGCGGATCGAGCTCGGCCAGGCCGAACCAGGCCGGCGCCACGCCGTCCACGTCGGGCGCCAGCAGCGGGGCAAAGCGCCAGTCCTCGCGCGCGCTGCCGGCGCCGATGTACTGCTCGAAGAACCAGTCGATGCCGCTGGCCTCCAGCACCAGGCCGTGGGCGAACTCCCGGTGCGAGGCCGTGTCCTGGTGCGCCGTGGTGCCGGGGTAGATCAGCAGCTGCAGCGCCAGCGCCTGGCCGGCATCGCGCGCCAGCAGGGCGCACACGGCGGCCAGCGTGCCGCCGGCGCTGTCGCCGCCCACGGCCAGCCGGGCCGGGTCGGCGCCCCACTGCGCGGCGTGCCCGGCCAGCCACTGCAGCGCATCCCAGGCGTCATGCACGGCGGTGGGAAAGCGGTGCTCGGGCGCCAGCCGGTAGTCCAGCGACACCACTATGCAGCCGGCCAGGCGCGCCAGCTCGCGGCACAGCACGTCGTGCGTCTCGACGCTGCCGATGGTGAAGCCGCCGCCGTGCAGGTACAAAAGCAGCGGCAGGCCGGGGTCGTGCGTGGGCGCGTACACCCGCGCCAGCAGCTGCGCGCCGTCGCGCGCCGGGATGTGCAGCTCTTCCACCCGCGCCAGCTCGGCGCGCGGCACCTCCAGCACGTCGGCCCCGGCGGCATAGGCGGCGCGCGCCTGCTGCGGGGTCAGGCTGTGCATGGGCGGCAGGTTGCGCCGCGCCATGCGTTCGAGCACGCCTAGCATCTGCGGCGTCAGGCGCCGGGCGAAGGCGTGGCCGGAGGGTTGATCGGTGGCCGGCGCGCTGGCCGGCGAGTGCTTGCTGTGGCTCAAATGGATCTCTCCTGGGCTGTCGAGACAGGGCGGGTGTCAATGGCGCGGCATCGTAATGGCCCGCCTGCCCGGGTGGCGTCGCCCAGGTGCCCAGCAGCCGTGGGCAGCCCTGCCAGAAATCAGGTCAAATCAGCCGCAAACCCTTGCCAGGCAAGCGCTGGCAGCTATCAAATCTGAAAAACTTGCCTCACACCACCACCGGCTCGGGCTCCAGCCGGATGCCGAAACGCTCATAAACGCTGGTCTGGATGGCGCGCGCCAGCGTCATGACCTCGCCGCCGGTCACGCTGTCGTCCGGCGTGCCACGGTTGACCAGCACCAGCGCCTGGCGGTCATAGACCCCGGCCTTGCCCACGCGCTTGCCCTTCCAGCCGCAGGCATCGATCAGCCAGCCGGCGGCCAGCTTGATGCTGCCGTCGGGCAGCGGGTAATGCACCACCTTGGGGTCGCGCGCGATGATGTCCAGGCACTGCTCGGGCGACACCGTGGGGTTCTTGAAGAAGCTGCCGGCGTTGCCAACCACGGCGGGGTCGGGCAGCTTGGCGCGGCGCACTTCGCAGACCCATTCGAAGATCTGCTGCGCGCTGGGCTGTGCGATGCCGGCTTCCTGGCGTTTTTTCTCCAGGTCGAGGTAGCCCAGCTCGGGCCGCCAGTCCTTGGGGCACCACAGGCGCACGTGGGTGATGATGGCGCGCCCGGCCAGGCCCATGCCGCGCGGCGCGCCCTGCTGGCCTGCGGGCGCGCGGTGCTTGAAGACCGAATCGCGGTAGCCGAAGGCGCACTGCGCGGCATCCAGCATGAAGGGCTCGCCGCTGTGCAGGTCGATGGCGACCAGGGAATGGAAGCGATCCTGCAGCTCCACGCCATAGGCGCCGATGTTCTGCACCGGTGCGGCGCCCACGGTGCCGGGGATGAGCGCCAGGTTTTCCAGGCCCGGCCAGCCCTGGGCCAGCGTCCAGGCCACGGTGTCGTGCCAATTCTCGCCGGCGCCGACCTCGATGATCCAGCCGCGCGGGGTTTCCTCCAGCAGGCGCCGGCCCTGGATTTCCATCTTCAGCACCAGCGGCTGCACATCGCCCGTGAGCACGATGTTGCTGCCGCCGCCCAGCACGAACATCGGCTGGCGCGCCAGCAGCGGATCGGCCAGCACGTCCTGCACATCCTGTGCCGAGCGCACGCGCACCAGGGTATCGGCACTGGCCGCGATGCCGAAGGTGTTGCAGGCCTGAAGGGACACATTTTTCTCGACTAACATCGCCCGGATTGTCGCACCCGCCCTTTTGCAGCCTCTGCCCGGCGGGCGTCCGACCCGTTCATCCAAGGTGTAGCCATGCCCTCTTTCGATACCGTCTGTGAAGCCAATTTTGTTGAAGTGAAGAACGCCGTGGACAACGCCGCCAAGGAAATCGCCACGCGCTTCGATTTCAAGGGCACGTCCGCTGCCGTGGAGCTCAAGGACAAGGAAATCACCCTGTTCGGCGATGCCGAATTCCAGCTCCAGCAGGTCGAGGATCTGCTGCGCGGCAAGCTGACCCGGCGCAATGTCGATGTGCGCTTCCTGGACGTGCAAAAGCCGCAGAAGATCGGCGGCGACAAGCTCAAGCAGGTCATCAAAGTGAGGAACGGCATCGACAGCGAGCAGGCCAAGAAGATCCAGAAGCTCATCAAGGACAGCAAGATGAAGCTGCAGGCCGCCATCCAGGAGGACAAGGTGCGCGTCACCGGGGCCAAGCGCGACGATCTGCAGGCCGCCATGGCGCTGATCCGCAAGGAAGTGGCCGACCTGCCGCTGACGTTCGACAACTTCCGCGACTGAACACGCAGCGCGGCCCGACCGTGCTGCCTGCCCGCCACCATGACCGCCCTGCCCGCTCCAGCGCCCCGCGCGCCGCCGCCGAGCTGCCCGACAGCGAGTACGAAGACCTGCTGGGCCAGTGGGCTGACCTGGAGGCCTTTGCCGCCACCTTGATGGGCCGCCCGGCGCACGTGCAGGGCTTCGTGCCCAAGGTGTACCAGTGCGAATACTGGCTCGATGACCTGGTGGCACACGACAGCGACGCAGCGCTGTACCTGATGTTCCAGTTGGCCGCGACCTCCACGGCGGGCTACAGCGCCGCGCACGCCCTGGTCTGTGCCGCGCTGTGCCATGTGCTGGCGCACGAGCTGCTGCTGCCCGAGGCCGAGCGCATCAGCCTGGTGTGCGCGGCCTTCACCATGAACATCGGCATGACCCAGTTGCAGGATGAACTGGCCCTGCAGCACGAGCCGCTGAGCGCCATGCAGCAGCAGGCCGTGAACGAACACCCGCAGGTCAGCCGGGCCATGCTGCAGCACCTGGGCGTGGACGATGCGCTGTGGCTGGATGCCGTGGCCGCGCACCATGTGCCAGTGGGCCAGCCGCCGCCGCTGGCCAGCATGAGTCCGTCCGGGCGGCTGGCGCGCATCCTGGCCACGGTGGATCGCTACGCCGCCATGATCAGCCCGCGCAAGTCGCGCACCGGGCGCAGCATCACCGATTCGGCACGCGCCATCCTCGGCGCGCCGGCATCGGCCCAGGACGAGGTCGGCCTGACGCTGACGCGCGCCGTGGGCCTGTGCCCGCCGGGCACCTTCGTGCGGCTGGAAAACGGCGAGATCGGCGCCGTGCTGCGCCGTGGCCTGCAGGCGCAGTCGCCCCTGGTGGCCAGCGTCATCGACGCGCGCGGCAGCGCCCTGGCCGCGCCGCGCCTGTACCACGCCGGGCGCGGCGCACCGCGCATCCAATCGGCGCTGGCGCGCTCGGCCGTCAGCCTGGAGCTGAACCACCGCGTCATGGTGCGCCTGGGCCTGTTTGCCGCGCAGCGCAGCACCTCGCTGAAAGGCTGAAGGCGAGAGAAGGGCTGACTCGCCCCAACGCCCTGGAAGGGACGGCCCTCAGAGCGTGTTTACGATCTCCGCGCGCAGGGGCGCGGGTGCGGATCGGGATGGGTTGCCAGGCGCAAACCGCAGCGATAGCCCGTGCTATCGCGAGGATTTGCAACGCCGCAGACCGCCCGAGGCCACGCTCGCGCACCCGCGCGGGGATCGTAAGCACGCTCTCAGGCCTTCTTCTTCGCCCCCAGGCGCGACTCGGTGCCGGCCAGCAGGCGGCGGATGTTGTCCTTGTGCCGCCAGGCCAGCAGGCCCGCCATGACGGCGATCGCCAGCCCGATGCGCGCGTCCGAGTACCAGGCCATGCCGGCGCCCAGGATGTAGAAAAACGGCGCAAACACCGCCGCCACCAGCGAGGCCAGCGACGAGTAGCGAAAGAACGCCGCGATGATGACCCAGGTGGCCAGCGTGGCCAGGCCCAGCCAGCCGCTCACGCCCAGCAGCACGCCGGCGGCGGTGGCCACGCCCTTGCCGCCCTCGAAGCGAAAGAACACCGGCCACAGGTGCCCGACAAAGGCCGCCAGGCCGACGGCGGCCTGCGTGCCCTCCTCCAGCCCATGAGGCGCGCCGAACCAGCGCACCAGCACCACCGGCAGCCAGCCCTTGGCCGCATCCAGCGCCAGGGTGACGACGGCGGCGGCCTTGGAGCCCGAGCGCAGCACATTGGTCGCCCCCGGGTTCTTGCTGCCGTAGGTGCGCGGGTCGGACAGGCCCATCAGGCGGCTGACGATGACGGCAAAGGACAGCGAACCCAGCAGATAGGCGGCGATGGTCGCCAGGATGGGATAGACGGAGGCAAGGGTCACGAGCGGGCTTTCTCGAAAGCGGACGAAATGGGCGGCAGGGAGGCGCCAAGGGGGACAGAAGATGGGCGGCTGATGGCGCGGCGGGGCATTTTGCCATCCGCCCTGCGCCTGTCCGGCAGCGCGTCCGGCATTCAGGCCGGGTGCAGCGCGGTGGCCTCGGCCCCGCCGGGACAGGCCGGCTCGACCCGGTTGCGCCCGCCAGCCTTGCCCCGGTAGAGGGCAGCGTCGGCCTCCTGCATGGCGCTGCCCAGGCCGCGCGGCTCATGAAAGGGGCGCGCAACCCCGATGGTCACGCTGCAGTGCAGCAGCTCCTGGGCGCCTGCGGGCTGCAGCGCCTGGCTTTCGATGGCAGCGCGCAGGCGCTCGGCCAACTGCAGCGCCCCCGCCTCGTCGGTGTCCAGGCTGATGACGACGAATTCCTCGCCCCCCATGCGGGCCACCAGGTCGCCGTGGCGCACGGCCTCGCGCAGCACCTGCGCCACCTGGCACAGCACCAGATCGCCCACCTGGTGGCCGTGGGTGTCGTTGATGTGCTTGAAGTGGTCGATGTCGAGCAGCAGCAGGTGTGCCGGCCCGGCGCTGCGGGCGCCGAAGTGGCCCTCCAGCGCCGCCAGCAGGCCACGCCGGTTGAGCAGCTGCGTCAGCGGGTCGTGCGCCGCCGTGGCGCGCAGTGCATCGGTCAGGCGGCGCAGCACCAGCCAGATCATGGCCGGCGCCAGCACTGCCGTCAGAAAAGTCATGTAGGCATAGAACACCCTCTGGAAAGGCTGCCCCATGTCCAGCACCGCCAGGCCGCCCTGCAGCAGGCGCACGAACTTGGCAGCATTCAAGGCCCCCAGCCCGGCGAGGAGCACGGCGAAGAACAGCATCTCCACGCGCAGGTCACGCGCACTGGTGCGCGCGGCGTGCAGCAGCGCCACGACCATGGCGGCAAAGATCAGCGCCGAGGCCAGCGCCAGCATGGCGTAGCGCGCCGCAGACCCCAGCAGCCACTGCACCAGCGCCTGCGCCAGCGCATAGGCCAGCGCCAGCATGAGCAGCGGCCCGAGCAGGCGCGCGGGCCGCCCGAAGAAGCGCAGCCCGCCGATCCAATAGACGACGGGCGTACACAGTGTCAGGGTGTGGTTGAGCACGCTCGCAGCATTCCAGCCCGGCGGCCCGCCCGAGAGCTGCAGCACATAGGCCAGGCCCAGCATGGCATTGCCCAGGGCGAACACGTCCATGCCCAGCCGGCTCTCTTGCAGCCGCGTGCTGATGAGCCAGAACATGGCGCCAAAGCACAGCAGGTGTACGCACAACATGGCGACGAGGAGGCTTGCCACGGTGCTGGCCCTGTTGCCTGTGTGTCCGAACGCCTGTGCGCCCGTGCGCTATGCGCGGGCGGCGCCCTCGTCGCCCAGCGCGCACTGCACGGGCCGGGCGGCCAGCAACTGCACGCAGACCTGCGGGGCCAGCTGCACCAGGTAGCCACGCCGCCCGCCGTTGATGGCGATGCGCGGCAGCGCCAGGATGCTGCCTTCGATGAACACCGGCATGGCGCGGCGCGTGCCGAAGGGCGAGGTGCCGCCGACCAGGTAGCCGCTGTGGCGCTGCGCCACCTCCGGGCTACACGGCTGCACACTCTTGGCGCCGATCTGGCGTGCTAGGTTCTTGGTGGAGACCGTGCAGTCGCCGTGCATCAGCACGATCAGCGGGCGCGCGTCCTGATCCTGCATGACCAGGGTCTTGACCACCATGTGCTCATCGAGGCCGAGCTGGCGCGCCGACTCCGCCGAGCCGCCGTGCTCCACATAGTCATACGGATGCTCGGTAAAGGGCACGCCATGGGCGCGCAGCAACTGCGTTGCCGGGGTTTCGCTGACGTGTGCCGCCTTGTCCTTTTTGGCCATGATGGGATGGATTGGTAAAAATGATAGCTGTTAGCGCTTGTCTGGCAAGGGTTTGCGGTCGATTTGACTGAATTTTCAGGTGGTATCAAGGCCACTTCACTCACTGCGCCGGATCGCGCAGCTGCCAGCGGATGGCGTCGAGTTCGCGCAGCAGCTCGGGTGCCAGCGGCACGCTCCAGGCGTCCAGGTTCTCATCGAGCTGGGCCAGCGTGGTCACGCCGATGATGGTGCTGGCCACGCGCCAACTGCGGTAGCAAAACGCCAGCGCCAATTGCACCGGCGTCAGGCCATGCTCGCGCGCCAGCTGGTTGTAGCGGCGCGCGCCGGCCAGCGCCTCGGGCCGGCCCCAGCGCTGCTTGCGCACCGACTCGTAGCGGGCGATGCGCGCATCCTGCGGCGCCTGCGGGTCGGCGGGCGCGTGCTGGTCGTACTTGCCCGTGAGCAGGCCAAAGCCCAGGGGCGAGTAGGCCAGCAGCGACACGCCCAGGCGGTGGCAGCTCTCGTCCATGGCGTTGTCCCAGCTGCGGTTGAGCAGGCAATACGGGTTTTGCACCGACAGCACGCGCGGCAGGCCATGCGCCTCGGCCAGGCGCACGAACTCGTGCACGCCCCAGGGCGTCTCGTTGGACAGGCCGATGTGGCGCACCTTGCCGGCGCGCACCAGCTGCGCCAGCGCGTCGAGCTGCTCATGGATGGAGGTCTGGCTGGTCTCCTGGGCCGGCTCGTAGTAGAGCTGGCCGAAGGCCGGCACGTGGCGCTCAGGCCAGTGGATCTGGTAGAGGTCGATGACGTCGGTCTGCAGCCGGCGCAGGCTGCCTTCGCAGGAAGCCGCGATGTCCGCCGGCGTCAGGCCCAGGCCATCGCGTATCCACGGCATCCCGCGCGAGGGGCCGGCCACCTTGGTGGCGATGACCAGCCGCTCGCGCAGGCCGGGGCGTGCGGCCAGCCAGCGGCCGATGATGGTCTCGGTGGCGCCGCAGGTCTCGCGCCGCGCCGGCACGGCGTACATCTCTGCCGTGTCAAGAAAGTTGACGCCGCGCTCGACGGCGCGATCGAGGATGGCGTGGGCGTCGGCCTCGCCGACCTGCTCGCCAAAAGTCATGGTGCCCAGGCAGATGGGGGTGACGCGCAGCTCGCTGCGGCCAAGCGGGACGAGGGGGAACGGGGCGGTGCTTTTGCTCATGGCGGGCAAGTGTAGGGGCTGGCCGAGGCGTCGCGCGGTACGGCGCGGCTGGCGCCGTTTTGTCCCGCGCTTGACTGAAGGCAAGACGGGGGCAGACCAATAATCGGTTCATGTCCTCTTCCACCTCCATGTACCGGCCCCTGCGCACCGCGCGCACCGAAAGCGTGCGCATCCGAACACTCGACTACCACGTCCGCCTGTGGGGCGAGGCCGCCAGCGGGTTGCCGCCGCTGGTGCTGCTGCATGGCTGGATGGACGTCGGCGCGTCCTGGCAGTTCGTGGTCGATGCCTTCGGCGCCGCGTTCGCGCAGGGCCGGCGCATCATCGCGCCCGACTGGCGCGGCTTTGGCCACACGCGCGCGCCGGCGCCGGTCGATCACTATGTCTTTGCCGACTACTTTGCCGACCTCGATCAGCTGCTGGATCACTACGCCGGCAGCCAGCCCATCGACCTGATCGGGCACAGCATGGGCGGCAACATCGCCATGCTCTACGCCGGCATCCGGCCTGCGCGCATCCGCCGGCTGGTCAATCTGGAGGGCTTTGGCCTGCCGGCCACCCGGCCCGAGCAGGCCGGCAAGCGCTACGTGCAGTGGATGGACGAGCTGCGCCAGCACCAGCGCGGCGAGCTGGATCTGAAGACCTACGCCGACGCCGAGGGCGTGGCCCAGCGCCTGATGAAGACCAACCCGCGCATCAGCGCCGACAAGGCCGCCTGGCTGGCGCACCAGTGGGCCGAGGCTGGCAGCGATGGCCGCTGGGCCATCCTGGGCGACGCCGCGCACAAGGTGGTCAATCCGCAGCTGTACCGGGTGGACGAGGCCAATGCGCTGTACGCGGCCATCGAGGCGCCGGTGCTGTCGGTGGAGGCCAGCAGCGACAGCCTCTCCCAATGGTGGAAGGACAGATACACCTTGGCCGAATACCACCAGCGCCTGCAGCACGTGCGCGACGTACGCACCGCCCGGGTCGAGGACGCCGGCCACATGCTGCACCACGACCAGCCGCAGGTCGTGGCAGGGTTGATTGAGGGATTCATAGCCTAGATTTTTGGTCAAATCGGCTGCAAACCCTTGCCGGGCAAGCACTGACAGCTATCAAAACAGGAGTTCTGCGGGGCTGATGCAGGCGGTGTGCTGCCATGCGCTGCGCCCGATGCAGGCGTGCGCTGTCCTGGCTCCTTCCCCCGCTGGGGAAGGCCGGGATGGGGGCCGGCTGGTTCTGGCGCGCCATGCCGTGCGGCCAGCGTCGCTGGCCCCCACCCCAGCCCTCCCCCAGGGGGGAGGGGGGAAGAGGTGCTCCTCAAAGGATGAGGGGGTGAAGACGCACCCTCAAGAGGCAGAGGAAGCAAGCGCCTCAGCTACCCACGGTCAGCGTATCGAATGCCACGATGTTGCGGCTCTCGCGGCTGAACTCCACGCCCACCAGGTGCACCGGCCCGCCGGCGCGGTATTTGTCGGCATAGTTTTTCTGCTGCAGCTGCTCGATGGCCCGCCCTTCAGGCACCAGCTCCACGACCTTGAACTCGAACAGCCAGGTCTGCCCCAGCCAGCGCAGCGCCATGTCGATGCGGCCTTGGTTGGTGGCGTCCTCCAGCACCATGTCCAGCCCCAGCGCAGCAAAGTAGCTGTAGAAGACGCTGGCCCAGTAGCCTTCGTATTGGGCAATGGGGTTGCCCCGGTACCAGTCGTGCGGGATGCTGGCAAAGAAGCTGTGCAGCAGTTGCTGCAGCCCCGCGAGGTCGCCCGCTTCGAGCAGGTCATAGACCGGGTTGATGTAGCGCTCGGGCACTTCGGTGGCGCCGCACAGTGCGCCCAGCAGGCTGTTGTTCAGGCTGGTCTTGACTTCCAGGTTGGGATAGGACAGCTGCAGCGCCAGCCGCCCGGGGCGGTAGCGCTCGCCGGTGATGGTGAGGTAGCCGGCCTGGAACAGCAGCGCTTCGGTGGCGATGTTGTCCACCTCGAACGACGACAGCAGCGTGGCCGATTCAAAGACGTTTTCCAGCGCCGGCGTGAACTGGCGCCGCCGCGTGAGCAGCTTGACCAAAAAGGTGGGCGTGCCGGTCTCGAACCAGTAAGGCTGGAACTGGCGCTTTTGGAACAGCAGCAGCACGTCGAAGGGGTTGTAGACCGACTCGCCGCGCCAGTTGTAGCCGTTGTACCAGCGGCGGATCTCATCGCGATCCAGCCCGGGCAGCTCGGGCGCGAACACGGTGTCGATGTCGTGCTCGGTGTAGCCGCAAATGGCTGAATACGGCGCATCCAGCGTGATGTCGTTGAGGTTGTTCAGGCCGGAAAAGATGCTCACCTTGCTGAACTTGGATACACCGGTCAGCAAGGCAAAGCGGATGTGCGCGTCGCTGTCCTTGATGACGCAATAAAAGTCCTTGAGCACCTCGCGCAGCTGCAGCGCCACGTCCTGGTCTTCGATGCGATCGAGGATGGGCTTGTCGTATTCGTCGATCAGCACC